>NZ_CP047946.1:1438452-2876904 GCF_014279655.1 Synechococcus sp. ROS8604
GGACTCAATAGCTGTATATAGTTAAAGTATCTTTTCGAATTAGTCAGTTTCTGCCCTCATTGGAAGGAGGGGACGCCAGTAGCAGATCAGCTTTTAATTCACCCAATTGGACAATTAGCATCTTACGTGGATTTTTATTATAACCAGCCTGGGCAATATCTATCGCTTTGATAACATCATTTACGGTACAAAATTTCTCAGAATAGAAACGATTATTACACTTTTGCAGCTCACTAAAAAAAGTAAACACTTCAGTATCGCTTAGCTGCTGCATTTCAGCCTGTACTGCTTCGCCTCCTCGCGTAATGACAAGTTCCATGTAATTAAACAACAATTTCTTCGACAACATTAATGGAATATCTATATGATTTGTCAGTCCCCAAAGTGTGGTTTCATACAAATCACCATCTTTATTGATGGCGACACATGGAACATTCAAATTAAATGATGACTGATCACGAAGTTTGATCCAGTGCTGTTCAATATTTTTCCATGAACCTGACATGACAGAAGCTGCAGAAATGATTGAGAAAAATTGTCTAAAAATCGTTGGAAAACACTAAAGAGGTAAATCGACTCGTAGTCATGAATACTGACTTTGAGCCAAAATCTTCGACAGGGGGGAGATTTGACTGATTTAGAAACTTTTCTTACTCTGATATTTTATGACATATTGTCAAATTGTATTCAAATGTTAGATTATTCACACATCGGGTTTGTATGCTTGATTGCTTCTTGTTGGGATTAATATTTGTGATCAGAGCTTCGTCGGGCTATTATGGCTATACAGCTACATTCATCCTGTGATCTTTCCATACTTAATTGTATTTGTTATTGCCTCATCATTCTCCAAGCCTTTTTTTAATTTTTACCGTCTAATACTACATTGGACATTTTTACTTGTACTATCTCCTTGGATTGTTGGAAAAGCATTAAGTGCACGTTGGGCAGAGGATGATTATGGAAACGGTCCTAGACTCATTGCTCTTCCTATTGCCGTAGGTGGGTATTGGTTGCTATATGGTTCATACGTGCATCCTGAATATTCACTGTTTCCTCTATTTATCTATTACTTTGTAGCTTGGCCAGCTTTTCGGCATAGCGATGCATGGGAGAAATTAAATAGGAAATCATAATCCTTTGTTTTCAATTCTTTTATTCAATTGTATGATCAGTCTCCTGTTGAGTTAATGAATCTGGTAAACGAAAACCTGTGCTCGCCTTGAGCTGTTTTAACAGAGTGGCAATAGAAAGATTCGTTTGCCCCTGACGTTCACCAATGAGATTCACTTCTTCTACTTCTATTGATTGTACAGTATCACTCAACATTGTCAGAAGGGGTTCAAGCTTTTGGAGTAGAAATAATCTCTTGGCATCATCTCCAGAACGCTTGAGGGATTCAACAAGATCTCTTAATCCTTCTGCCTGTGAGCGCCCTTGCTCAATAATCGTTGCTGCTTCTCCCTTTGCTTCCGCCATCATTGTTTGACATTCTGACTCTGCAGGTGCAATCACATCTGCTTCAAGTTGTTGAATCACTTGTTTAATCCGTTGTTCTTGTACTGGGAGTTCTGCTTCCGCTCTAGCCAACTCTGCTCCAATTCGTGCTTCTTCCTCGGCAACTAATGCATCTCGTCTTGTTAGGGCATCTTGTACTCTTTTATTGGCATTTGCCGTTGCAACAGCGAGGTCTTTATCGAGACGGCGTAAAGCCGTGATCCGTTCATTCTCTGCACGCTTGACTGCTGATTGTGATTTGGCCTCGGCTTCAGCAATTCGTGAATCACGTTTTAATTCAACGAGCTGCTTCCTACCAATTGAATCTAAATATAAAACATCATCTGATATATTTTGTATCTGTAATGTATCGAGGACTAAGCCTAGTTTTTGAAGATCATCTTCGGCCTCTTCAAGAAGCGTGCGCGCAAACGTCACCTTATCTTCATTTAATTGTTCTGGTGTCAAACTAGCCATAACACCCCTTAAATTACCTTCAAGTGTTTCTTTTGCAATGTGACGGATCTCTTCCTGAGATTTTCCAATTAGACGTTCAATAGCATTATGAATTCCAGGTTCATCCCCTGAAATCTTTATGTTTGCAACGCCAGAAACATTTAAAGGAATACCTCCACGTGAATATGCATTCTCAACTTGTAAGTCGATAATCATATTGCTCAAATCCAATCGCATGACTTCTTCAAGCAATGGAATTCGTAAGGCACTTCCACCACGGACCGTTCGGTAACCTACTGTTTGCCCTGATCCAGTTGTCCGTTTCAGACCAGCAAAAATCAAAGCTTCACTCGGTTGACAGATGTAGTACAACTTTTTAAGGAGCAGTACGAAGGCCAATAAGCCCGCTCCTCCTGTTAGAAGAATAGAAACAAACATTACTGATTACCTCTGTTGGAAAGAGTGTCGATGAGATCAATGCCGAAGATTTCTTTGACTTGATCAAAGAACTGACGTACGACAACGTGATTGAGAGCTACAAGGCTTGCAAGACTGGATGCGTCATTGCCATCCAACGTTGTAATTCTCTTCAAATGAAGCCGTCCTGGTAGACGCGTGGCATGGTCCAGAACCATTTCAATTTGCTGGAGCAGAAAGACAAGTTCAGCAGTGCTGCCGGCTTCTTCCCATACCTCAGTCAGCAAGTCATTCACGAGGGCGCTTGCTTTTACATCTTCAGCTGTTGCAGCAGCCATTCCTCGAGCTCTCAGCTCTTTTGCTTTTTGGTTGGCTTCAGCTGGAAGTACTTTTTCAGCTTGTAACCGCAAGCGCTCGAGATCAGCTCGTACCTTTTGCAATTTCTGTTCGGCTATCGCCCTTGCTTCCAACTCTGCTGCTTCTGTGCGTTGCTCCTCAGATCGGGCCTTCTTTTCCATTAGAGCCACTTTGGTCCGCACTCCATTATCTTTTTCAAGCACAACCGTTTGTGCGTCGGTACTGACCACCTCGGCTTTTTCCTCCATTTCCGCTTCGATGCGTTCGGCTTGGCCGATCGCCTCAGCTTCAGCAATTTCTGCGTCACGAACGATCTGAGCCACCCTTCGTCGACTGATTGAGTTGAGATAATCAACCTCATCAGAAACACTTTGAATCTTTAACGTATCTAGTTGAAGTCCCAGACGCCTTAAATCATCTCCCACATCCTTGGCTATTTGCTCAGCGAATCGAAGACGGTCTTCATTGACTTCCTCCGGAGTGAGCTGGGCAAGAACACTTCTCAGATTTCCTTCTAGATTTTCTTGTGCTACTTGAATGATTTCACGAGGATCACGACCTAAAAAACGTTCAATTGCATTATTTCGCACATCTGGATCGGTGCTCACCTTTACATTCGCAATTGCTTGAATATTGAGCGGTGTCCCTCCATTTGAATACGCATTTTTTACCTCTACTAAGACGGGTAGCAGCGTGACATCCATACGCCTTGCTGTCTCAAGAACTGGTTTCACAAATGTCCAGCCGCCATTGGCCACGACGCGGTATCCCTTTAAACCCTGACTTCCCTGATTCGAGCGTGATCCTGTGACCACCAACATTTCATTGGGTCGACAGATACGAATCATCCATCGGCTGAGCAGCGTTAGCCCCACAAGACTGACGACAACGACGCCCACTCCCCCTGCGATTGTGTTGTTTTGATCTCTGGAAAGGAAACCAAGCGATGGTGCGGGCTGCTCGCGGAGCAGTCGTAATGACATGGACTTACTAGTCTTTTTCCCTGGCTTAGCTCCGTCAGAGCCAATTGGCCACGGAGCTCACATCCGATCCACTCGCAAGGTGTGTTGGTCGCTCGCTACGACTACTACAGCTGTACCTTCTGCAAGCATTCCTGCATTGCTCAGTGCAGGCTTTCGGATCAAACTTCCTCGAACCCGCAATTCCACAAACCCACGTTGATTTTGGGAAACAGGCAAGGTCACCAGGGCTTGTTGACCGATTAAATCGTCATTGCGGATGAGTGTGTCTGCCTCACGGCGGCTCATCAAGCGCAACACATGGGACGCCCCCCATCCCATTCCGAGGCCCATGGCCGATGCAACAAGCAGTGCAGGCAATCCACTGCCCTTCCGACTTAGCAAGGACATCAGCAAACCGCACAAGCCAAACCCACAGAGGCCAAACGACCAAAACGGAGTACTGAACAACAGGCTTAAATTTCCGCCTGTACCGTCGCCATCAAATCCACCCCCCTCGTTATCCAGCGAGAAGGAAATCAAAACAACTCCTGCAACCAGGCAAAAGGAGTAGGTCCAAACCATCATTCGTCATAGACTATATGCTCATCATGGACATCATGATCAATTCTGGAACGATGCCTCAATTGCCACCACTTTTTTTGGCCTCGATTGCTACGCCGAACTAGCATGGATGATCGTGATTCATCCTCACGTTTAAGCATGCACCTTGAATGGATAGTATGAAATGATGAGTGAAAGATCAGAAGCAATACACAATTGGAATGCATTTTGGGATTTCCACCTTGGAGCCTGGAGTGGACGATGGACGCGTTATCATCCAACAGGTGAATTATCGGAAACCTTCCTAAGCAAGAGAATATTTAGATCAAGTCATGATAGAAAGATTATCAACCAATTAAATCAATATTTTTACCAGGATGGTCAGCAGGATGAAAGAATTTGGCAATACACCATTGAAGATCACTGTCAAAGGGATGGATTTATGCATCCAGCAAGTGACTATATGAGGGGGTTGGCTTTTGCAAATGGAGCTGCTGCGTGGCTCGTTCCTCAGGCAAAGCCAGATCAATATTTTCCAATGGAACTGTTTCTTGCTAATCAAGATTCACGCCACAGCGTCGGAATGCTCTATGAGTTGAACGGAGAACTTCAAAGAACAGCTTGCATTCGAGAGCATCGCACTGATCTGGGTGCTTCTTGCTGGTCACAATCAGTGCGGTTAATTCCGTCCTGGGATATTGGCAGCGGTTGGCACGGCAGGACCGAGGTGATTGATACTGATTTACATCGATCTTCATTTCAAGATACTTTCAATATGACATTACAAGCCGACGAGAGTGAATTCTTCTTCCCTGACAACATCATCTTACGTTGTCCAAAAAAACTAAGTCTAGGAAGACCATTCACAGTGAGTTCAATATGGCTTGAGTCTCAAAACAAACTTAAAACCATTATGGCAACTTATGGGCATGATTCTAAATTGATTGATGTTCGCCTTCAGGATTTTTCTCGATAGAGCTATCTCAACATAACTTGGTATCCCTTCAGCATTGCCTATTCTTTCGTCATCAGCTGTTGATAGGCATCATTGATCTTACGAAATTCATCGGCTGATCCGCCTATGTCAGGATGATATTGTTTCACTAATCGGCGATAAGCTTTTTTAATTAACTCCTGAGATGCCCCGGGCTTAAGGCCCAAAATATTGAAGGCCTTTCGCATGAAGAACTCTGAGGATTGACCACTTCTTCCGTAAGACTCAGAGTTGCGATCTGAAGCACGCTGATCAGTTCTCGTCCTACGACCTTGACGTGCGCTGTGTTGCCTGTTCTGTAATTCGAACACAACCCGTTGTGGGTCTTCATCCAGCCACTCTCGAGTCCGAATGCCATAGAGAGCAAAAGCAGCAAGAACAGCACAGCGTTTTTTCGTCAGCGGCTTGAGCGTCGCAGCAAACAGATCAGCTCCCAGCCCAGGCATCAACCGATCCAATCGTTGTTGAAGAGTCAGGTGAGGGTGAAAGCTTGCGCGATTCAACCCATCGATCAGACACTCAAGTTCACGCAGGCGCAGGGAACTCCAGCCTTGTTGGTTTGAAAGAGCTTCCCCCCAACGGTCAACCTGATCTGCTGAAACAGTTGGGGGAGCCTCTTCACGCTCTTGCCTTGGCTCTTGTGATCGCTTTTGCTGTGTTGACCGTGATTGTGTCCACTCACGCTGACGGAGCAGATCAAGCTGCCGCTTCAGCTGAAGCACCTCCCGGCGAAGACTGTCATTTTCTGCTAGGAGTGCATCAACGTTGCTGGTAACGGTCTGACGACCATGCGGTTTGGTCGCTGACGACCAACGGCGAGGATCAAACCCCATTAGCTGGCAATACAACCGACGGCATGCAATGCCATATTCATGCCATCACCATAGGGTGAAAGGATCTAACTCAATGTAGTCGTGATCAATGTCCAAGCCTCAGGGCCCTCAGGCGTTCAGCAACAACTCAGTGCAGCAACCGGGGTAATAGGCCTTCAGCCTGATAAGGAAAAACAATCAATGGATCATGAAAAGTAAAGTCAATCAACAGTGGCGGGATACTTTTACTGAATGAATATTATTCTACTTCGAGATCAGGATTTTATCGACAATTCAGAGTTCGCTATCATCCAAGATAATCGCCTTATCCATATCCAGAAGGTGTTAGATCCAACCATTGGTCAAGCACTCAAAGTTGGGCTATTGAATGGGAATTGTGGACATGGAATTGTCATATCGATCAACGAACAAGCTGTGATTCTTCAGGTAGTTCTCAATCATTCACCGCAAAAAAGACATAGTTTTGATATCGCTCTTGCATTACCTCGCCCTAAGATGCTTCGGCGTATATTGCGTACCATTGCGGAATACGGGGTAGAGAATCTTTATTTGATCAATAGCGCAAGAGTGGAAAAAAGCTATTGGCAAAGCCCTCTTTTACATCCAGATAAAATCCAGAATGCGTTGATAGCAGGCATGGAGCGATCAAAAGACACTGTGATGACGACTGTGCATCTTCATCAACGGTTTCGCCCCTTTGTCGAAGACCTATTACCCGATCTTTGCGAAAGCCGACGCTGCTGGATTACAGATATGGGTGCAAGCCAATCGGCTGCTGAAATTGATATCGCATCAAAACCTGCCGTCGTTTTGATTGGTCCTGAAGGTGGGTTCGTACCTTTTGAAGTTCAATTAGCAACCTCAACGATTGCTCAACCCATTAATTTGGGAACAAGAGTGCTTAGCGTTGATACGGCGGTTACTACGGTGTTGGCTCAGTCATTAGCACGTTGATTCGATAAGGAACTGTTTATCATCTGAGGCAAAAGGGCATGATGCAACAATCAGACTTGTGCACGATTGGCATGAAAACGGTTACTGAGAAGCATCGCGAGCAGAAATCCAATGAATTGAACCATCACCACTGAAGGTCCTGAAGGCAGGTTGGTGAGTCCAGAAAAAAATAGTCCTAGCAATGCACATCCGCCACCAATAGCAGATGAGATCATCACATACACTGGAAAACTTCGGCTAAGAAGTCGGCCTGCACAGGCAGGAATCACAACAAAAGCTGATATCAGCAAAACACCCACTGCCTTAATGGATATTGCAACAACAACTGCCAAAAGGATGACGAATGCCAAACCATGCCAGCGCGTATGAACTCCCATAGCAGCCGCTAAGTCTTGATTCAGTGTGAGCAATACTTGCGCCCGCATACTGAGACCAAGATAGATCACACTTGCAACTAGAAAAGCCGCAATAACAACTACATCCAAACGACTGATTCCAAGGATATCTCCAAACAACAACTGTTGAATGCCCCCTCGGTAAGTCTCCACACAGCTAAGCGCCAGGATCGCTATGGCCAGTGAACTGGAATACACGATATTGAGAAGGGCATCAGTAGGCAGAGCACTACGCTCAACCAACTGATTCACTGACAGTGCAAACAGTACAGCAAATGGAATCAATACGAGCGTGGGATTCACTCCCAGCAGAATGCCTAAAGTGATACCTAAGAGAGATGAATGACCTAAGGCGTCGCTGAAGAACGACAACTGCCGAAGAACGGCAAAGCTACCGAGCACACCACCAAGAGCACCGGTCAATATGCCGCCAAGCAAGGCCCGTTGCATGAAGGGCTCAGACAGGAGACTTAAAAAGTCTGATTCAGCCATGGCGTTGAGTCACCATATCGAGTCCATAAAGCTCGCCCACCCTCTCCTCACTGAGAGTTGACTCAGGACTGCCACTGCAGCGAAGACTGCGGTTTAAGCAGAGCACCTGATCGCTGCTTCGGCGAACCATCTCAAGGTCATGAGACACCTGCAACACAGTCCATCCCTCCTGACGACGCAGGTCCGATAACTGTTGTTGAAACTGTTCGTTGGAATGAACATCGAGGCCTGCTTGCGCTTCATCAAGAACGAGTAAACGTCGGGGACGAACAAGGCAAAAGGCCAGCAAAACCCTTTTGAGCTGACCACCTGACAGTTCTGTCAGCAGACGTTTGCGAAGATCACATGTATCCGTTCTCTCCAATGCAGTGAATACGGCATCCGTTCTCTGTTTCCCTGATCTCCACGGAAGACTTGGACCTGGCAGATCAAACCCGAAGCCAACAAACTCCGCAACACTCAGTGGAATCAAACCTTGAATCACAAGATTCTGGGGTACGTAGGCGATCTGGGCCCGTACGGAACGGGGCAAACAACCGTTGGCAGCAAGGGGCTGACCCAACAACTCAACTCTCCCAGAGGCAGGAGGAAGCAGCCCTAACAAAGCAGCGACAAGAGTGCTCTTTCCGGCTCCGTTGGGACCAACAAGGGCCGTATCACTTTCAGCAGGGAGGGCAAAGGAAACACCCTCTACAGCCAAACGCCCACGGCGTTCGACACTGAGATCATGAACTTGCAGGACTGCTTCTTTCACGCTCATCACTTGCCGCCGAAGGACTTGATGAGGGACGCCACATTACTTCTCATCACCGAGAGATAAGTATCAGGCTTTTTCGAAGCTTCTTCCGACCCGGTTTCAAGGGGGTCAAAGGTCACTACGTTGACTCCAAGATCTTCAGCTAACGCGTTAAAGGAGCGGTTACCTTCCTGGGGTTCACTCAAAAGAGCCTTGAGTTGTGTCTGCTTAACTTTATTAGAGACCCGTTGCAGATCGGCTGGTGTGGGGTTCATCTCAGGAACGTCAACAACGAAATCGGCTTTGAGGCCATAACGCTCAGCGAAATAAGGAGCGAAATCGTGGAAAGCGATAAAAGTCTTGCCTCTGAAAGGGCGGAGCTGGGTGGCAAGCGTTGCATTCAACTCCTTCAACTGAGCGCTGTAAGAGGCAGCCCGTTCTGTGTAGCCTCTTGTGCAGTCTGGGTCTGCTTTCACCAGCCCGTCACGAATATTGTTGACCTGTTGAATCGCACGGAGAGGATCCAACCAAATATGGGGATTGACCACACCATGATTCTTATTACCATCGTTGGCGCCATCTGTATCATCATCGGTATCTTCATCTGACTTAATCACAGCAACACCACGACTCGTGTCTATGACTTGAAGCGATTCGTTGTTAGCTGACTTAGTAAGTTTATCGAGAAAATATTCCATCCCCAAACCATTCTTCACTAAGACTGCAGCATTACTAAGAGAGGCAATATCGGCAGGCTTGGCCTGAAAATCATGCGGTCCAAGGTTCGACGGTATAAGTGCTGTCACTACGGCACATTCACCGGCAACCGCCTCAGTAAACAAAGTAATTGGTAGAAAAGTGGTAACAATCTTCAGTTTTGATTGGTCCTTGTGTGGAGCAGGTTGTTTAGGGTTGGCACAGGAGATAAGAGCCGTGACTAGGAACAGAGACCCAGAAACTGAGAGAAAGGATTTGAAACAAAGAGGAAAAGACATTGGAGAGAGAAGTAGAGAGTTGAGTAAAAAAAATGATTAAAATCTAAAAGTCGTTTTCACTAAGCCACCAAGCTGACTCAAAGTATTATCGTTTCCATTTAAATCAGTACTCTGACCGTCAGGACGACTTAAATAGAACAATGCGGGTGTCACACTAATGTTGTCGGTAACCTGGAATTGATACCACCATTCCCATATATAATTGCCGTCAGCTGGAGTAGAATCACCCTTCAGGCTTGTTGCAAAAACAGGCTGTCCTACAGCCATACCTGCATTGTTGCCCTTCAGGAAAACGTCACTCCATTCCAGCCCAAGGTTCCATGACTGACTTACCGTGACATCTCCATCATTTTTAGCGTAAAGAGAGTTATAACCAAATCCTGCAGAGATCGATGGTATCCAACCACTGTCTTGTGGCTGCCAGGAGCCACCAATGCCCCAAGCATTCATAAAGGCATTGGAACCAGAAAAGTAGTTGTCTGCCGCAAATGCAGTACCGAATCCACCGACTAATTCAGATGGACTTTGGACGCCTGACCAAATTGCAGCGATGTTCCAGCTTTCAGATTCATAAGCAATTTGAACGGTTCCTGAAGCCTCAGAAAATGCGGTTCCCATACCACCAGCATTAGGGTCTGAACTCGAACCTTGTGCAGCAACATAGTTCGCAGAGACACTGAAACCATTCTCAGTAGACCAACTAACACCAGCTCCTACTCCCAGGTTTTTGTTGTAAGCAGCTGGTGCACCATTCAGTGTTGTTACATCCAAAATTGGATCGCTTGGATATGCACTAGGCCAAACGGCAAGCATATCTTCCTGACCAACACGGGCACCAAACGTGAAAGTTAGTGAATTGCCGACGGGGAACTGGTAAAAGAGTTTGTCAATACCTAAAGAATTTGTACCAGAATCCTCCTGAAATGCTGTTTCTAAGGTTGACAAGCCATTGGGATTACCACCAAATGCAAAATTGCTAGCAAAATTTCCTGACCTCAAGACTGTCAGCAGTAAATCCTTACCAGTGAAACTCGTTTCAAGGCTTAATTGAAGGTCATAGTTAAATGTAGTGGCACCAAAATCTCTGTTCGCTGGATCGGCTTTAGATTTGGTTCCATAAAAATCATTCGCACCAACAACAAATGTTGCCAATCCAGAAAGCTTTGTAGTGGTGGAGAACTGAGTGGCTTCCAGTTCGCCAACGCGGGCCTCAAGTCCGTCAACACGGCCCTTGAGGATGGCGAGTTCCTTTTCAAACTCTTTCATCAGGCGCTTGAGCTCGTCGGTCACTTCGGTGACGCGGTCGAGACAGGCGTTCAACAGAGCAGCCGCTTCAAAGCGGGTCATCGCCCTGTTACCGCGGTAGGTGCCGTTGGGATAACCAGCAACACAGCCGTAGCGCTCGATCAGGTTGCTGAGTGCCTGATAAGCCCAGTCGGTTGGGTAAACGTCAGAAAACTGAGTGATGCTGGTGACTTGCTCGCCAGTAGCGGCGTAGTCAGACACACCGTTGATGTTCAGCTCAGTGGCGTTAGCAGCCACAGGTGCCAAAAGGCCCAGGGCCGCTGGGGCCACCAGCAATTGATGCAATCGAATCATGATTTGGGTGGTAAAAAGTTTTAAGAAAATTCAAAATCTGTTCTTGAGCCATTGATGAACTCAACTTGCAAGCAAGCACGCTTAAAAATGCGCATCAAAAAACAAGCTGGATCTGAAATTGTCGTAAGTACATCCATTCCTTTTAAGGAATGCAGGATCGAGACCTGTGTTCAAATTGCTTCGTTCCCTCTATGGCTCCGCAAGAGCCGATTTCGTACAAAAGAGAACCAAAACATTTGGTCCTGTGCAAAAACGTTCGCACATCAAAAAAAGCATGTCGATCCTCGTCGGTTTGAGATCTGGCGGGCGTTCTGACTGACCTTTGCTTGGTGAAGCAAGGGCTTTACAGCTGCGGGACAGCGACGGAATCACACCGTTCTTTCCCCGTTTCCTTCTGAGGCTGACCCCTGAAAAACCAGAACTCAAATCGTAGCTCGTTTTCACCAAATGAGAATCGTTTTCAATTTTGAGTCTCTGGATTGGTGCTCGAGAGGCCACCATCCGTCGAGCAATGATGAGAACCGCGATCCAGCGCACCACTCAAAAAGTGAGCCGTCATGAGAACAGGCATGTTTTGAAAGCTGGGCGTTGGTGTAGGCCACAATCCAATCTGACTCCTCACTGCAACTACTTGTCTCGCCGATCAACTCTTCTGAGCATTCGAAAAAAAGCAAAGTCAGGAACACTCATGAGCGACCCAAAGCCCAATCATCAAGTTCAAGAAATCGAATGAACTATTGCCATTACGAATTGTCTGGATGTTTCAAGCTGAACGATTAGTTGTCATTGTCGTTTATGAACATCAAGCCGAGACTAGATTAAAGCGATAGAATCAATGAAAGGATCGGGAAAAGACGTGGATCTTGAGGACCTTAAGGACCTTAAACGCGATCTTTCCAGACGGATTGGAACGCGGGTTACAGCGATTACGACCAGGGAGGGAGAACCTGTTCATGACTTAACTGATCTCTATCAACCCTCTCCAGCCGGATTTGCTGGCCAAGTCGTTTTGGTGCGTGGCTCACGGCACTCTTGGGAGTTGTGGCAAGAGGCCGAAGCAATGTGGAACTTTCAATCAACACACATCAATTGGGCCACGATGTCTTATTTCGGTTGTATCTTTTCTAGTAGCAGTGAACTAATAAAGCCTGCCCAGGTTTTCAGAGATTATTCATTGCTCTCTTCTTCAGTCTTCCGTTTTATCCATTCTCTAGTCGTGCCGAGATGCCACTTCAATGCAGCGGTCTAGAGCTCGTATCCCTCAACAGAATTTCACCCAGGCCATTGTTTGAAATTCGCTACGCCAGCTCAAACAATTTTTTAGGACGTACCCTTTATCCCAAGGTTGATCCTCAGCTTCGTTGTCCATTGGCCCTGGAATTACATAAAGTCCAACAAGATCTCTCCAAGGAAGGGCTTGGATTGAAGGTTTGGGATGCTCATCGCCCTCTCGCTGTGCAGCAGTTGATGTGGGATGAGGTTCAAGATCCTCGCTATGTTTCGGACCCTTCAGTGAATGCAGGCCGACATTCCCGAGGCGCTTCAGTGGATGTGACTCTGGTTAATCAGCGAGGGAAGCCCTTACGCATGCCCACGGATTACGACGATTTCTCCAAGTCCGCTCATGTCAATGCTGATGGAGTTCTCTCATCGAGCCGTCAATGCTCAACGATTACGCGAGGCGATGGAACGGAGAGGATTTCGTTCGTTTGCTACTGAATGGTGGCATTTTGACTGGTATCACTGGAAATCAGTGCCGGTGATCCCTCCCTCCTGATTCTTGATCAAACTGATCTCTGACTCAGAGGGTCCTTTGGCCACCTTTCTTGTAACAGGAGCGAACAGGGGAATCGGTCTCGAGTTCTGTCGTCAGTTGCAGGCTCGTCATGACCAGGTGATTGCTGTCTGCCGCCAAGCCTCTCAGGAGCTTGAGGCGACGGGTGTGGAGATTCAGTCAGGCATCGAACTCACCAGTGAAGCCTCCATTGCTGGGTTGCTTGCCAATCTGAATGGTCGGCCGTTGGATGGAGTCATCCTCAATGCTGGGACCCTGCAATCGATGGGTCTCGAAGATCTCGATATCGAAGGTGTCAAACGTCAATTCGAAGTGAATGCTTTAGCTCCGTTGGTCTTGGCACAATCCTTGGTGGGACAGATGCCCTCAGGAGCAAAGCTGGCCCTGATTACCAGTCGGATGGGATCCATCGACGACAACAGCTCAGGTGGGTCCTATGGTTATCGGATGTCCAAAGTGGCACTAAACATGGCTGGGCGATCACTATCCATCGATTTGAGAGCAAGGGGCATCTCGGTGGCCATCCTCCATCCAGGGCTGGTCAGCACCCGCATGATCAATTACAACCCCAACGGAATCAGCCCAGAGATTGCAGTCCAAGGCTTATTGGCCCGGATTGATGCGCTTCAACTAGAGACCAGCGGCACGTTTTGGCACTCCAATGGGCAAGAACTTCCCTGGTGAATTGATAAGCCGCGGTGATGAGCGAGCATGTAATTACTGATCCCCCTTGCCGAAAGCCTTTATTCTTCATATTCTTTGATTAGGAAATGCGTTGAGCTCTTCACAGCTGTGAGGGGTTCTTTTTTTTGGTTAGAAGGCCCAGCCATAGCTGATGCGCGGCAGAATGACTGCTCGACAACGGTAGAAGGGAAGGAGGGGTTTAGTTCTGAGATTTCAGCTCGAGAAAAAAACGCTCATACAATGGCATGCATAAAAGTGATGGAACAAAGTATCGTCCCATCACTGATATAGTGATACTTACATTTTTAATTGGATAGCATAAAGAATTTCAATTGAGATAGAATTCTCATGCAAGACAAACGAAAGACTTTAGCGGTTGATTATTTGATAACCGACCACATAAAAGCGGCATTTAGACGGGTGTTGGCATAAGCATCGAAGGTGAACTGAGCAGAAATCCCTCTGATTTAATTTTTTCATTCGCAACTTTGGCATTCATTGCTCGTGCTCCAGGCGTATTTTCATTGGCCCAAATCACCGGAGGCAGTCCATCAATATCACAGATCTCATTTGACAGTTCACGTCGACTGAGCTGCATGTCATCGACTAAATTGTAGATACCGACAAGCTTCTTGCTAAAAGCGAGGCTCACACCATTTGTGATATCAAAAATTCCACTCCAAGCAGGAATATCACTTCCGTTCTTGGGAATCTGTTCTCCAGCTGCCTGCTTGATCATGGCAACCATGTCGCGACCTGGACCATAGATACCGCCCAGCCGGAGGACGCAAATCTTCGTGTCAGGCCGATCAATGGTGAGCAGAACATTTTCTGCTTCTACCAACATGGCATTCACAGGATTCAAACAGTCGACAGTTGAATCTTCTGTCACCGTCTGGCCCTGATGGTCTCCGTAAACACCCGCAGAGCTGATGTAAGTCACGTGCAGTGGCCGCGTGGACTGACGACAACGGATGGCTCGGGCAAGATTACGAATGCCGTTCGAAAACACGGATTGATATCCTTCGCCATTTTGCGTCGGTGCCACGCTAATCAGAACACCCTCCTGATCCTCAAGGAATGAAAAGTCGCAATCTTGTTGAGCAAGGTCAAGAGCGATTGGTTCATTCACCACGTTGCGTAGCTCAGCAAACCGTTGTGGCGTACGCGTTGTACCAACAACGTAGTGACCCTGATTTTTCATACTTGCCGCCAAGAAGCTACCGACGTAGCCACAGCCAATGACTGAGTAGGTGGACATCAGAACAACAACAAGTCAATACCTTTTTACAACTCTTTACCCATCAACCGTGAGTCGGTCGATACCGTATCGATGATTCATGCCGCCATGGCCGGCGTTCAAAGGGGCGTAGCGGTGCCCAAGACTCGCTGTTGGGCAGCATCAGAGCATGGTTCTTACAGGCCTTGAAAGCTGAGTTTCCATCTCTGTAAGGCTGAGAATTCGGGTCTATGTTTGATCATTTCTCGGTATATAGTTGACAAGACATATCTTTCTCAATACTCAATCATTTTCAGATGTAACACCAGAACGTCTGAATTAAATCAATGAGAAACCTGACATCATTATCGTTGCCGTGAAGTCACAACAAGACCACCACGAGGAGTGGGGCTGGGAATTTGTTGCAATGTCAAATCCTGATTCGGTTCAAGTTTTAACTCGATCTTCTTCAACAAACCCACAGCCATCAAGCGAATTTCAAGATCCGCGAGAGCTTTTCCCAGGCATACCCTTTCCCCACCCCCGAAGGGCATCAAGGTTTGATGGAACGATCGATCCAAATGCCGTTGGGGGCGAAAAGCAGATAGGTCAGAATCATCGCCAGTTGCGGATGCCGTCAAAACCACTTGAATCACTCGATTGTCCGGAACTTCAATGCCAGCGAGCATGACCGGACCCTTGGTTCGCCGAAAGAACCCTCCCACCGGAGGGGTTAGGCGCATCACCTCCAATACGGTGGCATCCAGGCGAGGGTAGGAAAGGTCCGCAGGGGCTTCAGAAGACGGATGATCCAACTCGGACAACAGCCAGTCGTGCACCGTTGGATTGGTTAACAATGCACGAAAAAGACAACTTAAGGACGATGCCGTTGTTTCATAACCTGCAAAAAGTAGAAGCAAGAGTTGCTCAGCGAGATCGTCATCGTTGAGTTGAATCCCGGCTTCATCCACCCCACCTCGGATCAGATCTAAGCCCCCTCGCAACGAGGTGTGATTGACGAGCACCAGTTTCAAGCGTGTAAGCAAGCGTGAGCGTGCCTGCATTGCTTTAGCGAAAGGGGAAGCCGGTATCGAGATCGAGATCGAAAACAAAGCCTTCGTCCAAATCTCGAAATCAGCAAATAATTCGTCTTTGTCTTGATTATCGAGACCCAAGACAACGTTTGCGATCACGCTGAAAGCAAAGCGCCGCATCCGCGGGGCGAGTGGTAGAGCAGATTGGCTGTCCAGCAATTCTGCAACGAGTTCCTGTACGAGAGCTTCAATCTCTGGTGCATAGCGCCGGAGCGCTGCACTAGAAAACAATTGACCAACCACGCGCCGACGAGCCTTGTGCCCAGCACCATTGCGATTGGCCAAGGAGCGGCTGCCCAGCAACAAACGAACACTTTTAGGCCACCACCCCTCAAGACAATCTCCTTGTGCCAACAAGTCAGCGATGGCCTCATCCCCTTGGATGAACACAATGCGCTGACCGAGAAGAGACGTCTCGAAGAGATCACCATGGGTCTCAAAGCGACGTTGAGCAAAACAGGGATCACGGAAAAATGCCAGTGCCTCTAAAACTCCGGTTACAGCCCCGGTGTTCGGCAGTTGTGCTTGCGAAATCAATGTTGATGGGGGCTGATGGACTCATGGATCGGCTATCGATCTAACCAAAGCTGACTCCAGAATTCTGGAGAAACAGCTCATCACCAAAAAATTGCAGACTGGCTCATCAAAACAAGGCATCCACTTAGAGGTTCCATTTGTACGACTGCTCGTTACCGCTCTAGCCGATGGTTTTCTTAGCGTGTTGAGACATCAAGGCTCATTGGATGATCTGGGGTGCTGCGCTCAACAACCGCGATCGTCAACCGGAAGTGATGGATCAACCTGGCCTTGACCCAGGGGAGCATGCAAAAGCATTGATGGGCTTGCGGCGAATTAATACGATCAGTCGCTGTTCCGCCGGTTTGTTTCGCCCCATTGAGGCCCTTGCAAAGACTCGGCTGACACAGCCACTTCGCGTTCTTGAACTTGCCTGTGGGGGGGGTGATACCGCCATCGACCTCGCGCTGATGGCCAAGCAAAAGGGGTTGGCACTGGATCTTCATGCCTGTGATCTCAACCCTGAAGCTGTTGAAATTGCTCGGATCAATGCAAGGACACGAAAAGCAGCGCTCACGGTTTTTACTGCTGATGCCTTGTCAAAACCAACAGACCAAAGCAGCTTTGATGTGGTGTATTGCACGCTGTTTGCACATCACTTAGATGAGCTTGATGTGGTCCTTCTATTAGAGGGGATGGCGCTGCGATCACGACAACTCGTCCTGGTGGATGACCTCATTCGTAGTCGGCTTGGTTTTGGATTGGCCTGGATTGGCACCAGGCTTTTAAGTCGCTCCTGGGTGGTTCATACCGATGGCCCTCTGTCTGTACGCGGCGCCCTAAAACCCGATGAAATGATGGCCATCGCGAAGCGGGCAGGTCTTGAGAACGCGCAGATCAAACGCTCGTGGCCGGAGCGTTACCTCTTGAGCTGGGAACGAGATTGAGATGCAAACACTGTGGGATGTTGTGATCATTGGTGGTGGGCCTGCTGGAGGTCTGGCTGCTTTGGATTGTGCACAACGAGGGTTGCGCGTGTTGCTCGTTGAACAACGCGCGTTCCCGCGTTGGAAAGTTTGTGGATGCTGTTTCAACAATCAGGCTCAAGCCATTTTGAGTTCGCGAGGTCAAAACAACTTGATTGTGGATTGTGGCGGGCAAGCACTGCAAAGCTTGAGACTTGGACTGCGTGGACGTGAAACATCATTGGCTCTACCAGATGGCTTTGCGCTTTCGCGGGAACGATTCGATCAAGCCCTCATCGATGCAGCCATGAGCGCTGGAGCATCAGCACGCTTCGAGATGACAGCCCAAGTTGAGTCAGCAAGCCCTGGGTACAGGAGCGTGCGCCTAAAAAACCATCACAGTGGAACGAGCCGTTCTGTCAAAGCACGGGTTGTGCTTGTGGCCGCTGGCCTGTCCCAGCGTTGCCTTCCCAAAAACGAAGCAGGACAAAGCAGGATTCGCAAGCAATCAAGACATGGTGCCGGCTGCGTCGTTGATGATGAAACCTCTCACTACCCCGCGGGAGCCATTCATATGGCGATTGGTGACCAGGGCTATGTGGGCTTAGTGCGCCGGGAAGATGGATTGCTCAATCTTGCAGGAGCCTTTGATCGCCACGTCCTCTCCAAGGGACAAGGAGCCGTTGATGCCGCTCAGAATGTTTTAAAACAGGCGGGATTTCCAGTGCCGGCGGCCCTGGAACAAGGTCAACGCTGGCAACTCACTCCAGCGCTCAGCCGCAGTTCAGACGAGGTAGCTGGAGAACGTTTTCTTGTGATGGGCGATGCCGCAGGTTATGTCGAGCCCTTCACCGGTGAAGGGATGGCTTGGGCCTTAACGGCAGGCGCAGCAGCAGTGCCATTCGTTCTGGAAGGACTGGAAGGTTGGAGCGACGATTTAGAAGCGCGCTGGAAAAAAGCTCTTCAATGGCACATCGGCAGGCGGCAATCGGTCTGCCGAGCCTTATCCACCGTCTTGAAACGCCCCGCCCTCACAACCGTGTTATTTGAACTGATCAGACGTTGGCCCTCACTGTCTGAACAGATCATCTCCAACCTGAACGAGGTCAAGCTGCCAACGCCTTTAGGTGAGCCATGCCACTGAGTGTTCTCGGGCTCGCGACCGCAGTCCCTACGCAATCCGTCAATCAAACAGAGTCAACAACACTGTCTGAATGGGTCAGCGCAGATCATCCCGAGCGAGCCTCGCTCGTACGCCGCATTCAAAGGCGATCACAAGTGGAAACCAGGGGAAGTGTTTTATTAACTGGCGATCCACAGCAAACAATCCATCAGCGCTTGCCGTTTTATGGGGTTGATAGCCCCAACACGGCCTTACGGATGGAGGCGTTTCGACTGCATGCCTCCTCATTGGCGCTCAAAGCATGCCAACGGGCACTGGATGAGTCACCAATCTCTGTTCAACAAATCACGCATCTGATCACGATCAGCTGTACGGGATTTCATGCCCCCGGCGTTGATTGTGATCTCATTGATCAACTTCAGCTTCCGCCCGATGTCCAACGGACCCATGTGGGGTTCATGGGGTGTCATGCAGCAATCAACGGTTTACGCGTCGCCCACGCCTTTGTCAAAGCTGATCCCGAAGCGGTGGTTCTGCTTTGCGCCGTGGAATTATGCAGTCTTCATTTGCAATATGGCTGGAATCCTGAACATGTTGTGGCCAACACATTATTTGCCGATGGTGCCGCCGCTTTGGTCGCGACGCATGCTGAATCCACCTCACCGGGATCGAGTTCAACAGGACTGTTGCTAGAGGCATCTGGATCCACGGTGATTCCGGAAACCCGCGATTTAATGCATTGGCAGATTGGAGATCATGGCTTTTCCATGGGCTTATCCCCAAAAGTACCAAAGGCGATTGCGACGACCTTGCAACCATGGCTTAGCCAATGGCTGGAGGCCCGTGGCATCGATCTCAATGCCATTCAACATTGGGCTATTCACCCTGGGGGTCCAAGAATTCTTCAAGCATGTGCTGAATCATTGACTCTCAGAGAGGATCAACTTGCTCATTCCAAACATATTCTTAGTCGCTATGGAAACATGTCTTCAGCCACTATTTTGTTTGTGCTTGACCATATGCGTCAAGATGATTGTCATGGACCAGGCGTCGCCCTTGCCTTCGGGCCAGGATTATGTGCTGAAGTCGCCTTGATGACGTTATAGAGGCCTTGCTATCAACGATTTAAGCTCTTTTCTTCCTTGGGATCCAGATCGTATCGAGGTGGTCGATCCTGATATTGGTGTTCAAACCACATTGACATTCAAAATATATTGATGTTCAAAATAAATTGATGTTCCATTTCGATGGACGTTCTGTTTATTCGGATATTAAGGATTAAGGACTGTAAAATAGCCTTCAAAACAACGAGCGAGGATCATAGAAGAGCCTTCACTTATTATCATTGGAACGTTGCTGAGCAGATAGAGATGGAACGGATTTGTTTAGGGTTTTTGATGGCTCTATTTTTCACCATCCTGCCAGTTCCTGCTGATGCTCAGCTGAGGGATGGCCTAGCAACACCATTGGCTGCGACGCCCCTCCCCGAGATCGCCATTTATCGATCTGAGAGCTGTGGTTGCTGCACAAAGTGGGCTGAACACGTTGAAGCAGCAGGCTTCCCAATCCAAGACAAGGTGATCAATGCGATGGACGCCTTCAAACAAGCCAATGGCATCACCGAGGAGCTGGCGTCTTGCCACACGGCCATCGTGGATGGCTATGTGGTGGAAGGGCATGTTCCCGCAGCATCCATCAAAAAAATGTTGCACGAACGACCTGACATCAGAGGACTCGCAGCTCCTGGAATGCCCATGGGATCTCCTGGCATGGAAACAGCCGGCGTATCACCAGAAGCCTTTGATGTTCTTGCGATTGCCCAAGACGGCACGACTACTGTTTTTGATCCAATCAGACCTCAGTGAAGCTCTAGGGGATCTCTTTCAAAAGGATCTTCATCACGATCCCTCAACGATTATTTATCATCAGGTGATCTGTTCATCATCATTTGTTCCCTTTACCCAATAAACCAAGCGCTCGCCCATGATGATCTAGGTGGCGATCAATCACGCTTGCGACGAAAAAATAGCTGTGGTCGTACCCCTCGTGAATCAATAACGCCAGTGGTTGGTGGTGGTTGGCGGCGGCACTCCTCAAATCCTCTGGACGTAACTGTTCTTGCAGGAAGGGATCAGCTGAGCCCAGGTCAACCAAAAGCTGATCCTTTCGGTGATAGCCATCCTCCAACAAGGCGACGGCATCCCAATGGCGCCATCGGGCTTGTGCTTCAGGGCTGGTGCCAAAAAAATAACCAAATGCTTTTTGCCCCCAGGGGCATTGGCTGGGATGGCAAATCGGAGCGACTGCTGATATGGATTGAAAGCTGTCTGGATGCCGCAAACCAAGAACCAAGGCGCCATGGCCTCCCATCGAATGGCCGGATAGGCCTAGACGCTGACGATCAAGGGGCAATTCAGCGCAAAGCCGTGAAGGAAGTTCCTCCAGGACATAGCTATGCATGCGGTAGTGCTCAGACCAGGGTTCTTGGTCTGCATCAACATAAAAACCGGCGCCATCACCAAAATCCCATTGGCCCGAGGGATCGGCGGGAACATCCTCTCCCCTTGGGCTGGTATCGGGAGTGATCAAGGCCAGGCCTAGTTCAGCAGCTCGCCTCTGGGCTCCGGCCTTCTGCACGAAATTCTCATCACTACAGGTGAGTCCAGACAGCCAAATCAATGCCGGCACAGATGCCGCATTCTCTTTGAGAGCACTCGGAGGCAAAAACACACCCACGGTGCTGTTGCCCTTCAGCTGCGCAGACTGCAAGCGATAGCGGCGTTGTTCACCGTTAAAACAACGTTGGCTGCTGATCAATTCCATTCCTTTTCAACGCTCCGCTAAAAGTGCACAACCGTGCGAATACTTTCGCCCGCGTGCATCAGCTCAAAAGCTCGGTTGATGTCCTTCAATTCCATGGTGTGGGTGATGAAGCTCTCGAGAGGAATCTCCCCCGCTTGATAGCGCTCCACAAAACCGGGCAATTGGCTGCGTCCACGAACCCCTCCAAAAGCAGAGCCGCGCCACACCCTGCCGGTGACCAGTTGAAACGGCCGGGTGCTGATCTCCTGGCCAGCTCCCGCCACACCAATGATGGTGGATTCACCCCAGCCCTTATGGCATGACTCCAGTGCGGCACGCATCACATCCACATTGCCAATGCACTCAAAGGAGTAGTCGACTCCACCATCGGTGCGTTCAATCAAAACCTCTTGGATTGGGGCCGCATGGTCGCGGGGGTTGATGCATTCGGTGGCTCCAAGCTGTTCGGCGATGGCGAACTTTGCGGGATTGAGATCGATTCCAATAATCCGCTCGGCTCCGGCCTGAACCGCACCAATGATCACCGCCAAGCCAATGCCACCAAGACCAAAAACGGCCACGCTGCTGCCAGGTTCCACCTTGGCCGTGTTATGAACCGCACCAATCCCCGTGGTCACACCACAGCCAAGCAAGCACACCTTGTCCAAAGGCGCATCAGGGTTGATCTTGGCAACGGCAATCTCCGGCAGAACGGTGTACTCAGAGAATGTCGACGTTCCCATGTAGTGATGAATCATCTGATCATCACGTGAAAAACGGCTGCTGCCATCGGGCATCACCCCCTTTCCCTGGGTTGAACGGATCGCCTGACACAGGTTCGTCTTCCCGGAAAGACAAAAACGACAACGCCCACATTCGGGCGTGTACAAGGCGACCACGTGGTCGCCTACCGCGACGGAGGTCACGCCTTCACCGATCTCCACAACAACGGCTCCACCTTCATGCCCCAGCACCGCAGGGAATAAACCTTCTGGATCTGAACCAGACAGCGTGAAGGCGTCTGTGTGACAAACCCCTGTCGCCACCACACGCAGAAGCACTTCGCCTGCGCGGGGTGGGGCCACATCGATCTCTGTGACATCCAAGGGCCCGCCTGGAGCCCATGCCACCGCAGCTCTGGAGCGAATCATGGGCGAAGCAGAGACGAGTCTTCAACCATCATCGCGCTGATGATCTGCACGTCAGCAGGCGCAGTGCAATTCAGAACAGACCCGACAGAGCGAAGACAAGGCACCTTTCCTGCCTCCGTGAGCAGAAGCCTAAAAACCAGCTAGGGGAGAGGAATTAAAACCGATGGCTAACCTGATACATGGGACGAACGCATTAAATTACGCTCCCTATTAAACATAAAGAGTCCGAATGAAAAGGCGAAGGAAATTCCAAAAGTAGCTACAAAGTAAAGATACCAATATTTCATCTTGAGCCTCAATGCCTCAGCAACCATGAATGCAAAGGCAGCTATCAGAACGAGAGTCAGGTCGGCCGCGATGAAACCGGCGGAAGCATTCGCCCAAACGCCTTGAGAAAACAGGTCAACAATTGCAAGGGGGTCGGTTAGGCCTAAAGCTTCCGTTTCTTGAATAAACTGGTAGATGCAATACCAGGGCCAAGCCACTCCAGCCAATGCGGTGGCGGCATAAATGAACAGGCGTAGCTTGGCCATACTCACAAAGAGACAACATCTAATCTCTCATAGGCCGAGAACTTAATCAGTACATACGCTACAAAATATCCTGGCATCAAACAAACAAAACGATTCAACGAGAGTCCCTGAATGACAACGGCTAGCGTGAAGATACAACGTTCAAGCGATAGGCATCTGTGGGAATTCGAATCGGAACAAGGGTGTAAGGAATCGCTGCAGTCTGCTCTGAAGCCCCCTCCCAATTCTGAATCGTTTGCATCCAGCGAACCAAAAACACCCTCACGCTCAGCTCAGCCAATGGCAAGCCTGGGCAACCATGTTTGCCGATCCCCCCAGGGAACCAACCCTCTTTGGGAAGGCGCAGGGCACTGCCTGCGAAAGGGCATCCACGGATGGGATTGAGGTTGTTGTTGCCATCTGGGTCACGCATCCAGCGTTCTGGAGTGAACGACTGAGGCTCCGGAAACAGTGCCGACATGCTGTTTCCGATCCGCGGGTCGGCCGTCACGACGGTGCCCGCAGGAATGCTGTAACCGGAAACCTCAATGTCCTCAGAGGTCAACCTGAAACCACCTCCGGCCGGAGGGATTAATCGAAGCGATTCGCGCAGCACTCCCTGAACGAAGGGAAGATCCCATGCAGAGAGGTGGCTAGAGCTGGCAGGGTTCTCCAAATTGTGCATCGAGGCTTCCTTGAGAATCCGATCCCTCACATCGGGACGCTGTCTTGTTTGAATCAAACAACTGGCCATTAGGGAGGCAACTTCGATGTAGGCCCCCCAAACCATCAACACCGTGGCGGTCGCTATGCGCTCGTCGCTCCATGGCTGGCCATATTCATCGAGATTGTCAGTAAAAATCCTGAAACAAGCCCCGTCCAGTTCACCGCGTCGATGTTTTTCCAGGCGCCCGTGCATGCTCTGTTGAAGCTCAGCTAGCGCCTTCTCTCCCCGACGAAAGGATGGAAGCTGCTTGCTCAGACTTAAAAGAGCATCGTTGTAAGAGATAAAGGCTTCGATCTCCTTTGTTGTTAACGATTCACCAGCAAAGAGTTCGGCATAGAGATTGAGACAAAGATGCTTTGCCTCCAGGGCTATAAAAGTGCTTTCGCGCTGAGCAATGTCGGCAGTGAACCGCACCATGCTGCGGTTGATCCCAGGGAGGTACGACTCCAGATTGCTTGGGCTGAAAAGGGCGGCGTAACCACGCCGCGTGGAACGATGTTTCTCACCAGCCTGATTTAAAGCACCATCGGCGGTATGCAGTGCTGTGAAGGCAGGAGGTAAGGCGCTTTCACTGATGCTGCTCTCGAGACGAATGAACTGCTCCACCGCTTCAGGACCACCCAACACAGCCGTCGGTCGAAAGAAGAGGGTTGTTCCAAATACAGGACCAAATTGTTGATGGCGTTCTGCGATAAACCCATCAGGATCCCTCAGGTAGGCGATGGATTCGCGCACCCCGATCAACGGACCCGTTCTGCAGGGAAGCGGACGCAAGCCATTGGTGGTGCTCATTCGCTTCGATCGCTTACCAAGGGATCATCAGTAGCAGATCGACTGCACTCGGACTCGATTCCTGGAGGGAATGAATCAATCCAACTTCAGGCTGATGGGAGCAGCAAGAGCATGAAAATTATGATCGGTGAGATTGGTATCTCCCAGCTCTAGGTTGTAAAACAAGGCCGTTGGGGCCTGAAAAAATGGCCCAGCGTGCCAAGTGCCCTGATGAAGCTGCACAGCTTCACCCGGGAGGACCTCCACCAATTGCACAGATGCAGCACAGAGCTCTTCAGGTTGGAGCGCTGGAGCGGCTACGGCCAACCACCAAGGCTGAGCATCGGCTGAACCTAAACACTGGGTGGCCCGCTGATGGCGGGTCATGCTCGCCAACACCGCCGGTCTTTGACGTACACGCATGACGTAGTAGCGCAGGTCAGACCCCTCAAATTTGAGCGTTGCGTCGGTGTCGCGATGGGGCGTCATGTCATCCACCGGGATGATCGCAGTGCCAAACCGCTCAAAACTGCAGTTCTGCAAGGGGAGTGAGGCCAGTGTCGCTGCAGTCATGACGCGTTGCTCTCTCCTCAGTAGCTCTAGCTCATTCTCGATCTTTTCTGATGGATTCAGCCAAAAACTGGTGAGGAGGGCGGCCATTCAGCCAAACCTAAAATGATTACGAATTTCTCTGATCTAAACATTCCAACAATCCAAATCAATCCTGATGCAGAGGAAGGATCTTCCCTGTCATGAAACACAAACTTTCATCAAAATCTTGACAGTGACGCTCCAAGTGTTGGTCCTACGAACCAGGCTTACGGCTTGAAGATCCAAGTCGTGATCGCATTGTCTCCGCCTTGGATGGATTTGTCAGACATTGCGAACAAAATATTTCTGAAACATCAAGGCAAAGCCTGGGTTGATGCATTATTAATAAATGATCTGACTGGTTTCAAGTGACCACAAAACAAGAGGCTCATTCCATTATCAAGGGCTGCCTAGAAACCAACAGTGCCTGGGTTGAAACCTTCAATGAACTCGGCTGTGTACTGGTATTTGATCTCGACCCAATGCTTGAAGGGACCGTTACGGTGGACTTGATCGTTAAAGACTTGTGGGACAAAGGGATTAGGGCCACTCAAGACGAAGTTGTAAAAAGTATTTGTAGCTATGCCATTGAAAATGATTATATCTGGTCGGTAGAAACCATTTTTGATAACTATGACTATACGGCGAAGACCCTTGAAAATCTCGGTGAAGACAGCAAAGCACTATTGACAGAGCTCGCCGATGAGTCGGGCAATGAGGCATTTAAAGCGATGGTTACATCGGGCTCGTAACACAACAATTTAAAAAGCTCTTAAAGGATACGGGTGTTTTTATTTATTTATTTATTTATTTATTTATTTATTATAGACTAAGATACTTCTGATCAATCAATCTTAAAGAAAAGAAGATATTCGACCCCTGTTATCGACTTCCTGCAGACAGGCGAGAAACCATTAAGGAATGGGTTCTAGATCTTAGTCTTAATGCTTAGAAATGAGGGCATGAAGAGCCACGCGGTTGATTTTTCCCACAGAATTCAGGGGAAGGGTAGGGAGAACCTGCAAGACTTCCGGAGCCTTGTATCCCACGCGATCACGGGTGAAGGAAATTAAATCTGGAATAGTGGGTACTGAACATCCCGTTTTGAAGGACACATAAGCATGCACATTTTGTCCATGCACGTCGTCTTCAATTCCGATCACACCTGCCTGGTCCACAGCTGGATGCTCCATCAAGGCTTCCTCCACATCTTGGGGACAAATATTGGATCCATCGTGAACGATGATTTGTTTTCGACGTCCGCAGAACCAGAGATAGCCATCATCATCGAGACGCATCGCGTCTCCAGTATTGAGCCAACCCTTCTGAATGGTTTCTGCGGTAGCGGCAGGATTATTCCAATATCCGACGGTCAACGTTGGTGACTTCACCCAGAGCACACCCTCCTCACCAAAACTCAGCTCTCGTCCATCGGATGAGCGGATGCAGCCTTCAAAACCAGGGCACATTTTGCCCACAGACCCAATCCGATTTTCACCATCAATCGGGGAGAGGCTTGCAAAGCCAATCTCACTCATGCCGTAACACTCATCAATCCGCTGTCCAGTGGCCTGTTCAAACTCCACATGCAACTGATGGTTGACCTTGTCTCCACCACTGATGCAAAGGCGAACCGATGAAAAGTCGCTGCGCTGTAAACGCTCATCGCGCACAAGACTGAACAACGTGACAGGTAAGGCCAACACAACCTGGGGATGGTGCTGGCGCAGCAAGGTTTCGAGGCAGCTACAACTGAGATTGTTAGGCACCAGAACAGAGGCACCACGGCACAACGCAGCTAAAGCAAACGTTGATGAAGCGATATGGGATAAGGAACTACCAGCGAGATATTGCTCACCAGGCTGTAAGCCAGTGACATCAAGAACAGAAGAAAACATCCAGCCCAAGCTTTGCCGTGTGTGGGTAACACCCTTCGGTTTTCCGGTGCTTCCTGAGGTAAAAAACAGGAAGCAAGGCTGATCGGGATCATGCTCTGTTTGTGGTAAGGAAAGGTCAGCAAAGTCTTGACTCAACTCTGATACGAATCCATAATCATTCGTCGTGATGCATCCAAGATCGCAGGCCGTTGGAACATTGCTGGCATCAACATCAGTCTGACGTTCGCAGTGATAGATCAGACATCGAGCACCACTCACATCAAGAGCGTGGTTGATTTCGGGAACGGTATAGCGATAGTTTAGTGGCGTTAAAACAAGTCCACAGCGCAAACCGGCTAAATAATGAATCAACAACTCCAAACTATTAGGCATCAGTGAAGCAATTCGGTCACCAGAGCAAAGTCCAATGCTCAAATAATGCTTGGCTAGAGCATGACAAGACTGCTCAAGTTCAGCCCAGCTCATGCTGCGGTTTAGATCATGCAGAGCCACTGCATCTGGATCCCGGCTCAAAGCTGGCCGGAGGGGATCGTTGAGTACGATTGGTTCAGCAAGGAATCGACCGGAGACTTTCAAAGCAACAACTCAATATGTGGCATTAATAGCATGCGTCATAGTTTCAACAAACAGAATCTGCGCTGATCGCGGCTGTAGACGACCAATTTCAGTCAAGACCTTATTTTAAATTTATCATTGCATCGATCCTCTCCCGATCATCGAGATTCAAGATTAAATCGACCTGAAACACTAAGAAATTTAATATGAACACTCTCTAGATTGCAAAGTGTGTCATTCTCCCCGGAGCCAAAACCAATCAAACAACACTGTATCATTGAAATCAATTACTTTTAGTCAAGCTAGATTTGTATCCCAGCAATCAGTACCCTACTTCTAACGCATGGCTTAAGACTATTCTCAACAATGAACATAAATACAAATAAAGCCTTAACGACACTTATCGAAATCCAAGACTTTCCTGAGTATTTGCAGAGTTTTTGATTAGAGCAGAGAGCTGTCTCGATGACTGCGTCAATGGTTGCAACCATGAAAACCGCAACTAAAATTCGAATGCAACAACAGCTGAAAGCATTGACGCCTATCAGCTGTCTGCATACTGATGCACTGGCAACGGAGTTCTGATCAAAACCTGCCTAATGCAATTTAAGATGACAGATTGAACTCCAATAGTCACATCTGCAACCTCTACATAGTACTAAATGAACCAATCAGTCATTGAAGGTCATTCTCAAAGCGAGGAGATAAATAAAATTCCGACACTCTCAATTGCTCCCCATTGGCAGATGCTGGAAGCAATTCTTAAGCCGATTGCCTACTACCGTCGTTGTTTTACGCACAATAGCGGTGTCATACGCGTGAAAATGTCTCCAACATTGCCTCCTCAGCAGGTTTTGATCAGCGATCCATCAGTCATTAAGGATCTCATCAACGAAGACGGCGGTCGCTGTATCAGTGCACCAGGCCAATTAAACGGCCTGCTGTCTCAAGTGGTCGGCCAACACTCGATTATTTTGCTCGCACCTGCGATACACCGCCAGCGAAGAAAATTGCTTACTCCTCCATTTCATGGAGAACGCCTTAAGGCCTACGGACAGCTGATTTCTGCCTTAGCAGAGCAAACCCTTAAGGATCTGAAAGACGGCGACGCCTTTGACGCACGTGAACGAATGCAAGGCATCACCATGAGAGTGATCCTGACCGCCGTTTTCGGCCTGTATGAAGGGGAGACGTTTCGACGAATTGAGCACTCACTGGCATCAAGCATCAGTATTCGCTCCGGACCATTTGGATCTTTGCTGTTGTTCTTCCCTTTTCTGCGCAAAAACCTTGGTCCATGGAGTCCTGGAGGAAGGATCAAGGCTGCAGATGCCACCATCCGACGGCTATTGCTTGCAGAGATCGCCTCACGGCGCAGAGCCGTTGCTCAATGTAATGAAGAAAATATGCCGGCTGACATTCTCAGCCTGCTGTTGTCTTGCAGGGATGAGCATGGCCAAGGGCTCAACGACGATGAATTACACGATGAATTGCTGACGCTTTTGTTTGCAGGACACGAAACCACCGCGACTGCTCTGACCTGGGCGCTCTACTGGATCCATCGAAATCCCTTGGTCCTGGAACGGTCGATGGATGAACTCAATGGTTTAGCCGACCGCTCCGATCCAGAAGCGATTGCGAAGCTTCCTTACCTCTCCGCAGTCGTCAATGAAGTGCTGCGTATTCATCCGGTAGCGATGCTGACGTTTCCTCGTCGAATCGAAGCCCCGATCACTCTGGGAGGGTATTCCTTCCACTCGGGTGATGTCGTGATGGCATGTATTCAAGCCGTCCATGAACGTTCTGATCTTTATCCCAACCCAAGAACATTCGATCCCGATCGTTTCATGAATCGAACCTATGGGCCCCATGAATTTCTAGCTTTTGGCGGAGGATCTCGACGCTGCATCGGTGCAGCTCTAGCGCTCTATGAAATGAAATTGATTTTATCAAAGTTGCTACTCAATAATCAATTCAAACTCACTCTAAGCAGTGATCGTACAAACAAACCACGACGGCGTGGCTTCACACTTGGGCCTTCAATTCCTGTGAGATTGAAAATAGTTTCACGTCGTCCTTGATTTCCGCCAATTCTCTTGCGAATCACTTTCTCTGCTCGACAACGCGGCATCTTTGACAACCTTTACCGCGCCTTGATCGGCTTTCTTTGGCTGGCTCCTCTCATCGGTGCAGCAGAAAACAAATCTGGATGGCCCCTATTGCTTCTGATCGTTCCCGTCGCCTGCCGGAGCCTTCCCAAAATTCACTCGGCGATCGAAGGGAGATGCCTGCAGCGGCCAATCGTCATGGCAGGCATTGCCGTATTGGCTGCACTCATTGGCATCCTGATCCATCTAGGACTCCACCCGGTTGGTGGAGTTTTAGGTCCAGGAGGCTGGTACCTGCCGCTTGCCATCGCCTGCATTCTGCTTTCGGTATGGAGATCAGCGCAAACACAAACGACCTTCGATACATGAGGCTTCCCATCAGAGCTCGAAATTGGCAGCCTCATCCCTCTGGATGATGCGATAAGTCCACTGGGCCACGGGAGGGACTGCTCCAGCATCTCCAGGGAAAGCACTAGGAGAGTGCACGGCGTAACGGACAGGCTCGGTGAGAAGTTTTGCTTGAACCGGCGCTAGATCAAACAATCCAGGTCTCTGGAGGGAATGGCAGCTAGCTGCTGAGACCTTCGCTGATGGTGGTTTCAGTCTGTAAGCGACGCAACAGGGCCTCGCAGTCCTTCTGATTCATCAGGCGAGGGACTGGATAGGCAAGTCGGGCTTCCTTTAAGGCACCGCGGGAAAGCGAAGAAACATCTTGGCTGCGCAGCTGGGAAATACTCGCCGGGATGCCCAGTTCGCGGTTCAAGCGTTCAATCCAGGCAATGAACTGAAGTGCAAGCTGCTGATTGCTCAGTCCAACAACATCGAGATCAATCGTTCGGGCCAAGTCAGCCAGTTGCCGTTCACAGGCCGGTCGCGACCAACGCAGCACTTCGGGCAGCACAATCGCATTGGCAAGGCCGTGGGTGATTCCGTATTCACATCCAAGGGCATGGGCAATGGCGTGGGCATAGCCCACATTGGTTCGGGTGAAGGCTTCGCCTGCTTCATGGGCAGCAAGCGCCATCTGCAGCCGTGCCTCGAGATCGTCTCCCTGCTGGTAGGCGATAGGCAGCCATCGGGCAATACGACTCAGGGCTGAGAGCGCCTTGCGCTCGCTGAAGGCAGATCCATTGCGGCCGATGTACGACTCCACCGCATGGGTGAGTGCATCCAGGCCACCAGCAGCGGTCACCGTTGGCGGCAGGCCACGCATCAGTTCGGGATCGAGCACCGTGACCTGGGGGAGAAGCTTGAGATCAGCGATAGCAATCTTGCGTCCACGTTCAGGATCTGTGAACACAGCAGCAATCGTTGCTTCCGAGCCGGAGCCAGCGGTGGTGGGCACACAGGCCAACGGCGGCGGCGGGAGGAGCACACGAAACAACCCCTCCATCCACCGCAGGGTGAGCCAGGGATTGCCAACTCTTGCGCCGATGCCCTTGGCGCAGTCGATCACGGAGCCACCACCACAGGCGATCAGGCTGTCGCAACCAGCATCGCGATAGCGCCTAAAACCCAACTCCACGCTTGCAAGAGTGGGGTTCTCAGGCACCTGATCGAACACAGTGATTGGAATGCGGCTGCGTTCCAAATCAGCAATCAAGTCCTGTGGCAAGCGCAGCTGCATTAGGTGCTGATCCGTCACCAGCAGAGGGCGGAGCCAACCTTTCGTCTGCAATACACCGGAAAGATCACGGCAACTGCCGGCAGCGATCAGCAACCGGGAGCGACGAAAAGGCAAGACCAGGGATAACCCATGGAGCAGGCGCTGGTAGCTGCGGATCAGGACGATGGACAGTGAAGACAATCTCGGTGACTGACCTCGATCGCGAGCGTGGATCTGTTCATCGGCTTTTTCCGTCATGGTTGCGACGCTCTGGGAAGAGCCAGGGCTGTTCCCTCCCTGCGAGGATCGGCAGCCCCATACCAGCGGCCATCAATGTTCTGCAACAGAGCAGTGCCGCTACCGAGGCGTTGAAAGCGGATCGGTTGATCCGCTGTTTTGAGTTGTTCAACGGGAACTGGCCATGGCAGAGGCGGGTCCTTTTCAACAACGAGCGTGGCGCCACGCTTGGAGAGAAGGGGCATAGCAACGGCTCGTTCCGGGGTCTCGTTCCAGATCAACGACGCGAGCAACACACGGCTGAGCACATGTGGAATCGTTCTCCCGCCTGGGCTACCGAGCGCCAGGATCGGCTCACCGTTTCGGAACACCATCATGGGTGCCATCGATGAGCTCGGCCGGCGACCCGGCAGGCGTCGGTTGGCGATTGGTTTTCCTTGGAGAGTGGGCTGAAAGGAGAAGTCGGTGAGCTGATTGTTCATCACCATGCCAGCCAGCAGATGCCGGCTTCCGAACACGGTTTCCACCGAAGCGGTGTAGCTCGCAAGATTTCCGGCCACATCCACAATCGAGACCTGGGTCGTGCCCTGTTCTTGGCCTTGTTGAGGAAGGGCATAGGGATAGTGAGCAATCCCTGGCGGCAAGCCAGGGAAAGGAGACGCTGAGGCTGAACCCTGAATGGTTGTGGCACGCTCCTGGATGTAAGCCGGAGCCAGCAGTGGCTCGGTTGGGATCGCTGCATCGATCGGATCGTGAACCCAATACAGACGATCCGCATCAGCCCAGGCCTGAGCGGTCGCCAATTGCTGCCAGGTGTTCAGCTCGGTTTCGGCCGTGAGACCTCTTAGTGCATCGAGGAGCGCAAGGGTCTGCAACACGGCCAGCCCACCGCTGCTGGGAGGGGGAACCGTGCAGAGCTGCAAACGCTGAAACGCATTGCAAAGCGGTGCGCGGTGCACCACGGCATAGCTGGCCAGATCCGCCTGGCTCCAGCCTCGAAATCCAGGCTCCTGAGATTGCAGCTCTATGAGCTCGCCCAGGATGCGTTGCGCTAGCGCTCCTCGATAGAAGGAGGAACCGCCATCGCGAGCCAGATCTTGCAGAGTGCGCGCCAGGGCTGGGTTGCGAAACAAGCGATCGGGCTGAGGAGGTTGGCCACCCGGCAGATAAAGGGCTTGAAATGCCGGACTATGGGCCACACCGATCCGCTGGGCCAGACGGACGGCACGAAGCAGGCGCGGGCTTGGCCGGAAGCCATCTCGGGCCAGACCGATGGCCGGTTCCAAGAGGGTGGCCCAAGGAAGGCGTCCATCGCGTTGATGGGCATCCCAGAGCAGGGCCACCGTTCCAGGGATTCCAATGGCATCGAGCCGACTGGTGGCCTCCCGCCAGGAGAGAGGCTCTCCGGATGGCTTGAGCAAATCATCAGGCCGGCTGCGTTGTGGTGCCGTTTCTCGGCCATCAAACACCTCTAGGACTTGTTGGCTGGCATCCCAGTGCAACAGGAAGCCACCTCCACCGAGTCCGGAGCTCTGCGGTTCCACCACAGCTAAGACAGCCTGGGCAGTGACCAAGGCATCCACGGCATGTCCACCAGCCTTGAGGACGGCGAGGGCCGCCTCGCTGGCGAGAGGATTAGCCGTCACCACAACGGCCGCACCCGCTGCCGTGGAGACGCGCTTGCTGCCGAGATCCGCCTGCTCCGGATCGTCGCGGCTCACGGGAGCCGCTGAAGCAGCAGCAGCTGCGGTGCTGATGCAAACACTGAAGATCAGCAGCAGAGCGCGGAGCATGAAGGGAAGGCGGTAAAGGCGCTATCGCCCACCAAGTCTGGCCAGGAAGACCCTTCATTGGATCAAGCGAGCAAAGGTGTGGGCGGTGATCGATGATTCACGCCATTGACCCTCAAAAACCGTGCCCTCGGCCCATCGGAATCTGCTGAAGCGACTGGCGGTCGATCTGGCCGCTCTGTGCAGCAATCCGAACGATCTCGATCATGCCTTCGACCTTCTGAATGCCACCTACAGCACGGATGTGGCTCAAGCCGCTCGAGACCGCTTGAAGGCTGATCCTTCCATCCAGGCGCTTGTGAAGGATCAGTACTGGGGGCATTGGCCTACCGCGAAGGAGCTTGTGGACCTGCCCGCGGGATCCCTCGGGCATGTGTACGGGTTGTTTTTGACCTCTCAGGGACTGAGCGAGCTCCCCGCACCGGAGCTATCGAAAGAGATGGCCAGTGATGACACCTACTTGCAGCTGCGCATCCGCTACACCCACGATCTCTGGCATGTGATCGCTGGTTTGCCGATCACAATGGCGGGGGAAGCTGCCGCCAACGGTCTTACCACCGAACAGCTGCGCTGGCCAGGTAGTGCTCTCCTGATTGCTGCGGATCTGGTCCATCGCGTCAGCGATGCAGACGAGGTTACAGCGGTTGACGTGGGTGTGGCGATTGCCTACGGCCTCAACCTGGGGGCGACAGCGCAACCGCTTCTGGCCCAGCGCTGGGAGGAGGGCTGGGAAACCCCCCTACAAACCTGGCGGGACGCGTTGGGGATCCGCGCGCTTCTACGCCAAAGCCCCTTTCCATTGCTCACAGGCGAGAACCCGCGCAGCTGACTCTGCCTAGCTCTTCAGCGAGTGCAAGACAACGCACACGCATGGAGCGTGGTGCAGGCTGCGATGTCGGCAGGACTGCTGATCGTGAGCGGGTGAGTCACTGCGCTGACGCGCCCAAACAGCAGCGGATCGCTCGGAAGCGGCAGCCGCCGGGCCAGCTCCTGCCTTAAGTGGAAGGGGTCTTGGCTGTAGAGCAGGGTCAGATGCGGATCCAGCCGGTAGCCGAGCTCAGCCCCTGAACGACGACGCAACTGGTTGAACCAGGGATGCAGTTGCGTCATCGCCTCGGCGTTGAAGCGCAGCACAAGACTCTGGGTGAACAACAGGCTCGCTTCGATGGCATTGGGCCTGAGCCGAACAGGTTGACGACAATCGGCAAGTTGCTGAAGTTGAGCGATGACCTGCTCCTGGCTGACGCCATGCTCTCCATCGAGATGCTCGCTGTAGAGCGTGATGTGCGGAGGCAATCTGCAAGCCACAAGCGCCTGGCTGGCCAGCGCCGAGAGTTGATCCAACACCGCCTGGGCCTCCGGGGCAGGGAGCAGCCAATAGGACACGGCTTGCGGAGACGTCATGCTGATGTCTGATCCCTCAGCGGTGTGATTCTCGTCCCAAACAGTCAGGCTGGAGGGCAGCATCGCCCGACGCTGCTGGATGGCGTGGCGATCGGAGTGTTGGCTCTCCAGGCAGGTAGCTCAATCCGCACGGCCACGTGCAGTTCCTGACCAAACTTCAGGTTAGGACGTTTCCAATTTCCAAAGGCCGTTTGCGGTAAGTCGTTGAGACCATCCCTTGGTCATGGGAAAGCCTCACCACAAGGGAGGGGCTTTCGGGGATGTGGCGATCGCTGTTGGGGCGGTGTGACGTCTTGCTCTTGTCCCTCACCGTGCCTTCACGATGGCCCGGCTGGCAGCTTGGATCTGTGTGCTGCATCTATGCAGCACATCTGCTCTAATTGATCGATCCGCTGCTTGGGCGATGTCTGTCTCGGCTCCCTTCAAGGCCAATGCCCGGCTTTCGGTGACACCCACCGCGCCGGCCCATGGCGTGTTGCTCTGGGCCTGGGCCGAAGTGACGGGCCGCTCCATGTCTGGCCTTGCAGCGATGCTGCTGGAAAACGGCATCACCCAGGCACTGCGAGACGGTGATGTTCCGAAGGAAGCGGTGCAGGCCATGGAGCGCTATCAGTCGGCTCAGGCCGTGCGGATGGAGGAGGAGTTTCAGGCCTTCATGGCCGTGGAGGGGCATCCTCCCGCAAAGAGTCGCAGAACTGCAGCAGAATTGCTGCAGATGCTCGAGCCGCGTTTGCAACCGAAGCGGCTGCGTCATCTCTTGCAGAACGCGACGCCTGAGCTGCGCCAGGCCCATAGCGACCTTGCTGACGACGACTTCAAGGCGATGGTGCTGATGGCACTGGATGAAGGTGTGGAGCTGTCGGCGGATTGATCCGGCACCCAGATGGCAGCAGTGGCATCACCAAGCCCGGTAGTGCGGCCTTCGAGGTGTTCGATGCCGATCCAGGCGCAGATCAGGGCATCAACCCTGCCTTAAATGAGGCCAGCGTTCTTCAAATCGCCGTTAAGCCACTTAATGATCATCAGTCGTTGTTTTTGTTTGAGCCCTCAGGTCTGCTTCTGAGCTTCTGATTCGAGCGTTCGAATGGCGCTTAATAAGCCGGGCAACGCGTCCTGGCAGATCAGCAACACCTGCTCCGCATCGAGATCGAAGTACTGGTGAGCGATCACATCGCGAAACCCCATGGCACCCTTCCAGTCGATCTCCGGGAAGTTGGTGGAGAGCAGGCCTGGTTTCAGTTTCTCCAGCCGCTTTAAGGCCTCACCGGCTGCCAGGAACTGCATGCAGATCACATCTAGGCGATCTTGGCCATCCTCTTGATCCAGCAGAGAGGGGTCCGCGAGAATGGTTCAGCCTTGCGTGCGATCCTCTCCAGTGCCTCCCGCAGAGGGGTGAGCAACAGAAGCCGATCAGCCATCATGCGCTGATGCCATCCTGCAGGATGGCGCGCTTCAGGGCGGGGTTCATGCCCTCACGCAAACGCACGAGATCCACCGGGCGCTTCAGTAGCTCTTCCAGTTCCTGCTTGAGATGCACGGTGGCGTAAGGGGTGAGGGGATCCAATTCGACCCACACATCCACATCGCTGCTCGACGTGGCCTGGTTGCGGGCGGTGGAGCCAAACAGGCCGATGCGTTTGAGTTGGTAGCGCTGCCGCCAGACGCCTTGGCGTTCACGCAGGAGTGGAAGCAACTGTTCGGGGTTGAGCGCGGGCAGGGGCGATGAGCTGTTCATGACGCCTGTCCTCTCCATTCAGTATCGGCTGGTTGAGCGGTTTTGTCGTTCACCTGGTTGACGCATTCGGTTTGTGATGGGCCTCACTCTGAATGAGTGGTTGGTCAGGGACTGCGGCACGCAGATTGCGGCGGTGTCATCCCCGAGACCAACGGTTCGGCCTTCGAGGTGTTCGATGCCGATCCAGGCGCAGATCAGGGCATCGAGCATGTCTTCCACGGGCTTGAGCGACGAGAGCGTGCTCACCTCATGGGGTTGGGGCAGGGTGAGAGGGATGGCGCTGAACTCAGCGAGCAGACGTTTGACCCGCTCAGCAATCGGAGGCCGCTCCGCCCTCCAGTACTGAGCCGAGCGGCTCACCTTGTAAGGCACGCGGTCGTTGCGGTTGAGCAAGGTCAGCAGGGCCACATGGGGATAACACTCGATCAGGGCCGGCCCTTGGAGATGGGGTGTTGTGGTGTGCAGGGGAACGCCGAGCTCGGCGAAGCGTTCGCGCAATTGATCGGCGATGGCACCGGCGCGCCGGCTGGTGATCGTTGTTGTTGCCAGGGGCATGTCGACCGACACGCAGTCCACGGGTTGCCCCGCCAGTTGATGGCAGGCCTCCAGCAGCGCTTCGGGATCGGGTTCACTGCCCTGGGCTTTCCGGCTTCCATCCCAGGGTTGGCCGGCGGCTAGGGCTAGAAATGCCTCATAACTGGGGGCCAGGGCAAGGCATTGCCAACCCTCAGCGGCCCGTTGCACCAGGGCCACACCACTGGGGTTGTTGGCCGTCCAGGCGGCGTCGATGCCGAGGACTCATCCAGGTGCCATCAGGTTCAAGCCTGATTGAGGAGCCGTGCCACGGTTATTCTCAGATCGGGAAGATCAGTGGAGATGGTGAGCCAGACACGGGATCACTGACATTCAGATATGCGGAGGTGAGCAGATTTCGGAAATCAATGATTTGCCTCCCTTCTGGGATCGCGGCAAAGAGTTGTGGATTTCGCTGTGCGATCACCTTCAGGGCTTCCCCGGTGATGATGAACTCACGCTCACGACTGGCTGTAGCCAGCTTCTTCAATCGTGCTGGTTGCAACCTGAATGGCAGCTGCCGCCTCCAGGGTGTCGCTCAGGTAGGCCCGGGGGTCACGCTGCATAGATCTGCTGCCGGCTGGTCTCGATGGTCTGCTTGAGGTAGGGGTTGCGGACGGCGTCGGCCATGACAAGGTCGACACGCGAAGCCAGGCCAACGCGCAGGTCGTTCAGCAGCGCGAAGTAGGCCTTGTAGAGAGTGGAGGGGTCAAGGGGCTGGACCTCCACCAACAGATCAATGTCGCTTTCTCCAGGCCGGTAATCGGACCTCAGCACGGAGCCGAACACATCCAGCCGCGCCACGTGATGGCGCCGAACTGGGGCAAGGGTCATAGAGCCAGACCGATCTGTTCAGTATCGGCCGAATCAGCAGTCTTCGCAGGCCTAGCTCGCCGCTTTCCGCCAGCAGGTTGGCGACGTCGTTGCTCTCGGCCCCACCAGCGAGATCGGCATAACGCGCCTGGCCGTCATCTCCAGTTCGATCCGCTTTCTGTTGGAAGACATGGGGGGCGAGGAAGCCGGTTGTGTATCAGCCGATGGCGGTTGGCTGTGCTGCTCATGGCATCGGGCTGAGACGGACTCGTTTCAGACCCGTCTTGCCTGGATCAAGCCAGGGCCGCCAGGTCATTGCGATTTGACGGGGCCATGCTCGAGCTCAAATCATCTTCTAATTTGAACCAAGTTTGAAGTTCGTGTGTCTTGCCGACCCGGCTACCCCGCAGGCCCCCGCCTCTCCAGGCGTTGCTGGATCGCTGCGGCGGGCTGCAGGAGACACTGTCGCTGCTCTCCCTCCTGGCCACCTCGGAGGAAGGAGATCGCTATCTGCACTGGGATGAGCTGCGCCATCGCCCAGCCCCGGAGGGGCTGACCCATGAGCAGTGGTGGTTGGCGGAAAAGCTGTCCCGCAGGCTGACGCCTCTGCCGCTTCTGGCGAGTGAAGGCCTGGCCTTCGGCTTTTCGCAGCCGCCTGTACTGCTCAAAGGGCTGCATCAGATCGATATGGAGGCCGGTGCCAGCGTGGTGGCGCCTGAGGCCGTCACCAGGCGCTCCACCCGGGATCGCTACCTGCTGAGTTCGCTGATGGAGGAGGCCATCACCTCCTCACAGATGGAAGGTGCTGCCACGACGCGGGATGTGGCCAAAGCGATGATCCGCAGCCGCCGGCCGCCCCGCGACCGTTCCGAGCGGATGATTCTGAACAACTTCCTGACGATGCAGCGAATCCGGGAGCTTCGCAAGCAGCCGTTGACCCCGCAGCTGGTGTTGGATCTGCACAGGCTGGTGACTGAGGGCACGCTGGATGACCCTGCCGATGCTGGCCGGCTGCGCCCACCCGGCAAGGAGGTGGTGGTGGATGACCTCTACGGAACGGTGTTCCATGTGCCGCCCCCGGCGGACGAGTTGCCGCAGCGGCTGGAAGAGCTCTGCCGCTTTGCCAACGGCGAGACGCCGAAGGTGTTCATCCACCCGGTGGTGCGCGCCATCGCTCTGCACTTCTGGCTGGCTTACGACCATCCCTTCAGCGACGGCAACGGTCGAACAGCTCGGGCGCTTTTCTACTGGGCGATGCTGCAGCAGGGTTACTGGCTTTTCGAGTTCATCTCGATCTCTTCGGTGATCAATCAGGCCAGGGGACAGTACGAGCGTTCATTCCTGCTCAGCGAGAGCGACGACAACGACCTCACCTATTTCCTGCTGGCCCAGGTGAAGGTGATCCTGCAAGCCATCGGCAGCCTGCATTCCTATCTCGAGCGCAAGGCCGGCGAGGTGGGGGCGCTGCAGCAGCGTCTGGAGGGCATGGAGGGGCTGAATCACCGCCAGCTGGAGCTGCTGCGTCATGCCCTTCGTCATCCCGGCTATCGCTACACGGTGCTATCCCACCAGAACAGCCATGGGGTCAGCCATCAGACGGCCCGTAGTGACCTGCAGTCCCTATCGGCCCGAGGACTGCTGATCGCGGGTAAGGATGGCCGGCGAGAGATCTTCCGCGTCCCGGAAGATCTGACGACGCGGCTGCCTGGCTGACTCCCTGGCTGGTTGGGGAACGAGTGTCAGGGCGCCAAGGATCAGCAGCTGTCTCATCTGGTCCGGTGCCTTCGCTCCTGTTGGTCAACTATTCGGGGAATGCGAATCGTGGCCAGGTAAGCCACTTTGATTGAAGGATCCCAATGGCTTCATAACCCCAACCCTTCTGTTCATCACCGGTGTGCTCGCCGGGCTGATCGCTGGCTTCATCCTCAGCCGGGTGTTCAGCAAGGGCCGCAGCAGTGCTGGCTCCGGTGAAGCGCGTTTGCTGGAGGAGCGACTGCTGAAGGCCGACCAGGGCCTGGCGCAATTCAGCCAGCAGTTGGAGCTGCAGAGCAGTGAACTCAAAGCAGCGCAACAACAGGCGCAACAGGCCAGTGAACAGGCAGCGGTGAGCCGCACTCAACTGGAGGGCGTAAGCCAGGAGCGGGATGCGCTCAAGGCCGGCCACGACACCGCCCTGGCAGCGATGGCGGAGGTGGCTGAGAAGCTGCGCAGCCAGGAAAGCCAGACCGAATTCCTGGAGCAGGCCCGCACGGATCTGCTCACCCAGTTCCGCTCCCTGCTCAAGAGCACCAAGGAAACGGTGAGTGAGCCATTCGCCAAGGAGTTGCTGGCGGAAACTACCCGCGATCTGCCCCAACGCAGTGAAGGGCCAGTGGGGGGAGGTGAACCTGCGCCGGATCCTGGAGTTTGTGGGCTTGATCGCCTACTGCGACTTCGACGAGCAGGTGCATGTGGGCCCCGATCGAGAGCTATCTCGATGCGTTGCAGGCCAATGATCAAGCCCAGCGGGATGCGGCACTTACGGATCACTTGAAGAAGGTTCGCAACCACATCGATCTGCTGAGCAAGAAGGATTACGCCGGCAAGCTCAGTGCCCTGGGCCAGGTGGTGGATGGGGTGGTGCTGTTCATCCCGGTGGAAGGTGCCCTGTCGATGGCATTGGAGCGGGATCCGCAGCTGCTGGAGTACGCCTTCAGCAAGACCATCATCCTCACCTTCCCCACCAGCCTGCTGGCGATCTTGAAGGGATTGGCGATGACAATCCAGCAGGCGGAGATTGCCAAAAATATCGATGAGATTCAGGCGCAAGCAGTGGAGCTGCACAAGCGCTTCTCCACCTTTATCGACAAGTTCAACGACATCGGCAACAACCTCACCCGCTTGAACAAGAGCTTCAACGCAGCGGTGGGATCAGCGCAGAGCCGGTTGCTGCCGCAGGGGAGGCGTTTTGCAGAGCTGGCGGGGCAAGGCGGTGAGATTGACCTGAGTGATCCAATCGATGAGGTGGTGCGGGAGATTCAGGCGGGGGAGTGAGGCCTGTGAATGACTGTGGCCTGCATCAAAACCTTGAAGCAAGACATGGCAGATAAATCTCCTTCGATCTCTTTGTTGCTGCCATCAAGTTCAAGCTGGCGCCTTGTTTTTTGATGCCTTGAATCAAAACAGATTCATCGACGCTGCATCAGATGTGTTGTTGAGGTGGGGAGCTGAGAGATCTTCAGCTTTCGCGCTCTCTCTGTCAGCCTGTGAACGTTGGTCAGGGAACTCTCAATCTGGAGGTTGGCTGCAGTCAATGAAGAGCTGGGTGATTCCATACAGACTTTGGATGACTGCTCTGACGGATGGAGCCTGCACGATCCAGTTCGTACGACCGCCTTGCCGCGTACATCAACCAGCGGATGCGGATGTCGCACATCTATCAGCCGCTGATGCTGATGGAGCTGCTCGGAAGAAGCAGCCCTGCACCTGCAGAAGACATCGCCCGGCGGATCCTTGGCGAGGACAGCTCCCAGATCGATTACTACACCGAACGTGTGAAACGGATGGTGGGACGGGTGCTGACCTCCAACGGCATCACGTCTCATGCCGGAGGCGTCTACAGCCTGATCGGCGCGGACGACCTCAGCGAGATCGAGCGGGATGCACTGCTTCAGCTCTGCCGGGAGAAGCTCGATGCCTTCCGCCTGAAGCGCGGTGACGAGGTTTTCGCCCATCGTTCACGCCATCGCACGGCCATCAGCGGATCGATCCGCTATCGGGTGTTCACCCGCGCCAAGGGCCGCTGTGAATGCTGCGGGGCCCATGAGCACCAAGCGGCGCTGGAGGTTGATCACATCATCCCGAAGAATCATGGTGGTTCTGATGACATCTCCAACTTCCAGGCACTCTGTTTCCGTTGCAACGCCGGCAAGCGGGACAGCGACAGCACCGACTTCCGCGGGGTGCTGCAGAGCTATGACCACAGGCAGGAGGGATGCCTTTTCTGTGAACTGCAGAATTCAGATCGGGGGCTGCTGAGGAACGAACTGGCGTTCTGCATCGCCGATGCCTATCCCGTCACCAAAGGCCACAGCCTGGTGATCCCCTGCCGGCATGTGGCGGATGGAATGGAGCTTCATCAGCCCGAGTGGAATGCCGTCACTGCACTCCTGAAGCAGAGAAGGCAGGATCTTGAGATGGCGGATGCCTCCATCAGCGGTTTCAATATCGGCCTGAACAGTGGTGACTCGGCCGGGCAGACGGTGATGCATGCCCACTGGCATCTGATCCCAAGGCGCAAGGGTGACGTGGCTGATCCGCGGGGTGGTGTGAGAGGTGTGATCGCGCACAGGATGAGGTATTGATCGCAGATCAGCTGACCAGTCATCCAGCCCACAATCCTGAAGCTCATCTGCACCCAGCTTCGAACTGCATTCCCAACAAGCAGACGCAGCCAGAATTCCTTCAGGTGGGTCCATTCAGCCCTTGCTTTCGTGATCATTTATCTCGCAACTCGAGAAGAGTTCCTGAAACACGTGCGCGAGCAGCGCATTGAGGAGGAGGTGCGAGAGCGCTTCATAGCGATTACAGGCCACAAAGTCGCCGCAAGCGAGTTTCGAGCTTGGAAGAATTCACTTCAGTGCGTTGGAAACGTATTGCAGTTCGAAGAGATCCCCTCAGAGCTAGGTGTGGCGATCGAATACCGCATTCACAACGCTGCGAAGCGCATCGACCTGCTGCTTTCAGGCTGTGATGCTGTTGGCGAACCAGCTGCGGTGATCGTTGAGCTGAAGCAGTGGGAATCAGTCCAGTCCACTGAGCTGGATGGGGTGGTACGAACCTTCATCGGGAAGGGGCCACGCGAGACCACTTATCCTTCGTACCAGGCCATGAGCTACGGGCAGCTCCTGCGTGGGTTCAATACAGCGGTGGTTGAGCACAAGATTGCTCTGCAACCCTGCGCCTACCTCCACAACTGCACAGATGGCAGCGGCATCACCGATGCCCGCTATCGCCCGTACCTCGATCAGGCACCAGTGTTTCTCCGCCACGACAACGCAGCCATGGCGGCCTTCTTGCAGCGCTGTCTGCAGGTTGGCGATCGGGGTCGCACGATCGAGAGGATCCGCGATGGCAAGGCCAAGCCCAGCCGTCAGCTTGCGGACTCTGTTGAGCGAATGTTGAAGGGCAATGCCGAGTTCGTGCTGATTGACGAACAGAAGGTGGTGTACGAAAAGGCGCTAGGCCTTGCACGACGGCTACGAGAAGGGAGGCACTGTGTGCTGCTGGTGCAGGGCGGGCCTGGAACGGGGAAATCGGTGGTGGCGGTGAACTTGCTGGCTCGGTTGCTGGGCATGGGCCTCAATGCCCGCTATGTGAGCAAGAACGCAGCGCCGCGGGCTGAATATCGCGCCAAGCTCACCGGTTCTCTCCAGAAAGGGGAATACGACAACCTCTTCTGTGGTTCGGCCTGTTTTGTTGGATGTCCGGAGGGCTTTTATGACGCCCTGATCGTGGATGAAAGCTACCGGCTGATGACCAAGACCATCTACGACAAGGAGGGAGAGAACCAAGTCAAGGAGATCATCCACGCCAGCAAGCTGGCGGTGTTTTTCCTTGATGAAGACCAGCGCGTCACCTTCGACGACATTGGGAGTACGGCCGAGATCGAAAAGTGGAGCCAATTCCACGAGGCCGAGTTACATCGTGACGTGCTGCCGTCGCAGTTCCGTTGCAGCGGCTCTGACGGCTACCTGGCCTGGCTGGATTCCACCCTCGGGATACGGGCCACGGCCAATGAGCAGTTGGACCCAGCCGCCAGCTACGACTTCAGGGTTTTTGATGATCCAGTTGAGCTGCATGAGGCGATTCGCAAGGCCAATCACGTCAACCAGGCACGGATGGTGGCGGGCTATTGCTGGAACTGGGATTCAAAAAAATATTCCAGCGCCTGGGACATCACGATCGAGCCCTGGGGCTACCGGGCCCGCTGGAACCTGAGCAAGGACGGCAGTGTGTGGATCATGAAGGCAGGCACTGTGGAGGAGGTTGGCTGCATCCATACCTGCCAGGGCCTGGAGCTGGAGACGATCGGTGTGATCATCGGGCCGGATCTTGCCTACAGGGATGGCCAGGTTGTGACGGTTCCTTCGGCCCGGGCGCGCACGGATCAGTCGTTGAAGGGATACAAGGTGGGCCTGAAACGGGACCCCCAGGCGATCCGCATAAAGGCAGACGCGATCATCCGCAACACATACCGAACGTTGATGAGCCGAGGGACAAAAGCCTGCTGGGTTTTTGCGTGTGACCCTGAACTAAGTGCCTGGCTCAAGCAGATCTCAGAGAAGACCACTGATCTCTGATGCCTGAGCAAAATTTCACACCCGGGCTCTACGACCACCCGCTCAGTGCCGCGATTGACCAGCTCCTGGCCGGTCAGGAGGAATCCTTACATCACCTCCAACCCCTGGATCCCGCCGAGGCGCCCCAGCGCCTGGCCCGCTACTTGCGCCAGCTAAGTGAGACAGCTCTGGCGTCATTGCCGGAGCCCAAGCGGCAACAGCAGCAATTGGCTCTGGTTAACCAGATCGTTGGGTTACTCCAGCAGTACAGCTCTGTCATTGACGCGGGAGATCTGCTGCATCCCAGCGCTCGTCTGCTTCAGGAGCTGCGGGATGCGCCGTTGCTACCGAACGAGACCCCCGTGGACCGGCCCCTCATCTCCCTGGCCGATGGCACCCTGCTGATCAATGCCCCCAGCGAGCCCAGTGTGGGGCTGGCCTTGCAGGCAGAAGTGCCCTCTGCAGATCGCATCGATTTGCTCTGCGCCTTCATCAAGTGGAGTGGCCTGCGGTTGCTGCAGCCGGTGCTCGCCCAGTACCTGGCGTCCGGGCGTTCCCTACGAGTGCTCACGACCACGTATCTCGGCGCCACCGATCGCAAAGCTCTCGACTGGCTTGTGGAGCATGGCGCCGATGTGCGGGTCAGTACCGACACGCGCCGCACCCGGCTCCATGCCAAGGCTTGGCACTTTCATCGCGCGAGTGGAACCAGCACGGCCTACATCGGCTCATCGAATCTCTCCTCTGCAGCCCTGCTCGACGGGCTGGAGTGGAACGTGCGCCTGGCAGCCCTGGAGACGCCGGCAATGGTGGCCAAGTTTCAGTCCACCTTTGACGCTTACTGGGAGGAGGGCGAGTTCGAGTGCTATGCCGCCACGCCTGATCAACAGGATCGAATCGATCACCAGCTCGCTGTAGCCCGGGGCGTGGATGACGCCAGGGACGATTCGGCGCTGGCGTGGTTCAACCTGCTGCCCTACGCCTACCAGCGCGAGATGCTCGAAGCCCTGGGGGCCGAGCGCATGGTCCATAACCGCTGGCATAACCTGGTGGTGGCTGCCACGGGTACGGGCAAGACGGTGCTGGCCGCGTTCGACGTGGCCCGCCTGCACAGCGATTTCCCTGAGCGGTTCCCCGCACCCGAGCCGCCGCCGCTGCTGTTGATCGCTCACCGCAAGGAAATCCTGCACCAGGCCCTGGCCACATTCCGCCAGGTGTTGCATGACCCAGCCTTCGGTGAGCTCTATGTGGATGGCGAACTGCCGCGCCAGTGGCGACATGTATTTGCCTCGGTCCAGTCACTCGCCCAGCTCGATCTTGCCGAGATCCCTCCTGATCGCTTCGCCGTGGTGATCGTGGATGAGTTCCACCACGCGGCAGCCTCGAGCTATCGCCGCTGGCTCGACCACTTGCGCCCTCAGCTTCTGCTTGGCCTCACCGCTACCCCCGAGCGCGCCGATGGGCTCGACGTCCTCTATTGGTTTGGCGGACGTATCGCTGCGGAGCTGCGACTCTGGACCGCCCTCGATCAGGGCTTGCTCGCGCCTTTTCACTACTTCGCTGTCGCTGACGCCACGGACCTCTCCTCCCTGGAGTGGCGCCGGGGTGGTTATGTGCCCGCTGAGCTCAGCAATGTTTACACAGGCGACCATCGTCGCGTCGCGCTGATCCTCAGCGAACTGGAGAAGGCGGTGGCTGAACCGCGACGAATGCGCGCCCTGGGCTTTTGCGTGAGCGTGGAGCACGCCCGCTTCATGGCCGAGCGATTCCGCGCCGTTGGCCTCAAGGCCAAAGCCCTCGACGCGACCACCCCCGGTGATGAGCGCCGGGATGCCCTGCGCCGCCTACAAGTTGGCGAGCTGCAGATCCTCTTTGCCGTGGACCTGTTCAACGAGGGTCTCGACATCCCCTCGATCGACACCGTGCTTTTGCTTCGCCCCACCGAGAGCGCCGTGGTCTTCCTGCAGCAACTTGGCCGTGGGCTGCGCCTTTCGCCCGACACCGGCAAGAGTTGCCTCACGGTGCTCGATTTCATTGGCCAGCAACACCGACGCTTTCGTTTCGACCAGCGCTATCGCGCTCTGCTCGGCTGCACCCGCCGCCAACTGAAGGAGCAGCTTGAGCAGGGCTTTCCGTTCGTGCCTCCGGGCTGTCGGTTGGTCCTTGATCGGGTGGCGAGTGAGCGAGTCCTCTCCAATCTGCGCAAGTGCCTGCCTAGCCGGCGCCCACAGCTGTTGGAGGAGCTCCATACCCTTTCAGCTGAAGGGGTTATCAATGCCGCTAGTGGACTCGCCGATTGGCTTGAGGCGCTCGCGATGGACCCCGTCGATTTCTACGGCATTCGCGGCGTCTCATTCACAGCCCTTCGTCGTGAGCTGGGATGGCTTTGCGATGAGTCCCATCCGGAGGAAGAGCGGCTAAGCCGCTCCATCGGTTCTGGATTGCTCCACGGCGACGATCCTGATCGTCTGCGTGCCCTCGCCGCCGCCATGTCGGAGCCTGCTCCGCCGGATCCGCTCACCATGGGGGTTCGCGAACGCCGACAGTGGTTGATGCTCACGGCCCAGCTATTCGGCACAGGCCGCCAGTGGCGTCCGCTTCTCGATGCCCTGGCTGTGCTTTGGCAGGCCGGCGCATTGCGCGACGAACTGCGCCAGCTGCTTCTCTTCCTTGCTGCCAGGGCCGATCACCGCCTGCACCCACTCCCTTGGGCGCTACCAGTGCCGCTTCGCGTGCACGGGCACTACAGCCGCGCCGAAATCGAAGCGGCGTTTGGCGTCCTCGGTGATGACGCACCGTGGATTCACCGTGAAGGCGTGCTCTGGCATGAACCCAGCCGGTGTGACCTGCTGTTCGTGACACTCAAAAAGAGCGAGGCCCTTTTCTCCCCGTCTACCCGTTATCGCGACCTGGCCCTCGGCCCACGCCTTTTCCACTGGGAAAGCCAAAGCACCACCACGGCTTCCTCTCCTACAGGCCAGCGTTACGTGAGTGGTGGTTCACGGGTGTTGCTCTTTGTGCGGGAACAGCGAAAACAGGGCTCTATTACCGAGCCTTTTGCGTGCCTGGGCTTTGCCGTCTACGAGAATCACGAGGGTGAGCGTCCGATGGCAATTCGCTGGCGGTTGGAGCGCGAGATCCCGGCGGCGTGGTTGCCGATTATGGGTGTGGCGATTTGAGCGGAGCAAGCTGCTCGCGAAATCCTTTATCGCCTGCACTGCCGCGCATCTCGGCGTTGCAGAGCGATGCCTGGTGGATGAACTCCACCCCTTGGGCCATCGCCTCACGGGTGGCGGCGTAGTCGGCTTCCGTTTGCTTGCCAGGCAAACGGGCGATGCGATGCCCTTCCTTCTCCAGTTTCTCGAGCAACACATGCTCATGGCGCAGGCCATCGGCAAACAGCTGCTGATCCAGCTCACTCACCGCTGGCTTGCTGCCTTCAAACAGCTTGCGAGCTTCCAGCTCCTCCCACCAGGCCCCGATCACTGGGCTGATGCTGAACAGCGACAGCTGGCTCGGGGTGATCAGACGCATTGATATGGCCAAGGCATATCAGGTTCATAGAGATCTAACTGTCCCCGACCCGAATGCCCCTTGCTTCAGCGGCGACGTGCTGCTCACGCAAGGACAGATGAGATTGGGGGCGGAGTGAGAAACCGCTCTTTTTTTATGCACAGGCAAAAGAAAACCCCGCCAAAGGCAGGGTCTCTCGGCTTCTCGTTGGGCGTGTTGCCTAGTTTCCACTCCGAGAAGAAGCCCTCCTCACCAAGGAATCATGCCTCAGAAATCTCGCTGAGCAAGCCTCTACGGATCAGTTTGTTGACTGTTCATTGGAATCTTCTAAGGATGTGAACGGCCAACTTCTCACAAGGTTTGGCTCCTCACACCCCCCGAAGAAGGCTTAGTCGCCTTCTTTTTTTATGCCTTGGCTTACCCCCTCTCGGGTGCCCAGCCAGCAGTGCTTTGCAAGTAGTTAATGAATACGATGAATCCATGATCCGCACCACATTCACCACCGCAGCGCTCGCCTTCGCTGCGGCCGTTACATCAGCACCAGCGCAAGCTGAAATCGTCAAGGCTGAGTGCAAGCTCTCCAAGTATGGAGATGCTCCCCTCACTGCAATCTTCCCGTGTGAATTTCGTCAGTCCGCTGGCAACGCGCAGATCTGGAGCAAGAACTGGAACTTTGAATTCCTGGCAGTTGATCAGGGCAAGACTTATGTGCGGATCAATTCCAATCCGCTGTCGTTCCATCGCCTCGGCAAATACAGCCTCTTCGTCTTTCAGAACGGGATGCCCGCTCAAGAGTTCGAGCGCTGATCCATCCTTCGAGACGAAATCGTTCACCCCATCTCTGGAGCCCAACCAGCAGTGCTTTGCCAGGTGCGTGCCCAGAGCTTGCAGATCTTGGTCAGATGTTGGCCCTGCTGCAGTTGCTGCTGCTGGATGTTGCATGCAACCAGCGTGTGGCAGTGCTGATCAACTCCATGCCTGAAGTGCTGACACGCCACGCAAACAAGCGGCAGAGCAGCGATCGCCTGATCTTCATTACCGCCGTCTTCCCACACCAGCGCGCTGACGCTGATCAGTTGGGAGATGTAAGAAACCTGTTTGCCTTTGCGGCGCTGCTCGCGGTGCAGTTCGCAGTGCAGTGCGTCGGTCCACTGCAGGGCCTCGCCGTAGCGGGCAGTGATCATCGATCATCAATCAAAGGTTTCAACGCTGCGAAAGACACTGGATCTCCAAACAGTTTTTTCAAAGGGTTGAGGCTGATGCTGTCTTAATCCGGCAGCTTTCCGGTTGGCACCACCCAAAACTCCCAGTGATCGAGATCTTCTGGGGTGTGCCCTCGCATGAGGCAAAACAAATACAGATCAGACCTTTTCTGCCGCAGTGAGAACACGATCGATAAAGGCTGCTCTTTTGGCCAGCTCTACTCTTAGGCCGCCGATTTGATATCGATGGTGGTGCCGTTGTATGTGGCATCAACGGGAGCCCATTCCGCCATGCACTCACTGCAGAGGTTGAGGGCGCGGTGCACAAGCCATTCAGCAAAGACTCCCCGCGTTCTGTTCTCCAACAGATGACCGCTGATCCAGCTGTGCTAATCCCCACTCCCTTCTTTCGATTGATCTGCATTACCTCCCGCGTTCCAGGGGCTTATTCATTGCGGGCTCTCCCTCAACTGAAGGATGTGCAATCCATTGGCTTGTTGCTGAATAAGAGAGCGCGCCGCCGATGCCGCCAAGGCCTGTCGCCAGGGGCGTGAGCGCTATCCGGATTGCATTCAAGGGGTGGTCTTCCGAGACGATCAGCACGTTCAACCAACCAATCGTGGCTACGACAACAACACAAAGGGTCGCTTGAGATGGAGTTGCGCCTTCAGTCGCGCACGGCGCAAAGAGCGATCGGCAAAATCGGCGACAGAGACCGCACCCAGCTCGCTGTGATGGCGATGGCCTAAGGATTGATCGATTCCATGGCCTGATCCAAAACCTGGAGTATTCATACCGTGCGCCAAGATCACCGAAAAAAAGGGGGGCGCATCCATGGGTCTGCAGCTTCAATCCGCTGAGTTCCTGCATGAGGACGGCATCACCTACTGCATTCGCCGCGACAACCTCAAGCAAGACTTCACCATCTACGAACGACGCGAGGGCGAATGGGTTGATTGCGGACTCGATCAAGCGGTGAAAGACCTGAACTTTGCTGAGTTCAAGCGCCTTGGCTTGCTGATCAAAACAATCATGGATGCCGATCAGTGGCTGGTGTAGCGCTCACGCTGAAGACGCCGAAGGTCTGGATCACGAAAGTTTCAGGCACACACTTGACCCAGGGACTGCGATTCGCCCCAGGAATACCAATGGCAAAACCAGGATCGGGATAGTCAGGATCATCCCCACGAAACAGGAAAGGGCGCCTTGATGAGCGATTCTTTATCTGCTTGATGGTGTTACGGCTGCCAGGGAGGGGAACCGCCCTTCCCCGCAAGAGAGACATCCATTACGATTTGTAACGAGGGGCTTCGGTGGAACGGAGAGCCTTTAAGGGAGGGGTTAGAGGCCCTCCTTTTTTGTGGCTGCAAATGGGCACAGCGTAAGGAAGCGGTACTGGATGCTCGCTGGAAAGGAACGTCAGGAGGACCGCTCTTTTTTATGCCTACTAAATAAAAATGGGTATGGATCTCTAGAGACATCAGCCCCTTCACTCGCTTGTAATGAGGAGGGTCGGGTGTTGGGGAACCCCTATCCGTAAGACGGTCGACGGAGAATACGACCGTCTTTTTTTTATGGAGGTCTGGCCTCAGACACATTTAGAAAGAGTTTGCTGAAGCTTCAGTCGTATCTGCATGGCTTGCTGGGCCGATCATCAAGAGGTCAAAACAAGACACCATGGGAGGAGTGAGAGACCTCCCATTTTTATGCGCTTCGACCAATGAGCGCTGCATTTTTTTCCACGACCGAAATATTCAATCGCCAATCACATTCAAATTCGAGGACTTAAAGCAGGCAATCTGAGAGTTTCAGGCTCATGACGATGCTTCCAGCAACACTGAGAACCCTGAATAAGCAGCAGAACCTCAAAGAACAAAAAAAGTAAGCCACTAAGCACAAAGTCCTAGGAACTATTTATTTCGCAATCATTAACTTGCCACCAAATAAAAACCGTTGTAATCATTTCTCAGCCGGATAAAAATGATGAGAGCATTTAAAAATGAACACGACTGTGAATCAATCACAGAACGCTGGGAAGCGGTAGACGCTTACCTTGAATGCGTCACAAGTTGTGGGCTTGACGATGGCGTCTGCGTCACGACCTGCATCACCAAACATCTTGAACCGGGAACGGAATTAGAAGACGAAGTGAAATTCGAACGCAAGTATTAATGCTTATCGCGATTTCCCAGTTGGCAGGCCTGATGGGTCTCCGCGTAAGAAATCCATGTGATCCCAGCGATCAAGACGATTAGAGCAAACGTTCCAAACCAATTAACTGGAAGCATAATTACTCACCTTCTCAACTAAGTCAATTAAAGCACAGGTAGAGCTTATTTTTAATTAATTCATGACAAAACAGTAATTTTTTAAATCATCGGGATCGAAGCCAAATCCCACCCTGTTTTCACAAAAAGAGGATCGCCAATATTCCCTCTCGACCACGGCTGGCGACTCCCGTTGGGTGATGGGTGATGGGGATTACAAGGCCAGGCTGTACGGCTGTCGCTGACAACAGCGCGATCGCCTGTTTCCGATTGGTTTGATTCAGAGCAGGCTTCGCTATAAAGGAGGACTCGGTTCCGGTGGTGATCAGCTGTTGGAGGAAACGGGGAAAGTCTGGTGAAAGTCCGGCACTGTCCCGCAACTGTGAAGCGACCAGTCCTGATTTTCAGCTTGGTCGTCAGTCAGAACGCCCGCCGTGTTTGTTCGACGAGGATCGATTTTTGAATTCATCAATCAAACAGCTCAGACCAGCTCATTCAGTGCTGCTAGGTGGTTTGACCCTGGCTTTGGCTGGATCTCCAGCCCTGGCCCATCATCCCTTTGCCATGCCTGAAGGCGGCCAGATAACTTGGCTGCAGGGCTTGCTGAGTGGAATCGGTCACCCGCTTCTGGGCCCAGACCATCTGCTCTTTCTTGTGGCGATCGCCCTTGTGAGTTGGGAACGACCCCGTCGTTGGCTGCTGCCGATGTTGGCTCTTGGGCTGATCGGTAGCGGAGTGGCGCAAGTTGTACCCCTCTCCGAGAGTCTTACGCCTTGGGCTGAGGCCGCTGTATCGCTGACCCTCGTGCTTGAAGGTCTTGTGATTTTGGGGAGGTTGCCTTTGATCACGCTGTTGCCAGCGATTGCTCTGCACGGCTACCTGCTGGGTGGAACCATCGTGGGAGCCGAACCCACGCCTCTGCTGGCCTATGGCCTTGGTTTGCTGGTGGCTCAAGGGGCACTGCTCTTGGCTGCCACCTCCTTGTCACGGGAGCTTCAAGGCTGGCTGGGAGAACGCAATCGCCAGCTCCTGGCAGCGGTCTGGATCGGAATTGGCTCGGCATTTGCCTGGTCGATCCTCATCCCCTGAACCTCACTCTCAAAAGCCAGCCTTGAAAGGCTGGTTGTTTGACCGTTGCTTTCAAGAGGCTGGAGACGAGATCTCCGGCCTCTTTTTATGTGTGAGCGTCTCTGGGACTGGCCAAACAAGCAGAAAAACTCAGAAACAATGTATTGAGAGCTCTTTAGAATTAACGGATATTAATTAGACGCAAAGAATTATTTAAAGGGATTCATTTTCAATCCATAGGTTAAACAACATGGTGATTCACCCCAGCCGCCACCGTTCGTCGCTGCGATTCGGATCCTGAATGGGGAGAACGAATCCTGCGGGGCATGACGCTGATGGCGATGTTCGACGTTCCCCCCAGCCCAGAAACTCTTGAGCTGTTGGAGCAGACAGCCACGACCTTCCAAGTGGATCCCAGGCCCGTGAACAGCTATCGCAACGTGATGGAGGGGCAGCTTCTGGCGCTGCGCTTCGACATCATGCGCCGGGGCTTCATACGGCTTTGACGGCAACACTCAAGGTGTTGAGTGGCCATGAGGACCGGGCCATGCGCAAACGGTATGAAGGTCTGAAGAGCTATCCAACAGGCAGCTTCGGCAAGGCCTACGCCGACTTCATCGAGATCAACCAATGCGATTTTCCGGGAACACCTCCCCCGGTGTTCAGGCACGACTGCTGCCATATCACCTGCGAGTTGATGAAGGACATCGATCCATGGACTCACTTCGCCGACCCGCTTGAAGACGAGCGGGAACGGTTTTCAATCCCTGCTCGCGGACGAGAACCTGAATATCCCTAGGGGAACAGGAGGAACGTGTTTTCTAGACCTAATTAACTGAACAGAGTTAATCAACAGAATTTGATCTGAACATGACACATCAAAACTTTCTGAAAGGATCCATTAATTGCAACCGGTGAAGTCCTGGTAAGCAAAGCGTTCGCTCTGTTTTTTGCGATCTAGGTTGAAAACATGGAAGGAAAGAGGTTTGTCGTGAACAAAAAAGTCGTTGTCCTCGATACCAATGTTCTTCTGCATGATCCAGAGGCGCCCAAGAGCTTTGGGGCCGATCGCATTGTGCTGCCGATTCAGGTGATCGAGGAAATTGATCGGTTCAAGCGTGATCCCTCTGAAAAGGGGCGTAATTCCCGTCATATAGCTCGCCTGCTCGATGGTCTGCGTGAGCGGGGCAACCTCGCTGATGGTGTTCCATTAACGCCCGACGGTGAAGGAACCCTGGAAGTGGCCTTTTGTCGGGCTGAAACCTTGGCCCAGTTGCCACCGGAATTGCGGGGTGGCGGGGGTGACAACAACATCCTGGCTGTGGCGTTGGAACAGATGCGGGCGAAGGGCTTGAGCGAGCCACCCGAGGTGGTGTTGATCACCAAAGACACCAATCTGCGCATCAAGGCGGATGCCGTGGGTCTGGCCGCCCAGGATTACTCCAACGACAAGGTGGCGATCTCCGATCTCTATCCAGGGTCCAGAGGCGTCAAGGTCTCCGCTGATGTGATCGATGAGCTGCACCAAAAGGGTCGCCTTTCGGTGAAAGCGCTGCCAGCGGATGTGATGGCGTCTTTGCAACCCAATGAGGGCCTCACCCTGATCGATCGCGACAGCGCAGACCACACCTTTTTGGCACGTCATCGCGGCAATTCAGGAGAAGTGGAACCACTGGTTTGGCTCAAACGAGCCCGTCTTGGTCGCCTAAAGCCGCGGAATCGCGAACAGAATTTCGCCCTCGACTTGCTTCTGGATCCCTCCGTTGAGCTGGTCACTCTTGTTGGTAAGGCCGGCACCGGTAAAACCCTGCTGGCGATCGCTGCTGGCTTGCATCAGGTTGCTGATCAACATCTTTATGCCCGACTGTTGGTGACCCGTCCGCCGATCTCCTTAGGCAAAGAGATTGGCTTTTTGCCAGGTTCCCTGGAAGAAAAACTTGCTCCTTGGATGCAACCCATCGTGGACAACCTTGATTTCCTTACGGGGGATACGATGAGCAATGAGCCGAAGGATGATCGTCGCCGCCATGGTGGTGGGCCCAAAAGCTCCTGGGCTGACCTTCGCGAGATGGGGCTTCTAGAAGTGGAAGCCATCAATTACATTCGCGGTCGCTCGATTCCCCATCAATTCATGGTGGTGGATGAAGCGCAAAATCTCACCCCGCATGAGGTGAAAACGATCGTGACGCGTGTTGGGGAAGGAACCAAGATCGTGTTCACCGGTGACCCGTATCAGATTGATAATCCCTACGTGGATGCCGAGAGCAACGGCCTTACTTGGCTCGCTGAACGCTTAAAAGGTCAGACCCTCGTGGGCCACATGACCCTGACGCGGGGAGAACGCAGTGCTCTTGCTGAATTGGCAGCAAATATGTTGTAACGCCCGTACCAAGCATGAAATCAGACGCGATTGATTCCACGTGGCCCAGTGATGATCCAACCCGGGTGGCTGACAACCTTCAGCAAATCATCCACTCGGACACCTATCGGCTCGCGCATCAGGATCTTGCTCTTCTCAACACATCCTCAATGCGTGGCGTGAGGATGTTGCTGGAAATCAGCAAGCCTGAGCTTCACTTTGAAGAAATTGGCATTTCCTCAACCATCATCGTCTTTGGGGGCGCACGCCTCAAGGAACGATCAGCAGCAGAAGCCCATCTTGAGAAGGCCATCAGGGAACTTGATACGGATCCCAACTCCAAACAATTGCAGCGAAAAGTGAGCCGTGCCAAAAAACTTTTGGAGCTGTCGCCCTTTTACGATGCAGCGAGGGAGTTCGCTTTTTTAGCCTCTCGTTTTGGTCAATCAGACACCAGCACAAGGCCTTGCTGTTCCTCCCATGTGATTGTGACCGGCGGCGGTCCTGGAATCATGGAAGCCGCAAATCGTGGAGCCTTTGATGCGGGTTGCCGGTCGATTGGACTCAACATCGAACTCCCACATGAACAAAATCCCAATCCCTTTATCACTCCTGAACTCTGCTTTAAATTTAATTATTTTGCACTGCGCAAATTTCACTTTGTGATGCGTGCCGTCGGCGCTGTGTTATTCCCAGGCGGGTACGGAACACTCGATGAACTTTTTGAGGTCTTAACGCTGCGACAGGTAGGAACTCAACATGCCATGCCAATCATTCTGTTTGGAAAGGATTATTGGACACGTCTGATCGACTTTGAATTCATGGCAGATTCAGGACTGATTGATGATCAGGATCTTGGCTTAATCCAGTTTGCAGACACCGCGACGGAAGCTTGGGATCTCCTGCGAGATCATCCTCTTCATCCGTGATCAACGGCCAAGCCAACACCGTTGTAATCACCTCAGGCCGCGACGATGGGCTTGAAGAGAGTGAAACAGCGTTTGAGGATCCTCGTATCGCTTGGGCAGGGCTTGATGGAGCGTGTAAAGGCGCCGCCAACACACGCTTTTGCGTGCTTCCTTCTCCTTTACCCCATCGGCCACCAGATAGTGCATGGCTCGCGTGTAAACCGCTTCCGTTTCACAGAGTTCGGCAATGGAAGGGTCATGGGTGAAGGTGATTGCGGCCATCTCCACAGTCTCAATTCGTGGAAATCATTAAGCCGCAGCTGGTGCATGGAGCACTACCCCCATTTGGGGTGAATCCCACTTGGAGCCAAATTTGTGGCTCTAAACAGCGCTCTGATTAGATCTGAACCATTCCACAACGCATGCCTTTGAGGACGGCTTGAACCCTGTTATTCACTTCCAGCGTGCGCAGCAATCGCTTGGTGTAGGTACGGGCTGTTTCTTCCGACACAATCAGGTCTTCAGCAATTTCGCGATCTGTCCTGCCGCGGGCGAGGCGATCCAAGACCTCATACTCCCGAGGGGTGAGCCGCGGACAACTGAGATAGGGCAGTTCGTCGGAGCGCAGGGATGGGCTGCGATAGGAGTGATGCCCCATCACCGCCAGCACCGCAGCTTCCAACGGTTTGCGGTCTTCAATGATGTCGGCTTCCGCCACAACGGCTTCCAGCCACGGCGCATTGTCGTATTCGATGGGAATGGCATCGCTCAGCGATAACACAACCACCTTCAAGCTTTCATCCAGCTCACGCGCCTTGCGAGCCAGTTCGAAACCATTGCCTTTCTCAAGCAAATCAGTGCAGAGCAGGAGCTCAAATGGCTCCTGCTTCAGATAATCCAAACAGGTTTGTTCATCGGTTACGGCACAACCGATTCGTCCTCTTTCGCTGAAACTATCGCAGAAACAACGAAGGAAGAATCGGCCTTTCATGGCAAGCGCAATCCGGCCGTTGACGGCAACGGAAAGCAGAGGTTCCTCATCAGCCGACGTCGGCTGGTTTTGAAGATATGGGGTGAGATCCACGCAAGGCCCTGCTCCTAGCTGCCATCTTTGCTAGACGACCCCTCCGATCCTTTTCGGTCGTTGTCAGTCGTCATAGATACGGCATTCCGGAGCCTCTGGATTCAGATCACAATGGAGCTCAAGAGAGGTGGGATCCTTGTGCTCACCTGGGTGGTGGCTGCGATACGACTCCAGCTCTTCGAGCTCGGTTGCGTAGTGACGAACCTTGGCCCGATCGCCGCTGGTTGCGGCCTTGGCCAGTTCCTCACGGTCCTTGGCAATGTGCGTTTCGATTGATTCCATGGAGACATGTGCGACGGCAAGGATTCAACGTTCCGACCGCATGCATCCACTACCCCAATCTGGGGACAGCGAGGTTGTCCCCAAAAGGGGGGAGATGCGATAGCCCTGCCGGGTGCAAAGTTCGGATCTATCGAGCTGCCAATCCATGGCTCCACCCAAGATCAGCATCGGTGAACTCGAAGCCAAGCATCCGATGTACTGCAAGGCCTTGAAGATCCTTGTCAGACAAGGCACAAGCAGCGCCCAACTTCAACGCACACTTTGCTGGGATCGTCTGCAGTTGTTGAACCGTTCCCTGCCCCGTCAATACAAATCACCGGAGCAATTGATGCGAATCATTCAGGCCGAAATCTCTACGAATCAACAACACTGAGGTCTTGCGATGTCTACCCATACCAATTCCGTGAAAGCACAAATCACCAGGAGCATGGTGCAACGGATCGCCAGTCTCGATCAATCGCAGCGCTATGAAGACAGCTATGCGATCACGCAAGAATTCAGAGAATGGCTGCTGGATCCCAAGCTGACCAGCCAGATGAGCACCCAGTCGAAATGCATCAAGCCCGCCAATGCCTTTGGATAGACCCTATCTGGGGGTATTGCAGCCATGGATCGGCAGCAGAGAGTGAACATCAGCCGATCCAATAGAGATGACCTCGTTAACACCTTCCCAATCCAACAACTGTCTTGGGAGGACCTGCTTGAAGTGGATGCCCGACGGATCCCTCTCCTCTGTGGATCACGATGCGCTCATGCGCCGGCTCTGTGAAGCTGATCCGATCCTGGCGGCCTCCGACATCTGTTCACTGGATTCCAGCCACAGCCAGCAAGCGGTTCGCTGAGGTCAGCTCTAAAAAAATCCATGAAGACGTCTCGATTCCAAGCTTGGTTTCCCTCCGTGGCTCGTCTGAGCTTGGTGGGAGCGTCCACGGTTCTTTCTTTGATGGGGGCCCTAGACACCCCATCCGTCATCGCTCGCTACTGATCCGATCTCAAAGGGGAGGGATCACCTGGGCGGCCTTAACAGCATCACCACACCCGAGCCTGTGAAGACGATGGTGAGCACGCCGAGCAACAGCGGCGCAGCAGCGATCGGCACGAACCAGCGGTGAATGCGACAAGCCTGGCGCTGCGTTTTCACGGGCGAGTTCACTGCTTGCGCAATTGTTTGTGGAGCTCTCGTTCATCCGCACAAGGCATCCAGCGGCCGTTGTTTTGATGACTGGTGCTGCAACCAATCTCCTGGGCTCGTTTCTGAGCCTCGGCTTTTGAGGCATACATGCCCTTGCCATGGGCAAACGCTGGGCTGATGCCTCATCAAACAGTCATCAGCGCAAGGAAGATCGTCTTCAACGTTCTGATCGCAAGCATTGACTTCAGAGGCCTTCGCAGTGTTCGACGGCTTTGAGCTAATTCAGTTGTCCTGGTGTGGTGAGACCGTTGGGGTTGACCGCCACACGCATCGCGATTTGATTGCACAAAACCCACGCGGGGTTGAAACTTCTATGGCTTCGGTCGCTAGAGATGCGTGCACTGGTTCTCACTTGCGCTTTGCTCGGCGGCGGGCTTCAAGGGCTTGTTTTGCCCGCAGCCCTAGCCCATTCGGGCCACGGAGATGCGTTCGTCCAGAACGATTCCGTGGATCAGGTGAAGGCCAGCCCCACCCAGGACCAGCTGCTGGGCATCAGCACCGATCAACCCCAGGTTTCCGCTGAAGGGCAAATACTGATTCCGACTGCGGCCATTCTTGATGTGGATGGACAGCCGCTTGTTTTCGTTCGCAGCGGCGACACCTACGACCCCGTGTTGATCAAGGTGGGCCCCGTTGTGGCTGATCGGACGGTGGTGCTTGAGGGGGTCACGGCCGATGAGCAGGTGGTGGTCTCTGGTGGCCTGTCGTTGTTTGCAGAGTCTCAGAAAAAAGATCGTCAACCGGTGGTTGTGGAGGAGCTCTCCACACCCGATCCCTCGGGGAACGCTCCCTCCTGGATGGTTCCCGGCGGCATCGCGGTAGCGGTCATTGTCGTGATAGCAGCAGGATTCGGCCTAAGGGGCCGCGGTTCTGGACGCAACGACAGCTGATCATTGCCTGATGCTCAACAAGCTGCTCAACGCGATCTTGCGCGGCGCGATCGCCCGCCGCTGGCTCGTTGTTGTTTGTTCATTGCTGATCAGTCTCTGGGGTCTGCTGAACGCCCTGGAGATGCCGATGGATGTGTTTCCAGCCTTTGCTCCGCCACAGGTGGAGATTCAGACCGCAGCCCCTGGGCTGTCTCCTGAACAGGTAGAGCGGCAGATCAGTGAACCGATTGAAGCGGCGGTGACTGGTCTCACCGGAGTGGATGTGGTTCGCTCCGCCTCCAAACCCGGCCTTTCGATGGTTCAGGTGGTGTTCATGGACGCGTCGCAGCTGAAGGAGGCCCGGCAGTTGGTGGCGGGACGCCTGCAGCAGGTGCGCGCCCAGCTGCCTGAGTCGGCAGAGGCGCCAGCGATTTCTCCACCGCTCTCGCCCCTCGGCACCATCCTTCAGTACGCCTTCACCCTTCCCGAGACCGCCAGCGCAGAGCAGGTGTTGGCGCTTCGCTCGCAGATTGAGAGCAGCTATGAGAACGCGTTGCTTGCGATTCCTGGGGTTGCCCAGGTGACGATCTACGGGGGGGATCTCGCTCAAACCCAGATCCAACTCAACCTCGAGGCGCTCCAGCAACACAACGTGGCTCTGAAGGAGGTGTTGGACGCGGCCTCAGATGTCCAGTTCAGTGGACGGGGCGGAATTCAGATCGCCGGCGGGCAAGAACGCTTGATCCTCACCGACAACAGCAGCGCAGACGCGAAGGATCTCAGCAGCGCAGCCGTGGTGGGAAGGGATGGGCAGGTTGTCTCGTTGGGAGAGTTGGCGGCTATCAAAAACGCTGCTGGCTTGCGCCGGGGCGAAGCCAGCTTCAACGGCAGGTCGGCGGTGGTCTTGATGATCAACAAGAAGCCGGATGTGGACACCCCTCAACTGACGCGGGCTGTGGAACAACGCGTTCAGCAACTACATGAATTGCTGCCAGCCGATGTGTCGGTGACACGCACGTTCCGGCAGGCCCATTTCATCGAGATCGCCATCCGCCATGTGAGCGAATCCCTGCTGTTGGGAGTGGTGATTGTGGCTGCTGTGCTGGGACTGTTTTTGATGAATTGGCGCACAGCCTGCATTGCTCTGAGTGCCATTCCTCTATCGCTGCTGGTGGGACTGCTGTTGATGCGTGGGGTGGGGCTGCAGCTCAACACGATGACCTTGGGGGGCCTGGTGGTAGCGATTGGTTCGGTGGTTGATGACGCCATCGTTGATATGGAGAACTGCTACCGCGGACTTCGCCGCAACAGGCAGGTGGCGCAACCTCTGGATCCTCTGGAGGTGGTCTTCCGCACCTCGGTGGAGGTCCGGCAGCCGGTGCTGTTCTCCACCTTGATCATCGTGGTGGTGTTTGCACCGATCTTCACGCTGACGGGCGTGGAAGGGCGCATTTTTATGCCGATGGGGGTCGCCTATGTGCTCTCGATCCTGGCCTCCACGCTCGTGGCACTCACACTCTCGCCAGCCCTGTGCGCCCTGCTGCTCAGTCGCGCACCGCTACCGCAGGAGGATTCTTGGGTGGAGCGCGGCGCCCAACGTTGTTACAAGCCGCTGCTCGATGCGGCCCTGCAATCGCCCAGACGGGTTCTGGCCCTGGCCCTGACGGGTGTGGTGGCGGCAGGGCTGGTGCTTCCCTCGCTCGGGCGTGTGTTTCTGCCCGAGTTTCGCGAGCAGTCGCTGGTGAATTCGTTGGTGCTTTACCCCGGCGTCTCCCTGGAGATGACCAGCCGTGCCGGCCAGGTGCTCTCCGAACGACTTCAATCCAGCAAGGACGTCAGCTGGGTGCAGGTGCGAGCCGGTCGCGCGCCGGGGGATGCCGATGGAGCTGGGGTGAACACGGCCCATGTGGATGTGGAGCTCAGCGCGGAGGCCATGGATGATCGCCCCGCTGCGATTGGTCGCATCCGCTCAGCGTTTCTGGCCCTGCCCGGCGTTGCCCCGAATGTGGGCGGCTACATCTCCCATCGAATGGATGAGGTGCTCTCCGGCGTTCGCAGCGCCATCGCGATCAAAATTTCGGGCCCAGATCTCAACGAACTGCGCCGCCTGGGCAAACGGGTGCAAGAGGTGGTAGCAACAACGCCAGGGGTGGTGGATCTGCAGCTGGAACCGCAACTGCCCGTGCCCCAATTTCAGGTGAACATCAACCGAAATGTGGCCTTGGAGGAGGGGGTGAGCGTGGCGACTGTCGCCAAGGCCGTGGAGGTGGCTTTGCACGGTGAGGAGGTCGCCGCAGCGCAACCGGCCTCAGGCCGGATGCCGGTGGTGGTGGCGTTGCCGCCGGATCAACGCGGTGACCTGGAAGCCCTGCGCCAGGTGCCCATCCGGGTGGCCTCCGGGGCGCTCAAACCGCTCGGTGCGTTCGTGACGATCGCGTCGGTGCGCGGACCGAACGAGATCAAGCGCGAAGACGTGAGCCGCAGGATCGTGGTCTCAGCGAATGTGGCCGGTCGGGCTTTGGGCCCTGTCGTCGATGAGATCCGCAGCCAGGTGGCCAAGTCGGTGACCCTTCCCTCGGGTTACAGCATCCGCTACGGAGGCCAATTCGAAGCGGAGCAGAGAGCTAGCCGCTCCTTGGTGACTTACAGCGTGCTGGCGGCTGTGGTGATCGCGCTGTTGATGGTGGTAGCCGTGCGCTCATGGCCAGCAACGATTGCGATTCTGCTCAACCTGCCCCTGGCCCTTGTGGGCGGTTTGATCGCCGTTCTGCTCAGCGGCGGGGTGCTGTCGGTGGCTTCCTTGATCGGCTTCATCACCCTGTTTGGTGTCGCCGTGCGCAACGGTCTGTTGCTGGTGGACAACTTCAACCGGCGGCATCAAAACGGAGAAGCGCAGATGGCGTTAATCCGCAACGGCAGCCTGGAGCGTCTCAACGCCATTCTGATGACAGCGCTCACCTCCTCATTGGGGATGCTGCCGCTGGCGCTGGCCTTTGGCGCTGGCAACGAAATTCTCCAGCCGCTGGCGATTGTGGTGCTGGGTGGTTTGATCACCTCCACCTTGCTCACGTTGCTGGTGATTCCTGCCTTATACGCCCGCTACGGGCGATGGCTGCTGCCGGTCCCGCCTGCTCAACCTTGCGGATCGATCAAGCCGTAGACAATCGCTTTCACCACCAGTTGGGTGCGCCCTTGGGCTCCGAGTTTTCCGGTGGCATTCATCACATGGGTTTTCACGGTTTCCAGGGAAATGTTCAATTGATTGGCCACGCCTTGGTTGCTGAGCCCGAGAGCCACGGCCGACACCACTTCAATTTCGCGCCTGGAAAGCTCCTCCACCAAGGGGGGAAGATCGGGCCTCGGCGCTTGCGCGCCCAGGCGACGAATCTCCTCGGGGTAATACACCTGCCCTTCGGCGAGGGTTTGAAGCGCCTGGATGAAATCCCCCTGCCCCGTCCCGAAGCTGGATTTGAACATCACGCCATCGGCATAGGCGTCCATGGCTTCTCGAACCACGGCCTGGGTTTCGCGCACCAACACAATCAAGCGTTGGCAGGAGGGGGAAACGGCATGCACACGCTTGATCAGGTTGATGCCGTAGCCCGTTTCAAGATCGGAGCTGCAGATCAATCAATCCGGGTTGAGGCGCTGCACCAGGGCAAAGCCTTCGTCTTCGGTGGTGGCTGCTCCCAGCATCACCGGCCTGATCGGTTCGGTGAGGCACAGGCAAATCAAGGCCATGCGATCACCCATGCAGGCCACAACCCGCCGCTGTTGAAGCAAAACCCTCGCTTGATCAATCGCTCCTTTGATTGCGCGCGACTCCAGGCGCAGCTCCATAACGAGCGTTCGATGGTGATCTTGTCTTAGCTGGATTCCGCTGATTGAGCTTCGCTGCGTTCATGGCGAACCACACCACGGATGCAGTTTGGATAAAGCTCACGCCCCAGGCGCCATGCCTTATCAGCGTTGGAGACCTGCACAGTTTTGATTTGCAGACGCCCCTTTTTCATCAGGATCAAGTCATAGGAGGGGGGCATCACGGCTCCACCGCACGCAACCCCATTGAGCCTGAAATCAAGACCACTTACATCCCTTAGTTGAGGGATGGACGAGCTCTCCATGCTCCCTGGGATGTGGGATGTGAGGAACAGACAAAGCAACGAGGGTTGGGCTGTTGCTCTTTTTTTATGCCTGCACTGCTGCCAACAGGCCATTTTCCTGTGGATCCCGTTGCTTTAGATCGAGAGGATTTAAACGACACCTACTGCAGGCTGAGACACAGCTACAAATCCGTGATGATTAGCCGCGGGGTGTATCGCAGCAAGGCAGACCAGAATCGTGTAGCGATGAAAGAACTGGTAGCCAAGATCCGAGCGATTGCCGAACGGGAAGCCAACGTGCGTTAGGAGGCCTACGAAATGCTCGAGATCGTGACCAATGTGGTGGGGGAACTGGAAGACGCTGGTGATGACCTAGTGAATGAATTTGGGGCCTATCGGCTAGGCAATCGCAGCTATCAAGGGGGCGGCTATCTCGGTGGTTTGATCAAAGCCATCGCTCGCTTCATCCGGCGTTGGACCTCCACGAAGGAGAAGCTCCATACCATCGTGGAGAAGCAGCAAGCGGTGCAACTCAGCCTGGAGGGAACCGATGGGCAAGATCGCTGAAGCGCTGCGCGCCAATCTGAGATCGGTTGCCGCATCGGATGCGAGGGCTCTGCGGGCGATCGACCAGGAGCTGTAGGCAGCAACCGATGGCCTTCAAGCGGCGCATGCTCCCCTCAGCGGTTGGGTGGATCGCAAGGCACTGCTTGGAAAGGGAACGTTCAAGCAGCAGACAGTGCGCTCGCTCAAGCGTTTGTGCAAAGAGAACGGCATCAGGGGTTATTCCAAACTCAAGAAGGCAGACCTATGCCTAGCCCTGAATGATCAGGGGGTTCAAGCACCACCACCGCCTCTGGACACTTTCAGCAAAAAGGAGCTGGTGGCGATGCTCAAAACACTCTTAGAGCTGCAATGACGATCACTCCCCGCTATGGACAAGCCCTGCTCTGGGCTGAGGAATTGCATCGTCAGCAACGGCGCAAAGCAAAAATGGTTCCCTACATCTCCCATCTGATCAGCGTCAGCGCCCTGGTGTGGGAAGACGGAGGCGATGAAGATCAGGCGATCGCGGCGCTGCTGCACGACGCGATCGAAGACGCTGGCCAAAGCCATGAATCGATCGCCGCACGCTTCGGGGAAGCGGTGGCCGACATCGTGCGCGACTGCACCGACACAAGCCCTGATGCTGCCGTTGGGGAACAGGAACCCTGGATGCTGCGCAAGACCCGCTATCTCAACTCCCTGGCGGCCAAACCACTGAGCTCGTTGCTGGTAACCGCCGCGGACAAGGCCCACAATGCCGGCGACATGGTGCTGGATGCCCGGCGCGATCCAAGCATGTGGAGCAAGTTCAATGCCGGGCTCGACGGCAGCGCCTGGTATCTGCGGCGGATGCATCAAGAGCTCGTCCAGACCCTACCCAACAGCCGATCCGTGGAACGCCTGGGGGAAGCCGTGGACGAAATCGTCAACAGCAGCGCCTATCAACAGCTCATCCCAACGGGATCAACCACCGAGACATGGGCGAACACCTACCCCGAACGCCATCACGGCTAACCTCGCGATCACCACGATGGCCTACGGCTACCAGACCGTTCCATGGCAGTGACGTAGGCCTGCAGATGCCCGGCCAGGGTGTGCACCAAACGGCGACGAGCCTGGCGAGAACTCCAGCCCATGTGGGGACTGATCAACAGATTTGGGGTTGTAAGCAACCGTTCCAATTCAGGCCCAGGCGGTTCCACGGGCAACACATCGAGGGCGGCGCCAGCCAGCTGACCATGGCGCAAGGCCGCGCAGAGATCCTCCAGATTCACCAGGCCGCCGCGGGCCATGTTGACGAGCAGAGCACTGGGTTTCATCCAGCTGAGCCGCAGGGCATTGATCAGGTTCTGCGTGTGCGGCGTCAGCGGCGCATGAAGGCTGAGCACATCGGCCTTGCGCAGGGCTGCTTCCAGCTCAGCACTGCTGCTGTTGCTGGTGAGGGCAATGCACTCCATCCCAAAGGCTGCACCAATCGCCAGAACTCCACGGCCGATATCACCGGCACCGAGCACCACCAGGGTCTGGCCCTCCAGTTCATCAAACTCAGGTTCGATCAGCGAAAACACCGGACTGCGCTGCCAGCTGCCAGCGATCAGATCCCGGCGGCGCTGATCCATCGCGCAGCAGAGCTCGAGGATCAAGGCCCAGGTGATCTGCACCACGGAGGCGCGGCTGTAGCGCCCGGCATTATGCACCCGGATGCCCCGCTCTGCACAAACGGCATGGTCGATCTGATCTGTACCGGTGGCAGCCACACAGATCAGGCGCAACTTTGGCAGCTGGCGAAGCAACAGGCCATCCAAGGGAATCTTGTTGGTGATGGCGATCTCGGCGTGTTGCAAGCGCGCCAAGCGCTCATCGAGGGAGGTGGAGGGCCAAGCCTGTAAATAACACCATTGCTGCATGGGCGCCAGATCAACGGGCCCGAGGCTGAGGGCATCGAGAAACACCGCAGGGGGAAGCGAAGTCCCCGCCGCTGTTTGGCTGCGATCCCCCGCCATGCGTTTGACCTTGAACAACCCTCAGTTTGCGAGGTTCCATCCAATCACTCCAAGTCGCTCACGGATCAACCACTTAAAAGAACAAAGCAGAGCGAAATGACAGCCCGGAATTGGATTGTCCCCAGATGGGGATTGGAGGCCCGCATTCAGGCGCAGTAAGACGGTTGCATTCGAGGCAAAGCCATGAAGATCGACCTTGCTCAAGCTCAACCCATGGGAAGCCTCATTGTTGAGGGAACCCACCGACCATTCCACGCCCTGGCCTGTGCCCTACGGCCAGCCAGCTTGCGGATCGCCCTCAAGGTCACAAACCGATGAGTTCCACACCACAACCATTCGTTGTTCGATACAAGAAAAACGACGGCAGCCGGCACACGCTGCAACTCCATGCGATCAATCGCAAGGAAGCACGGATCGTCGCTATGGAAACCAACGCCTACCTGCGTCGTTATCCCACCAGTGTGGATTCGATTCTCCATGCCGCCTGACGCCGCCTAAGGGTTGATGCTGGAGATCAAACCGTTCATGCCCGCCGATCTAGACGTCGTCACAAGGTTGGCTCGAGAGCAGGATTTCGCACCAGGAGTGGGCGACATCGAGATCTATGCCAACACCGATCGCCAAGGGATCTGGTTGGCATGGCTCGACAACGAGCCTGTGGGTTGCATCGCCGCGGTGACATACAACCCCGGCTATGCCTTCATCGGCCTGTTTGCGGTGAAGTCGGAGTATCAGGGACAGGGGGTGGGGCGTCGCTTGTGGGACCACGCGTTGGACACGCTGAGCAACGTGGCTTGTATCGGTTTGGAAGCGGCAGTCCAGATGGTGAGCTTCTACGAGAAAGCCGGTTTCGAGAAGGACTGCGTCACCACACGCCGGCAGAAGATGTGCCTCAGCGATCAATCAGAACACCCAAACACCAGCCTTCTGCGCCGCAGCGACATCAGCGTTGTGCCGTTGCGCGACGTCTCGCTGGAGGCGATTCAGCGTTACGACGAACGCCATGAGATCAGCCCGCGGCCCCATTTCCTTGAACTGTGGCTGCGCCATAAGGCCGGGGAGGTGTTTGTGGCCATGGATGGCAAGGGTGAATGCCATGGCTACGTGCGCATTCGGCCCTGTCTGCTCCCGATTGGCGAAGGCTGGCGAGTGGGTCCATTGCTGGCAGAGGAAGAGGCCATGGCCTCGCTGTTGCTAAACAACGCCATGGACCGCCACAAGGGAGTGGTGCTGATCGACACCCCCGGCTACAACCTTGCCGCCAAGACGATCACCAAGGCGAAAGGCTTCAAACCGATGGCCACAACGGTGCGCATGTACAAGGGCGTGATGCCACAACCGCAAGGCCACGATGGCAACGTCTATGGCCTGGCCTGCCTCGAGCTGGGCTGATCGCCTCGATCAGAGCTAACGGCAGCGATGCAGAAGATTCCAACCGAACAACAACGCAACCCTTTGAGGTTGGTGAAGCGAGAAGGAGGTGCGCATCGGCAAGGCGTTCACACGCAAAGCTCAATCCAGTTGCCTGCTTTCCACCTTCTGCCGAATCGATCCAGGTAGCTCACGGATCAACGACTGATCGGCAGACATATCACCGCTATGACGTTCTAGGGGCGCCTCAAAGAACAAGACACAGCGAAGTTCTGTGAGTGATTTGGCGTCTCCGCCGTTGGCTAAATCCGCACAAGGTTTAAATCCACCTTGAACGTCGTAGCCGTTGATTGTGTGAGCAAAGCGATTCCATGCATCCCAATCGCCATCTGGATTCGGGATGTCATCCACCTGCAAATCCTGATTACTGATCGGATGTATGGCTGACATACTTCGATGTGGTCTTGTCTGATGAGTTTGGATCCAATGACAAATAATTGAATCCTCCATTTGGGGACAAGATCACCTAAATGATCCCTCGGATGGGGGGAAGCAATATCGCAAGAAAACCATGATTATGGCTTCAGGGAAAATTCAACCATTGATGAAACATCGTCTTCTTGTATTTGGCAGATTGATCACCTCTATTACTGGTCTTATGGTTGTATTTGACACATTAGGCGTAAGTGATCTAAGAAGGTGCCACACAGCAGCTGAAAGCTATCGTCAATCAACAGCTGCTAATCCCTTTGTTATTTTAGGCGGAGTTGTTCTATCAGACCATCCAAAGCCCGTCACTAACACGGTGGATACAGAATTAAAAGCAATCTGTAGTTAGCTTCTATAAACGCATGCTCACATGCGGACTAGAGGCTCACACGCAGCTGTCAAGCTCTTTAATGCCGACCTCGTGACGCCTATCCCTCAGAAGGCTATAAAGCAATAATTAGAATCCACAGTCAGTTGGCATGACTGCGATATCTCGTATACAGATGTGCTGTGGCTGCTGCCAGCAGAAGAGAACAATTTTGGCGAGTTCTACCGGTTAAATGAAAGTCGGATTGCCGAGCACTTCGCAGTATTCCTCAAAGCTGATCCCCATCTTTTGATGAATCTCTGTTCGGATCAGCCCGGGCGCAAGGTTGATAACACGGACGTTGTGCTCAGCCTCGGACATATTCAGGCTCTCGCCCAATGAGCGCACGGCGTGTTTGCAAGCGTGATACACAGGTGCTCCTGGCGCAGGCTTGCGATCACCAATGGAGCTGATATTGATGATTGTTCCGCATTGACGTTCACGCATACCTTTCAAAACGTGGTGAATGCCATTTTTCACCCCTTTGATCATGGTGTCGAGTTCCTCATTGATCTGCTCGAGGCTGAGTCTGTCCAGTCCGCCGATGTGGATCATCCCTGCGTTATTAATCAGACAGCCAGTGGGCCCGTACTGACTCTCTGCTGATGCGATGGCATCTCCCAGCGCTGCGGCATTGGAGACATCGAGCTGCCGATAAAGCACTGGCTTATTGGCCAATGCGGGATCCACCTCCTGGTTTCTTGATATCAACAAACAGGGGTGACCAGCTGCAGTAAAAGCATGTGCCAAAGACTTTCCGATCCCCGCGCCCGCCCCCGTAATCACCACCAGTTGTTCTGTCATGGCCTCGATCAACTGCCGAATTGCTCACAGCTTGGCAAGAGACCCTTCACCTCGTAACGACTTAGACCTGGTGAGCCACATCCTGGAGAAGACTCCAGGGCAATAAAAAACCCCGCTCGTGGCAGGGCAATAGAAATCACCTCACTCTTGATCGCGATTAGACCATGGTCAATGGCTCAACATCACTGATTCCACAAAGGAGCATGAGCTGGTCACCTCAGTGAAAAGACGTGCTCAATGCTCTGATCTACGCCTGGGTCAGCAACGCCAGAAGACCTATGCCAAGTTTTAGGTGGAACTCGAAAATGAAAGACATCACAAGGGGATAGTCCCCTTTAACAAGGACCACTCACCCCTCAACCATTCGGATCAGCTGATAAGGAGGTTGACTGTTCTCAGATCTTTTGCCATCAGTGGTGTGTGGGACAAGCTCTTGGTGGGGCGCCCACGTCATGAGGACGGTGGCGGCTTTTGTCGCCCCCCTCTTCATGCCCTCTGCTTTTGCGCCAGACGCTCAGGAAACATTGCTCTGCTCGGCCTCTTCTGCTTCAGCGCGTAGGAAACGCTTGCGCTGAGCGGATTCGTATCCAGACAATTCGACTGGTTTCTTCTCGTTGGTTTGGGTCTTGGGCTTGTCTAACCCCATCAACAAAGGATGCATTCCTCTTCGGCTCATTTGACTTGTCCGTTTATTTGAATTCCGCGTCTTGGTCAGCTTGACCTGTACACGATTGTTTAATGATGACGTCTTTAAAGCAAACATGCGGTGTGATTGGACACAATTGACATGAAGTGTTGATGACAATTGCGTCATCGCTATCACCCTGCAGAGCTGGATTACGCTCAAATCCCAGTGGTGGGTTGTGGTCGCAGCCACACTGCATTCAGCCGCACCCTCTCCATGCTCTTGCCGCTACTGACCAGCTTGATCGCCATGGCAATACCAGCAAAATCAGGCCCCTGCCCTGCTGGGGTGGTGAATCAACTCGATGGGCTCTACCGCTGGCAGGTTCAGCGAATGGAGAAGCGCATTGACCCGGTGAAGGATCTCTCCAGCCAGCGTCAGCGCTTCACACCATCACTGTTTGAGTTGCTGATCGAGGCCAGAGCTCTCACACCCGTCCGTGATGGCCGCTATCTCGACTTCGACGTGTTCAGCAATACCCAGAGCGAAACGCTCGGAGCCCAGGTGAAAAGCTGCAGCGCAGGGAAGAACAACAGCCTCAAGGCTGAGGTGGAAGTGGAGGTGGGTCTACGCGGCAGATCCAGTGGGATTCCACGCCGTTTGCAGTACGAGATGAACCGAGACAGCAAGGGCAGCTGGCGCATCAACGACATCACCTATGGCGATGAACAGGGCTTTAAGCTCAGACCGTTTCTAAAGGAGCTATTGAATCCAAGCTCCTAATCCTCAGCGACATGGGTGCCCTCATCGAGGGCCATCAACACCATCGCTTTGAAGTCGTCATCACTGAGTTCGCCATAGGCAGCGCGCAGCTGTTGAAACAAGAACTGCACCACCTCGCCGCCCGTGATGCCGGCGGCGAGGTGGTGCATCATGCAGAAATGTTGGCTTGCGACCATGCCAGCGGGGTGATGAGACCTGAACAGTGGTTTGAAGCGTGGTCTGAGGCGTGATCTCAAATATGGGCTCATTGACAAGGCAGACACCGGTTGGTGTCAGCCCATGGGTTGCCCTTAAAAATCAATTTTACGAGGAAGAACATGTCCATACAAAATCAAATCAGTGAGCTCAATCCAACATCGCTTTTTAGATTGAGTTGATGGCTGAAATGCCAAAATGATTGCTTTCATAGCGATAGTTGCTTTGCCAGAGAACGATTCAACTTCGATGGCTACAGACAAACGCACGGCGTTATTCGAGCTTCTGCTAGCAATCGCCACTGAGCAAGTTGGAACATCAGCGATGAAAGCCTCAGAGGGATTTTCCACGCTTGAGCTAACGATCTTAGCGGCAACGGGTTATATCTTTTCACTGATCTTTTTTGGAAGGAGTATGCGTATCTTGCCGATGGGATTTGCCTATGCACTTTGGGTTGGCCTTGGCATGATCACCTCATCAATTGTCGGTATTCTGATCTTCAAAGAATTACTTAGCTTATCTGTCATCCTAGGCCTATTGATGATTGCATCCGGCATTGTTGTTCTGAACGCTGCACAAGGCGAGACAGTCTGATGGGGCTTGGATATCTAATTCTTCTCTTGGCCATTATTTGCGAAAACATTGGAACAACTGCTCTCAAGGGATCTCATGGCCTAACGCGTCCAGTGTTTGCAGCAGCTGCATTGGCAGGATACGGCCTGAATTTTTCTTGATGGGGCAGGCACTCAACCGCATCCCTCTCGCCATTGCCTATGGCATTTGGTCCGGCCTCGGCATGGCGATCGTGACGATCCTGGGGGTTGTCATTTACAAAGAGTCGTTCAATTGGAAAATGGCGATCGGGCTAGGTCTGGTTATTGCTGGCTTAATCAGCATGAACGTTGCTTAGACCGACAAATCCCTGGAGCCAATCAGCAATACACAAGGCTTCGTTGACAATCAACGAAGCCAACAAGCTTTTGAAGATCATATCTAGGCAATTGCAAAGCCAATAAACTTCCCCAAAAAACAAACAAACAAATAAATAAACAATCCATCTTTAGCGAAGACCACCTCCGCTATCGCGATCCAGGCATGGAGGGCCGGAGGGCCAGCCGGATGCCAGAGAGCGTGACTAAACCGTGAGCACTGGCTTAGAGATTCGTGCTTCGCCGATCCTTTTTGCAGTTAGGTGTGCTGGGCGCTCTCCTCGGGAGCACCAGCCTGGAGCTGTTCAGGAAAACCCGTGCCAAAGCACAGTCATCCTGGGAGCGGTTCATCAGCCAACCCACGTTTCAGAGGCCCCGCAATCCAGACACGGTGGTCCTGGAAATTGCAACAGCACCGATCACTGTTTTGGGGCAAACCTTGGATCGTGGCTGCATTCGCCAGCTGAATGGCCAGCGTGGATACACCACGACGCAAGCCAAAGGCATCAATCTCGAGCTGATCAACCAATTACCGGTGCCCACAACGGTGCATTGGCATGGCTTGATTCTTCCCAATGCCATGGATGGCGTGCCCTATGTCACGCAACCCCCGATTCCCCAAGGGCAATGCCAACGCATCCACTACCCGCTGGTGCAAAACGGCACCTTCTGGATGCATTCGCACTACGGCTTACAAACCCAAAGCTATGTAGCTGAGCCGTTTGTGATTCTCGATGAGGACAAGAGCGTTGGGCTGATCGCACGATCAGCGTGATGCTGCGGGACTTCAGCTTCACGCCCGCCAGCCAAATCCTCAACAACGTGGTGGCTGGAGAGCGCGGTGGTGGCACGGCCATGGCTAAAAGCTTGGCCGATTTCGCTTGGCATCAACCACGAACGCTGCTCACCCAGCAATGGGATCCAGCGACGCAACGCTTCGGAATGAAACAAGAAAAGGGGGTTTTGATGATGGGCTCCGATGTTGTGTACGACGCGCTGCTGGCAAATGAACGCAGCCTCGATGCTCCAGAAATCATTGATGTAGAGCCTGGCGAAACCGTGGCGATCCGCTGGGTTGCCGGCAGCGCCTTCATGAGCTTTTTCCTCGACCTTGGCGATCTCGAAGGAGAGCTGCTACGCATCGATGCCAATCCCGTGGAGCCGATCCGCGGCTCCCTGTTTCAACTCGCTCTGGCGCAACGCCTAACGCTGCGCATCAAGGTTCCAGAAGAACCTGGGGTGTTTCCATTGTTGGCCTTAGGGGAACGTAGCAACCTGCGTCGTGGCGTGGTGCTGCGCAACAACCCGAAGCTCAGCGCGCCCGATTTGGCGCCGCAAACGGATCAGTGGACCGGTCCCCTCGATTTCACCCAGGACAAGCAACTGCGGGCAACAAATCCCCTCGCTGGTCGTGCTGCTTACAACACAATCCCCGTGGCCCTCACCGGCCCTGCTCCCAAATACACCTGGGGACTGAACGATCGTTTTTATCCATACCGCGATCCCTACTGGGTGGAGCAGGGCCAACGGGTGGAGATGGTGTTTTCCAATCCCACGCCGATGGGGCATCCCATGCATCTGCATGGCCATGAATTCCAAATCCTCGAAATCGATGGCACGCCCTTGGACGGCCCAATGCGCGACACCGTCTACGTCCCCAAAGGAAGCACCTGCCGCATTGCTTTTGATGCCAACAACCCAGGCATTTGGGCCTTCCACTGCCATATCGCTTATCACCATGTGCGCGGCATGTTCAATGTGGTGGCTTACCGCTCAGCTGATCTGAGCTGGTGGGATCCAAGTGGCTTTGGCCATGAATACCTTCCGTTTTGAGAATGAGTCGATCACTTCTTTGCAAATTAAATTAAGTAATTCACCTATACATAGCCCCAATCATTCGGGTCACAGTGGCATCACATTGCTGACACAATACCTTCAATTCAAAACCATCAACGCGTGCTAAAGCGGGGTTAAAAATATCCATCCAAGAGATATCAAGGAACTTGAAATAAATGCCATGACTCAATACGACAGAAAGCCGACAAAGACGACTCTAGATAGGCACCGAAAAAGTGAATCAAAACCCAAACAATGGAGAGACTTGTCCATATTGAGTCGAAAACCGAAGCTACATCTACGCACTTTGCCATTACGCCATGGATCGGCCAAAAGAGGCATAGGATCCTTTTGGATCTGCCCCTTGGAATAATTCGCATCCAAGGATTTTCTGAAATAAAGATTTAGAGAAAAGCTTACTGGTTGGCGAATGATTGATGCTGGTTACGCATGTTAGCGTACTAAAAATATAATTGCTGATTCGATTTGCGCACTCTTCCCCGCAAAGCATATCAACCATCACAATTTCATATTCAATAGCTGTTCCTGGTATCTACGAACGCACAATTTGTTGTTTCTCATCGCTGATTACCTTAAAACTTGCATCAAACTTATCCCCGAGAATGCTTGTAAAGTAGTCAACCGGCCAACTTTGCTCTGGCATCTTAATCGCTAAGAGATTTCCAGTGACTATATTAATCTCATCTAAAACACCTACTGGCTTTAGCAGCAGTGCGGGTGCCGAACATACCGCCCCGACCATACCTTTTTTTATGTTGTAGACGTAGCCTGTCGCTTAAGAACGTTGATGCTGCACGGTTTATTGCACCTAAGATACCACCTGCCATGGCAATTAAATCCCATTGCTGATGAACAACATTCACGAGAGGTTCATCGACAACAAGGCGTCCTTCATTAAAGTCACTATATCTTCATTGCTTACACTGGCAATGACAACCTCAATATCAGCACATCGAAGCACATCAATCATTGCTATCACTTCGACATCCTCGTTGCTATTAGCGAGAGGAATCAATGCTCTGTATCTACCCCGCGCCGCTTAGTTTTTCATACTTTGCCCGTCTTTTAGGACTGATTGCGACTCTGGAGATCGAAACGGATGACCACCATCCATAGACAGCTGATCCTTTAAACATTCGCATATGGGGAGATCTTAGTCAGGTAACGCCGATTTAGAAGTCGTCGTCTGGTGAAAGGTTTCAATGACCTCATCCGCTAGGGACTGGCTCTCTTCAGTAGGAATGAGCACTTCGAGATAAGCAGCTCCTTGATGAGCACTGATTGCTGCCAATGCTTGCTCAAGCTCGGCAACAGTTCCAGCCCGTCCACACCACCAACCCTTGCAGCCAAGAGCAGCAGGAATGCTTGCGTAGCACCAAGGTGGCAAATCGTATAAGCATGCCCCGTTTCACTGATCAATGACTCGATCCCATGAAGGCATTGTTAAGAACGATCACCACAGTATTCAAGAGCCGCCATAAGCAGCAGAGTTCCTGAAACAGACAAGAGAGATTTAGGACGAAAACCTGAATGTAATAACAACATGGAAGAGCATTCAATAAAAAAGAATGCAGAAGGAGGTTTAAAAGTTGAAGGTTGTTTTCACCAATCCACCAAGCTGACTGAAGGTATCATCAGCAGGAGTGAGTTGACCCAGTGGACGACTTAAATAGAACAATGCGGGTGTCACACTAATGTTGTCGGTAACCTGGAATTGATACCACCATTCCCATATATAATTGCCGTCAGCTGGAGTAGAATCACCCTTCAGGCTTGTTGCAAAAACAGGCTGTCCTACAGCCATACCTGCATTGTTGCCCTTCAGGAAAACGTCACTCCATTCCAGCCCAAGGTTTCATGACTGACTTACCGTGACATCTCCATCATTTTTAGCGTAAAGAGAGTTATAACCAAATCCTGCAGAGATCGATGGTATCCAACCACTGTCTTGTGGCTGCCAGGAGCCACCAATGCCCCAAGCATTCATAAAGGCATTGGAACCAGAAAAGTAGTTGTCTGCCGCAAATGCAGTACCGAATCCACCGACTAATTCAGATGGACTTTGGACGCCTGACCAAATTGCAGCGATGTTCCAGCTTTCAGATTCATAAGCAATTTGAACGGTTCCTGAAGCCTCAGAAAATGCGGTTCCCATACCACCAGCATAGGGTCTGAACTCGAACCTTGTGCAGCAACATAGTTCGCAGAGACACTGAAACCATTCTCAGTAGACCAACTAACACCAGCTCCTACTCCCAGGTTTTTGTTGTAAGCAGCTGGTGCACCATTCAGTGTTGTTACATCCAAAATTGGATCGCTTGGATATGCACTAGGCCAAACGGCAAGCATATCTTCCTGACCAACACGGGCACCAAACGTGAAAGTTAGTGAATTGCCGACGGGGAACTGGTAAAAGAGTTTGTCAATACCTAAAGAATTTGCACCAGAATCCTCCTGAAATGCTGTTTCTAAGGTTGACAAGCCATTGGGATTACCACCAAATGCAAAATTGCTAGCAAAATTTCCTGACCTCAAGACTGTCAGCAGTAAATCCTTACCAGTGAAACTCGTTTCAAGGCTTAATTGAAGGTCATAGTTAAATGTAGTGGCACCAAAATCTCTGTTCGCTGGATCGGCTTTAGATTTGGTTCCATAAAAATCATTCGCACCAACAACAAATGTTGCCAATCCAGAAAGCTTTGTAGTGGTGGAGAACTGAGTGGCTTCCAGTTCGCCAACGCGGGCTTCCAGTCCGTCAACACGGCCCTTGAGGATGGCGAGTTCCTTTTCAAACTCTTTCATCAGGCGCTTGAGCTCGTCGGTCACTTCGGTGACGCGGTCGAGACAGGCGTTCAACAGAGCAGCCGCTTCAAAGCGGGTCATCGCCCTGTTACCGCGGTAGGTGCCGTTGGGGTAACCAGCCACACAGCCGTAGCGCTCGATCAGGTTGCTGAGTGCCTGATAAGCCCAGTCGGTTGGGTAAACGTCAGAAAACTGAGTGATGCTGGTGACTTGCTCGCGGCTGTTCGATGCAGAGCTGGCGGCGTAGTCAGACACACCGTTGATGTTCAGCTCAGTGGCGTTAGCAGCCACAGGTGCCAAAAGGCCCAGGGCCGCTGGGGCCACCAGCAGTTGATGGAACGTTTCAAAACGGCTCTACACGAAAAAGCGAGAAATAATGATTATCATTCTTACTCAAGAGATAGTACAGGGGGTATAGCGACGTACTGCCAACACCTGAATCCGTATGGATCGCATACTGTGACCTGATGCCTAGGCGGTCCCAATCTTTAAAGCCGTCCTATTTCTAGAGAGAACATCGCTTTTTCGACCGTAGATTCTGGACCGCATTCTGTTCTGAATAATGGCATTGCAGACTCAATTTTTTGAGGCTTGCCCAGACTTGAGTCTTCACTTCAGCCTTCAGTACTCAAGCCCATTCAAGCAAGAAAATATAGAGTTTGTGTTCAATATGTGTGGAGCCCAGCCGAGCTATCTAGCTTCCAGATGGCTATGGATGGCTCAAACCATGAAGGTCGAATCCACCAATTTGCCACTGCGCGGCATGAAACGTGGTGGAGGTTGCTCCATCATTACTGGTTGGGGACGGACAACGATCAGCCGAAAGAGCAAAAGGCTCTGGCAAACCTGAAGCACAAGAGCGCTTGTTTGTCTTGCGCGTGGGGTATCCGATCAGATCTGTGGAACGCCAGCTTTTAAACGGGTTCCTGTTCTGATCCGTGCACAAGTTCATGCTAACGATAATTGATTGTCCATTTAACGCTAATTGATCTAAAAATTGTCAGCTCACCCCTTCATATTTTTGATGACTCAGAACGTCATGAGCGATGAAAACTAGGTGATCGACGATAAACCGGAGTCTCAAGACCAACTAAGCGGGCTTTGAGCTGTAGCGCCAAATAAAGCGAGTAGTGACGGCACAAATGCAAGTTGCCTCCATGAATCCAAAGGTTCTCCACTTGAGTGGGCTTCCACATGTTGCGAAGCTCACCTTCCCAGGGACCGGGGTCCTTAGGGGTATCAGAGCCAAGCCCCCAAACCTTGCCGACCTTCGCTGCCACTTCGGGTGAAATGAGATCCTCCAAGAAACAATTCATGGAGCCATAACCCGTGGCATAAACCACCAGATCAGCCTCCAAAATGCTTCCGTCATTGAGCACCACTGTTTCAGGAGTGAAGCGTTCGATTTCGACCCCACTACGAAGCTTGATGCGACCATCCGCCACAAGCTCCGAAGCACCCACATCCATGTAATAACCGGAGCCTCTGCGCAGAAATTTCATGAACACGCCAGTATCGTCAGACCCGAAATCAAGTAAAAATCCGGCCCGTTCTAACCGGGTATAGAAGTCTGCATATTCAACTCGCATCGCGTCATAAATTGGCTTCTGCCACTTCGGTAGAAGCTTGTAGGGGATGGAAGCCATCGTCATATCCGACTGCTCAGGTGTGATGCCCTGCTGTATTGCTTCATCTGAATAAATAGACCAGGCACCAAATTTTTCTAGCGCCGGCACCGGCGCAATCATTGTCGAACTGCGTTGCAACATCGTCACCTCGTCCGCTCCGACCTTCCATAGAGCTGAGGCAATGTCATGGGCCGAGTTATTTGAGCCCACAACTACGCAGCGCTTGCCGCGATAAGCGTCAGGTCCGGGATGGGCGCTGGAGTGGTGCTGCTCTCCAATAAAGCTGTCAGCACCAGGTATCTCAGGCAGGTTCGCATAGCCCGAAACTCCCAAAGCCATCACCAGGTGGCGGGGTCGCAGCTCCACCGACTGGCCGTCACGCTCTGTGCGTACCAACCAACGATCCTGGTGCGGATCAAAGCTCGCGCTAAGGGCTGGAGATCCACACCAGACGTGCAGTCCCATCAAATTCACATAGGCCTCCATCCAGTCAGCGAGGCGATCCTTGGGAGCAAAGAGGGGCCATCCCTCAGGGAAGGGCAAATAAGGGAATTTGCAGTACTGAACAGGGTCATGCAAGCAAAGGGTTTTGTAGCGGCGGCGCCACTGATCGCCGGGTCTGGCCAACTTCTCCAGCACCAGGGTGGGCACCTCCATGTGCCGAAGACGAGCAGCAAGGGTTAGACCAGCCTGACCGCCGCCAACAATGACAACATCAGGCTGTTCCGTGACACCCAAAGACTCCTGCTCTGCTTCACGACGCTCCGACCATGACAAACGTTGGGGATCAACGCCAAAATCAGCACCACGCTGTCGATATTCGCCGACCTGTTGCTCGTGCCCATTCAGAGCATCCATTGCTGTAAAAAGCGTCCAAATCCTTCCCTGACGCAAGCGGACATGACCGCTACAGCAAGCAACACGGGTTTGAAAGCAAAACCACCCCTCTAAAACACCATCAGTGTCCAGAGGAACACCAACGATCTGGAAATCTTTTGGCGCAACATCATCCAAGCGTTCATGCAGCATTGCTTCGATGGCTGCGGGCCCTTCTTCTGTCGTTAAATTCCAAGTGAATGCAACCAAATCACGCCAGAAGCAATCCGGGGCAAATAACGGCATCACGGCTGTAGAGTCGCCTGTCTGAAGCGAAGAAGCGAATCTGACCAACCAGTCCTGCAATAAGTCAGACGGAGAAGACATCTGGACTAATCAAATTCACACTATGACCATTAGCCCCAAGAATGTCAGCCTTTCCGTTGCAAATTTTTGAAAAATTATCCCACACCAGATCTACGATGTTTGACCACGACATTGGCATTATGGCTCTTCACCATTTGCAGCAGAATCAAGCATTATAGTATCACTGATTTCTTCCTTAGACCAAGAGAAATGGCTAATATCACTTCAATTTATCGTCAAAAAAGCTTAACCTGCATGGGCGAATAATCGGATCTAAGATCCAGAGTGCCCAAACGACACATGTATCGGAGGAAGACACCCTTCCGGCACACAGAGTTAAAAAGAAAAGAGAGCCATAGAGAAAAACATAATCTCATTGAGAATCAATATTGTACCAAGATACTACAAATTAGATATTCAGGATTGTCATCATCTCAACGGCATCCTTCACTCGCAAGAAACTTCTGGAATTAATGGCGGTGCACCTATCCTAAAAGGGGCTTGAGAGTGGATCAAAGTCATCAAATAGGTGTCATAGATCTGAGCTCATAAGCGATCCCCTACCCCAGCAAACAATTAAATGAAACGCGCCACTGCGAGACCAACACTGGCACAGGTGGCCGCTAATGCCACCTTATAGCCAGTAATTGCAAAGCATTTAAGAGGTATGTCCTGGAGATATCTCCTGATTCTTGTGCAACTCGATGAGTTGACGTGCAATGAGCGGCAAAACAGACCTCTCGGTTCGTGATCTGCCTTGATCACGCGAAAAAATTGTGATCAAGTGATGGACAACTTCCCGATGAATGCACATCTCTATGGCTTCATGCTTTTCGCAAGATCAAACCAAGATCTCGCGGCTCACGGATTGCCATTCATGCTCTCGAGCCTTTAGCCGGGACCAATTAGCTACAAAGAAAGCTAGGAAAGGATGAACGTCAACATCGTCAAAAAAAAAAGCAGTCGTAGGTCTTCTCCAAGCAAGAAGTGACCGATCAATGCCGATGGTATGATGAGTTGGTAGGTGTTGCTGATTTGCCAAACTCTGCAACCAAAGCTGCCGAAAACTCATTGCGGGCAGCCTAACCGCACACCCACGAAACCAAAAATGAGGCATGAGCTGAAGTTGGTTACATCCAGCCTGGAAAAACAAACCTGCCTTAGGGCGTTCACCTGTAAGGAATCAGGTGTCAGCATTGGCATCCTCTAGATGCCGACTTCTGGTTCCAAGCCATAGCAACAGCGAGCTGCCCGGATACAGGCCAGGCCAGGCCAGTCAATAAGAATGCAAACGTAATGCACATAGCCGTGCCATCCATGTTGATTTGCCGAGAGAGCGACCTGCAGAAGAATGAAGAGCAAGACCCAAAGGGAAAGGCCGATAAGAAGCCATTCCCTGGCGTCGGCCAGCTGCTGATCACCACAGCGACAATGGATTTGCAGCCCACGACAAACCAACCACGCCTGCTTGAAATTTATGCCGACGGATGGTCATGAGGTTTCAAGAAGTTCTGACCATGCAGGAGATGGCTTAAAACTCGCGCATCTGCGCGCCTGTATCAATGTCTAGCAAGATCAAGCATGAATTCATGAGAACCTATGGTGACCAGAATATACCTAACTTCTCTAAGTTCAACAGCTCTTCATTCCAGCGTTAAAACTCTGATCAAACAATCAAAGCCAATTCTTCCGTCTGGTACCCCGATCGACGTCGAATGGCTCGGTGAGCAGTTAGGGCTTCGTGTTGAGGGGCTCGAGATTGAGCCTTTGGGAGTTCCCCAGGGTTTTACATCGAACACCATGCGCCTGAGGCCTCGAGGACCTTCTGATGATTTGCCGTAATCCTTGATTCTCAAGATTGACAGTGACGATCCGCAATCCCGCGAAGTTGCTTTAAAGCTAAATTGTTTTCGAAGAGAAGTGGGGTTCTACCGTACATTTGCTCTCCAATTCCCCTCGTTGGTACCCCTTAACTATGCAACGGGAAATGGTTCGAGTGATGAAGGGCGTTGGCTCCTACTGGAAGACCTTTCAGCTATGGCGGTTGGCAATCAGGTGCGAGGAGTAACGGCTAATGCCAGTTTCCTAGTCCTTGATGCCATGGCTCAGATTCAAGCCCGATTCTGGAACTCATCGGCTTTGCATGGCGATGACTGGTTGCCTGATCATCAATTCTGGTTTCAGGGCAGTACGGAGTTGCTGTCATCGTTTCACAGCAATTTCTTAGATGACTATGAGCTGCGTGTCGAGCCTGAAGCTCTTCAAACGATCGAATTTGTTATTGAGAATTCACAAGACATTGACGAAACAATGGCAAAGCGGCCATCAACTTTAGTTCATGGTGATCTTCGCGTTAAAATGTTTTGTTCGGACAAAACACAACTCAACGCAACGTTGTTGTTCTTGACTGGGGAACACCCACACGCTCGATGGCTGCGATGGATCTTGCTTATCTCATCGGGGGTAGTGTCCCGATGCCCGCTCGTCGAGGCAGACTGCGTGAACTTTGTGCAAATTGGCATCAAAGTCTCAAATCTCACGGCGTAGAGGATTACTCGCTGGAAGATGCCTGGGCAGATTTTCAGCTCGTGTCATTGCGCTGCCTGAGTTCGGTACTGATTTTGCACAATTGGCAATTGGATCCCAATATCAATTCGCGTGCAATTTTGCTGAACGATGAGTGGATTGAAAGATCTTGCTCACTCGTAGTGGAGATCGAGGCGCTTGAGGCTGTGAAGTCTATTATCTAAGATTCTTGCTTGAAAATATTAGCCATATATTAAACCTATCGCCTATCTCTAAGGTGATTGCTTAATAATTTCCATTGCGAAGCAGCGGCCCTATCCATAGTGATTAATTCATTACAATATACTTGTTTACCCGTCGTCCGGCCCACTCATCGTGATTATTAGCCTGACGGTTCAAGTAGTCACTAAAAACAACAGTGGAAAGAGAGCTTTTGCCTTCCAGGCATGCGTTTCCAAGGCTTTAGGTTCAATTACTATAGGGACATCATAAGCACGGCACAAATTACTGATGATATCGATATAAATCTACCACCAGGGATATCAATCAATTACGAAAAGAAAGCAATTAATTTAATTTAAGGACATTAATAAAACAAAGACTACAGAGTCCTCTTTTACAACCAAAAGGACAATTAAAGAAAGGATCTGAACACAACACTCTTTTGTTTTTACGGACACGGATTTGAAGAAATGTTAGAATTACCTCCTGTAACAATTGAGAAAATAAAAAGGGGGTTTGCCGACCTTCAAGGTGATGATTTGTTGATGACGCCACTAATTATCAGATGATCACCAGTAAAGGGCTTGATGTTGATCATCAAGATAATTAAGACAATTCAGCCTTTGATGGGAGCTATAAAATATTCATAGTCCGTACCGTGTGATCCGAAGAACAACGCTTTGCGCATCATTATTCTTGGTGTTGCAGACGGCGACAGAGGCCAAGGATTGAGTTGCCTGCATTGCGATGGCACGACCAATCGATCCAGATCCACCGTTGCCACCACAATCCCACCACCGAGATTATTTGAGATCATTTATCTGAAGGACTGACGCTTCTTGCTCAAAGCACGGATGCAATCACAATCTTTGAAATCATTTGCAATGTTTACTTGATTGACGGGCCACAGGTAGTTGTGATTGAAAGATTTGATGCAATGGATCCAAGCAATCGATGTTGATGGACTTTTGTTTGGTGATTGATGTTGCTGTTACAGAATCATGGAATCTGACGTTGATGGCTATGGCTAATGCTGCGGCTGCCACTCGGAAGTGTCTTTTTCTGTGGAGTTAAGGGGGGGGGGTGAAACCTGAAGTGGTCTCTAGTTTATGGTGCAACTGGGCAGGATGATGTGCAAACTCCTGACTTGGTAACGTCGACAAAAGTTTTTGAACGGCGTGATCATGCCGTCCGAGTAGTCATTCCTGAAGAACCAACTATCTCAAGCGTTTTTCGCTACCGCTTCTGGACCTTCACCTTCATGATCGCTCCAGGTGCTGGCACTTACGCACGACGGACTCCATAAAAGGCTTTGCCGGTGGGGATTCCGTTTTTGCCACCTCTACTAGGACTCAGCGTGATAGTTGTTGTGCCGTCTTAGTTCGGCTCTGAGGAAAATGTGATCTGGTCGTAGATCTTCAAATCGTTTGGGATCAGCAGTTTGTTATCGGTTCCGTAGTGGGTGACGGAGAAGTAGCCGCCTAGCTTGTAAAGACCAGAGGGCACAGTCAGGGTGTAAGTCGCATCACCTCGAAATGGTGCGCCAGTGTCGTCGACCAGGATCGTGGCATAACGGACCGTGTCCGCAGGCGTTCCAAGCTGACCAAGTTTGACTCCTGGTGCGAGATCCAGAAAGCTGACGTCGCTGCTGACCCGACCGAGGGCTTCATCGGGATTGATGTAGGAGATCACCGTATCGATCACAGCCTGGGCATTCTTTGTCGTCTCTGAACTGAATTGCTTGACCTCACGCTGTATGTATCCCTTGCCGCCCTGCATCTGGAATTGGCTACAGGACGCGACAACGGCGTCAAGATTGTCGACAACCACCATCCTGGTCAGCACAAGACCCTGATCCGTTTCCAGCTCGACCACCAGAAAGTCAACGGCGGGGACCGCCTGGCCTGGTCGCTTAAGAAGGATCGGCTTTGGTGGGTTGGTGATGAAAGCCGGCACGTTGTGCCTCATATCGAAAACAGACAGCGACATGAATTTGTCGTAAGTCGGCGTCGTCAGGATCGCGGGGCCATCTGAAAACCATTTGTAGCCGTAGTCCCTAGTGGCTTGTGACGTAACCACCGTCGTGTCGCTGGGATCCACCAAACCGGTGAACTGGAAGCTCCCCTTCTCGTTTCTCTCCAACCAAGTGGAACACGGGCAGTCGCTCAGCCATCGCGCCCATCAGGCCATTAAGCGTACTCAGTTCACCCACGCCGTAGGTGGTACAGACGATGCCAGCCCCACGGCGGCGGGCGTAGCCATCAGCTGCATAGGCCGAATTCAGCTCATTCGCTGATGGTACCCACGTCAGCCGCGCATGCACTTCCACCGCATCGTTGATGGAAAAGGCATAGTCACCCGACACACCAAACACATGGCCGATCCCAAGATCTGCGAGGCGATCCAGGGCATAGGTCACAGCGAGAGGAGTCATCAAGCCGGGATTGCAGATCATTTACTGATGCTGATCGCGATCATCCCCTGAAGCCATACGACACCCAGAGATCTGCAGCTAACGGTGCCTTGAGTTCCTCAATCAGTCGCTGTCAACGAAAACTGGTGGCGCAAGCAGAGGCGAGCAATCATCCCTTCTTCGTCGGCTGGAACCACAACAGTTTCAAACGCTCCCCACCAATTAAGTGATTCATGCAGCTCAATGTGAAGAGCTTCGTCGTGTTCACCGATGCCACCGGTGAGGGCGAGAACATCCACTCCTTGCAGGCTTGCAGCCATGGCTCCTAGCTGTTGCAGTAGCCGGTGACGAAACACGGCAAGGGCCAGTAGAGCACCGGGATGGGCTTCCAGGGCCAACTCACGGATTTCGCGCATCTCTCCGCTGAGGCCGGATAGTCCCTTGAGGCCTGACTCGTTCAGCAGCAAGTGGCTGAGTTCTGTTGCGTCATATCCCTGCCGGATCAATTCGAGGATCAGTCCAGGATCAATGGTCCCTGATCGCGTCTGCATGACGAGTCCCTCTAGTGGAGTGAAACCCATGGTGGTGTCGATGCAGTTGCCACCCTTCACTGCTGCAAGCGACGCTCCTCCACCAAGATGAGCACTGATCAAACGAAGCTGAGACGGGTCACGTCCCTTCGTTCGCCAGTAATCGGCAACGTATTCGGAGACGTACTGATGGTTAATGCCGTGAAAACCGTAGCGATGAAGTCCCCTGTCGCGAAGGCTCTGCGGGATCGCGTAGGTGCTAGCAGCCATAGGTAATGTGCGATGAAACGCTGTGTCAAAGCATGCCCATTGCGGGCAATCAGGCACCAAGCGCTGGGTCCAGGCCAGTCCAGCAAGAGCCGGTGGCTGATGCAAGGGGGCCAGAGGGATGAGCATCTGAAGTGCATGCTCTAACTGCGGTGTGATCAGCGTTGGAGAAGTGAGGTCCTCACCGCCGTGCACCATCCTGTGACCGATGAGCTGAATCTGATGGCGATGACGCTCAACAACTGGAGTCAGCCACTGATTCAAGACTGTGCTGACGGACTCCCCTGTGCTTCGCTTGCGATTGCAGTACCAAACTTTGGCTCCCGTGGAATCCACCAGGGAAACCTTGAAACTGGAACTACCGAGATTGATCACAAGGACGAGGCTTGTCATCAGCGGTCCACCCAGTTGATCTCAATATAGAGAGGAAAGATGTTCAAAATGTTGTCATCCTGCCCGAGGAAGATCGGAGCCCATTGGGCCTGGTATGTTGCGGTCGCTCAAGAAAGGGTTGTCCACCGCCAGTTGTTGATTTCCGGAGCATCCATGCCATGGGTATAGGCATAGACGCGATGCTTTTGAATCTCATCTTTCATTCGCTCTTTAACATGGGCAGCTCTATAGCCAAGGAAATCAACACGGTCAATCACATCGATCACGAGGTTGAATCGATCGATCTGGTTGCTGATGGCTAGCTCCAGCGGAGTGTTGATATTTCCCTGTTCTTTATAGCCGCGGACATGGAAGCGACTTTGCTGATCCCATCGATAGACCAGCCTGTGAATCAACCACGGATAGCCGTGGAAATTGAAAATGACGGGCTTACTCGGGGGGAACAAGCTGTTGAAATCCCGTTCAATTAAACCGTGGGGGTGTTCAGTCGCCGGAGCCAACGCAAACAGTTTCACTACATTGACATAACGCACCTTCACCTGAGGGATTTGATCTCTCAGGATTTCAATAGCAGCCAAACATTCTTTCGTTGGGATGTCACCAGCAGAAGCAAGAACAACATCTGGTTCATCGAGATCAGTTCCGCAATCGTCGTTACAAGCCCAATCCCAGATCCCCAAACCTTTAGCCACATGGCGCCGAGCCTGCTCCAGCGTTAGGTACTGAAGATGTTTTTGCTTATCCGAAACAATGATGTTGGAGACGTTGGTTTCTGTAAGGGCATGTTCGGCAACAGCGAGCAAGCTGTTGGCATCGGCAGGTAAGTAAACGCGGGTAATCGAGCCTTTTTTGTTGCCGGCAAGGTCCATGAAACCTGGATCCTGATGGGTGAAACCGTTGTGATCCTGGCGCCAAACAGTGGAAGAGATCAAGCAGTTCCAAGGACCGATCGGAGCCCTCCAGGGAATCTGCTCACAGTGTTCCAGCCATTTGCAGTGCTGGTTATACATCGAAGAGATCACGTGGGCGAATGCCTCATAGGTATGGAAAAAGCCATTACGACCCGTGAGGAGATAACCCTCCATCATTCCCACCAGCGTGTGCTCAGACAGCATCTCAATGACCGAGCCATCTTTGGAGAGTTCGCCGCCTTCAAGATCCTCAGGCAGATCATTCGCCATCCAAACTTTCTTTGTGGCTTGATAAACGGCTTGAAGCCGATTGGAGTGGGTTTCATCTGGGCCGAACAAGCGGTAACCACCTGGGTTATCTCGGATCAAGTCACGAATGAGCTCGCCTAATGGATAAGTGTTCTCCGCTTCTGTGGTTCCCGGGTTCTGAACCTCCACGGCATGCTGCTCAATTGCGGAGAACAACAGCTCCTTGCGAAGCACACCTCCGTTGGTATGGGGATTGCTACCCATACGACGATCACCGCTCGGTGATAACTGACGAATATGCTCCATGACAGCTCCGTTCTCATCGAACAATTCCCACGGCCGGTAGCTCTTCATCCAATCTTCAAGAAGCCGTAGGTGGCTCTCATTGGTTTTCACATCAGCAACCGGAACCTGATGCGATCTCCAGAAGTTCTCGACTTTTTTACCATCAACTTCGCTTGGGCCTGTCCAACCCTTCGGAGAGCGAAGAACGATCATGGGCCAGTGAGGCCGGAAAGCTTTGCCGCTACTGCGAGCCTGTTGTTGATGCTGCTGTATTTCAAGAACGGCCTGTTCCATGGCGATCGCCATGGAACGATGCATCGTCATCGGGTCGGAGACTTCAACGAAGATCGGTGTCCAGCCATAGCCCTTGAACAAGGATTCAAGCTCCTCATGATCGATCCGACTGAGGATGCTCGGATTAGCAATCTTGTAGCCGTTCAGATGCAGGACTGGTAGGACCGCACCATCGCGAATGGGGTTGAGGAACTTATTGATATGCCAACTTGTCGCCAAGGGGCCGGTTTCCGCTTCGCCATCGCCCACACAGGCGATGGTGATCAACCCTGGGTTGTCTAAAACCGAACCGCAGGCATGGGAGAGGACATAGCCGAGCTCACCGCCCTCGTGGATCGAACCAGGCATCTCGGCAGTGCAGTGACTGCCGACATGTCCTGGAAAAGAAAACATCTTGAAGAACTTTCTGAGCCCTTCTGCATCGATTGATTTATCTGGGTAGCGCTCGGTATAGCTTCCATCGAGATAGACCGGGCCACGGACTCCTGGGGCCCCATGCCCCGGTCCAGACATGTAAATCATGTCCAGGTTGTATTGATTAATCAGCCGGTTGGCGTGGGTCCAGATAAAGGCCTGACCTGGACTACTTCCCCAGTGACCGAGCAGACGGTTTTTGATGTGCTCGGGGCGAAGCTGCTCCTTGAGCAGGGGATTGTCCTGCAAATAAATCATGCCGACGGCGAGGTAATTCGCTGCTCGCCAGTAAGCGTCAAGTGCCAGAAGCACCTCGACATCAGGTGCAGAGATTTCGATGGTCGTCTGACGGAGTGAGCTCGACATGGATTGCAATTCAACGATGGTTTGTGGGATGAGCACACACCATCGCGTTGTTTTTAGCGCTCAGAATATGTGAATGCATGCACCATAGACATCATTTTCTGTTTGAGCCGAATCTGCAACACTCTCGCGAGAAGAGGATCAAGTTGAGAATGGAAGCGCCAGCAAGCGCTTAATCAAACAGGTTGTCACTTTCTGCGACAGACGCATCACAACTTTTAAACTTCTATCAAGCACTGTAAGTTAAGAAGACAACATCCAAGAACTTACGATTCATTCTATTGCCTGAAAACTTCTCGGACAATTCAACCAAGGTGAAACTTTTGACAATCGGAGGCGTGCAGAGCATATCCGCTGTTCGAGAGGAGTAAACCGTGGAGACCGACCAACCCGTAAGCAATCGCTTTCAACACAAGTTGGGTGCAGCCCTTGGCACCAATGACATTGGCAAGATGCATTTTCACTGTTTCCAGTGAAATCAACAATTGGTTGGCAACCGCTTAGTTGCTCAAGCCAAAAACCAGGGCTGACACCACTTTGATTTCTCGCTTCGATAGCTGCTCCACAAAAGGCGGAACATCCTGCCTGGGAAATTGGACTCTCAAACGATATGTCTCGCGCCCAAGCTGCCGAGGCAAAGCTACCCAAGACATCTACCCAAGACATCTATATAACAGCAGCAAAGACGATCACTGAGGCATAGAGGGATCAATCGTCAACCAGACCATGCAATTTGGCGAAAGGATCCCAGCTCGGATCGCGATGCCAGTCGTACTCCGCAAAATTGGCGGCTTGCTCTGCCGCTTGCTGGCTGACCAGCTTGGCAATGACAGCGAGCGACATATCAATTCCAGCGGACACGCCCGATGAGGTGAAGAACTTGCCATCTTCCACCCAGCGCGCTTGTTTCTGCCACTGCACCTTCTCGCTCTGGGACGTCACCCAATCGAAGGCCATCTTGTTGGTGGTGGCACGTACCCCATCCAGCACGCCGGATTTGGCCAGTAGGGCACTGCCAGTACAGACGGAGGTCACGAGAGTGGCTCGCTGCGACTGATCCTTCAACCAATCCAACAGCACCTGATTGCCAACCTCATGCCGTGTACCTGGCCCGCCCGGAACCAACAGCAGATCAAACGCTTGTGCATTGCAAAAAGAACAATCCACGATGCTCTCGGGCCCCTGGTGGCTGGCGATCACGCCGCCATGCTCACAGATCAGGCGGATGTCGAAATGGTCTGCTGCCATTCCATACATTTCCAGTGGACCAAAGACATCAAGAAGTTCAAACCCTTCAAAGAGAAGAACTCCGATGCTTCGTTTGTTGGACATTGGCTAGTCCTCACGCGTGGATGACGCCCATAGCTGGTGCAAGCGGCCGTTGCCAAGGCTGCTGGCTTCGAGATCAGAGCCGCGTACCGCTGCGAATAGCACTAGCGGGTTCGCTGATCGGCACTCCTGGCCTCCAGTGCTGCACAGAGATCGTTTGCTTTGGGGCCGGGATGCCGCTTGCTGGTGGCTTGATCAGACTGCGCCAACCGCTGGTCCACTTGATCATCACGCTGCCATTGTCCCGCAGCGACCAGGAGCCATCGGCCACTTGATCGATGTTGTTAAAAGCCATTCCCGAGGAGGTGAGCACCGCGAGATAGGGGGGTTTCTCGGGCTGGGTTGGCTGCAGTTTGTACGCTCCCACCCAAGCCGAGACCGGACGCGTGAGTTGCACCGCCTTGCCGTGATTGCTGGGGCCTCCATTCAGTGAGGCTCCTGGTTTCCATGACCACTGGACCAGACCAGCCGGGCCGAGTTGAATCGTGTCGGTCCAACCGTCACGGTAGGTCGAGCGGATGCCGTTCCCCCAGGGCTGCCAGCTGCCGGTCTCCAACAGCTGATTACGCGTCATGCGCTGCGGCACTCCAAGATCGGGATGACGTTTGCCGATCACTGTGAGCGAAGAACCATCGGCTCGCAGGATCAGATTGAATGGCACATTGTCATTATCGGTCAGCACCCAGGTACCCAGCATGCGTTTGGCAACGGGATGAGGAAAACCAGCCCCGAGAAGCGCGCCACACAGCAAAACTGCAGCAGGGGCTTTCAACCAGACAAGGCCCATGTCAGTTCGGTTCATTCCTTTGGTTTAGCAGCAGTGCACACAAGCCACCGCAGGCTGCAGGCTCAGGAAACACAAATAAGGCAAGTGAGTAATTCTACTCAAGTGCTTGAAATGGTGATCAACAGCACGATCAGACTGGAGCAGCAAAGAGCACATTGAGAGTACTGGGGCATCAAATGGTGATCATCACCATGGTGACGCCAGCATTGAAAACAGACACCGAAATGCTGCTGTTATGGACTCGCTGACCGCCTTTGCTGCCATTGGATTGACAGCTGTGGCTTGGGATGGCTCGCTCACTCCAGCGGGGGGACGGGCCTTTCGCCATGCGCTCGATTACCGCGAGCCCTACTGCAACATGCGTGAGCAATCCATGATTGATCTGATCGATTGCCTCCTGACACGCCGCCGGGAAATCGGTAACAACGCGCTCATGCTTGAAGCGGCTCAGGCGCTGAGCAGCAGCCAATCACTCACCGCTTACGCCATGGCATCAGAGTTGATGCGATCTGACGGTCCTTACGAGCCCGAAGAACGCCGGCATCTGGATCATCTGGCTCTGATTCTCTCGATTGCCAAACCGGAATCCGATCGTATCGATTCGGTGTTTGATGTCTTGCACAATCAACTGAAGCTCTGGTCTGAACTGCAAACTCAACCAGCCTAAAGATCCTGAATCTTCAGGACGATGACATCAACGACAGCGCCTCGATAAGGGTACAAAATTGATATGTGCGGAACTGAGGATCAAGCGTGGATGCAGATAGCGATCCTGCTGATCAGCGCTGGCCCTGGTGGTCGCTGCTGCCACTTAGTACTCCATTACGGCAATAGGTCTGAGGGGCTTGGGCTTATCCCTGAGTTGTCCCTGGAATTCGGTGCAATTAGGTGATTTTGAGGGCATTTCTCGAGAGAATTGTATTCACCAGTCTCTCTGCCTCTCCAGAGAAACCATGAAGGGGGTCTCAGTCGCGTTTTGTTGCTCTGAAGTGCTTTATCGAAGTCTGTTCGAAGCTTGTGCGGTCCCTTTCTGGTTTGGGCTGTACCTGCTTGTTTTGCCATGACGCTGCAGCGCCTCGCCGTGAGTGGTTACCGCTCCCTCCAGAATGTGGTGCTGCCCCTGGATCGTTTGACCTTGGTCACAGGAACCAACGGCAGCGGTAAATCCAACCTCTACCGGGCCCTGCGTTTAATCGTGACCGCGGCCCGAGGCCAGCTCGTGGGTGCCCTGGCCCGTGAAGGCGGGCTGCCGGCGGTGATGTGGGCCGGGCCGGAACGATTGAGCCGGGCGATGCGTCAGGGGCAACAACCGGTGCAGGGAGGCTCGCGTCAGCAGGCCGTGCGCCTGCGGCTGGGGTTTGCGGCCGATCCCTTCTCCTAACGGAAGTACAGGGCCAGACAACCCTGGAGCGCAGCGTCTGGCGCTGGCCGGGCTGATCAGCAACAGCGATCAACCTCTGCATGAGCCCGATCCCACCGCCGATGGCTGACGCAGCTCAACCTTCTCCCTAACTTTCCAGTGTTAGTTGGTTTCGTGTTGTGATGCTCTCTGTCGTCACGGTTGCTGGTTTCGCTGCTCTGCTGGTGAGTCCACTGGCGGCCCAGGCCAACAGTGATGCCATCACCTTCCCTCGTAAGGGTGAGGTCTGCGATCAGGTGGGCCAGGTCTGTTACGACAGCTATGGGCCTTCGATCGGCATCACCAGGATCTACTTCGGCCAGTTCGCCGCGGATCGCCTGTCGCAGAACCTCAGCCGCTCCAGCAGCCGCGACTTCCGGCTCAGCTCTGGTGAGGCCTGCAGCATTGCCCAGCGCACCTGTTGGAACGATGGGTGGAATGCGCAGAACAAAGACAAACGGCTCACCAGGCAGTTGTTCGGCTCCGCCCCGGCTCAGCCGCAGCCCCATGCACAAAAGCAGGTGGCCCGACAGTCCGGGTTCTGCAGCCTCAGCAAGGCGGGCCGAACAATGTTTGATGGACCCTGCGATCTCAAGCAGGTGGTGAAGGGCAACACCAGCCGTTTTCGCATTCATCTCAGCAACGACAACACCTACGTCTTTTCCAACAAAGGCGGCCACAGCTACACCATCAACGATTCCTTCGGGGGCAGCTGGCCGGTGACCTTTGTGGATCACGGCAACACAGGCGTGTTCCGCTTTGCCAATTACAAGCTGGTGGCCACGCAGAACAACGGCAACCCGCAACCCACGGCTGGGGAAGTGGCTGGAGCGGCCGTCGGCGCGATGCTTGAGAACCTGTTTCGTTAATCCGTTGGCTCGCCCTGTTCCCCTTCTTCACGGGCCAGGGCGTCGACGCCAAATCACGGCCAGAGCGAGGCCGAAGGCCAGCAGGGCCAGCATCAGGCTCGCCGCGGTCGCCACCAGCGTGGCCGCCCTGCATCTGTGACTTCGCCGTCGTTGCAGCGGGGTTGGCATCGGCGATCCGTCTCAGGGGCTGCTCACCGTGATCCTGTTGCCGTTGCCGCCAATTTCCTCGAGTTCAAAGGAGTGATGGCCGCTCATCGCCCAGCGCTGGCCTGAGCCATCCACCATCTCCCGGCGATCCGTGGTCGGCGGACCGACGGCCGTGAAGCTGAACATCGGACCTTCGGCGTGGGAGAAGTAGAGCGTGAAGCCGCCTTTTGCTGCAGTCTCGGTTCTGCAGGTTGAGGCGATGCCATTGATCGTGCAGGCGAGCGGCCACGTCGCTTTGTCTTGAATCGGGGGACGGCCATAGAAATCGTGGGGTTGGGCAGCTTGTTCATGGGGCAGTTCCGTGAGGTCGGGAAAGTTGCCGCGGGTGGATCCATTGGCGTCGTAGGTCACCACCTGGAGGGATCCGGATCCGTCCAACGGCTTGGCCAGCTGGACCATGGCAACGCCGCTGTCGCATGGCCGTGGTTGCAGGGTGAGCCGGACAACGCCGTACACCAGGTCCGTTGGTTCAGATGGAGGAATCAGCTGATCGGGAAAGCGGCCGTTGCGTCCCCAGGGGAGTTGTTCAACGCTGTAATCGCTGTCGCAGATCCCATTGGCGGCGTTACCCCACCGCACCCGGTTCGGTTCGACGCTGAGCACATCGATCACAGCGCGCCCGGCCGTGCTGTTGCCCTGCCAGCGTCCTAAGAAGAAATTGTCGCTGTCCCAACCCTTGGGCTTTTCAGGGTTCGCGACTGGTTGTTGAGTGTCCGGGGTTGGTGCCGAAGTGTTGGCTTGAGGGTGACTGCAGGCCCCGAGCAGAACGGTGGCTGTCAACAGAGCAGTGCATCCTTTGAAGATCCTGATCATCGTGTCAATGAGCTGTGGTGCAACCAACCGCTGAGAGCTTCTTCGTAGCCATCCTCTTCGCGTAGGCGGTAAATCGTCCGGCTTTTTATGCGCGCTATGGGTGACGGCTTCTCCCTGCCAATGCTCGTTGAACTCCGCTTGAAACAGAATCACGGTTGGACATTGCACGACACATTCGTTTTAACCCTGGCCTTGTGATCTCAAAGCAATCTGGCAATCATGCGAGAGCAGGCAATAGCCACCACTGACTTTTTTCGCTTGATCCGTCATCTTTGCAGTAGAAATAACGCTGGTAGCTTCAGCAATGCATTGAGACAGCTTCGCAATTAATATCCAGAATTGACCAATGAAGGGGGTCACGTCAAGGTAACTTCTAGAAACGATGGTGGAAGCTGCAATATGGTAATTCCCTCAATCCGATGAGCTTTGGACCGGCATGATTTGGGTTGATGCTCTTACAGCCTATGTGGGCAAGTCAGGGCCAAGAGCGATAAAGCTCACCAAGAATCACCACTACCCGCGCAAGGTCGCAGCTGCTGAGCTGTTTTCCTCGAACTGGGCCACCGTTAACGATCCCGCCGAGGAAGTATTGCGGCGCTTCTCGGGTTGTTATGGGCAGTTCAATCTCGTTCTGCCTGAAGAGAACAAGCGGCTGGTCAAGTACCAGAAAACTCAAAACTTTATTTCTCCTGCTGATTCTTATGCCAAAGCAGGCATTGAGCTCAAGCCACTTTCGCAGCAGATGCTAAAAGCCATGCAGGCATGTAAAGCTGAACTTGCCTCGAGTGTTCTCTCCGGAAACATCGATTAATGTCTTATTTAATGGTAACCCTCTATCAGCTACCTCTTAAAGTTCCACCCGGCGGATTGTGCCTGATGGGTGGATTGACAACAGCTTGATCCATTCCTCAGCAGAATTACTGCATTGACGGGGAATCTGGTGGCTGGAGCTGGTGTGAATCCTTCGGGCCAGCGCTGGGGTTTCTGTCCGCTGCTGCCACCAAGAAGTGTTTGATCTCGATGAGTTTAAGGGGCTGATCCCTGAGTTGTCCCTGGGATTTTGTGCAACTGGTCGTGTTTATGGGCTAGTGCTGATTCGCAGCCTGAATAGCTATCAGTGTGGCCCTTGTCACTACTGTTGAGACCTGACTCTGGGCTGGATTTAGAAATCGGCGCTCTTGCTACTTGCTGAACGCCTGCACCAGGTGATGCCAGCAAGATGAACGTGTCTGTAGCTGGCAACGGTGTCGATGAAGCCACTTAGCACGCTCGGCTTGGAGTTGGGTATGGCATTGCTCTGCGGGAACCAAGCCTTGTCGTAGTCCAACCAACAGCTTCTGCAGGACGGTTTGATAAGCCCACTGGTGTTTGAGCTGCTGGAACAACAGGGGGTCCAAGACGCCGAAGAAACTACTGATCAAGAGGCGGCTTGGAATCGTGCTGGCCATCAAGAAACCCCACCACAGGGGGGGTGATGAGGTTTTTTGGTTGTCCTTCACCGTTTGAAGAGGCAGGCAGAGCCAGCATCTTCAGAACTCAATCATTAGAGATTGAATCCATAGATGGTTGCAAATTCATCCTGGAACGGAGACGTTTTCAGGAGCTCGCTGATTCCCAGTTCATCCTGCCAATCGGTAATGGGCCTTTCCCAGCCCTCTTCCCAGCGAGGTGAGAACAGTTCAGGAACCTTCTGGCCAACTACAATGCCAAAACCGATTGCATCCCAGATCAGCCTGCGCCACTTGGTTCGTAAGCACCACGCAGCATCCACGATGAAAGAGTTCCTATATCAGTGGGGACTGATCCAGTGCTTGCATAAAACGCCGTCGCAGCAGCTTCGCCAGGCACTGTGATCGGTAGACCAAGAATCGTGTGGTGAATCTCATGCAACCTGAAAGCTCTGGTTGTCGCGAATTCTTCATCGGTTTGAGATTCTGGTATCTGCGATTGATCAACTAAAATAGAAATCTCAAGCTTCTCCAGACGGCGATGCACGCACCAACCAAGGCTCCCTTTTGGCATAGCAGCCATTTGCTCAAGATCTGGCCATCGTGCTGAAGGCCGGTTGGCCAGTAGCTCCTGAACTTTTGGGGTGGCTAGGTTCCTTTCTATACAGTCTTTCTGCAGCTTGGTACTACCTGGAATTCCTAAATATCGGCCGTGTTGAAAGATCCTTTCAGGCTGCTTTGCTGTCTGCAGAATCGAAATCCCTAGCTTTGTGACACCCTCTGAAAATGATGAGCGTACGTAGTTCTTTTGTTCTGTAACCATCAGTGAATGAAGCTCTGCAATCAATGTCGCTGGAACCCCAAAAGATTTCTTCCCCCGAATGGGTGATTTGTTTCTGAGACTTTGCTGAGTCACCAGGGATCTGCTTGACCAGTCGGGAAGCGTCAGCCGTGGCGCCAAAGACGAACAGAGCTGGCCCTGGTGCCGCTGCTGCCACTTAAGGGTGTTTGAGAGCAACTAGTTTGAGGCTATTGGCCTTGCGTTGTCCCTAGTTTTTTGTGCAACTGGGTAGGAGTGAGTGCAACACAAAAAATAGATGCTCGATTCAGCGACGGATGACTAGGTTTTATGCCTCTTCAAAAGCTTGTGATGAAATTGAATGACTGATGCCGCGGAGGGAGATCATTCCAATGCCATGCATCCCATCGCAATTGTGCACGGTCATGTTCGGGTTTATCCGAAACCAAGATTCGAACGTCCTGATCTCCCTGCAACGCTGAGAAACTTGATGTGATCACTGGCAGGGTTATACACCGTGTAGTTCGCTCCAGAACCGATTCCGATCACACTGCGTTTGGGTACAGCCTGATTGCTTTGTCCTTCCCCGGCGTGATCTTTCACTTTGGACTGGATCTGCCCCCCAGTGAGTTGCAATCGGAATTGCCGACCACTGCGAGCGGTGAACAGTCTGTTCACATCCAAGCGAGTCAGGCGATCCAGAAGGATCAACGGTGAGGTGGTTTCCTGCAACGAATCACCAACGTCGGCTGAGCTGCCGTGGATGAGTCCACAGTCCAGTTCGATGAAGCCGAATTGCAGTGATGCCAGCCAGTTGATGTGGTCCTGGCTTACAGCTTCACGCAGGTGCTGCATTGTGGATGCACCGTCAGGCTTGTTCCGAACGTCTGGCTTCTGGTTGCCGCGGTAGCCGTAGTCGACCAATAGCTGTTCTTCCCACCATCCATAGACGCAGTTGGGCTGCAGATCGCCGCGCTTGGGTTGTCGTAAACGCATCAATAGCGCATCGCAGTTGCGATCAGGACTGATCATGTCGCCCAAGACAAATAAATGTGCAGTACCGCGCTGTTTTTTTATCTCGGATTGGATCCGCTCGTAGAGATCAAGATCCCCACGCAGTCCACTCACCAGAGCCCATCGTTCCATCATCGCTCGCACACATGGCTGGCATCTTCAGCACGCTCGGCATATTCGAAGCCATGGCTCAGTCGCCAGGCAAACACTTCGGGCAAGCCCGCCTCAACAATCGCCTGGCAGGTTTTGGCCACGTCGTAATTCACCTCTCGGATGCTGACTTCGCCACTTACATCGTCATGGACGACGTAGGTGGCTTTGGTGCTGCCGTGCCTGGGTTCTCCAACGGAGCCAGCATTCACGATGCGACACATCGGCAGGGTCATCTCCTGTTCACGGGCTGGCTCACTGCCGCTTTGCTGCACGCTGACGCGGATTGAACCACCGCTCAGTTCGCGCACATAGGGCTGATGGGTATGACCACAGAACAACGTTTCAGCTCCTGCTGTTTCCACTCGCTCCAATGCGGCAAAAGCATTCATGTCTGGCAGTAGATACTCGTGCTGGCTGTTGGGACTTCCGTGAACGAACAGCAACTTGTCCCGTCGCAGGGTGGTCGGCAATTGGGCGAGGAATGCTTTGTTGTCGTCCGTTAAACAATTGGCTGTCCAGTGATGGGCTTGATGGCCCCGCCGCTCGGCCAACTGGGAGGGATAGCTGCATTCACAGGCGTTGAGGCCATCGATGATGTCTTCATCCCAGCAGCCTTGGCAGGTGGGAATGGCGCGCTCGCGCACGAGTTCCACCACTTCATTGGGCTGAGGGCCATAACCAACCAGGTCGCCCAAGCAGGTGATGGTTTTGATGCCTTGTTGGTCGATGTCGTCCAGCACGGCTTCAAAAGCCGCGAGGTTGGCATGTAGGCAGGAGATCACGGCGTGGGCCATCGTTAGCAGGGGTTTAAAAAGTGGGTTGAAGATTGGATTGTTGATCCCGCAGAGGGGCCTGCTGAAGCTCCAAAACGTCGTCACTGAGCAAGCAGTCGTTAATCGTGCTTTCGATGCCTGATGGAATCAGGTCCTTTCCCTGGATCACGAGGTGAGACCGTCGACGGGGCCTGCCGGTTGGCGGAACCACCGACTGCAAAGGAAGAAATTGAGATCCCGATGGGCTCACCATCCAGTTGCAGAAAAAAGATCGTCCATCCGGCATGTTCATCAGTGCCTTGGCGCGATAAACATCCCCATAGGCTCCGTTCACCAACTCGAACCAGAAGCTGCTGAGGCTGTTCGGATCCCAAACGCACCCCTGAAGATCGCGGTGCCAGGCCTCAAGTTTGGTGAAGTCCAGGGTGTCTTGTTTGGGAAGTTCCGGGTCCACCCCGAAATGCAACGTTCGATCCGGGGTGAGATGGAACCGGTCCAGTTGCTGCTTGATTTGCGGATCAGGTCGGTCAGCGCTTGGCTTTGGTGCAGAAAACTGCTGGGCCTCTATCAACACAAAACGGTCACTCGACGACAGCTGTGAATCGGAGGTTGGCTCGGACCAATCCTCCAGCTGGGGAATCTGGTCCATCAGCCAGCTGCGGTCGATGCCTGCGTTATGGCCAAGTTCCAGGCCGTCATGGGTCGTTCCGTCGAGACGGAGATAAGCGCAGCTGCCCCCATGGTTCAGCAGGGTTTCGCGTATCCAATTGGTTTTTCCGCAGCCAGGGGGGCCGGTGATCAACCAGATCTGCTGCATGGTGAATGGGCTAGGTCGTCGCCCCGCTCCAGAGCAAGCCTGGAATGGGAATCATTCTCATTATGGCCACACAAGCGATTCTGACTGCTAAATCAAGGGTTAGGTCAGCAATGCCGAGCAATGCGGTTAACTGGTCCCTCAAATCAAGGTTGCAGGCCGCTTCGTCAAGACCGGCGACCTTCATACAACTCTTGCCAGGAACGTTTGATTTTTTGGAGAGGCAGAATCTATTTGTATGTGGTTAAAAAGCTAGTTCTGAAGTCGACGAATATTCGTTAGGGCATGATCTTTGCTCGGATCATTGCTTGGTTCTGCTGAAAGTCGATCATCAGGGGCTCTGTCTTATTGCAACTCAGCAGCTACATGGCTGAACCATTAGGCAGAATCATGAGTACGGGCCAAGAAATGAGTGGCTGCAAGCAGCATTCAATCTGTAGATCAACGCTGGCCCTGGTGGCCGCTGATGCCTCTTTAGGCCACCTGTTTGCAATAATTTTAATGAGAGCAACCCTAGATTGTCCTTACAATTTTGTGCAACTGGGCGTGAGTTTGTACAACTGAGTGATGTATTGAGAGCAAAAACAAAACCTCGTACTTTGTATGTAACGGTTTTCAACCCGTTACTGAACAAACTTTGCTTCGCATCATGTGTCTCGCTCAAGTACCACTTGATGAAAGGTTTTCAAGGCTCTTGAACCCTGGTTATGGCTACGCGATCGAAGAACAAGGGCGAAAGTCCACGCTTCCAGGTTTTCTAACGGCTGGACTCTTACGACAGCATCTCGGGTTGGCGGGTAGTTATAGTAAGTACATATCAATCAGACCCAATACGACTACCAACAGATTGCACCTGATATAAATCAGGAGCGCTCCCCACATCGTTCGGATCGTTAAAAACGTGCTCTTGAGTCATTACGCGAGATGTAAAGTGGTGGGTTTGAGTTTTGCACTTGAGATTCGCTCCAGTTACTGCAGTGACATTCAGCCTTAGCTTCCACTCTCGGAGGCGATTCCAACCTTTCAGGTTGGCCTATCACTTAAGGGGAGCTCTGCTGACTTCAGGGATCAATCTGATCTTAGAACTTGTCTAAACGTTGGAATTGCTGATCACAAGCGCGTCTATTTGTATTCAATACGTGAGGAACGAAGCCGAACTATCTAATTTCAAGATGCCGTTGGATGGTCAAACCATGGATATCGACCCCAGCCAGTTGCCACTGGACGGTATCAAGCGTGGTGGCGGATGGTCCGTGATCACAGGATGGGGACGGGCTTTATTGAGCAGAAGGGGCAAAAGGCTCTGGCGAACGTTGAATCACAAAAGTGCTTGTTTGTCTTGTGCTTGGGGGACTGGAGGTCAGAACGGTGGCTTTCGCGATGAGCTAGGGGAGCCGCTCCAGCGTTGTATCAAAAGTGTTGAGGCGATCCAGTCCGAACTGCAGCCAGCTGTTCCTCGCCATGTTTTTGATCGCCTCAGCCTGGGTGAACTGCAGAACTTTGACTCAGCGTCCTGTGACCGACTTGGGCGCCTGGATCGCCCCTTGATTCATCGGGCGGGTCAGGATTTTTATGAACCGATTCAGTGGGACGAGGTTTACAAACGTCTGGCCGATGCTTTCCTGGCCTCCCCTCCCGAGCGAGTTGCCTCTTACAGCTCTGGACGATCCTCCAATGAAGCGGCTTATTTGCTCCAGTTGTTGATGCGGGCGCGAGGGTCGAATAACCTCGCGGACTGTTCCGATCTCTGCCATGCACCATCGAGTGTGGGACTCACTCGCGTTTTCGGCAGCGGCACCTCCAATGTGAGCTTGGAGAGTTTGCGTCAAGCCGATGGCGTCGTTTTGGTCGGCTCTAACGCCCCGGCGAATCACCCTCGCTTGATGAATGAGTTGATTCGCCTCCGCGATCGAGGGGGCACGGTGGTGGTGATCAATCCTGTGGTTGAAGGGGGTCTTCTCAAATTTGGCTCCCCTGCCTTCCCGATCCGTTCCCTATTGCTCGGGAGTGAGATCGCTTCTCTCTTCTTGCAACCGATTCCAGGATCGGATACGGCCGTTTTTCTTGGTTTTCAAAAGGCCTGGTTGGAAAGTGGCGCTATCGCATGGGAGTTTGTGAAGTCGCATAGCGACGGTTGGGAGGCCTTGCAAGAACAACTGATGTCAACCAGCTGGGAGTCGATCACCCAGTGCTGTGGCCTCAGTCGAGAAGAGTTGGAACACACCGCTGCCCGTTTGGCGAGTTGTCGTGCTGTGGTGTTCGCCTGGGCCATGGGGATCACGCATCACTCCAATGGAACGACCAATGTGCAGGCCATTGCTAACTCGGCTGTTTTAAGCGGAAATGTGGGCCGTCCTGGCACGGGAACAATGCCGATCCGTGGTCATTCCAACGTGCAGGGGTTTGGCTCGATGGGGGTGTCCATTCGCTTGCGCGAACCGATGCGACTGGCCCTCGAAGCATTACTGAAACGCCCCTTGAGCCGCACTCCCGGCTATCACGCCCGTGATCTGATCGAGGCTGCCGATCAGGGGCAGGTGGATGCATTGCTCTGTCTTGGCGGCAATCTGTATGGCGCCAATCCTGATAGCAATCAGGCTCGTCGCGCCCTTGGTCAGATTGACACGGTTGCCTATCTCGCTCGGCAAAGAGATCGGATTTCTGCAGGGAACTCTGGACGAGAAACTTGCTCCTTGGATGCAACCGATCGTGGACAACCTGGATTTCCTGACGGGTGATGCCATGAGCAATGAGCAATGAGCAATGAGCAATGAGCAAAAGGATGATCGCCGCCGCCATGGTGGTGGTCCAAAAAGCTCCTGGTCTGATCTCCGCGAGATGGGACTTCTAGAAGTAGAAGCCATCAATTACATCCGTGGACATTCGATTCCTCATCAATTCATGGTGGTCGACGAAGCGCAAAATCTCACCCCTGATGAGGTGAAAACAATCGTGACTCGTGTGGGTGAAGGAACGAAAATCGTGTTTACCGGTGACCCGTATCAGATTGATAACACCTACGTGGATGCGGAGAGCATCGGTCTCACTTGGCTCGCAGAGCGCTTAAAAGGTCAGATTCTCGTTGGTCATATGACCTTGACGCGGGGAGAACGAAGTGCATTGGCTGAACTAGCAGCCAACATGTTGGAAAAGAGCAGCCCATGGTTTCAAATTTCATGGATTCAGGCTTGCCAAGTGAAGATCCAGTCCGAGTGGCTCACAACCTTGAGCAGATCATTCACTCGGACACCTATCGACTCGCGCATCAGGATCTTGATCTTCTCAATCGTTCCTCAATGCGTGGCGTAAGGATGTTGCTGGAAATCAGCAAGCCTGAGCTTTTCCTGGAGGAGGCTGGCATCACCTCAACTATCATTGTATTTGGAGATGCAAGATTACAGGAAAAGTCAGCTGCAGAAACGAGTCTTAAGGAAGCGATCAAAGGGCTTGATGAACATCCAGATTCAGTACAATGGAAGCAAAAGGTGAGTCGAGCCAGAAAAATGGTGGAACTATCGTCGTTTTATGACGCAGCAAGGGAATTTGCCTTTCTAGCCTCTCATTTTGGTCAATCAGGACCAATCTCAGGGCCTAGTTGTTCAACCCATGTGATTGTGACAGGAGGTGGTCCTGGAATTATGGAAGCGGCTAATCGTGGTGCTTTTGATGCTGGTTGCCGTTCAATCGGACTGAATATTGAACTACCACATGAACAAAATCCTAATCCATACATTACGCCAAATCTCTGTTTTAAGTTTAAGTATTTTGCACTACGTAAATTTCACTTTGTGATGCGTGCCGTAGGTGCTGTTTTGTTTCCAGGTGGTTACGGCACCCTCGATGAGCTTTTGAGTTATTAACGCTACGGCAAGTGGGAACACAACATGCCATGCCTATTGTGCTCTTCGGCAAAGACTATTAGTCACGACTTATTGATTTTAAATTCATGGCTGATTCAGGACTAATTGATGATGAAGACCTGAAACTCATCCAGTTTGCCGACACTGCCACTGAGGCTTGGGATCTGATTCAGAGTCAGAGTCAGACTCCTAGGCATAGACAATATGGACCATATGCAAACATTTATCTTAATAACAACATCTCTTCTGTCTGAGGGTTCCGTAAATATATGCTACTCCAATAAGAAACAAATAGGCTGAACAGCGAGCACCATTCATATAAAAATTACCTGCACATCAAGGCAACCATTCTAGCCATCAACTGATCAGTCAAGGACCTAGCGCTTGTCCTCTCAATCTGGAAGCCGTCATCGCATCAATCGCTCTGATAGAAACAAACAATCAAAACCTCAAGACTCACATCAGCTTCCTTTCTTGAAAACCTGAAGATGGCATAACACCATTGCTAGAATTGAATCTACGACACATTGAAAGCCATGGGCGATATCTGGTTTGACGCCAATCATCTTGAAGCTTGGCTAAGTGGACAGCCCGTAATCCACGACCTTTGCTTAAAATTAAAAATTGGAGAGTCAACAACAATACTGGGGCCAAATGGGGCTGGCAAAAGCACCATCGTTAACATCATTAATCGCAGTCTTTACCCAATCGTTAAGCCGGATTCTCATTTTGCGATTTTTGGAACGAGCATCATCAATATTTGGGAACTGCGCTCCTCTATTGGGATCGTTAATAGCGACTTAGAAACAAGATTTCGTCCATCAATTCTTGCAAGAGAATTGATTCAAAGTGCCTTTTTTGGTTCAACACGGCTAGGTCGTGACCAAAATCCCAGCCTGGATCAAATCACCAAAAGCGACATACTTCTGAAACAACTGAATCTTGAGGCCTTCGCAGAGAAGCCCTATGGACAGCTATCAGACGGCCAGCGTCGCCGGTTGATGATTGCCAGAGCGCTCGTCCACAATCCAAAGGTGCTGGTTCTTGATGAACCATGTAGGGCACTCGATCTCAAGGCATGCCATCAACTCTTGATCACCATGCGAGAGCTGTGCCAAAAAGGCACCACCCTTCTGGTGATTACCCATCGGATTGACACCATTCTCCCGGAAATGCGCAGGATTTTATTCGTAAAGCAGGGAAGAATTTGCGCAGATGGTACTCCAAAACAATTACTAAAAGACCACAGACTAAGCAATCTGTTTAATACTCCATTACGCGTACTCGAGCACAAGGGATTCAGACAGGTCTTACCAGGTTGAGCGCAGGTGCCATCAGTTGCAACCAGCAAAGCCTCCTGGCTCAGGATCCGATCAACATGCATATTTCTGGCTCAATAGACCAAGAATTCCTACTCATGAATGAACAAATTGACTGTGCTGAACGCCTAATCTCTCAAGGAATACTATGATAAGAGTAAAATGGCACTCTAGCTTTATGGAATTTATAATTGCAAAAACAAGATAAAACTAATCAGCATGAGTTTTCTCTTCAAGCTCTAGTGAGAGAAAATAATTCAAGAAGGTGCGTACCACAGCGACAGCAGCTAATTGAATAAGGGCTGATGCTTCTCTACTGACAGTAGTCTGCACGACATTAGCCCCAAGCTGAAACTCAAGAGCCAAAGCTATCCAACTGCCAAAGGTTAAGCGTGCCGATGCGAGGGGGCCACGAGCCAAAAGTCTGGCGGGAATTTTTCTCAACCTCAAATTCCCATGTGGCGTGAGAATTGCAATCAACCCAATGCCAACCGAAATCACAGATAAGCATTCAAGAAAAAGTCGTAAGCCCTCAGCCGCAACTAGCAGTACATGTTCCAGCTACTCCATTTTGAATAAACCGATAATTTCTTTTATTATGAATCAGCGATGGCAAAATACGCAACGGCATGAAGCCGACGTACATTTCTTCCAGTTTATGAATCGTTTCTTGATTCATTTATTTCCCAGTCTTTGCAGTGCATCATTCTCAGAAAGCATCTCGAAACCGTTAGACAAGCAACTACAATGTTCAATTACTGAATAGAAGGAAGAGCATTATTGGCAATATCTAGTGGCTTAATTATTTACTATCCACCTTAAATCACATTGCTTGCTGCCATGCACTACATCAAGCAGACGCTTATGAATGCTATGGTCAAAACAATTTAAGTATTTGACTTACAGCGTAAAAGTGAGTAACGAAATTCACGGACGATCGAAACACGGCCAAGAAAATAAGAGTTGTTCAGCCAATCTCATCCCAGGATAAATATCAGTTGCATTAAATCAAAGCACCAATTCAGCTTTCAAGAAGAAAAGCGTATTGATTTTATTGAGCCATCTTCAACCAACAGACTGCTCGATTCCACAATCTCGCTCCAAAGAGGTCATGAAGGCCAGTCTTGAATGTTTCCCAAAGCCAATTACAACTGACCTTATTAATTTCATTGTACCAGATGTCTTTACACAAAAGCAACGGGAAGTTTATATGAACTTTTTTAGACCAATGGATTATCCGATTCTGAGTATTTACAAAAAATCGATATAAATATCTGCAATTACCTAGTCTGACCATAGAATTGATATTACTTGCTTATTACCTCGCCAATCTTCATCACATCAGAGCACATAATATAGTGCAACTTTATTACAGGTTATCACTTGCATCAGAGAATATATCCCTGCAGGCCAGACAGAGCAAACTTAAATCAGTCAGCATTCTGCAATTTATCATAAAGGAAGCAGTGATTTGCCAAGAAAGCGATCAAGGTTGAAACTATTCTCTAGGTTGGCTTCCCCTTCATGGCAAAATTGAACAGTCAATATTGGCAATAGACAGCCAATATTGAATTCAACTTTTGATTGCGTTGACCGTTCATGCCGATTCTCCCGTCTGGTGCTTCAATCGATCCGAATTGGCTCAGTGAACAGTTAAATCTGCGTGTTGATGAGCTGGAGATTGAGTCCTTGGGAGTACCACAGGGATTCACCTCGAACACGATGCGCCTTCGCCCGCGTGGGCCTTCCGATGCTCTTCCGTCATCGTTAATTCTCAAAATCGACAGTGATGATCCGCAAAGCCGGGAAATAGCCCTTCTTCTCAATTGTTTTCGCAGGGAGGTGGGTTTTTATCGATCCTTTGCGCCACAGCTGTCTTCATTGGTGCCTCAAACCTATGCAACTGGAAATGGCTCCAGCGATGAGGGTCGTTGGTTGTTGCTGGAAGACCTGTCGATGATGGCTGTTGGAAACCAAGTACGCGGCGTCACAGCAGATGCCTGTTCTCAGGTTCTGGATGCGATTGCCCAGGTTCACGCACGATTCTGGAATGCCTCGGATTTGCTTCACCATGACTGGTTACCTGATCACCAATTCTGGTTTCAAGGCAGCACCGAGACCCTGTCCTCGTTTCATCGCAACTTCCTTGATGATTACGAGCTGCGTGTAGAACCTGAAGTTCTCAAAGCGATCGACCTGGTGATCGAGCATTCACAGGCCATCGACGAAGCGATGGCGCAGCGACCGTCAACCCTTGTCCATGGCGATTTGCGCGTTGAGAATGTGCTGTTTGCAAAAAACAACACGCAGCGTGACGTTGTGGTGCTCGACTGGGGCACCCCCACACGCTCGATGGCTGCAATCGATCTCGCTTACCTCATCGGCGGGGGCGTGCCGATGCCCGCCCGACGCGGACGACTCCGTGAACTCTGCAAACTTTGGCATCAGAGTCTGAAAACTTACGGCGTGAAGGATTACACGCTCGCCGAGGCCTGGGCTGACGTGCAACTGGCAGCCTTGCGCTGCCTAAGTTCCGTGCTTCTTCTGCACAACTGGCAGCTAGATCCCAACATCAGCTCCCGGGCCATTTTGCTGAATGATGAATGGATTGAGAGATCCTGTGCTCTCATCCTGGAGCTCGAAGCGCTCGAGGCGCTTCCATCCCTTGTCTAAGTGGCGAGCCTTAAGATCTCGAACATGGCTTTGATCTCCGCAACACCTGCGAAGACTTAATGAATGGCGAAGGCGCGGTAGATGTCGGGGTGGGATTCGCCTACGCCCTCAACATCGAAGCCACAGCGCAACCCCCGCTAGCCGAGCGCAGAAAGATCAACTGATAAAACCACACCAAACCATAACCAAATGACTTTTGGTGCTTCCACGAGCATGCAAGAGGTTTCAGTTCCAGTGATCCCCCACTTAGGGGGTAATCAGGATTCGCATCAGCTCAACAAAAACCTTCACGATTGGAATTTGGCTGCTTCTTAGGCAAGTGGCCTACGGAATGTCATGAGCCGGCTTACACCGATTGAGGGGTCATCGTTTGGTGCATGGTTTCGATGACGTCCTCTGCCAGTGGTTGGCTTTCCTCAGCAGGAATCAGCACCTCGAGGTAGGCCGCTCCTTGATGAGCATTGATCGCAGCGAATGCCTGCTCCAGCTCCGCCACGGTGCCAGCCCGCCCGCACCACCAGCCGCTGCATCCAAGCGCAGCCGGCAGATCCGCAAAGCGCCATGGGGGCAGATCGTTGTAAGCATGACCCGTTTCACTGATCAACGCCTCGATCCCATGGAGACCGTTGTTTAAAACAATCACCACAGGATTAACCCCTGTGAAGCCCATCACCCCGATCTCCTGTGCCGTGAGCTGATGGGCGCCATCACCGGTCACGAGAACAACTCTCCGCTCCGGTTCCGCCAGGGCGCATCCCAGAGCCGCGGGAGTGCCCCATCCGATCGATCCCCAAAGGGTCTGACTTTCCATGCTCACACCGGCCGGCAGTCTGATCGCGTTGAGCTTCAGCAGGCATGTGCCGGTATCGGAGACCAACAGATCGGTGGGGCGCAGGAATTGCTGCAAGCGAGGGTAAAAAACAGCCGAATCAGTGCGCTGATCAGCGGCTCCGCTGAGGGGAAGGAATGGAGCGGGCTGGACAGGACGCTGCTCTCCCCAGGAGCTCAGACGCTTAGGGGAGTGCTGAAAACGCTGCGTCAGACCCGCCAGAACATCACTGATGCTCACACTCGTGAACACCCGGTCACCGGCTTGAACCCAGTCGGCGTGCAACGCAATAATCCGCTTGGGATCAAGGGAGCCACTCCAAAGGCCTGTGTTGAGATCCTCCAGCACTAGACCCCCTAGATCGATCAGCAGATCGGCGTCCTCAACCACGTTGCGCAAGGCCGCAGGCGTTGACCGGCCGCCGTTGTACATCCCAAGGAAAGCGGGGTGCTCCTCACTCAGAAGCGCCTTGTCCATCGGCGTGGTGGCATAAGACAGACCAGAGGCCTTGAGGAAGGCCTCAAAGGCACTCACCAGGCCGAAACGCTTCAAGGTGACGGTGGGAAGAACCATGGGTCTGGATGCGGCGGCAATCCGTGCCATCAGGAGATCAAGCACAGCCTCCAGTTCGCCAGCAACACTGTCGTGTTGATCGATCACACCAAGCGGTGATCCCTGGATCGGCGTACCGGTGATCGGCATCAGAGCCAGATCCATCGGAAAGGTGAGATAAGCAGGCCTGGATTCCTCCAGCGCCTTATCAATCACGCGCTCCAGTTCAATCACGGCATTTTCGGGCGTGAGCCGGGCGCTCACACAACTTGCGGAGGCGGAGATCGCCTCAAAGCGCTCATAGTTGCGATCTCCAAGGGTGTGATGACAAATCAGTCCTTGGCGCACGATCCGCAGACTGGGGGTACCAACCAAATGGAACACAGGCAGTCGCTCAGCCATCGCACCCATGAGGCCATTGAGTGCACTCAATTCACCCACGCCGTAGGTGGTGCAGACGATGCCAGCCCCACGGCGGCGGGCATAGCCATCGGCTGCATAGGCCGCATTGAGTTCATTCGCTGATGGTACCCACGTCAGCCGCGGATGCACTTCCACCGCATCGTTGATGGGAAAGGCATAGTCACCCGGCACACCAAACACATGGCCGATCCCAAGATCTGCGAGACGATCCAGGGTATAGGTCACAACAGAAGGAGCCATTGAACCGGTATTGATGATTCGTGGCTAAGTCTGATCGTGGTTGCCCTCTAAAGCCATACGACACCCGTGATCGGCAACGAAAACTAACTTGCGTGTTAGGGCAAGTTCAATCAAGCAGGAAAAGATTCAAAACACTTCCCCTAGTGTCCATAAAAGTCTCAAATAGCACCTGTAAGAACTGGGTTTACAGACATGTAATTAGCATCGTCGCGAGACGAGATGGGATCGAGACTAACCAGTAATTTTGTAGCTGATCCCGTGGGTTGTGCCGGGATGGTCATCAAAACATCACCGCCTTGATCCGGAAGGAAATGGACGCAACCTTTTAAGCCCTGAGGTGTGACAGCCCAAAGGCGATATAACTGCCCCTCAGGGGCTTGTGGTAACTGATTCAAGGTGAGGAGATTGCTTCCCTGCGTGGGACGAATCAGCACTTCACCATGCGCTTGTTGCATCGTGCCCGACTGGGTGGCGTGAAGCGCTACGGCACGGTCACCGGGCTGAAGGGTGATGAAAGACGTTTGAGAATTGAGGCTGGCAATCTTCAACTTCGAGCGATATAAATCTCCACCGGTTACTGCCAGAACCAGCAGCAAGCCGCCAATCAACCAGTTCTGAGAATTCGAAGGTCGTGGTCGACGGGCTGACCGTAGAAGTCGTTCCTTTACTGCATCACAGAGAGGAGGTGCCGATTGCTGCTCCATTCGATGGCTTGCTGATTCGAGAGCATCAAGCAGCCCTTGATCTTCAGCGATCCATGATGGATTGTCCGTGAGTGCACGGCGTTCATCAGCACTGAGATTGCCGAGCACCTGACCAGCAAGAAGTTCATCGCGCTCGCTAAAGCCATCGTTAGGAGGAGATTTGGAAGCCATGATCAACCCTCCTGCTGTGGGGAGAGAGCCTCGCGAAGTTTGAGCAATGCACGGCGGCTGATCGTTTTCACGGTTCCCAAGGGCAAGTCCAACGTGGAGGCAATCGTGCTCTGGCTGATATTTTCGCGGTAATTCATGGCAAGAATCTGTTGTTCACGGGTGGAGAGCTGAGCCAAGGCCCGCTCTAGATGGATGCGGGCCTCAATGGCATGAAGATCAACGGGATCGTGTTGTCCACATCCAGGCCTGAAGCACTGAAGGATGCGGCGGCGGTTGAGACGTTGATTCAGCCTGTTCAAGCCCATCGATCGAGTGAGCAGCAAGAGATAGGAACGAATTGAGCTGCGATCTGAATCAAAGCCTCCCCGCTGCAGAAGCAGGAAGACATCGTGGGTCAGGTCTTCAGCCTCCTGCTGTTGAGACAGAAGGCTGTACGCCAATCGATGAACCGCTGCTGAATGTTCGTCGTAGAGACGGGCAAGGTCCTCCGTTCGAATGGGTTCTTTCGCACTCACATCTGGGCTTGCTGCTGCAGATCCTGGAAACCAGTCCAGAGATAGATCATGCCAAACGTCAATAAAACGATTGCACTGATCCCTGAGATCTGCTCATCGCGTTCGAGCAACTGCCGGCGAAGACCACCGAGTTCAACACCTAAACCCGCCAACAAAATCACCATGGTGTAGCCAACGGCATACAAAACCATGGCTGCTGTTGCCAAGGGTGGGGAACCAGAGGCGGCAGCCGCACTAAGAACGGCAGCAAGCACAGGGCTGGCGCAGGGTGATGTCACAAGGGCGAAGGTGAAACCAATTAAAAATGCGCCGATAGGTAATCGCTTGATCCACCTCGGCGCCCCAATCGCTCCCAATGTGAGCCGATGCCAGGGAAATCGCAGGCCCCAACCTTTGAGTTGCAAAGCCATGGCAATGACGATCACACCTGCCGCCATCAACAAGCCACCACGATGATCAATGATCAGTGCTCCGGCAAGGGATGTGAACAACCCAAGGATGCTGTAAGCCGAAACCACGCCAAGACTGAACTGAATCACCTTGCCAGGGTTAGGACGTTGCTGCTTTTGAGCACCAAGATAGGAAAGTTGAACTGGGAGAAGACCAGGGCACAGGGCGAGACACTGGCAATCAGTCCACCACCGAAGGCCAAGACTGGCAGCCCCAAGACCGCCCAATCATGGTTCCCTGTCCAGCGCGTGAGCCAGTCGGCGTAGCTCTGGCTAATCGTTAGAACAGCCAACTCAATTCGGCCGGCAAAAACAGCTACCACTGCACCAGCCAGAGCAAGAAAAAGCAACGCTGTCCGACGGGACAGCCAAAACATCGAGCTGAACATCGACATCTTTACTTAGCGGCGGATCATGGAGCGCGTGGTATTGATGGCCCGGAGATAAGGATCAAGTTCAGGTTGGGCACGAAAGGTGCTGACGCTGACACCGTTTTCTGGATTGAATATGCTCACCAAACTTGTTTGACTGCGGTGTTTGTTGAAGAAATCAGCAAGACCGAGCTCTTGCGCGCGCGCAGCAGATCTCTTGGCAGAAGCAGTATTTGAAACATCGAAGCGCACCCAATGCACGTTGTTCCCTTCCTGTTTACGGAGGGTTTGCACAGCAGGCTTAATGGTCTGGCAAGCAGGACACCATGAGGCATAGATCTCAACAAACACAGGCTTGCCTTGAAGAGACGGCGCAAGTGGAGAGGCCGCAAGGGCTGGTTTTACGACGATGGACGCAAGAGGAACCACTGATCGTGGCAGCAAGGCTGCAGATAAAGGAACGAAGCCACCGACGAGCAGACTGATGTCCAGAACACGTTGTTTCAAAGCAGGATTGAATCACTACGATCCATACCCGTAGGGGTCCGGTTTGGATTCAAACTCCTGCGTGAACCCAGCAGGCAAGAGATCGAAAACCTCATGACCAATCCGATCAAAGGGCTCGTGGAGCAAGTCGGAATAATCTGCACTGAAGCTGCTCATCCATGCCGTTAAGAAGATTCACCTTGCATTATCTACAGATCGGATCGATGACTCCATCAGGGATTACAGCAAAAGGCTGGGGATCAAACCCTCCGTCGTCGTCGCCAATGAATATGCGCTTTGGCGAACTGATGCCGTGAATCTTTCCATTCGCCAAGATTCAAGTTGTAGATCAGGACACTTGAGACATCTTGGATGGGAGGACAGCCAAACAGTGGCCTTGGTGGCCGCTGCTCCCACCCAGTATTGAGTTGCTGGAATGGGTTTGAAAGGTGAGTCCCTGAGTTGTCCCTGATTTTTTGTGCAACTAGGCAAGAGTTTGTGCATCTCGGGAAAACACTGAAGGCAGTACTCAGGAATCGAAGTCGTTAAAAACCTGTTCGTGATAGTTAACCGATTGAGCCTGTTGCGGATGGATTGAAAAACCTCACAAGCAGCGAAACGCTAGTGAGGCCAAGTGGGGCTCAGAAGTAGATCCCAAGCAAGACAGCCGGAATCTCGAGAGTCTCAGGCTCATCGCATTGGCTGGCTTGTTCAGCCAGTTGTGCAAGAGCGATTGATTCCGGTGGAAGCGGAACGCTGCACTCGCACAAATTGCCTTCTTTCCCAGGGAAGCGATTACCCATGAAGAAGGGCGGTCGCTCCCAATCGCGAATCATCTGATCTCCGTTGTCGTCCAGTTGTCCGGTGCGGTGCTCCAACTTGCCGTCGATGGTTTGCCCCCACCGATCCCATGCTTGAGCCTCATCAGCAAAACGCTGATCAGGGCAGGGGATCTTGAGGATGTCGGCGGCGCGGCAGATATGCCGGAACCACCAACCTGACCAGTTCAGAACCAACACGTAGTCAACAATTTCATCCCGATTACAGACACCCGTGGCGATATGCCATGGGGCAGGTCTGGGATGAGCATGACGAACGTTCTTTTCGAGAAGTGTCAGTAGTCGTGGCAATGCTGTTTTGAGGAATGCACGCTTTCGTTTGGAACACGTGCCATCAAGAGCAACGTCTTCTGTGACAGACCAGATCGTCCAATCCAAGTGGCTTTCAGTTGTACCGATGCCATCGGGGACAAGTTGCGCGCTCATTACACACTAAATGGTTTGAGTGGACGCAAAGGCGAGAGACCCACACGCTGCCTTTCGCTATTCATCACCTGACGACTCTGTTCAAGGAGCTGTCGACGAGCCTGTCGTTGTTTTTCCCTGCAAGTCTTTCCAGCATCAAACGTCTGGGCGCTTTCCAGACAGGTTTGGCCAGAGTTGAGCAGCGCAAGGCGCTGGTCATAACTGCTCAGCAACCAATCACGACGAGCTTCGAAAAGTTGTTGTTTTTGGGTATCGGTGAGCTTCGACTCTTCTTGGAGGCGACGCTTCTCGATGCGCTCCTGAATGCGACGCTCAAAACGAGATTGCGCTTGGACCTCGCTTTGCTGCAGCGTGGCTGCTGTGAGTGCAATGGAAGGAATCAAAAGTGCTGTGCTCAAGCGAACAGACCAATGCGACCTATCCGACTGGCGATCGGTTGAACCAATGCCATCTGAAGCAAATTTTGAGTTCATCAAAGATCAATCCGCCTGTGAAGCGGAGCGTGGTGTTCGGATTTGTTCGAATGTCCTAAGACCCGCCAAAACGGGGATGTCTCTTAAGACTTCTCAAAACTAGCAACACTGTCAAACCCAACCGTGCTGGCAATCTTGTTTCTGAAGGGGGCTATACACAACAAACTCTCGAGCGCTTGGGTGCCAACTTTGAGATACGGATAAACTAAATTAAGAAATGAAAGGTTTTAATTTTTATAAAACTAAACTTTTGCCATGTATCGAAATCATTTTTTACTTTAAATTTTTAAACTAAACCATCGCTTTCAAACGGCTGTTTTGTTGGCTACAAGCCGAACAAATCAAGTGTCAGGCTGAAGTGAGGAATGATGATGGGAAATTTTCCATTCTCCATCTTCAAGCATGTAGATAAAACTATAGCGAGCTTCTGCCGTGGTTCCATCATGGAAGCTAAAGCTATAGAGCCCAGCATCCTGGATCATGTTGCAACCAATAATAATCTCACGCTGATCGATGGAACCCTTGGGGCTTTTCTCTAGAAAATGCTTAAAATAATCGACAATTGTGTCATGGTCGGTTCGTGGCAAGTCGGACAGTGTAGGGAGCAAGATTGCATCACGGCTATATAACATTGCAACTTGTTCAGGGTCTTTGGTTTGCAATGCTGCATTCCACCGATCAAAGAGTTGTTGTACCTCACTTTGAGAAATGAGAGCGCATCCACTCACGCCATCTTTGAGCAATTCGTCGTATTGAAGATCAAGCAATTCAAGATCAAGCCAAATCAAGCTATTTCTCGGTAAGAGCGAGCTGTTGGACAAGCAACTGGGACGGTCCCGCGGGCCCAGGCGCCATCGATACTTCTGTCCCACTGAACTTCCTAAAAGTTCCGATTCAATCCAATGAGGCAGCTGGCCTTGGCCAATCGCCATTGAAAAAATCTGACGCCCCGTGGACAGCCTCTCACTCAAATCGGTCGCCTTCATGGAAACCGTCAGTACGGTTTTGGAGCCAGCGGAAGCGGTGGAGTGCATCATCAGCAGTTCGAGTCGCTCTTAGCGCTGGCGTTGACCCAAGACTATATGAGAATGATTATCATTCGTGATCCGCTAGCGGCGATGGCCGGGCTGCAAGCGCGACAAGGGCGAATCCCTTCCTGATCGGAGCGGCACCAACGGGAAGGACGCCTGCCTGGCAAGATGAAATGAGAATCATTCTCATAATGACAAGCTCTCCTGCTTCTGAGGTGCCCGTCACAATCCTCAGTGGATTCCTGGGTGCTGGAAAGACCACGTTGCTGAACCACATTCTCAGCAATCAGGTAGGCGTGAAGACCGCAGTTCTGGTCAACGAGTTTGGAGAAATCGGCATCGATCATGACCTGATCGTTACGACCGAAGACAACATGGTCGAATTGAGCAATGGCTGCATCTGCTGCTCCATTAACGATGAGCTCAAAGATGCCGTCGAGAGGATTCTGGAAAGACCAGACAAAATGGATTACATCGTGGTCGAAACGACAGGGCTTGCCGATCCTCTCCCGGTTGCGATGACGTTCGGGGCCACGGAATTACGTGACGCAACACGTCTCGATTCCATCATTACTTTAATCGATGCTGAAAATTTCAACGACGAAGTGCTGCACACGAAGATAGGACGCGCTCAGGTGATTTACGGCGACATCTTATTACTCAATAAAACTGATCTCGTTTCCAAGGAACGCCTTGAAGAAGTGGAAAATAAGCTGCGTGATATAAAAACTGATGCACGAATCATGCACACCATCCAAGGGAAGGTACCCCTTCCACTTCTACTGAGCGTGGGCTTGTTTGAGTCTGACAAGATCGTGAATCAGGACGACCACAATCATCACGAACACGAACACGAACATCACGGTCATAGCCATCATGACCATGGACATCACCACAGAGATCATCAAGACCATGAAGCCATTGAGGGGTTCACCTCCCTGTCGTTTGAAAGCGACGGCCCTTTTTCATTACGCAAGTTTCAGAATTTTCTCGACAACCAACTACCGCAAGAAGTATTCCGGTCCAAGGGAATCCTTTGGTTTCAGGAAAGTGAACGCCGGCATGTGTTTCATTTGACAGGCAAACGCTTCTCAATTAATGACAGCGATTGGACTGGAAAACGAAAAAATCAGATCGTCATGATCGGACGCGACATCAATCACGATTCTTTGCGAAAACAACTAGAAGCCTGTGTAGCCAAAAATCCGGATTAAGTAACAGACTAGTTATAATTTCTCTCGTGATCAATTTCCTCTTAATTCACTACTCGAATTGAAATTCCTGAAATTAAAGATGAAGGACATGGGTTTTTAAGCACTTCAGAACATGCAAACAAAGGGATCTAAAACCTCACAGCGCGACCAGCACTGGCCTTGGTGGCCGCAGCTGCCAATTAGCCCCCAGTTGAAGAGATCAATCTCAAGGGCTTGTTCCTGAGTAGTCCCTGGAATTTTGTGCAACTGGACGTGATTGTGGGCTAGTGCTGAGGCGCAGCCTGAATAGCTATCAGTGTGGCCCTTGTCACCACTTTTGAAAGCTGACGCTGAACTCGATCTAGAAATCGGCGTTCTTGCTAATGGCCGAACGCCTGCACCAGGGGATGTCAGCAAGATGAACGTGTCTGTGGCTGGCAACGATGTCGATGGAGTTCATTAGCACGCTCGGCTTGTGGGTATGGCATTCCTCTGCGGGATCCAAGCCTTGTCAAAAACCAACCAACAGATTCTGCAGGACGGTTTGAGCAGCCCACTGGTGTTTGAGCTGCTGGAGCGACAGGGGGCCAAGACGCCTGAGCAGCGATACGCCGTCATCCAGGGAGCCTGCCGTTCATCCCAGCTGCCTGCGATCGACTGTGGAGCGTCGAGACGCCGAAGGAACTACTGATCAAGAGGCGTCTTGGAGTCGTGCTGGCCATCGAGAACCCCCCACCACACGGGGTGTGATGAGGTTGTCTTGGTTGTCCTTCACCTCTTGCAGGGGCAGGCAGAGCCAGCATCTTCAGAACTCAATCATTTGAGATTTAATCCATAGATGGTTGCAAATTCATCCTGGAACGGAGAGGTTTTAAGAAGTTCGCTGATTCCCAGTTCATCCTGCCAATCGGTGATCGACTTTTCCCAGCCCTCTTCCCAGCGAGGCGAGAACAGTTCAGGAATTTTCTGGCCAACTGCAATGCCAAAACCGATTGCATCCCAGATCAGCCTGCGCTCAATTGGTGCGTAGGCACCGCGCAGCATCCATGACGTAAGAGTTCCTATATCAGTGGGGACTGATCCAGTGCTTGCATAAAACGCCGTCGCAGCAGCTTCACCTGCCACTGTGATCGGAAGACCAAGAATCGTGTGGTGAATGTCATGCAACCGGAAAGCTCTGGTTCTCGCGAATTCTTCATCAGTTTGAGATTCTGGTATCTGCGATTGAACAACTAAAAAACAAATTCCAAGCTTCTCAAGGCGACGATGCACGCACCAACCAAGGCTCCCTTGAGGCATAGCAGCCATTTGCTCAAGATCTGGCCATAGTGGTGAAGGCCGGTTGACCAGTAGCTCCTGAACTTTTGGGGTGGCTAGGATCCTTTCAATACAATCTTTCTGCAACTTGGTACTGCCTGGAATTCCTAAATATCGGCCATGTTGAAAGATCCTTTCAGGCTGCTTTGCTGTCTGCAGAATCGAAATCCCTAGCTTTGTGACACCCTCTGAAAATGATGAGCGCACGTAGTTCTTTTGTTCTGTAACCATCAGTGGATGAAACTCTGCAATCAATGTTGCTGAAAACCCAGAAGATTTCTTCCCCCGAAAGGGTGATTAGTTTCTGAGACTTTGCTGAGTCAGCAGGGATCTGCTTGATAAGTCGAGAGACGGCAGCCGTGGCGCCAAGACGAAGGCCGCACCTGCGGTGAATCTAAAGCCAAACAGAGCTGGTCCTGCTGGCCGCTGCTACCACTCAGCAATGTTTGATTGCAGTGAGGCAACTGGGCAGGTTTATGTGCAACTCGGGAAAACACTAAAGGCAGTACTCAAAACCGAATGAGCCTGTTGTGAATGCGTTGAAAAACCTCACGAGCAGCGAACCACTCGTGAGGCCAAGTGGAGATCAGAAGTTTGGCCCGAGCAAATCAGCCTGAACCTCGAGATTCTCAGGCTCATCGCATTGGCTGGCTTTTTCAGCCAGTTGTGCAAAAGCGATTGATTCCGGCTGGAGCGGAACGCCGCACTTGCACACATATCTGCTACCGCAAGGAAACGATTAAGCATGTAAGTGGGTAGAGCTTTGATGGCTCACACAGCAACTCAGCCCTTGATCAATACTAAAGGTGCTTCGCTGTAACTGATGACAACTCTCCTTTTTACCCGGTTTAGCGATCAATTCAGCAATCCACAGCACTTTTGAGGTCATACTGCTCACTCATCAACACCTTTTAGCCTTGGATTGATCCCATGAATCAAAAGCAAATCAATCACTCTTGGCATATTTTTAATATTTCAAGAAAGGCTGAAGCGAGATGACATGATTGATTCCCATATAAAAAGTTACACAGGCAAGCCAAATCTGTAGGATGATAAAATAGCGTTTCCTCCCAATCTTTTAATTGTCAGTTACTGATTCACGTCCAATCCCTTTAAACAGACGTGCTGCACTCTTTGAGCTCTTGCTAGCGATCACTTCTGAGCAAGTAGGAACTGCAGCTATGAAGGCCTCAGAGGGATTTACATCACTTGGGCCAACGATCTTGGCGATTGTTGGTTATGTATTTTCGCTAATATTTTTTGGAAGATGCATGCGGATTCTGCCTATGGGTTTTGCCTATGCACTTTGGGTTGGCCTTGGAATGATCACTGCATCAGTGATAGGAGTTGTTCTATTTAAAGAGACACTTAGCGTATCTGTCGTCATCGGCCTTGCAGTCATCGCAGCGGGCATTCTTGTACTTAACTCTGCGCAAGGAGAATCGGTCTAATGTGGTTTGGGTATCTAATTCTTTTCTTGGCCATCATCTCCGAAAACATCGGAACAACCTCCCTTAAAGGTTCTAATGGTTTAACTCGTCCTTTACTTGCAGTTGGTGCATTTGCAGGATACAGTCTAAATTTTCTTTTAATGAGTCAGGCACTCAACAGAATCCCACTCGCCATTGCCTATGGAATATGGTCGGGATTGGGCATGGCTATCGTTTCACTGCTTGGTGTTTTGATTTATAAAGAGTCGTTTAACTGGAAGATGGCAATTGGGCTTGGTCTCGTCTTGCTCGGTGTGATTATTATGAGCTCTCCTGAATCCACCAGTCTGCCAAGGATGGTTCAATAATAAGATAGTTTTATTGAGTACGTAAGCCAGTTGAGTATAAAAGCCAACAGTAGTGAGTCCCCCTTAACTTTAACAAAGAGTGTGGTAGTTGGAGCTTGTGTAAATCCTGCCGACCAGCACTGGCCTTGGTGGCCGCTGCTGCCACTTAAGAGTGTTGGATTGCAGTGGATTTAAGGGGGTGATCCCTAAGTTGTCACCGGTTTGATGTGCAACTGGGGAGGTTTATGGGCAACTGCTCGACTCCCAAACAGTCATGACAAAGCTAGGGACTTTGAATCGGCGGGGCTGGGATCCGTCGTTGTGACCCTTGTTTCAGTCTTATGGGAATCAAGCGTGAACGGCTTGAAGAATGGTTCCTGAGGATCTTGAACCCTGGGTTCAGCTCAGTCGTCGATAGCAGCGGAAGAAAGAGGACTCGGTTTGGCTGGTGATCAGGCAAGAAGGGATATTCATTCAGATCAAGGCCGATGCAGCAACGCGACATGCTCAGTACATTCTCGTGAGCTACTACCCCTTGTCAGCACGACTTGGGAAACCCATCAGGCAGCAGCGGATTCTTAGCACCTAGGCATCGAAGTATGGATCAACCTGCAGACAATCGGTTGGCAACGCTGCACGCCTCCACAAGAAAAAGAATGCACGATCAGGACCAAATTTTTTTTGTAGCTCGAATATCGTTTAAATCAAATAAAACGACTCAATTCAGAGTTTTTTCATCTTTATGCGTGCTCTCCCAATCGCTTTGACCTTGGGCCTTGTTTTTGGCGGATTGGCTGAGCGGGGACCGATCGCCCATGCTCAATCCGTTGATGTCACAAACATCAAAGATGAACTTAGCCCCGGTGAGTTCAGGGCCTATGGAGAAAGTTCACCTAAGAAACTGAGGTCTCGCCTTGGTGAACTCACATTTACCAAGGGTGGTTTTGCAGGCGGTTACCCCAGTCTTGAGACCATCGATACTCTTAAGAATGAGCTCGATTTTCACAAGGCAACACAGGCGTACATCTGGGCCGTTCCGATTGTCAGTTATGCCCGATGGCTTGAGTCCCATGAAGAGCTTTTCGGGGCCAAGGATGGCCAGATCGTGCGGATGACCTCTCCTAAGGCGAAGCAGGGAATTCTCACGGCAAATGCCACGACTCCCTATGCGGTTGCCTTTGCCGATCTTTCCAGAACAGGGCCATTAGTTTTCGACATTCCTAAAGGAATGTCAGCAGGGGTTGTCAATGACATCTGGCAGCGTGGCATTCATGATTTCGGGATGTCTGGTCCGGATCAAGGCAATGGCGCGAAGCTACTCGTCCTTGCGCCTCAGATGGCCATCCCCGATGGGTTGGATACCAATGAGTACACCGTCATTCGCAATGGCTCGAACATTGCGTTTTTTGGGATAAGGGCTCTGATGCCTGATCCTGCTGAGGCGGATCAGCTGTTATCAAGTTTCCGCATCTTTCCCTATGCAGAGCGTGCCAATCCCACCCTTCATTCAATCATTGATGTGGATGAAAGCACGGAGTGGGGGCAATGGCAGCCCCATGGGATGGCCTACTGGCAGTCATTGAAAAAAATCATGGATCGCGAAGTTTTTGAAGATCGCGATCGCTTCTTTTTGAGCATGCTCGCCTCGCTTGGTTTGGAGAAGGGCCAACCCTTGCAGCCCACGGCGGCTCAGGCTGAGGTCTTGAAAGAAGCTGCAGTGATCGGTGAGGCCATGATCAAGTCGATCACCTTTGACAAGCCCTTCTCAAACGATGATCTTTACAAGGGCACGCATTGGGATCAGCTGATGGTGGTCACGGTGGATGACCGAGATGGTGATATGGATCAGCTCTATCGCAGGGCCGCTTTTACCTGGGAGGCTGTTTCAAGGGGCAAGGCTTATTACATCGAGCAGGCAGGCATCGGACAGCAATACCGGACGGCTTACAAGGACGGCAATGGCAACTTTTTGGAAGGCGACAAGCACTACAAGCTGACGATGCCGCCCAACGCGCCGGCTGAAGTGTTCTGGTCGATTGTGGTTTATGACGTCAATTCGCGCACGCTAATTCTCAACGATGAAGGCAGGGCTGCACTGAGCTCCAGAACGGGTCTGATTGAGAATGACGATGGTTCAGTGACGTTGCACTTCAGCCCTGAATTGCCGGCCGGCGTTGATAAAGCCAATTGGATTCAGACCAATCCCAAGGAGAGCTGGTTCTCCTACCTGCGCTTTTACGGACCGACTCAGGCCTATTTCGATCAGACCTATCCCTTGCAAGACATCATGCTTGTGAACTAACGATTGCATGAGAAAGCCCCACCAAGGGGCTGATACCAGATGTTTCTACTCGGGACTCGAGATCAGTCCTTCCTTTCACTTCAATGTCTTCGGGCAATCCAACTCAACAATAAGGAGATAAGAGAATGAAAACCAAGCACTTCATCCTCACCGCCGCATTTCTTGCAGGATCAATTGCCGTTTCACCCCTTCAAGCGCAGGAGAGTCCAACCTATAAAGCGAAGGTTCCCGAGGTATTGCTAACTCCCGACAAGATGGAGAGCAGCTATCTCGGTGAACTGAGATTTCAAGACGGTTTTCCAACGAAGGAAACTGCCTCCAAAGTGAGCAACTTCGTAGACATCTCCCGTGCGGTCGAACTGTTCATCAATGGAACGCCAGCCGCTTCGATGTATGGAATGCTGAACGGGCACGTCAAAATCGGGCTCGAGCCCAACCACTCAGTAGGGATCACTGAGGAGTTGATGAATGCCCGTTCCCTGTGGCTCACGCCACAGACGACCACGCCTTACGTGCATGCGGAAATCGATGTGAAAGATGGCCCCGTGGTGCTCGAGATCGGTACACCGGTGCTCGGTTTTGTGAATGATGCCTTCTTCCGTTATGTCACGGACCTGGGGGTGGTCGGTGCCGACAAGGGCAAAGGAGGCAAATACCTCTTGGTGGGCCCTGACTATGAAGGGGAGATCCCCGAAGGATATTTCGTCTCCAGGACATCGACCTACCGTCATTGGGCGTTGATGCGTATTGCCGCCAAGCCCGGTGAAACCAAGGAGGCCATTGAGGCCTTCAAAAAAACCTTCAAGATTTACCCACTTGCCGACGCCAACAATCCCGAGCCGACTGGGTTTATCAATCTGTCAAACAAGCAATACAACACCATTCATGCCAATGACGCGAGCTTCTACGACGAGCTCAATGAAGTGATTCAGTATGAGCCCGCGACCGCTTGGGATCCTGAGCTCGTAGGGCAAGCTGGGGCGATTGGCATCAAAAAAGGACAGACGTTCAAGCCGGACGATCGGATGAAAAAGATCCTCACCGAGGCTTCCACCATCGCCAATGCCTATGCCCGGACCGTCGTCTTCAGCCCTCGCAATCAAGAGGTGTACTTTTACCCGGGGAAGCGTCAGTGGTATTCACCTCTGGCTGGAGGGAGCCATGAGTTTCTCAAAAATGGCGAGCGAGTATTAGATGATCGCCTGATCTTTTACTACTACGCCACGGGCAGCACCCCGATGATGGTCAAGCCAATGGTTGGCAAGGGTTCGGTCTATGCGATGACAACCACTGATGGCAATGGCGTGCCTCTGAATGGAGCGATGACCTACAAGGTGACGTTGCCAGCGCCGATTCCGGCCAAAGACTTCTGGTCCTTCATGGTCTACGACAATCAGACTCGTTCGATCCTCGAGACCGATCAGGTTACCGGTGGTTTGGATAGCAACTCAAAAGGTGTGAAACTGAATGATGACGGGTCTGCGACCGTTTATTTCGGCCCCAAGGCACCGGAAGGACAAGAAGGTAATTGGGTGCAGACCATGCCCGGCAAGGGATACAACGCAATCCTTCGTCTCTACGGACCGCTTGAACCATGGTTCGAAAAAACCTGGATGCCAGGCGACTTCGAATCAGTTAAATAGCTGGACAATTTACATTTAAGAAACGCATTTGCTTTTGATTGAAGTTGAGAGGAACTGGCTATGTAAGCCAAATTGTCTCTGGTTTTTTGTGCAACTGGTCGTGATTGCGAGCAACCGCTGGATGCAGCACCTGCATCCAGTTTTCGAACGGCATGATTGTGCCGCTCGATTCGTCGTTCCTGAAGAAGCAGCTGTCTTAACCGTTTTTCATTACTGCTTCTGGACCTTCACTTTCATGATCGCTCCAGGGGCTGGCACGTACGCACGAAGGACTCCATAAAAGTCTTTGCCGGTGGGAATTCCGTTTTTTCCACCCCCACTAGGACTCAGCGTGATGGTTGTTGTGCCGTCTTGGTTCGGCTCTGAGGAAAATGTGGTCTGATCGTAGATCTTCAGATCGTTTGGGATCAGCAGTTTGTTATCGGTTCCGTAGAGGGTCACTGAGAAGTAGCCGCCTGAGTTGTAGAGACCAGAGGGCACCGTCAGGGTGTAGGTCGCCTCACCTCGAAGTGGTGCGCCAGTGTCGTCGACCATGATCGCGCCGTACCGAACCGTGTCCGCTGGCGTTCCTAGTTGACCCAGCTTGACTCCGGCTGCGAGGTCCAGGAAGCTGATGTCGCCGCTGACCCGACCGAAAGCTTCGTCCGGGTTGAGATAGGAGATCACCGTATCGATCACGGCCTGGGCGTTCTGTGTTGTCTCTGAACTGAATTGCTGGACCTCACGCTGCATGTCTCCCTTACCACCCTGCAACTGGAATTGGCTACGGGAGGCGACAACGGCGTCAAGGTTGTCGACAACCACCATCCTGGTCAGCACAAGACCCTGATCCGTTTCAAGCTCGACCACCTCAAAGTCACCTGCAGGAACCGCCTGGCCTGGTCGCTTGAGCAGGATCGGCTTTGCTGGGTTGGTGATCACAGCCGGCACGTTGTGCTTCATATCGAAGACCGACACCGACAGGAATTTGTCGTAAGTCGGCGTTGTGAGAATCGCCGGGCCGTCTGAGATCGAAAACCAGTTGTAGCCGTAGTCAACAGTGGCTTGAGGCGTAACCACCGTCGTGTCGCTGGGATCCACCAAACCGGTGAACTTGAAGCTCCCCTTCTCGTTTTGCTCCAGCCAAGTGTTCATCATCTTGACCTGTTCCTGATTCGGATACTCCCTCAAGTACGACTCGACAGTTTCCTGCGCTGCTGCGATTGGACACAGAGTCAGCAGAGGCAGGAGACAGAGAAAACGACGAAGGCGGTGAGACATCTCAGAAATTCTTGAGGAGAGCGCGGTTTGGCTCCCTGATTGGAATATTTTTGCAGCTATCCGACTGATTTCACCGTCTTTGTTATGGACAGCTCAATTCACATTTGGGTTTGATCATCTACGTCTCGAGGTGTTGGTGGTGGCCCTATGAATGCCATTGAAGGCAGCTCGGCAAAAGACTCAAGCTGGTCCCAAGTTGCCGCTACTGGCACCATCACGGACCTAAGACATCGATTAATCCACTGCTCCAAGAATTAACTTCCGCCGTTGGATTCGTCTGAACCCGATTAGATCAACGGCAGTTTTTGCTTTTCTTTTTGCAGCAATGCATCTGTATTAAAAGCTATTGATCTCACAACTAAGCGATCGCTCTTACCTGGAGGGTTTCAAAAGCATGGCAAGCCCTGACACTGTCACCAAGATGGTGAGCACCCCCAGCAGCATTGGATAAACAGGTTGGAGATTGATCCAGCCAAACTGCCCGGTATGGACTTTAAGGAGCCAAAAGGCATCAATTCCTTGCTCAAGAAGAAGGCTATAAAGCGAGCCTGTGCTCGCGGTAAGCAAAAGCGGTAGAGCAGCAAGCGGCACCAACCACCTGTGGATGCGTCGTGCTTTTCGCTGGGTCTGGACTCCCGGTTTCATTGCTTGCGTAGTTGTTGGTGCAGTTCTCGTTCATCCGCACAAGGCATCCATTTCTCATTGTTTTGATGGACGGTTGTACAGCCAATGTCATCGGCTCGCGCCTGAGCCTCGGCCTCAGTGGAGTAAAGGCCTTTGCCATGGGCAAGCGCTGGGCTGCTCCCTACAAAGACTGCCACCAGAGCGATCGCAACTGACATCCATGACTCGGTCTTAATCATCAAATTCAGAGGCCTTCGCAGTGTTCAACGGCCTTGAGGTAATTCATTGTGCCGGGAGTTGTTAGCCCCTTGGGGTTGATCGCCACACGCAAAGCAACCTGCGCATCGACGCAACGGTTGTAGCGATGGGTCTTAACGGCTTGTGGAATCAAAAGAATGGCGCTTGACAGCAAGCTGATGCTGCTGATGAATGCCAAAACCGTGTAGGCATGCGCCCGAACCATTTCCCGCGCGGTCAATCTTTGATCGGTGTGATCACTCATGAAACATGTCGACTGTCCTCAACATGACCAAGATCGTCGAATGCTCAGTCATGCCAGGTAATTTAAGTGGAATGAATGACAGTTGGATTTCTGTGTTTGCGTGACTCAATCCGGTTCCATAACGAAAACCGACCAACGCTGGCTCTGTTGGCCGCTGCTGCCACTTAAACGTATTTGATAGCAGTGGATTTAGGGGGTATGTTCCTGAGTTGTCCCTGAATTTTTGTGCAACTAGGCATGACTATGGGCAACTATTCGAGCCTCAAGTAGGTCTGATAAGGCTGGGTACTTGTGAGGTCATTGCACTTCTCTCAAAACTCCAAGCTTCGAATTGAAGGCTTGGAAATAAATCCCCCAAATTGTGGATGTGCTCTAGTTCGATTGGGAAGACAGTGAAAAGGCAGGTACTTATGAACTTTGGTCATGCATGGATCTATCACCGCTACCCCCAACCCTGCGCTTGGGCTCAATGACTGACAGCGACCCACAAAAGGAACTCGAACGGATCGAACGAGAGCTGAACTCCAAGGCAGCTCCGACTAAGAAAGAGAGCCGCTTAGTGCAAGTCAACCGTAATCAGCCTTACCTAGATGTAGTGCTGATGGGCGTAGTGGCAATGCTTGGCATCGCATTCCTGCTCCCGCTTGCCAAGAACCTGGAAGACAAAGACATTGACTCAATCAGTGCGGGGGCCCTCGGAGGTGCAATCGCGCAAGCTGTTGGCTACGGAATCGGGAGGTCGAAACGTTGACGCACCTGAACTGTGTTTTTTGCGGTACTGAGGTCAAATCGCCACCAGGACTCAATGAGTCAACCGCCAAGGCGATTTGCGAGTCCTGCGTCGCTCGCGGTGGTCGGCTCCCCTACATGGACGGACCCAAGCCATGGAATATCAGGGTGGACTCGGAGGGCAGGGCGTATCAATACAGCTACGGACTTCAATTCAATAAAGCCTGGATGCGTGGCTATTTCTTTCGGACGCCACTCGATGCTTCGCTCACGACGTTCTCGCTTTTGTTGTTTGGCGGTCTGCTACTGGCCTTCCTAATTAAGGCTCCACTACCCACCATCAGTTTCTTCGCCCTCATATGGGTGATCTATTGGGCCTGGTCAAAGATTCTCCCCAATTGGAAGTGAACCTATAAATAGAAACGCCGCTGAAAAGGGATGCATATCTCGATGGGGACGAGACGGGGTCGTGAGCAACAACCAGTGTCACCGTGTTTGTTGTGGGGTTAATAGTTCTTAGAGCCCATTACAAAAGTGGTGACACTTCCAGGGTGATCAGCACATAGCGATAGGACCGAGCCCCCTTCCAGCGAATAAGCATCCTGTCAACAGTGAACCCGCAATCTTGAGCAGTTCTTTGGCAAACGGGAATCCGCGGCGGGTCTGAGTTCAGCCTGGTGTTGGTCGCGTTTGTGCTGTTGATGAGGTGGCAGCAAACGGCTGAGCGGGTGGTGCTGTTTTGTGCCGCGGTTGGTGCTTTCCCCCTGGCCTGATCAATTCGTCTGCAGAATCACTGCATTGATGGGGAGCGTGGTATCTGAAGCTGGTGTGAATCCTGCTGATCAACGCTGGAGTTTCTGGCCGCTGCTGCCAATTAGCTCCCAGTTGTTAGAACAGATTTGAGGGGCTTCTCCTTACATCATCCCTGATATTTTGTGCAACTGGGCTGGATGGTGTGTAACTGAGGCATCGAAGCCCTGGCGGTTTATTGAAGCTGGCTTGGAATGCGTTTCCTGTTGATTGGCTCTGATGGGTTCAGTCTCAGGTTCTATGACCCCAGGATTGCCGTGCACTCAAGTCTTTCTTGGGAGGCATCGCGTCGCTGCAAACGCTGGCTGATGACCCTGGCGAGATAACGCGCATCATCGCTAACTCCACAGAAGCGCCCTGAGCCCCAGGTATGGAGCCATGGCAAACCAATGAAATACAAGCCGGCGCTTTTGGTGACCCCGCGATCATGGGCAGGGACACCACTCCCATCAAAAACGGGCGCATCAATCCAGCTGAAATCGCTGCGATATCCCGTACACCAGATCACAGCAGCAAGCGGCTGTGTCTTCAAATCAATCCCAGGGTCTGCCATGGGTAAGGGTTGCCAACAGGGCGAATACGCCGGCTCAACGGGTGCATCGATACCTTCTTGTTCGATCCAGCTATCAATGCTGGATCGAATGCGGCAATACACCGAATCGGCTTGATCGAGATTGGTGGCCAGGTCATCAGCGAAACCGATGTATTCGCTGAAAATGGTCGACAGCCGGCCATGCAAATGCATGCCTTCCATGGCCCGATGACGGAGATCAATCTCACGTCCGCCGTCTCGCCCAGTGAGGTAGTGATTGGTCTTGTCTCGTACGGATCGTGGATCAGCGTGATCGCTGATCGGCATGGCGTAATAGCCCATGCGGTCCAACCAATCCACAACATCTTTGCCGCGATAGCGGCGGGGAGATCGTGGCGCTCGACCCACACTTAGATGCACCGTACGTCCTGCAAGGTGCAGGTCTTCAGCGATCTGGCTGCCCGATTGGCCATTGCCGACGACCAGCACTGGACCATCTGGGAGTGCCTCAGGGTTTTGGTAAGACCGAGCATCCAATTGCTGCACAGCAGCTGGTAGACGTTCGGCGAATGGATGACGACGGGGAATGTGATAACCCCCAGTGGCAACGATGACGTGATCCGCCTCGATGACTCCTTCACTAGTGTCGAGCCGATAGCCGTTCACGATGGGTGTCAATCGGGTGACGGACACTCCCTCGCGGAGATCAGGATTGACATGCTGAGCGAAGCGTTGCAGATAATCCACAATCGACGCCTTGCCCATGAAGCCGTCGGGCTGATCTCCTTTGTAGGGGAAGTCGGGTAAACGACATTGCCAGTTCGGCGTTACAAGGCAGAAGGAATCCCAGCGTTGTTGATCCCAAGCATGTGCCACACGGTTTTTTTCAAGAACAAGCGGTCGTATCCCTTGTTGCTGCAGCTCATAGCTGGCCGACAAGCCAGCTTGGCCGGCACCGATAACCACTACGGAGCGGCGCTGCGGTGAGGACTTGGATTCCAAAATCACTTGCATAAAAATATGAAAATAATCTAGAAAAAATCATTTCAGAATAGGCTTAAACGTTGTAGCGAAAAGCACTAAATTGCCAATCAAGCTATTTACTCCTTTTGAAGATTTGGTTGCATTAGACACATCACGGATGATGGCCATGGAGTCACTATTAAATTGATTGTGAAAACTTTACATGCCTGCTGTAGATCGTCCAGCCAACCAGCCCGGCGACTTCCTTGTTGATTACGAGGAAAAAGTTTTTCCTGATGTCAAAGCCGAGCCTGGAGAGAAAGCTCTTGTCACATTCCATACCGTGGCCTTCGAGGGCTCCATTGGGCTAGTCAATTTGCTCCAAGCCAGTCGTCTGATCAATAAGGGCTTTGAAACCTCTGTTCTGCTCTACGGTCCTGGCGTCACCCTGGGGGTGATGCGCGGCTTCCCCAAGCTTGGTGATGCAGCTTTTGATGGTCATCTGAACTTCAATGCCCGCCTCCAAAAATTCATGGATCAGGGCGGAAAAGTCTATGCCTGTCGGTTTGCCTTGCAGGCCCTGTATGGCCATGGTGAAAAAGCATTGATGCCTGGAATCACACCCGTGAATCCACTTGATGTTCTCGACATTGTCTTGATGCACCGTAAAGAAAACGCCTTCATTCTTGATACCTGGACGCTCTGATTATTTCCGGAGATTCTCCACTGTGACCATAGTCAAAGTTGCTGCTGCGCAGATTCGTCCCGTGCTGTTCAGCCTGGATGGATCTCTCCAAAAGGTGCTGGATGCCATAGCCAAAGCCGCAGTTGAGGGTGTGGAGCTGATCGTTTTTCCTGAAACGTTTCTGCCCTATTACCCTTATTTTTCATTTGTCGAACCTCCGGTCTTGATGGGGCGATCCCATCTGGCTTTGTACGAGCAGGCCGTGGTGGTTCCAGGCCCTGTCACCGATGCCGTTGCTGCTGCTGCCCGTCAGTACGGCATGCAGGTTTTGTTGGGCGTCAACGAGCGTGATGGTGGAACGCTTTACAACACACAGCTGTTGTTCAACAGTTGCGGCGAGCTGGTTCTCAAGCGGCGAAAAATCACACCGACTTATCACGAGCGAATGGTCTGGGGCCAAGGGGACGGCTCAGGCCTGAAGGTGGTTCCGACGCCATTGGCTCGGATTGGAGCCCTGGCCTGTTGGGAGCATTACAACCCACTTGCTCGTTTCGCATTGATGGCTCAAGGGGAGGAGATCCACTGCGCGCAGTTCCCCGGTTCGCTGGTGGGACCGATCTTCAGCGAACAGACCGCCGTCACCATGCGTCATCACGCTCTGGAAGCCGGGTGTTTCGTGATCTGTTCCACCGGCTGGCTCGACCCCGATGACTATGCATCAATTACGCCTGAAACGAGTTTGCATAAGGCGTTTCAAGGGGGGTGTCACACCGCTGTGATCAGCCCTGAAGGCCGTTATCTGGCTGGTCCCCTGCCTGATGGTGAAGGGATGGCGATCGCCGATCTGGATCTTGCACTGATCACCAAGCGCAAACGGATGATGGACAGCGTCGGCCATTACAGCCGTCCCGAACTGCTGTCTCTACACATCAACAGCACGCCTGCGGTTCCCTTTCAAGACATGACCACATCATCAGTTCCGTTGATTCCAGCCTCGGCTCCTGATGGCCTGTCATCGATGGAGACGCTGAACCATGTCTGATCTTGGTCGCCTGGTCACTGAACTGCAGGTGCATGGGGTTCGGGTTGACTCCTTAAAGGGAAACCCTGGACGACGGGGAGGTGCAGGTCCCTCCGATCACCGTGCCTTGGATCTCAACGGCACCACCGTGATGGTGCCCGTCTACAACGATGCTTCCGCATCCTCTCCCTACAAGCTTGCATCCTCTGGTGATGTTCTTGCGATCGAGGGACCCGAGCAACCATGGTCTGCAGAGATCACAACCCCACGAGAGCCAGAGTTTTATGGCTTGAGCACAGCCGACGGAATCTCCTATCGATCGATTGCCTTGCTGCACAGCAAGGATGTGCTGGCGACCACGCTGCTGCAGACCTGCATCCGCTTCCGAGATCGATCCCAGTCGTGTCAGTTCTGCGCTATTGAACAGTCGATCGACGATGGTGCCTTGATTCGCAAAACTCCCGATCAGGTCGCGGAGGTGGCAGAAGCTGCCGTCCGATTGGACGGGATCAAGCAGTTGGTCATGACCACCGGAACGCCCAATAGTGATGATCGCGGTGCTCGTGTGATGGCTGAAACCGCTGAAGCGGTCAAACGTCGGGTCGATATCCCAATCCAGGGCCAATGTGAACCGCCGGAGGATCCGAGCTGGTACCAACGCATGAAGGAGTCTGGAATCAACAGTCTCGGTATCCACCTCGAGGTGGTTGAGCCTGATGTACGGCGTCGGATCCTTCCTGGGAAATCGGAGCTCAGTCTTGAGCGCTACTACGAAGCATTCGCCGATGCCGTTGCGGTCTTCGGTCGCGGTGAAGTATCGACCTATCTGTTGGCCGGACTGGGTGACAGCAAAGAGGCCTTGCTGGCCTGCAGTCGTCGCCTGATTGAACTCGGGGTCTACCCCTTTGTGGTGCCCTTTGTTCCGATCTCTGGAACACCACTTGAGAACCATCCATCACCAGACAGCTCTTTCATGGTTGAGGTTTATCAGGGTATTGCTGCGATGCTGAAAGCGGGGGATCTGCGCTCCGAGCAGATGTCCGCCGGTTGTGCCAAATGCGGCGCTTGCTCGGCGCTCTCTCTGTTCGAGAAGGCTTCGTAGTCATGGTTTCGTGTCTTGATCCCAGCAGCTGCGGCATTGGCCGCAGCATCAGCTCCGCACCACATCTGTTCACGCCGTCTGTGCGCAGTGGCATCGGCATCGATGCCGATGATTTCCGCCTATCCCCCACGGCATGTTCCGAGCGTTTCACCTTTCATCTTCTTCGCCCTGATTCGTCACTGATTCAGGGATATTGGTCGTTGCGGCGCGGCATCTTCTGCAGTGAGCAGCATGTATTTGAAGACTCAGATCGTGATGAGCTCGATGCGATCGCCTATCCAATTGCAGCCTTGCATCACAGCTCAGATCCAGAGCATGACGATGCTGCTGAAACCGATGTGATCGGCGTGGTTCGGATTGTGGAGACGGAACCGCGACTTTGGTACGGCGGTCGTCTCGGTGTGCATTCCGACTTCCGATGTCATAACCAAATTGGGAAGGGATTGATCTGGAAAGCTGTAACCAGTGCCAATGGTTGGGGATGTGATCGTTTCCTCGCCACGGTGCAGATTCAAAATGTCCGCTTTTTCCGCCGCTTGCATTGGACCTCGATTGATGAGCTTGAGATCCGGGGCATCCGCCACCACCTGATGCAAGCGGATCTCGACTATTACCTGCCCTCACATGAGCATCGGCCAGTCGCCTCGCATCATCCAACAGCTGTGGCGTGAATAACTTGGGCCTTGTGAACGCCTTGAGCAAGTCCAGTGGCCTATGGGCGAAGAGCGATATTCGCTCGGCCGCTGCCACCTTTTGCCATCAGCCTTTTCCGCAACTGGGATTGGCCGGGATGCTTGGTGATGACGCTGCTGTGCTGCCCGCTCAGGAAGGTCAACTGTTGCTTGCCTGTGAGGGGATTCATCCCGGACTTGTTGAAGAGGACCCATGGTTTGCCGGCTGGAGTGGGGTCTTGGTCAACCTCAGCGACATCGCCGCCATGGGTGGCCGTCCTCTGGCTCTGGTGAACAGTGTCTGGAGCACCGGCGCGGAAGGCATGAGTGCCTTGATGGAGGGAATGCAATTCGCATGCGATCGCTTTGGTGTGCCAATGGTGGGTGGTCACTCCAACCAGCAGAGCTCCTACCAGGCGCTCTCTGTTTCCGTTCTAGGAGTGGCGGATGGTCCCATTCTGTCCGCTCGCGCAGCACGTCCCGGCGATGAGCTTTGGATGCTGGTGAATCAAGCCGGAGGCTTTTATCGCCACTACCCCTTCTGGGATGCAGCAACCCATGCCCCTCCCGAGCGTCTTCGTAGCCAGCTCGCACTGCTGCCTGTTCTGGCCGCAGCACAACATATACACGCCGCCAAGGACATCAGCATGGGAGGAATCACTGGCACCGCGGTGATGTTTGCCGAAGCCTGCGGGCATCAACTGATCCTTGATCTGGATGCTGTGGAAGGTCCTGGTGACGTCCTCAACGAGACCTGGCTTACTTGCTTTCCGAGCTTTGGATACCTCCTGGCTGTTGATCCAACGCGCACTCCAGCCCTTGAGCAGATGATGGCGAGCGATCCGACACTGATTTGCTGCCGAATTGGAGATTTTGCGGAGGGTGATTGCAGTGTGCTGTTGCAGCACTCCGGGGCGATACATCGCTTCTGGGATGGCAGTCATGCGCTCACTGGTTTTGGCTGTGTTCGATGAGACAGCCATTGGCAAAGTTACCGTGCAAAATCAATCAATTCGGCTGTAATCGATGCCTGAAGTTCGTTTTCAACTGGAGTGGCCAGACGGACAAATCAGCACGTTGTACTCACCTTCCACAGTGATCCTTGATTATTTCCAACCCGGTGATTCCTTATTGGTTTCTGAGCTTGAGTCGCGTGGCGTTGAAGCCCTTCGCGAAGCATCCGAACGCGTTCGCACCCGTTATGGCTTTGCCTGCACTCGCACCAATGAGGAGGAATCTCAGCTGCGTGAATGGATCTCCCGCTACAGCTCCGATGACACCGTTCGTGTGACTGGACCACTGACCTAATTATCACTTTTTTATTGAGCTGCCTTCAATGTCTGGAAAACCCCCTTTCCCCCCGTTCACCCTTGAAACCGCTCGCCAGAAAGCGCGCATGGCGGAAAATGCTTGGAACAGCAAAGATGCCGTCAAGGTTTCACTCGCCTACACCGAAGACAGCCTTTGGCGGAACCGCAGTGAATTCATTCAAGGTCGAGCTGAAATCTTGGCGTTCCTACAGCGCAAATGGGCCAAGGAACTGGACTACAAATTGATCAAGGAGGTCTGGGCCTGCAGCGACAACCGAATCGCTGTTCGCTTCCAGTACGAGTGGCGCAACGCCGAAAGCCAGTGGTTCCGCGCCCATGGCAATGAAAACTGGGAATTCGCCGAGAACGGCTTGATGTCCCGGCGTGAAGCCAGCATCAACGATGTGCCGATCGGGGAGAGCGACCGTCTTTTCACCTGGAGTGATGGCCCCAGGCCCGATGATTTCCCAGGGTTGACGGAGCTGGGTCTCTGAGCGGATGGAGCTGAATCACCACCCGCTGCCGCAGGCGATCCTCACGATGGCGGATCTCCAGCTGTTCATGGAACACCACGTGTTTGCGGTGTGGGATTTCATGCTGCTGCTCAAGGCTTTGCAGCAGCAACTGGCTCCATGCGGTGTGCCCTGGGTACCGCCTTCCCACCCGCAGATTGCGGGCTTGATCAACACCCTTGTAGGAGAAGAGGAATGTGATGTGCTGCCCGACAGCCTCGGAGGACCGCTGCATCTGTCCCATTTCGCTATCTACCGCCGTGCAATGGGGGAAATCGGGGCTGACACCACAGTGATCGATGCAGTCCTCCAAAAAGCTGCAGGCGGCGATCTGGCCAGCGCACTTCTCCACGAAGGGATTCCTGCGCCCTCCGCGCGGTTCATGCGCAGAACGCAGGCGTTGATCGCAGACGGTGAAATCCATGCCCTGGCAACGGCATTTGCCTATGGCCGGGAGCTGTTGGTTCCGGATTTATTTCGAGGTCTTCTTGATCGCCTGAGCGTGTTGGCGCTGCCATGTCCAACGTTGCGCTGGTACCTCGAACGTCACATTGCCCTTGATGGCGAAAGCCATGGACCTCTAGCGGAATCGATGGTTCTCACTCTTGCTGGAACCGATCCTGCTGCTCATGCACAGGTTCAATCAGTTCGTCAAAAGGTGCACGCCGATCGGGCTGCGTTCTGGGATGCAATTAACACCAAGCTTCGGGAGAGGACGCAGATCAATCGATCCAGCAGCGAACCTTCACAAATACTCTGTTCTGGTCTGACCTAACTCCAAACACCGTGACGGCTAAGGCGGCCTGTTTGACGTATTGGCACTGGGTTCGTATTGGCTGCGATTTTTACCCGTCTGGTTTGCGGTGATCCTTGATGGTGCTGTTTTGCGCTGGAGTGATTATCCCTGGCCTGATCCATTCCTCTGCAGAATCAATGCATTAATGGGGAGCGGGGTGGCTGGAGCTTGTGTGAATCCTGCTGATCAGCGCTGGGGTTTCTGGCCGCTGCTGCCACTTGGCTTCCAGTTGTTGGAACAGGTCTGAAGGGCTGGTCCCCGAGTTGTCCCTGGAATTTTGTGCAACTGGGTGTGTTTATGAGCAACTCGCGATAATGCGGAGAGTCGATTCAATTCGCTGCATTGAGGAATCCATGAACGCTTCGCGTTTTGCGCATCTGTGTTCAGCTGCCGTGCGACAGAGCTTGGTTGGAGCCTTTGTAGTCGTCTCGCTGCTTTCAGCGAGTCAACCGCTTGAGGCGCATGGTGATGTGAAAGGGGATGCTGCGATGCCCGTCAACAGTGGGGCGACCGGGCCTCAGATGACGGTGTATCGATCGGCGAGTTGCGGTTGCTGTACGTCATGGGGATCCCACATCGTTTCAGCGGGATACCGCATTGAGGACCATGTCACCGAGGACATGGATGCCGTGAAGAAAGCGCGTGGCATCAGCCCACAACAAGCTTCTTGCCATACCGCGGTTGTGGAGGGGTATGTGATCGAAGGGCATGTGCCCGCTTCTGCGATTCAGCGTCTTTTGACAGAACGGCCCAATATCCGAGGTCTGGCAGTTCCAGGGATGCCAATGGGTTCTCCCGGGATGGAGGTGGCTGGCGTCGAGGCTGAACGTTTCGAGGTGCTTGCCATTGCCCATGACGGAACAACCTCCGTCTTCGCGCGTTATTAAGCGGTTTCAGGGAGACCGCTTCGGGGAACGGGGGTCATCGCGATGGTTTTAACAGCATCGCTGCACCCGAAACTGTGACGATGACGGTGAGCCCACCCAAGAGCATTGGGTAGACGGGCTGAAGATTCAGAACACCGAAATTCCCGGTGTGGATCTTCAGCAGCCAGAAGGCATCAATGTCTTGCTCCAAGAGCAAGCTGTAGAGAGATCCCGTGCCTGCGGTGATCAGCAACGGAACAGCGGCGATTGGAACCAGCCAACGGTGAACTTTGCGTGCTCGCCGTGAAAGCGGTCGTTGGTTCATTGCTTGCGAAGTTGGCGGTGGAGTTTACGCTCATCTGCGCAGGGCATCCACTTTCCGTTGTTCTGATGCAGCGTATTGCAACCAATCTCACTGGCACGTTGTTGCGCGTCAGCTTTGGATTGGTAGATGCCTTTGCTGTGAGCATGGCTGGCCATGGGATGGACAACGAAAGCAGCGACGAGGGCGAATGAGATGGAGATCCATCCCATCATCGTTGTGGTGAAGGCATTAAAAGTGATTGCTTTCACAGCGCGAAAAGGCCATCAAATTTGTAGTAGTCCGGCTTATTCAGTCCTCCGCTTTGCAGCATCTTGCGGAGTTCGATGATCTCTTTGCGCTGGGCGACGATGATCTCGCGCGCCAGGCGAAGGACGGTGGGGTTGGTGGAGTTTTGCCGAGCCTCATGGGCCATCTGAAGTGCGCCTCCATGGTGCTCAATCATTCCCTCTAAGAACCACTGCACCCTGTTGTCGCGCGTTGGCTTCGTTCCCGACATGCGCATCGCGGCAATCACATCAGGACTCATGCGCACCAGATCTGCCATGGAGTTGGGGTCCCCGTTAGGGCGCAATGCCACGGGATAAACCGGTGCATCCGGATACCAGGCTTTGCGCCATTGGCGCATCGCCTTGATCTCACGGGCCTGCTCGTTCCAGATGCTGTTTGCCAACGCCCCCACCCCAGGGGCGCCGATGTTGAAGACGTACTCACTCATCCGCAACGCCCCGGTGTGATGCTCGACCATGCCATCGATAAAGCGCAGGTCGTAGGTGCTGCCTGCTGGTCCCATGCCATGGGCATGGTGCTGATGGTTGCCGGAATGGGGGGGGTGCAGCCTCTTTCGTTTTTTCAGGTGCTGGGTGATGCATCCCATGGTCCATTTGGGCCAATGCGACTTGAGGGGGCAGTGCCGAGATGGCGGCCAGAGCAAAAGCGATTCGACGCATGGAAAGAACAATCACGTCGCTATTGTGGAGTCTCCAGTAAGTGGAGAGTCAACCCTTCGTGCCTAAAGCGCCTGGCGATCTACTCAAGATTGGAGTTGTCTCTGCAAGAAGCAACATTTCGGTGAAAACGATTCGTTTTTATTGTGATGAAGGTTTATTGCTGCCAGTATCACGTACCGATTCCAGATATCGATTGTTTGATGAGTCTGTTTTTGACGATCTTAGTCTAATCCTTCGTCTGCGGGCCATGGACTTGCCTCTTGATTTGGTGAAAAAAGTAATTCAGGCACAGCGATCTGGAATCTGTACTTGCAGTGATCTCAAGACCACGATGCGCGAAAAATTAAGCGAGATTCATGAGCGCCTGGATGAATTGAAGGTGCTGGAGACTGAGATCAAAACGATGTTGAACACCTGGGAGCGCTGCGGCGGCCGTTGATGCGTTGCGCGATCAGCGCAGTGCTCAGGCTTCGATCAAGATGTTGCCCATCATGCCGAGCTCCTCGTGATCGAGGATGTGGCAGTGATACACGCTCTTGCCAGCAAAGTCGCTGAAGCGGGTGCGCACGCGCACGGTTTCGCCAGGGCGCACCAGCACCACATCCCGCCAGGCCCGGTAGGGCTCAGGCCTGCCATTGCGGCTGATCACCTGCATCGGATTCACATGCAGATGGAAGGGGTGATCCATCACGCCTGTGTTCAGCAGCTCCCAGTCCTCTGTGTCTCCCAATTGCACGCGCGTGTCAATGCGCCCATGGTTGTAGCTCTGGCCGTTGATCAAAAAGGCCATGCCCATGCCTGGTGCCATGCCGTGATTCATCACAAATCGGCGCGTACGCAGCGGGCTGGGGAGCTCCTCCACCGCTAAGAGCTGCTGCGGCAGAGGCTGCGGCGCTACAACGCCATTGGTGCTCACCGTTGCGATGACATCAGCTTGTTCCTGGCCAGACACCGCTCTCCCCATACCCATGCCCATACCCATGCCCATACCCATGCCGCCCATCATTGGGCGCCCCAGGCGCCTGTAGGGGAGGTTGTTCAAGCGAAACCGACCACCTTCGGGAGCCACCTGCACCAACACATCGGCACGCTCGCCGGGCACCAGCAGCAACTCCTGCAACGGCAGTGGTTGCTCCAGTGCACCACCATCAGTGGCAATCAGATGCATGGTGTGACCCTCCAGCGCCAGTCGCCAGAAGCGGGCATTGGAGGCGTTGAGAAGGCGTAGGCGCAGCAAGCCGCCGGCTGCAACCTGCAGCTCGGGCTTCACCTGGCCGTTCACGCTCAGAATCGAGCCTTCTCGGCCAAGCATCACACCAGAACCGGAGCGCTGGTTGGCGGCTGGAAGATCCTTGAGCACAAGCACTTCTTCCTGGGCCGCCTGCACTTCAGGGATGCGATCGAGATCGCCTCTCACCAGCAGCGCACCACCCAGGCCACCAAACACCTGGTCAGCCACCGTTCCATGGTGATGGGGGTGGTAGTAGAAGAGGCCCGCCGGGTGATTGTCCGGCAAGGAGAAGCTGTAGCTCTGTCGCTGGCCAGGAGCAACCCTCAGGAACACATTGTCGGCTGCTCCGCTGGGTGGAATGTGCAGGCCGTGGTAGTGCAGATTCGTTGGCTGAGTCAGGCGGTTGTGCAGCTGGATCCGCACCGCATCACCAGGCTGCAGTTCAAGCTGGGGGCCAGGGAGTAAGCCGTTGTAGGTGAGTGCCCGTCCTGATGTGCCAGGGATGCTGATGGACGTTTCCTGCGCTACCAGATCCAGCTCCAGCAGGCCAGCTTGAGAGCGCACTGGCGACGTCGCCGCCGCGTTGATGCTCCTCCGTGGATCTGCGTCCCAGCCATGGCGCAGAGCCGCGACTGAGGCTGCTGCAGTGCCACCGGCTGCCAGGGCGAGAAAGGAGCGCCGGCTGATCACAACGCACCCCCAGAAGCAAGAGCCATCACTGGCTGAATCAACATCGCCAAACCCATCAGCCCCATGATCAGATTCTCAGCGAAGCTCACCACCCCCAGCGGTGTGCGGGAGTTGCCGCCCACGCAGGCACAGTTCAGTGCCAGGTGATCGACGAACACGGCTTTGCCGACGGAGACCATGCCCATCACACCGAGAAGCACTGCTGTCACGCCAATCACAGCTTCAAGGCCCATACTCTCGGCCGATTGCAGCATCCCAAGTCCCACCAATAGCTCAACAGCGGGATACAGTTTTCCCCAGGCCTGCCAACGCTGCGTGAGCAGGTCATATTTGCGGAAGCTTGCAGCGAATGCCGCAATATCCATCAGCTTGAGCATCGCCAACAGGCAGATCGCCAGGCCCATGTAGCCCCGGATTTCGCCCCCTAATGCCAGGTTGATCAACAGAGCGCTCAGGAACACAGCGATCACTGGTGCGTAGGACACCTCTGCTGTTTCCGCGGTGACACCAAGCCGTTTCGCCAGCTCGGTGTAGCCCCCAATGCGCTCCGCGCCGGCAAACACCTGCGGCGTGGTGGTCACACCGTGGGCATGCTTGAAGGCTTCCACCTCCGCCTGGCTGCGCAGAGGATGATCCTCAAACGGAATCCCCTGGGCGCGCAGGAGCTGAAGCGCGCGCTGCCCCCACGGACAGGCATGCTCGGGCGTCTCCATCCTGTAGAGACGCACAGCGCTGAGTTCCGGCTTAGCCATCACCCTCCACCGTCTGGAAGGCTTGGGTCCGGCCGGATTCGGTGAAGGTGAACACCGTGTAGCTCTCTGTCTTGAACGGTGATTCCATGCCGGGCGAACCGAGCGGCATACCGGGTACGGCAATTCCGGCCACCTGTGGGCGTTCCTTCAGCAGCCGCTGAATCGCCGACACTGGAATATGACCCTCAACCGTGTAACCCCCAATCCGGGCGGTGTGACAGGACTGCAGCTGAGGTGGAACGCCGTAGCGCTGCTTGATGCTCGCAAGGTTGCTCGTCACGTAGTCCTTCACTGTGAAGCCGGCTTGCCTGAGGTGGTCCAGCCAGCCTTTGCAGCAGCCACAGCTTGGGGAGCGATAGGCGGAAACCACCGCAGGCACAGGTATGGCGGCGACTGGAGGCATCAACAGAGGCACAGGAGGACGGCGACTGCTTCCACCGTAAACACTCCAGTCGGTGGAGAGTCAATGGGGTGGCTCAGCCGCCGGAATCTCCAGGGAGAAGCAGCTGCCGCATCCAGTCCTGGAGTGCACCTGGATTGCTGCGCGATGGCGGACGGCGATGGCTTGCGCGATGGCCAGCCCCAGCCCACTGCCACCCTGGAGGCGTGAGCGAGACGGATCCAGTCGCGTGAAGCGATCAAAGATTCGGCCCTGCATCTCCTCAGCGATGCCAGGTCCGTTGTCGGTGATTGAAAGCTGGAAATGGCGACCCTGGTGCTTCAGGGAGACGTCGATCGCGCCACCTGCTGGGCTGTGCTGCATCGCGTTGCTCAGCAGATTGATCACAAGCCGGCTGAGTTCTGTCTCCGCCCCAAGCACCTTGGCACTGGACATCCATGACGTGTGAATCAGGCTCACCTGAGCAGCCGCAGCTGTCTCTGAAAAATCCTCCATCACATCGGCCGTGATCTCGGCGAGATCACACACCGTTGCCGGCTCCCGCTCGCAGGGTCGTTCAAGGCTGGCGAGCAACAACAGGTCGCCGATCAGGTTCTGCAGGCGCCGGCCCTGGACAAGCACCCGATCCCAGCTCTGGATTGACGGCTGTTCAGCCACCATGGAACGTGTGGGGCGTTCTGCCTCCACCAACGCCAAGAGATTGGCAAGAGGCGTGCGTAATTCGTGCGCGACGTCAGCGCTGAACTGCTCCTGACGCTGATAGGCCTCTAGCAGTGGTGCGATCGCCAATCCAGCCAGCCACCAGCTGGCCGCGCCGATCGCCAAGAGCGCACTCAGAAAGACACCATGACCCAACCACAACACCTGTTGGGCTTCCCGATCGAGATCGTTCAGGCTGCGTGAAATCTGGAGGAAGCCCCACACCGGTTCTCCGCTGCCGTTGGAGTGGTGGAGATGGATGGAATAGGTGAGCCAGCGCTGGCCGAATGCTTCTTGCGTGAGCTGCCAACCTTGATCCGCAGCTGGAGATACAGCCTCCGGAGTCCCGGGAGAGCTGGCGATCAGAGCACCGCTTTGATCGAGAACACGCAGCTTGTAGCGGTCGGGATCAGTGGCACTGATTACATGGCGTTCAACCAGTGAATCTGGTGCCTTGCAAGGCTCTCCTGCGATACAGAGGCCCGGCAGAACCGCAACGAGTGCGGATGTGGGCCGGGCTCTCTGCGGCAGGACAGGATTAAGACTGTCGTGCAGGGTTCCGGCAAGAGCCTGCAGTTCACGTCGGATCGCACTCTCCTGGCTCTGCAGCAACAGCCTTCCCATCGCGAAACCCGCGCCGTATAGGAGTGCACCCATCACCAGCAAGGAGAGTCCCGCCAGCCTCAATCGAGCTTGAAACAACAGGCGATGCGCCGGCGTTCGGATGGTCATCACAGCAACACCGCAGCGTGCGGATTCAGCCGATACCCCTTACTCGGGACGGTTTCAATCGGGGAAGCAAGCCCATGAGCAGCAAGCTTGCGCCGCAGCAATCGCACTTGAGCTGCAACAACATTGCTGATGGGATCTTGCTGGAGATTCCACAGTTGGTTGCGCAAGCGAGAGCCTGAAATCACCTGACCTGGGTGATCCATGAGATAGCTCATCAGTTGCTGCTCTTTCGTGGACAGCTCAATACTCATCTCAGCTGTGGCTGTTGTCACGACCAGTTGCCCCGTGGCGAGATCCAGCCGGAAGCAGCCGGCTTCCAGGACTGGTGCGCGATAGCTGGGATGACGCCGCTGCAACGCCCGTACCCGTGCGAGAAGTTCCTCCATCGCAAATGGCTTGCTCAGATAGTCGTCCGCGCCGGCATCCAGCCCCTCGACCCGATCGGCTGTGTCGCCGCGTGCCGTCAGCAGCAAGAGCGGCAGCTCCAGGCCCCGCGATCGCGCTCGCCTACACAGATCGAGGCCGCTGAGGTCTGGGAGCATCCAATCGAAAATCCCCAGCTCATAGCGGGCCTGATCACTGCCAAGCAGCACCCAGGCGTCCTGGCCGCTGACGCAGTGATCCACCACATGCCCGTGGTCCTGCAGAACGGCCTGGATGGATCCCGCCAGATCCGTCTCGTCCTCCACTAACAGGATCCGCATGGGCATCAGCGTGGCGGATCAACGAGGCTCAGATCCTAGTGCGCGCAGCCGGTTTCATCTGTTTTTCATCCCGGTTGCGCCATCCTCCGCCCATCCACTGCTTCCTCAGGCCTTTGCTTCTACGAATCCTCCAGCTGGCGGGAAGCGCCAGCCTTGCTGCAACGGCTCTGCTGGCCTCCCCCATCGCAGCCCCCCTCGCTCTTGCCCATGTGGGCCATGGCGATGAGTTTCAGCAGCAGGGCGACGCACGCCAGGTGCGCCGCAACGCCGAAACCGATGCCCTGTTGGGGGTGGCCACGGCAACGCCGGAAGAAGGGCCGGATGGGCTCTCGGTTCCCTCCACTGCTCTAGTCGATGCGAATGGCAAGCCACTGCTGTTCGTGCAAACCCAGACCACCTACGACCCTGTTCTCGTGGTGACGGGTTCCAGACAGGGTGACCGGGTTGTGATCACCGAGGGCCTTGATCCCACCGACGAGGTGGTGATCTCTGGCGCCCTCTCGCTGTACGCCGAATCGAAGAAGACACCACAGGCTGAGCCGGCAGCAGATAACAAAGCCGCTGCGCCACAGGACAGCGCGACGGCGAGCCCGTCCGCTCTACCCATTCCCGCCCTGGCAGCTGGCGCGGTTGTCGTACTCACCGCTGGGGCTATCTGGCTGAACCGCCGCAGGAAGACGGATGCTTGAGCGGTTGCTCAACACAACGCTGCGGTTTTCGATCGCTCGCCGCTGGCTGATCGTTGCCGCAGCCATCGCCATCAGCCTCTGGGGCCTGCTGGCGGTGAGCCAGATGCCCCTGGATGTGTTTCCCCCCTTCGCGCCGCCGCAGGTGGATGTGCAAACCAGCGCCGCTGGGCTCTCACCGGAAGAAGTGGAAACCCGCATCACGCTGCCGATCGAATCGGCAGTGAATGGCATTGCCGGGGTGGAGACCGTGCGCTCCTCCTCCAAGCCGGGTTTGTCGATGGTGCAGGTGGTGTTCAACCAGAACGCCGACATCTACCGCGCCCGCCAATCCGTGGCGGAGCGGCTGCAACAGGTGAGCGCCCAGCTGCCCGCCAATGCAGATCCCCCCGAGCTCTCCCCGCTGGTGTCGCCACTGGGCACGATCCTGCAGGTTGCCTTCACGGTGACCGGCGATGGCGCCACATCGCTCATGGATCTGCAGCAGCTGATCCTGCGCTCTTACCGCCAGTCAATCCTGGCGGTGCCCGGCGTCGCCCAGGTCACGATCTACGGCGGCGATGAGCAGCAGTTTCAGGTGCTGCTTGATCCCCAGGAGCTGCAGGCTCAGGCTGTCTCGCTCCAGGCGGTGATGGAGGGTGTTGGCTCGGCGATGGCTACCAGCCCTGGGGGCTTCCTGATCGGGGGTGGCCAGGAGCGGTTGATTCGCCCCCTGGCTCAGGTTACGCAGGTGAGTGATCTCGCCGATGCGGCGGTGCAGAGCGAGCAGGGACGCCCGGTACTGCTCTCCACCTTGGGCCAGGTGAAGCGCGGTGTGGCGCTCAAACGCGGTGATGCCAGTTTCAACGGAAATCCCGCCGTTGTGCTGATGGTGATCAAGCAGCCCGATGTGGATACACCCACCGTGACTCGGGCGGTGGAGCAGCGGCTGACTGAGTTGAACCGCACGCTGCCTAACGATGTACAGGTCCAGACCACATTTCGTCAGAGCAATTTCATCGATAGTGCCATCCGCAATGTGAGCGAGTCGCTGCTCCAGGGGGTGGTGATCGTTTCGGTGGTGATCGTGCTGTTTCTCATGAACTGGCGCGCCGCCGTGATCAGCCTCATCGCCATTCCGCTGTCACTGCTGATTGGCCTGATGTTGATGAAGAGCCTGGGCCTGGGCATCAACACCATGACCCTGGGTGGGCTGGTGGTGGCGATCGGTTCGGTGGTCGACGACTCGATCGTCGACATGGAGAACTGCTATCGGGGGCTGCGCCGCAACCGGGCCAGCGACACGCCCAAATCGCCCCTGCAGGTGGTGTTCGACACCTCGGTAGAGGTGCGCCAGCCCGTGCTGTTCTCCACCGTGATCATCGTGGTGGTGTTTGCGCCGATCTTTTCGCTCACCGGCGTGGAAGGGCGCATCTTTGCGCCGATGGGCCTGGCTTATCTTCTCTCCATCGCGGCCTCCACATTGGTGGCGGTGACCCTGTCACCCGCGTTGTGCGCGATCCTGCTCGCGCCTGCGGAGCTGCCAGAGGAGAACACCTGGCTGGCTAACCAGGCCGAGCGGCTCTACCGCCCGATCCTGGATCTAGTCCTGCGCTCACCCCAGCGGGTGTTGGCGATCGCACTGGCCCTGATCGTGGCAACCACCCTGATCTTGCCGGCCTTGGGGCGGGTCTTTCTTCCGGAATTCCGCGAAAAGTCATTGGTGAATTCGATGTTGTTGTATCCAGGTGTGTCGTTGGAGATGACCAACCGAGCAGGGCTGGCTCTGACCCGTTCCCTGCAAGACAACCCTTTGTTTGAGTGGGTGCAGGTGCGCACGGGCCGCGCTCCAGGCGATGCCGATGGAGCTGGTGTGAACCTGGCTCATGTGGATGTGGAACTGAGTGACAAGGCCATGGCGAATCGGCCCGCTGCCATCGCCGAGCTGCGGCAAGCCTTTCTTAAGCTTCCCGGCGTAGCTCCCAACATCGGCGGCTTCATCTCCCATCGGATGGATGAAGTGCTCTCGGGGGTGCGCAGTGCCATTGCAATCAAGATCTACGGCACCGATTTAGGCGAACTGCGCCGCATCGGTGAGGCGGTGGAGAAGGCCATCAAACCCATTGATGGAGTGGTGGATCTGCAGTTGGAACCGCAGCTGCCGATTCCCCAGGTGCAGATCCACTACGACCGCCCGCTCGCGGCGGCGCTCGGGCTCACGGTGGAGGAGCTGTCGCAAGCAGTGGAGATCGCGCTCAACGGCAAGGTGGTGGGCCACGTGGTGGAAGGGGGTGTGCGCAGCGATGTGCTCGTGCAGCTTCAGGAGAATGCTCGCCAGAACCTGGAGGCCATCCGCTCGTTGCCGGTGGCCTTCAGCAATGGCATGACCGTTCCTCTCGGCAGTGTTGCCTGGGTTGAGGAAGGTCTGGGGGCCAACATCGTCAACCGAGAAGATGTTTCCCGCTTGATTGTGGTCTCGGCCAATGTCAACGGTCGGCCCCTTGGCAGTGTGGTGAAAGATATTCAGCGCACCATCACCCGGGATGTGCGTTTACCTCAGGGCTACACCATTCGCTATGGCGGTCAATTTGAATCAGAAGAGCGGGCAACCGCGTCTCTGGTCTTCTACAGCGCTGTTGCCGCAGTGGTGATCGGTGTGCTGATGGTGATTTCGGTGAAATCAGTGCCCGCCACAGTGGCGATCATGCTCAACCTGCCCCTGGCCCTGATCGGAGGTGTGGTGGCGGTGTTGCTCACGGGAGGAGTGCTATCGATCGCCTCGTTGATCGGCTTCATCACGCTGTTTGGCATCGCCGTGCGCAATGGGTTGTTGCTGGTGGACAACTACAACCGCCGCCACGGCGCAGGGCAACCCCTGGGCGAGGTGATCCGTGAGGGAAGCCTGGAGCGCCTCAACGCCATCCTGATGACAGCCCTCTCCTCGGCACTCGGAGCCTTGCCTCTTGCACTCGCTTTCGGGGCCGGGAATGAAATCCTGCAACCGTTGGCTGTGGTGGTGCTCGGTGGATTGATCACCTCCACGGCCCTGACCCTGCTGGTGCTCCCGGCGCTCTATGCACGCTTTGGCCATTGGCTGCTGCCCGCCCGCGACGGTTCGGCGTCGTCTCTTGCCTCTCTCCCGTCATGAACCTGAGCCTTAACCACCTCACGCATCACCTGCGCCAACCCGGCGTGCTTCTTCCTCTGGCGATCTCCGCATCTCTGCTGGTTGGAATCGGTGTGGGTCGCCAGAGCAGCCGGCCGGTCTCTGCGCCATCGGTTGCGGCGATGGACCGTGCGGATGCCAATGGCAGCGTGGCTCTCAGCGAAGACCAGCTTCGGCGATTGGGATTGACCACTGTTCGCCCCGAACTGAGCTCGGGCACGGAACGTCCGATCACTGGTTTTGTTGAAGCAGCAACATCGTCGCGCTCAAGCGTGGGGATGCCTGTGGCGGGACGTGTTTTACGTCTGATGGTGTCACCGGGCACCCGTGTTCGTGCTGGCGAACCGATCGCAGAAGTCCAAAGCGCTGATGCGGCTGCTGTACGCGCCGATGCCGATGCAGCGCAGGCCACGGCGCACTCGCTCGCATACCTGTACCGCCTTGCCGAACCCATGGCACGGCAAGGTGCACTCTCGACCCAGGAGCTGGAAAGCCGCCGCATCGCCAGCGTTACAGCCGCGACGACAGCCAGGGCAGCCGCTGCCAAGGCTTCAGCGCTAGGGAAGCCTGATGATTCAGGGCGTCTGTTGATTCGCAGTCCAATTGCCGGTCAGGTCACTGCTGTGAGCACCTCACCCGGTGCCGTCCTGTCTGTGGGGGAAGACGTGGCCCAGATCAGTGATGTCACAGGGGGTGAGCTTCGCTTCCTCGTGTCACCGGGACTCGCCACGAACATCAGGACCGGACAGCTGCTGCGCGTTCGAGCGGGAGCTCAGACGCTGCAGGCACGGGTGATCGCTGTGGCACCTGATGCGCAAACCGCCGGGCGCGTGATGCTGCTCCGCGCGCAACCTATTGATGCTCAACTCCCACCGATCGGAACAGCTATCACGGCCTTTGTGCAGATCCCATCCTCCGAGCAACGGTTCATTGTTCCGCAGGATTCCATTGCCCTGATCAATGGATCACCGGTGGTCTTTCGCTATCAACGGGGGGCTGTGGAACAGGTTGCTGTGGTGGTGGCCCAGCAAACGGCGGGGCAAGCGGAAATCCTTCAGGGTGTTCGTCAAGGTGATGTGCTCCTGAGAGGCAACACGCAGATGTTGCGCAACGCACTGGATGCTTCCAAGGACAGCAGCCAGAACTGAGTGAAGTTCAGCAACCCGATCAAACCGATGGCATCCTTGAGATGCGGTCAACTCTCTGGCTTCGCTGCGGCCGTGCTGTTCGGATGCAGCGCCCCACTGATCAGTACGTTCACGGCCAGCGGTTCGTCCCTGAGCATTGCCGGGTTGCTCTACGCAGGGACGACTCTGGCTCTGGCGATTGTTCGGCTGATGAAAGGCCGAACCCAGGATGAAAGCCCCCTCCAACGGCGTGATGCGCCTGCCTTGGCTGGGTTGATCCTTCTGGGCGGGATCGTCGGGCCCGTTGCCCTGGTTCACGGCCTGGCGCGGTTACCAGCCGCATCGAGTTCACTGTTGCTCAACCTTGAGACCGTCTTCACCCTGGCCATCGCTGTTCTGGTGGGGCGTGAACATCTCGGCAAACGCGGCGCTGCGGCAGCAGCGCTCACCATCGCTGGGGCCATCGTTCTTTCGGATGGATCACTCGGCGGTGTCAATGCCACCGGAGCTGCCCTGATCGCTCTGGCGACCCTGGCCTGGGGGATCGACAACAACCTCAGCCAACGCCTGAGTCTGCGCGATCCGATTCAGATTGCCACCGTCAAGGCACTGGGTGCATCGCTGCCCATGCTCGTTCTTGCCTGGGTCCTGGGGCATCCCTTTCCACCTGCCGCCGTCTGCGGGCCATGGATCTACCGCTGGCGACGGTTGGCACTGTGCTGGGTGCACGGCGATCCGGGAATTGCACCTGCAACGATCTCCAGGCCACGATCCGCGGCAAGCTCACCGAGATTCAGCAGCGCGTCCACGAACTACAGAGCCTGGAAGCCGAACTCAACACGATGTTGAACACCTGGGAGCGCTGCGGCGGCCGTTGATGCGTTGCGCGATCAGCGCAGTGCTCAGGCTTCGGTTGAATCTGGTCTTTTGCTGCGGGTGCTCGATCGGTGATCAAGACCTGTGATCATGGGGGTGGAGCTATCGAATCCAGGGTGCGCGAGAGGCTTGGCCATGAATAGTCGTGCCGACCAGTACTGGGGTTTCTGGCCGCTGCTGCCGCTGTATCCCTATGGTCAGCGCGCCACCCACGTTGAAGAGCTGATTCCTGGCCAGGTGTGGAGCTTTGAGCAGCTCCAGGGCGTCTATTACGTGGCCGTGCCGATCCGGCTCACCGTGGTGAAGGTGCCCGGTGGCTTGATGCTGGTGAATCCGCTGCCCCCCACTGCTGAATTGCTCGCTGGCCTTAGTGCCCTGGAAGCGGAGCATGGGCCCGTGCTCTCGATCGTGTTGCCCACCGCATCCGGTCTGGAGCACAAGCTTCCGCTCGGCCCGCTCGCACGCGCCTTCCCCAGGGCTGATGTCTGGGTCTGCCCAGGGCAGTGGAGTTTTCCAGTGCAACTTCCCCTGAGCTGGCTCGGGGTGCCGGCAGCACGCACCAAAGTTTTGCTCACGGATGGTGTGCCCCATCCCGAGATCTGCCAATGGATTTCGCTTGGCCCCCTCGATCTCGGTGTTGGCCGCTTTCAGGAGATCAGTTGCCTGCATCAACCCAGCGGCGCCCTGTTGATTACCGATGCCCTGGTGGGCATTCACGTCTCACCACCCGCGATCTTTGATCGCGATCCCACCCCCTTGCTGTTTCATGCGCGCGATCGGGGTGATCAACCCCTGAATGATTCCCCCGAGGCTCGCCGTCGTGGCTGGGCCCGGTTGGTGCTGTTTGCCTCCTATCTGCGGCCCCATTGCCTGCGCGTGCCACCGATCGCCGAGCTGTTGCGCCACGCCTTCCGGCCAGGGTTACGGTCGTGGAAAGCCCACTTCGGGGTGTATCCCTTCGATTGGCAAACCGGCTGGCGTGACGATGCTGCAGCCTTGATGGGGGAGGAAACCGCCAAGTTGCAGGTGGCTCCAGTGCTGGAACGGCTGGTGTTACCGCGAGCCCAACAGGCGATCAACGCCTGGCTTGAAAAACTGGAATCCCATGCGGATCTGCGCTGGTTGATCCCGGCGCATTACAGCGCGCCGCTTGCCTTTAGCGCGCAACATGCATCCGCTTTGCGATCGGAATTGCAACAGAAAAATTGGGCACCCAATGAAGGCAATTGGAGCTTCCTCAGTGGTATCGATCAGCGGCTTTTAGAGCTTGGAGTTGTACCAGAAGAACCATTAAAAAAAGACTGATTTTTACAAACCAGTCCATCAATTACGCAATTTTAAAGTCTTTGAAACAGACGGATTGGCCACTTTGAACTAAGAAAAAATGCTTAAAGATTGAGATCGTCGTCTGGATTCACGGCCATTTCATCGTCAGCGAAAAGCGTTTCCTCTAACTCCTTACGCTGCTCCATCTGGCGCAAGAAATAGCCCGTCATCATCGCGGATGCCAGCATGTTGGCCAAATTGTCTCGATTGGCCGTCACCTTGACCTCAAATTGCTCACCGGGAAGCATGCCCAGCAAACCCTGAACGTTGTGGCGAATAATGTCTTGAATATCGTTACTGGCAGAACGGGCTACACGCTGCAACACGTCCGGCGATTGGTCCTGGAGGTATTGGATCAAGCCGTTAACGGGCTGGCCATCCTGGCTATCCGTGGTTAGGAACTCTGGATTGAACATCCTGCCCACCTGTCGTCAGTCATTAGACCCTATCGCAGCTGCTATCTGGGGCACCTCCGAATCTTGGTGTGAGAACCGAATCGGACCGAACCGGTTTAAGGGCCAATAACGCCACACCGCGGTGCCAATCACCCGCTCATCAGGTAGCGCTCCCCATACATGGGAATCAAGGCTGGCATTACGGTTGTCACCCAGCACCCAGTACTGCCCCTGGGGAACAGTGAGAGGCCCCTGGTCGTACTCCATCTCCGCAGGCTTCCAGTCTTCTGGCACAGGGATGTTGTTGCGCAGCAACGCGCCGTCTCGCACTTCAATCGTGTCGCCCGGGCGGCCCACCACACGCTTGATCAAAGCAGCATTGGCGTCGTAGCCAGCCTCTACGAGCTGGGGGGGGACCGCAAACACCACGATTTGATCCAGGCCAATCGGTTTGTGCCGTTGACGGTTCAGTTTGGGCGTGATTTTTTCCACCAAGATCCGGTCTTGCAACTGCAAGGTGGGCAACATCGAACCGGAGGGAATCCAGCGGGGTTCGATCACCTGCCAACGCAGGAGCAGGGCCAACACCATCCACACCAGCAGGCCTATCCAACTGTTGCGCTTGGGTTCTGAGTTGGGAGTGGGTGCCATGGCAGGTTCTGCGTTAGCCGAGGATCGCATTAGCCATCACCACTCCCCTGACGCAGGCCCTCACCAATCTGCAGGCTGCTGTCCTGTTGCTGCAGACCCTTCAGCAACAGGGTCTGCGCCACGTGGTGCTTTGTCCTGGCAGTCGCTCAGGCCCCTTAGCTCTTGCGGCCGCTGGCTTGCAGCGTGCTGGATTGATCACGCTCAGCACGGCAATCGATGAGCGCTCTGCTGGGTTTCATGCTCTTGGTCGCTCCAACGCCTCGGGTGTTGCCACGGCCGTCATCACCACCTCCGGAACGGCGGTGGCCAATCTTCTCCCAGCAGCCGTAGAAGCGGATCGCTCCAGCCAGCCCCTGCTGCTGATCAGCGCCGATCGGCCCCTAAGGCTCAAAAACAAAGGGGCCAATCAAACTGTGAATCAGGAAGCCTTTTTGATTCCGGTCTGCCGCTGGTGCGGATCAGGACCGTTGGATGGCCTCAACGCAGGGATGGAGCAGGAGCTGCAAGCCCTGGCTGAGAACGCCTGGCGGCATCTGCATCAGCAGCCCGGACCTGTGCATCTCAACGTTCCCTTTGAAGAGCCCCTGCTCCCGGATCTGAATCAGCAGAACGCGTTTTGGAGCCAGTGGAAACGCACAGAGCCTGAGTCCATCACCCCCAACCCAGAGCTCTGGAAGCCCACCAGCCACTCCGCGGCACCTGCCCTCGATCCTGATCAACCAGGAGTGGTCGTTGCCGGACCCTGGCGAGGATTAAGTGCCACGCTTGCGCCCTACCAACAGGCCCTCACCGCCTTTCAGAAACGCAGTGGCTGGCCTGTACTCGCCGATCCCCTCGCAGCGATCCCAAACGGCTTAGGGGGCGTGATTCGCTCTTGGGATCTGCTGCTCCCCAATGGTTTAAGCCAGCTGCCCGCCAACGCCCAGGTGCTGCGCCTGGGCTCGATGCCGGCCAGTCGACGCCTCGAGGCCTGGCTAGCGAGCCAGCAAGGGCCACAACTTCTGATCACAGAAGGTGATCCACGGCCCCTCGATCCGCTCGACGTCGCCCAGCAATGGAGCAGCGGCCTAGCGCAGTGGTGGCAACAGCTCAGCCCCCAGCTCAATCGCTCTCCTGCTGAGGCCTCGGCTGGCGCACAGCAAACACGGTCGCTGCTCAACGGCTGGGAAAACGCAGACGCTGCTGTTGGCAAGCGCCTCTCGGCCCTGCTGCCGATCCAGGGAGCCGCCAATGAACCCGCCTTGATGCTGGCCTTAGCGCAGCTGTTGCCAGCTGCGCTGCCTGTGATGCTCGCTGCCAGCAGTCCAGTGCGTGATTGGCAAGCCTTTGCCGCAGGCGATACCGGGAGCCGGCGCTGTTTCAGCTTTCGGGGTGCCTCCGGCATCGATGGCACCCTCTCCCTGGCCCTGGGTCTAGCGGCCGAGCTCGGTCCAACGGTGTTGATCACAGGTGATTTAGCGCTGTTGCATGACAGCAACGGCTGGCTCCTGGCCAGCGCTAACCAGCTGCCCTTGTTCGTGCTGTTGATCGACAACGCCGGCGGCGGCATTTTCGAACAACTGCCCATCGAAACCACCCCCAGCGATGGCTTTGATCAGCTGTTTGCCATGCCCCAACGGGTGGACCCCCTCGCTCTGGCCGCAGCCCATTCCATCCCCGTGCGTCAGCTCGCCTGCCTCGACGATCTCCCCACCGCCCTGGAATGGGGGTTGGATAGATCTGGACCAGCACTCCTGAGGGTGTGCACCGATCGCCGCAGCGACGCCCAGCTTCGCCGCAATCTGCGTGAGGCGTTACAACAGGATTCCAGCCTTTCCTGATCGCCATGCCAGAGCCCGTCATCCGGCAGGTGCTCCCTGGATCCAGCGGAGTGAACTGGCAGCCCTGGGGAACCTACGAAGATGTGCTGCTGGATCGCTGTGATGAGGGCATTGCCCGGCTAGCGATCAATCGACCCACCAAGCGCAACGCCTTCCGGCCTCGAACGGTGTCGGAGCTCTGTGACGCCTTTGCCCGGATCCGCGATGACAGCCGCATCGGCGTGGTGCTGCTCACCGGTGTGGGCCCCGCCGCCGATGGGGGCTACGCCTTTTGTTCAGGTGGTGATCAAAGCGTGCGCGGCGATGGGGGCTATCTCGACGAAACAGGCCTGCCCCGCCTCAACGTGCTCGACCTTCAACGCATCATTCGCAGCCTGCCCAAGGTGGTGATCGCTCTGGTGGCGGGGTATGCAATCGGTGGCGGTCAGGTGCTGCATCTGCTCTGCGACCTCAGCCTGGCGGCAGAGAACGCTGTGTTTGGTCAAACCGGGCCACGGGTTGGCAGTTTTGATGGCGGCTTTGGTGCCGGCTATCTGGCTCGCGTGGTGGGCCAGCGCAAAGCCAAGGAGATCTGGTTTCTCTGCCGTCAATACGGCGCCGACGAGGCCCTAGGCATGAGCCTTGTGAATGCGGTGGTTCCCCTAGAAGCTCTCGAGGCCGAAGGGGTGCGTTGGGCCAGAGAGGTGCTGCAACACAGCCCAACGGCGATTCGCTGCCTCAAAGCAGCGTTCAATGCAGAAACCGATGGCTTAGCTGGCATCCAGGAATTGGCCGGACAGGCCACCCATCTGTTTTATCGAACCGAGGAGGGCCAGGAGGGCCGCAATGCCTTCCTGGAGAAGCGCAATCCAGATTTTTCCGACACGCCATGGCTGCCTTAGCCACAGAAGTCGCTAAAAAAAGAAAGCTGTTTTGCCCCATCGGATGCGGTTTCAAAAGCGTGCTCAGTTGATGCCTGCTGCGCTGCTCACCGCCTCGCTGCTCGTCGCAGCGGCAGGAATGGCCTCAGCACAAGAGGTTGGCGAAACCCTGCGAACAGAGGTGAAGGGCGAGATTTTGCTGGAGGCTCCAGAGGAGAGTCCAAAACGCAAATCCGATCCAATCCCGCCCCTCGCCATTCCAGTGAGCGATGCCGCCTCATTGGCCCGTGTACCCGCCGATGTAATGGAGCGCGATGGGCTCCAGCTCGTGCTCGACCGCAAGCACCATCAATTGTTGGTGTTGAGGGATGGCCGAATGACACGCCGCTATCCAGCGGCGGTAGGCACCACAGGCTGGGAGACCCCTGCCGGACGCTTCCGGGTGTTTGAAAAGGTGAAGGAACCTGTGTGGACCCATCCGGTGAGCGGTGACCTTGTGGAGGCTGAAAGCGAAAAAAACCCACTGGGATCACGCTGGATTGGCTTCTACCGCGATTGCAAGGGGCGCTCGGGCTGGGACGGGGAGCAATACCTGGATATCAATGGCTGCACCGTGGCCGGGTTCCACGGAACGCCCTATCGCTGGACCGTTGGCCGGGCTGTTTCCCACGGCTGCGTACGCCTGTATGAAGAGAACGTTCAGGAGGTATTCGATCTCGTGAGGGTGGGGACACAGGTGACCGTGCTCCCTTGAAAGCGATCACAAGGCGGTTATGCGTCTAAAGTCTCGCGGCTTCTCAGGTTTGATCGTCCATGCGCGTGCTGTTTGCCGCCGCCGAATGCGCCCCGATGGTGAAAGTCGGTGGGATGGGCGATGTGGTCGGATCCCTTCCCCCGGCATTGAAGGCTCTGGGGCACGATGTGCGCTTGATCATGCCGGGATACGGCAAGCTCTGGTCCCGACTCGACATCCCTACGGAACCAATCTGGCGAGGCCAGACCATGGGGACCGATTTCGCGGTTTTTGAAACCCGCCATCCCACCAATGGCCTCACCATCTACCTCGTCGGACATCCGGTTTTTGATCCGGAACGGATCTATGGCGGAGAAGATGAGGATTGGCGCTTCACCTTTTTTGCCAGTGCTGCGGCTGAATTTTCCTGGAACGTCTGGAAGCCGAATGTTCTCCATTGCCATGACTGGCACACCGGGATGATTCCGGTCTGGATGCACCAGGACCCTGAAATCAGCACCGTCTTCACCATCCACAACCTGAAATACCAGGGCCCCTGGCGCTGGAAGCTCGACCGGATGACCTGGTGCCCTTGGTACATGCAAGGCGACCACACCATGGCTGCTGCCCTGCTCTACGCCGATGGCGTGAATGCGGTGTCTCCCACCTACTCCAGAGAGATCCGCACCTCGGAATACGGCGAAAAGCTGGATGGGTTGCTCAATTACATCTCCGGCAAGCTGCGCGGCATCCTCAACGGCATTGATCTTGAGGCCTGGAATCCAGCCACCGATCGGGCCTTACCCGCCACCTTCAGTGCCGATGATTTGTCCGGTCGCGCCCGCAACAAACAGGTGCTCCAGGAGCGCATGGGGCTTGAAGTCAGGCCAGATGCCTATCTGCTGGGCATGGTGAGCCGTCTGGTTGATCAAAAAGGCGTCGATCTGCTGTTGCAAGTAGCCGATCGATTGCTCGCCTACACCGACACCCAAATCGTGGTGCTCGGCACCGGTGATCGCGGCTTGGAGTCCGGTCTTTGGCAGATGGCCTCCCGCCATCCAGGACGCGTGTCGGTGTTCCTCACCTACGACGACGACCTCTCGCGCTTGATTTACGCGGGCAGTGACGCCTTTCTGATGCCCAGTCGGTTTGAGCCCTGTGGCATCAGCCAATTGCTCGCCATGCGCTACGGATGCGTGCCGGTGGTGCGCAAAGTGGGTGGTTTGGTCGATACGGTTCCTCCTCACGATCCAGCACAACAAAGCGGCACGGGCTTCTGCTTCGATCGATTCGATCCCGTGGATTTCTTCACCGCCCTCGTGCGCTCCTGGGAAGCGTTCCGCCATCAAGACAGCTGGCGCGAGCTGCAGCGACGGGGCATGGAGCAGGACTACAGCTGGGCGCGTTCCGCCCTGGAATACGACCAGATGTACCGGGAGGTCTGTGGCCTCAAGGAGCCAGGTCCCGATGCCGCTGCCGTGGAACAGTTCTCCCAAGGCCAGGATGCCGATCCCTCCTTGGACCCAGGCCAACGCGAAGCCCCCACCAGCCCCCCTGAACAACCCAACGAAGATGTGGCTAAAGGACCCGGCTCACGCAACCCATTAGCCAGACTGTTTGGTGGTCAGCGACGCTGATGCTGCAGGCAAGCACGAATGCAGGATTCCTTCGAACCGCAGCCATCTGACAACGAAAGCGCCCTCCCGGCTCCTTACAACAGTCCCTGGAAGGCCCTCGGCCAAGATCTGCGGGCCGTTAGCGCCGATCTGCGCTTACGGAGCCAAGAGCTCTGGCGCCGAAACCGTGAGGGCGATCTTTCCGTTCCAGCCTTCTGGCCAGAGCCATTGGCGTCCCTGTTTTGGCCTGCGCTGCTGGGGTTCATCCTGACGTTGCTTGTCCTGGGCGGGATTCAGCTGCGTGAAATCCTTCACGACCCGTCGCCACCCTCACCTCCGGAGGTAGAGCGCGTCCGCACCACCCCTCTCCCTGAAGCGCGTCCCCTGCCCATCCCCACGAACCTGGAGACCGATCTCGACAACAACGACATGGTGGGCACCCCAACGGACACCAATCCCAGCAGCTCCAGCACCAGCTCCAACACCAGTGGCCCAGAAGCGCTCAGCACCACTGAACAAGATCCTGAGCTGAGGAACCAGGAACTCGAGCCGCCTTCGGCAGAGCCATCCTCAGATCTGTTGCGCTTTGATCCTCTGCTCGAGCTTCTGGCAGAAGAAAGCAGCTCCGATAGCAGCACAGCTGGCAGTTCAGCAGGAATCTCAGCTAGCAGAAAGGGATCAGCCCTGATTGTTTCGGCCCAACCCCAACCGGAGCGCAACGCCGTGACCCTGGTCATCGATGCGGAGGCTTGGAGGCAACGCTCTCCAGAGCAACGCCAACAATTAGCCGAAGCCTGGTGGACCCGACTGGAAGACCAGGGATACGCCGATCTTCGTCTTGTGAATGACCAACAAGATCTCTTGGCTCGACCGGCAAGGATCGGTGGAGGCATGATCGTGTTCGATCCAAAGAGGGTTTGAAGGTGCTGGATCTCGCTGATCTCATTTCGCTCTGGGGGCCTCCACAACGGGGTGATGGCGCAGCGCCCAACCTCCAACAACGCTTGGGACCAATCTGCACGGATAGCCGACTGCTCATTCCAGGCGCCTTTTTTGTGCCGTTACGCGGTGAACGCTTTGATGGCCATCGCTTCCTCGCGTCTGCCACGGAGCAAGGAATCCAGGCCGCTGTGGTCGCCCGAGATAGTGAGATCCCAGTGCCGCAAAACTTGCTCCACTGGAGCGTGGACGACACGCTGGAGGCCTACCAACAGATCGCTTGTCTCGTGCGGCGCAACCTGAACTGCGCTGTTGTGGCCGTCACAGGCTCCGCCGGAAAGACCACCACAAGAGAGATGATTCGCGCCGCACTGGCACCACTTGGAGACATTCAAGCCAGTATTGGCAACAACAACAACGACGTGGGTGTTCCACTCACATTGCTCGGGATAGAAGAGCACCACGCCGCTGTCGTGGTGGAGATGGGGATGCGCGGGCCCGGGGAAATTGAACGCTTATCGCGTTGTGCAGAACCAGAGATTGCCGTGATCACCAATATCGGCACTGCACATATTGGTCGCTTAGGCAGTCGCGAGGCGATTGCCTCGGCCAAATGCGAGATCACAGCAGCCCTTTCAACCAATGGCCTTGTCATCATTCCCGCTGGAGACCCGCTGTTGGATGCGGCCCTTGCTCGCTGTTGGAGTGGTCGCGTCCGGCGTGTGGCCCTGGTTGATGATGCCAACAACTCTGATCAAGGGGCTAATGATCTCGGTGATTACAACCCTTCCACTGGGCAGATCACTCTCCGGAATCACCTCTATCACTGCCCCCTAGAAGGAAGACATAATGCGCGCAACCTGATGCTGGCGCTCGCCGTCGCCGACAGTCTCGGCGTGTCTCCTGCAGATCTTGAACAGCTGGATGTAGACGTACCAGGAGGTCGCAATCGCCGGCGACAGATCGGTGCCTTAACGATTCTCGATGAGACGTACAACGCTTCACCGGAAGCCATGTTGGCGGCGTTGGATTTATTGGCATCTCAACCAGGTCGACGCTATGCCGTGCTCGGCACCATGTTGGAGCTCGGAGACGACAGTGTTCGCCTGCATCAGGCGATCATCGATCACGCTGCAAGCTTGAACCTGGATGGATTAGTAGCTGTCGCTAGCGGACGAGAAGCCCAGGCGATCACAGAGGCAAGTTCGTCGTTGTCACGGTTTCGCTTGGTCGAAACGCCCGAGCAGGCTGCTGAACCTCTCATGGAATGGCTGAAGCCTGGAGACACCGTGCTCTTGAAAGCCAGTCGAGGGATTGCATTGGAACGGTTGCTGCCGTTACTGCCAGAGCTCTAGCTCAGGCGGCTTTGGTCACATCCGCGTGCTCTTCGCAGCGGATCAAATCAATCGCATGGGGATGATCATGAATGTAGCGAATTTCCTCCATCGCTAAAACCCGCGCTTCAAAGGCATCGCCGGCATAAAAGGATTGTTCGTGGCGATCGCTACTGGCATCGCGATAACGAACAGTAAACAGCTTTTGATCAGACATGGAACTCATAACCTGTCGCCCCACGCTTACGCATCCATGAACGCTGGCCAAGGGAACGCTGTGAAAAAAGTCTGTTGATTCGGATCCGCCTTCAACAGACCAGTGATCAAGATCGAAAGTACGGCCCTAGGCGTTCCATCCTTCCTTTGTGAACTGCTTGGCACGACCGATCGCAAGCGAACCATCTGGAACAGCTTTGGTGATCGTGGATCCTGCCCCAATCGTAACATTTTTGCCGATCACAACAGGAGCAACCAGCACAGAATTAGCCCCCGTTTTACTGCCCTCCCCAATCACGGTGAGATGCTTCTTCTTGCCATCGAAGTTGGCGGCAATCGTGCCAGCTCCCACATTCACATTGGCACCTAATTGCGCATCACCGATGTAACTGAGGTGATTCACCTTGCTGCCAGACGTGATCACACTCTTTTTAATCTCAACAAAATTTCCAATCTTGCAGGAATCGCCAATCTCCGAGGCTGGTCGGATATGGGCGAAAGGCCCAATCGTCACATCGTTGCCGACCCGTGCATCGCGTACCACAGATTGCACAACCGTGACATCGCAACCGAGTTCGGCATTGTCAAGCAAGCTGCCTGGACCTAGGCGACAGTGATCGCCAATGCGGCAGGCTCCGCGCAGATGCGTTTGTGGTTCTATCACAACATCACTGCCAAAGCTGCAGTCCTCGCTAAGGGTGCAACTGGCAGGATCCACGAAGGTCACACCCTCGTCCATCCAATGATCACGAAGGCGCTGTTGCAGAACGCCCTCACACTGAGCCAATTGCCTGCGGTTGTTGATTCCATTCACTTCATCGGGATCACTCACCTCCATCTGCATCGCAACATCTAAGAGCTGCACTGTGTCGGTGAGGTAGAGCTCGCCCTGATCGTTATCGGTGCTCAATTTCGGCAAGACCTCGGCCAATTTTGCCCAGTTGAAGCAATAGATCCCGGCATTGGTGAGGTTGTTGGACCGTTGCTCAGCGCTGCAATCACGATGTTCAATGATTCCGCTGACCCGACCATTCGCATCAGCAAACACCCGGCCATAACCAGTGGGATCCTCAAGCCTTGCCGTTAACAAGGTCACATCCGCCTTGCTATTGCGGTGGGAGCGGACCAGCGCATCAATCGTCTCCGCACGCAAGAGAGGAACATCCCCGTTGAGCACCAACAACTCACCCTGAAAACCCTTGAGGGGAGCCATCAATTGCTGGACGGCATGGCCTGTTCCGTTCTGCGGCTGTTGGAGCACAAATTCAAGCCCGCCAATGGAGCTGAGCTGCGCTTCCACCCGTTCAGCTTGATGGCCAACGATCAAGAGTCGGCGCTCTGGCGCAAGGTTCCTGGCACTGGCGAGCACACGTTCCACCAAGGTGGCGCCCGCTAGAGGTTGCAGCACTTTCGGAAGCGCACTTCTCATGCGGGTGCCTTTCCCAGCAGCAAGAACGGCAACAGCAAGCATGAGACGGGGGCAAGACCGGCGAAATCTACCGGTGATAGCTCACGCTGGGAACACACCATCAGTCAGCTTCTGCAATCAGATCCCCAGACAACCCTTGAGGGTGAGAGGAAAAGCAATGCCGCCAAGCCATTTCAGCCAAACAAGCAACGCTCAAGACACGAACCTGACAGAGACAAAAAACTCAACACTGTTCCTTATCGAAAACCGCTAGGAATCAGCAGCATGCATAATCAAGACCCATCAGCAAATAGCCCTTCTGATCCGAAAGTTCAACATCCCAAACACACGCCATGGCGCGAGACAATGAGCAAATAAAACAATCTTGAAAAACAGATTTAGAAAAGAAAAACAACCATGTTAAACTAAAGAAAAGAGACAAAGAAAGTGCTCAACAATCCTCATCGCCACTCCCTTGTCGCTGGTCTTAAAGACCTGATCGATTGCGATGATCAAGGCACTCAAGAGCAAATCAGTGTGCTCAAAGCGATCGCCTTAGGGATTTTCAAAATACCGCCTGAAACCTATAACAACCTGCAATCCGTCAGTCAACATCAACTTGCAGAGACGGTGGAGGAGCCATTCCTACGCAGGCGCTACATCCAACTCGCCATCATGCTGGAACTCTGCAGGCACCCAAAATCCCAACAACAACTCAGCAAGCTTGAATCAGCAGCCGAATTACTTGGCCTCAGGGGAGATGCACTAACCGTTTGCAGAAACATGATTGACTCCTCGGCCCTTGAAGCAACCACGGATTACATCAGACGCTATGAACAATATTTTTTAGCCCTACAGGAACAGCATGGACCTGAAACGTTTAATCACGAAGGTAGCCGCCAATATGATGACTTGTTTTTTCAAACACTCGATACCTTTTCCAGCATGAGTCCAGGCAGCTTAGGCCGGGAATTTTTCAACTTTTACGAGCGCAATGGAATGCGCTTGCCGAGCAGAGCATCGATCAACCCTGGTTACTATGTTTGTCATGATATGAACCACGTCATCGCCGGCTATGAACCAACAGGGATTGGAGAAATTTGCCTAGGTGCTTTTAAATTGAGCATGAATGATTCTGATGCCAATTGGATGGCATCCATGACCAACTTTTTAATCCATGAAGCCGGTGTTTTTAAACCTGGACACAGCGCTCAATATGAACCAGTCGGCGCCGATGGAGATCCATTTGACGGCCTGAAGGGGCAGCGCGGTGTCATGACCCTAAAAGGAGCTCCTGAAATGTTGGCTGATGCCTTGGAAAGAGGATCACAATGCCCGATAGATTTCAGCACGATGGATCATATTGAAATGGCTACGATCCCCCTCAAAGAAATACGCGAAAAATATAATGTTGTTCCTCCAATCATCGGTCTTGCGGATTCAAGTATTCGTTGGTGACCCACACGAACCATCAGCTCAAAAGAGAGCGGAAGCTCTCAGTCCTTAACACCAAGCCAATTAACGTTCATCGATCGGGTCAGGCCAGATCTTCTTACATCCTGAATCTCGGGTTAAGGCGGTGGTCTTCACCTGCTCCAGATCCAGATGGCCGATTTGATGGCCTTCAATCAATAACAGCAAGCGTTTTAAGGCCTGCCGACCCTGATCAGGTTGAAGCCAACCGAGGCCGTAATACGTGCAAGTGGCATTCAGCCAACCTTGGGCCTCACCCCGCAACTTGATCTCCAAATCGTCGAGAGCAGGCATTGCGACCGACGGCATGGCAGAGAGCAGACACGTTGCAGCAACGACGATCAATGACTTGCGCATCGTGAAGCCTCCCAATCCCTCAGTATGAACGCCGAAATTCTCCACCCTGCCACTTTCGCTGCCATGCACTGGTGCTTGGACGATCAGCGAAAGCCTGTTCTTGTTGGCGACGATTCAAAATCAGCGCAGCCGAATCGGTGCCGGTGGGATCTCGGTAGGGCACACCGGCACAGGTCTGTAGATGCTCTTCTTCCATCGCGCTCAAACCACGCCAACCAGGTCCGATTACGGGACAAGGCTGATGATCATCGCTAGGGCGTAACGCCAAGGTTCCCGCACTCCAGGCTGAACCTTCCCTTGATTTCGGTAAGAGCGAGCGCAAGGCAAGACCGGCATGGCGCAGGCTATTTCTAACGGCTGCTGCTCTGCAATAGGTCAGCAACCGTCCACTAGGGGCAAGCAAATCTGCAAGGCTCTGCAGAAATTCCTCACTCCAGAGCTGGGGGCATTTGCTCGGTGAAAAAGCGTCTAAAAAAATCAAATCGAACCGACCATCCGCTGGCAATTGCCGAAGCTGCTGACGCGCATCGCCCCAGAGCATCTGAACAGACTGCTGACGATCCGAATCCTGCCAACAGCCCTCAGCAGAAAGTGCCCCTAAGCAAGCCACAACGTGGGGAGGCCAAAGAGCTTGGAAGGTCGGCTCAGCCAGGGCCAACCGCAAAGGAGCTCGATCCAGTTCTAACCCCCAACATTGCAAGCTTGGACCACCCCGATGGGGAAGCGCCGACATCAGGGCAGCCGTGTTGTATCCCAGCCCAAAACAAACGTCTAAAACGCGCAAATCCCTGCCATCAGGAAAGCGATCCAGCTGGGCTGGCAGAACAAACTTGCTGTTCGCTTCTTCAAGGGCACCGTCAGAACTATGGAAGCTTTCGGCAAAGCTGTCGCTATGCAAACTGAAGCTTCCATCTGCGGTGAAGCGAGCACTCAGCACAGAGGGGTCAGCAACGCAATCTCTCTAGATCGTCCCAAAAGTTGGGATAACTCACAGCCGCTGCTTCGCTGCGGCTCAACCTTGAATCCCCCTCGGCCATCAAACCAGCAACCGCCAGGCTCATCGCCACACGATGATCGGTCTCACTATCCAATTCAGCACCCTTCAGGGACTGACCGCCTCGAATCGTCAAACCATCCGGATCCTCATCGATATCGGCGCCCATCGCTTTGAGTTGCCTCGCCATCACAGCCAGTCGATCCGTTTCTTTCACACGCAACTCAGCAGCACCGCTGATACGACTTTCACCATCACAAAAACAAGCCGCCACACTCAAAATTGGAACTTCATCCACCAAACGGGGCATGATCTCTTCTCCAAACTGAAAAGCCTTCAGGGGTCCGTGGCTCACCTGAAGATCACCCACAGGTTCACCGGCAACATCGCGCCGATTCAAAACCTGAACAGAAGCACCCATCAAGTCCAAAACTTCGAGAATGCCGGTGCGCGTGGGATTTAAGCCCACATTTTCCACCGTGATATTCGCTCCAGGAACGAGGGCACCAGCCACGAGCCAGAAGGCAGCCGAACTGATATCGCCTGGCACCACAACATGTTGTCCCTTCAAGGTGGCGCCTGGTCGCACCACAATGTGACGCCCCATCTCACCACCAACTTCAAGGTCAGCACCAAAAGCTTTGAGCATGCGCTCGCTGTGATCTCGAGAGGGCGCTGGTTCGATCACGCTCGTTGCTCCCTCAGCGGTGAGGGCAGCGAGCAAAATGGCAGATTTCACCTGGGCGCTGGCCACAGGTGTTCCCACCACAGCACCTCTCAGCCTTTGACCTTGAACAGAAAGCGGAGCCAAATTCCCATGGTCACGCCCACGCACATCTGCCCCTAGTAAAGACAAGGGTTGTCCAACCCTGTTCATCGGACGACGACGGAGAGAAGCATCACCGGTCAACACAAAATGGCGACCCTGCCGGCCAGCGAGCAGACCAAGCATCAGCCGCATCGTGGTTCCGGAATTGCCGCAATCGAGAATCTCCGAAGGCTCTTGCAAACCATCAAGACCAACGCCCTCAATGGTCACCATTTCACCGCTCTGAATCGGCGAAATCATTGTGCCCATCGAGCGCAGGCAAGCAGCTGTACTAATCGGATCCTCTGCTGGTAGAAGACCTTCGATTGTGGTTGTGCCCTCAGCGATGGCACCAAAGAGCAGTGCCCGATGAGAAATAGATTTATCTCCTGGAACACGGACCCGGCCATGGAGGCTGCCACCAGCCTTCAGATCCCTAGGGGAGCCATTTGATCCCGACACCGTTGAACAGCCTGTGGTTGATGAAAACAATCCTATTAGCCCGATCTTCAAAGGCTCAGGCTTGTTGTTAAAGTTGTCACCAACTCCTGCTGTAAAAGCAAAAACCTTCGCTAACAACCCAGACAAAAAGCAATAACGATCACATCAACAAAGAAATAGCCCTGAAAATATAAACTCAATCATTCCAATATGCTCATAGAAAACAATTAACAGGAGAATAGAGATCACATCCAAGCGATGATTAGGTCGCCAAAACCTCCGAATAAAGCCGGCAAAATAACTGTGAGTTGATATATCATTTTATACAATCTGATGATTCATATGACGACCATGATGACGTGAAATTTGGGTAAGCTAGCCAGAACATTAGCCAGCATCAATTGCATTGCCTCAAAAGGGGTCAGAGTTTAGATATCACATTCTTGGATCTTGATGAAGCCAAAACTTGTAAATTTTTAGGCATAGAAGAAGGGGTCTTACGCGTCTGCCTCGTCTCAACAATCAATTCCGAACTGTTTCCAATTGGTTTTTTTGGTTCAGAGTGGTTGAGGCTTGAGAAAAACAGACTTAGAAATTTTGATCTGCGCCTAGAAGCATTAAATGAAGTAAAATTTAAAATAACATCCACCCATGATTGTGCAAACGAAGTGGATTCCATCTTTCACAATCACTGGCTACTAATATTGTGCATGATAAAATCATCCACTCAAGTTGAGATCAGAATCTGCCGTTTAATCGCGATTCTAGTATTTTCGTTTGGAAGAAGGAATAAAGAGAGTTATACACTGCCATTCGAATTAAGCCATTCACAAATCGCCCTCTTAGTTGGCTGCACCCGATCAACTGTGACGCGTCAAATTGGCTTCATGAAAGAGAAGGGATTAATCTGCTCAGACAAATACCAGTTTGGAATCTTAGTTAGCGAGAAACTAATCGCGCAGGAATCAACATTTGTAGAGTATTTACAATTCACTTGATTAACCACGACCGCACTTACAATGGCCACCTTTCCACTTCGAACACTTTGATTTCTTACAGCCTTTTTTCTTACTAAAAAAGCTCCAAATTGAAAGTTGTTTCGTCATTTTATCGATCCCAAGGCTTTCTTGTGAACCCTGAAGTCGTGCCATTCGAGTCATCTTGAGATTGACTCTCATTATACATGGTCGAAAGCGCACAAAATAAACAATGTTGCTTGACGAAACAGTGGAAAAAGTCAATAATTAATAAGTGATTTTTGATTCAGAGGAGTGTTCAATATGACGACTTCAGATTCGTCAACTCAGATTGGAACGAACGTTGCGCAGGGGCCTAACGGACGGGCACTGGCTGAATCCATGAATCCAGATTTGCTCAGTGCAATCCAGCAACACATTTCAATCGAGAGGCATGCCTCAATCACTTATTTGGCTATGTCCATCTGGTGTGCTGAACGTGAACTTGCCGGTTTCTATCAATTTTTCGATGGTGAAGCGAAGAGCGAACAGTCCCATGCCGTGCACTTCACCCAGTATTTGATAGCACGCAGTCAATCCAACGACCTGCAACTATTAGCTGCTCCAAGGCAAAGCTGGGACAATTTGGCTGCATTAATGGCAACAGCCTTTCAGATGGAAGCTGATACAACGTCTTCGATCCAAAGCGTGTATGCCATGGCTGAAAGAAACAGCGATACCAGAACTACCGTATTCCTAGATCCACTCATTGAAGCCCAAATTCAATCCGAAGATCAATTCGCTTACTTGCTCGGGCGGGTGAAGTTCGCGAATGGTGACCCCACAGCGTTGCTTGTCATCGATAACGAATTAAGAGCAGGTCAAACGCAGCGAGGTTGACCTGAGCATTGCTCGTTTGCTTTGTTCGTAGAGCAAACGAGCACTAATCGTGAGCTGCTCAAGCTTAAGGACGTCAAAAGTATCATAAATTTCCACGAGCCTGATGTGAATCGATTCCAAATCGTCTCTTAAACGCTTCTTCAGCAGTGGGCTGATCGATTTAATTGTTCTTTCAATGGCGATGCACTGGTAACTCGTTAAATGTTCAACCTCCTGACTCAAGGTCAGAACCAGGCTCTCACTAGCAATTCCTTCCACGTAATCACCTAAAATCCGAGCGGACTTGATTCAATCAATCTGGGAGAGAGTTTCATAGAAGCTTCACCAGAGTTGGTCACCAACATTTCACCATTGCGAAGTTTGGAGATCAAGCGCGTAGACGTCACTCTGGTGGAGCCAATCAATTCACCAATTCGGTCGTGTGTAAGTCGAAAGGGAAGATTGCACCACTCTCCATAGCGCTTGCCCAAGCGATTGACTAACAGACTCAGCAAGGCGTGAAGTCTCTGTTCTGCTTGTCCTAAGTGACGGATTCTCAGAAGTTGCAGCGTCCACTCATTCACTGAGTCATACCCATTTGGGGATGGCTCCATCGATTTCGTTTCGATTCTCAGTGGAGTCATCGCTTCAACGCAAATGCCATCACTGCACAAACAATCAGTTCTGAGCTGATCACCCGTCTGTAGGAAGGCAAGCGTCATCCCTTCTGTTTCTTCGCAAGGGCAATACACCCTGGCAATCCCTTCAAGCACATTTAATTTCATGCAATCACTGCGCCCGTGGGTGTCGACAAGCACGGTTTGCCCCGTCGGGATTTGGATCGAGGACGTGGGGTCGTCAGGCAGGAAGCGGAAGCTCACGGAGTGATTTTAACGCTAATGAGAATTGATAGCAACATAGCCCAAACAGAGTCTTTCTGCAATCGATTCTCAATAGCTATTGCTTGTTGAAGGGGATCGTGTGCGATCTCGACCTTTTTTGATCCAAAACGACTGACTTTGCGTCTGATCGCCAACAAAGTCATCCCTGCCACCAATGGAGTCACGTCGAACAAGAACGAACGCGACCGCTACAAGCGCTGCGAGAGCGAACAAAGAGGCTCTAAGTATGAATTTTGTAGTGTCCAAGTCTCGAGTTAATTTCGAGGCCATTGTCTAGCGACAAAAACAGAATTGAATTCGCTTGTATCAAATGACGTGCATCAATGTGCCTTATGTAAAAAAGAATTGTGCTGTACAAGGGGACTAAAGTGTCTTTTTTACGTCGCAACTTCGGCAAAGAGCAATTAAATTTGCGTCGACGCATTTTGCGTCATCTTGTGTGAGGATCAATTTGAAACTTTTCCATCAACTGCTGGTGGCCCCAGCGGCCCTGGGCCTTTTGGCACCTGTGGCTGCTAACGCCACTGAGCTGAACATCAACGGTGTGTCTGACTACGCCGCTACTGGCGAGCAAGTCACCAGCATCACTCAGTTTTCTGACGTTTACCCAACCGACTGGGCTTATCAGGCACTCAGCAACCTGATCGAGCGCTACGGCTGTGTTGCTGGTTATCCCAACGGCACCTACCGCGGTAACAGGGCGATGACCCGCTTTGAAGCGGCTGCTCTGTTGAACGCCTGTCTCGACCGCGTCACCGAAGTGACCGACGAGCTCAAGCGCCTGATGAAAGAGTTTGAAAAGGAACTCGCCATCCTCAAGGGCCGTGTTGACGGACTTGAGGCCCGCGTTGGCGAACTGGAAGCCACTCAGTTCTCCACCACCACCAAATTGAGTGGTAAAGCCGTGATGACCATTGGTGCCACCTCTTATGGCGGTGACGAGACGGATAATCTCAAGGATAAAGATGGCAATTATGTAGGCGACACGGGAACATCTTTCTCGTACCGCACCACCCTCAACCTCAACACAAGCTTCACCGGTAAGGATTTGCTCTACACCAGACTGAGAACTGGTAACTTCGGCAAGAATGCGTTCTCAGGTAGCGGCTACACCGGAAAGCAAACCCAAATCGAGCAATCGAAGAGCAGTGCTAACAGCCTGAAAGTTGACAAGCTTTGGTATCAGTTCCCACTCGGAAATGATTTCCAAGTGTTTGCAGGTCCCCTGATCGAAAACTACTACATGTTGGCCGCCACACCTGGCGTCTATAAGCATGTGTTGAAACAGTTCAAACTCGGTGGTTACTACGGTGCCTACGGCGCAAGTACCTCACCAGGTGCAGGTATCAACTGGATCGGCAACAGAAATGCTGATTACGGTGATGCCAAACTCAAAATCAGTGCCAACTATGTCGCTAAAAACGGTCCAAACAGTGACCCCAATAATGGTGGTATCGCTGGTGATCGTTCCAAAGGTAAGTTCCTAAGCCAAATCGCTTACGGATCACCTCAGTGGCAAGTATCAGCAGCCTATGCTTATTCACAGGCTGGTATGACAGTTGGTGGTGCAGGTACTCCCGCTGGTCTTAACAAAGGAGGATATTCAGACGCCAATCAGTTCAACCTAAATGCTTATTACCAGCCCCTAGATAGTGGTTGGATGCCTAGCGTTAGTGTTGGTTGGAGCATCACCAGCTTCAACGAAAAAGATGGTTTTACTGATGGTGATGTCACCCAATCACAAGGTTGGCTTGTTGGTCTGAACTGGCAAGATGCTTTCATGCGCGGTAATCGCTTAGGTTTCGCAATTGGACAACCTCAGTTTGCGACTGCTCTAAAGAATCAGGGTAAAGACGGCAATGGTTATGCAGACGATGGCAACTATGCTATGGAACTGTATTACGATTTCCAAGTCACCGATAACATCACGGTGACTCCTGCGCTGTTCTACTTGAGCCGTCCTTTCGGTCAAGAGACTGGATCTAGTTTCAAAACAGGTGGTGCAGGTGCAGACACCTTTAGTACCCTTGGTGGTCTTGTGCAGACTACATTCAAGTTCTAGAACCTAAATCCATTTAGGATCATGATTGAGGAGGGTTTAACCCTCCTTTTTTATTCTCAAGTCAAATTGCATTAAAAAAGGAGGGGCTAATAAGTCCCTCCTTAAAAGCCTGAAAAGAGTCGTTCTCTTACCAGCAATTCTCACCCTCACCAATGGGAATACAAATATCTTGCTCTGCGGCTTTTTTAGCTGCGGCCTTGGCATCAGCATCCTTTTTAGAGGCTGCATCAAGATCTTGGTCCGTGGACCATTCCTGAAGGCCTCCGCTGGGCGCTTGATCCGCCTGAACGGGTTCCACGCTTGCTAGCTGACCTGACAATGCAGCTGCACTAGCAAGAAAGATGGAAAGAGCCGTCGTCTTTTTCATGAGATTGGTGCATCCACTTCAGCTTACTGAACAGAATGCAACGGCCCGAATCTTTTTATACATGCCTAGCCACCTAATCTCCGTAACAGGTTGGTGTAGGCCAAGAAGATCAAATCAAGTTCGTCACTACGACCGTGCTTTGCCAAAACCGCTCGCGCACCACTTTCCAGCTGAAACAAACAAAGGCGATCATTTTCAGCCTGCACATAACTCTCAATCCAACCCACACAAACCGTGCGAATACCTCTCGTGACCGTACAAACGCGATGCAACGATGTACTGGGATAGATCACAATTTCACCCTGCTTAAGCCTGATCGGAAATGACTCAGAAATACTATCGATCTCCAGCTCACCGCCCTCATACCTCGTGTCATCCGTTAAGGAGAGCGTAAAAGATAAATCACTTCTTCCACTGCTCATATAGGCATTATCAACATGGGTGTCATACCCACCTTCCTTTTCTGTTTTTGTAATTAAGAAGCGGTGAAGTTTGCGAGGAAGGCAAAATCCTTTCACGACTGGATGGTTCCACATGGCATGTTCGACTCGCTCATGGATGTCTTTTCGCAATGGAGAATCATAGATAATTTGTAAATTTCTTTTTCCTCCCTTCGCGTGAGCACCAGCGGTGAGTGAACCATCCTGCCATTCTGCATCCTGAGCAAGTTTCTCAAGCAAGTTTTCACAGGTTTCTTGGTCAAGTAATGGCAAGCGCAAATGATTCATTGTTCAGTCCTTTCATCTCTGGCATGGTTGACGAGCATGGTCATGTGACAAATGATTCGGTTGCATCCCAACAGCCTCCTATAGTAAAAGATGCTGTTTTATTGAGATGAAACGTTTTTTGTTTCTCACATCTCTTTTGCCACTCGTTCTTCATACACCAGCACTTGCGGCAGGAGAAGTGAGAGTGTATTCAGGTCGTCATTACAATACTGACCGTCAGGTTTATAAAAAGTTTTCAGATCAAACCGGCATTAAAGTTCGCTTAGTGGAAGCCTCAGGGATTTCATTGGTTCAGAGATTAAAGAGCGAAGGTAAGAATACAAAAGCTGATGTCATTATCTTAGTTGATGCTGCACGCATCAATAATGCAGCCAATGCAGGACTCTTTGGCAGTATTCAATCCTCATCTTTGGATCAATCTGTACCATCTCGCTATCGCGATCCCAAGAAAAGATGGTTTGGTCTAACGCGACGCGTACGCTCGATTATTGTTAATCCAGCCATCGTTGCCCCATCCTCAGTGACATCATATGCAAAACTTGCAAGCCCATCTTTAAAAGGCAAAGTATGCCTAAGAAAGCGTAAGAATGTGTACAACCAATCACTGGTTGCTGATCAATTAGCACTTAAAGGGACTGGCAAGGTTAAATCTTGGCTAAAGGGTCTTACCCGCAATGTGAGCCAGCCCTATTTTGGCGGTGATATCGGATTGATCCGTGCTGTTGCCCAAGGCCAGTGTGGAGTTGGAATTGTGAATCACTACTACCTGGCACGCATGAGAGCAGGAGTTAACGGGAAAAAAGATCAGCAATTTGCCAACAAAGTTAAAATCGTAATGCCAAAACCTGCTCACGTTAATATCAGTGCTGCAGCGATTTCACGCTATTCGAAAAACAAAAAAAATGCAATTAAATTGATTGAGTTTTTAGCATCTCCTCAAGGAAGTTCTGGGCTAGCTGGACCCACCTATGAGTTCCCACTCAAAGGGGTTGGAGGATCAACGTACTTGAAGGGAATGACAAAATTCACTCCTGATCGAGTCACGATTTCGCAGCTAAGTAATTACAACAAACAAGCTATCCAGCTCATGACCGAGGCTGGATGGAAATAAGCTTGTCCAATACATAACCAAACACGGCAGGATCTGGTTCAGCATGATCCAGATCTGCCAAGCCAAGCTCCTCGAGCCGGCCCGATACTTGTTGCTCCAACTCCGCTGGTCGGCTTAAGGGTTCACCCCATTCATGATTCTTCTCAGGTCCGATCTTGGTGGTGGCATCAACGGCCATTCTTCCGCCAAGTCCGAGTTGTTCGCTAGCAAAATCGAGCGTATCAAAAGGAGTATTTTCTAAGACAAATAGGTCTCTCTGAGGATCCACTTGTGCAGCAATAGCCCAGACAACCTGACGGGGATCCCGCACATTGATGTGCTTATCAACCACGACAACAAACTTCGTGTAAGTAAATTGCGGGAGAGCACTCCAGAAAGCCATCGCAGCTCGTTTTGCCTGACCTGGATAGGCTTTATCAATAGAAATAATTGCCAATTTATAACTTAGTGCCTCCATAGGCAGGAAGAAATCTCTGATTTCAGGGATTTGTTGACGCAAAATTGGCGTATAGATTCTGTTTAAAGCAATGGCCAGCATCGCCTCTTCTTTCGGTGGCCGGCCACTGAATGTGGTGAGAAAAATCGGCGACCGCCGCTGGGTCATGCAATGGAAACGCACCAAAGGTGAATCCTCCACACCCCCGTAGAAACCCATGTGATCACCAAAGGGGCCATCTGGGCTGACCTCTCCTGGAGTAATCGTTCCCTCTAACACCACCTCACTGCAACTTGGCACCTGCAGATCAATTGTTTTGCAGGGGGTGAGCCGCACTCCCTCCCCTGCATAAATTCCTGCGAACAACCATTCACTGAGTTGCACAGGGATCGGTGTTGCTGCCGCCATCACAAGCAGAGGGTGAACACCAATAGCGATGGCCACCTCCAGCTTTTTGCCCATCGCCGCTGCCTTCCGCAGGTGACGGGCCCCACCACGAACGCTCAACCAATGCACCGTCATGGTGTTCACCGATTGACGCTGCAGGCGATAAACCCCCACGTTTGGGACACCGGTTTCCGGATCTTTCGTAATCACAAGGCCCAAGGTGATCACACCACCGGCATCCCCCGGCCACGGTCTGATCAGGGGGATTTGATCGAGATTGACCTCATCTCCCGAAAAGATCTGCTGCCGGCAGGGAGGGGCGAGATCGCGGTCTGGTCGTGCCTTCACCAGGTCCCAAAACACCCTGGCGAATTGCTTGGTCTCCTTGAGGTCTTTTGGAGGCCTCGGTTGCTGAAGGATGGCAAGCCTGGATCCAAGCTCCTCAAGCTGTTCAGCCCGCTCAAGGCCCATGCTCCAAACCACACGCTCCACAGTGCCGAGCGTATTGACGGCCACAGGCATGCTGGAGCCAATCACATTTTCAAACAGCAGGGCTGGACCACCGGCAGCAAGCACCCGATCAGCAATGGCTGCCAGCTCAAGGTCTGGATCCACGGGTGCCGTAATCCGCCGTAGCTGTCCACGCTCCTCCAGCAGCTTGAGAAAGTCCCGCAGATCTCTCGTTCCAGGGCCGGGTCCAATCAAAGCCATGGAGATGAAAGGGTGATCAGGAAGCAATCTCGTTACTGTGACGCACGCTGATCGAGATCGTGGCCATGAAGGTGTCCTATTTCCACGTTGCTGGTGAAGTGCCAGACACCATCAACGGTCCAGAGGGTCCTGACGCCGCTGTTGTGATCGATGTCCTGCGCGCCACCACCACCATTGCCTGGGCGTTGCACAACGGAGCAGAGGCGATTCAAACCTTTGCTGATCTCGATGAACTCCGCTCAGAAGCCAACGCCTGGCCCGAGCAAAAGCGCCTGTTGGTAGGCGAACGGGGAGGGGCGAAGCTCGATGGATTTGATCTTGGCAATTCCCCCGTTTCCGTGGTCCCCGAAACCGTGAAGGGCAAGCGCCTGTTCATGAGCACCACCAATGGCACCCGCTCCTTGCACCGGGTGCGAGAGGTGGCCTGTGTGCTCACGGTGGCCTTGCCGAACCGGGAAGCGGTGGCAAAACGACTGATCCAGGATCAGCCCGAGCAGGTCTGGATGGTGGGAAGCGGCTGGGAAGGCACCTACTCCTTGGAGGATTCCTTAGCCGCTGGTGCCCTCGCCGAATCCCTCCTGGCCGCAGGGGCCAGCGTGGCTAACGACGAAATGCAGGCGGCACTCGCTCTGTGGGCCCAATGGAAAGACAATCCCGAGGCCTGTTTACGGATCGCATCCCATGGACAGCGCTTGATTCGCCTGGGGGATCACGACGCTGATTTCCAACGCTGTGCTGATCTTGATCAGCTATCGGTGGTGCCGACCCAGGCTGAACCAGGCGTGCTTCGTGCTGTTTCTGGGTAGCCGCACGGCAATAAGCCAATACCATTTGCCAATCGGAAAGAACGCACGTGAGTGACTTTTTGGCTGCGGCCCTTCAACTCACCAGCACAACTGACCCTGAAAGCAATTTTGCAGCCGCTGAAGAGCAGATCGATTTGGCGGCGCGTCGTGGCGCAGAGCTGATCGCTTTGCCCGAAAACTTTGCCTTTATGGGTGACGACGCGCAGCGACTCGAACTGGCACCGGCATTGGCTGAACAGGCAGCGCGCTTTCTGGTCACCATGGCCCGTCGCTATCAGGTCGTGATCCTGGGTGGTGGCTTCCCCGTTCCCGTCGGTGATGGCCAACGCCACTTTCAAAGGTCACAGCTGGTAGGCCGTGACGGACAAGTGCTGGCTAGTTACGACAAAATCCACCTCTTTGATGTGGACCTCCCAGACGGGAGCTCCTACCGAGAATCAGCGAGCTTCAGCCCAGGCACATCCCCCCCTCCCGTCGTGGATGTGCCTGGTCTATGTCGGGTGGGGCTGTCCATTTGCTACGACGTGCGCTTCCCTGAGCTCTATCGCCACCTGGTTGGAGCCGGAGCTGAGTTGTTAATGATTCCCGCTGCCTTCACAGCCTTCACAGGGAAGGACCATTGGCAAGTTTTGCTCCAATCACGGGCGATCGAAAACACGGCCTACGTCCTGGCTCCAGCCCAGACAGGCGTGCACTACAAGCGACGACAGAGCCACGGGCATTCCCTGGTGGTGGATCCTTGGGGCACGATGTTGTCCGATGCCGGGGTGGCTCCAGGGGCCGCCATCGCTCCCATTGACCCCAGCCATCTCCAGCGCATTCGCGGGCAGATGCCGAGCCTGCAGCACCGCCAACCCTCGCTGTTCTGAAGGGCATGGCTCCGCTGACCTTCCGCTTCAGTGCGCTCGTTCTTGCGGCGGCTGTCCAAGCGTCATCCCTGCTTCTCAGCCTGCCGGCCCAAGCCGCCAGTGCCCTGGCAGCCTGGAAACTCAGTTCTTCAGGGGAGCTCCTGCTGCGCACCGCGGCGGGTGCGCGACTTCAAGCCTTCTTCGAAGCCGGGGATCGCAACCGCGGTCCAAGGGTGTGGATCGATTTTCCAGGTGAGCTCAGTCGATCGAGAAGCCTGCCCGGTTCCGGCCCCGTTCGCGAAATTCGGCTTGGCAAACCGAGCGCAGGTGAAACCCGATTGGTGATCGAGTTTCAGCCAGGGGTCGATCTCGATCCCAGTCAATTGAAATTGATCGGTACCGCTTCCAATCGCTGGAAGCTCAGCTTTCAAGGGCTTTCCACCACAGGGTTAAGGCCGATCGGGGAAGGAGATCTCAACCGTGCATCCTCTGGGTCCTGGGCGGGTGGCCTACGCATCCAACCCAGCAAAACTCCAGTGAATGCGGCGGGCTTACCCACCGTGACCCGAGGCAAATATCGCGTCGTTATCGACCCAGGCCATGGTGGTCCCGATCCCGGCGCTGTGGGAATCCGAGGGATCAGGGAAAGTGAAATCGTTCTCGATATCTCCCTGCAAGTCGCTCGATTACTGGAAGCCAAGGGGGTCCAGGTGATCATGACGCGAACAGCCGAAGTGGATGTCGATCTTCCGCCTCGGGTTTCAATTGCCAATCGGGCTGGTGCGGATGCTTTCGTCAGCATTCATGCCAATGCGATCAGCATGGCCAGGCCTGATGTGAACGGGATTGAGACGTTTTTCTACTCCGACCGTCGTTCAGCCCGCTTGGCCGCTCACCTTCAGCAGCAAATGCTAAATGTGTCGCCCGGCAGCCCGAATCGAGGTGTGAAGCGAGGTCGATTTTTTGTGATTAGGCGCACCACAATGCCAGCAGCGCTCGTGGAGATGGGATTCGTCACTGGCAACATTGATTCTCCGCGCCTGGCCACCTCGTCCCACCGTCAGAGGCTGGCTTTAGCCCTTGCCACCGGCATCCTCGACTATCTGAAAGGAGTGCGTTGACCATTCGTCTCGGACTGTTTGACAGTGGCATTGGCGGGCTCACCGTCTTGCGCAGAATCCTGGAGCGTCACGGTGCCGTGCCGGTGACCTACTTAGGCGACACCGCCCGTGTTCCCTACGGCAGTCGGTCTCCTTCAGAAATCCGTTCGATTGCCGCTGAAGTGGTGGCCTGGTTGCGAGTCCAAGAGGTCTCCACCGTTGTGATGGCCTGCAACACCACCAATGCTCTCGCCAGAGATGTCACCGAGGGGCAAGCCGGCGTTCCCGTTGTAGGGCTGATTGGCGCTGCCGCTGCCCTCGTGAAAGAGTCGAGAGTGGGCGTTCTCGCGACCCCAGCAACGGTGGCCTCAGGCGCCTATCGGGAGAGCATCGAGGCGCTCCATCCAGGAACCTTGGTGGTTCAACAGGCCTGTCCTGATTTTGTTCCGCTGATCGAGGCCGGAGATCTCGGTTCCGATGAACTGCGCGAAGCGGCGATTCGATACCTCCAGCCCTTGCTTGAAGCCTCGGTTGATTCGGTGGTGCTTGGTTGCACCCATTACCCCCTGCTGGTGCCACTGCTCGCGAACTTATTGCCCCCTCACATGCGTCTGATCGACCCAGCTGTCGCCGTCGCCACCCAACTCGATGCCTTTCTTGGCCATCCCTTACCAGGAAGTCATAATCAGCCGGTATCACTGGCCGCAACGCATCTTTGCGTCACAAAAGACGCCGCAGGGTTTGCCGAGAGAGCCACGGCTTGGCTGGGGCAAAGGCCTTGCGTTGATCTGGTGAATCTGCAGCCATAGGTCTGCATTTCCTAGGATCTTTGTACCGAGGGGATTCATGGCCACCGTCACCGAGTTGCTGCAGCCGGTCGAGGCGGATCTTGAGATCCTGCTAAGCGACCTCCGCAGCTTGATAGGAGCCGGTCATCCGATTCTCCAAGCAGCTGCTGAACATCTTTTCAGCGCTGGAGGGAAGCGCCTCAGACCTGGAATCGTGTTGCTGATTTCGAGGGCGCTTTCCGCAGACGGAGAGTTGAGCTCACGCCATCGACGTCTGGCAGAGATCACGGAGATGATCCACACCGCTTCGCTCGTTCACGACGATGTTGTGGATGAAGCCTCAACACGACGGGGCGTTGAGACCGTCCACAGCCGATTCAATTACAGAGTGGCCGTTCTCGCTGGTGACTTCCTGTTCGCTCAGGCGAGTTGGCACCTAGCGAATCTCGACAACCTGGATGTCGTTAAATTGCTGAGTCGTGTGATCATGGATCTCGCTGATGGGGAAGTGAAACAAGGCCTGTTTCGCTTCGACACGGGCCAATCCTTTGAAACCTATTTCGAAAAAAGTTACTGCAAAACAGCTTCATTGATTGCGAACAGCGCCAAAGCGGCTGGTATTTTAAGCGACTTGTCGGAGCCTCAGCTTGAGTCTTTGTATCACTACGGCCGGCAGCTGGGTCTGGCTTTCCAGGTTGTGGATGACATCCTCGATTTCACTGGCAGTGATCAACAGCTCGGAAAGCCGGCAGCCAGTGATTTATCCAGCGGTTATCTCACAGCTCCCGCTCTTTACGCCCTGGAAGAGCGTCCTGCTCTGTCCGGTTTGATTGAACGCGAATTCAGTGAAGAGGGTGATCTTGAAACCGCTTTGGCGTTGGTTCGCGAGTCAGAAGCCATTCCTCGCACCCGAGAACTGGCCAAAACGTTTGCGCGCGAAGCCCGCGAAGCCTTGGATTGGATGCCCGAATCCCCATCACGGTCTGCCTTGCTGGAGCTACCAGATTTCGTGCTTAGCCGTCTGTACTGAGGCTGTGCCGGAGTTGCTCCTCTCCCTGGCCCAAGCTGGTGATGAGCGTTAAACGAGGATGTTGCATCGCAGGGGGTTGGATTACAGCGTTTTCACTGAGCGTTTCGACCAACTGCCAGACCCAACAGCCTGCCGCTAAGGCCGACTGACAACCCGCGTGTGAATCCTCAAAGACCCAGCAATCACTGGGAGACAACCCCAGCCTTTGGGTTGCTAGCAGATAGGGATCAGGAGCTGGTTTTCCTGCACGCAGGTCCATGTCATCGCCCAACACACGGCTTTGAATTAAATCCAACCAAGGGTGGCCGGTGATTTTGTAGAGCAGCGATGCCTCCTTGCTGCTGGTGACCAGCACCATGGGCAAATGCTGGGAACTGCAAAACCGGATCAGTTGCTCAGCGCCCGGAACCGCTGGAGCCTCAGCGACTAAACGCTTGGCAATGGGCTCCCGCGCTTTTAGGAGTTGCTCCGCTATGACTGACTGCTTCAACCATGAGCAAACCAAGTTGGCATTGTCATCCCGGCGACGTCCCTTCAGCTGTTGAAGTTGCTGCGTCGAGAGGGATCCGTTGAAGCACGCTGCCGCTGCTTTCCAAGCCTCTGCCTGCAACGGTTCGGTATCCAGCAGGAGACCATCAAGATCAAACAGGCATGCTTTTGGTGCTGACAAGGATCCAGCCTTTGGCATCGTTGCCTGATCACTGTTCTGTGGATTCTGACAACGCGACTGGTGCGGATGCAGAAAGCGTCGATATTGTTGTGCTGTCAGTGCATTTGAGCAGCAGGCGATGAGTGAGGGTTCCACCATTGAGAGCGTGCTTCAAGAACAACGGGTCTTTGATCCACCAGCGGATCTCGCCAGGGATGCGCGAATTTCTGGGATGGAGTCCTATCTCGCTCTAGCTGAAGCGGCCAAATCTGATCCAGACACGTTCTGGGGAGACGCAGCACGGCGTGAACTGCACTGGTTTGAACCGTTTCACACCGTTCTCAACTGGGACAACCCTCCCTTTGCGCGCTGGTTTGAGGGGGGGACGACCAATCTTTCCTACAACTGTCTTGACCGGCATCTCAATGGACCCAAGGCCAACAAGACAGCCCTGATCTGGGAGGGCGAGCCCGGGGATGTGCGCACCTTCACCTACCAGGAGCTGCATGCTGAGGTGTGCCGTGCGGCCAACGCCCTCAAGGCCATGGGAATTGGCAAAGGCGACCTTGTCGCTCTGTACATGCCCATGGTGCCGGAGGCCGCCATCGCGATGCTGGCCTGTGCGCGCATTGGCGCTCCGCACTCCGTGGTGTTTGGTGGCTTCTCAGCGGAAGCCCTGCGTGATCGCCTCATCGATGGTGAAGTGAAAGCGGTGATCACCGCTGATGGCGGTTTCCGTAAGGACAAGCCCGTGTCGCTGAAGCCTGCGGTGAATGCAGCGCTTGCCGATGGTGCTTGCCCAACGGTGAAGTCAGTGCTCGTCGTGAAACGCACCGACCAAGCGGTGGAGATGGTGCCTGGGCGAGATCAGTGGTGGCACGAAATCGTCGCCAATCAATCCGAAGCCTGCATCGCTGAGCCGATGGCGAGCGAAGACAGGTTGTTTGTGCTTTACACCTCTGGCTCAACAGGAAAACCCAAAGGGGTGGTCCACACCACCGCGGGTTACAACCTCTGGGCCCATCTGACGTTTCAATGGATCTTCGACATCCGTGACGACGATGTGTTTTGGTGCACAGCCGATGTCGGCTGGATCACCGGACACAGCTACATCGTCTACGGGCCACTGTCGAACGGCGCCACCACCGTGATGTACGAGGGTGCTCCTCGACCCTCCAAGCCAGGCGCATTCTGGGAGCTGATCCAGAAACATCGCATCAGCATTTTCTACACCGCTCCAACGGCCATTCGTGCCTTTATGAGGAGTGGCCGTGCGGTACCAGATCAATACGACATGAGCAGCCTCCGCCTGCTTGGCACCGTCGGGGAGCCGATCAATCCTGAAGCCTGGATGTGGTATCGCGATGTGGTGGGCGGTGAGCGCTGCCCCATCGTCGACACCTGGTGGCAAACCGAAACCGGTGGCGTGATGATCAGCCCCCTTCCGGGAGCAACCCCCACCAAGCCTGGCTCTGCCACCTTGCCCTTGCCTGGGATTCAAGCCGACATCATCGATGCAGAGGGCAATAGCTGTGGACCCAACGAAGGCGGGTACCTGGCGGTGCGAGCGCCCTGGCCAGGAATGATGCGCACCGTTCATGGAAATCCCCAACGTTTCCGAGAGAGTTACTGGGAAGCGATTCGTCCTGCAGATGGATCGCACCTTTACTTCGCTGGTGATGGGGCACGCCGGGATGACGACGGCTATTTCTGGGTGATGGGGCGTGTGGATGACGTGATCAACGTCTCTGGCCACCGTCTGGGCACGATGGAAATCGAATCGGCCTTGGTAAGCCATCCCTCCGTCGCTGAAGCCGCCGTGGTCGGTCGGCCCGATGATCTCAAGGGTGAGGGCATCGTCGCCTTCGTCACGTTGGAACTTGGACGAGAGTCCAGCGACGCCCTCGTTGCAGAACTCCGAGCCCATGTTGGGAAGGAAATTGGTCCGATTGCAAGGCCAGACGAGATTCGCTGCAGCGATGCCTTGCCTAAAACGCGTAGTGGCAAGATCATGCGCCGGATTCTGCGCGCTCTCGCGGCCGGTGAGGAGGTCACTGGCGATACCAGCACGCTGGAAGATCGCTCCGTTCTTGATCGTTTACGCAGCTAAAGCCAACCAACCCATGCAGGAGCAGCCTTGGCTTTTGCTGCATGGGAGACCACTTAAATCATCGGGAAATCTGGTGGTAGAAGCGCTTGATCGGGCCATCCATCCTTTCCATAAATGGCGTCCAAAATCACGTTGAGAAGCGAACGCTTCTGTTGGAGCTCCTCTTTTGCAGCCCATTGAATTTCACTTAATTCTTCGTCCGAAACTTGAAGAGCTTCAATCAACTCGCGATAAGCCAAACGCTCTTTTGGATTGATATCCGATTCATCGCCTGGATTCCTTGACACGCCTGCCACCAAGCAAGCCACTCTCACCGCTGTGCACTGATCGGTGTGATTTGTCAGCAACGTGGCGAGCTCTGTCAAACTCTGTGGCCGATTGGGCCTGTCATCAGGGGTGGCTTCCTCGAGATAGAGGCGCCCAGGCAAGTCTTTGAGCAAACGATCTTCCTCATCAGAAATGCTGCCATCACTCAGAGCGATGCATCGCGCAATCTGAAGAAGAACGTTTTGTGTTTTGTTGTCGCTCACAACGATCTGAGAAGAGCTTTCTCAATCATCGCTGACGTTCAATACCGAGTCCCACGTTGCCAATGGATTGAATCAGTTCTCCGATCACCCTGGCTCTAGACGGATCATCGGCCCAGTCCCCCAGGAGCCCCTGTCGAAGGCCAGCACTGGCAGGGGTGAGGTGATCTCCCTTCATGGGTACAAACTGACTTTGATCACCGGAACGATTGCTTAACGCCTGCATCAAGTCCTGGCTCTGATCCAACTGATCAGCCCCAAAGCGGATCACCAGGTTGTGGGGCTGGAGGTAATAACGTTCGATCAAGCGCAGAGTTTCCTCAGGTCCAGGGCTGAATTCCGTCACCACGCCAAGGCTTGGCGCCAATGTGCCAAGCAGAGGAATCGAGCGTTCAGCGGTGAAGTTGTTGAAACTCAAAGCGGCCATCGCCAGACTGTTTCTCCCTCCGTCCGGGGCCAACAAATGCAGCTTGCAGCCCAAGCTGTGGCCCACACGGACCGGAACAAGATCTTTGCCTAAGCGCCGATGAAGCGCTGATCGACAGGCGCGTAAGGCCTGCCAACCCTCCCGCGCCTGCAGTTGATGATCAAACCCAGGGACGTAACTCCAGGCGTGAACCGCAAGCTGACGAGCCGCCAACCCTTCCAACAACCGTCGGTAACTGATCTGGGGATTGGTGGCTAGGTAGCTCCCCCCAATAAATTCAACCAACCCTTTTGCGGAAGCAGGCCAGAGGCACCAACAGCCCTGTTGTCGCTGCCAGCGGCTCATGCTTTGGACAGCTCCTTCACGATCCGCTCGGCTTCACGCACGTGCGCCGGACCATCAAGCATGTTGTTGAAAATATGGCGAATCGTTCCCTCGGCATCGATCACATAGGTCACCCGTCCTGGAAGCAATCCCAGAACTTTGGGAACCCCAAAACGCGTGCGTAGCTGCTGCCCCTGATCACTGAGGAGGGGGAACGGCAACTGATAACGCTGAGCGAATTTGCGATGGCTCACGGCATCGTCGCTGCTCACACCCCAAACCACAGCACCAAGGGCCTCGAGTGAGGAATGGATATCGCGAAAAGCACAAGCTTCTGCCGTACATCCAGGGGTGTCGTCTTTGGGATAGAAAAACAACACCAACACCTTGCCTTGCAACTCTTCGCGACGTCGCATCACGCCGTCTTGATCTTCGAGGGCAATCTCTGGTGCCCGGTCTCCGATCGTGAGAGCCATGGGGTAAATCAAGAATTTCAGGCACCCTAGGAAGCACCTAGGCCTAGACGGGAGAATGGTTTTAAGAATGAACGAGCTGCAGTGATGGAGTCGGGGGCTGTTCCTGGTCAGTTGAATCTTCTGGGTGAATTTGAGATGGAGGAGCCGCAACCTCTCCCCGTACCAGAAGGAGAAGCAGGCGATCCCTCCCCAGCGCACACCCTGTTGATCCTCGATACGGAAACCTCTGGCTTAGAGCCTGAAGAGCATCACTGCCTTGAGATCGGGGCGATTTTGTTTGATGTACCAAGCCGGCAGATCTTGGCCCAGATGTCCTGCCTCTTGCCCGTTGATTCCAATGCGGCGGAGGCTATCAACCGCATCCCAGCCGCCGTTACACGTCTGCCCCAACCCTGGAAACCAGGGCTGGACTACTTCCAGGAATTGCTGAACGCAGCCGACCTACTGGTGGCACACAACGCAGCCTTCGACCAGCAGTGGTTTGGCAGAGGGTCTCTTCCTGCCACCGATCGTCCTTGGCTCTGCAGCATGGAGGACATCCGTTGGCCTGCCGAAAAACAACTCAGGCCCCGCCCTTCCGTTCGAGACTTGGCCCTCGCCTACGAGATTCCAGTTTGGGCAGCCCATCGCGCACTGACCGATTGCATCTATTTAGCCGAAGTATTCCGCCGTTGCGATCAACTTGAAAAGCTGATTGAACGAGGACGGGAACCCCGTTCCCTGATGCGAGCGCAGGTGTCCTACGACGATCGCCAACTCGCTCGTGAAGCGGGATTCCGCTGGAATGACCCCGTGAAGGGGGCCTGGACAAGACGTCTGAGCGCACGAGAAGCAGCAGAACTGCCTTTTCCAGTGGTGGCTCAAGACGCGGTTTGAAGCCAAGCATCCAGTTTTGTTTCAGCAATCCGAAGCCACATAGGGGATTTTTCACGAAGAAGGTCCGCGGCATCAGGCTGTCAGTACGGTTGTTCTCTAACTACGGCTCAGCGTGCAGAGACCTCTCAGCCACTGCGAATTCCGGAGCATGGATCCCTTGCGGCGTCGCCTGCGGCGCTGGCAACAGGTGCGCACTTGGGCTCGTTTAATCCGAGAAGCGGAATCTCTTTGGCACGTGGATGTTCGTGAATTAAGGCGGCTTGGAGCGATTGAACTTTCACAGTTGCTAGAGGAAGTCCCTCCAATGCAGCGCATCCGAGTCAATCGTTGGCTCAATCGCTATTCCGTCGCAACGCGCTTGATTTGCCCTCAAAACTACAAAACCAATCAGCTTCAAGACACGCCCAACGCATGACCATCCGGATCCATTGTTGAGATCTCACTGCTTCAAAAAAGCAGAAACTGAGGGAACTGATAACCAGTCCTTAATGCATCCTTTAATTGGTAATGAAGATCAGCATTTAAAACAAGCGGGCAGTGATTGCACAGCATGCGTCGCCCTTTCCCGATTCGCTCATCCATCGCTCTTATGGGCGTGGCTGCAGGCCTCAGCCTTGCAGCGTGTACGAGCACAGAAAACAGCAAAAGCAACATTGAAGGGAGTCTATCGGCAGCAGGAGCTTCCTTTCCAGCAGCGATTTATCAGCGTTGGTTTTCGGACTTAGCGCCGCAGGGAATCCAAGTCAATTATCAATCCGTAGGTTCTGGGGCAGGTGTACGCCAATTCACTGCCGGCACAGTGGACTTCGGGGCTTCTGACAAGCCAATGAAACCCGAAGCCATTGCAAAAGTGAGTCGTGGTGTCGTGCAGATCCCAATGACAGCTGGTGCTATCGCCGTTGCATACAACAATGCAGGCTGTGAGCTAAAGCTGTCACAAGATCAATTAGCCGGCATCTTCTTAGGCTCGATCAAAAACTACAGTGAACTCGGATGCGATTCAAAAGCGATCAAAATTGTGCATCGCTCGGATGGATCCGGAACCAACTACAACTTCACCAAACACCTTTCAGCAATTAGTCCTGAATGGAAAGACAATGTAGGCGCTGACAAATCTGTCCAATGGCCTTCGGGAATTGGAGCCAAAGGAAATGAAGGTGTGTCTGCTCAACTTCAACAAATCGATGGTGGCATTGGCTACGTCGAGCTGGCCTATGTGAAAGGGGATCTCCAAGCAGCGGCTGTGCAAAATGGCTCAGGCGAAAAAGTTGTCCCCACGAACAAAACGGCCAGTGAAGCGCTGGGATCCATCGATCTCGGTCCAGATCTGATCGGTGGCAATCCAAACCCTATGGGTGGATATCCAATCGTGACGTTCACTTGGGTGCTGGCCTATGCCAACGAAAATGCTGAAAAGTTACCTCTTCTTCAGAAGACCTTTAACTACATGCTCTCGGACGAGGCCCAGTCCAAAGCTCCTGAACTTGGCTATGTTTCACTTCCTCCAGAAGTCATTAGTAAAGCCAAAGAAGCAGTTGCAACCATCAAGGAATAATCCTTAGTTGAGCGACTTGTCAGGATAAAATAAGAGGGGGGAGAGTCGTTCTCCCCCTTTTTTTATTCAATGTGAAGTAGGAAATAATGACGACCCACACAAAGTGCATCATGAGCAGCAACAATGCCACAAGACATCCAATGGCAAGCAAATCAAAAGCAGCCACAATAGAAACTAAAGTGGCTGCATGGATTGTCTAGACGGATAAGGCAATTTACAACTGCTCAAAAATGCCAATCCCACAAGAAGGCAAGACATCCACAAGCAAGCCTGCATACCTCCGACAAGAAAAATAGCTCCTGACAGCAAAGTACCCGTTAAACGTCCAGCGGCATTCGCCATGTAATAGAAGCCAACGTTGAGGCTTACGTTTTCGGAATCGGTATAAGACAGAACCATGTAGGAGTGAATGGAGGAGTTCATTGCAAAAACAACACCAAACGCAGTCAATCCAGCAGTGATAGCAACCGACACATCGACTTCACGCCAAAGAGCAATCGCGATGAGAGCCGGTATCGCCGTTAATAGGGCACTCCAAAACTGCACAGAGGAAACCCCAGGTGGAGTGGTCTTTCCCCAAAGACGACGCAATCCAGGAGCAGAACCCTGAACAATGCCGTAACCGATCACCCAAAGGCCTAAAAAGCCTCCAATTTCCCAGAAGCTCCAGCCCAAAGAGGCCTCTAGAAAAACGGGCAAAGCCACCACAAACCAGACATCTCTGGCACCAAACAAGAAAAAACGAGCCAATGACAAGACATTGATTCCTTGGGATTTGGAGAAGAGGGACGACAAAGAAGGCTCATCCTTCATCTGTCCAAAATCCCCTGGCAAAGCCAAGGTTGGCAGGAATGCCAATGCCAAACCTGCTGCCAACAAACCAACGGCAAAATTGAAACCAAAAGAGGTTAAAAGCAAACCACCAAGAAAAAAACCAACCCCCTTGAGAGCATTTTTGGATCCAGTAAGAATGGCAACCCATTTAAAAAGTTGTAGATCCCCGGTCTGAACATCATCATGAACGGGAACCACAACCTTAATAGCACTTTTAGCACTCATTTTGTTGAGATCCTTCGCGATACCGCTAACCGCCTGAGCGACCATCACATAGGTCACACTCAACAACTTTGGCCAGCTGGCAGCAACAGGGATCAACATCAACAACGCAAAGATCTGCAGCAACGTGCCAACCCACAACGTGAAACGCAGTCCAGACCGAGCACCAATCAAACCACCATAAAGATTCGTTAGGATCCCAAAAAACTCATAAAAGAGAAACAGAAAGGCAATTTCAAGTGTGGAATATCTAAGCTCGTGAAAATGAAACAGAACCAACATACGCAACGCTCCATCAGTGAGCGTAAACGCCCAATAATTAGCAGTCACGATGCTATATTGCTGCAGTGAAGAGAGCCTCATTCCTCGAGAGAAGCTATATGAATGGCCAGATCAGCCATGCGTGAACTGTACCCCCACTCATTGTCATACCAGGCATAAACCTTTACTTGCGTACGGTTAACAACCATCGTTGACAACGCATCAACAATAGTGCTTCGGTTGTCATTCACATAATCGACTGACACCAACGGGCGGGTTTCATAACCAAGAATGCCGCGAAGATCACCATTGGCAGCCGTTTCAAAGGCTCCATTAACATCCTCTATCGTCACATCCTTCTCCAATTCAAACACTGCATCAGTGAGGGAAGCATTTAAGAGAGGCACACGCACCGCATGACCATTCAGCTTGTCCTCTAATTCAGGAAAAATTAGGCCGATCGCCTTTGCTGAACCAGTCGTTGTGGGGATCAGACTTTGCATGCAGGAACGAGCACGTCGCAAGTCATGATGAAAAGCATCCACAACAACCTGGGTATTGGTGACGTCATGCAAGGTCGTAATTGAGCCATGCTTAATCCCAAAACTGTTATGAATGACCTGAACAATCGGTGCTAAACAGTTAGTAGTACAAGAGGCAGCCGTAACAACTCTGTTGAGATTTGGATCATAAAGTTGATGATTAATCCCATAAACAACATTGATTATCTCAACACCATCAACAGATCCTTTTACGGGACAAGCAACAAGCAATCTCTTTAATTTTAAAGAATCTAACAACCTTTGAAGTGATTCTGATTGCTTATAGTTTCCACTACATTCCAGTAGCATATCCACCCTAGATAGAATCCACGGCGCACTAGCTGGATCACTCTCTGTGCTAAACCGAACTGACTGATTGCCAATAAGAAACCCATTTGGATGCGGCAGAACCTCTGGATGCCAGCGCCCATGTACAGAGTCGAATTGAAGAAGGTGGGCAGCAGCAGCAGCGTCACCAGCGCAATCGTTTACATGAACAATCTCGATGCCTGAACGGCCCCATAATGCGCGAAAAACAAGCCGACCAATCCGGCCAAAACCATTGATGCCAATACGCATCGAAACTAAAAAAAGAATCCATCCACACTTACTCGTCCCAAGCTCGAAGTGTGTTTAGAAAGGGTTAAAGGATTCCCCAGAGCAGGTAAAGATCAATCCAGACAGGTGGCGAGAGATCAAGATCAGAGCATAAAAGCGACATTGATGACCATTCAAGGGCTCAGCGCTAGAGACGAAGACCCTTAAACAAACCATTACCAACTCTTTGCTCAGTGCTGAATGCAGCTCCATAGCCTTATCTCACACCACGAGCACACTGCGAAATGGTTTGCAGCCCTAGCAGCTCCAGCGGTTTTCTAGGAGATTTAGAGAACAGCTATCGACGTCGCTCCATTCATTTCGATGCAGGGGTCAACATCCCTATGCTCCCAGAGCATATTTGGATTGTTGTACGGGGCATCGTGAAATTAAGCTGCCTGAATGAGCAAGGTGATGATGTGTTAATTGCGATTGCAGGTCCAAATGAACCCTTTGGTGATCCGCTAACACAACTCGACCTCTACCAGGCCACCACGCTTGATCGTTGCGACTTGCTTGGTCTATCGATTCAAGATGTGAATTCAACGCCTCATCTGGGCATCAATCTGATGAAGGCGATGATCAGAAGAACCCATCAGTCAGAAGCTCTCATTGCTCTTTTAGGACTGCGTGGTGTAGAAAATCGTGTAAAAAGTTTTTTAGAGTTATTAGCAGAAGATTATGGCAATCCATGCAACCAAGGGCTAAAATTAGATTTACGCCTTACACATCAGGAAATAGCAAGTGCTGTCAGCACAACCCGAGTTACCGTCACAAAGGTATTAGGTCAACTCAAAGAGAGTGGTTGGCTTCAATATGATAGCCAACAAAAGATGATTATAAGTCTTCTCCCGAAACCAAACAACCACCAACAGCAAAACAATCGATCAATTCAAGCCAAATAAATACAAAAAAATTGCAAGCGAAAACACAAAACATTTTAAACGTCCAAACCAATTATCTAGCAGTTAAATCAACAACCTCAACAACATATAATCAGCAAAAGCGGTACCCAAAATCTCGAACCGTAAAGATCCTAGCTGGACTAGAAGGATTGACTTCAATTTTTTCACGCAGCCAACGAATATGAACATCAACCGTCTTTTTGTCACCGATATAGTCGACACCCCAAATCTGATCAAGCAATTCGTCACGACTCCACACTCTCTTTGGGTGCTGCATGAACAACTCTAAAAGTTTAAATTCTTTAGGTGAAAGTTTAATATCACAGCCATCTCGAGAAGCCCTACATTCATCCGGAAAAAGTTTGAGATCACAGCATTCAAACTTTGCAGAAATAGGTGCCGCTCCACTTGATGGATGGCGCCGCAAAAGGGCTCTGCAACGAGCCAAAAACTCACGATATCCAAATGGCTTGATCAAATAGTCGTCTGCACCAACTTCAAGACCCATAACACGATCAGCTTCCGTATTTAAACCACTAGTCATTAGAACAAGAGATTGATTATTTTGCATTCGAAGTTTTCTACAAAGGTCAAAGCCACTGACACCGGGGAGCTTACGATCAAGAATAATTAACTCAAACTCTTCCTGCTGTAAAAGATCCCATGCAATCAATCCATCAGCCAAAGCTTTAACCTCGAATCCCTCCTCTTTGAGAACGCCACAGATGAGTTCACGAGTTTCTTGATCTTGATCAACAACCAAGAGACGGGCGGCATTAGAAATGTCGAAAAAATCTGATGTCATCTAGACTTGATCACTTCAGAAACTCCATCAAACCGAATCAAATTCAGTTTAGCCAACCATCCATAGCTCTGCACGTCCAATCCACATCCAGTGAGAGTGCAGTTAGAACGAGGCTCAAAACAGCAAGTGAGCAACATCGAATCATAAAGCGATGATGCACCACACATTAAAAAAGTGCTAAAGCTTCAATCCAGTCATCAACAATGAGACACCTCACCAACATGGCATCACGAAAATAAAAACATCACTGACTAGATCGATGGAAAGAAAAGCCCTCTGCTTAAGCAAAGGGCTTTGAAATCAACAAACTAAATCAAGACCAATCTCAAACAACCTTTAGAATTTAAAGGTTGTTTGAATCAATCCACCAAAGATGTTGAACTGGCCGTCATAGCCGCTTCCGTTCGTTACTGTTTTTTGGGTAAGCTGCCCTTCAGGACGAGACAGATAGAACAATGCTGGGGTGATAGCAATGTTATCCGTCACCTGGAAGTTGTAATACAACTCGAAAGCATAGTTGCCATCATAAGGAGTATCACTACCTTTAAGTGCAGTAGCGAATGTAGGCTGACCAAAGGCGAAGCCAAGGGCATTGCCCTCCATAAATGCATCTTCCCACTTCAGACCTGTGAACCAACTCTGAGAAGTGGTGTAGCTGCCATCTACAATATTATCGCCATTAATTGTATTGATCGCCCAACCGACAGAGATCGAAGGAATAAATCCAGGATCCTCTGGCTGCCAATAGGCATTTAGCGCGAAGCTATTGGAAGAGCGGCTATCGCTACCACCTTGACACTTGAGGTTGAAGTCATTGGCCTTTACGAAAGAAGTAGAGCGGCGCATGCCTGACTTGCACTGACCATATCTATAAGCAGCAGCTGCACCATATTGACCATTACCCCAACCAATTTGTGCAAGAAGGTTGGCGCGAGAATTATCTGTCATAAAACCACCTTCAGATGGATTAGAGTTATTTCCCTCTCCATCATCTGCAACATAGTTGGCACTAATGCTGAAACCAGGATCGCCCTTCGCAACATCTTGCTGCCAGTAAGCAGCAATTAGCTGACCTGTTTCCTTGTTATAAACGCCTGGAACACCTGCTACAGCAAAGAAATCGAGAATCTTTGCTCCACCTTTATTGTACTTAGAAGGCCACATTGCCAATGATTCGGTATTCCTTGCCAGGGCACCAGCAATGAATGTGAAATCCTTACCGACCGGGAATTTATAATACAGACGATCAATAGTGACACTATTATCTGTCTTGGATGCGATATCCAGGGCAGTTAAATTACTGCCCGCACCACCAAATGCGGAATTCCCGAAGTTACCGGTACGAAGACGAGTACGTAACTTATCTTTGCCTGTGAAGCTGGTATCAAAGACTAAACGGTTGTCATAATTGAAGGTAAAAGCACCGTATTCGCTGTTGTAGGCGTCAGCACCTCCCCCCTCTTTGTAAGCCCTACCTTTCCGGCTGTCTCCGCCAGCATTAACAGCACCAATCACGAAAGTGCTTTTGCCTTTCAACTTGGTAGTGGTGGAGAACTGAGTGGCTTCCAGTTCGCCAACGCGGGCCTCAAGTCCGTCAACACGGCCCTTGAGGATGGCGAGTTCCTTTTCAAACTCTTTCATCAGGCGCTTGAGCTCGTCGGTCACTTCGGTGACGCGGTCGAGACAGGCGTTCAACAGAGCAGCCGCTTCAAAGCGGGTCATCGCCCTGTTACCGCGGTAGGTGCCGTTGGGATAACCAGCAACACAGCCGTAGCGCTCGATCAGGTTGCTGAGTGCCTGATAAGCCCAGTCGGTTGGGTAAACGTCAGAAAACTGAGTGATGCTGGTGACTTGCTCGCGGCTGTTCGATGCAGAGCTGGCGGCGTAATCAGACACACCGTTGATATTGAGCTCAGTGGCATTCGCAGCCACAGGTGCCAGAAGGCCCAGGGCAGCTGGGGCCACCAGCAGTTGATGGAAAAGTTTCATTTTCGGTCCTCACACCAAAAAATATTGAGGGAATGAACCCGCCAAAAGTTTATTCGGCAGACAAATAATAACCTGTATGCAAGACATCAACAGGCTGTATCCCTGATTACAAGCACTTCAAACCTCTCTTCTTTGCTGATCTTTTACTAACAATTAACTTGGTCTTAACCAAAATCGATTCAGGATCCTAATCGATTTAAACAAGGATTTTAAGCCAAGGAACCCATAACCATATAGAACACTTATTGAATCAGTCTTGAACAAGCTTCTTGCAACGCTTTCGCCCGCCAGCACGCTGTTCATAAGATTCGATCCTCAGCGGATTGGATCAGGCAAATCAGTGGCTCTGTTGTGAGCTTCCTGTCTGGAGTGAAGAACAAGGGAACGCGACAAGTCCTTAACGTTCCTCCTCTGCTCCATCGGGACATAAACGATTGATCGGAATTAAAAAGGTGCCTCGCCGAAAGCGCACAGCGGCAATTTCGAGGGGATGGAGAGCAACCACCGCTCCGGATTCATCACTGCCAACGAGATCGGAAGGCCGAAGCATTGGCATTGGATCTGCCGTTTTGAGATAGGGCATCGGGCTGATCAGTCGGACTTGGTCACCGATGGAAACGGTCATGACACCTGGGCAATCACCCTCTCCTACAGCAGGATGGGGGCAGCTGTTATGTAGCCGTGCGGGCTCTTGCCACTTGGAGCGGCGCGATCGCGGGAATACTTCTCATTCTTGTGGGCAGTTTGATTCCTGCTGCCGTTTTGCTGCCCGTTGCAGAGATTCCTCCCCGATTGCTGAGTTTGCCCAGCACCTGGCAAGTGCCAGCACTCCTGCTGTGCGCCCTTGTCTGCGGCCCACGATCGGGCGTGATGGCAGCGGTTGCCTACATCACGGTGGGGTTGGTTGATCTTCCGGTCTTCCATGACGGTGGAGGTTTGGACTACGTGCAAACCCCAGCCTTTGGCTATCTCGCTGGCTTTGTTCCAGCAGCCTGGCTCACGGGACGTCTTGCCCACCAAGCAGGGATGAACGACTCAGCGCGCCTCACGTTGGCGGGCATTGCCGGCGTCATCACAATTCAGCTATGCGGAATTCTTAACTTGCTTCTCGGAACGGTTTTGAGCCGTTGGAGTGAATCACTTCCTGATTTGTTGTTCAGTTACAGCCTCGGTCCCTTATTAGCCCAACTGACGCTTTGCGTGGCCATTGCCCTCATTGCGCTGCCCATTCGTCGTTTGCTCTGGATCGAATGATCAGCCGCAGCAACCGACTGATCCGGCGTCGCACAGTTGTGTTGATCAGCCTGTTGATCCTGCTGATGGATCAAGCGTCCAAATATTGGGCTCGATTCCACCTGCTTCCAAATTTGTCGCAGCCATTCCTCCCAGGATTGCTGCAGTTGCGGCTGGTACGCAACACCGGTGCCGCCTTCAGCATGTTGAGTGACTCCACAGCCCTTCTCAGCGTTCTCAGCCTGCTCGTTTCGGTTGGTTTGCTGGGCTGGATCTGGCGATCCAAGCGACTTGATCTTTGGTTAGGTCTTGCTCTGGCCTGTCTGCTGGGAGGAACGCTGGGCAATGGCATCGACCGCTGGCAACTGGGATATGTCACGGACTTCCTCGAGCTCGTGCCATTCCGTTTTCCCATCTTCAATGGCGCGGACATCGCCATCAACCTCGCCGTCCTCTGCTTCGCCATCGACGCTCTCTCCCAACGCAATGGACAAGCGAAATCCTGACGGCCCCTGCTCAGCCCAACTGATCATTCATCAGGACGATCAGGAGGTTCGTTCCATTGCCTTGCATGGCGACGGCTATCGCATTGGCCGCGATGGTCCTCTGGAAGTGAGCATCGATCATCCAGCCGTCAGCCGCCAACACGCTGTGCTGCAACGTCAGGGGCGGCACTGGATCCTTCAAGATTTGGATTCCACCAATGGCTTGTGGTGGAAAGGCCGGCGGGTCAAGCAGCTGGAACTACGCGATGGAGACGTGGTTCAGTTCGCGCCCTCCCTAGACGCCACGGCTCCCTTTCTGCAGTTTGTTGACGCCGCAGGGCGACGTCGCCATCGGATCGAACGCTGGTTGGGCTTTTTCGTATTGGGATGCCTGGGCGGCGGTGGTGCTCTGCTGCTGCTCTCCCACATCACCATGCCGATCCGTGGGCAACTGGCACGCGTGCGCGGTCCGGTGGCCATCTACGACGGCAACAACCAACCGCTCGCCTCCGTTGACTCCAGTCGTCATCGCGAGCTCAGGTCGGTAAAGGCGTTCTCCCCTTTGCTCGTTGATGCTCTTCTGAGTAGTGAGGACAACCGCTTCTGGTGGCATCCGGGCGTCGATCCCATTGGCACGTTGAGAGCCTTCAGCACCAATTTGATCGGCGGACAGGTGCTGGAGGGAGGCAGCAGTCTCACGCAACAATTAGCTCGCAGCCTGTATCCCAATTACGTAGGAGATGGAGACACCCTGGCGAGGAAATGGAAAGAGCTGCTTGTGTCCTTGCAGTTGGAAAGTCGCTTCAGCAAAAGCCAATTGCTGCTGAGCTATCTCAACCGCGTGTACTTGGGCGTTGGTTGGGGATTCGAAGATGCCTCACGCGTGTTTTTTGATCAATCCGCAGCAGATCTAAACGTGCAGCAGGCTGCACTTCTTGTGGGTTTATTGCCATCACCCAATGGCCACGATCCCTGTCAGTTTCCCCAGCGCGCTTTAAAAGCGCGTAATCGGGTGATCAACAAAATGGCCGATGGCGGTCGACTCTCCCTGGAGCAGGCGCGACTGGCGCGTCGTCAACCGATTCAGCTTGCAAAAGAGGCCTGCAGTCGGGAGCAGGTCAGTCGCTCAGCACCCTTCTACACCGATCAAGTGCGCCGAGACCTCAAAGCGCTAGTGGGTCCAGACGTGGCGGATGAAGGAAATTTCTTGATCGAAACGCACTTAGACCCTGTTCTGCAATCTGTGCTGGAACGCCAATTGAGCGGTTTGTTGGCCAACAGCGGAACGCTGGGTGTTCAAGAGGGGGCTGCTGTTGTGCTCGACAGCCGCACGGGCGGAGTTCTCGCCATCGCCGGAGGTCGTGACTACAACGCGAGCCAGTTCAACCGTGCCTCAATGGCGTTGCGGCAACCAGGAAGCACCTTCAAACTCATCACTTACTTGGCGGCCCTGGAACAAGGCCTGAAACCCAACGACACCTTGGATTGCAGCCCCCTTCGCTGGGGAGGACAGCGCTTCGACAGCACCTGTTCGGGCCAACTGACCTTGGCCAGTGCCTTCGCCTCAAGCCACAACACCGCAGCGCTGCGCTTGGCCCAACGCGTGGGCCTGGAGCAAGTGGTGAGCTTGGCAAAACGCCTGGGAATCACCACTCCCTTGGATCCTGTACCGGGGCTCGCTCTTGGACAGAGTGAAGTTCGCTTAATTGAGCTCACCAGTGCCTATGCCGCTGTGGCCAATGGCGGCATCTGGCAAGCGCCTACCACCATTCGTCGTTTGCTTGATGCTGAAACCTGCCGCTTGGATCGACCGAGTGGCTGCGGCAGCCTCAATGGACATAGCGGCATTGGTCATGACAGCACTGGGGAGCGCCAAGCGGCCCGTCGTGTGTTGAAGGGACAGACAGCGCAGCAAATGCAGGGATTGATGCGATCGGTGATTCGCAGCGGCACCGGCCGAGCCGCCTCGCTGGGTGGACAGGAAGGCGGAAAAACAGGAACCACCAACGATGGCCGTGACCTGCTGTTCATTGGCTATGAGCCGAGTCGCCATTGGGTGCTGGGAATCTGGCTGGGCAACGATGACAACAGTCCCTCAGCCAGTTCCAGCGCCGTAGCAGCCTCTCTTTGGGGCCGGATCATTCGTGCCGCAGGACAGGGCGGTGTGGCGGGCCGATGAAGGGATCCAATCGCCTGATTTTGTTGGCTGCCGCAGGGCTGATTCTCCTGCTGGTGCTTGGACTGGTGCTTCAGGCGATTCGCAATCTGCTCTGGGATCTCAGCTATATCCTTCCGCCCTGGCTGGTGGGTCCAGTGCTGCTCATCGGCACCCTCCTGGTGCTTGCTTTTGTCATACAGATTGGCTGGCCCTGGTGGAAGGGATGGAAAAGCCGTCGCGGAGCCAACAACGCCAGCAGCACAGCCCCTTCACCGCCTGGGTCGCGTCGACAAGCAGCTGAACAGAGCCTGGAAAGCATTGATCGCCTTTTAGAGCGTCTTCAAGACGACGTAGCCCGGCAAGCGCTGCATCTGGAACGGGAACGCGTTGCCCGTGAATTGGCCCGCGGCGATTTGGTGGTGGTGGTGTTTGGCACGGGCTCCAGTGGGAAAACATCCCTGATTCGTGCCCTTCTCCAAGACATTGTTGGGCGTGTTGGAGCAGCAATGGGCTCCACAACCGGCAGCCAGACCTATCGGCTTCGCCTCAACAAGCTGGAGCGCGGGCTGCAATTGGTGGATACCCCAGGAATCCTGGAAAGCGGCCTTGACGGAAGAGATCGGGAACAGGAAGCCCGGGAACGCGCCAGCCGTGCCGACTTGATGCTGGTGGTGGTGGATGGAGATCTTCGCTCTGCCGAATGGGATGTGGTGCGCAGCCTTGCGGGCTTGGGCAAGCGCTTGATGTTGGTCTTGAACAAATGCGATTTAAGAGGAGAGGAGGAGGAAAAGCGTCTACTGGCCTTGCTACGCGGACGTTGCAAAGGCCTGCTGGCTGCTGAGGATGTGATCCCAACCAGCGCCGCTCCCCAATCCTTGCCAAGACCTGGCCAAAAACCCTGGCAACCTCCTGCTGAGGTGGCGGTGCTGCTCCAACGCATGGCCGTGGTGCTGCACGCCGACGGCGAAGAGCTCTTAGCGGACAACATTCTTCTTCAATGCAGGACGCTGGGCGATAAGGGGCGATCGCTGCTCAACCGCCAGCGGCAGACCGAAGCGCGACGGATCGTGGATCGTTACAGCTGGATTAGTGCTGGCGTGGTGGCAGCGACACCACTCCCCGGCATCGACTTGCTGGGCACCGCGGCAGTGAATGCCCAGATGGTGATGGAGGTCGCGAAGGTCTACAACGTGCAGTTAACCCGGGACAAAGCTCAGGAGTTGGCCGTCTCGGTGGGGAGAACCCTGGCAGGCCTCGGTGTTGTGAAAGGCGGGGTGGCCTTGATCGGCACAGCACTCAGTGTGAATCTGCCCACCCTGCTCCTGGGAAAAGCCGTTCAGGGCGTGGCTGCTGCCTGGCTGACGCGGATTGCCGGAGCCAGTTTCATCACCTATTTCCAGCAAGATCAAGATTGGGGAGATGGTGGCGTGCAGGACGTTGTGCAGCGGCACTACGAGCTCAACCGTCGCGATAGCGCCCTCAAGCGATTTCTCGACACCGCTCTCAGGCAGGTGGTGGAACCATTGCGCCAGACGGCAAAGAAGCGCTTACCACCCCAACCAGGGCCTCGGGCGGGGGAGGACGCATCGGGCCCCGGGCATCGAGAACCGTGATCAGGGCCAAATAGGCCACGCCGATCAGCACAGAAACAATCCCTGTGACGATGGCCACCCAGCGGCCGCGTTGCTGCTTGGGAGCCGCCATTAGGGCCGAACCTCCACGGATTGATTCAGAGCGGATGCCAGTTGATCCAACAAACCGTCATGGGTGTGGGGGTTACCAAGGACAGCCTTGAGATGATGCCGTCCCTGATGGAGCGGCCTCGACACCATGATGCCTTGGCTGAGCAAGAGCCGGCGTGTCTCGATCGACCAGCTTTCGTGCTGCTGGGCCTGTCCTCGTTGCGGCCGACAGGCGAGCACATGCAAAGGGCCCGAGAGAATCATCAGCCTGTTGGGATCCAGTTGTTGCTGGAGGTACTCACGGCGAGCAATCGCAGCGGACAACACCTGCTCAATTCCCGATTCACCAAGTTGCCGCAAACCAAGCCAGAGTTTGAGCACTTCCGCGGGACGGCTTCCCTGCAACCCCAGTTCTCCGCCGTGATCGTGCTCGAGGGCTGGCTCCATATAGGGAAGGCCTGTGGAGAAAGCTTCAGCCAGAACGGAGGGATTGCGAACCAAGAGAAGCGATGAGGTCTTTGTAATGCCGAGAACTTTCTGAGGATTCACGGTGATCGAATCAGCGCGCGCAATCCCGTGAAGCAGATGGGTGGTGTGGGCGCTGAGAGCAAAAACCGCACCGATCGCCCCATCCACATGCAGCCATAGACCCAACCGACCGCAGAAATCAGCGATGGCAGACACGGGGTCGATGGCTCCGCGCACAGTGGTGCCTGCTGTTGCAACAACTGCGATACAAGGGCGTCCCTCGCTTGCAAGCGCTGCCAAGGCAGCCTCTAGTAGCTGCAGATCAATGAGCCCTTGCTCGTTCACTGGAATGGCACGAACACCATCCCGTTGAAGCCCCATGACGCGCGCTGCCTTGTGCCATGACACGTGCGCATCAGCACTCACCACCACCACGGCCTCTGGGTTGTGGTCCAAGCCAGCGTGATGGCGAGCGGCAACCAAGGCGATCAAATTGCTGAGCGTGCCGCCACTTGCCGCAACACCAGAAGCCCCTGCAGGAAAGCCAATGCGCTCAGCAAACCAGGCGCAAAGCTGCCGTTCGAGATGACTCAAACTGGGAGACAGCTCTTCGGCCAAAAGGTTGTTATTCAGCCCGGCGCAGATCAAATCTGCAGCGATCGACGCACTCAACGGCGGCGGATCGAGATGGGCAATCGCCCCGGGGTGGGAAGGCTGAAACGCCCCATCCATCACCTGCTGAAGGTCATCCAGAAGTTGCTCCATGGAGCGTCCATGGGTCTGCGGAGCAGCATCTGGCAGCACTCGAAGTGCTGGCAAAGGACCCCTCTCAGCCGCCGAACCGATCCAGTTGCATAAGCGCTCGGAAGCACCCTCCAAAAACTGAAGGAGTTGAGGGTCAAGCGCATCGGGTGAAGCAAACGCCGAAAGAGCGACCGGTTCAGGATTCCTTGAAGGTCCGACCAAGAAGACAAGATGGGGAATGATCATTGTCCCCTGTGGTGGCACATTGAAGGGCCGGCAGATCCCCCGACGCGCACAGCGAACAGCCTGATGGTGCAGTCTCCAATCGACCTATCTCCAACGCAGATGCAAGCCTGGATGGGACGTTTGATTGAACGCGCGCGTCGTTTCGGCGAACGGGGAGACGTTCCCGTTTGCGCCATTGTTTTGGATCAGCGAGGCCGCTGCATTGGCCATGGCATGAACCAGAGGGAGCTCAACAATGACCCGCTTGGGCACGCGGAGTTGATGGCCATTCGTCAGGCCTGCCTGTTGCAGGATGACTGGCGTCTGAATGACTGCACCCTGTTGGTGACCTTGGAGCCGTGTCCAATGTGTGCCGGCGCCTTGGTTCAAGCAAGAGTCGGACAGGTCATCTTTGCTGCCACGGACCCGAAGCGAGGAGCCTTGGGGAGCACGATCAACTTGGCGACTCACACCAGTGCACACCACCGAATGTCCGTGATCGGTGGTGTGCGGGGTGAAGAGGCGAAAGTGATGCTGTCGGGCTGGTTTAAGCAGCAACGGCGACGTTCTGTCGGAACTGGGGAAGCTCCGTTTCAAACAGATTCAACAACCTGCTGACGTTCTCGGGGTTGGAGTTGTAGCCCATCAGTCCGATTCGCCAGATTTTTCCAGCAAGGACACCAAGGCCGCCACCCACTTCAATGCCGTGGTTGTTGAGCAGATGTTGCGTGAAGGCCTTGCCATCCACATCATTTGGGATACGAACGGTGGTGAGTGTGGGCAGCCGAAGCTCCTCGGGCACATGCATTTCGAGACCGATCGCTTCCAAACCAGACCAAAGCGCCTCAGCGTTGCTGCGGTGACGGGCCCAAGCCATATCCAAGCCCTCTTCTGCCAACAGCCTGAGCGCTTCACGCATGCCGAAATTCATATTGACCGGTGCTGTGTGGTGATACACGCGGTCACTGCCCCAGTACTGATTGAGAAGGGAAACATCGAGATACCAATTAGGCACCTTGTCTTGCCGTGCGGCGAGCTTCGCTTCAGCGCGGGGTCCCATGGTGAATGGACCAAGACCTGGAGGGCAGCTCAGTCCCTTCTGACTACAGCTGTAGGCCAGGTCCACCTTCCATTCATCGAGATAGAGGGGGACCCCACCAAGAGAGGTCACGGTGTCGAGCAGGAGCAAGCAATCGTGCTTGCGGCAGAGATCTCCGATTCCTTCCATCGGTTGACACACGCCGGTGGAGGTTTCGGCATGCACCATCGCCAAGATGGTGGGCTTGTGCTCAATCAGAGCCGCTTCAAGCTCTTCCTTGGTGAAGGCTTCACCCCAAGGCTTTTCGATCACCTTCACATTGGCGCGGTAACGACCGGCCATGTCCACAAGGCGGTTCCCGAAGTAGCCCTTGACAGCGACCAGAACGGTGTCGCCGGGTTCAACCGTATTGGCAAGCGTTGCCTCCATGGCAGCGCTCCCCGTGCCGCTCATCGGCAAGGTCAAGCGGTTGTCGGTCTGCCAGGCATAGCGAAGAAGCTCCTGCACTTCGCCCATCAACTCCACATAAAGCGGATCGAGATGGCCAATCGGAGTCCGAGACAAAGCCTTGAGCACCGTTGGATCGGCGTTCGAAGGTCCTGGTCCGAGCAGCAAACGATCGGGAGTGCTGATCGGGGCAATGGCCCTTCGGTGGGACGAGTCAACCGACAGGGGGGAATGCGTCGTCGCCAAAGCCACGGTAACCAACTAATGGCGTGCAGCCTACGCATGGACAGGCCTGAAAAGGGAGCAAAACAGTTGCTTTGCAACGCCTCTTGTAACGAGATCAAGGATGGAGCGCTTAACGCTGGCTGATGTCGTTGGCGGAAAGACCTGAGGCCAGATGGTCGAAGGGCTTGCGAAGCATCAGGCAATCGCTCGGACTTGATCCCTCCGCCACCATGCGCTCGCAGAGAACATCGGCAAGCAGGATCATGCTGCGAACCGTGGGACCGGTGGGAACACCCAGGCTCTTGTAGGTGTCGTCCAAGCCGTTCAGCACCCGTTCATTCAGGATCGTGCTGTCGTCGGCAATCAGGGCGTAACTGGCGTAACGGAGGAAATAATCCATGTCGCGCAAGCAAGCTGAAAGCCTCCGTGTGGTGTAGGCGTTGCCACCAGGCAAGAGCAGTTCAGGGTCGCCTACAAACAGTCTTTGGCTGGCTTCTCTTACCAGCTCAGTCGCTTCGCGATTGATGAGCTCCACGGCCTTGAGTCGTAGCTCTGCTTGGCCGAAATAACCCTCGATCCGATCGATGGCCGATCGATCGAAATAGCGACCCAATTGGTCGTAACGGCCGATCAACCCGGTGATGGCATCACGCATGATGGGGGACGCTAGGGATCACTGGCTGGAAGGTAACACCACAAAGGCGGGCAGAACGCTTTCATCACCAGGGATCCAAGGAATTTGACAGAAACGGTTACCAAGCGCTGACCCGCGCCTCACCCAAAGACCTGACCAGGAGGGCGGCGGCGGCAAAAAGTGCGCGTTGATACAAAACCGTGTCAGATCGATGCCTACGGTTACGCGAGATACTCTCGGCTGCAGCCTCAACCATGGCTAAAACTGCTCAGGACGTCCTCCGTCAGATCAAGGACGAAGGGATCGAGCTGATCGACCTCAAATTTTCCGATCTGCACGGCAAGTGGCAACACCTCACCGTGTGCTCGGACATGGTCGATGAGGATGCCTTTCGGGAAGGCCTGGCCTTTGATGGATCCTCCATACGCGGCTGGAAAGCGATCAACGCTTCCGACATGTCCATGGTTCCAGACCCCGCCACGGCATGGGTGGATCCGTTTTATCGCCATAAGACCCTCAGCCTGATCTGCTCGATTCAGGACCCAAGAACGGGTGACCCTTATGAGCGTTGTCCCCGTGCATTGGCACAGAAAGCGTTGGCTTATCTCTCCAATACAGGGCTGGCAGACAAGGCATTTTTTGGTCCAGAGCCTGAATTTTTCCTCTTCGATGACGTTCGCTACAACTCAAGCGAAGGTGGGTGCTTCTACAGCGTCGACACCATTGAGGCTGGCTGGAACTCCGGACGGGTGGAAGAAGGCGGGAACCTCGCCTACAAAATCCAAACGAAGGAAGGTTATTTTCCTGTAGCACCAAACGACACAGCGCAAGATATCCGCTCTGAGATGTTGTTAATGATGGCCCAATTGGGGATCCCAATTGAGAAGCATCACCATGAAGTTGCTGGTGCCGGTCAGCACGAATTGGGAATGAAGTTCGACGAACTCATTCAAGCTGCCGACAACGTGATGACCTACAAGTACGTCGTCCGCAACGTGGCCAAGAAGTACGGCAAAACAGCAACCTTCATGCCGAAGCCTGTCTTTAATGACAACGGCACAGGCATGCACGTGCACCAGAGCCTGTGGAAGGGTGGTCAGCCCTTGTTCTTCGGGGAAGGCACCTACGCCAACTTGTCTCAAACAGCCCGTTGGTACATCGGCGGAATCTTGAAGCATGCTCCAAGCTTCCTGGCCTTCACCAATCCCACCACCAATAGCTACAAGCGACTCGTCCCAGGATTTGAAGCACCGGTCAATTTGGTGTATTCAGAGGGCAATCGATCTGCCGCCGTTCGAATCCCCCTCACCGGCCCGAGTCCAAAGGCCAAGCGCTTGGAATTCAGATCCGGGGATGCGTTAGCCAATCCCTATTTGGCCTTTGCCGCCATGATGATGGCTGGTATCGATGGCATTAAGAACCAGATTGATCCTGGTGATGGCTTCGATGGTGACCTGTTTGAACTTCCCGCAGAGCAGCTCAAGGACATCGCAACCGTTCCTGCCTCTCTGAACGGAGCTTTAGAAGCTTTGAACGCTGATCATCACTACTTGTTAGAGGGTGGTGTTTTCACCAAAGACTTCATCGACAACTGGATCAACATGAAGTACGAAGAAGTGCAGCAGCTGCGTCAGCGGCCCCATCCCCACGAATTCACCATGTACTACGACGCCTGATCGAAACGGTTCCGTAGCACTCAGGCCTCAAACAAGCCTCCTAATGATCCTCCTAATGGGGATCATTTTTTATGGGCACAGATCGGATTAAAGCTGTCAAGCCTACTGCGAAATTAATGAGAAAAAGGAATAGAAGTAACAGACCCTACAGTGATGAATGCCCTGCACACCTTGCTATTCATTTGAATCGCAATGTTGATTCAAGACATGATCCATGGCTCAACCCTCCAATGGATTCAGCCTGATCGTTCATACCTGCGTGGAGTCCTGAAGCAAAATCTGAAGCTTCTCCAGAATGTTGTCTCGCACTTCCGGATCTCCCACCAAACTCAATTCTCCAGTGAGAGGCCACCAGTTCAGCTTGAGATTGCTGACGCCGTCGTCAAAGAGAGCAAGCTCATAGGCACCTTTATGTTGCCAATGACATGGAACGCCCAATTGCGCGACCAACGCCTGCAACTCCTCCAAAGTCCCTTGAAAATCCATCGAAAACATAAACCAGAATTCTAATATCTTTACCGTGAATAGAAAATTTGTAGCCAAAGCGACAATTCTGTAGAGGTTATTAACAAATAATATTAGTGTCAACAGTCCAACGTCACTTGTGATGCTCGGAGTTGAGTCACTTCAGGTCCTATCCATGCCCACTCTGTTGTACTTGCGTGTCAATAATCCCTCTCGAAAACGAGCTTTCCTCTCTCTTCTCCCTCTTTGAAGTAAACGGCGATGGAGCTATCACTCCCACCGAGGTGAATCAAGTGCTCACCTCAATGGCGGGAATCATCGCTGAACAGGAAGCCAAGGCCCTTCGCCAGTTCATGGATAGCCCAAGTGACGTCAGCCGAGAAGACTTTCTGAGCTGGGCAAGCAAGCAGCCTGGGCTGGGCTGGGAACCCATCAGTTGTTGAGAGATCTGTTTCAGCTTGTCGATACAGATGGGAGCGGCTGGCTCAGTCACGACGAGCTTTCGTTGATAGTGTCTCTGCTGGGCACACCAGAAGCATCCATCGATTCCCAGGAGTTGCTGGAGAGGCTTGATCGCGATGGGAACGGACGGATCCGCGTTGATGAGTTTTTAACCCTGCTGGAAGACCACAACCGCCTCAATTGCTCCCTTGCAGACCTCAAACGCTTAAAGAAAAGCCTGGTGCAGATCAGCAGCACGGCTGGGCTGAGTGGAGTCAGTCTTGTGGAGGTGGACTGTGACCTGGGAGCGGGGAAACCCGGCGCAGGTTCAGGCATTGAAATGTTCAAAAGTGCTGTCAAACACCAGCAAGATCTCCAAAAAATGAGCGCAGGCTTGATCGCCGAGATTCGAGAGGGAAAAACACCATCGGCCCATGCCGCTACCACAGGAAAAAGCACCACACCCCACGCTCGTCACATCAAAACCATCGCTGGCGTGATGCAGGACGCAGCGAATTTGGTATGCAGCACGCTTCAGCAGCAGAGCTCCCCAATCGTCCTTGCGGGAGACCACTCCACCGCCGCCTCAACCATTGCAGGGATCCGTCGTGCCCATCCACAGTCGCGGCTTGGGGTGATCTGGATCGATGCCCACGCTGATATTCATTCCCCCTTCACGACCCCTTCGGGGAATATGCATGGGATGCCCTTGGCGATCGCCTGCGGGCACGACAATCTTTCAGAGGCGATCAATGATCCAGAGCCTGTCACCCGACAACTCTGGAAGGATCTGCAGCAACTGCACGGTTTCGAATCTGCAGCGATCGACTTCCGTGATCTGATTTATGTCGGCGTCAGAGACACCGAGGCCGCTGAGGATGTCACCTTGGCCAGCCACTCCATACCAGTGATCAGCACCGAGCAGGTCAGACGTAAGGGAGCCATTCAAGCTGCCAATCACTGCCTCTCCTGCCTCTCCCACCTCGCCGACGTGGACCTGATTGATGTGACCTTCGATGTGGATGCGATGGACTCAACCATCTGCAAAGGCACAGGCACCCCCGTTCCTGGGGGGCTCTGGGCGCACGAGGCCATTCTCCTGCTCCGCCCGCTTCTCTCCGATCCCAGGGTCTGCTGCTGGGAAATTTGTGAAATCAATCCCTACCTCGATGAACTGAACACCCTGGCGGAACTCTCTTTGGGAATCTTCCGGGCTGGGCTTGAGGTTCTTGGAGAGCGGTTCAGCTCACCCTCTTCATCCTCATCCCATGCAAGCTGACGCCCCTTCGGTGTACGAGCTTCTGCAAGCTCTCCTACCGCCGCCGCCCGCGCCTTTAGGACGAAAGGGGTTATTTGCTGAACAGCATTTCCGGGCGGGGCCCTGGGAAAGCGGTCTACGCAGCTTTTCCCAAGTGATTTTTATCAACCATCCCCTCAGTGGTGGCCTGCTGCTGCTGGCCTTTCTGATCCAGTCACCTTGGATGGCTCTCTTGGCTGTCTTGGGGATGGCTGCAGCAAACGCCGTTTCCAAGCTGCTGAATCTTGGCCAAAGCCTGCGCGATCAGGGAATCCACGGCTTCAACGGTGCCCTTGTGGGATGCGCCGCGGCAGTTGTAGCTGACTCCAGATCCGTGGTAGATACCGGGCTGATCGCAGTGTTCGTAGCGTTCGGAGGCGGACTCACAACGCTGATACTCGAACTGTGGCGACGCCTCTTTCATCTCCGCGGAGACCCGCCGGCGCTCACCCTGCCGTTCTGCCTGATCACCTGGGGACTGGTGGCCTTGGTGAGCCCTCAAATGCCAGACAGCATCGAGACGGTGAAAGCGGCGGCTTCGCCTGGCTCAGTTCAGGCATTGGCTTTCGGCCTTCCCCACAGCTTCGGACAGGTGTTTCTCTGTTCCGACCTGGTCAGCGGATGGCTCGTTCTCCTGGCAGTTGCGGTCGCAAGCCCCATCGCCGCCGCGCTCGGAGCGTGTGGCGCCCTGATGGGAATGATCACCGCCTTGGCAAGCGGAGCTGACAGCGCTGCTGTAGCCCAGGGGTTATGGGGTTACAACGGCGTTTTGGTGGCGATCGCCCTTGGCGGAATCTTCCACGTGCCCGGACGCAGAACCCTGGTCATGGCTCTCATCGGAGCCGGGTTTGCCAGCCTTGTACAGGGTCTACAGGGGAGGTTGATGGGCAGCCTGCCAGCGCTCACTCTGAGCTTCGTGCTCACAACCTGGATGCTGCAGCGTCTGGCTGGCCGAACCCTGCCGGCACTGATTCCTGTGGCCCTGCATGCCGTTGTTAGCCCTGAGGAACACCGCAAACGGTTTCTGGTGGCGAGTGAATTGTTAGGAAGCTTCCGCCGCAACTTGCGACAGAGGCTGGACGGCATGGCCCCCAACGCTGGGGGGGAACAGACTCAAAGCGAGCTGAACAGCGAGATACAAGCTCTTTTTGATGAGCTCGACCTGAACCGTGATGGCCAGCTCAGCCTTGAGGAGCTACGCCATGCGCTGTTGTCAGGCGGGACGAGCAAGCAAAGCCATCAGCGCCGAACCTCATCCCTCAACGATCAACTAACGGCAACGATGGCGTCGATGGATCTCAACGGTGATGGCCACATCGACTCCGCTGAATTCAGCCAGCTCATCCAACGCTTGCAACGACTCCGGCAGGGAGAAGAACGGCTGCTGCTGTACTTAATGCCCGTTGATGCCAATGGCAATGATCGTCTCGATCAAGAGGAATTAACGCGTCTCCTGCAAAGCATCGGCCAACCACCCCTAAGCGCCGGGGAACAAGCGTTGGTGTTCCCAAACCAGCAGAAAAGTCTTAGCTGGCACGATTTCGTGGATCGCTTGTTGTTGAGCTAAGCAATGGTGACAATAAAACAACTCCACAAAAATCCTGATAGCAGCCTAGTGATTAACTGAGCTTTCAATGAGAAGACTCACCAATCGTTCGCTTGCTGTTTAGATAATCTCAGACATCAACATGATTTGGGTTATTGTGATTGCAATAAAATAATGGCAAAGGCCATAGGGACATCCTCCATTCACCAGCCCATGAAACCCCTGGTCCCAATCTCCGCCACGTCACTGTTCTTGTTCACGGCACTCTGCTGGGCTCCTCCATCAGCACAAGCACAATGGCAAGGCGTCAATGAAAAAAAGTGGGCAGAATTGATCGAATCCGACATCCAAAAGGGAGCATCGGCAGAAACAATTTGCACAAATTCCACGAATTTTGCGACAACATCCACTGAAGATTCCTTTAAAAATTGGGCTTCGTCGATAGCACAAAAATATTGCACCGAGGGAGTCACAAAAACAGAAGCAACGGCTCCCATTGCCAACAATGAGGAAGAATGCCGTCTCGACAGTTCCGACATCTACAGAATCAGCCTTGGAGAAAAGGTTCACAAGAGCAACAAGGGATGTTGGTCTTCATTCAATTGAATGCATGAACCCACTCAACATCCAAGGCACAAAATAGATCCCATCGCATTCTCTTTTCTCGTTAACGTGAGTTCACTGGTAAATCCGATGACGATTCCATTTGGCGAGCACCAACCATCGGATGGGCAATCATCTCAGCTGTTCACTCCGCGCCTACGCAAATGGCTTGACGAGCGCTTGAGACATCTTGCAAGCCAACAAAGAATTCAAGATGCCAGAGCTTTGCGTAGCGAATTCTCCATTGAGGAGCTGTCCACAGGCTGACTTTTGAGTGGCTGCGCTTCCGCAGAGTCGAGCAGGCCAGTGATGGAGAAGCGAATAAACTCTGTTTGCAGTGGGGTTCCAATCACAAAAGGCATTCATCAATAAACCTCAATACGAGCCGATTCAAGAACCAACAAACCATATAGCTTTAAAAGCAACACCATCTATGAACCATTTCTCTTGGCGATCCATTCACCAAGTGGTACAGCGATCAAACCACCAACACCCAACCAGACAATCCAGAAACCAATAAAGACCAAACCCGTTGGCTCTTTCGGCAATGGTAAGTAGCGGTAATCATATGGAAACGAAAATGCCCACAGCCAATAAAAAACCTTGACTGAATTAGGCAGAGATTGGCTACTAAACATCTAAAACGCAACAAGTCTTTAAGCGGCGAAGTTTAACGCATTCAATGCTCAGAGATGTTGTCGCTAAATGCCCGCCCTCAAAGACCATAATTGTCTTACTATTGCAAATCTTGACTGATATCAATGCCAAGCGATTGCGGGAAGTTTGGGATCTTAACCAGTCCCTTTTGAGCGTCTCAATAAACATCCAAATAGACTGGTGATGTCTCAGCTGTGGCGAAGGTGAGCCATGGCGCTGTCGTGAAGATGCTTTTGATGCGCATGGCGATTCGCCCAAACGCGCTGTTGAGCCTGAGCGCTATTGGAATCAAGAAGATCTGGATGTCCCTCGAGCTGAGCCTGACTCGATTGGCTCAACCTTTGCTCATGGGCGTGATGATCGGCCCAGGCGAGAAACTCAACAGCGGCCTTCTGGTGACGCTCCAGCACATTGCCGCTGTAATCAACCGGGAGAGAACGAAGAACGGCTTTCATGATGCAAGGCCTCGTTTCGATGCAAACATTCTGTATCGGTTGATACGAAATTTTCATCCGCTTCACAATTCTTGCCGGAATGGCCTGATTTGCATCCTCGGTTGGATGGCCTCATCCATTGAAATAGGCGTATCGATCCAACTACAGCCCAATGGCGTCGAGCCTGACCGAAATCGCCTACCGCACCATCCAGCAGGGCCGGAGCCTGGCAGGACTGGCGCATAAGGAGCTGAGCACCAAAGCCATGGAGCTGTTGGCACCCGATGTCGTGCCCAGCACAGAACCGGTTCCCGACGCCTTGACCAATGAATTGCGACGCTCCTTGAACGCCCTTCAGGACATCGATTGGCAGGAGTCAGAACAGGGGCTTTATCCGTCGTCCCTGCTGTTTGATATCCCCTGGTTGGAGTGGGCCGAGCGCTATCCCCGCGTGTGGCTTGACCTACCCTCAAATTGGGCCAGGCGACGATCACGCAACGTCCAAGACATTCCCAATACGCACGACAAAGAGCTCTACCCGGATTACTACCTCCAAAATTTCCATCATCAAACCGATGGGTATCTCAGCGATCATTCCGCTGAGCTCTACGACTTGCAAGTCGACATCCTGTTCAACGGGTCCACAGACTCGATGCGCCGCAGGCTGATTGCCCCTTTGAAGCGTGGCTTGAAGCGGTTTAGTGATCGCCCAGACGCCAGTCTTCGCATCCTCGACGTAGCGACGGGAACCGGTCGGACGCTTCACCAGATTCGAGCGGCTCTACCAAAGGCCTCACTCTTTGGCCTGGACTTGTCTGAGTCCTATTTGCGTCAGGCCAATCGTTGGCTCAACAAGGGAAGCGACAGCCTTGTGCAGCTGCTTCAAGGCAATGCTGAATCCATGCCCTTTGGTGACGAAAGCATGCAGGCGGTGACCTGCGTTTTCCTCATGCATGAGCTTCCTGCTGAAGCGCGGCAGGCGGTTCTTAATGATGCCTATCGATTGCTTGAGCCCGGTGGAGTACTTGTTCTCGCCGACTCCATTCAGCTCAAAGATTCACCGCAGTACAGCGTGGCGATGGATAACTTCCGACGGATCTTTCACGAGCCTTTCTACCGAGATTTCATTTCAGATGACATCGAATCACGCCTGAGCAACGCTGGCTTCACAGGGATCTCAGCTGAATCCCATTTCATGATGAGAGTTTGGACTGCCAACAAGCCTTGAAGTGATTCCCTGACACACCCTTCTTCAGGGCGACCAACGCCCCATAAGGTGCAGGAACCCTTGCCGAGGGCTTTGATGATCAACCCTTTTTATGTTCGCTGGCTTCAAGGCTGGACATTTCAGTTGGTCCTAATGGAAGGCAAAGTGCAAGTGGAGGCGCATGGATTTGGAATCTGTATTCGTACATCCCTTTTGCACGGAGAAACACCTCAGGATGCTGCTGATCGTCTCGTTCTTGAAGAAGACACGCGGCGCCACGCACTGCATCAAGCTTGGTTGAAAGGCCAGGCTGTTCCTGCCGACCACAATGAACTTCCTTCTTCTGAAGGGCCTCTCACCGCGCCTGAATCGCTTGTGATTGTTCATCACAAAACGCTGGTTGGTTAAACCCAGGGATGCACTTTAGCTGCCCGACGACAGCTTGGCCAAGACAAATCCAATCAATACTCCAGGGCCTCCCCAGCGAAGCGAACGCCAAAACTTTGGGGCCGTTGTTGGTTTGAAAATCCATTCAAATTCATCTTGCTCTTCAACAACTTGTTGAAGCAGGTTGCGACGTTGCAATCGTCGCCTTGAACGGACATCGTTGGCTTCCCAACGCCTCGGCTGAATGTGAATCAGAGCGGCCAGGGCGTGTAACGGACGTAGCTGTTTGTGACGGGAACCTGATGCCATGAAAGCGCTCACTGTGCACGTCACAGCCATACACGTGAAGCATCAGGATAAATGAAACCGATCGTCAGAAGACCATGTCAAAGGCTGAATCGCGCTGGCCAGAATCCGCCCCTGAACTGGCGCAGGAGCTTCATCGTTGCTTGAGTCTTGGCGACCGTGACTGGCATCGATTAAAGACCGATGCCGACCGTCGCAGCGCTGAACTGATGGCTGCTGCTCTCTCTCAACTCATCCAGGGTGGAGAGCGCAACGATGTTGAGGAGCTCACCGAGCAAGCACTGCGCTGGATCAGACGGGAACTGAAAGACCCTGGCTGTCCGCATCGTTGAGGGAGGTCACGCGAGACACGGGACGGCGGCATGCCAACTGAACGCGATTCCCGCGTCGACTCCAGCGCACATCGTCAAAACACTGATAAATCAAAAACAAGCCACGGCCTTGATTGGCTTCGATGCACTCAGGAAGCTCACCGAGACGTGCATGGGTGGGGACTCCTTCCCCTTCATCCTGAATCTGCCAAATCATCCATTGAGGCGTGAGGATGCGGCGCACACGCAAACACTTGTTGGGATCGCCTGCGTTCCCATGACGCACAGCATTGACGAGAGCTTCCTGAAGACCGAGCTGCAAACGACCGGTTGTCTCATCACAGTCCACGGGATCGAGAAGCAACTCCAGCAAGGGAGAGAGTTGCAGCGTGGACGGAAGAATGAAATCAGCCCAGCGCGTTCGTTGAAACGAGGGGGTGAGATTAAAACTGAACGACCCTGAAGTCGATCCAAGCCGCGATGACATCAGGACCGAAGCATTCTGTTTTGACCATACCCCTTGATCTGGTCCATGCCACAGCGCATTCACTCATTGACGAGCAACCAGGGACGGATGGTTGAGAAGGGCATCGATCAGTCGAACACCACGAAGCTGGTTAACCAGAGGCATATGACCCTCAGGAGCCTTCAATGACCAATCGAACGCCTTCGGATAACGCGTCCAGACTCCTTCCTTCTTCCAGCCAATCCGAGGCCAAAGCTTGTCGTAACGACCATTGAGAGTGGCCAGCAAACGGGCCTGCACTGTGAACCCAAACCGGCCTTGGGAGTAGGCGATCCAAAGACGATCCATCGTGACAAGGTCCAGCCCACTCATGGTCAAGACTTCGCTGAAATAGACGTATCCCCGCCGTTCAGCCAGCTCTCCGGCCAGCTTGCGAAGAAAAACGCTGGTGAGGCGATCAGCCTCTTCAAACCGTTCTTCGAGAAGGGCCTGCTGAAGGGGGGAATAATCCAGATCGGATTCCGAACCTGTGGCAAACCATCCCCCAGAAGCACCGAAAAGAGGACCCAGGGCCGACGGTTGATGACGATGCAGGGTCTGCAAAATCCAACCAGCAGCCCACTCGTCTCCTTCATGATCAAAGGAAGCAAGAGCAGCCGCACCCATGGCAGCCAGCTGATCAGCCGCTTTCTCGACTGCTGGGATCAAGGAGCGTTTTTGTCGTGAAGAGCCACTGGAGAATTTCTCTAGAAGCTGGTCGACGCTGAGATCGGATGAAGAAGAAAGACCAGAAAGCATGACGTACTACCGGCTCTAACTGGCTCGGCGTTATCCCACTATGTCAGGGATGGGATCCACAAACGTGAGCGATATCGATCAGTTTCGAGAAGCGCGCGGAACGCTGGTTGATGTGCGCACCCCCTCGGAATTTGCACAGGGCCATTGGCCTGGAGCCATCAACATCCCTCTGTTTGACGATGAACAGAGGAGCATCGTCGGTCGCACCTACAAACAAAAGGGCCGGAAAAAGGCCATCGAGCTCGGCCTGAGCTTCACTGGCCCAGCCCTTGTTGATCTTTCCAAAGCTCTAACAAAGGCGGCTGGAGGCACAGACCAGCCGCTTCGGCTCTATTGCTGGCGGGGAGGGATGCGCTCGAACAGCATGGCTTGGCTCGCGGCTCTCCAGGACCATCCCACCCTTGTTCTCGAAGGTGGATACAAGGTGTATCGGCGCTGGGTGCTCGAACAATTTGAACGCCGCTGGCCCATCCGGCTGCTTGGTGGAAGAACGGGCACGGGAAAAACCGATCTGCTGATCGCCTTGCAAACTCACAACGTGGCTGTGGTGGATTTGGAGGGGATAGCTCATCACCGTGGAAGCAGCTTCGGTGGTCTTGGTCAACCCCATCAGCCCAGCACTCAGCATTACGAGAATGAACTGGCTGAAGCCCTAAATGGCTACGGGAAACAACACGCTCCTCAAATTTGGCTGGAAGCCGAGAGCTCCTCTGTGGGCTGCTGCCGCATCCCAAGGGCACTATTCGAGCAAATGCAGCAGGCACCGGTGCTCGAAATTCGACGCAGTCTCGATGAGCGAATTGATCAGCTCGTGGATGTTTACGCCTGCCAAGACGCCGATGATCTATGCAAAGCGACGGAACGCATCCAGCGCAGACTCGGACCTCAAAGGACGCAAGCGGCTTTAGAGGCGATCAAAGATCAGCGCTGGCGCGATGCCTGCAGCGAGATGCTCGACTACTACGACCGCTGCTACGACCACGAGCTCAAGCAAGCCCGCGACACAGCCAATCTTGATCTCAGTGGCCGCAATCCGCACGATGCGGCAATCGAACTGCTTAACACCGGACGCGTTGTACCGATCGAAGCCCCTTAAGATCCCGCGTAGGTATTGGAGCAGCATTGATGGCAGACGGAAGCAAGGCAGTGATCCAGTTCCTGCGCGGCGTGGATGAACCCGTTGTTCCTGACATCCGCGTGACACGCAGTCGTGATGGACGAACTGGTCAGGCCATCTTCGTGTTTGAACAACCCGAGGCCCTAGCTCCTGAAGTGATGGAAGCCATCACAGGCGTGTTCATGCTCGATGAAGAGGGCACGCTCGTCACGCGAGAGGTGAATGGCAAGTTTGTGAACGGCAAACCAAGCGCCTTGGAAGCCACCTACACCTGGAAGAGCGAGCAGGATTTTGAGCGTTTCATGCGCTTCGCTCAGCGATATGCCGATTCCTCAGGTCTTGGTTATTCCCAGGATTCGGGCGAAGCTGCGCAGGATTAGAGATAGATCACCGGTCTGCCGCTCCATTGCTAACCCTGAAACTTAAGAGTTAATCCTTTGATCCTGTCCATCGACGAACTCCGCCGCATGCAGGACAGCGTGGGTCGAGGTCTCACCCGAACTGATACTTGGCGACGAGACCAATTGCTGCGCCTCAGCGAGCTGGTTGAACAACACGAACAGGAGGTGATTGAAGCCCTGGCGGCAGATCTGGGCAAACCCCCAACCGAAGCCTTCTTCGAAATTGTTGCGCTGCGCCAGGAACTCAAGCTGGCCCAGCGCCAACTTCGCAGATGGATGAGCCCCCGGCGCGTCACGGTCCCCCTGGCACAGCGTCCTGGCCGAGCGGATGTCATCCCAGAACCGCTGGGCTGCGTCCTGATCATCGGTCCCTGGAACTATCCCTTCTCTCTGACGCTTCAGCCCCTGATCAGCGCCCTTGCCGCCGGAAACACCGCGGTTCTGAAGCCATCCGAACACGCACCGGCGATCGCAGACTTGATCAGCCGTCTGATTGCAAAGCACTTCGAACCTGAGGTTGTTCGTGTCGAACAGGGGAATGGAAGCGTCGCAGAGGCGCTGGTTGCCCTGCCATTCGATCACATCTTTTTCACCGGCGGTGGCGCCATCGGGCGCAAGGTGCTCGAAGGAGCCGCGGCACATCTCACCCCGGTGACTCTGGAACTTGGCGGGAAAAGTCCGGCCCTTGTGCTTGGAGGTGCGGATATGACGGTGAGCGCACGGCGACTGATCTGGGGCAAAGCACTCAATGCCGGCCAGACCTGCATTGCGCCGGATCATCTGCTCGTGCAGCCCGGGCTGAAGGCAGCGCTGCTGAAGGCCATGGCCTCAGCTCGCACCGACATGTACGGAAGCGACCCCCTGGCGTCGGAACAACTTGCCTGCATCGTCAACGACCGGCAATTTCTACGTCTGGAAGCCCTGCTGGAAGAAGCGCAGCAGGAGGGTCGCGTCCTGATCGGCGGAGAGATCAACCGTGATCAGCGGCGCATCGCTCCGACGGTGATTCGTGTTGACGACCGCCGCGATCCCCTAATGGCCGATGAATTGTTCGGTCCCTTGCTGCCGGTGCTGGAGCTGAAGGACCTAACCCAGACCTTGGCCGAGATCCGCCAGGGTCCCAAGCCCTTGGCGCTCTACCTCTTTGGAGGCAATGAGGCCCAGCAGCAGGAAGTGCTGGAAACCTCGAGCTCCGGTGGGGTCTGCTTCAACGATGTGGTGATGCAAGCAGGAGTGCCGGATCTGCCCTTCGGCGGCGTGGGCGGCAGCGGCATGGGCAATTACCACGGCCAGGCTGGCTTCGACACCTTCAGCCATGCCAAGTCTGTACTGCGACGGCCCTTCCGCTTGGATTTCAAGCTGCGGTATCCCCCCTACCGCATTGATCTCAACCTGTTGAGGCGGTTTGCGGGATGACGAGACAAAGATCCCGAACTTCCCTGCCGCTGCAGTCGCTCTAAGTGACTGGCGCTTTGAGACTGACACGGTCTTTTTCGAGCAACGGACTTCTTGACTCCGATGACATCGAAGCAAGCAGCCGACATTGGAGTCCACCGCCCACGGGTGAGTGCAGGCCTTGGACGCCAGAGGCTTCCGCAAGGCACACCTAAACGACATCTCGGCCCGCTAGCGCATCATCAGCAGGACAAGCGAGCAGGATTTTGAGCGTTTCATGCGCTTCGCTCAGCGATATGCCGATTCCTCAGGTCTTGGTTATTCCCAGGATTCAGGCGAAGCTGTAGAAAGTGATAACGCAAAAGGGTGAAGCTTCAACACTGGCTTGGACTTTGTGCCGTTCTGGCAACAGGTCTGCTGCTCTGGAGTCTGCGTGAAGTCCTAATCCACTTGTTCGCGGCCATTGTTTTGGCAATGGCGCTGTGCACCCTTGTTGGAGCCCTGCGTCAACGCTGGAATATTCCCAGGCCTCTGGCTCTTTTGGCCTGTGTTTTCGGTCTCGTGGTGATGGTTGCTGTTGGCTTAACCGTGATCGTGCCGCCCTTTACGAGCCAGTTTCAACAATTAATTCTTCAGCTGCCATCGGCGGCAAAAGCCCTGAAAGAACTGCTTTTGCAGGCTTTTTCATCGGTTAGCTCAATGGTTTACGGCAGTGGGAGTTCTAGTAATTGGAGCGAACTACTCTTTCCCAAAGGTTTGGCGGATAGTCCAGGCGGGCCTGCGATTGCCTCAAGCGTGACTGGAGGATTTCTCAGCCTTCTTGGCTTGGCAGGCAATGTTGGCAGTGGTCTGCTGCAGCTTCTTTTCGTCGTTGCCGTCACCTTGATGGTGGCGGTCCAACCCCATTCGTACAAGAACGTTGGCATCCAGATGTTGCCGTCCTTCTATCGAAGACGAGCTCGCGTCATCCTCAACATGTGCGGCGATGCCCTCAGCAGCTGGATGATCGGCGTGTTGATCAGTTCGGTTTGCGTCGCTGTTTTGGCGGGCATCGGGCTTTCACTCCTAGGAGTGAAGCTCGTGATGGCCAATGCATTGCTTGCGGGATTGCTCAACGTGATTCCCAATGTGGGTCCCACGCTGAGCACGGTCTTTCCGATGTCCGTTGCTCTCCTCGATGCTCCTTGGAAAGCATTGGCTGTCTTGGGGCTCTACATCGTGATTCAAAACCTTGAGAGCTACGTCATCACGCCTTCTGTGATGCAGCGCCAGGTCAATTTGCTTCCAGGGCTCACCCTTGCAGCTCAATTCATATTCACCGTTCTGTTCGGTCCGCTTGGCTTGTTGCTCGCTCTGCCTTTAGCGGTTGTCTTGCAGGTGCTCATTCGGGAAGTCGTCGTTCACGATCTTCTTGACCCCTGGAAGCGGCAGAAACTGGCCTCATGAACGCACGCACCCTGCTGATTGCCCTCACATCCATCCTGCTCACACTGCTTCTATGGCAGCTGCGCTGGGTGCTGCTGATTCTGTTCGGAGCCGTCGTGTTGGCCGTGACCCTCGACGTTCCGATTCAGAAGTTGATGCAACGCTTCAGGCTCAAACGGCCCGTTGCGCTGTTGCTGGTTCTGGTGAGCTTGTTCCTCGGTGGAACCTTGGTGGTTCAACTTCTCCTGCCTGAACTGCTGGGTCAATTCGAACAACTCACTGCGCTATTGCCCAATTTGATCGACAAAATCAAGTCGATCATCGCCACGCAACCAAGCCTGGCAGACCTCAATATCAGTCCCTCTGAATCGCTGAGCTGGACAGGAATTCAGCCCGTTGGGGCACAGCTACTTGGTTATGCCGGTGGTGCTGCCAACGGCTTGATTCAAGTGCTCCTAATGAGTCTGCTGGCGATTCTGCTCGCGCTCGATCCCAATTCTCATCGGCAGATGCTGATCGCCGTGAGTCCACGCCCTGCACGGGCTCAGGTCACGGAATTGCTGGATCGCTGCCGTGAAGCTCTGGGTGGATGGCTTGCCGGCATGACCATTTCAGCGACCGCGGTGTTTGTCCTCACCTGGACAGGGCTTGCCCTTCTTGGTGTCCCTTTGGCCCTGCTCAGCGGCTTGGTGTGTGGCTTGCTCACCTTTGTCCCCACGATTGGGCCTTCAGCCGCGACCCTTGTGCCGATGGGGATTGCCCTGCTGATCTCCCCAACCCTGATGGTGCAGGTGTTGGTCTTGCGACTTGCACTGCAAAACCTAGAAGCTTTTGTCGTAACGCCTGTGCTGCTGAGTCGGACGGTGAATCTCTTGCCAACGGTTGCACTGACCGCCCAGCTCAGCCTGGGAGCCCTGCTCGGGCTGCCAGGCGTACTGCTCGCGTTACCGCTGGTAGTGGTGCTACAAGTGATCATGCAGCAAGTTGTGATCAGGCAGATCATGGATCGCTGGGAGTTATCCCCCGTATTGCCATCCCGTGCCGCTGAGCTCGAGGGCAGCAGCGTCACGGTGGAGAACCGCTGATTTCACTTGGCCAAGAAACACGGTGTGATCACCATGGGCAAGTTCCCCCACGAGCTCACACTCCACGGCACCCAAAGCATCCTTCAGGATCGGTAAACCCAGCTCGCCCGTTGTAAAAGGTGCGGCATCAAACCGACCGCCAACCGCTTGCTGGGGCTTGAAAAACACAGCAGCTAAATCCTTCTGATCAGCTGCCAACACGTTGAGGGAGAAGCGGCGCGTGCGTTGAATCATGCCGTTACTGGTGCTGTCAGCACGTACAGCCATCACCACGAGGGGTGGATCGAACGATCCCTGCGTCACCCAACTCGCGGTGAACCCGTTGACTTGATCCCCTTCTGCAACACCGCAGATGAACAAGCCATGGGGGATTTTTCTAAGGAGGACTTTCTTGGCGTCGAGATCAAGCGACATTGTGTATTCGAGGCGGACTTCCAACTTAGGAGTCAGGGCTCAGACCGACGCACGGGTCGGTAGTGACGCCACATGGAGGGAAGAAGAACGATGACCACCACTGCAAGGAGATGGTGCCGAATCGCAAAAATCAGGCTGGTCAGCGTGAGGTGATCCACCAGAAGCTGAAGCTCCACCCGTAGATCCAACAGAGCAAGAACGCCCAACAGCAGGGGAACCCAGCGTTGGGATGGAGAGCTGGGTGTCATGGCCAAATCACGCACCCGCCGTGCGTTGCCTTGGCCAGATACTGAGAAGGGAAGGGGCCAGGGCGATGCTGGACCAGCTGCCCACAATCACGCCGATCGCAAGCGCCACTGCAAACCAAAACAAGGTGGAACCGCCAAACAAAATTAAACCCAAGAGCGGTAGCAAGGTGGTGCCACTGGTGTAAAGGGTGCGGGTGAGCGTGGCGGACACAGCACGATCCACCTGAGCATCCAGGGGTAGGTCACCATCTTCGCGTTGGCGTTCGCGGATGCGGTCAAACACCACCACGGTGTCATTCACGGAATAGCCAGCGATGGTGAGAAGCGAAACAGCAAACAAACTGTCGACTTCCAAACCACTGATCAGTCCAAGCCAGGCGAAGACACCACACACAATCAACACGTCATGGCCTAAGGCCACGAGTGCCAAAACGGCATAACGTCCGTCGTAGCGAATGCTGATGTAGAGGGCGATACCGGCAAACGCGACCAGCAAAGAGATCAAACTGCTGCGCAGCAACTGACCACCAAGGCTGGGGCCAATCGTGTCAACCGATTGACCACCCACTTCAAAGGGACCCGCAATGGGCTCAAGAACCTCGATCACGGCTTGTCCTTGGAAAGCGCTTAACGCTGGCATGCGCACCACCACCGATTCCCCTCGATCCAGCAACTGAACCCGAGCCGAAGAAAGATTGGGGAGGGTGCCGGAATCTTGATCGCTTCCTTCCGCAGGCAGGGTGAGGCCTTCAAGCTTCTGCTGGATATCGATGGCCTTGATGTCTTGGCAATTGTCTTTGCACAAGCGCTCGAGCTGGATTTTGGTTCCACCTGTGAAATCGAGTCCAGGCCTTAAGGGGGAACGAATCTGAGGATTCGTCCAGCTCAGCACCAAACCCAGCGCGCTGATCAACAACACCATCACAGAGATCAACCAAACCTTGCGCCGTTGTCGACTCAGAGGAAAACGCAAAGGGCGTTCTTGACCAGTTGGAGAGGACACAGCCATGGCTCAAACAGCGGAGGAAGGCAGCTGCCTTGCGGGCAGAAAATTGGTGGGGCGGCGCAGCGATTGATAGCCCATCAAGAAGCGCAAGAGCGTGCGCGTGCAAGTCAGTGCCGTGAACAGGCTGAGCAGAACACCGATTCCAAGCGTTGCCGCAAAGCCTTTCACCAGACCGGTTCCAAGAAAAAACAGCGCAGCGCAACTAATCAGCGTGGTGATGTGACCATCAACGATTGAGGAGAAAGCTTGAGAGAAGCCTGTTTCGATCGATCGGATCAAGGTATTTCCTCGACGTAATTCGTCTTTGATGCGCTCAAAGATCAACACGTTCGCATCCACGGCCATACCAATACTGAGGATGAATCCGGCCGTTCCTGGCAACGTGAGGGTCACTCCGATCAGCTCATAGGCCGCCAGGTTGAACAGGGCGTAAAGACTGAGTGCCAGAACTGCCACGACACCTGCCAGTCGATAAACGAGCAGCATGAAAATGGCGACCAACACCAAACCCGCAAGTGCGGCGATCAGGCTGCGACGCACATTTTCGGCGCCAAGAGTGGGTCCAATCGTGCGCACCTCAAGGATTTCTACCGGCAAAGGGAGGGAGCCTCCGCGAATTTTGACTTCTAGGTCGCGAGCATCTTCTGCGGTGAAGTTTCCAGTAATGACAGCGGAACCACCTGTAATGCCAGCGGCTTTGAACTGCTCACCCACTCCCGCTTCGCTAATTGAGGACCCATCAAGCACGATTCCGAGCAGACGCCCGGTGCCTGCGATTGAGCGGGTGAGCTCTGCAAATTTGTCACCACCCTCTCGATTGAAGTTGAGCGTCACTTCCCAGCTGCTGCCGTTTTGCTGCTGTTGACGCCCAGCAGTGACGAGATCCTTACCGGTGAGTCCCGCCGGCTCGAACCGATCCACAATTTCTTCGTTGGCACGAGCCAGCAGCTGTTCCAGCTGCTCTTGTTCAGAATCAGCAGTTCCTTCAAGACCCAACTCTTTTTGGGCCTTGGCTAACTGCTTAGGGGAGGGGTCATCGTTTTGATCGCCTGAATCAGAGTTGTCCTTGCTTTTGTTCAACTCCAGCACGCTTTCCAATTGAGCTCTTAGCTGCATCAATCCCCGCAATTCCTCATCAGTGCCAGGTTTCTGCGCTCTGAACTCAAGCAACGCTGTACTTCCAAGAACTTCAGCTGCTCTGGTGGGATCAGTTTCTCCGGGAAGTTGTAAAACCAATTGATTGTCTCCAACGGTTTGGAGAGTCGACTCGGCGACACCCAAGCCATTGACGCGGCGATCCAGCACGGCTTTCACGGCTTCCAGCTGCTCGGGTTTCACTTTGGTGATTTCACCGGAGGGCTGCACTTCCAAAGTGAGTTGACTCCCACCACGGAGATCTAACCCAAGCTCTAGAGGAAAACCGGGACTGATAAGAATCGATCCAGCAGCGATGGCCAGAGCGAGGATGAGGGCAAACCACCCCTGTTGACGGGCCATGAATCAGAGCCCCGTGCGCACGATGGCCTGGGCCGTTTCCACGATTTGGTGGGGCTGAATAATTGTCAGATTTTCAAGGTTGCCGTTGTAAGGCGTGGGAATGTCCTGGCTGGATAAGCGAATGGGCCTGGCATCGAGATCGTCGAAGCAATGCTCCGTGATCAGGGCAATCAGTTCAGCTCCGATGCCACCGGTCTTCATGCACTCCTCCACCACGATCACCCGATGGGTCTTACGGATGGAGCGAGCGATCGTTTCCATATCGAAGGGCTTGAGACTGATCAGATCGATCAACTCAGCATTGATGCCATCCGCTTCCAGCTGCTCCACAGCTTTCAAGCAATGGTGGCGCATACGTGAGTAAGTCAGGATCGTGACGTCACTGCCCTCTTTCACCAGATCCGCCTGATCCAAAGCACAGGTGTAATCACCTTCTGGCAATTCTTCTGTGAGGTTGTATAGCAACACATGCTCAAAAAAGAGCACGGGGTTGTTGTCGCGAATCGCAGCTTTCATCAGCCCCTTGGCATTGGTGGGCGTGCTGCAAGCCACGATCTTGATGCCAGGCACGGCATGGAAATAGGCCTCAAGGCGCTGGCTATGTTCAGCTCCCAGTTGGCGGCCCACCCCTCCTGGTCCACGCACCACGGTGGGAATGGTGAAATTTCCCCCACTGGTATAGCGGAGCATCCCCATGTTGTTGGAGATCTGATTGAAGGCCAGCAGCAGGAAGCCCATGTTCATGCCCTCCACGATGGGCCTCAGGCCTGTCATGGCTGCACCGACAGCCATGCCCGTAAAACTGTTTTCAGCAATCGGTGTGTCGAGCACACGCAATTCGCCGTATTTCTCGTAGAGATCCTTTGTGACCTTGTAGGAGCCGCCGTATTGACCGACGTCTTCCCCCATCACGCAAACGTGGGGATCTCGGGCCATCTCCTCGTCGATGGCCTCACGAAGTGCGTTGAAGAGAAGGGTCCCTGCCACGGCGTTGCTGCAATCCCGGCCAAGCCGGCGTGAGTGGCCAAGCTATCTCAGCAACGAAAAAATCAGCCTCCTGCGGCAAACGTTGTGAGCAGGAGCACCGAGAGGAGTAACCCCGGAGAAAGCAGCAGGATCAGCTGACCAAGATCATGGGGAGTCATCACCAATAACCGCCTATGGCAGTTCAGGACAGAGATCTGAGGCTAGACAGCATCGGCTTCTTTGCCTGTAAAAAGACTGCGAAGAAACACAAGAAACAGGCCAATCCCAACAAAGGAAAAGCTGAAAGTGGCGAGGAAAGACATTCCGATCAACAACGTTTTCAACGCTGAGGCAATGCTTACAGCGGTGGCAGAACTGAACGTGGGTGGACGGTTTGCGAAATAGGTCACCATCCCTTTGCTCAATCCGAGGCTGATCCAGCCCATCAGCAAACTTGTGAGTGAGCCTGATAAGAAACTAAGAGGACCCTTCTTGCGTTTTGGAGGAACCTCTGGCGTCTCGCTTTCACTGCTGCTCATCTCACTCCTGCTCATGGCATCAGCTTGGCGCCATGAACCAAAAATGAACAACTCCAGGCATCCAAACCGGCTTGCGCGAACCCATCACGGGCCGCATTCAACGCCTGATCAGCATCCAGTCGATTGGCAAACAGGGCGAAGCAACTCGGCCCTGAACCACTCATCGCCGTTCTCAGCTGCCCAGGAAGACCCTGAAGCAAACGAAGGGCCGTTTGCACAGAGGCTGTTTGAGGTGCCACTACATCCTGTAAGTCATTGCGCAGCGGAGGCGGCTCAGCCGTTCGAAGCGGATGCAACCACGGGGCTGCACGCAATTGCTGCCGCCGTTGTGCAAAAGCGTCTTCATCGCACAAATAGTGGTCGCCCTTGAGACGACGACACTCGCCATAGGCCCAGGGCGTCGAAACACTCACGCTGGGATCTTTCACCAGCACCACTCCGAAAGACTGCGCTGCTGCGGGGACGGATTCCAAACATTCGCCTCGGCCGAAGCAGAGCTGACTCCCACCGGCAAGACAAAACGGCATGTCGGAGCCAAGTTCCGCAGCCATCGCGAGTAACTGATCCTGGCTGTGTCCGAGACCCCAGAGCGTATTCAGCGCCAGCAGAGCGGCAGCACCATCACTGGAGCCTCCAGCAAGACCAGCACCAATGGGAATGCGTTTGCGCAGATGTAGATGAGCGCCAAGCTCATGAAAACCAGAGCGCTGCCGGAGCAGTTCGGCGGCACGCATCACCAGATTGTCGTTGCCGCAACTGAGTCCAGGCTGATCACAGCTGAGCTGAATCAAGCCATCAGCGCTGTTGGAACAGTCCAGCTGATCAGCGAGGTCGATGCTTTGCATCACCATCGCCAATTCGTGAAACCCATCGGATCGCTGACCGAGCACCTCAAGGTGGAGATTGATTTTGGCGGGAGCGGTGACGCGAATGGTGGCGGTCATCCGATCAAGCAGCAGGGTCGAACTGATTCAAACCCTTCGCTAAAGCAACCCAGGCTTCTGGTGCCACCTCCTGGGGTCGTTGCTGAAGGCTGATCCCCGCCTCTTCAGCCACCACTTGCAACTGATCCGGTGCACACAACGGGGCCAAGGTGTTGCGCAGCATTTTGCGTCGACTCAAGAAGGCCATCTTCAGCAGACGTTCCACTCCACGGGCCAGGGCAGGAATAGGACGCCGTTCGGAAGGGAAGGGATCGATACAGATCACCTCGGACTGCACTTTCGGTGGTGGTTGAAAGCAGCGCGGGGGCACAGGGCAGACGTGGCTGCACCGTCCCAATAACTGCATGCGCACACTCAAAGCACTGAAATTGCGGTGGCCAGGACGGGCGCGGATGCGTTGAGCAACCTCGTGTTGAACAAGCAAAACCAGCCGTTGATAGGACGGTTCAACGGGACGATCAAGACGACCGATCAAACGCTCCAGCAGGGGCCCAGTGATGTTGTACGGAATATTGGCCACAACTTTGTTGGCCGGTTCCCCATCAGACAGGTCCAAGGGAACCGAGAGAACATCTCCCTCTTGCAAGGAAAACTTTGGATGGCCTCCAAAAGTCTCCTGAAGCCCAACGACTAGGTCACGGTCAAGCTCCACCGCATGGATCGCAGCTGCCGCTGAGGCCAGGAGACGATCGGTCAGAGCCCCGCGACCGGGACCCACCTCAAGGACGCGATCCCCGTCTTCTAGTTCGGCGGCCTCAACGATTCGATCCAGCACTCGCTCATTGATCAGCCAGTGCTGGCCAAAACGCTTGCGGGCCGTGTGCCCTGAAAAAGTCATGACATTCACAGCGTTGCTTCACTGTGCCCTATGCAGGATTGATCGACTGGGGCGACGGCGTGATGGCAAAGGTTCCTGTGGTTTGCATCACTGGCCCGTCCGCGGTTGGGAAAACCAGCTTCAGCCTGAAACTGGCTCAAGCCCTGGGCGCGCTCAACATTGAAGTGCTCGTGATCTGCTGCGACAACTACTACAGGCACCATTGGCTCCCCCACCCACGGTTCGGATTTGACACCCCGGCGGCCATTGACAGCGACGCGTTACGAACGGAGCTGGATCAGGTCAGCCATCACGCCGCAAGCAGCTTGCGCACTTACGACATGTCGACGCGTGATGTTGCATGCAAACCCCTGAATCAGAGCTACCAGCTTGTTTTGCTCGAAGGGGCCTATGGGCCGCAAGACCTGCTGAAGGATGGCTCGATCACCGCGCTGTTCTATCTCGAAGCCCCCTTGCTGCTGCGCATGATTCGACGGCTTAAACGGGATAAAGAAGAGCGCGGTCGGAATCCCATTCAGATCATCCAACACATGCTGATGCACATGATTCCTGGTGAACGCGCCTTTATCCGCCCGCTGCGATCGGTTTCGGGGCTTGTTGTCAGCAACCCTCACCAGGGTCACCATGCTGCGATTGCGCTCATCCAGGCCCTGATGACTGAATCATCAGCAAGGTGATCACCGACTCATGTGATCGAGCCCGTCGATGCGGATCCAACGCACGCAATGTCTGTGCACTGGAAGTGCTACGAGAGCCAGCACAACTTCGAAATAGCAGTTCTCACTCCAGGGGTTGGCGGATTGCCAGCAGGACACACTGCGGGCCAAACGCCTCCGTTTGGCTTGATGAAAGGCAGCGATACCCGAGCCATCCAACCCTGAACGGCGACGCGCCTTCACCTCAACCACCAGCATTCGGGTGCTTGGCAGAGACTGTTTTGTTAGGAGCAGATCAATTTCTCCATACCGACAGGTCCAGTTTTGTTCCAACAAGCGCCATTGATGCGCCAGCAAAATCTGTTTGACATAGCGCTCTGCTTGAGCACCTTGCGCTTGAGAGTTGGGCATGAAGGCACGGCGTGACGACATGCTTTCAACCATTCCCCCAATCAACCTGGCTTCAATGCACAGCTTGAGGGCTATAAACCTTAAAGATTGAATCGTTGTATGCGCATCGCAATTAGCGGCACACATTCACAAGGAAAAAGCACATTCGTGCACGATTGGATTCAACGGCATCATCACTACATTCGCGAAGAAGAGCCGTTTCGAGCGCTGCACCAGGAGGGCTATGACATTCGCTTTCGCCAAGAAAGCACGAGACTGCATAACGGGATTCAGATGTACTACAACATCAGCAGGCTTATGAATTACCAGCAAGAAAATGACTGCGTTATTTTTGATCGCTGTCCCGTTGATTATATTGCTTATTCCCAGTACACAGCCAATCATAAAACCACTGACATCGACGACGAATTCGTTGAATCATTAGCAACAAGAGTGCGAAATTCTCTTCAACAACTTGATCTAATCATCTTCTTACCGATGACGGACCATTGGCCAATTGCGATGGAAGATGACGGAATTCGCCCGATTGACCTCCCCTATCGCGATGAAGTTGATTCCATCTTTAAAGAAATTTATAGGGATCATCGTTTCTCTGTGATGCCCATCAACAATCCGCCAGTCTTGATGGAGCTTTGGGGATCCAGGGAAGCTCGCCTAAACAGCTTGGAACAGGCAATTCAAGCCGAAAAAATAAACTGATCTAAAAGTCCTAGACTGAACAACAGATGTCTCTCTCCCGATGCGATTGCGCTTATTGGCTCCGCTGATGGTTCTTTGGGCCATGCTGGCCTTGCCGATGCAGCCGGCATTTGCCGCCATGGATTATGCCAAGCAGGTGTTGATCGGAGCCGATTTTTCAAACCGGGAAATGCAAGGTGTGACGTTCAACCTCACCAACCTTCGAGAAGCTGATCTTTCTGGAAGTGATCTGCAGGGGGCAAGCCTTTATGGGGCCAAACTTCAAGACGCCAATCTGAGCAACACCAATCTTCGCGACGCCACGCTGGATTCTGCGGTCTTTGACGGCACCAACCTCACCAATGCGGTGCTGGAGGATGCTTTTGCCTTCAACACGCGCTTTATCAACGTCACCGTTGAAGGCTCTGATTTCACCAACGTGCCTCTGAGAGCTGATGCGCTCAAGGTGCTCTGTGCCAACGCTGAAGGCGTGAATCCTGTCACCGGTCGAGACACTCGCGAGACCCTGGGCTGCTCATGAGCTTTGATCCCCGCAGCCTGGAGCGGCTCAAGGAGTTGGGCCGTTCGTTGCCTGAGCCGATCGCACCGCCTCAACAGAACAAGGATCGGCCCGTCAAGGCGACCGAAAAACGCCATCGCATTGAAACCGAAGACAACCCTGAACGCCTGTTTCAGGAACTGATGAAAGCGAGCAGTGATGGCACTGTTCCTGAGCATTTGATGGCAAGGCTCAAGGAGGCTGAGCGCCACGTTGCAACTCAGAACAAAGCCAAGGCAAAGGCGCAGGCTCAGGCGCTCCCGTCATCCCAGCCCTTATCTAGACAACCGCTTCGCGGTGGCCAGGGCAAAACAACCAGGCCCTCTCGACCCAAGGTGGCGGCTGGAAGCGAAGAAGAATCGCTGTATGTGGCCTTTGGCCAGCTTCTTTTGGAAGATGACGAAGACTGCGTTTGAGTCCTGCATGCGTTGGGATCCTCAGGGATGAATCCGTCTCGCTGCCGGATTATTGCCATCGGGAAAGTTCGCAAGAGCTGGGTTCAGGAAGGAATCGAGCTCTATCGCAAACGTCTTCCTGGACTCACGATCGTTGAGTTGCGTGATGGCACTCCCGAAAAAGAAGCCGAATCGATTCGCCAGGCCCTGCGAAGCGATGAGTGGCCTGTGATGTTGATGGAACAGGGTGAAACGCTGACGTCGATCAGCTTGTCTGAGCGACTCCGCAGCCTTGGATCGCAGCGACTTGCCTTCGTGATTGGCGGTGCTGATGGCTTAACAGCAGAACTCAAGGCCCTGGCCCACTGGAAACTCAGCCTTTCACCGATGACCTTCCCCCATGAGCTTGCAAGACTCCTCTTGATCGAGCAACTGTTCCGAGCCCAAGCGATCCAGCAAGGCAGTCCCTATCACCGTGCGTAACCAGGAAATATCATTGTTGGCCTCCTACTTGTCGTGATGCTGTCTTCAGATCAAGCATCGATCCCATCTTTGGAGGCAGAGAGCATGGAGCCAAAAAGTATTTTGTGTTTTGGAGACTCCAACACCTGGGGAATGGCGCCTGATGGGAGTGGTCGCTTGCCCTTTGAAACTCGCTGGCCCAATCGACTACAACAGATTCTGAATCAGCAAAACCCTCATCATCAAACCTGGACTGTCTTTGAACAAGGCTTGAATTCAAGAACTTGGGTCATGGATGATCCCCTAGGTGCGGTTAATTATGGTGGCGACTACAGCTGCAACGGCAGGCAAGACTTGCCCATGATTCTCCATAGCTGCAAGCCTCTTCATGTTGTCATTCTTGCGCTTGGATGCAACGACTGCAAAAATCATCTAAATCTTTCTGCCGAAGAGATCACTTCTGGAGCAAAAATCCTGATTCATGATGTGCGCATGTCCTATCAATGTGGACCACGTAATTCCAATCACCCCCCCGCGATTGTTTTAGTCAGTCCTGGAGTCATCCAAACCACGCCACAATCTCTTGCGTGGGGATTTAAAGGAGCAACTGCCAAGTCCCGTTTACTTCCCTCTCTGTATCGCAACCTTGCAGAACAAGAGTCGGTGTGTTGTTTCGATCTACAAACTGTCGCTGAAACGTCTCCTCTAGACGGTGTTCACTTCGGTGCCGATCAGCAGGATCCCATTGCTGCTGGATTGGCAGCACTCATCCCAACGATTGCATCGTGAGGGCGTTTGAGCTCCCTGTTCAGCCTCCGTTCTCTATGACGCCTCCAGGACGCTGAACGTAATCGGCTCAAATTTGGCGATGCTCACACTCCAACAACGTGAGCTGATCGCTAGCAGTCCCCGCTGAAAGGCTGCGCTATCCCCTGTGGTGAGCCAGGTTGCTTTGAGAAGCGGTAAATCCTCAGGCAAATGCTCCATGCCAAGTTCGGCCATCAGCAAACTTCCGGGCCCCGCTTCGCGTTGCAAGGGTCCTTGATCACTGCGTTGCCAAACGCGAAGAAGGAGTTCCAAAGCCAGCTCACAGGCGATCTGCACAGGCACCCCCGCCTCATCTTGCGTCACATCCTGCGGCAGGGAGCGTCCCCCGAGGGGCATCGCCCGTTTTCCATTCTGCTCAAACAAGGCGATGGCAAGGAGGTAGGGAGAGTCGGCCATCAGCAGCAGCTTCAGAGGTGATCATCTTGATCGATTCGAACTCCGAACCACGACTTTCGCCTGATGCCACAGCTTTGCGCCTAATGCCACAGCTTTGCGCCCACAGCAAACGCTCATAACTCCATACAGAAGAATCAGAACTGGGCTTACAAACGCTGGATCGGCCTGTTAGCGGCTCCAGACTCAAAGTACGGCTGATCCCAAGGCTCATGCCCATTGGACGTTACAACCGTCAGATTAAGTTAACAATTTTGTTAACTCTTACAAGCCAATAACGGAGAACAGCGCCAAGCTTCAGCCATACAAAATAAACTTTTATTTTGCTTTATGCACTTATAGCTATTTACGCTCAAAACTATAGAATCAGCCAATGTTCATCACTTGAAAAAGCCTGAAATTCCCATAAACGAGTCAGAAAGGCTGAAAGCGCTGAATGAGTATAGAATTCTTGGCACAAAGCCTGAAGAAAATTATGACGATATCACCAAAATAGCTTCTTTAACTTGTGGTACTCCAATTGCTCTTTTGAGCCTTGTTGATTCAAATCGTCAATGGTTTAAAGCCAAGGTTGGCATTGAGGCTGAAGAAACTGTTCGCGATTGGTCATTCTGCGCCCATGCGATTCACTCCTCCGAACCTTTAATCGTTGAAGACGCATTAAAAGACGAGCGATTCTTTGATAACCCTTTAGTGCGAGGTGAGCCTAAAATCAGACTGTATGCAGGCTTTCCTCTGCAAAATGACGAAAACCTCAGAATTGGCACGCTTTGCGTGATCGACAGAGAGCCCCATGGCCTGTCCGATACACAGTTCAACATCATGCAATCTCTGTCAAGACAAGCCGTTGCTTTTCTTGAATTGAGGAAGAGATCCATCAATTTAATTGAATCTTTCTGCTCACATACTGATGAAGGCAGCTTCATCTCAACATGTTCTTATTGCAGGAAAGCAAAAGATACTGAAGGGCATTGGCAGCATCTGGATCAGTATTTATCGACACGCACGAATTTAAACTTCAGCCATGGCATCTGTGATGCATGCATAGAAGAGCATTTCCCTGATGTCCTTGAGGTCTGGGAAACAGAAAAGAAGAGCAAGGACTTGCAAAATCCAACCCTATAAGGGAAACCCTGCTCCGCTGGCATGGCCCGAGCCACAGCACAAGCACTAGAACGCTTGTACCATTAAGCGATCGTCAGTGTGCGCTTCCGTGAATTCGGATCGGATATCGCTTCAGCCACCCCAGCCTTTGCGACTCCAACGGAAAGGACTCAGCCTTCCTCTGGCGAGTGATCAGGTTGCCGCAGGGTTTCCCTCCCCTGCTGATGACTACATCGATGTGGGGATCGATCTCAATGAACAACTCATTCGCCATCCAAGCAGCACCTTCTTTTTGCGCGTCAGCGGCGATTCCATGACGGGGGCGGGCATTCACCATGGCGATCTATTGGTGGTCGATCGCAGCCTCGACCCTCGTCCCGGCCGAGTGGTGGTGGCTGTCCTGGATGGCGCCTTCACTCTCAAACGTCTCGCTCGCTATCGCGGCCAACTACGCCTGGAAGCGGCGAATCCTGACTATCCCCATTTAGACCTCCATCGTTGCGGAGATGTGCAGATCTGGGGCGTCGCGATTCACGTGATCCATCCTCTTTAGCGCTCAGGTCGTCGCGATGAACCAGGTCACGGCTCTGATTGATGCCAACAATTTCTACGCCTCGTGCGAGCAAAGCCTGGATCCAGCCCTGATCGGCAGGCCAGTGGTGGTGCTCTCAAATAATGATGGCTGCATCGTGGCCCGTAGCGCGGAAGCACGCGCTCTTGGCATCGCCATGGGCACCCCCTATTTCAAAGCGAAGCGCCATCTGGAACAGCACAATGTTGTGATTCGCAGCTCGAATTACGCGCTCTACGCCGACATGAGTCAGCGGCTAATGAGTTTGCTGGAAAGCCAGGTTGAGGATTTGGAGATTTACTCCATTGATGAGGCGTTTGCCCGGCTGAACCGCCCCTCGGACGGAAATTTGCATCCATGGGCACAGCGGTTGCGAACCCTGGCTCGACGCAACCTCGGTTTACCCATTGCCATTGGTCTCGGGGCCAGCAAGGGACAGGCCAAGCTGGCCAACCGCCTGGCGAAAGTGGTGCCAGCCCACGCCGGACTCTTTGATCTTGGCTTGTGTCCTGATCCCGATCGCTGGCTGGAAACAATTTCCATTGAAGACGTCTGGGGCATCGGCCGCAAACTCGCCCTCTGGTGCCGAATGCGGGGAGTGGTCAACGCACGGGAGCTCCGTGATATGCCCAGTGGCTGCCTGCGCGCTAAGGCCGGCGTAGTGGGAGTTCGGCTGCAAAAAGAACTGCAAGGTCATGCCTGCCTACCGCTTGATCTCGACCCCTCTCCGAAGCAGGAAACCTGCGTAAGCCGCAGCTTCAGCCATCCGATTACCAGCCTGGAAGAGCTCCGCGAAGCGATCGCCACCTATGTGGTGCGAGCAGCGGAAAAACTGCGCAAGCAACATCAACGCACAGCGGCTCTCACGATCTACACGCGCACGAGCCCATTCATTCCATCATTTTATAGCCGAGCTGCCAGCACCAGCCTCGATCTACCCAGCAACGACACGCGGGTGTTGTTAGCAGCTGCCTTACCTCTGGTGGAACGCATTTTTCAACCGCACCGTCCGCTGGCGAAGGCAGGTGTTCTGATGCAACACCTGCAGGGAATCGATCAACTGCAACAGCATCTATGGGTGCCCTGTACGAAGGAAGAGCAGCAGAAACGGGAAAGCTTGATGGCAACGGTCGATCGTCTCAATCACCGCTATGGGCGAGGCACCGTGCAATGGGCCGCCTGCGGTCTGGATCCGAGCTGGGCCATGCGACGCGAACGGCTGGGTCGAGCCGCCACAACTCGCCTGAGCGACGTGCCTGTGGTGCAGGCATAAACAATGAATCTCTCAAAAAAATCCGAAAGAGCGCCGTTTTTCATCAACACCACAAACAAAGATCGAAGCCATTGGATTGATTCAATGACCAGTCACCATATCAGTCACAATCTGATTCCACTTCTTCTCTGGCATGTTCTTGAACATCCAATCACGAACCCAGCCTTTAAGATCACCATAAGTGGATACATCAAGGCCGCGTCGTGATTCCTTAATCACTGAATCTGCTGCATGCTTACGCACCACTTGGAACTCTTGAAATATGGCAGGAACTGAGCGACCAGAAGCCATCAAATCTGCAAGAAATGCAGCATCAGCAATCGCTGAGCAGGCTCCCATTCCGGCATAAGGACTGGTGGCATGGGCAGCATCACCAATCATCAAGACACGATCACGGTACCAAGGAGATAAGGCCAAAAGATCGCCAGCCTGCGTAGGCACCATTTGATCTTCATCAGTCCATTCCAGACAGGACTGGATCAGCTCAGGAAGAGGCTTCATACGCCTAAGAATCTGATCTTTTTTGGACTCAGTTGCACGAGGGATATAGTTTTTAAAAGCCACATACCAGCGGGTTTCACCATGCCCGAGATCAGCAACTCCTGCTTTCACCCCCGGCTGCCAAAACTCCATTTGAGTGTTCAATGGTAACAATGGAGGCCTTTGATTAATCACTGATATCCAACCACCAGAACCAAGCATTCTGAGCTGAACTCCTGGATGAATAAACGTTCTAACAACACTATTAGAGCCATCACAGGCGATTAGAACATCACCTTGGTCCGAGCGACCATCAGCAAAAGTTGCGCTCGCCTGATCCTCAACACTAGAGACGGAACACATTCACTGCCAAGAATTAAATCATCACCGACCATTCTAGACAGCAATTCAGAAAGGCGAAATCGATTAATTTCATAACTATCCGCTCCCTGCAATCGCGACATCGCACCGATTGGCATCTCACAGACAAATCTTCCCTTTCGACCATGGATCCGAAATGCTTCGAGGGGAGTGCCTACCCCATCAACAGGAACACCCAAGTCTTGCAAGATTTTGATCGCATAACTCCAAATCAGAAATCCTGTTTTCTGATTTGGAAAATGATTATATCTTTCATGAACAGTGACAGGAATACCGTGCTTCTTAAGAGCTAAGGCAAGCGTGAGTCCAGCGATCCCTCCGCCTATGATCAATACCTTCATCATCAATCCCAGGAACTGGGCCCAGCAGGCAAACCAGCCAATCTGAGCATTTAAGAGAAATTTAGAGCATAAAAACATCCAAGATCAACATTAGCAACAACAACTTAATACCTCCACCAGCAGCAGCTTCGACTACCCTGATGTTGTTCAAGCAAAGTGCCTATGGAAAGCCTCCTACGTCGCTGCCCAATCAGACGATCATAATGCCAAACACACCGAATCAATTGGCAAAAAAACGATGATCTAAATGGCAACTCTAATGATCTTTCTTACCATACATACCAACGAATATTCAACACTTACAACGCATCTTGCAATAGCTGCACTTCTAATTCACGTCGACTCAGCAATAAAACCATGCGATATCCATGGCTGTTAAGACCTGTCTGTTCTCGCACAAGATCTGTGTGAGCTAGCGCCAGGCCACAGGTTTCAACAAATAAAACGGGAAGACTACCGGCATGACCACTCATGCCTTGAAGATCAAGAGCCTGACGAACTGCTTGCTGTGCTTTCTCAGATCCCAATCGTTCCACAAAAGCAGGCCAGAGGTGGTTCACTGGCGTGTAGGTCGAGAAGTCAATCGTGGAATCAGCCATCAAACGGGCAATTGCTCAATCGCGACTGCAATCATCTGAGGCGTCACCGTAATCACTTCAAGGGCATCCTGATTGTCAAGATAGGAATCAAAGGATGCGAAACGCTCAATACAGGGTTTAGCACCCTCGACAGCACACGCCTCGATCCAATCATTATTTTCAGGCTTCACCACCACAAAGGACTGAAGGGCTTCATCGAGATCGCCACCATCGCCGATTCCTTCTCCATGCCAGATCGCTTCAAAAAATTCAGACATCGCTGAGGAGAGCTGTTCATCCATTATTAGCCATGCAAGATTTCGAGGACTGTTGCAAGCTCTACGCAAGCGCAAACGCCATGGCGTGTGGTAACAGGCCCTGAGATCAGAGCTGCCGCAGCTGTTAGCGCATCGAGCTGAGTCACCCCAACAAGCGAGTTTGTGCGGCTCCAGGCTTGAAGAGAACTGGTCGCTTGCCCATCGCAATGACAAGATCAAATTAGTCTTTCACTGATTCCACCAATCCACCAAAATAGTTTGCACTAGGTTTTAGATAGAAGCAAAAAAGATTGCCAAATAAAAAGCCCTGCTACCTGCAGGGCCAAAAAGACTGTCACTCGTTTATGCAGAACCAGTCTGTGCGGGCGTTTTATCGCTGGGTCTTCTGGTAAGCCTCCACAGCTCTAGCGATGCAGTCTTCGTCGGATTGAGTTGCTTCACTGTTTCCAGCTACAGCTGCGTTGCAGTTCTGAGTGATATGGCTCATGACTGAGTCAGGCACCCCAGGAGCAGCTGTAACAGCAATGGGTGCTGCAAGAGCAACAACGAGTGTGGCGAGCGCAGTTTTCATTGGGCTTAAAAAACACCCTCAATGTCTAGCTGCAAAAAAACACTGCGGCATCATCGAGAAGGCCAAACGGAGGGTTCTCCGTCTCTGGTTGCCATCTTGAACACGCCGTCGAATCAAATGGCACATGTTCGCAATGAACCACTCGCGTTCCTCAAGGGACGAGGAACCCTGATGTTGCGAAATCAAGACATAGAGGTGCTGGGCTAGCGCCAATCCATCAAGCCGCAGGAGGAATGGATTCAGGGGGATTAGCAACAGCAACCTCATAACCAGCACAACGTTGTTGATCAAGATGCTGAATATGCTTCCTCTCGGAGTAATACAGCTCTTGCAATCGAAGTGCATCAGCATTCAATTGTTCAAACATCTCCTGAATACGACCTTCCATATCCACTGCCTCTGCCGTCGCTGTCTGGTCTTGCTCATTAGCAATGAGTGAAGCAATGCACCGTTCCAAAGTCTCAAGCCGTTGACCACCCCAGGCTTCCAGCAGGTGACGGCAGCGTTTATGGCTTTTCTGTCGTTCCAAAATCGCCGCGGTGCCTCGCAAAACATCCATAGGACGCGCCAACGCCAAACGCTGTAGCTCAGCGGGTTCCAAAAGTGGCGTCAACCTGGCGACCAAGGCACTGTTTTCCAGCAACAGCTGATCGGTGAGCAAACGGGGTAGATCAAGGTCGGACAACTCATGACCAGGATCCGTCCCCCGACTGATTGCCTCCAACCGACCGGAGCCGATGTTGCCTTCCTCAAGATCGGTGATCGCAGACCACAACAGACGGTGGTGCTGAAGGGCAAAGTCTTCCAACTCCCGTTGGCGTAATTCGCAACGCACCTGGGAGCGATGCATCGGACAATGCAAGTAAATACGCAGGATCTCGGCTTCACAACGCTCTCGCTGGCTGACTTCACCAGCCTTTTCATGCCGGGCTGAACGTCCATGCCAGCGCTGACCTTGCACCTGTTGGCGCAAGTCCTGCTCCAACTGCAACGCCAAACGGCCTTGACCACCGCTTAACCGCTCCGCAACTTGCTGGAGGTAGTGCGTGCGGATTGCAGATTGAGGCAGCTTGCCTAACAGCTCCACCAACCCGCTAACGGCTTGTTGGAACTGATCAGCCTTGGTCAGATCACGGTCTTCCAGCACCTGTTCGATCTGCCAATCGAGCCAAAGCGGGGCCTGATCAAGCAGGGCGCGATAGTCCCCAGCGCCGTGATCCTTGAGGTACTCATCTGGATCCTTCCCAGAGGGTGTGTGGAGCACTCGCAACTCCAGCTGTCCTTGAAGCGCAAGCTGCTCCACCTCACCGATCGCCCTGTTGGCAGCGCGGATTCCGGCACGGTCAGCATCAAAATTGAGAACGATGCGTTTGCCATCACTACATCGGCACAGTTGGGTGATCTGTTGACTGCTGAGGGCGGTACCAAGCGAAGCCACAGAGTTGGTGATTCCCGCCGCATGCAAGGCAATGACATCGAAATAACCCTCCACCACCACCGCTCGATCGTCCTTGCGGATCGCATTAGCCGCCTGATCAAGCCCGAAGAGGTGCTTGCCTTTTTCAAAGACCTCTGTTTCCGGAGAATTCAGGTACTTGGGATCGCTGCCATCAAGGCTTCGACCGCCAAAACCGATGACCCGACCCTGCCGATCGCGAATCGGAACGATGACACGGCCACGGAAGCGGTCATAAAACCCGTTGCCGCCTTTCCGTGGAACAACCAGGCCCGCTGACTCAAGCAGCTCTGGCGATAACCCCTCTACGTGTTGGAGATGCTTGAGCAAACCATCCCACTGATCAGGGGCATAGCCGAGCTCAAAGGTCTCCATCGTGGCTTCGCTCAAGCCACGTTGATCGCGCAGGTAAGCCAGGGCATCGGCGCCCGATGCACTCTTGAGCTGACTGCGAAACCAACCTGAGGCGAGCGCCAGGGCACGATGTAAATGGTCACGCCGTGACAGTTGTTGACGGAGACGCTCCTGTTGAGGACCATCAACCGTTTCCACCGGCAGTTGATACCGGCGCGCCAAATCCAGAACAACGTCGCTGAAGCTCTGCCGTTGAAACTCCATCAAAAACTTGATGGAATTGCCACCGGCTCCGCAGGAGAAACAGTAATAAAACTGCTTCTGCGGCGATACCGTCATCGACGGCTTGCTGTCGTCATGAAACGGGCAAACACCAACGAATTCCCGTCCCTTTTTTTTGAGCACCACGTGCTCACCCACCACATCAACGATGTCGGCGCGCTCTTTAACGGCGTCAATGGTGCGGGGGTGTAGACGGGGCATCGCCATGTCTCCATTCTGCGAGCCCCAATGCCGTTTTGGCTGTTCATGCGTGATGCGCCATGGTTGGCAGGTGTCGTCGAAACCACCATGCAGGGGCTGTTAGGCGCGATACGAGGCAGTCAATCTTCGAAAGAGTGGCGAGCCTGCGGTGCCCTGATCGCCTGTGCGTTGGCGTTCAGTTTGATGACCGTTTGCGTGAAACACCTTGGGGGACGGCTGCCAGTGGCAGAAGTCGTGCTGGTGCGCTCCCTGATCAGCATTGCCATCACCATGGCGATGCTGCGTCGTCTCAAGGTCTCGCCCTGGGGCGAACAACGTGGGTTGTTGTTGATCCGTGGAGGATTAGGGACCGCCGCGTTGTTGTGTTTCTTTGAGGCCCTCGCTCGGCTTCCACTCGCGGCAGCAACCCTGCTGCAATACACCTACCCAACGCTGACGGCACTAGCTGCATGGTTGCTATTAGGCGAGCCGATCCGACGCCGAATCGGCATCGCTGTGTTGCTAGGCCTAGTAGGGGTCACATTGGTGGTGCAGCCGGAATGGGTCGGGGGCACGATGGGAAGCCTGCCCGCCATGGCGGCACTGATTGGCCTCGGTGGTGCGTTGCTGACGGCACTGGCTTACGTGAGTGTGCGCCAGCTATCGGTTCAAGAGCACCCTCTAGTGATCGTCTTTTACTTTCCCCTGGTGTCTGTACCTGCAACGCTGCCCTTGCTATGGGGCCAAGCCACGCTGTGGCCCAATCCAACGGAATGGCTCTGGCTGATCGGGGTTGGATTGTTCACTCAGATCGGACAGATCTGGTTAACAGAAGGCCTATCCGCCCTGCCTGCAGCCCGCGCCACCTCGATTAATTACGTCCAAGTGGTATTTGCATCCCTGTGGGGCGTGTTGTTTTTTGCTGAGCCGATTACGAGCGCTGTAGTGCTTGGAGCCTTGTGCGTCTTGGGGGCAACGTTGATCAGCCTGAGCGCCAGGACGGCTCGAAAAGCAGAAGCCTGAAGCCTTTCGAACCCGGAATCAGAGCTAATCAATCGGCAAAGGATGGGTCATCCAATCCTGAGAGGTCCCATCACTCGAACCAACCGGTTGGGCTAGACGCCAGCTTTGGCCCCGTTCACCTCGCTCTAAAAAGAGCTCAAAAGGACTATCTACACGCACGGAATCAGAGGGAAGTCTCCAATCGAATCGCCCAGTGAGATGGATTCCACGTTGCTCACCGAGCCGGATCGATTCCTGCTCTTCCACGCGCACACGACTCACTTCAGGCACACCAACGGGCTCTAACTCCAGGGAGCGAGCAATCGCTGTTTGGGTTAATTGAATTTGAAGCCCCAGCGCTTTCAGCAACACACCACGTGGAGGTTGATCGGATGGTCCACATCCGGTTAATCCAAGGTTCAGTAGCAACACCATGCAAACAACGAAAAAACCTTGCGTGCAGCGCTTGAGCGCTGTCATCCAAACATTCAGGCTTGGCAGGACAGGCAGCATGAGCAGTTGGGGGTGTTCCGTAACCACGGCATAACTTCGCAGTCCTGCCAATTAATACAGAGCACGATAGTTGCCAATTGGATCACTATTGATGGCCATAGAGCAGTGGCGGAGCATAAAAAATCCGCACGAGGCGGACGAATGCTGAATCATTGCTGAGACAAGACCCAATTACTTTTTCTTGGCAATCCGTACAGATTGAGGATTGAGAGGGCAGGCCAAGGCGTGAAACGGTTTGTGATGACCTTCAAAAATCAAACTCCCCATCGGTTGAGCATGAGCGGTATGGATTTCCATGAGCGAAAGTTTGGCTGCATTCGTTCTACAAACTCGTTGAGCAAGCTGCGATAGGTACAACCGCCCATCCATGCGGTTGCGGGACCACTCTGACAAGGCTGATCGGAGGCTGGAATCAGGAAAAGAGCAATGGTCAGAGGGCATCTAGGGGAACCAATCAAGACACCACCGCTACACAAGAGAGATGCATGTTTGACCGGTTTTCATGATCGCGATGGATTCAGTTTTGCCGTGTTGATGCCTTTCTTCAACAAAACATCGATCAACACTTGTCTGTAGCCATGCGCTGAATCGTCTAGCTGATGAGGCACGCCATTCCTAATTTCGGTGGTTTCTGCTGTGAAGGCAATGCGCCTTTACACCGATGGCAACGCTGCACGGCTACCGCAAACTATGGGCATCGAGATCGGAGGCGCTTTGACAGACGACACTCCACCTGAGTTATCAGCAGAAGCAAGCTGACTTCAGGTCCCTGCTCCAACAGTCTCAACAAGACGTGGGTTGTTCCTTTGGTAGGCAATGCCTTGCGCGCCACGCCAATCGATGCTCCAACTGCACCGTCCTAGGTGCCCCAAGGAGAAAACGACCCCACACCTAGAGCCCCGGCCCCAGGTGATCCTGCAGACAGTCGCTTCGCACCAATCTTTCAGTTCACTGTTTTCGATACGAGGTTCAGGCTTCCGCGATACAGATTCACTGATTAATGGTCTGCGATATGCATAAACGAGCGAGTTAGGCCGTCTTTCCTATCTGGGAGGGGCGGCCTCTCTTCATGGATGAGCCGTGGTGATCAACAGCTGGATCCAGGTCTCTGATGCGCAGCTTATCCCCCCCTTCGTTCTCCGAGCACGAAAGGGTTGTAGGCGATCGAAATGCCGAACTCTTCAGCAAATTCAACCACCCTGCACCAGGCGCGGGCGGTCTGAACAGGGCGATCATTCGAGGGCCTCATGATTCCAGTGAGAATCACAGGAGCCTTTCCGGTCTGCAATGACATCTCCAATAACTCCCAACCCACATCGGCCTGAATGGCATCGGCTCGGTACGTAGGAGCAACATCGAGGGACCCCACGAAAAATCGCTTCAGACTGGTATCCCAAGCGTAAGAAATGTCATAACGAGCCAAAAGATCAGCGGCTACAGCCCAGGACGAATCCAGTCGTAGCCAGTGGCGGTCCAATGCAGATACATCCTGGCGGCCATGCAGATTGCATCCCATCCGTTCAACTCTGACAAGCAGGGACGCTCCGCCAATGTCTCTGCGTTCTTTCTCAGTCTTCAGCAGGGTGTGTATCGCTACAAACAAAACCATGGACATGCAAGATCCTTTGCGCAGCGGCGTCGAGCTGCTGACAAAAGGGAGAGCACGAGCGGCCTGAGAAACCGCTCGTTTTTTTGGCCTGTTTTTTTAGGGTAAAGATGGCTGACTAACAGAAGCCGATGGGACAGGTTTCTAAGCATCAACGAAACGACTGACAGGCCTTTACATCACACCAAAAAGGAACGGTGAAATTAATGGTTCATGACCTTAAGTAATCGCTCTGCAGCAGTCGGATCAATGGGGAGACCCTGGGGGTTTAAGAGCCCGAGTTGCACCAGCAGTCCAGCCTGATCCCAATAAATGTGCTCGTAGGCCACCTTCTCGTCTTGAAGGCCAACAATGACAACAAAAGCGATCGTTACTTTCCTCCCAGTGGGTTCCACTGCGGGAAGAAGGTGTTCGATTTTTTGGGTGTGGGTAAATTTGATCACCACCTCATCCACGAGGCGCTCTCCATCAATGGTTCGTGACACCGGCACGAATTCTGCATCGGGTGGAAAGAACTGGCCGATTAACTGTTCTGCATAAAAGCGACGAACGCCTTCTTGACCCACTCCGCCTGAACCGGAACCAAGGTTAAGGAGATGCGGACTATCCACCATGGTTTCCATGGTGGCATCCAAATCTGCTGCAAGCTCTGCCTGCACGTGCGCATCAAACAGTTCAGAGGCAAGGAAGTGACCAGCTTCAACAGATGCGATTATTTTTGACATGGCATTCCACTATCTTTTTGTTTTAAAAAAGTAGCTCTAGCTTCGCCTCCCCGTCAGCCCCCTAGCGTTTCACCCCATCTCGGGTGCCCAGCCTGCTCTGCTCTGCCAGGTAGGTGCCCATAGCTTGCAAGTCTTGGTGAGGTGCTGGCCCTGCTGCAGCTGCTGCTGCCGGATGTTGCAAGCAACCAGCGTGTGGCAGTGCTGATCAACACCATGCCTGAAGTGCTGGCACGCCACGCACACATTGGAACACCGGCAGTTCTGCAGCTCCCGATCATCCACATAGCTCCACTCCTCCATAACCCCCTCGCTTTAGTACAGACGTACTAGCCTAAAGGGTGGAAGTCGTGGCGCTGGAGTCCGCAACAGCCACCCCCTCACGAGACACGCTGAACGCAGGCAAAGATTTGCCGGAGCGAACCCACCACACCGGCGCTGGTGAACGCCCAACCAGAGACAGCGGCCAGGGAACGAAGCAGCAGTCAAAACGAAGAGACAAAAGAAAACCCCGCCAAAGGCAGGGTTTCTCGACTTCTTAACAGGCGTGTTGCCTTGTTTCCACTCCGCGAAGAAGCACTCCTCACAAATCAATTGTGCTTTGCGATTGGCGCTGTGCCACTTTCTGCCAACACTTAGGTGACTGTTACAAGATTTCTGGATTTAATAGCACCGTCAACCATGACAAAGGATTGACTCCTCACACCCCCCAAAGAAGGCTTCGTCGCCTTCTTTTTTTATGCCTGCTACCTGGAGACCCACAAGCAAAACAGCCGGGCTTTACCTTTCGTTACAAATGGCCTAGGCTTTGTTTCATAAAGAAAAAAGCCCCATCCGATGACCGATTACTCAACTGCCATCTTTGGCCTGATCGCCTTCACCGGAATTGTTTCCGCTGCCGTGGTCTACATCCTTGCCCAGCCTTCCGATCTGCCAGTCGTGAAGAACGCAAAAGCATCTCAAAACTGAGCCCCCTACTGAACACTCCTTACCGGTTCAACCCATGGACACCCAAGATCTTCTCGTGCTTCTCGTGAGCTTCGGGACCGCCTGCTTCGCTCTTAATATCTACAAATTGAATCAAGCGCCTCAACAGTGAGCCTTACAAAGCTTCACCAGCCTATTGCTGTATGTAAATCGTTCCTTGGGCGGGATCTGCGAATGAACGTCGCTTGAGTGAGCGATCTTCCAATTAATAAAAAAAGATCTCTTTCCGAGGAGATCTTTTTTTATGCCGGAAATTTCCTTTAAGTCGCGTTAGCCGAGCCAACTTAAAAGCACCTGCTTTAGAGAAGGAATGTTCCATTTTTGCAGCTCTTCATCTGCCGCCCACTGAATAGCCCGAACCCGTTCTTCTGGGTAATGAAAGGCCTCAGTGATCTTTCGAAAAAGAGCGAGCTCTTGGGCATTGATGTCTGACAAATCATCTTGATCTCTGGAGACCATGGCCGTGAGATAGGCCAACTTGACGGCAAGATCTCGTTCTTCCTTAGACTTGAGTGCAATCAAGCGCTTGAAAAGATCATCATGCTCAATCCGCTGAGTACTTCCCCTTGCCACGCTGATGTTGCGTGACGGCAATGAATAACCTTCAACCAAACGGTTTTTCAAGGCATCACGATCTTCCTGAAGGCCATGGCTATCAATAAGAGACAGGATCAATTCCTCTTCTTCCTGAGACATTGAGCCATCGCAGTAGGCAACCTCCTGGACAAGCTGAAGCAGGGTTATGGAGCTACTATCGTTCATCTTCAAGGCATCTTCTTCCCGACCTTCTAGCATCATCTCTTCGTAAAATGGGGTCTCGTAATCGACATTGAGGATTGGGAGGGGGACACGACATTTGCCGAGAAGAGCGGCGATCCGCCACACCATGGATGCCGCACAGATCCAGCCCCCTTAAGGAAGCCAAAGACTTGGCATTGCAGTGATCACACTGATTCGTGAGTTGCTTCTTCCCATTAGCCAGCCGATGAAAGCTTTGGCCAAAAGAAAACCCCGCCAAAGGCAGGGTTTCTCGACTTCTTAACAGGCGTGTTGCCTTGTTTCCACTCCGCGAAGAAGTCCTCCTCACACCGACATGGTGAATGAAGAAGAGCAGCGTGCAAGACACGTCTTGTCACTTGTTGGATTGCCACAAAGCCTGAGCCTTGACCTATAAAGAACGTGTCAACTCCTGACAAAGGATTGACTCCTCACACCCCCCAAAGAAGGCATCAAACACCTTCTTTTTTTATGCGGTGAGCATCCATCTCTTGAGCCCTTGCCGCCGTAGGCCAGGCCCGCATGGCTTGAAAACTCCAAAAGAGTGCTCTTCGCGAGCAAAGCCCCACAGACATCGAAACAAACAAGTCTCTACGTGTCAGTTAGTTGACTGAGTGGGACCTTCTTCATAAAGATGGACACGGCCATCTCCTCACAAGATTTGGCTCCTCACACCCCCCAAAGAAGGCTTCATCGCCTTCTTTTTTTTTGCCAGTCATTGCAACGAGGCGCCCCCCTGTGTGCTCTTGCAATCCATCATTGGCGCGCCGCGATCAAGCACGGTCGCTTCCTCAAGCTCAAGACGGGTGGTTGACTTGTCAGATGACTGTCCCCAGGTCATGCCCACAGAAGCCTCGATGGGGCCATTGAAAGAACTCGCATGATCGGCTGGCTACAAGGAGAATGCATCGAACACTGGAGTCAGGGCGGACGTCAGGGATTGGTTATTGCCTGCGCAGGTGTGGGCTATGAGGTTCAACTGGCTTCGAGGTACCTACAACCTCTCTCCGCAGGGACAACTTGCACCGTCTGGATTCATCAGGTGCAAAGGGACGATGGCTCGAGCTTGTTTGGCTTCCCAGATCGCAGAGAAAGAGATCTGTTTCGCGTTCTGATCAGCGTGAATGGGGTCGGTCCTCAAGTGGGGCTGGCGTTGTTGGAGAGCTGCAGCGCTGCCGAGTTGATTGAAGCGATCATCGATGGAGACCTGCGACGCCTCACCCAAGCGCAGGGCGTAGGCAAACGCACAGCAGAACGCCTTGCGGTGGAACTTCGCGATCGGCTGGGTGCATGGAGTGCAAATCAAGACAATGATCGTTCCGACCTCTCCCTTGTGGACAGAAGTGATCTCAAATCGCTGCCGATTGATCCCGACCCCCTGCAGGACTTACAGCTCACCCTCAGCACACTCGGATATGAGGATTTAGAGATCCGCAGCGCGATGCGCGCTGTGACCAATGGAGAAGACGTCCCGGCATCGGATGACGGGGATGGGTGGTTACGCGCAAGCCTGCGTTGGTTGAACCGCCCTTCGTCGTAATCGTGACCATGAAGAGGTAAATTAGTTGTTTGCACAAATAGGGCCGGACGCTTCGCATGTCGCTCGATACAACGGAAAAGCAGCAACTCATCAACAGCCACCAAACCCACGCCACCGACACCGGATCGGCAGAAGTTCAGGTCGCCATGCTGAGCGAGCGCATCTCGAAGCTCAGCAGCCATCTTCAGCAAAACATCCACGATTATTCGTCCCGCCAGGGGCTGCTCAAGATGATTGGTCGTCGCAAGCGTCTGCTTGGCTACGTCCGAGGCAAGAGTGAGCAGCGCTATAGCGATCTCATTTCTAAGCTTGGAATCCGCGGCTAAGCAAGCTGCACAGGATTTCACGGACCTCATGGCTGATCGACGCAACTCTCTGCCCTTCGAGCCGCGCCGGTCAGCAGAAGGATCGAAAGCACAATCCAAATCCAAACGGTCTGCCTCTCAATCAGGAAGCAGTCAACCCATTCCCAAGTCTGTTGCCAACCGAATGGCACGACGCGTGGCGATCGCCACAGGCATCCCTTCAATCATGGGAATGGGTGTTTTCGTTGGAAGTTATTTCCTGGTCTCACGTCAGATCATGGAAGTTCCTCCTGGGATCACCTTGCTGGCCTCTGGTGGTTTCTTTTTGTTGGGACTAGGGGGTCTCAGCTATGGCGTTTTATCAGCCAGTTGGGAACCGAATGCAGGGACCTTGCTGGGACTCGAGCACATCAAGCCCAACATCCAGAGAATGCGCGAATCCATTCGTGCTCAAAAACAGACCTAAATCAACGCTTTAATTCAGAAGAGGTTCGCTGCATGTCACGTTGAAGGACTTCTCTTGAAGATGAAGAGCAGCTTCAGAGGCATCGCGAACACAAAATTGTGGTCCAAGACGCACATAGCGAACCGTATTTCCCTGGCGCACTGCGGCAACAACCGGGACTCTGACGCCTAACTGTTCCTGATCTGGGCGGTAGGCCTGAAGGCATTCGCGCAATTTGTGTTGAACAGCCACATCGCTGGCCTGTTCTGGATCAAGTTCCACCATCAGTAAACGCAGATCATCAATCGCTCGACAGTCATCCACGATCAATTGGACCCGCTCGTCGCGGCGATCCACGGCGGCCCAAACCAACAAACGAGCCTCAGCCATCAGGTGATCAGCCAAACGGGCATAGCATTTAGGGAAGACCACCGCTTCACAGGATCCAGTGAGGTCTTCCAAGGTCAACACCGCCATTCGATCCCCTTTGCGAGTGGTGACCTGACGCATCTCACTCACCATCGCAATCGCACTGACCTTGGCTTTGTCGGCTTGTTCTTCCAAACTGCCGAGGCCGATAGGAGCCAAAAGTTTCGCCGGAGCAGTGAGCTGTTTTAACGGGTGATCGGAGAGATAGAAACCAACAAGGTCCTTCTCAAGCCTGAGCTTTTCAGTGGGGTGGTAATCCTTCACCGGAGGAGCCTTGGGCGCCAAGCTGAGGTCAGTTCCTGCCTCATCAGCGCCCTCACTGGACGCTGCCATCAAATCAAACAAGTTGCCCTGTCCGCTGGCGCGATCTTTGGCCCTGGACGTAGCCCAATCAAGAAGAAGGTCTAAATCAGCCATCAGTTGAGCCCGATTCGCCTCGGGCTCAAGAGCATCCATCGCTCCGCAATGGATCAGCGACTCCATACTTCTGCGATTAAGCACCGCAGAGGGAAGACGATCACAGAGATCAGCAAGGGATTGGAATGGCCCCTCTGATTCCCTAGAGCCAATCACGGCGCGAATCGCGCCATCACCAAGATTGCGAACAGCTGACAACCCAAACAGGATGCGATCACCCTTAGGAGTGAAATCAATCCCAGATGCATTGATATCTGGAGGCATCACTTCGATGCCCATTGCGTTGCAATTGGAGATGTAGCGTTGAACTTTGTCGCTGGCTCCAGCATTCACTGTGAGCAAGGCGGCCATGTAAGCCACCGGATAATGCGCTTTTAGATACGCAGTTTGATAAGTAACAGCTCCGTAGGCCGTGGAGTGGCTTTTATTAAAACAGTATTCAGCAAAGAGAACCATTTGGTCAAAGAGTTCGTCAGCGATTTTCTTATCCACACCACGATCGGAAGCGCCTTGCACAAAGATTCCACGATGTTTCTGCATTTCCGACACCTTTTTCTTACCCATGGCGCGACGGAGTAAATCCGCTTCTCCCAATGAATACCCAGCCATATCCTGAGCAATTTTCATAATTTGCTCTTGATAAACCATGATCCCGTAGGTTTCTTGAAGGATCGGCTCAATCGAGTGATGCGCGAAATCAATCACCTCACGACCATGCTTGCGATTAATAAATTTTGGAATCAGTCCTGCATCTAAAGGACCAGGACGATAAAGAGCCAAAATCGAGGAAATATCCTCTAAAGATGAGGGCTTGAGATCGCGAACGATTTGACGCATCCCCGTTGATTCCAGCTGAAAAATGCCTTCTAAGTCGCCACGAGCAAGCAAGGCATACGTTTCAGGATCTTCAAGAGGAAGCTTATCCGGATCAACTCTTTCTCCAATCGTGGTAGCAACAAGCTCCAGAGTTTTGTCAATCATCGTGAGATTTTTCAGACCCAGGAAGTCCATCTTCAGAAGCCCCATCGACTCCACATCTTCCATGAAGTATTGAGTAATAACCTGTCCATCATTATTTCTCTGAAGGGGAACAAGTTCATCTAGAGGATCCGCTGCAATCACAACTCCAGCAGCATGCACTCCGTAGGTTTTATTCGTCCCTTCAATGCGCATCGCCATGTCGACCCAACGCTTAACGACAGGATCTTTCTTGTACTTTTCGCGAAATTCAGGATTGGGAGATTCCTCACCGATCATGGCTGCCAATTTTGCTGGTTTGCCGCGTACGACCGGAATCAACTTTGCAAGTCGGTCAGCATCGCCATAGGGAATATCAAGAACCCTTGCCACATCTTTTAGAACCGCCTTGGACGTCATGCGGTTAAAAGTAATGATCTGAGCCACCTTGTCTTCGCCATAACGGCGGGTGACATAGTCAATCACTTCTCCCCGACGTTCGATACAGAAGTCGGTGTCAATATCAGGCATCGACTTCCGTTCTGGATTCAGGAATCGCTCAAACAACAGGCCATTCTTCACGGGATCGATATTGGTAATTCCTAGCGCATAGGCCACCAATGACCCCGCCGCTGATCCACGCCCCGGTCCAACGGGAATTCCCTGCTCTCGTGCAAAGCGGATGTAATCCCACACCACAAGGAAATAGGTGGGGAATCCCATCTGTTCCATGATCTTTAATTCATGGGAAAGACGATCTCCATAGATCGGATCAATGGCTGTTTCGGAATCAATCTCCAATCGGTTGCGTAAACCCTGCTCCGTCACTTCATGGAGATAACTCACAGGAGTGTGTGGCTCTGGGATTGGGAAACGCGGCATCTGATACCGGCCAAGGATGTCGTAATCCTCAACTTTTTCTGCAACTTGTACAGTATTGCCAATTGCTTCCAACACCACATCTGGCTCAAGATGGTCAGCAAAGAGCCGTGACATCTCCTCTTCACTTTTAAGATATTCAGTGCCGGTGTAACGCAACCTTTTAACATCACTAATCAGCTTGCCGGTGAGAACACACAGCAAAGCGTCATGCGCTTCTACATCGTTGCGCGTGAGGTAATGAGCATCGTTGGTAGCGATCAAACGAATTCCAAGTTCCTTGGCAATCTGAACAATGCCTACATTGACGATGCGATCTTCAGGTGAGCCGTGGTCTTGAATTTCCAGGAAAAAATTATCGCCAAAGACGTCCTGATACCAACGGGCCACATCACGGGCTACATCCAGACGATCACGCATAATCGCCTGAGGAATTTCACCACCAAGGCAAGCGGTGGCAACGATTAAACCTTCGCCATATTGCTTCAGCAATTGTTTATCAACACAGGCACGGGAAAAGATTCCTCGCCCTCGCATTCCACGCAGGTGGCTGATGCTGGTGAGCTTCACCAAGTTGCGATAACCAGTGGCATTCTTCGCCAGCACCACGAGGTGATATCGGCGCTCCTTCTTAGGTTGAGGGTCATCAATGGAACCGTTGATGACGTACATCTCATTGCCGATAATTGGCTTGATGCCCGCTCCTTTGCACAACTTGAGCAGCTCTACGGCTCCGTACATCACTCCGTGATCCGTGAGTGCCAGTGCCGGCATCCCTAACTCTTTGGCACGTTCAACCATCTGAGGAAGCTGCGAGGCCCCGTCCAAAAGGCTGTAATCGCTGTGGTTGTGAAGGGGAACAAATGCCATACCCCTAGCGTAAACGCATGCGCAAGATATGGGGGCATCACCCCCTGCACGCACCACATGCAGGGGGTGATGCCCCTTTGCTATGGATCAAGCAGGGATCAAGCTGCCCTCGGGGCGTCGGGCCATCACATCTGCACTCTGCTCGTACTGGTGGGCCACTTGGAGAAGCAAAGGTTCCTCGAGCACATTGCCAATCAGTTGAACCCCGATCGGCAGCCCCTCGCTGTCGAATCCACAAGGCACGTTGATGGCCGGTAGACCCGCCAAATTGGCAGGAATCGTCAGTAGATCCGCTAGGTACATCGCCAAGGGATCATCTGCATGGGCACCAGCGGCAAAGGCTGTGGACGGAGCCGTGGGGGTTAACAACACATCCACGGAGGCAAAGGCCGTCTCGAAGTCCCGACGGATCAAGGTACGAACCTGCTGGGCCTTGCGGTAGTAAGCGTCCACATACCCAGCGGAAAGGGCATAGGTACCAATCAAGATGCGCCGTTGCACTTCACTACCAAAGCCTTCGGCTCGGCTTTGCGCCGTCATCGCAGCAAGGCTGGAGGCATCCTCAGCTCGGAAGCCGTATTTCACGCCGTCGTAGCGAGCCAAATTGGCCGAGGCTTCGGATGGGGCGATGACGTAATACGTGGCGATGCCGTCGTTAAAGCGAGGGCAGCTCACATCCACGAGCTCGGCTCCTAGAGACTGCAAGAGGTCGGAGGCGGCAAGCACCGACGCTTTGACCTGCGGGTCGAGTCCTTCCTGGTCAAAGCACTCGCGCACCACTCCGATACGAAGCCCACTCACGGAGCGTCCTAGACGATCGCGGTAATTGGGCACAGGAGCCTTGAGGCAGGTGGAGTCTCGAGGATCTTCCCCAGCGATCGCTTGCAGCAGTTCAGCTGCATCCGAGACGGATGTCGCAAAGGGACCCACTTGGTCAAGCGAGCTGGCAAAGGCCACCAGCCCATAACGACTCACACGACCATAGGTGGGTTTTAAACCCACCACGCCACAGAAGGATGCTGGCTGTCGGATGGATCCACCTGTATCGGACCCCAGGGAGGCCATGCATTCGCCTGCGGCAACGGCTGCTGCACTTCCCCCAGAACTCCCTCCAGGCACGTGGCCCGTATTCCAAGGATTGGCGGTTGGTCCAAAGGCGGATGTTTCGGTTGAGCCGCCCATGGCGAACTCATCCAGATTGGTCTTTCCGATCAGAACCGCTCCTGAACGCCAGAGGCGATCAGTCACGGTGGATTCATAGGGCGGGACAAAGAACTCCAGCATCCGGCTGGAGCAGGTTGTGCGAATTCCTTTTGTACAGAGGTTGTCCTTGATGGCGATTGGCACACCCGCTAAAGGAGGCAGGTCCTCTCCTGCCGCCCGCGCTTCATCCAAGCGATCCGCATCAGCGCGAGCTCGATCGGCTGTGACCTCCAAAAAGGCATGGACACTTGGATCAACTGCCTCGATTCGGGCCAGATGATGATCAGTTAGCTCCCTGGCGGAGACTTCACCGCGTTCAAGTTGCTGACGCCACTCGGCAATCGCCATCGACAGGATTTGGGTTCCAACAGCGACGCTATCAGCCGCAGGATCAGCCTTGAACGTTGATTGTTAGCGGTTCCGATCTACGGCAACGCAGAACCGAATGATCGATTGACGAAGGTGCTTCTGAAGAAAGGTCATCGAGAAAGGCTGGGAGCACTTGCTCGAGACCATTCTTGGTGACAAAGGGACCGAACCAATAGGTGACATCAGGCCCATGGGTCTGGACACGAGCCCACCATGCAAAGCCGAGGCCATTGGCGAGACTGCGCAGGGGCCTGATCAAGGGGCTCATGGAAGAGCTGTCGAGGTAAACGTATTTTGCCCCGGTTCAAGACATTTGCTCGAAATTAGAGATCAATACTCACTGCAAAAGCATCAGCTCCTGACATTTCGGACTCATGCCCTAAATCGAGATTGACCACGGAACCCTCTTTACCCTCCTCAGAAGACTGCTCTGAAGACTGCTCTGAAGACTGCTCAGACAGCTGATCTGAGATCTGGACAGAGGTTTGTTGAGATGCAGGTTGTTGAGAAGTTGGTTGTTGAGAAGCCGGTTGTTCTGGGGACGGATCCGAGATGGGGGCGTCGCCGGGCTCTGCGCTGGCAGGGGCCGTTGCAAGAGCGGATCCAGCCAATTGGGGCCGGGTGATTCGTGGAGATGGGTTCTGTCCCTTGAGACCCTTCATCCAGCCGCGCCGAGCCACCTCATACACACAAAGGGCTGTGGCAACAGATGCATTCAGGCTGGGGGTGACGCCTCGCAAGGGAATGCGGATCAACTGATCGCAATGACGACGCGTCAACATCGACAGCCCTTGCCCTTCAGAGCCGGTCACAATCACCAGCGGGCCATCCAGATCCACCTCCTCAAGGGTGAGGTCACCTTCCTCAGCCAAGCCGATCACCCGATAACCAGAGGATTTCAGGGTTTCAAGGGATCGATTGAGATTGACGACCCGAGCAACGGGTAAGTGCTCAAGGGCACCGGCAGCAACCTTGGCGACAGACCCTGTCAAGCCAGCACTTCTTCGCTGAGGGAGGACCACGCCATGCGCTCCGAGCGCTTCAGCTGAACGCACAATGGCGCCCAAATTATGGGGATCGGTCAGACCATCGAGGGCTAACAACAACGGGGCCTCGTCCAAGGCGCTGCATCCCTTCACCAAATCCCCGAGGTCGAAGGTTTCAGCTGCGGCCGTTTGCAAAACAATGCCCTGATGCACAGCGCCACCGGTGAGCTGGCCAAGCCTGGCCCAGGTGACCTCCTCCACCAACACTCCGGACGATTTGGCATCTCTGAGCAGCTGAAGGAATTTCGAAGCACTGCGCAGCTCAGAGGTGCACCAAATGCGATGAATGGGCCTGCCTGCCTCTAGCGCCGCCTGAGTGGCATGACGCCCCCAGAGCAAATCATCGGCCACTGCCTCTGGGGCATGAGGACTGGACTCCCCACGGGGCTTGTCATCCAAACGTGGGGAAAATCTTTTACCGCCACTCCCACCCTGACCACTCCCAGCCTGGCCACGACGCTCAGCAAAACGTGCTCGACGCTCGCCGTAAGAACGGTCAGAGGAGCGACGATCAAAAGACGGACGGCGATCCGTTGAGCCCGAATCCTTGAAGCGACGATTGGAAAAACGCTGATCGCTGAAAGAGCCTTCAAGCGGACGACTGTCAGAAAACTGGTCTGAGGAGGAGCGATCCGTCAACGACCGATCCCCGCTAGGACGATCAGAGGAACGATCGAAGGAAGTGCGGCGGTCACTGGCGCTTGAATCTTTAAAGCGACGCTCTGAAAAACGATTTCCTGAAGAGCGCCCCTCAGAGGAGCGACCCTCAGACGAGCGACGCTCGAAGGAAGGCCGGCGATCAGGGGATCCCGAATCCCCAAACCGACGCTCTGAAAAACGGCGATCGGAAGACTGTCTGTCAGAAGGCTTTCGGTCGGAAAACTGTCGGTCCGAGGGTCTTCGATCTGAGGAGCGGCGATCAAAAGCCGGTCGACGGTCCTTTCCATACGCGTCGCCAGAACGACGTTCGGAGAAGCGCCGATCCGAGGGGCGACGGTCACTGGAACGTCGCTCGCTGTTTCCGTTTTCAAGACGTCCCCCCCAGCTGTCATCGCGACGGATGGGTGGTGATCCATCACGAAACGGACGTCGACCGCGTGAACCTGAGCCGCTGCCAGAGCCAGAGGGGGGGCGGCGATCGGATCGTGAGCTCATAGCAGGGGTGGTTATGACAGGGCGGTGTCGGTCTCCTCAAGTCGATCCAAGAGCTGCGCAAGCCGCGCCGGATTCTGCAAAAAGAGCCAGCCAATCATTGTCTCAAATCCCGTTGCTCTGCCATACACGCCGGCATCAGCTCGCTTGGGTCCACGGCCAGCCCGATTGCGTCCACGCCTTACATAATCGCGTTCCTGATCTGTTAAAAACGGATCCAGCTTCTCTAATGCGGCCGCCTGAGCATCAGCCCTGACGAGAGAAACGACCGCTTGGTGAAGATCCTGAGATCGTCCTGGAGTTTTGCAAAACCTCAGTCTTTGATGCAATTCCCAAACAGCATCTCCAAGCCAAGCAAGCTGTAACGATCCAAGATCACGCTCAGGCTCTTGTGGCAACTGAGAACGAATCCAGTCACTCAAGTTGCCAATTGGCTAACAGCCTTATCGAGATCTTCCGATAGGTGGAGAAACTCCTCAAGTTTCACCAATTTGACGGTTTGAACAACGCGGGCATTGCCAACAATCGCAAAGCGTCGCTTGGAGTCTTTGCATTGTTTGGCAAATTGCACAAGAACACCCACGCCAGACGAGTCAAGAAAATCAATTTTGATGAGATCAATCACGGCCGGTGACTTATTCGGTTTCAAAACATCAGTCACGTAGGTCAGAAACTGACTCTCGGAATAGGCATCAAGCTGACCGGTGAAATGAAACACCACACAGCCACCCTTTTGCTCGAAGCCACCCCGAAGCGAAACGGTTAATCGCTGCAGTTCAGTAATGGGACTCATCCCCCGAAATTCTGTTGGACAAAATTCTAGGGAGATTGGCTGCTTCTCACCACGATCTGATCAAGATTCAACGGCAATCTGCCATCAAGCCCGTAAAGCGGGCGAAATGATGATCTGCATCATGGGGGCCTGGACTTGCTTCAGGGTGATATTGAACGCCAAACACCGGTTGATTCCGATGGGCAAATGCCGCCACTGTGCGGTCGTTCAAGTTGAAATGAGTCACCTCTACTTTGTCCTCGGGCAATGAACCAGCGTCAAGAGCAAAGCCATGGTTTTGGCTTGTAATTTCCACCTGACCCGTGCTGCCACAGGGATGATTAAGGCCTCGATGGCCATAGGCCAACTTGAACGTTGTGCCCCCGAGGGCCAACCCCAGAATTTGATGCCCCAAACAGATCCCAAACATCGGCAGCTGCCGATGTTCCAGCAAACGTTGGGCCAGCGTGATGCCTGATTGCACAGCCGCTGGATCACCAGGACCGTTGGAGAGGAAAACACCTTCCGGCTCTTGAGAGAGCACGGTATCGAGGTCTGTATTTGCGGGCAAAACAGTTAGGTCACAGCCGTGGCTAACCAATCGATCAAGAATGGCTCGCTTAATCCCGAAATCGATAGCGACAACCCGATAAGGACGCTCAGGGCGCGTTTGAAACCGTTGGTCAAAAGCAACGCTGCAGGACTTGGTCCAGCGGTACGCGGTTGGGGTGGTCACCTGATCAGCCAGGTTGAGCCCTTCCATCGAGGGGGCTTGCTTGAGATCCTCTAAAAGCTCAAGAGGCGGGCGACCGTCGCTGCTGATCACACCATTCATGGGGCCCAATTCGCGCAGATGCCTCACCAGAGCACGGGTATCCACACCATGAATTCCGATCACACCGTTTTGCTCTAGCCATTCAGGAAGAGACTGTTTGCTCCGCCAATTGCTCGCCTGAGGAGCCATCTGCCTCACGATCAATCCACGGGCATGAGGCTGATCCGCCTCTTGATCATCTGGATTAACACCGGTATTTCCGATTTCTGGGTACGTAAAAGTGATGAGCTGACCGGAATAACTCGGATCCGTTAGGACCTCTTGGTATCCCGTCATTCCGGTGTTGAACACCACCTCGCCGATCACGCTGCCGCGCCGACCGCAGGCAAAGCCCTCGAGAACCGTGCCGTCCTGCAGGACCAGACGCGCTGTGAATGGGTTAGGAGCGGTCATTAGCAGAAGCGAGTGTCAGCCATGGCCTCCTCATTCTTCCTTGCGACCTTCCAGGGCATCCCGCAGAGACACAAGTCGATGCCACGGCTGACCTTCCCCCAAGCTTGTCAAAGCCTGCTTCACTCCTTCAGACAAATCAGACTGAAGGCCTGCAGCCCAAAGGACCAGCGCGGTGTTCAAGGCAACGGCATCCCGGTGCGCAGCAGGAGCTTCACCCTTCAAGACCGCCTCAAGAATCTGCTGATTGGTCACCAAATCCCCACCCTTTAAGGCCTCCAGGGGCGCAGAGGTCAAGCCAACATCAGAGGCGCTGAGTTGATCGGAACGAATCGTTCCGTTCTCAAGAATGCGTACTTGATTGGCTCCCTCTAGCGAAGCCTCATCCAGCCCTCCCGCGCCATGCACCACCACGGCGCGCTTGAGCCCCAGTTGTTGCAAGGCCTCTGCCATCGGATCCAACAGGTCCGATTTGGCAACACCGAGAACTTGCGCCTCCGGGGTGAGTGGGTTCACCAGAGGGCCGAGCAGATTGAAGACCGTTCGCACCCCCAAACTGCGGCGAAGCGGAGCAAGGTTCACGAGTGCTGGATGCCATGCAGGAGCAAATAGGAACGTCACTCCCGAGGCAGATAAGGCTCCAACCACTGTTTCCAATGGAGCCTTGAGTTGCAATCCCAATCCCTCAAGGACATCGGCGGAGCCGACCTTGCCACTGGCGCTGCGGTTGCCATGTTTGGCGACATTGGCCCCACAGGCCGCCGCTGTGAAGGCAACAGCCGTTGAGATGTTAAAAGTGTTAGCCCCATCTCCACCTGTGCCACAGGTGTCGACCAGAGCAAGGTTTGGTGTCGCGTTTGGAAGCGCACACGCCTTGCGCAAAACATGGGCCATCGCAGCGAGTTCAGTGCCTTGAACGTCGCGTGCGCGCAAAGCTGCAAGAAATGCACCGGTCTGAACGGGCGTGAGCTCTTCCGCCAGCCAAGCCTCCATCAGAGCAGAAGCATCCTCCTTGGACAAAACGTTCCCTCCCAACAACTGCTCAAGGAGTTGGGGCCAGGACGCTGATGCAGTGACCATGAAAGAAACGCGATTGAAGTGTCTGCTCAAAAAAAAACCCGGTATGCAGATGCACGCCGGGCCGGATGATGGGGACATCTCCACTATCACCCACAAACCAGGAATTGACCACATAAAGAAGTAACTATCTATGACTCTCGAAGTCAGCGGTTGCGGACCAACTTTTAACCAAGACGAATGCCTAGGTTGATAGCTGTTCTGCACCAGGCATGGCCGCCTTCCGTCTCGATTTAATCGGTCGCTATCTGCGTCCGCACCGTCGCACGGTTGTGGTGGGAGCCCTAACGCTGGTGGTGGTGAATATTCTCAGCGTCACCATCCCTCTTGAGGTGAGACGGGTCATTGATGACCTGCAAGACGGGTTCGCAATTTCCGACGTGCTCCGTCAAGCCGGCTTCATCGTGTTGCTGGCCACAAGCATGGGGATTGCGCGGCTGATTTCGCGTCAGTTGGTGTTTGGGGTTGGGCGGCAAGTTGAAGTGGAATTGCGCCAAAAGTTATTTGATCAAATGCTGCTGCAGGAACCCGGCTGGGTGCAACAAACCGGCAGCGGCGAAATTATTAGCCGTGCCACAAGCGATGTTGAAAACGTTAGAAGGCTTCTTGGCTTTGCCGTCCTCAGCCTGACCAACACCGTCTTGGCTTACGCCTTCACGCTCCCAGCGATGTTGGCCATTGATCCAGGACTAACCGTGGCAGCGATCGCCTTGTATCCGGTCATGCTCGGATCTGTGCGTTTGTTTGGCGGCCGGATGATGCGCCAACAGCGACGCCAACAGGAAGATTTGTCGGGTCTCAGTGAACTCATTCAAGAAGATCTTTCCGGCATTGCAGCGATCAAGATTTACGGACAAGAGTCTCAGGAACTGGATGCCTTTGGCACACGAAATCAAAATTACCGGGATTCGGCCATTCGATTGGCTCGAACCCGCAGCACGCTTTTTCCACTTTTAGAGGGGATTTCTTCCATCTCCTTGCTGCTCTTGATTGCCCTTGGCAGTGGGCAGTTGGAGCGAGGAGCACTCACCATCGGCAGCTTGGTTGCTCTCATCCTTTACGTCGAACGACTGGTCTTTCCAACGGCCTTATTGGGCTTCACACTCAACACCTTTCAGACGGGTCAGGTCAGCCTTGAACGAGTCGAGGAGCTCCTTTCGCGCCGTCCCCGTGCTGCAGATCCATTGGAGCCTGTCGCTGTTAACGAACAGATGCTGGGCGAATTAGAAGCAAGGAATTTGCATATTCGTTATGACGGAAGCGATCAAGACACCTTGAGAGGGCTCTCATTCCGGATTGCCCCAGGCGAATTGGTGGCGGTTGTGGGTCCTGTTGGTTGCGGAAAAACCACCCTTGCCCGAGCCCTGGGTCGCATGGTGGAAGTCCCGGAAGGACAGCTGTTTTTGGATGGCTGCGATCTCACCCAATTCCGGCTTCAGGACCTCAGAGAGCAAATTGCACTCGTGCCCCAGGAGGGCTACCTGTTTACAAGCAGCCTGGCCGACAACCTTCGCTATGGAGATCCAGAAGCAGGCATGGATCGGGTGGAAGCAGCAGCTGATCAAGCCCGACTTCTGGATGATGTAAAGGGTTTCCCCGATGGTTTTGACACCTTGGTAGGGGAAAGAGGCATCACGCTCAGTGGAGGCCAACGGCAACGGACGGCTCTTGGTAGAGCGTTGTTAATGACCTCACCGTTGCTCGTGCTGGATGACGCTTTAGCCAGCGTTGACAACAACACCGCCGCTGAAATTCTCGCGTCTGTCCGTCGTCAAACGCAACGCACCATTGTGATGATCAGCCACCAGCTGTCGGCAGCGGCGGCTTGCGATCGGATTCTTGTTCTGGAGCAGGGACGCCTCGTCCAGCAAGGTCATCACAACGAACTCATCACGGTGAAGGGCCCCTACCGCAGCCTTTGGGAGCGGGAGCAGGCTGCCGAACGCTTGGATGCTGTGGCTTGAAACATGAAACGCTTATCCATAAAGCCACGACAAATGTGGCGTTCGGGGCTTAGCTAGTTCAAAAGGTTTTAGCGATGTCTTCCAGCTCTCCCTTCGCGGTGCGCTGCACCCTCACCTTCGGCGACATCTACGGCCAGATTTTGGCCTGGATGGCAGTGATTTTTGTGAGTTTGGCCTCTGGCCTGGCTCTGATGGGGTCATCCAAGCCGTTGTTCGCGCTTGTGGGTGTAGGGCTGATTCTTGTGTTGAGCTTGCCCTTTCTTCTATTCGCCTTTGTCACGACGTTGCTGAACCACATTCAACTGGAACCCAAATCAGGTGCCTAGGGTTTCGGCACTTACTTCATCGCGATGCTGCCCTCCTGGCTTACCGGACAGACAACACCGTCACAGCCGTCCAGCAATCAAGGGCGGCATGTCGTGCTTGGCACTGCCCTGAATGCGCCTTTGATGGACGATCAGGATGAGGCCCTGTTTGGTTGCGGCTGCTTCTGGGGGGCTGAGAAAGGCTTTTGGAGACTGCCTGGTGTGGTGTCAACAGCGGTTGGTTATGCAGGCGGAAAAGTCGAGAATCCAAGCTACGAACTGGTTTGCAGTGGACGCACAGGCCATTCGGAAGTGGTGCGAGTGGTCTGGAGCACGTCGGCGATTGATTTCAGTGATCTCCTCAAGCTGTTTTGGGAATGCCACAACCCAACCCAAGGCGATCAACAGGGGAACGACCGAGGCAGCCAGTATCGATCAGCGATCTACACCAGCACGGAACAGCAAGCAGAGCTGGCAATCGCAAGCCGTGATTGGTACCAGGCAGCCTTAAACAATCAAGGTGATGCTGCCATCACAACGGAAATCGCTTCCGATCAAGTGTTTTTTAGAGCCGAGGAGTACCACCAGCAATATTTGGCCAGGCCGGGCAGCAGGCCGTATTGCTCTGCCATGCCAAGCGGTGTCTTGCTTGGTGACTTCCCTGGTGCCAATTACAAACTCCCAAGCACTGTTTGGAGCCACTACGACTGGTCCATCAGTCACTGTGTTTTGCGCGGTGACAACAGCCCCATTTCTCTGAAGGCCTAAACCCATGAACAACGCCTTGCCAGACAGGGTCGTCATGGCAGCCATTGCTTTCACCCTCGTTGTGGTGTTCGCTTTGATCTTCAGTCTGAGACCGAATGACAACAACGCGGAGCCGTTGCTGTGGAAGGAGCAATCCTCACCCAGCGAAAGCTCCTTAGCGATTTGATCACAAACAGAGTTTTGAATGTGAAACTTAGATTATTGAGATCCACCAAGGCACCTAGAAGAGGTTTGTGAAGCCTTCACCTGACTCACGCCAGCGCCGTCGGCTGCACCCATTGCCTAAGGGATTGGTAGAGCTTTATGGCTTGATTGCCGTTTTAATTGTGCTCATTCCTGAATGGCTGGCCGATGGAACGCTTGCCTTGAATGAGCGCCCGAGCCGCTCAGCAATGCCGATGACCAGCAGAGCCTGGCGCACACTGCCCGAGCTCCAGTTGGCTTCGATGACGCTCTGTGAGTTGCGTCTCCTTGCCAAGAATTTGCGCCTTTGGGGATACAGCAGCGACAGCCGAAGCGAATTGACAGACCGCCTGCTGAGACGGTCTGCACGCTTCAACAAAGGGGGGAATGCGCTGTGATAGCTTCCTTCTAACGGGGCGTAGCGCAGCTTGGTAGCGCACCACTTTGGGGTAGTGGGGGTCGTGGGTTCAAATCCCGCCGCTCCGATTTCAAACAAAAACTCAAATCCCATTCATCAAGCCGGTCCTCTAGGGCCGGCTTTTTTGTGATCTAGATTGACCTTGCAGCAGCAGCATCGATTCGCCAAGCAGGTTTACCCCATACTCATCCGCTTGATCCGGAAGCAAATGTTCCTTTTTGAAAAGCAATGAAAACCGAGAAGGCCGCAAAGACAACCGATCTGTCCAGCCACCAGCAGTTTTTTTAAGGCTCAACAGACAACAACCACAATTCATGAAAATATAAACAACTAAACAAATTCATTGCGACAGAACCGATCGACTCCATACCCCACCTACTTATTCTCAAGCCGATGAATCCACCAAGAAAGCAAAACGTACAGAACAAGAGCGGCCACAAGAGCAACCCTCATCAAGCCATAATGAGAAAAGCCTAAGAAACGAAGCACTCTTTCTATAACAACACCCAAAAAAAATATCCCCAAAGGTAATATGACTTTAACCAGGCTATAGAGCTTCACGCCAACAAAATAGTGGATAAGCAAAAATCACATCTTTGAGTATAGTATAAAATCAAACACGGGATGCCAGAAGTCGATGAAAATACTATTATTCATCCTCGCAATCATGGGCGTATCCGGATTTAGCCTAGATCAAGTAAAAGACCTCTTTTCATCAAAGACACGCGCATTTGAAAGATGTGAAGAGTGGAAAGACGAAGGCAGAGTCCTAATTTACAAAACAAACATAAACATCGCAGAAGAAGCCTCAAAGTTCGAAATCGAACACCCCGAGCCTCATTCTCAATTTCACGGAACCGAGAAAGAAAAACTGAAGGCGGTTAAAGAAAGATATGAATGGAACAAAGCCAGGATGGATTTTACAGCCAGCAATCCAAGCAAAAAAATAAAAGTCCATTCACGCCTTTGCAAATACGTACCAAAGCAACGATTATTTGAAGGCTATGAGAACAAACTCATACAGGATGGATCCTGGAAGGATGAAGAGGGCATGAGAGGCAAGATGCAAAAAGCAAAACAATTTTATTACTGATCAACCTCGAAAAGCATGATCTGTACCTACAGCGGCGCATCCAATGTCATCTATTCAGACAAACATCATCACCCAAGTTGTTCTGAGGTGATTCTGCAGAACAGCATTTTTAGATCCCGCCAACATGCCTCAAGCACTCATCGGCACACGTATTAAAGCCCCTCAAGGATTGCTTACAATCATGCCTTCGCAGCGTCTGCGCAAATGCTCCTTACTGGAGCGAGCAGATCCAAACGGATGCTTCATCGTGCAGGATCATTTCGGTGTGCTTGATCCCATCCTTTGGAACCCCGCCTTAGCAGAAACGGCGGGACGGCAAAAGGATCACAGCAAAACCTAAGCGCGCTGACAAAAAAGACTTTTGCCGCACACCTTGCTATGGGCTCACTCCCAGGTCGCTGTACAGCGATAAGAGGTTTCGCCTCCCATGCCGATCTCAATCGATGTGCATGAGGTGCCGGTTACTTTTTTGCCCTCTGGCACTTTGGATAAGGCCCTATTGGTAGCAACCTCTTCGTCCATCGCCTCTTGAGTCGCTGATCCGGCCCAGGCACCCCCGCAGGGACCTATCACCATGGTGGCAACTGCAAATAGAAGAATCGCTTTCATAACGAAGAGCTGATAACCATAAATACTCTTTAGCAACACATTCGAAAAATGCCTGAAAGCGAAGAACCCATCTCTCTCTCTGAACGAATGCCCTTAAGCAAAGGGATATATCTACCGCAAACAGACCAATCACTCCCAATCAAAAAATAAAGTCGCAATGTTAATAAAAAATAACCACCAATCACCAATCACCAATCACCAATCATGAAGAATCGACTACATAAAACAAATATCAGCCATCCCCAGCAACAAGAGAGATCATGATGAGTTATTTAGTTACAAATAACTCGCCTGCCATGGTTTTGTAGCACTTGAGCGATGCACCTGGACGACGCTTCCGGGTAGGCAAACCCTGGCCTGGCAACAACATTTTTGGTGCAAAATTAACCTGAGGAGCTACATCAAGCAATTTTTGCGATTCCGCTAGCTCTTGGGCAATTGATTCTGCTGTTGTCAGTGCTTGGGCGGGAACAGCTTCAGTCGGGTCGACATCAACGTCCCCCACAAGAGTTTCCGTCTGAGAAGACGTTGAAGTGGTTGAGGTGGAAGGAGATGCCGGCGTACGAGAGAGCGGACGGAGAAGCACAAACCCCAGCATCAATGACAGAAGAGAGGCAATCGTGCTGGGGAGACCAAGTGAACGCCCCAAGAAATTCCAAATGATTCCTGACCCCGCGAGACCAAAAACGCCTATGGCCGCAAAGAGCGGACCAATGAGCTTGAAGAGTAAATTTTTCATGTCGACATTTTGACGTGTTGCGACCCTTTGCCGTGAGTCATTTCACGTAGGAAAGCAGGAAAAGCGACACCACGACGCGATCACCAATGCATGAACGAGAGTGATGACAATTCTAAACAAAAATTCCTGGATGCTTATACCAACACGAGCACCAAGAAAAGCATCATTCACCACATTCACTAAGCAGTAGTCAACTTACAATTTTGAGGAATGGTTAATCATATAGCTGTGACTACCGCAGAACAAAAAAACAACAAAGCATTCAGAACTCACGCAAAAGCGCAGATGCTATCCACTCTCCTAACCATGATGCATGGCAAATTCACCTCACAACATGAGCTCTTTCAAAACCTTGCCACAAACTCTTTTCTTTAATCTCGAACCCACCAAACTTCTCAGCCAAATTAATAAGTGAGAGGAAGATTGGGTATAGTAAGAAAAATGAATTTGAGGATGACCCGCCCTCCAAAAACTGGACTAATGCTTCTTCTCGCAATGGCTTAACCAGTGATAGCGGGTGAGACCAGTGAGTGGGAAAAGCGGGGGGAAAAGCTTTGCCGTGAAGACACAGAGTTCTGTGAATTCTTCGCTTTGAGCTCAACCCTCTCAGGCATTTGTCAAATCTATATGCAAGGCATCATCACCAAGGATCAGCACCTTAAAGCTATCGATCTATACAGCAACCTACAGACATCAACAAAGAGTTCCAAAGCAGCCTTCAATACCCACAAAAGGATTGGCTTCCATTACGACAACTAGAAATAACAAGATTAGCAATACTACAATAACTTAAACCTTCAAAACAACTTATACGCTCCAGAATCAAATAGATCTAGACAGCGAACAGAATTTCACTCTGGAAATGCATGTTTACAAAGGATGAAAACCAAAAGAGAAAAATTCGAAATTTCAAACAACAAATCTTGACAGTGACGACATCCACACCCAAAAGGCAAGCCTATAACTTCGTTTAGGCAATCGCCCACATTAAGGTTACAACTATTTTCATCAAAAGAAACAATCTGCACAGATATCTAACAATAGTTGCAACCAGCAGAACAAGATGCAGCCACCTTGAATCTATTTTCTCATTCACAAAAAACTCCATCAAAAATTATCCATCGAGTCGCTTGCGAAAGATCTTTGGCCGAAGGAGTTAGGCGCTTGTTTTAAGGCAGATGGAAGATTTTGGACGCTCAGCGTTTGCCAAGTCCTTGTTGCCAGCGCTGAGTGCTGAATCCATGGGTACAGAACCCTAGTGTTTACAACGAGTCTGGGTGATGAGCAGAAACAGTTGCCGTAACGGGAGTCGGCAACGGATGCGGCAACTATTTAGCCCCATCCTTGCGTGCTTCTTCTGCCTATTGCGGAAGAGGTGCTCGCTTAAGCCACTGTTTCAGTAAGCGGCTGCGGTGATAGCGATAGCGAGGAGACTTAACCGTGCCGACATTCCTGATTGCTTCGCCGTGAATGACGCCAGAACTAATCAGTCGTGTGAGTTGGCGGTCGCTTACAGACATCAGAGCCAGTGCGTCCTTGGTTGTTATCCACTCGTTCATCTCTCGTTCAGCAGACGCTTGGATGAGCGTGTCTAACTTTTTCTCAATCGCATCAAGCCGATGCGAGAGGTATTGGGTGTCTGGGTTCATAGGCAGAGGTGAGGGCTGACGAACGCTAAGGGCGCTAGTAGATTTGTATTAGTTGCATCGTAAGCGTGGGTAGCGGATGGCTGATAGACCCAGACGGCTACTGGGTTAGGCGGTTCCATCGGGACGAGAAGTCTTGGGGCAGTCACCCCCGCGTTTTTGTTGATATCGGCAGAGGGATGCCTGACGGTGAGCCAGCACTGCTTAAAAGCAGACGCCACTTACGCAGAGAGCAAGCGGAACAACTGTGGAAGCATCTACACAAAGAAGGATGGAAACAGACGACACCTGTATGGGGCGATGGCGTTTAGTGCTTTACATCCCGTTACATCCGTATTAACTTCCTCGGGCGACCTTTAGAACGGGATCCGCAAAAGGAAAAGGTCCTCGTGCAAGGGGGCCTTTTTTGATGTCTTCCCTCTAGTGCTGGCAGTAGTTGTCGATCACGGGATGGATTGCCTCTAGCTGCTTGAAAACTGCTGACTCATTTGTCTCTGCTTGTTCAGGCGTTCGTGCTTATAACTTTCAGCAGTTTTGAAGCGTTACTAAGTAGGGCAGTTACTCACTGTTTCAACATCAGTTCAACCCTGCGCATTTACTAATTACATTCTCAAGAGTCAAGGCTTATTGAGAACGTAAGTTAATACCCTCAACGGGAGTTGCCGTTTGTTCAAACACTTGTCGGCCACAAGAGTTGTCGCTTGTTTTAAGTGTGCGATTAACAACTTAATTGATAACTATTCTCAATAAGGTTTCAACTAAGCCACGCTAAACTGCATAAGCATGTGTATTAATACCTAGCGTTGACTACATTGCAGTCGCTTGGCTCTTATATATCTTCTAAATATTGATAATAATATTTTGAAAGTCTATATTCTTTTTAGCATGCTGCTAGTCATACGTTTCTGTGGGCTATAAAATCCACTAAATCCAGAAGTCTTTCTTAGGTAACTGACGGTTAGGCAATGACTGGTGTCGCTGTCTTCTGTTGAGTAATGGGTTTACCCGACGCTCTTCATTACGTTGAGCAATTGCTTCATCCATGAGCTTGTTTTCTAACTCTTTCTCAAGTGCATCGATGTCCGCTGTCTCAGTGACTTCAGTTGTAAGTCCATACTTTTCATAGTGCTTCTCCTTAATATCGCGGATACTCTTGACCTTCCGTGCATTCTTACGCTTCGGCTTGAGGTGCTCGTGTTCCTTGAGCCACTCAGCACGTGTCATCTGCCCTTGAACTGCCGGAGCATTGAGGAACTCTTCGTCGCTTTGAGTTGTGCCGTAAGAACTCTGCTCCTTTTCGTAGCGTTCTGCCTGCAGTAATTCCCATAGGACTTCAGCTTGACGCTTCAGTTCTTTGATGTCTTTATCTCTTATGTTTTTAAGTTCACTTTCATCCATCATTCTCGCAACTGTGTCTTCTGCCTCTAGATGACTAGTGGTTTGTTTTAAGTCACGAGTGTGCTGCATCTGCTCTCGCGCTTTAGTAATGATTGATGCAGCGCTCTGAGGTTCAGACTTAGGCCTACCTACAGGTCTTGCTTTCTTTTTATATGCCATGTTATTCCTTCTTCTTATACAATAATACTAATACTAGTTATAAAGCTGATGTTAAACAAATTATTTGCAGGGTCTAGGCCAACACTTAAGCAATCGCTCTTCATCGGTGGTGGTATCGGCGCAGCATCAGCAGCAGCAATCGCTGCACATAGTGCTTTGAACGATGACGCTATTGCCTTGGAGCAAGATGCAAATACTCTTGGAATTACACCTGAACAACTGCTTGGTCTTGCCGGACTAGCTGGTGTAACTGGAATGCTCGCCGGTAATGAGAATGACATCATCAGAGCAACTACTGCTCCAGGGATGGGTGGTCAATCCATGGGTGGTGTTGCTTATACGGACCCAATGAGTAATGGACAAAGGCTCGACGCTATTGCCAGAAACCTGCAACGTATTGACGCTGACGTGCCAGCGAACGTCCTAATGAGGAGGCGAGCTCGCTGACAAACTGGTACTCAGTTACTACACTAGATCTGGACGTGCACGGATGAGGCTGACGCTATGTGTCGGTCTCTTTTTTTTTGCGCTCAGGCAAATGGGTCATCACCTTCTTCGGGAAATGTTGCTGCTTCTAGGCGCTTCAGTCTGAGCAAGATGTCCCGAACAACGACACGACTGCGCTCGTCTGCAAGTTTGAGGTCCTTAAGTAAGCCCTGGTCCTTACTGGGGGATTGAGAATTAAGCCCTTGGAGCTTCTCTGCTGCGGCTGCTCTAAGGAAGTTGCTCCTGTCTTGGCCGAGGACTGACGCTGCTGCATCGATCTCAGCGAGCATGTCAGTGCTGATGCGGATGTTGATGGTCTTCATCGTTGCCATATGCGTTCTGTGCACTTGTTGTGGATACGAAAACTCTAGTGCAGTACTAGACGTATGCACAGTGTGCGCCACTTTCGTGGACCGTCACATTGACAGTGTGTATGCACACCACCTATACCATGTACATAGGCAACCGGTTAACGGTTCTCCTCCTCACATACATCACCTATACAAAGGTGCTAAACGACATGACCAATTCACTCGTTACCCAAGTTGATCAGTGCAATCGTGCTGCTGCTCAGGCTGTATCAGATAACGCTACTGATAACGGAACTGTTCTGTCATATGACGAAGCCGTTAAATTCACGGCCTTTCAAAGAGGAGCAAATGTGAATCACTATGTCTGCGAAATCCTCAAGCAAAGCAAAGTCATCAGCGCCGCTTCTAATTTGAGCATGCCTTATTGCATGTCTAGCCAGTCCGATAATCCAGAAGTATGGAACTTCTCTTGGGGTGTTGATTTTTCAGATGGGGTCAGCACAAGAAGCTGTTTCTTCATCATCTATCCTGATGGAATGGCAGAATGTCGCGAGTTCCCCAAGGAAACTTTGCAGCTCAATGATATGAAGACTGTGTTTTCAGTTGCTATGGCAGTTGTGAGCGATGTTCTTCAAAGCCATGATTGGGATAAAGATGAAACCATGAATGTTATCTTCAACAACCTCAGAGAGCAGGTTGGTCTTCCTCCTATTGATGTGGCTTAACCGACTAAGGGTGTATTAAGACTAGCCAGTTCAATGATTATCAATTCATACACAAACAACACCAATAACAATGACAACCTCACACATCCCCAACAACGTTTCAACTGAACAACTTCAAGAAGCAATGGACCAGACTCGTATGACTACACCTTTAACTGGTGAGGCACTTCTTGCCAGAGTTAAAGAGCTCTGTGACCTCACCAAGACAGAGCTAATAGAAGCCTGTGGTTATGTCTCGATTGAAGAAGATGGGTCTCATAGGCTGTTGTTCACCGACTTCTACGAAGCGCTATACAATCCAGCAATACTGAGCGAGGAGGAATGGAGTGAGTTTTACGAACTAGTTTGGGAGGCAGGTGATAACGAGAATTGGTTCGCAGATGCTGTTCATCATTATGTACTAAATCAAGGCTTTACAGGCAAGAGTATTAGTAAGTTCGAGGAAATATATAAATCCACACCTAAAGAAGAGCTTGGACTAACTGAAATGCCATCTCACTCAGACTTTATTAGTTACTGCAAGCAAGCCCTGCTTGAATCAATTTCAAAAGAAGGCTATCTGCTAGATAACAAAGATTTTAATTTCCTTCAAATATATTTCATGCTGCTTAGAGAAGAAGGTGACGCATTTAATGCTTGCAAAAAGTTGGTGACATTTGTAGAGAGTTATCCAGAACAGCATAATCTTCGAAGGAAGTTTGCAGCATTTATGCTGGATACCACAGATTACGGAATGCAGCACGATAGCTATCTAAGTTTTAAAGAACCAATTTGGAGCGCCATCAAAAATTATATTATTGACAACGAAGAGATTAAAACATTCTTCTGTCAATCCTACCGACCATTTCATGGCACTATTAAGTGCGCGGATTGGGCTGACAAAGTAGCAACACTTTTGGAAAATCCAGAAGTAATTGAAATCGCTGGCAAAATTGGTGTGACAATCATTCCTCGCAGCGATGGTCAAACCATAGATCCTTTAATGGAAGAGGCACAGAACAACAGCGTCTCGATTGAGTTCACTGGCAAACGTGTCTGCGTCACTGGCAAGCTCAGTCAAACCAGAGGGGAGATTGAAGCCCTTCTAAAAGCAGATGGTGCAATCATCGCCGGCAGTATCAGCAAAACTACTGATTACCTTGTTGCCGGAGCTGAGGCAGGGAGCAAGTTATCTAAGGCCGCTGACTTAGGCATCACTGTTCTGACTGAAGAACAGATGATGACAGCTCTTAACTAGCCATCAAAAAGCAGCATAGTGACAGGTTCAATTCCACCTTGCTGCTTTAAGTAATTGGAGCGGCTCATGCCTCTCCCATTTTAGCTAGGAGCGCCTCGTATTTTTTACGAAGCTCCAGGTTCTTTCCTACCTGTTCAATTACTGCATCCTCTACTGAGATGGCAAAGTTGTTAAGCAGTGCTGGTGCTTCTAAACCGAAGTGTTCCAAGATATCCTGTGATTCTTCTGACAGCTCTGACACCACGATCACTTCAGGAAGATTTCTCTTGATGACCTGACCGTTCTCTTTAGCTACTTCCCTAAGTGCAGCATCGATTGTTGATTGGTCTTTGTCTTTTACAAAGTCATTCATCACCTCAAACTGATTGCATAGCCCAACAAAACAGTTCCTCTGGCAGAAGTCATCGAGGACTGCAACAACTTCTCCTTCAGCAGGTTCATAGTCAGGAGCATTTTCAGTTGATTGAACCGTGGCTCCCTCCCATTGCCATGCAGTAACCAGGCCTTCATGGTGCTGGGCGCTCCACACGTAGTGCTTAAAGGTTTTCAATGCCGCCATGTAGGCACTCATATCTTCAGCTTCATGCAGTTCCTCAAGGCACATAATGTGTGTCATTGCGCCTTCCTTGCGATAAGGATCAGTATTTGGAGTGAACTCTGAGTCCTCTGCACAGCTAACTGTAGGTGCCACGGTTAACAAATAAAGGATTTTCTCCTCACCGAATTCTTGGGCCATCGTCCTGCCTATCTCTAAACAGGCTTGGTGCCTTTGCTCTCGGTCTGTCTCTGTGACTGCACCAGTAACGACGGTGTCATCACCGATAGCTATCAGTGTGAGGTCAATCAACTGGTTATCAGCAAGGACACCTAACAAATACTCCTGGTAATATTTACCTAGTGCCTTGGCATCACGGTCCTTAACGAACTCATATATGTAGTGTTCTTTTGTGAGCGGTTCACTCACGGCTTGGAAGTTAGGCATCTTCTATTTCCTCCTCACTAACGATGGTCACAACGATGTCAGTGAGGCAATTCAGCAGTGCAGCACTGATTAAATTCATTGCTTCATTGATTGCTTCATCAGAAGCATTGGTATGTGTGCGGCAAATTTGCCCAAGACAATCCACTGCATCAATCGTGTCAGGTAGCGCGAATGCTGGCAATCTTTTGTTTGCAGACTTCAGATGTTTAATGAGTTCAGTGACTGATGCCGATGCAGCTGTCTGTTTGAATTCGTTCTCTAATGTTTGTTGGTTCATTTTGTTTCCTCTTGTTTTAGTAATCTGTTAATTCATTAGCTTGTAACTGATTGGCAGGGCGCTTGAATGCACGTACTGATTTGTTCCTTCCGTTCTCTTGCTTCTGGCTTGTGCTGAATTTCAACCAGCCCCGCGCACGCATGAGCTCAGATACTCGACGGCTATGGCTCAGCTCCTGCATATGCGGTGGAACTTGAAGCACACCTCTGATGATGTCCTGAATAGAGACCTTGTTCCTTGTGGATAGGAACTCATCAAGCAGCTGCTCAATGGGGTCTTCCACTCGGAACTGCATCGTCTTCTCGTGGACCTTCTCGTATTCATTGCGGGTCCAGGTACAGCTGGTGCCTGCATCAATCTCGGCAAGTGCTTTGGCCCAGAGACCATCACGGTTCGCAGCCACCCACTCGAAGTCGATGGTCTCCCCCTCAGGGATCTGAATCATGAATGTCCTGCGGCTCTCAACGTCAGTGATGAACTCACTTCTATTGGTATTGCCGTAGAAAGCAAATGCCCGTGGCACACGCTCAGGGTGAGGCGCATACGGAAGGCGGGTGATGTCTTCCCTAATGGAGACGAGGTTCTTCATCTTCTCCCTGTCTGACTTACGTCCACAGGTCATCGAATCAACCTCAGCTAGCTCGTTGATCCAGCTCATCTGCATACGGGATGGCTCTTTCACAAGCATGTCCACGTCAGCACTCAGCTCTCCATACCAATCAGCGGTAGGGATAAGGGATCTACCGAATGCACTCTTCCCAATCCCCTGTGCCCCCACCAGGATCATCAACCAATCCATCACGCAGCCAGGCTGGAGCGGACGTTTTGCAGTACCGACCATCCACTTCTTGAAGATGTCAGCAGCTAACTGTTCGTCTGTCTTGAAGATGCGTTGGGTGATTTCTCCCCAGCTCATATCCAAGGCACGTCCACGGCAGGTATTCAGGTACTCAACAACTGGATCCTTCTGGTTAGTGGCAAGGATGTACTCGACAGCAGAGCGTGCGTGCTCCTGCCTCATTGACTCACCAAGGATTTCACCAATCAAGTGGTGGATGTTCTTGATGGAGCTGGCACTTAAGACCTTCTGCTTTAGAGAGCTGCGGTCTCTGTAGGTGCTGGACTGGCGGCGGATATCAAAGCTCAGCTCTGGCAGGGCACGCTGGATCATCTTGCGGTGAGTTAACTGCTCGGCTGCAATATCTGTTGCTGCTTTTGTGCTGCCCTGTGGACGGCCTCGTTTCGCCTGGCTCCCTTGACTCTGATTTGTTTTACCTGCAATCTCCATATGTACATCTGGAGATTGACTAGTAGTAACAATGTCCTGAATGTCATTGATATGGAACATATTCAAATACCCTCGCTTAAACTTGTGGCAAAGCACTCTTTAAGTGTAGGCAAGCGAGACAGATCACCACATGATTGTTCAAAGTCAAGCTTCTCTTCTAGATCGATTAATGCAAGGTCGGTGAGGTCTTCAATATCACCATTGGAGATGACTGCTCTTCTTGCTTTTGACTTAGCCTTGGCTTCGAAATAGGAAGGTAGCAATGCAGCAAACAGCTGGCTCAGGTCTACTTCTTCTATGTTTGAAAGGATTGACTTAAGCACCTTAGCTTGAACATTGTTTAAGGGATAGCTAGTGGTGAACATGCTGTTCTCAGATGTAGCCCTTGCTAAGCGCTCCTGATTCAATGGAGCTGTGTTCTTCTTTACAGGGAGTTCTCTACTTTCATAATGACGGAACAAGTCCTTGAGGGTCACGCACTCTTCAATAGTGGCGAAGGTGTCGAACTTATCAACTGCATATTCAATATAAACCTCAGTAGGGTTACTGCTAAGAACTCTTAAGTAGCAATGAGTGCCATGCTGATGCCAGCAATCAAGCTTAGGCCGTAGGCAGTGCACAACATAATCTAGTGCTAGCCCGAATGCCCAATCCGACATAGAGCTATTAAGCAGTGCAGGCTTTGAAGTAAGTAGTCCGAATGCTTTGGTGAGCATTGTGCTCAAGTCTTTAAAGATATAAGGGCCAATACCGTACCCACCATCTTCTGTTATGTACGGTTCTGCATAAGGCCACAGTTGATTGCTTTGCTTAGTCACATCATCTGTAAGCTTTTTGCTGATTGGAAATGCTGAACAGTAATCAACTACTGATTGGCTGCAATTCTGAATAACGGTCTCTTGTGTTTCTGTCTTAGTCATCGGTTTAATTTCTATTTGTTTTACAAATGTAAGTTATGTTTATAAAGTGTGAGCCAAGCAGGGACTACTTAAGTCCCAATGCGGCAAGCGCTTCAATGGCAACTGCAGGATGTGATTGCATAACAAAATCATCATCTCTCGTATCGTCCATGTTCCACGAATACTTGAATGGTGGATACTCACCTGTAAGCTTGTAGTACTGATTAAACCAGTCACATTTATCTGCTTCTAGTGCACGGAATAAGGTGCCTAGGTTTGCATAGTCCAAACCTCTAGAACGCAGCACACCTTGCGGGTTGTTGCCGATTCGATCCATCCGATAAGGGCTTCGCTCCATCCATTCAATGAAGGCGTTATCAAGGCGGGGGCTTACCTGCTGAACGAAAGCATGCACCCACGAATACACTGAGCCATACGAGTTAAAGCCACTTGGATTAAGGATCTTACTAATAACAATGTCAAATACCTTTAGAGATGCCTCATCTAATTCAAGCCTATCTATGCGTTCAACAGAATTGTCATACGTTCTTATCGATTGTGAGCCGATACCTACCCAGCTGTCGATGATAGATGCAGGTACATGGCCAGCATCATCATTCATGTAGCAGGGGGTTCTACCGCTTTTGAGACCAGCCCACCATCGGACTGGATCTTTAATTGCCTTGGAATCAATACCACCTAATAAGCCTATATCCTCCAGCATTGCTTCATCCATAGCCGGGAAATCTTGACGTAGTAATTCGTGCAAATAAACACCAAAGGCTTTGGCCTGATTAAAATCTAGAGGGTACTCAAATGTCAGGATGATTCTCCCCATGATGTATCCAGCATCAGGAGGGCACGTCTGACTTTTGTAAATCAAACGAATGAATGGTCCGATACGGCTGTTGAGAAGCTGCTCAGTTGTTGGCAATCTTCTCTCACATTCATCCCAAAGGATTTGTTTCCCATCAATGGTTGTGATCTTGTCTAGGTCTATGCCAATGCCCCAGCTACGAATGAAGCTCTTGCCGTTGCGGTAGCCACCACTAAATTCCCCGAATGAGAAACCAGGACCATTGAGGTCGGATGTCCCACTGATGGCTTCTGCAAACTCAGAGATTGAGCTGAAGTCTTGCTTTATAAAACCAACTGCATAGTGCTTAGTGAAACCATCCTTTAACTTCTTCTGACAACTATCTTTTGCTGTCATCAGGTTTGTATTAATACTGGCGGTAACTGGGACAGGCATACCCTTTCTCCTTAAAGAGGTTTAGTAATCTTCGGTGCTTCCGTAGTTAGCTGACTGGGAGTAGGAACCCGTTCTCACTTCAGCAACCTCGCTGTCAGCATCCCCTACTTCTTCGCTCTTTCCTACTTTGATAGGAATGATGGTATCTGCAATTAGAGCCAAGCCATCACGAGTTCCATCATTTTGAATGCGTCCCTCGATAGCAACAACTGTCCAATCAGGCAGCTTGCTCACTGTGTCAGTCACCAGTTTGTCGTTCGTGAATATCAACATTGACTGCCAGACAGTTTTCTTGGTAATGACACTGAACTGCTCAACAGTCATTTTCGATATATGCTTACCTGCTTGAGAAACAAACTTCTTAAGGACTGAGTTATCGCTTGTAATGATGGTGCGCTTACCCCAAGCATCAAGCGGGATAACGTCAACTTCACCATTAAGGAAGATCGCATCGTATACAGCTTCTGAGCCAGGCACTGTGAAGTGCTCGCGCATGATGCGGTGTTTTACCTCAGTAGCGGTTGGATCAGGGTCATCGCTCTTAGGGCCTGTATAGGTTTGATATTCATAAGCATTGATCATCTCTACAAGGCAGTTAATCTTCAGCCCCAGTCCAGGGTTCTCTGGATTCTTACGATCAGTTAGGAAGCGCTCAACCGCTCTGCTCTGCCTTGAGTTAGGTAGGCAAAGATAAAGACCACGGACAGGTGCCAGTTTGTCGTTATCCTTTTCAGCCTTAGTCTGCTCTAGTTGTACAGGCAGTCCAAGATATGAGCTGCTTCCAAGTTTAATCTCAGTGAGCTTAGGATCCTGTTCGATTGGTGTAGCAATAGATGAAATACGCATTTGATTTACTTTGTTTCTGTAATTAATGTATGAACTGTGAAGGCGAATAAATAATAGATGGACTGTTTTAGTCCTGATTGGTTCTATCAAACATGTGGCGCATCTTCGTAAAGATACGGAACTGTTCTACAGCTCTTGTCTTATGGAAGAGAAGCTTCTTTGTACTAAGCTTCCAGACATGCTTGGAGACAGGTGGCTCTTTAGGATCTTCGTGGATACGGAAGATCAGCCAGTCACGCATAAGCCGATTGAGATAACGAACGTTGTCTGCCGTATCTGACTCTGAATTCCTTCTGGCAGCAGACATCAGACCCGTCTCGGTAAGGATGTTGACGAAGGTTCTCTTGTCAATCCATTCCAGTTCTGAGTTAGTAGATTCCAGCTGAGCCTTTAGCGCAAGATGACTTTCGGTTAGTTGCTTATGTTTTGACTTAAAGCTTTCAAGTTCAAAAGCCTGAATCTTCATTCTCTCTTGCATGAGATCCATTGTCTGAATCATTTCTTGGAGAATTAGATCACTTGTAAGTTGCATTGTTTTATATCGCCTTCTTCTTAAATATAACCTATTGGGACTATCTTTGTGGGGTTAGATTGTTTTTAGTCCCATATTTAATTAGATGATGTCATTAAAAAGGAGGCTCAGTGCCTCCCCTAATATCTGACTTGCTGCATGCGTTGCTTAAATAACTGCCAGTCTGTTCCGCTTTCTTTGATATGCAGGTGGCTGAAGCGCCGCTCTAAGGCATAGGTTCAGCTCTAGCTGTAGGTCCTTCACCTTCTCTGGATAGCGAAGGACTTTCATCTTGTAGTTAGCGATGGTCTCCATGAACCGGTCATGGCACAGATCAAACTTGTGTGACCTGTAACACCATTCGCCATCAATGATTCGGCTTTCAAAGAACTGATCGTCACGGTTGTAGTTCTGAAGCCAGTAGGTGATTTTCTTTTTGTATGAAATGTCATTCCGGTTGTCTGCCCTCAAGGCATCAATGATTTGTGACATATTGCGCCAGCCATTACAGCTGTCATTCATTTCGATGATGTCTAGGACACCACGCAAGTCCTTCTCAGTTACAGGTTTCATTCTTCTCTCACAGCGGTGGGTTAAGTTCCACATAGACTTCTACTTGTTAAAGTCAGTCTAGTGTAGAAATGATCTCATTCGGTACTACCATTTTAAAGGATTAGCTTCTACTTGGCGTATACCAATCGGGACTTTAATAGTTCAAACAATTGTTTCTAATATATACGAAGGTTACATTCTTGATATCTATATCTTTATGCCATGTTTTCTATTGATGATATAAAGGGGATTATCGCCAATGCGTCAGATCCCGCAGCGCCTAAGGAATTAAACACAGCTACTTCGTCTAATGATCTAGCTATCGATAATCCTATTATTAACCTGTCAGGCATACGTAATTCTAATGATGTTATTTCTTTAGGTACTGCGGAGTTCACGCCTAGGGAGCTGCAGGGCTATAGCGACTTAGTCGTTCACAAGCGCCCCAACCTGTTACGCAATAACCAGCCATACATATACAAAGATGATGGGAAAGAATTGTCAGGAGTATCTCGGTACTGTCTGCCAGGAGAGTCACCCACCAATTCGTGTGGCTGGTTCTTTATTACTCCCGATGAAAACTATATTCCAATTACTGCTGATCTGGAACTAGAGGAGGCATACGCTCCAGAGTTCTATGGCGGTAGCATTCCTGACACGCCTTATGGTGTTGGCTATCAAGATACCTGCTTGCTGGAGACTAACGCTACCCTGATTCGGCTCTTAAGCGCACAATATTTATACGAGCTTTGTGCCACACTTTCAGATAACTGGAGTATTAATAAGGTACATACGCTTACGTTCACTCGTGCTGGTAAGGCAGACCAGATGCGGTTCATCTCATTGCGTGATGATGGCAGCATTGCTTCTGTTTCAGTAGACCGTTGTGATGAACAGAACGTTAAGCCTAAAGATATTTACCCAATTGTCACGAGCTGGTGCTTGACCAACAAGGTGTTGTTCGATGTCTATACCAGTAGCCTGATGATTAATGGCAAACAGGTCACCGAAAAGGCATTGCCTGGATTGATTTCAAAGGTTAGTCATGAGCTCGGTATCAATATTAAAACCTCAGACTTCAAACCAACACTTACTTCCTATGCGATTAACAACCAATATCACAGTCTGATGGAACGATACTTCAAGCTGGAGCAATTAGAAGAGCTTGAACTATTAGAACCACATGATCATCGAACGTTTGCAAGCGAGTTCTTTGAAATTAAAGATGATGAGCACCGGAGGTATGCCGATGCCTGCATGCAGCACATGCTGGAGAAGCTTGTCATACGGGCACTGTATCCAGGGTTCCCTCTAAGGAGTTGTGTCATCCTCCACGGGCCTCAAGGTGTAGGTAAGAGCGGAGTTCTCAAAGCACTTTGTGGCGAGGAGCACTACGACGAAATCCAGGCGCTTTCTAAAGGTGATGCTCACCACGGTGGAGCAGGGCATCCAGACACACAGAAGAAACTTTCTCAGAACAACTTGGTCGTTATCAATGAAATTGGTAGGGCTCTTGAAGACCTAGGGCCAGACTCGATGAAAGACTTTATTACCAGCGAGAGTTGCTCTTACGTTGATAAGTTTCAAACAGATATTACTAGGCGCGGAAGAACGGCTGTTGTTGCTGGAACAACTAACCGAGCAAACATTCTTACCGACCCAACAGGTAACACTCGCTTTCAGATAATTCTGTGTGGCAATACTGAGAAGATTGACTTTGATCGGCTTGAGAAGTTGCAACCAGGCATCCTGCTGTCTGCACTAAAAGCTGTCAGGGAGATTGCAGCTGAAGGAGTGTCAGCCTTGAAAGCTCATGCACTGCCTGACTGGGTAATGGAGTACAGCGAGAAGCAGAACCTTGAGTTCCTTTCAGGTAGTGAGTTTGTTGGTACCCTTGCGCCTCTTGTTTCTCCTACATCTCCATCAGGTATGAAGGCTTCACGGCATACCGTTGGGATGAAAGAGATATGTGATGCACTTAACCTCAAGCCAAACGAAGTGCGGGGAGCTATGGATGAAATCGTTCGGTCTATGAAGCTTCTCGGATACGAGAAGTGGGGCAAGCGCGTTCGTTTTAACGGGCATAACAACCAGACTGTCTTCATCAAGACAGGTGCAGATAAACCCCTAACCAGGGAAACAGTGCACGATGTTATGCCTTCAGGGGATTACTGAATACTCTGCATAGTATTTATCTGCCTCCCGTTACTTTGGGGGGCTTTTTAATGCGCCAAAAAATCTACGGAGAATTTCCACTTTTTGAAAATGTTACACGTACGTGTAATACGTGTAACATCCTTCATTTCTTCAAACCTGTTGCGGCAGAAAGGAAGACAGAGAATGTTACATGTTACATGTCTTCTCATCTTTTTTTTCTATTAGTAGTTTATCTATGCCACATAAAGTGCTAGAAAAAGGTTTACCAACCACGTGTAACGTGTATAATTCTTGTAATCAATTGCGGCGCAATGGATGTCATGTTACACGTAGGTTTGCATACGTGTAACATTTTCGCCCTCTCCTCTTTGTTTATTACCTCTGCCTTGATTGGACTTAGTTAGTCCCTAGCCATAGATGTGCTTAGTCGGTTTAGTTATATTTAATTTAATCGCATTGGCATTGAACTAAACATCGGCTGTCACTTTCATTAACCGGTGCTTCTAGTTCATGTAAGGCCAATACAACTAAACACGTGGAATGCAAAACCACAATATCTACTAACTAGAAATGACTACACTTACAATTCTTCCTCCTGGCCTCACGTCTGAATTCACTTCAGCATCTACAGAAAAGAAAGCGTTTGATTCACTGGAGTTCTTGCCTAATAAAATTGAGAGCGGCTCCTCAGAAGAGATCCGTCTATTAGGAACATTCTCCACTGGTCACATGCTTGCACCATGGAGGTGTGGGGTCGAAGAAAAACAGCCTGATGGAACCCTGCGTTTTGCAGGCTTTGATTACTCGAATGATTACGAGGGTTTTCCTAACGCAGCACGTATGACTGATTGGGCCAAGCCTGACCGTCCAAAGATCGATGGTGAATTCGTAAAGCCCAAGCGTGCCTTATGTGCCTTGGTTTATTCGTATGCACGTCAGCGCGTTGAGCTTGCTGTGATTGAGCAGCGTTCTCTGCGCGATGGCCTGGTCGAGATTCTCAATGATGAGGACTTCGCTTTTGATAGTGCTGATATTGCCAACTTCGTTCTCAAGATCGGTAAGCAAGGCTCTGGTCTTGAGACCAGCTACAGCATTCTTCCCAAGCCACGCAAGGTCGAGGCAGCTGTTGCCAAAGCCTTTGAAGAAGTCCGTGAGACAGCAATGGTTGCTGACCTCCTTGAAGGACGGCATCCGCTGAACAAGCCCAAGGCTGAGTTCAAGTCTGATGCTTCTGCAGATGGTGAGTTCTGATGTTCTTTGTCCGCTCAGTTTTCTACTGGGCATCTAAGGGATGTCCAGATGCTGTACCTAAGGGGGTGATTGCCATTGACCTTGGTGACACTGTTGATCAAACCAGCAGCATCAAAGAGTTAGGTCTTGAGTTGTGTAGTGCAGCTTTCTTTGACGACACCCCCTGGCAGGTGGGGTGTGAGATGGACGACGTTGACCTAGTCGTTAAGTCAATCCCCCATGAGCAATATGGTGAGATTGGTCAAACGCTCTCGTCGGATCAACTCATTCCTGACTGGCAGTTTCAGTTGCTCAAGCAGCAACCGGGCCTAGTTGTATCGGAGCATTCTTTGGCAGACCTTGAGTGTGAGTGCTGCTGATGATGCGTTCCTGATTACTCCCCCGCCACGATCGGGGTTTTTTATTGCCTGCTGAAGAGCAGCAAAGCTGAAACTGCCTACTGCAGCTCGCAACAGCAGTAAAAGCAAGCCATTCTGCGCTCAATAGATCCTTATCAATGCAGCGTTCACTGCGCCTGTCGTTATCGCTAAGCGGTGTTGCTGCACTGGCACTCTCTAATGGCGCTCTGCTTCCTGCGGCTGCTCAAGAGGCAGGTAGCGCAGAAGACCTCGGGGTGATGGAGATCAACCTTAAGGATGCAGTCAAGTTCAACTGGGGTTTTCAAGGCGCACTACAAGGAGCAGGCACGCCTAACCAAGCAGGTATTGGCGGGTTCTTGCCCCTCGCTGTTGGTGACAACAGCGTCTTCTTTGCTGATGTGCTGCTCAATGCCAACTTTGCTGATTACGGCGGCAATAGCAGCATCATCAATACCGACGTAGCTGGCACCACGATCAGTACCTCAACGCGATTGGGTTATCGCTGGCTGAATAGCGACCGCAGCTGGATGTATGGCGTTAACGGTGGCTATGACAGCCGCCCGATGAATACAGGTGGAACTGATACAGGCGTGAATGTCAGCGGCACAGAGAAGAGTGCTTTCTTCCAGCAGGTGGCAGTTAATGCAGAAGCAGTCTCTGATAGCTGGAACTTCAATGCCTATGCCTTAGTTCCTGTTGGTGATACAGAGCAACAGCTGAATAGCGTTTATCAAGGCGGCTCGCTTGATACCTACGGGCTTGATATTGGTTATTTCATCACTCCAGCCGTTAATGCTTCTGTTGGTTATTACTACCAAAGCGGTGACCTAGGAGAAGCAGATGGTTCCGGCGTACTCGGACGCTTAGCCTATGAAATGACCAGTGGCGTCACAGCAGGAGTCAATATCTCCTACGACGAAGCATTCGATACAAGAGTTTCAGCTGATCTTAAAGTGCGCTTTGGTGGCCCAAGTACAACAGCAGCGACGAAGAAAAAGTGGGAGAATCCAACAATTAATGCGTTAACAGCATCACCCAAGAGCAGGGATGTGAGGGTGCACGATATCTTAGTCTACAGGAGAGAACTTCAGTGTGGTATTGACGGCAACTGCATTTTTGTTCCTACTGACAGATTTATTAAGGCAAATCCAACTGAAATTTAAATTTGACTGAAATTTAAACTGTGAGGGACGATTGATTGACCCTAACCCCCAAAGCCCCTGCAATTGCTGGGGCTTTTTATTTCTTTATTAGCTCTAATAACCGTCCATATCGCCCTTCAATACCTGGCACGATCAGAGTCCTAAAGGAGCTTGCATCGTGAGTTCAGTATTCAATAATTCATATAAAAAAATCAGGCAATATAAGCTCACTGTCTTTATTTGTTGCCTCTAAGGATATGTTCATATTTTCTTTAAATCACCACAGCTTGAGGATTTGATCACCATCACGGATGCCATTTGCTCTTCTGAATCTCACCGCAACTTGATGCCAGCCTTCTGGAATCTGATTGAGTCTGATGTCAAAAGCAAAGGGTAATTTCTGTTGTCCTGGTGAGACCCGGTTCTTCCTGCTTTGACTGCTTCTGCCTTTTTCAACTAATCGTTTCAGCATTCTTGAGCCCCAATGGCACCTAGAGCCGCCTTTGCTTTTGTGCCGGTAGTGCTGGCAGAACCGTGCATATCGCCTGGAACAACCCTTCAGGCTTGATGCCAGTTGCAGAAAGCTTGGGTGCCACTCACTGATGCCATCACACGCCAATCTTCCGTAATGCCCGTAATTGGAATAGGGGTCATAAAACCCTTTTCTTATTCCTGCTGCCTTTGGATTGGCGTGGATATAACGCAATGTATTCAGCACTCGCCTGTGGTCTGTTGGAGCAATTGCAGTGGCGTAATACCTCGCCTCCCAAAAATGCCCGCAACGACCAGAAAGGCGGTTTAGTGCCATGGCTGAATACCAGCCAAACCAATGCATCAGCTTTGGCAATTCATTTGCATCATCATGACGCAGAAGCAGATGCAGGTGATTAGCCATCAGGCACACCGCATACAAGCGATGAGGCACCTTCTGCTTTGCTTTTGCGAGCACTGCTAACAGCACATCCCGTCTCAACCCCTTGGCAATCAAAAACTGACGGCTATTGCATCTGAGCGTGATGTGAAATGAATGTCCTGGAGGAAGCCGACGAGATGATCGACCCATTGAATCAACAACCAGATGGTGAATTATCGCTATCGATCTCCCGACTGAATATTCACTAGCCTCACCACGAGCGGGGTTTTTTATTCGTACGGGGAATGCTTCAAGCAGTTGCCCTCAACCAATGCCCCTCGACACACAGATGACGCTGGCTCTGCTGCAGGAGCTGCTGATGGCACTCAGGGCTAATGACGCTGATGGGTACAAGTCTTGGCTAGCCCTTGGCATTGAAGAGCTTGGAAGGGATGTAGCTGCTGAGGTCGAATCGGATTGGATGGTGCCGTTGTTGGTGCTGTATCTCAGCTGGACAAGCTGTGTGGTTTATCTGCTTCGCGTAGATAAGGCTGATGGCTTGGACGCTTGGCGTGAGCTTTTAATCCGTTTGTGAGCGCAGGGCAGCAAAGCTGAAACTGCCTACTGCAGCTCGCAACAGCAGTAAAAGCAAGCCATTCTGCGCTCAATAGATCCTTATCAATGCAGCGTTCACTGCGCCTGTCGTTATCGCTAAGCGGTGTTGCTGCACTGGCACTCTCTAATGGCGCTCTGCTTCCTGCGGCTGCTCAAGAGGCAGGTAGCGCAGAAGACCTCGGGGTGATGGAGATCAACCTTAAGGATGCAGTCAAGTTCAACTGGGGTTTTCAAGGCGCACTACAAGGAGCAGGCACGCCTAACCAAGCAGGTATTGGCGGGTTCTTGCCCCTCGCTGTTGGTGACAACAGCGTCTTCTTTGCTGATGTGCTGCTCAATGCCAACTTTGCTGATTACGGCGGCAATAGCAGCATCATCAATACCGACGTAGCTGGCACCACGATCAGTACCTCAACGCGATTGGGTTATCGCTGGCTGAATAGCGACCGCAGCTGGATGTATGGCGTTAACGGTGGCTATGACAGCCGCCCGATGAATACAGGTGGAACTGATACAGGCGTGAATGTCAGCGGCACAGAGAAGAGTGCTTTCTTCCAGCAGGTGGCAGTTAATGCAGAAGCAGTCTCTGATAGCTGGAACTTCAATGCCTATGCCTTAGTTCCTGTTGGTGATACAGAGCAACAGCTGAATAGCGTTTATCAAGGCGGCTCGCTTGATACCTACGGGCTTGATATTGGTTATTTCATCACTCCAGCCGTTAATGCTTCTGTTGGTTATTACTACCAAAGCGGTGACCTAGGAGAAGCAGATGGTTCCGGCGTACTCGGACGCTTAGCCTATGAAATGACCAGTGGCGTCACAGCAGGAGTCAATATCTCCTACGACGAAGCATTCGATACAAGAGTTTCAGCTGATCTTAAAGTGCGCTTTGGTGGCCCAAGTACAACAGCAGCGACGAAGAAAAAGTGGGAGAATCCAACAATTAATGCGTTAACAGCATCACCCAAGAACAGGGATGTTCGGGTGCACGACACGAAGTGTTATCCGGGTGCAGTGGATGTGTGTATTTGAATAATGAATTGGATAATGGAGATTCAGTCCGGGAGCGAGTGACACGTGTACTAACTGCACCTCACCGTAAGTTAATGTATTTTAACTGTATTTGTAACATTTTGTTAACATTTGTACTATAGGAGCCGCGAAGGAATATCCAAAGAAGGTGGTCAAGAACTGTGCAAGGCAAAGCCGCAATGAAAAATTGAAGAAAGAAATTAGAGGCTAACTCCCAAAGCTCTTGCAATTGCAAGGGCTTTTTATTTCTTTAATCACTGCCTAATCACGCCTAAATGACATCCGATACCTAGCGCTGATTAATACTTAGACCCATGACGAGCGGGTTTTTATTGCAGCGGGGAATGCTTTATCCAGTTGCCCACAACCAATGACCCTCGACACTCAGATGACTCTTACCCTGCTGCAAGAGCTGATGGCACTCAGGGCTAATGACGCTGATGGGTACAAGTCCTGGCTTGCCCTTGGCATTGAAGAGCTTGGAAGGGATGTAGCTGGTGAGGTCGAGTCCGACTGGATGGTGCCTTTGTTGGTGGAAGAGGAGAGGGACAGGCTGATTGGTTGGCAGCTGGGCGTGAGCCTCTAGTCCTTTTCAGAGCAAATCAGCAAAGCTGAAACTGCCTACTGCAGCGTGCGGCAGCAGCACAAGCAAGGCATCGTTGCCTTATCTATCAGCTCCCCATGCTGCGTCGTATCTCCCTAGGGCTTTTGGCTTCTGCCATTTCCATTGCTTCTCTGCCTGCCATTGCTCAAGAAGATGGCAGTGCTGATGACCTTGGGGTGATGAGCATCAGCCTTAAGGATGTCGTCAAGCCAACTCTTGGGTTTCAAGGTGCATTGCAAGGAGCAGGAACACCGAATCAGGCAGGCATTGGTGGGTTCTTGCCCCTCTCTGTTGGAGACAACAGCGTTTGGTTTCTTGATGTCCTCGCCAACGCTAATTTCGCTGATTACGAGAACAACAGCAGCATTATCAACACCGATGTTGCTGGCACCACGATCAGCACCTCATCAAGGCTTGGTTATCGCTGGCTAAACGGAGACCGCAGCTGGATGTACGGGCTGAATGCTGGTTATGACAGCCGCCCGATGAATACAGGTGGAACTGATACCGGCATCAATGTCAGCGGCACAGAGGAGAGTGCGTTCTTCCAGCAGGTGGCAGTCAATGCAGAAGCAGTTTCCAATGATTGGAACTTCAACGCTTATGCCTTAATTCCTATAGGTGATACGGAGCAAGATCTCAACTTCTTTTACCAAGGCGGTGCACTTAACACCTACGGGCTTGATGTTGGTTATTTCATCACTCCAGAGCTGAATGCTTCTGTTGGTTACTACTACCAAAGCGGTGATCTAGGCACAGCTGATGGGTCTGGTGTGCTCGGAAGAGTTGCCTGCGAAATCAGCAGTGGCTTAACAGCAGGAGTGAACGTCTCATACGACGAAGCATTTGAGACCAGAGTTTCAGCTGATCTAAAAGTTCGTTTTGGTGGTGCAGCTACAACAGCACAACGCAAAGAAGTTCAGAATCAACCTGTCATATCTGCATTAACATCATCGCCAGGCAATAGGGACGTGAGGGTGCATGACGTGATAGACGCCAATGGTTGTCAAGGCCCGGATGCCGTAAATGCGGCGCGAGTTCTTGTTGCGATTGCTTGTGACGGCATTTCTATAAATGTTATGGACAAAGCGACCGGCAAGGTTGAAACTTTTGAGCCACGGATCGACAAAGACGGCAAAAAATTACTTCTTACCATAGACGCGGAAGGAAGGAGTAAGTGCGAACGGTTGCGAAGGACGGGGTTTTGCAATATTGATGCGAAGTCTGATGATGGACGTCCTTTTATGATTCCGCAGGGAGGAGATTTGATTAAATAACGATATCCACCAAGCTCCTGACATAACAGGAGCTTTTTGTTTCTTTATTCGCTCTAATAACCGCCCATATCTTTCTTCGATGCTTGGCACTAAATAATGCTTTATCCCGCCACAGTCTGGGTTTTCATGGCAGCGGGGAATGCTTTAAGCAGTTACCCCAAACAAATGACCCTCGACACTCAGATGACGCTGGCTCTGCTGCAAGAGCTACTGATGGCACTCAGGGCTAATGACGCTGATGGCTACAAGTCTTGGCTGGCACTCGGCATTGAACAGCTTGGAAGGGATGTAGCTGCTGAAGTCGAGTCGGACTGGATGGTGCCCCTGTTGGTGGAAGAGGAAAGAGACAGGCTTATGGCTTGGCAGCTGGGTGTGAGCCTCTAGTCCCTTTGTGAGAGCAGAACAGCAAAGCTGAAACTGCCTACTGCAGCTGGCAGCAGCAGCACAAGCAAAGCATCGTTACTGCATCTATTGAACGCCCCATGCTGCGTCGTCTCTCCCTAGGGCTGCTGGCTTCTGCCATCTCTGTTGCTGCCCTACCTGCCATTGCGCAAGAGAAGGGCAGTGCTGATGACCTCGGGGTGATGAGCATCAGCCTCAAGGATGTGGTCAAGCCCACCATTGGTTTTCAAGGGGCACTTCAAGGCGCTGGAACACCGAACCAAGCAGGTATTGGCGGGTTCTTGCCTCTCTCTGTTGGCGACAACAGCGTCTGGTTTCTTGATGTCCTCGCTAACGCCAACTTCGCCGATTACGAAAACAACAGCAGCATCATCAATACCGATGTGGCTGGTACCACGATCAGCACCTCTTCACGGCTTGGGTACCGCTGGCTGAATGGAGATCGCAGCTGGATGTATGGGCTGAATGCTGGTTATGACAGTCGCCCGATGGCTACAGGCGATGCCGATACAGGGGTATCCGTCACAGATAAGAGCAGTGTGTTTTTCCAGCAGCTTGCTGTGAATGCAGAAGCAATCTCAGATAGCTGGAATTTCAATGCCTATGCCTTAGTGCCTGTCGGTGAGAAAGAAGCTCAACTCAACAGCGTTTATCAAGGCGGTTCACTCAACACCTACGGGCTTGATGTGGGTTACTTCATCACTCCAGTGGTGAATGCGTCTGTTGGTTACTACTACCAAAATGGTGACCTAGGAACAGCTGATGGTTCTGGTGTGCTCGGAAGAGTTGCCTATGAAGTCAGCAGTGGCTTAACAGCAGGGGTCAATCTCTCCTACGACGAAGCATTTGATACAAGAGTTTCAGCTGATCTAAAAGTTCGTTTTGGTGGTCCGAGTACAACATTGCAGCGCAAAGATGTTCAAGAACATCCTGTCATCAATGCCTTAACATCAACACCAAGCAACCGGGATGTGAGGGTGCACGACGACTGGACTAGGATTGGGACCGAAGATCCTTGTGAGGCTTCACAGTTGCTTGGCTTGTCTGTTGAGCGTCGGGATAAACTCATAGCTTATTGTGAGAGTTTCACCTAGTGAGGGCTTTATTTGAGGGCATTAAATCAGCAGACCCTAACCCCCAAAGCTCCTGCCATTACAGGGGCTTTTTATTTCTTCAACCAACACCATAAACCCTGAAATCAGTCTTTGATACCTGGCAATAATTAATACTTAGCCAAGCAACAAGCGGAGTTTTTAATGCAGGGGAATGCTTTAAGCAGTTACCTCTAACCAATGTCCCTCGACACTCAAATGACGCTGGCTCTGCTTCAGGAGCTACTGATGGCACTAAGGGCTAATGACGCTGATGGCTATAAGTCTTGGCTTGCCCTTGGCATTGAAGAGCTTGGAAGGGATGTAGCTGGTGAGGTCGAGTCCGACTGGATGGTGCCTCTATTGGTTGAAGAGGAGAGGGACAGGCTGATTGGTTGGCAGCTGGGCGTGAGCCTCTAGTCCTTTTCAGAGCAAATCAGCAAAGCTGAAACTGCCTACTGCAGCTGCCAGCAGCAGTAAAGGCAAGGCATCGTTACGGCATCTACTAACGCCCCATGCTGCGTCGTCTCTCCTTGGGGCTTTTGGCTTCTGCCATTTCCATTGCTTCTCTGCCTGCCATTGCGCAAGAAGACGGCAGTGCTGATGATCTTGGTGTGATGAGCATCAGCCTTAAGGATGTGGTCAAACCCACCATTGGGTTTCAAGGCGCACTGCAGGGTGCTGGAACACCGAATCAAGCAGGCATTGGCGGGTTCTTGCCACTGTCTGTTGGCGATAACAGTGTGTTCTTTGCTGATGTGCTGCTCAATGCCAACTTTGCTGATTACGGCAATGACAGCAGCATCATCAACACCACTGTTGCTGGCACCACGATCAGCACCTCATCACGGCTTGGCTACCGCTGGTTGAATAGCGATCGCAGCTGGATGTACGGGCTCAATGCTGGTTATGACAGCCGCCCGATGGCTACAGGCGATGCCGATACAGGGGTATTCGTCACAGACAAGAGCAGCGTCTTTTTCCAGCAAGTTGCTTTCAATGCAGAAGCAGTTTCCAACAGCTGGACATTGAACGGCTATGGACTGATCCCTGTGGGTGATGTCGAGCAGAAGCTCAATAGCGTTTATCCAGGTGGCGCGATGAACACCTACGGATTGGATGCTGGATATTTCATTACTCCAGTCTTGAAAGCATCAGCTGGTTATTACTACCAACACCGTAATCAAGAAGAAGTTGATGGTTCTGGTGTGCGTGGACGCTTGGCTTATGAAATGACCAGTGGAGTCACAGCAGGAGTCAATATCTCCTACGACGAAGCATTTGATACAAGAGTTTCAGCAGACCTTAAAGTTCGCTTTGGTGGTGCGAAAACAACTGAAAAACGAAAAGAAGTACAACAACAACCTGTCATCAATGCCTTAACATCAACACCAAGCAACCGAGATGTGAGGGTGCACGATTGTCTGTAGCCAACGCTCAGAGAAGGTTTGATAGAAAGGTCAGAAGAGGGAGATGGGAGAGTGTAGTGCTTTCTTTGAGAGGAGGTTGATTGAGATGTAGTGGCAGCTTGTCACTCAACGCCCCTGCGACCACAGGGGCTTTTTATTTCTTCAACCAACACCATAAACCCTTAAATCAGCCTTTAATAACTGGCATTGATTAATGCTTGGTCCACCACGAGAGATGTTCGCAAGCAATAATTATGATTGCAGTAGCATTAAGAAGAACAAAAGTTCTTAGCGATACAAGTTATCGCCTACAGCAATGCAATCCAATCCCTTCGCAATCACCATTGATGGTGAGCAGTATCCTTCTGTAAGTAAAATTTTTGCAGTCTGACCCTAAACGTAAGACGTATTACAAATCAGTTGGAGCAAGACGTAAACAGGCATTCAAAGACGGTGATGCTGCAGCTACCGGGAGACACCGAGGCGATTCTTTACATGCTGCATTCGCTCAATACATAACAACAGGTGAGTGTGATGTATCTCCTGTCTATATGGAGTTCTGGAATCATCTCTACCAATTCATTATTCCCTTCAATATCAAACCTGTATGGGCTGAGGCTCCATTGCTTCCTGAGCATCAGCACTTCACTAACGGTGATACCAGCTGCATTTGGAGCAAGAAAGGAAAGTGGCTAGGTAAGCCAGACCTGATTGCAAACTTTGAGGGTGTGAATGCTGTGATCGAAATTAAAACCAGCAACCATCCATACACTAAGTCCTTTGACCGGAGACAGTTCCTTAAGTACGGCGGGTTCTATTCATACGCCTACGCATCTATGCAGACAGCTGCTTACTCACAGTGCTGGAAGGAATGCACTGGAGAAACTATTGACGCTGGAATTGTCATCAACGTGATGCGTGACGGTCTTCAGATGTTTGTTGTTGAACATCCTGAGATGCAGTTGCGGCTAAAGAACTTCAGGAAGCTTGCCAAGGACTATCACGCTGCTCATTAGTCAGTATTTATTTTTTCCCAAAATATGCGCGGTGCATCGCCATCCCTTCATTCGTTGCCTTAAGTGCATCGCCTGCCATACGTAGGCGGTCGTACTGATTGTTCAGCTCTGATGCCGACATCTGGTCGTAATCCATAACGTCAACAGCTGGTGTTGCTGGTGGTGCAGTAGGCAATGCACCTGATGGGCTGCCACTACTATTGCTGTTGATCAGAGAGCGACCGTCAGTTACGTCACTGTCGCTGCGAATTGGATTGTCTTCGGAGCCGTGCATGAGGAGGATTTCATATGGATTCCCATCATCACCAGTAATGGAATATTGACTAGTGATTCCACCACCCCCGTCGTTGAAGGTAGTCAGCAAGTTGCCACCATCAATTGTCACAGCGGTCCCGGCTGGAGTGCCGTAATCGATGCCGTCATGCATGCGTTGACCTCCGTTAATTGGGTCTTCTCGCATTCCATAAGGACTGGCTACTCCATACCTATCAGTAAGCAACTCGCCACCAACTCTCATCCTATTTGTGAAACGGTTTGGATTTACGAACCCACCGGCGTTGACATCCCAGACCCTGAAGTCAAGATGATCTCCCGTTGTGCGAGATCCTGTATTTCCGGTATAAAAAGTTGCCATGACAGTATTGTTAACAAATCTCTTCCTTAATTATATCTAGGCCCACATTATTTGAATCTTTTAGTTAATATAGTAATAAGCCATTCGTATAATCATATGCCTAATGAAAACAAACCACAACTAACAATTGATGCCGTCAAACACTGCGTTAATGCAAACATGACGCAGGCTGATATCCTACAAAAATATGGCGTAAGAATACACGCACTACGCAAATTACTAGAAGCCAACAATACTTCAATGCGGAAGCTTAAGCCGCCACTTATGCAGACCCTGCTTGATAACTTTGACCAATGGAAATCAGACGGAAAAAATCACGCTGAGGTGGCTGATCTCATTGGAGTATCTCGGCAAACCCTTTATGCGATGTTGTTCAAGAAAGGTTTGAGCTTCTCTAACAGGACGAACACTAAGTATGCAGAAGACCCGGAAATGCAAGCACGAGCTGATGATGTTGGTCATCATATTCTTACTAAAGGTGGTTCTGTATCAGGCGCAGCAAAGTTACTGGGGTACCCCGAGCACGAGCAAGCCATTCGAGTAATTCTTAAAGCGCGAGATATTGATTTGGAACTTCACTACTTCGCACATCGAAGGTTCTCTAACTGGCTGACATTGCCTGTTGCAAGACAGCAGCATCCGAGCGGGAATCATTCGATGGACAAAATTCGGTGCAAGTGCTTGCGGTGTGGGGCTGAAGCGTGGGTCCGTTATTCCAATTTGCTTGGAGAGAAAAGTAAGTGCTGTAAATCCTGCGCTAAGTCCCCAAGCATCAAAGTTCGTTGCGAGGAAACACAAGAAGAGTTCCGCTCAATGATGAGTGCTATCAAGCATTTCAATATCAGAGCAGCATATTCAAACGTAAATTATCATCTAAAGAAAAACGGTCGCTATAGCGTTAGCGAGGGTGTGACTTTGGTGCGTGTTGTTAAGGAGGTGAAGTGATGACTGGCCGTAACTATTACGTTTATATCTACTATTCAGAAGAATGGATTCCTTACTATGTGGGTAAGGGTGCTGGCAGACGATGTTTCGAGCGTCGCGAAATTCCTATCCCTGACAAAGAACATATTTCTCGCTTTTACTTTTTTACTGAGCAGGAGGCGTTTGACACAGAGGTTCAGCTGATCGCACACTTCAGACGCATTTGTGATGGGGGGACGCTTTTGAATAAAACTATCGGCGGGGCAGGTCCCTCAGGCTGTGCGCGTTCAAAGGAAACACGAGCCAAGATTCGAGCTGCGCGTATAGGAAGAAAAGTCACAGAAGAGACACGAGCCAAGATGCGTGGACGAAAACACACAGAAGAAACACGAGCCAAACTTCGTGGACGAAAATTCACAGAAGAAACACGAGCCAAGATGCGTGAATCCCATACCAGAACTATTCCAGTCTGGTTTATATCTCCGCAGCAGGATATTCATGAAGTTCGGAGTGTCACTCAATTTGCACGAGATAATGATCTTCTTCCTCAATGCTTAAATAGAGTTTCTTCGGGTCATAGGTCCCATCACAAGGGCTGGACGCTGCACCCATCTTCGCCACATCTAAAATGTAAACAGCAGGAGCAATAATTATGCAACGTAACGACCCCTCATCCTTATCGTTTGGCGCTCGCTTAAAATCCGTTGAAGAAGCAGCGATCAATAGCAAACGCAAATTAGAGGCACTTGAGAAAACAGCTCTCGACCCTGAGCAAAAGAAAGACGCCAATGAGCGCCGACGTTTGAAGCGTAAGGAGACAGCACGCGCTTCAGGATTGCTCACTTCTGCAGAGGCATCTCTTGCTGACCTTGAGAGCATTAACCAGGATCTTTTACCGCTTGCTCAACGCGACCTAGTGCAGCAAGACATTGTTGCAAGGAAGTTTGCAGATGCAGCACCTTCGCCTATCAAGTTCACACCTGAGGCCCAGTTGCGTATCCGAAACTTCCAACAGTCAGCGGGCGGCAAAAATCACGCGGAGATATTTTCTAGGAATAACCAGGCACCAACACAGCAACAGAAAAAGAACTCTGCAGCGTATGACTACTACGAACGCAAGCGTATTACTGAGCAGCAACGCTCACGCAGATTTGGCAACTAGCTCTCGCGTAGCCCATCTGAATTCAAGTTATCTAAAGCATCGATAACTTCTAGAGTGTCTTTGGATGGTGCAGCCGCAGAAGGAAGCACCGTCCGCTTGAACAAGGCACCATCGTGGAGTACGTGTTTGCCATCAGCGGTGACGATCTGTTTTTTATTCATCAGCTTCGTCCTCGTGGGTAGCGCATCATTGGCTCACGTCCTTCGAGGAACTCCCCATAGACATTGCCATTAATGAGTGGCCCCATGCCGCGCATTCCTTGCTGGGCTTCAAGCTGTTGGCCGTATTGTTCGCCGTGAATCACAGGCCCATAAGCCGTATTACTGGTAGGCATCTCAGTGACTGCTGCCGGGTTTCTTGAGGAGTTGCTCTGCGCTTCAGCTGGAGTTCCAACGGGATTAGGGTTCGTATATAGCGCGTTGAAATCTGTTTCTGAGATTCGATTTGCGGAATAATCACGCACTGCTTTGTCGGAGACTTCTTTGAATCCGTCATCTGTATTGCCGTAGTAACGACCTCCTGCCCTGACCACTCCCAAGGCCCTATCTCTCTCCCTCAATCCGAGCAAACTGTTCTCAGAATCAAGGAATGCATAACGGCCACGTGTGCCAGCAGACATGGTGCTTTCGCCACGCATACTCTCTACATCTCGGAGTGCGTCACGTAGACGATCGCTGCTTATTCCAGAAGCCGCATCTGTATTGCTATTAACCGCTGAAAGATTGGTTGCGTAAGTTGCTCCGTCAGCGATTGGACCTACTCCTCTAGTCCCGTTAGTCGCCTCAAGCATCTGTCCATAAGCTCCTCCCTCAACAACAGGACCAATGCCAGATGTTTGCTGCTGCTGCTGTGGCTTAGGTCGTGAGTATCCAGGTTTGTAGTCAGAGTACGAACCAAGACCTAAGCGTTCGTAAAGGTCATCAACGTCTTGCATTCCCATAATTGGGGCACTGCCACCACCAGGACTTGTTGAGGTCCCTCTACTGCCATCTGGTTTAGGGACATCTCTTGTCGGTGAACTAAGAGGAGATGGATTATCTGCCCTGTCACCAGTACTTGGATTAATTGAATACCCATTCGGTGCAGGTTTGCCGGTCTGAGGATTCAGTGCTCTACCTGATGCTCTGTCGTAAGTCACCCCAGATACGGTGTATGTGTTCTCAGCAGGTGATAGCGGCAGCGTGTTTGTGTTAGTCGGTTCAGCCGTACTATTTGAGCCTTCAACTAGGACAGGCACACCATCCAGCCCAATTGTGTATTGCGGAGCAGTGCGTCTTGCCTGATTTCTCCGCACAGTCTGAGGGCGATAGGTGCTATCTGTTCCGTAATAATACGGGCTATTCCTGTCAGTATTACCGTTCGACATGATTGATCACAGCTTGCTTCTTATATGTTTTTATTGTAGCTAAATATCACTTGCTATCTCTAGCTTGTTATACAAAAACTCTCAGGGGCGGCGTTTTTTGCGTTGGAAATTTTTGCCATAGTCGCTGTAAAAGTTCAAAAAATATTTCGTGGCTATATGCGGCATCGACTTTCTGCTGAGCCGCTGTGGAGAAAAATCGCCATAGGGCCTATAAATTGAAACAAAATTTCTGACACGTCTAATATACTCACTACCCCTAAGCTCCCCCAAACAAAAAAATAAGGGGATATACACAACAGCCACTAAGTATCAACGCAAGATATAACTTCAGTTATATATTCAGTAATCAATTGATAACTGAAGCTTATCATTCGCTCTGACTTTAATGTTTAACTTCTGTTCTGCATTTGCTTTGCTTAAGTTAAATACTTTTGCTAATCGCAAGTTAAGCAGAAGTCTAAACAAGCAGAACAGCCAACTGCGCTTCGCTTCGCTCGCTCTGTAACAGCCATTGAACGAACAAGCAGCGAGCAGGAACAAGCAGGACTGTTTTCTATGCAGCATTCAATCTATTGATTGCAGATGTTACTGAAGTATTGCTCAGTCATTTCTTGTAGGACTTATCAGCTAACTCTCAGTAAGAAGATGCTTGACACAAGTCAGTTGCTGTGGTGATGATGGTTGCAACGTCAATGACGCAGAGCTGCAGCGCAGTAGCTTTGTTGAGACAATCAAACTTCCGTGGATTGCGTTCAACCCCACGAGAGCCGCTGTAATTGGTGGCCAGTAAGTAGAGAGTAAGGACCACACACCAATCAGCAAGAGCTGAGGTGCGAGTGGCATATTCACTTACAGCTTTAACTAATGACACGCGCAACCCATTCTGCCTACCGCACTTTTGTAGCTGGGGATAGCCGTCGTATGACCATCGGCAGCATGACTCTGCAAGCACAGACTGCTGATGTTGCTCACTATGTTCGCCGTCGCAGGACCAGTGGTGGACTGGGCTTGGCAGCCTAAACATTCATAGGTGTGTAGCCCCTATCAATACTTTATGCGCCACTAATCGCGGTAGTATTTAGTAACAATTAAGGGCAGAATAGTCACAACTAGAACACACCTAGTCCCTTATTCTGCGCTATGATTAATACATAGAGAGAGTTATACAACCTTTTGGTTATAACTAACTCTAAACAACAACAGAACAGCCAGCCGGGTTACCCCGGCAATTTGCAAATCGCCCAACAAAAGGCAAACAACTACCGAGTAAAATCTAATGACAACAACAGCTATTGCACCAGCTACATTCAATACTGCTGACTTGACAGAAGCACAGCTTCAGCAGTTACAGGGCTTCATTGAAACTAAGCAGTTCTGGAACTGTGTTTCTGACTTCGTTCAGCAAGGGCTTCACGATTTCGCACAGACTTTGAGCAGCGATGAAGATGCCGTGTTTGATATCCAAGATCAGTTGGAAGAGCTTGTCAGCTTTGACGGTGTTCGCATTGAAGGACTGAAGAACTAACAGCCATAACTTGGCCGGGTAACCCCGGCTATTTGACGCAGTGGTCTATGGGTTTAAGAGAGCGAGGATTGCCAGGGCTCACACTTATAGACCAGCCAATACTTTCACATTTACTTTTAGGAGAACACTAATGCCTTTACAGAAGAATAAGAACGGACGCTTTGAGTTCGTGCCAGCTACCAGTGGACAACCAGGACTAGAAGGTATTGCTTTTTCCGGTTGGCTTGCTCCAGACTTAAACCTTGATGGGGACAGTATGTTCCTTGATGGTGCAGCTGAGCTAAGTATTTCCGGCACAGTATTTGCTGGTGTCTATGCAGGACTGATGAAGTTCCTAGAGCTGGAACCATTAGTCAAGGTCGGCGCACTGAAGAGACGGCAACAGCTGTCTGAGGTAAAAACCGCCGCCTTTGAATACACCAGAGACAAAGCGATATGGATTATCTGTATCGCTTGTATCGTCGCCTTCCTTCCAGGACTAGCCCCAGTATTTGGAGTGCTCGGTTTCCTTGGAGCCAGCACGATGAGCATTCGTTTGGTCCGCCAGTTCTTTGCCTCTATGAACGAGGAAGAGTTGCAGAAGCTGCGTGATGCCGCCGCTGCTGCTGGTGTTGAGCTGAATGTTCCAGCACCCGTCACTACTACTGCTACGACTGGCGATGTAGATGACGAACCTCTTCCTACGTTCGCTTAATTACTCTTGCAAACTATTAACTAAATCTAAAGATAGCCTCTCTATTCAATAGCGGGGCTTAACTAATCCTTAACCTTTGTTATTACTATGACTAAACCACTCATTCAATCGTTGCTATGGACAGCTGCAATCGTGCACGTTCTTGGCCAACGCTATGTTCTTCCGTATCTTACTGCTGTATTTCAGCAGCTCTACGTAGATATCACAGGTGAAGAGCATACTCAGCTTGTAGTAGCTCCAGTTGTTGTGACTGCTAAACCTACTCCTGTTAAAGCCACACCAGCAAGGGCTACAAAATCTAGGACCAGAAAACGCGCCGCCGCTGTTACTCCTGTGGCTGTTGCCTGATTATGCATAGTCTTCAGATTATTCCACCCCAGCTCAAGTCATATACTCCCGAACGTTATTACAGAGACATTGAATACAGAACGCTGATAGACCTTGAGCACATTGGTGAAAGGCACGAACGTCTTATGTATCTATTTGGAAGGCGCTCTGAACTATAATAGACACAGACATGTTATACAAAAATACGGAGATAACTAATGCCGATATTTGGATTCTTACCAGGTGCCTCTGAGCAGGACATGATTGATCGAGAGGTTGCTGATCTCAACCCCACACGCACAGGTTCTGCTGATAGGACAGGTTCGTGGAATTGGCAAGATGACTTTGGCGCTTGGCTCGCTGGCACCAACCGTGACCGGGTAATCCAAGGAGCAGCTGATAAGGAGAACAAGAGACTTCAACAGCTCTACTCAGGCCAGGCTCAGACCAACAGTGAAACCTTGGGGCCTCTGGCTCCTCGGTATACAGGTAATACCGAAGGACTGACTGTTCAAGAGATCGACGCTCGCATTGCTCAAGACAGGCTTCGTGGTGAAACGTTCGTAGCTGCTTCAGCTAATCCAAATTTTCGCGGCTCTACTCTTGATCCCAACTCAGGTGTTGGCGCTATTACCGCTGCCGTATCTGCAGGTAATCAAGACAAGGAAGACAAGGACAAAGCTGAGAGGAACGCAGAAACTCGTCGCCAAGAAGGACGTCAGGAAGGAGCAGAGCGCAGGCAATCTCAGCGTGAACTTGGTATCGAATCCCGTGCCAGAGATCAACGCAATCACGAGTTGTCTTTAAGCAGGCTCGACTCTCGTGAAGCACGGCTCCGTGCAGCAGAGTCAGACCAGTTAACACTCCAACTGGAATACGCCCGGCTTGGACAGCGTGATCGTGAACGTCGGGCTGACCGTAAGGACAAGGCAATGATGATGCTTCTCCAGGGGCTCGGTAACCTCGGCGCTGGCTTCACTATCTAAAGCAGATACTTCTATAGACAAGAGCCTCAGTTAACACTGGGGCTTTTTTTATGCGGCTACGCCGGGCGGCCAGAAATTCTACGTAGATTTTTGCCGCGCTATTAGAGCTTCATGTATTGCCGGTAGTCACCGCTGTTATACACAGACCAGGGCGTTAGGCCACCGGCTTCGTTGTACACATCGATAGCAATGTCAGCGTTCTTGCCTGGGTCGCGCAGGTCATCAACGGTGTAACCCCTACGCCTTAGTTTGTCGCCATGACTTTGAGAATTTATTTGAAACAGGCCTACGCTGAATTCGTTTGATCTATTCGGGTCAAGTCCTGATTGAACAGTATCGATTGTTGGGTTACCACCTGATTCGCCCATACCTACTGCAGCCAGTTGTCGTGCGGTCCCAGGATCCATGCCTCTATCAACGAGCAGTTGCTGCATCTGATCGACGGAGTAACGACTGCCTCCTCCATTGCTGATGCCCTGACCTGCAGCAAGTGACTGTGCACTGGAGATAGGTGTCGTGCCAGGAGACTCGGGTGAAAGTGGAATAGTGGAATCACTGGTTGGGATTGAGCTCGGTGTGGAGTTCTCCAGGTCTGTTCTCATCTCATCTATCTCTGTACGTAGGTCCGTAATGCTTTGGTTCCTACCCAAGAGCTGTTGCTGGAGCATCTCTTGATAGAGGTCTGGCTCATCTTTTTTCAAACGTTCTTTATTTGCGAGCCCCAGTATCAGCGCTCCTCCAGCCAGGAGTCCAGCCTTACGTGCACTACGTTTCGAGGCAGCGATTGATTTATCTCTGTCCTTGGCAATCTCTGCGCCTTTAATTTGAGTGGAAGCATCCATTGATGCGTTGTTGGCTTTGGCATTTGCCATGATGACTCCAATCCGTTCGTCACGCTCAGCCTTAATTGCTTCCTCACCAAGTGCTCCATAGTCAGGCTTATTATCTGCTAAGGCTTGACGTGCTTTAAGGTTTTTTCTGACAGCTGTATTTCCTGCAGCAATATAGTTTCTAACGTTGGCCATATTATTGTTAGAACCTTTTAATATATTCATTCTACTCCACATTCCTGGGCGCAAGGGTTGTGTAATCAATCCTTAAGTAAATATTAAGCTGCATAATCTCGGCGCTTTAACAACAGCAACCCAGCCGGTTAACACCGGCCATATGTATTCGTGTTCTTCTACTGAACACAATGACTACAACTGCACGTCCATTAAAGCTGCTCAACCTTGGGAGTTTTGTTCTGACACGTGGTGTCGCTGACTTCATTGATACCGGTGTGATGCCTTATGAAGATGAGCCAAGGGCAAACACTCTTGGTCTTGATTGGCGGCGGCACTGGATCACTGTCTGCGTAAGTTCACATGCTGAGGGTTGCTGGGGTGACACCTGCCCAGAAGATGCTGCCCTCAATGATGAGGTCTTCAGCAATGCATGTGGCGGCAGGTTAATGAGCACCTGGCACCACTCAGGTTTTCCAAAGCTTTGGATCATCACCGAAGCCTATGGCACACCTGATTGTTATACCTGCGCTCTTTGGCCGGAAGAATATTGAGCATCTAGTCCCGCTTTACAGCGGGTTTTTTCTTTGGTGTTCATTCTCCATCAACAATCAATGACAAGTACCACCTCTGCACAGTCGCAGTTCTCTTTGCCTGTGTTCAATATTAATGGCACTTCTCCTGCCTCGATTCAAGATGAGTACAACAATGCAATGACTACAATCCGTAAGGCAGAACAGCTGCTGTTGAACTGTACTTGTCATGCTCGTGACTTCCAGTTCCAAACCTACGACCGATATCTAAAGGCTAGAGAAGAGCGCGAGCAAATGCTTGAGCAGCTTCGTTCAGTCCACGACTATTGCGAAGTCTGGTATTGGCATGCTGTCGAACCAAACTGAGCCCCTAAAACACTCCTCCTTAACAGGAGGTTTTTTCATTAGTGTTCTCTACCTAGGGGACATCCATTGCTAGATATCAATGACACTATCTATTGTTCCATCTGATGAGCGTGGCATTAACAACCTCGCTCAAGGGATGACAGGTTTCCTGGATGCTGATGAGGAAGCTCTTCAGCAATCAATGATGACAACCCTCTTCATTGGTGGTGCATCTGCTGAGAGCGGCGGTCGTGCTGCTTACTTGTTGATGGACGACGGTTCAAAACTGCATGTGCCTAACTCACTACGCTGTTGGATTGTTGACCTCAAGATAGTTGAGCAGAGATATCAACAATTCGATGCTGTGGACAAGTTACTTATCCGAGTAACTGCTGCTGACGGGTCTTCGTATATCTACCGCACATCTCTCAATAGCTGGACAGCATCTAGCTTCTTGCAGAACTTCAAGTACATGACCAGGCAACAACTGTCTGATCAGGTGATGATCACGCTTGTCCCGAAAGGGAGGGCGACATTCGTCAACGTGCAGTACTGCGAAGGTGGCTCCTTCCACCGTGTCGAGATACCCAAGTCTGAGTTCGGCTCAGGCAAGATGGGCTATGACGACATGCTTGATGCCATCAGTCATACCAATGGCACTGCCCAGGACAACGACGACTCGCCTGTGATTGAAGCTCAGCTTTCAAAAGAGGAAGAGCCTTTCGAGGTTCGACCTGAGGATCTCGATGAGCTAATCGAGGAGGTGAAAGCAATCAAGCTTCCATCTAAACGCAGGCGTTCTTCAGTTACTGAAGCACTGGAGACTGTTGTCTGAACACCTGCCTCCGGCTAACGCCGGGGGTTTTTTATTCTTCTGTTTGGCCAAGCTTCTCAGGTGTGAGCATTACTTTCTTTTGCTTGGGCTCTACTGGTGCCAGTAGCTCTGCTTCTTCTTTAGTCAGAGGAATGAAGGCTCCATCTTGATCCTGAAAATGGACACCAATCTTTCTTCCTTTCTGAACAGCTGTGTAATAGGATTGATTGATAATAATATTTTCAATGACGCGCTTCAACACAACGCCTTCGTCTGAGATGTAGTTAGCTAAGCCCAAGCCGTACTGAGTATTCTCATTCTGTCCTTGTAACTCTGTGCGAGCTGCTGAATCTGTCTCATTACCCAAGAGAGTAGCCAAGGTCATCAGCATGCCAAGGATTACATTCTTATCTACCTCGTTACTGTCTGGTTTATAGATGATCTCATTCTTATCGAGAAAGTTTAAGAAGACATTGCTGTGGTACTGACACTCAGTCAACACGTCACCCCTGAAAGATGCATGAGCTAATGCAAAGATTTCTTTTTCATCTAGCGTTTTAATCTTTGCATTTAGCTCTTCATCGGTCTTGCATTCTTCTGCCAGCTCTGCGTACCTCTGTTCTGCTTCTTGGATATTCATGGCTCAGTAAATCACAATGTTTCCGTTAGCATCTGCCGTCACATTTCGCGGCGCTTCGTAAGAAGCATTCGGGTTGTAAACAGCCTGAGGCGTGTAGTTCATATTCGCCACACTGTGATTGCCGTAGTAGCCAGCGTTATCTGATTGTCCGTATAGACCGGGGACGTTATTCATTGCTACCTGTTGTGCAAAACTATCTTGAAGTTTTTGTTCTGCACTCACGTATGCACCAGGCACATTCCCCTGTGCTTGGCGGATGACGACACCATCTGATTGTGAGATGGCTGCATTAGCTGCAGCTGCCTCTTTCATTTTCATGAAGGCTTCTAATTCACGTGGGTTGATTTGTTCCATAGCTTTGAACCTTTAGTTGTTTGATTTGTGTTTTATTAATAGACCTGGCCAGCACGCATCTCCATGTTCACTTGCTCTGTTGCAAGCCGCATTGCTGTATCAAATGGCATGGGAGCAACCGATCCATCTGCCCGTTGGATTGGCACCTGCATCAGTGTTGATGCACGGCTATCAATCATTTTCTGGACAGCCATATTTTCTTGGACTTCCATTGGTGTTAGAGCAGCCTGGTTAATGCCGCGCATCTCATTGAGTTGATCCATCGCCACAGCTTCGAGAACTTCTTCACTACCCACAAGTTGAGCTGCGGTAGCAACGTTGTTCCTTGCTGCTGCCAGCGGATCGCCGCCTACGGATGAGCCACCAAGAGGGTTCAAGTTACTGACCATCCGCCCTGCTACTGCAAGTGGATTGGTCGGTGCGTATTCATTCGCCTGTTGGTTGTAAGCCTGAGCAATAGAACCAAGAGCACCAGCACCAAGCAGAGAACCGGCAGCAATCTGAGCACGCCTGTCTGTCGGTAAGTACTGAGCAGTCACGGCAACATCCATTGCTTCACGTGCACCGGGTTGCTTGCGTAAGAACTCAGGCAACGCATCTAGGTACTGCTCTGACTTATCAACCATTTCGTTTGCACGAATATCGTTGCGGCGCTGCTGTGAATTGTCTTTGATTTCTCTACCGAACAAACCTTTCTTAAGTTCAGCGATGTCTCTACGTTGTCTAGCCATAATCTTTCTCCTGATTAAAGTTTAAATAATTGGTCTCTAGTTTGTGGGTTAAGCAATTGATTGTTCAAGTTCGTTGAACTGACGCATAGCCTGCTCACGTTTAGCGTCTGCATTTAATGCACGCTGCCTCGATTCTTGATTAATGATTTGATCAATGGCTGTCTGCTGCACTAGAGCTTCATCAAGTAGAGCTGCCTGCTGATTCCTCTTAGAGAAGCCGGTCTTGCTATCAGCTATCTCAGCCCTCGCATTCGGATTGGCTTGAGCCATCTCATATTTACGGTCAAGAATTTGCCGCGCATTTTCCCTATAGGTGTCGTAGTCAGTGCCAGGCAGACGCTCTTCAAAGTTCTTGCGGCGTCGGTTGTCTTCTAGTGCTGCACCTGCTGCCTGGCCCCCAACTAAACCAGTCAATCCACCAGCTGCTAGTGCTCCGATAACCGCAGGCTTATTACCTCTGATACCTGTACGTCTTCCGGCTAGGGCACCGAGTGCTGAACCAAGAAGTGTGGTTGCTACTGGTACGCCAGTGTCGTTTAGACCCACGGACTTTCCGAGGAACTGAAGCTCTGGTCCTCTGATTCCGTCGTCGGTTCCTTTGAGAATGCCAGCAAGATTGAACTTGCCGTCATCGAATGGATTCAGGTCAGTGCCCCTGTCCTGTAGATAGCCCCTGTAGTTGGCGTATTCAGCAGCGGAAACATCAGGACGCTCAAGCAAGAAGTCATCGGCATCCATCAGACGCCCTTCCCTTCCAAGGAAATACCTCATGCCAACTTCAGCTAAGGCATTGCTTGTCTTCCGTGGGTCGATTTCATCTGGTACTGCTGCTGTGTAGCCAGCCTGCCTTCCAGTGATCGTGCCGTTGTCTTCCCCGCCAAGCAGGCCGATGCCGATATTCACAGCCGTTGCTGCCGGAAGCATTGATGCCAGGTTCACCAGCGTTGGTGAGTAGGCACGGCGCCTGACTTCAAATCTGTTGTTGCCCTTATCGAAACGAACCCTGACGCCAGGTGCTGCTCGCTTGTAGTTCTTTGCGTTGTTCCTTGAATACATCTCATCGCGGACTGCCCTCTCCGTAGCTGCCCGATCTGCTGCTTCACCTTCTCTTGTGTAGCCACCAAAGTCAGCTGCTTCTCCAGTCAGGTTCGGCAGTGGCTCACTGATTACTCCCCTGTTGGTGACTGCTCTCTTGATTGCTTCTTCGTCGTAATCAGGTGAGTACCTGACCAAGCCTTTATCGATAGCGTCTTGCAATTCCACAGCCTCTTCCCGATAGAGGTCAGGGTTGAGGTGAGCAACGGTTGCTTCTGATGCCAGGTCAACTGGAGCTTGGATTGCATTGATGAGCCACCAAGCATTTCTGCTGGCGTTATTAGTGAAGTCATTTGCCAATCCGCCAGCTCCATAGCCAAGCTTCTGCATCAAGGGAGTGTCACGAACACGCTGCTTGTCTCGTGCAATCCGCTTTGATTCTTCTGCTGTTGGTTGGCGCAGCTTGCCTGTCTGCTCATTGACCTGCAGATCGGGTAGACGCTGTGCCTCTGCTGGTGCACCACCAACATTCAATCCGTTGTTGGCACGGAAGCTGTACATCCCATCGTTGAATGGACCAAGACCTAATCGTTGCAGTACATTTGCCGCAGTTCTGTTGTCTGTAGTGGAGGCGTATTGGCGGACGCTATCGATCAATGGGTGCTGACTAAGTGTCTGTTGATAGCGGGGAGGGATAGCTGCCTTGCCTTCTGCTTCTCGCCTTGAGTACAGAGCATCGCGCCTATCTTCTGAATCAAGATTGAATGCTTGACCAAAGCCTTGACCGAAGTTGCTATTACTAATGCCGCCAAGGATATTGTTGATACGAGATTTCTTCTGCTCGTCTTTATCATTATTCATTAGCTTGCATACTCCGCATAGCTTTCATCAAGCAGCTTTCGAAATACCTCAGCCGTGGAGTTGCAGTTCATCAGAGACTTAAGTTCTTCTGCCTTGAACCTATCCTTTGTTGATGCACGAAAGGCAATCAGATTGTCACGTCGCTCAAGATGATTTGTCGTTTTGAAGTAGCTCATATTTTTGTATAACACTGGGCCCAATACTGCTATTCTAACAAGCGATTACTGTTATCTTTTGCTTAAGGTAACCAGCTAATGTCAATGCGCTGTAGATACTCGTTCAACTTGTCAGGCATCTGACCTAAGCCAACGCCATAGCTTCGCTCACCTACACCTACAGCAGCGTGACCAGTGAAAGCATTACGTACATCTAATGGGATGTCTACCTCTCTCCACATGTCCTTGGCATTGTTACGAAACGAGTGAGTAACTTTTTTCTTTTTCTCCCAGATATCCAACCGCTTAAGTAATTCCGTAAAGTGTGTCGAGAACGTGTTGGTGTTCTGGCTTATGTCTTTAAACAACCTGCCCTCACCTCTTCTATCTATATCTAACAATCCTGTATCGATCAGCTTTTGATGTATTGGCATCTTACGATTGTTGCTGTCTTTAGTTTTCAGCAGCATCGGATAAGTGCCTATAGCTTCATGTTCCCAATTAATAAACCACGTCCCCTTCTCTGTCTGTTGTATGTCTTTCGTACGCAGCTGTACTGCTTCAGCTAGTCGACAACCAGTCAGCAGCAAGATGTAAGGAAGCAATCGATTGTGCTCACGACTTTCTTGCTTGACAGCAGTGAAGATGGTGACCAGCTCTGGCTTAGTGAATGGTCTGTATCCCTTGAGATCTGCTGCCCCTGCTGGCACCACAATCTTGAAGCCATCAAAGGGATTACTTGCTATCTCTCTGTTATTAACTGCGATCTGCACCAAGTTCTTTAGACATATCAGTTTGCCTGCCTGTGTTCGTGGTGCATTGCCACTATCTGTCTGTAACCATTTCACATACCGCTGTACATCTGCGATCGTGATGTCTTCAGGTGGAGCATCACTGATATGAGCAACAAAATCCTTGATTGCTAGTCGATATAAGACAACACGCCTTTCTGAAACGCCATATCCATCTACCTCAAGTGTGCCTCCTACTGATCGCCGCCATCCTTCTATCAACTGCTCCCATGTCAGTCGCCTCTTGGGAATCGGTGGAGCTTTCGCTGCAAGTGTTGGCGAACTCCAGTCTCCGTCCTGCAATTTCTCCACATCTGCCCGTGCATCCGCTGCATATGCCAGCAATCGCTGGGTGATCGCAGTGATATCCGTTTCATTCGGGGATATCCCCAACTGATCCAGCAATGGCTGCGATATCTGCGCCAATGCTTTCTGTATCTGGCTGACATCACCAGTCATCTGCGCCCATGCCACCTGAGCTAGGAATGTCGGCACGATTTGCTGCAGTTCTGCCTGGATCGAGCTGGATATGCGCCCATCTGCCAGGGCATTACGCATTTCAAGCAGTGGATTAGCTGCAATTCCTGCGACATCACGTGGTGACAGGGCAAATGTCTGCGGTTGTGCCTGGATTGCTGTGGATTTCTGCTGGTGTTGCGCTTCAGCTGCGTTGATTACCTCCTGCACCTGGCCATGCACCCGTGCATACGCCGTTAGTACATCAGTATCACTGCAATCTGTACCGTCAACACCCAATGACCTACGAATACTGGCCCGATTTCCTAGGAATTCACGCAATCGCGCAGGGATTTTCCGCTCATACGTAAGCCTGCCCAGCCGATCAAGCTTCAGGTACTTAAGTAGCGCGTTCTTCTTGGGCAACGGCTGCTGATAGGGCAACTAATGCGGCAATTTTAGGGGCAATCCCTAGTGATAGCAACAGATCCCAGTGACTTAACGCTTGCCCATCGCTTGTTGCCATCGATCAGCCAGTGATTCGATGGCCGCTTGTGGTCCACAGAGGCTGAGTAGGGGATCAGACAGGTGACGAGAAGCCGCCAAGCGCAGTGCAGTGCCATCGAGCGTCTCCATAGCCTCCATACAGCGATGGTCATGGTTATCGGGCAAACCAAGGCCTCTGAGCTGGGCTCGCCGTTCGGCTCTCTGACCTGTTGTTTGCGAGGCATGGGCCAACTGACCACGAAATTTGGCACGCGCCAGATTGAGGTCCGCGCTGACAAGCGTGTGTTCCATCAGTTCCTTCCAACTCATCATCAGCAAATCCAAGCTGGTTAAGGCCTTATCAACAGCAGTGGATGCATGCAGAACAAATGGTGAGGCCTTGGCCCTTGCTGGATGGTGAACTCCTACGTCGTAGGCCACGCCATGGTCTTCGCGAAGCCGGCGAAACAACAGACTCGACATGCCAGTACCCAGATGGGTTTGCAACAAGCGCAGGGCAAGGTCATCTGGATGTCCGTGAGGAAGCGTTGGCTGACCCAGCATCAGCACAACCTGTTCGGTTGACTGATGGTGGAGGTGAACGGTTTGTTTCGCACGCAGGGGTGCTTGATCAAGGGAATCTTGAGCGGCCAGATCCGATTCCATTGATTTGGATTGAGGGCAAATTCCATCCGCTTGAAGTTGATCCAACAATCCAGCTGGAATCGAACCCGACAAGGCCAAAATCGCTCCCTCGGCGCTGAGCGATGTAGCAATCGGCCTTAGCGACTCAGCATTCAGTTGCTCCAACTCCTCCGCAACGCCCAGGGGGTCATGTCCATAGGGGCCCTCGCCATAGGCCAGATGCCGCCAGCCATCAAAGGCCACATGGAAAGGGTCTTCTCTCTGACGCTGCAACGCCTGAAGGCTCAACTCCCGCTCCAGATTCACCTGATCGGCTTGCAGATGGGGTTCATGAACCATCGAGTCCAAGAGGGGAAGCAATTGGGAGCTATCGAGATCCCGGCATTTCATGCTGATCAGCAAGCCATCTTCGTTGGTGTCGCAGCGCAGACCTGCGCCACAACCCTCCACGAGATCGGCCATTTGCATGGCATCGAGGGAGCCACAGCCGCGAGTCAGGACGGATGCCAACAGCTGATGCGCCCCCCTCTGGCCGATTGGATCAGCAGCGCTTCCGCGTCCGATCCACAATTTGGCAGCCAACACACCTGGTGTCTGAACCGGATCCAAAACCAAATCGGTTGTGCTCACTCCGAGTCCTCCGGTAAGGCCAACAGAGTGAAGGCTTGATCAGGTTGCAAAAGCGGTAGCAAGGACTGTTGCAAGCGTTCAACCGTCCAGGTCTGCATGTAGCTGAGCGGAGACAACAACGTTTGGGTTCGCCCCCAAAGGGATTGGGATCCAGCAATGGCAGCAACGGATCCAGGCGCTTCCAAGCTGAAGCGCAGGCCATTTCCCACCAATTGCTGTGCCCGATGCAGCTCCTCACTAGCGATGGCTTCCAGCGAAGCCCGTTTCAATTCCTCCTCGATCACGGCTTCAACCCGATCGATCTGGTCCTCGGGGCAACAGGCTTCCAACATCACCACACTTCCCTGTTCCATCACCGTGACGTCCATATCAATGGATTCCACGATTTGGAGATCTTCCCTTAACCGTTGCACCAATCGACTCCGCCTTCCCTCGGTTAGAAGAGTCGTGGCAAGGTCTGCGCCCATTACGCTGTCTTGATCGTTGGCTGCCGCCATCGGCCATGCCATCAGCAACCGTGCTGCTTCCAGGCGAGGGAATCGGGTGCTTTGTCGTCCGCTTTGAAACGCAAGCGAACGAGAGGCGGATGCACGTTCGTCCCCCTGGTCAAGATCGTCTTGAAGCTCAGAGAGGCGACTCGAGTGGATCTGCTCCAACAAACTCGCTGTCACAGCGCCACTGATGGCCAAACAACAGTTGGGGCCGCGATACCTCCTGCTGTGAAATTGGCGCATTCCCTCTGGAGTGCTATCGATCAAACTCTTCTCCCAACCAAGAATGGGACGGCCGTAGGGATGCTGTCCAAAGCCTTGAGACAACAAGGTTTGGAACACCTGCTCGTCGGGTTGATCTCGGTACTGAGCAATCTCTTCAAGCACCACATCCCTCTCCATGCCGTAAGCGTCCTCTCTCAGGGCAGGATTCAGCACAAGGTCAAGCAACAGGTCGAGGGCGTTCTGAGCGCAGCTGGAAGGCACCAAAACGTGGAAGTGCACATCATCAAAACCCGTAGCCGCATTGCTGCTGCCACCAAGGGCCTCAATCCGACGATCAAATTCGCCGGCCTGCAACGTTGCACTGCCCTTAAACACCATGTGTTCTAAAAAGTGGGCAAGGCCCTCTTCCCCTTGGTCTTCCCAGGTACTTCCGGCTCGACACCAAAAGTCGAGACAGGTGAGGTCTGCGTCTGGCATCAGGGCAGTCACGGTTCGACAACCGTTGTTCAAGAGCTGATGCTGCAGCCCAGGGCCGGAGGCGATCTCGTTCAGGGTCCCGTGTCAAAGTCCCATTCTGTTCTGTCCCTCGCTGGACTGATGTCCGAATCCACCAACGGTCTTGAATTGCATCCGCTGGTGACCTCCCTAGCGGAGCAAATTCGCACGTGCCGGACAGCTCTCCCAGACCTCTCCCCTCTTGCTGTAGACCCAGCATTTGAGGAGATCAGCGGCATGCTGGATGGTGAAACGCTCTTCATTCGCAACGAGCTGCATCAATGCCTTGGTCTCCGCAAACTGCACCTTGAGATTGCTCGCCTAGGCATGGGATTGCAGATCCTCCACTGCGTCTTTTTTCCAGATCCGAGGTTCGACCTACCCGTATTTGGTGCCGATATTGTTGCCAGCAAAGCGGGTATTTCGGCGGCGATCGTTGATCTCTCCCCTGTCTGCAATGCCTTACCAGAGGCGGTGAGTCAACCGCTCAGTGCTCTTCAATTGCCGCCGTTTCAGCAGGTAAGAGACTTGCCCGCGTGGGGAACCATTTTTTCCCCCTATGTGAAATTCATTCGACCCGTTGATCAGCAAGAAGAGACCTGGTTCGTTGACCTTGTCGCTGACTATCTCAACATCCTGCGCCAGGCGATTCTGGCAACCGCTCCCGATGCTCTTGATTCACTCCCTACGATCGATCGTCATCAAGGCCAACTCTCCTATTGCCGGCAACAGAAACGCAACGACAAGACCCGACGCGTCTTAGAGAAAGCCTTCGGAAGCGCTTGGGCCGATCGCTACATCGAGGACATGCTCTTCGACGATCCTCCACCTCTTCTATGAAGCAATTACCTCTATGGGTGATGGTTGGGGTGCTCGGAGCTGCCGTTGTCGGAGCCGGTGTCTGGATCACGCGCCGGCCGGCAACGAAAGTCCAACCCGCTGCCGCGGTTCAAAAAGTACGTGCTCCGGAAGCGGTTGCTGCCCTCGGCCAACTCAAGCCTGCAGGAGAAGTCCGTCGCTTGGCGGCACCGATGAGTGGCGCTGGTGGTACGCCGCGCATTGCCGCCTTGCTGGTGAAGGAAGGGGACCCGATTCGCAAGGGTCAACCCTTGGCAATCTTTGATAACCGACCCCAAATCGCGGCCGAAATCGCTGAGGTGGACGCCCAAATCCAATCGGCTGCGCTCGAAGTGAAACTGCAACAGCGAGAGGTGTCCCGCTATGCAGCAGCGGCCAAGGTGGGAGCAGCTGCCATGGTGCTCTATGAGGAAAAACAAGATGAGCTCAAACGCTTTCAACAGGAAGGCTTCGAGCTGAGCGCAAAGCGACGAAGCCTCGAGGCCGACCTTGCTGAAAGCGAACTGCTCTCTCCCATTGATGGCGTCGTGCTCAAAATTCATAGCCGCGTCGGCGAGCGTCCGGGCAGCGACGGTGTGATGGAGGTCGGAGCCAGCCAAACCATGGAGGCCCTGGTGGAGGTGTATGAGTCGGATATCAATCGCATTTCAATTGGCCAATCCGTCAGCTTGATTAGCGAAAACGGCGGATTCAAAGGATCACTCGAAGGACGCGTCGAACGCATCACCCCCCAGGTGCGACAGCGAAAAGTGCTTTCAACCGATCCCACCGGTGATGCCGATGCCAGGGTCATCGAAGTGGATGTGGTTCTTTCTCCAGAGTCGGAAAAAAGAGTGACGCAACTCTCGGGTCTAAAAGTCATTGCCCGCTTCAAGACCCCATGATTCGAGCCTTATGGCGGCAGCGCAGAATTCCCTTGGCATTCTTGATGCTGATTCGTCAGCCCGTTCGTCTAGCGGTCGCTCTGGCAGGCATCAGCTTCGCCGGAATTCTGATGTTCATGCAGCTGGGCTTTCGCGACGGATTGTTTGACGCAAGTATCGTGATTCATCGCCTGTTTGATGCAGACATCGTCTTAATCAGCCCACGCTCCACCAGTTCCGTGAGCATGGCCGGCTTCCCCCGCAGGCGACTGATTCAGGCCATGGCCGCTCCTGAAGTGGAGGGAATTACGCCCGTCCACTGGAATCTGCTGCTTTGGAGAAATCCCGAAACCCTGGGGACACGATCCATTCTTGCGCTGGGGTTTGAACCCAACCATCCCCTCTTCACCGATCCAACATTGGCAGCAAAAGCCAAGCTGCTTACCCAGAAAGGCCGGGTCTTATTTGACGAAAAATCGCGAGCAGAATTTGGTCCCGTAGCCGAATGGTTTCGGGAGGGACGCACCGTTGAAAGCGAAATTGCTGGCAAAAGAGTTCGCGTGGCGGGCCTGATTGGCCTTGGGGCGTCCTTTGGCGCTGATGGCAACTTATTAATGAGCAGCGAAACATTTTTGGATTTAATTCCAAACACTCCCTCGGGAAGCATCGAAGTGGGCTTGGTTCGCCTTAAGCCTGGAAGTGATGCAGAGCAGGTGGCTCAACGCCTTCAATCCCAACTTCCCGACGATGTCACAGTGCTGACAAAGCAAGGATTCATCAATTTCGAGCAAAATTACTGGCGTACAAGCACATCCATTGGCTTCATTTTTACCCTCGGTGCCGCCATGGGTTTCGTGGTGGGCTGCGTGATTGTGTATCAGGTTCTGTATTCAGATGTCAGCGATCATTTGCCCGAATACGCCACCCTGATGGCGATGGGGTACAAGCTCAATAGTTTGCTGGGAGTTGTGGTCAGAGAAGGCCTGTTGCTTGCTCTTTTTGGTTACTTACCGGCTTACGCCGCCGGACAGGGCCTGTACCTCTTGGTGCGAAACGCCACCCAGTTGCCAGTGGCGATGAACACGGTGCGGGCCGTGAGCGTGTTCAGCATGATCTTGATCATGTGCATGCTCTCAGCAGGTCTTGCCATGCGCCGACTCGTGGATGCCGATCCGGCGGAGATTTTTTAAGGCGATGGCAACGAGCTCACTCACCGTTGATATTCATGCGCTAAGCCATTGGTACGGCAAAGGCTCCACCCGCAGGCAGGTGCTGCAAGGGGTGGACTTGCAAATTGCTGCCGGTGAAGTGGTGCTGCTCACTGGTCCTTCCGGCTGCGGCAAAACAACCTTGCTCACCTTGATCGGAGCCTTGCGAAAGGTGCAGGAGGGTGACGTTGAGGTGTTTGGACAGCAGTTACGCGGAGCAGCTCGCGGCCAGCGTCAGCGATTGCGCCGTCGCATTGGCATGATTTTCCAGGGCCACAATCTCTTGCGCTGCCTCACCGCTGAACAAAATGTGCAGATGGGCGCTGATCTGTTGCCCAATCTTGTGTACAGGGCTCGCCGCGATCAGGCACGGGAATGGTTGCGCTCTGTGGGACTTGAAGACGAGTTAGGGAAGCTCCCCCATGACCTTTCCGGGGGCCAAAAGCAACGCGTAGCGATCGCCAGAGCCCTGGCAGCCAAACCCCAGCTCCTCCTTGCCGATGAACCAACAGCGGCCCTTGATAGCGGCACTGGCCGCGAAGTGGTGGAGCTACTCAAGCGCTTGGCGCGCGAACAGTCTTGTTCTGTGCTGATGGTGACGCATGATCCGCGCATTCTTGATGTGGCAGATCGTCTTGTTCGAATGGAAGATGGGCGTCTGTACCAGACGATTCGTTAAGTTGGTGCGAGTAAAAGAGTTGGAATCTTCCAAAACGCATGGCTAAGCGCAGAAACCTCAAGAAGGAAAAGCAGGAGCGCAATCGCGCTTACGCCCGCAAATTCAAGAAGCGCAAGCTCCGCAATGACGGCCGTGGTGAAGGTGCTGGCAACGGCGTAACCGGAACTGCAAACAACGGTGGTGCTGCGGATTGATCGCTTTGGCGTGACCCTGCACCGTTTGCATCAAAACCATTTGCATCAAGAAAGAGGGGGAGACCCCTCTTTTTTGATGGCTTTAGGCTGAACCCCTCTTGCCCCTATTTCGCGCGGATGTTCATCAGCGTCGTCATCCCCACCTACAACCGGCGCTCGATTCTTGAGAAGTGCCTGCTGGCACTGGAACGTCAAGATCCCAGCGGGGAAATCGAAAACTACGAAGTGGTTGTCGTCGATGACGGTTCCAGCGACGGCACTCCCGACTGGTTGCGACAGGACGCCGCTCGCTTCCCCCATGTTCGCCTTGTGGAACAGCAGCATGGCGGACCTGCAGAAGGTCGTAATCGCGGCGTTGATCATGCCAAAGGAGATGTGATCGTCTTTATCGATAGTGATTTAGTGGTCACATCAAGCTTTCTCGCATCCCATGCGCGCGCCTTAAGTCGTCGTTGGAATCAGCAGGGAAATCGTCTCTGTTTCACCTATGGCGCTGTGATCAATACAGCCAATTTTGATCAACCAACAGCAGAACGACACAAACTACGAGATCTCTCCTGGGCGTACTTCGCAACAGGAAACGTGGCGATCGACCGTGAGGTTTTGGAACGATCCGGGTTATTTGATCTTGGGTTCCGCCTCTATGGATGGGAAGACCTGGAGCTTGGAGAACGGCTGAGGCAAATGGGCGTTGAGCTGGTGAAATGTCCAGAAGCGGTTGGATATCACTGGCATCCAGCATTTCGCCTAGACCAAATCCCAGACCTGATTCGCGTCGAGCGGGAACGGGCACGCATGGGCTTGGTGTTTTATCGCAAGCATCCCAGTCGTCGGGTCCGGTTCATCATTCAATTCACCTGGTTGCATCGCCTGCTTTGGTCCTTGCTCACCGTCGGAGGCCTCCTCAATGAACGCAGCCTTCGCCCGCTGATGGCCTGGCTGATTCAACGGGGCCAACCATCCCTGGCTCTGGAGTTGTTGCGCCTACCCCTCAACCGGATTGGTGTGGAAGCGCTGTATCGCGAAGCCCGGCAAGCAGGATTGCACTGAATCGAATGGTGGCGGAGCTGCGTCGGCTACTGATCGAACCCTCCCGCATGGCCGACCGTGATGGCGATGGATGCCTTGTGCTTCGCGATGACGAATGTCATTATCTTCGTCGGGTGTTACGGCTGCGTCCTGGAGCGCCTGTGGAGGTTGTCGATGGCCGCGGCCACCTTTGGGAGGGATTGCTTCAGGAGAAGGGGCAACTCCTGCTTCCCGGCATTTGTCACACCACAACCCCTGCCAGCACCCCTCGGTTGGGCCTCGCAATTGCTCTGGTTCGACGGGGCATGGATGAGGTCATGCGCATGGCCTGTGAATTGGGCGTGGATTGCATCCAACCCTTGAAAGCAACGCGATCCACACCCCAAGCGGACTACAAACCAGAGCGCTGGCAGCTGATCCTCAAAGAAGCGGTCGAGCAATGCGAGCGGCTCTGGATGCCCCAGCTCCTCCCGCTGACATCCACGGGTAGCTGGTGGACGCGGCCGGACACCAGCGACACGCTGGCCATTGCCACCACACGCTTAGAAGGGCTTCCTGCTTTAGAGCCTTGGTTGCAGCGCCAAACCCCTGGGAACAACTGCATCTGGCTTTCGATTGGCCCGGAGGGAGGCTGGGACCCTCAGGAGCAAGCGAAAGCCCTGAGGGAAGGATGGTCAGCGGTGAGTCTCAGTGAGGACATTTTGCGCTCTTCCACAGCAGCGATTGCCGGGGTGGCAACGCTGAGCAGTTGGCGGCGTACGACGCCAACTGGAGATCAGACCTGAAGCGGCGTCAGCTACTGAATAGCTCTGATGCCATGTCCTTGAACCCCTTCAAATTTCTTCCCGGACGGCGACGCTCAGGACGCAGCGCACGACCGGGCTGGACCATCTCCGGAGCGAACGTGCTGAGCCTGACGACAGGACGCTCGGATTCCGCCTTTGCCAGTTCCGCTGCAATCGCTTCAGCTGTGGTGAGGGAACCTGCTGCGGCCGCTGGTGTTGATGGCTTCAGTGCCGATGGCGCTGGTGCCGATGGCGCTGGCACTGAAGCCGTCGCTGCGGAAGCGACAGGGGCAGAAGCTGCAGGAGCCGAAGCCGCGGCTGGGGTGGTAAGCGCTGCAGCTGGTTTGGAAATAGCGGGAATGGGGGCAAGAGCCTCCTCTTGACCGTCCTCCTCAGGAAGGTCTCGAACAGGCGCGATCTGAATCGCCTGGTCGCTCGAAGCGCCTTCCTCGAGGTTGAGGAAAAAGCCTTTGCTCTTCAGCGCCATGCCAGGTTCCGGTGGACAACGTGGGCTGATTATCCAACCCAAACCGTCTGAATGGGCTGATGCTTAGGGCAGTGCAACACAGCTCGATGGTTTTGCCCCCCGTAAACATCAAATCTTGGGGACTGTTGTGAGCGCCGAGGTGCCAAACCTTGAGGTGGTGTTGGCAACCTGGAATGGTGCTAGCCACCTGCATGAACTGCTGCTCTCGATCCGAGCTCAGAGCTTGAAGCCCACACGCCTCTTGGTACGCGATGACGGCTCGACTGACCACACCAGAGAGATCATCAAAGAATCAGCGAACCGTTGGCCGGGTTGGCTGATTGAACTGCCAGCGAAGTCTCGACTCGGCAGCAACGGAAATTTTGAAGCCTTGCTTAGCGAGAGCCGCGCTCCATTTGTCGCCCTTGCCGATCAAGACGATCGCTGGGATCCAAACAAACTCAAAATTTTGATGGATACGATGCTGGCTGCAACTGCGCTTCACCCTGCGCACACCCCTCTTCTCGTCTACAGCGATCTGCGCCTGATCGATGCAGAGGGGCTGCCTTTAGGGCCATCGTTTCTGCACTACCAAAGGCTCAACCCAAGGCGCAACTCCCCCAATGCGCTTTCCCTACAAAACGTAGTGACAGGTTGTGCCAGCCTCATCAATCGGTCGCTGATCGAAATGGCATTGCCCCTCCCTGAGCAGGTTGTGCAACACGACCACTGGCTGGCCCTGATCGCAGCCTGCAAGGGCCAGGTTCTGTTCATCGACCAACCTCTCCTGTCGTATCGCCTCCATGAGGCCAATGCGGTGGGTGCGATCGGGACTGGAAGGGCTTATTTTCTAGAGCGGTTGCAGTCCTGGGGGAGAGAGCACGGGCCACGACAGCGACTAAGGAACTGTTTGCATCAAGCGCAAGCTCTCAATAAAAGATTTGGAGAGCAAGATTTAGCGATCACCCAGTTTCAAGCAGGCACTCCCCTCGAGCGCCTATTCGTGATCGCGACAGGGAAACTGCACAAATCAGGCTTCACCCGACAGCTTGCACTGCTGATCCTCTTGCTGCGGTCCCTGATAAGCGGCCTGTGAAAAAAGCTTTATCTAAGAAGCACGCATCTCACTGAAAACGCCCACGCTGGGGTTAATGCTTAGGGCAGTGCAACACAGCTCGATGGTTTTGCCAGACCAAAACATCACGATGTGGGGGATAGCCCTGCTTCTCAATGGCGCGCTGATTGCCCTTGCGCAGCGCCTCCCCCTACTCACGCGCAAGGGTTGGGTGCATGCCGGAATTCTGGGAACGATCCTCTGGGGCTGCCTTGGCTGGAGAGGCTGGGTTGCCGTTGTGATCTACCTCGTGTTGGGATCACTCGTCACGCGCCTCGGCTTTGCGCAAAAACAAAAGCAGGGGCTTGCGGAGGCGCGTGGAGGAAGGCGAGGACCCGCCAACGTGTGGGGGTCTGCCTTCACTGGAACCGTGATCGCTCTCTTGATTGGCGCAGGCATTGGCTCGGCAACGCTCTTGCTGATCGGATTCGCCGCCAGCTTCGCTGCCAAACTTGGCGACACCTTTGGCAGCGAAATCGGCAAACGTTGGGGACGAACCACCGTTTTGATCACCACCCTGCACAGAGTGCCAGCTGGAACGGAAGGGGCCGTGAGCTTGGAAGGCACCCTGGCCAGTGCCGCCGGCAGCCTTGTGATGATGCTGGTGATGGCGGGGTTGTCGTTCGTGACCACGCCCACGGCGATGGCCGTGGTTGCGATTGTGGGTCTCATCGCAACCCTGCTGGAAAGCCTGCTGGGAGCTCTGGCTCAGGAGCGGGTGCACTGGTTAACCAATGAAATCGTCAACGGATTGCAGACGGCCTGGGCTGCCGTTTTAGCCATGCTGGTCGCGATTCCTCTGGGTCTTGCTGGCTGAACGGAGTCCGTGCTGCCTGTCGCAGCAAGCTCAGCGCCTCTCGAATGGCTTTGCGTAACAACCCTGGTGCAACCTTCTCTTTCAGAGCAAGATCTCTGATGGGAATGTTGTCGACGTAGCGAGCCAGAAGCCAGCAGCGCTGGCGTGGCTCGAGAGCCTTCAGTGCCCCCTGCAACCAGCGAAGCCTGGGTTCCTCCTCATCCGCTTCAAAGGTCGATGCAGACATGACTGGGAGAGCCTCGATCTGATCGAGCAGGGAGCTTCTCAACTCTCCGTCCACCGCCTGAATGGCAGGGGCAACATCAAGCGAATCCACATGGCCCAAGGCGTGAGCCATCAGGGCCTCCCGCCAGCGCTCAACAGTCACGTCGAGTGATGCAGCAAGGCCTGTCTCGTCCAGCGGTTCCAGCCTCTCTTGCAACCGTTGAGCCCGAAGACGCATCCCCCGGCTGTGCAAGTCCTTCAAGCGCCAAGGAATCCTGAGCACGTGTTGGCGATCGCGACGGAAATGCAGGATTTGACCGTGAACCCTTGCCAGCACATAGGTGCTGATGCGACATCCACGTTGAGGGTCGAAATTGGCCAAGCCATGGATCAACCCCAAGCAACCCTCTTGCACTAACTCGTCCTGCTCCCCTGGATAGCGGGCCGCCTGACGGATGGCGGCATGGTGCGCTAGGCCAAGGTGTTCGAGCACAGCGTCGTTGCGCTCAAGAATTGGCTTGGGCAACGATCGGCGCTGCTCGCGGCGTCGAAGGCTTTGAGAAGAAAGCATGAAGCGTGGGTGTTGACGACCCTTTCAACGTCGCTTTCATCGCGCATTCTCCCCTCCTTCTTTCCGATGAAATGGTCCACTCGAAAGGATGAAAGCCGGTTCATCTTTTCGAGGGGAGACGTCAAGACATCAGCAAAGGCGTGCATTGAGCGTGGGGCTCCAGACCAGCCCAATTGAGAAGGGGCTTCCAGTGCTGAAGACGCTGATAAATCCAGTGATGGCCAGTGCTGTTGAGATGAATCCCATCAGGTTCCAACCAGGTGAGCCAATCAGGCTCTGCTGCCATCGCTTGGTGCAGGCTTAAAAACGGAACATCTAACTCAAGGCATGTTTCTTCCAATTGCGCTTCATGGATGGCCACGGCCTCATTGCTGTACCAAAGGCAGTCAGCGAAGGGCATGACCGCTTCATCCACCACGCTGAGCCCCATCACCATGACGTTGGTGGCAGGGGTCATCACCGATAGCAATTGCTCCAGCCCGAAGCGAAACGCTTCAGCCGTTAGTTGCTGCCGTCCATCGCACCTGCCAACACGAGCGCTGTCATTGAGGCCCACAGAGAGGAGCAAGCCATCGGGCTGCTGACGACGGAGCTCTCCGCGGCAACTCCATTCTTGTTGCCAACGCTGAGCAATGCGCTCCAGTCCATCTCCACGAACACCAAGCCCGTACACCACGGGGGCAGAGGGCAATGTCATACATTGACGCCTCAAGCGTTCACACCATCCCCCACCCTCTGGATCCCCCCATCCGTACACACCGCTATCACCGATCACGACAAGCTTGCGGGGCGCTGTTGTTATCACTGGCGGTCACGCAATCCAGATGTCAGCTTTGCAGCCAGAGTGCGCGGCAGCGGTCACTGAGTGATTCCCCACTGATCGTGAGGACGCAGTAACAACAAAGCACCAAGACCACAGCAGCCCAATGAAAAGAGCTGAGTGATTCCAGCAGCTGCCAGCCCAAACCACTTCCACCAATCACCCCCACCACCACGGTTTCTCGGAGAATCACATCGCTGCGATAAGCCCCATAAGCCAAATAACTGGGACTTTGAGGACTGAGCAGGCCATACAACCAACTCATCCGCTCTGAACTCCCCATCGCCCTGAGCGCTTCTTGACGCTGACCGCTTTGTTGCTGCAGTCCTTCAAGCAGCAAACGCCCCATCACTCCACTGTTGTGCAGACCGATCGCCAAGGCTCCAATCGCCAGGCTTGGCCGATTGCTGAGCAGCAGAAGGAGCACCATCAACGGCGGTGGGATCCAACGCATGCAAGCCCAGAAGATCGAGCAACACTGATGCCACCTTGGCGACGGCCATAGGAGCAAGGCCAGGGGGGGCAGTCCGATGGCAATCCCCGCAGCCAACCCGGTGAGAGCCAGCGTTTCCAAGATCATGCGCAACCAGGGCAGTTCCATGGCGGCGGCATTCAGCTGGGTCCAAGAAGGAACCTCCAACCCAAGCCAACTGAGGCCAAAAAACAAATCAGGAACGAGGTGTCTGAGCCAAACCGTGCCGATCACTCCCAAAACGATCGCCAAGCTGATGAACAACAGCATTCGACGCTGACCATGAACGCCGACATCGGAACGTTCTCGCCAAACCCTCAACAGCTGCTCAAGCATCAGCATCACGGCCGCTAACACCCATAAACCTGTCCAGAGCTCGCGGAACTGCAACGACTGCAAGGTGAGCTGCAGTTCGGTGCCAAGCCCCCCCAAACCAAAAACCCCGAGCAAGGTGGCGCTGCGCAAGGCACATTCGAGTCGGTACCCCCCATAGCTCAGGAACACAGGGCCCATCCCTGGGTTTAGAGCCGTCATCAAAGCGGACAGCGGATGCACCCCAGCGCTGATCAAGGCATCGAGAGGACGGTGGTCAGCGCTATCGAGATGGTCGCGCCAAATCCTGGCGACGAGAGCGCTGTAAGGAATCGCGATAGCAGCGACAGCAACGTAGGGATGGAGCCCAAACACTTGCAGCAGCAACAGGCCCCAAACCAACTCATGCACCGCTCTCGGGATGGCGAGGGCGCCTCGAAGTCCTTTGGCTGGCCAGGAGGGAAGTGTCCAGCTTCTCCACACCACATCCGCGCAAGCGCTTCCTAGCAACACGCCCAACAGCAAGCTGAGACTCCAGCTCAATAGAGCTGTGGCCATGGTGACGCCCAGACCATGCCAAACCGCATGCAAAACATCGGGATCCATGGATGGATGCAGGGCGCCCCAAAGGCATTGCTGCCAAATCGACAGACCACCGCCATGCAGCCCTGTCCAAGTGACGATCAAAACGGGCACCAGCGCCATGGAAGGCAACAGGGTGAGAAGCGGTGCCGCTGGTTTCAGGCGGTTCATCCGGCCTCGTACAACCGCGAAAGATCAGCAGCAGTGAGTTGGTCTGAAGGTTGATCCATCACCAGTTCCCCATCCTGCAAACCGATCACACGATCAAAGCGATGCACCAGTTCGGGTTGATGCAAGCTGATCACAATCGCCTTGGCGCCACAATTCAGCGGCCCCTCTGGCGAACGATTCAGCAAGTGATCCAATAAGTCAGAGGCGATTGCAGGATCCAAATTGGCGATCGGCTCATCGGCCAGGATCAGTTGCGGTTGCTGACGCAGCAAACGGGCAAGCGCAACGCGTTGTCTCTGTCCTCCTGATAGCTGACGAATCGGAGCGTCGATCAATCCACGCTCGATCAGATCAGCATCCAGCCCAGCTTGCTGAAGGCAATGCTTGCAGGCGGATTGATCCACGTTGAATAACAGATTGGCCAATCCCCAGATCAGGTTGTGACGGCCCAAAGCACCGCTGTTGACGTTTTGTCCAACGCTGAGCTCCTCGACAAGCAACAAGTCTTGCCAAAGCATTCCGATCTCCCTTCTTTTGCGGCGAGGCATGCTGCGAATCGACGCACCACACCAACGCACCTCTCCCTGTTCAGAACGAAGACTGCCATTTGCAATGGCCAGCAAGGTGCTCTTGCCGGCCCCACTTTGTCCCAACAGGGCGATCCTCTCCCCCTCAAACACCGAGAGGGAAATCGAACGCAGTCGATCTCCCCTCGGGCCACTCAGGCTGACATTGACCAACTCCAGGAGAGCGGTCAACGAACCTTGCCAAGTTGACGGGCTACATCTTCAATCGGTTTGTATTCAGACTCTTGAGCCGGAATGAAAACCTTGGCAGAAAAAAGCTTAAGGATGGATGCCTGACGAGAATTGGTAGGTCTCAACCCAAGGATGACCTTCTGTACTTTCGATGTGAATCCTTTCCCGAAACGTTGGTCGAGATTGGGGCGTGCCAGCCAGTGGTAATCCACATAAGGGGGTGTTTTCCAAATCATTTTCACCTTGCTTGGATCCACTTTCCCGTTCTTAACGGCCACATCCCAGACCAACTCATTAAGAGCTCCAGCCTGGTAAGAGCCGCTTTGCACCAAAGCGATCGTGGCATCGTGGCTTCCACTGAAGCCTGCTTGTCCGCCGGCAAATTGCTTTGGAGTCACGCCCGCTTTAGCCAGAAAATGCTGAGGCATTAGTCGTCCCGATGTGGAACTTTCTGATCCAAAGGTGAAGCGCTTTCCTTTTAATCCTTTCAGACCATCGATATTGCTAAAGGGTTTTAAGCCCGCTGAAGTGTTGGCAATAAAAACACTTTGAAACTTTTCATCAATAGCTCGTTGTGCCAAAACCTGGGCCCCTGGCGTTTGAAGACGAGCCTGAACACCTGTGAGCCCTCCAAACCAAACAAGGTCCAGACTTCCGGTCCTAAAAGCACTCACGGCTGCTGGGTAATTGCTAACTGGCACATACCGCACTGGAACCTTGAGTGTGTCGCTTAATTCCTCGGCAAGTTGGCCGTAACGACGATTTAAACGTTCTGGGTTTTGATCGGGGATGGCTCCGATCCGGAGTGTTGCTTGCGCGTTAGAAGGAAGGACCGTTGCGCCCTGACTGCAAAGAAGAGCCAAAAGAACAACGGCCCCTTTTTTTCGGACACGTGTCAAAGGATTGGTCATGTTTAAGAAGAATTGATTTAGGGACGAGTCAACAATCTCTGAAACCGACTCAGTCCTTCTGAAATCGTCTCACGCGAGACGGCACAAGACAGCCTGACGCAACGATCATCGCCAAAGGCACCACCAGGAACAATCGCCAATCCTTCCTCTTCGAGGGCACGTTCGCAAAAGGCCAACGAATCGGTAATCGCATCAGGCAGGCGAGGAAACGCATAAAAGGCGCCCCTTGGGGGCACAAGCGTGATGCCTTCCATCTGTTGAAGCCCATGACAGAGATCAGCACGCCGCGTGTTGTAGCTAGCGGCCATCTCACGGACGCAGTCCCGTGATCCCTGAAGCGCCGCCAATGCTCCACGTTGAGCGAAGCTGCACACATTGCTGGTGCTTTGGCTCTGTAGGGCAGCTGCGGCCTTAATCACCGTGCTGTCACCACTGAGATACCCAAGTCGCCAACCGGTCATGGCCCAGCCTTTGGCAAATCCGTTCACCACAAAACAACGCTGTCTGAGATCTGGTGCTACTGCAGCAAAACTGTGGTGAGATTCTCCGTCTTCCAACAGATATTCATAGATCTCGTCGCTCATCACCATCAGGTTTGGATGCCTTCGCACCAGCTCTGCCAAGGCCTGGAGTTCACGGAGATCCAACACCCGACCGGTGGGATTCCCCGGTGAATTGAGCACCAAAAGCTTGGTGGCCGGTGTGATGGATTGCTCGATCAAATTCAGATCCAGTCCAAACCCATCGCTTGCTGACGACGGCACCGTGACCGGCTTCCCCCCGGCCAAGCGAACAATTTCTGGATAACTCAACCAATACGGGGCAGGGATGATGACTTCATCGCCTGGGTTCAACAGAACTTGGAACAGGTTGTAAATCGCCTGTTTGCCGCCATTGGTCACCAAGACCTGATCGGTTTGGGTGGGGATGTTGTTTTCAAGACTCAATTTCTGAGCAATGGCCGCGCGCAGCTCTGGATCGCCTGCAGCAGGGCCATACCGGGTGATGCCATCCCTGAGGGCCTGGATCGTTGCCTCAACAATGAACTCTGGCGTCCCGAAATCTGGCTCCCCTGCACTGAGACTACAAACATCAACACCCTGTTGCTGCAGGGCTTTTGCTCGGGCGCTGATGGCAAGTGTGAGCGATGGCTGCAATGCCAAAGCTCGGTGCGAGAGAGATGGGGGGCCTGGCATCAGCACGGCACCCCCTCGATGGATGCTCGGATATGTGAAACAACATCCTGCCTGATGTGGCGTCAGTGACAACACCGATGTGCTGATGACAGCCTGGATCGAAATGTTGACCATGCCGAACATGTCAGCTGGAACGGCCTCGTTGAGTTGGGTGTTGGCAGCCAAGAATCCCCAAGCGCTCGCCGAGTTTTATGCGCAAGCTCTTGGATGTACCTGCCGATCAGGACTGTCTGACCAGCACTGGATGGTGGCTCTCCCAACAGGAGGAACACTTCAGATTTATCGCCCTTCGCGTCTACGGCCTTGGCCCATTCGCGGTGCGGCCCTCGCCCCTTGTTTTCAAAGGGTCGGATCCGACCATCCAGAGACTGAGCTCGGCCATTGGATCGAGCAACTGGAAGCGTTGGGGGCGCGGAGGCGCGAAGCAGCGCGTCTCGAATCGTTTGGAGCGGAATGCTGGATGGAGGATCCAGAGGAGCAGCCTTTTCTCACCTTGGTGCTGCCGCAAAGGTCGCTTGGCTCATAGGGTTTTGAGCTGAGCAATCCATGCGCGTGTCGTTAGAAGACTTCGAGGAATCCTGTCTCCAGTGCCAGCGCTGTGACCTAGCAAAAGAACGCCAGCATGTGGTGGTCAGTCGCGGGCATCCTTCAGCGAGGCTGATGGTGATTGGCGAAGCGCCAGGGGCTGATGAGGATGCTCGGGGGCGTCCATTTGTGGGGCGTTCCGGCAGGCTCCTGGACGAATGCCTGGCGGACGTCGGCCTGGATCAAGAAGAGGACGCGTATATCTGCAACTTGATCAAATGTCGGCCGCCTGGCAATCGACGCCCATCCCCGGCTGAGCTCAAAGCCTGCAGACCCTGGCTGGATCGTCAAATTCGTGAGGTCAATCCGGAGATCCTGTTCATTCTTGGAGCGACTGCCACCGCAACCCTTCTCGAATGCCGCACACCGATTAGTCGCTTAAGAGGTGCTTGGACCGAATGGAACGGGCGTTATGTGATGCCGAGTTTTCATCCCTCCTACCTGTTGCGCAATCCATCGCGGGAGCCAGGCAAGCCACGCGCGTTGTTCATGGCCGATCTGACCAGTGTCAAGCACGCTTTGAACGGGGTTGTGTCAGGGTTAGCTTCAGATTCGAGCGATCCTTGATGACCGCCTCGCAGCGCTACGACACAAAGATTCATCGCCGGGTCACCCGCACGGTGATGGTTGGTGATGTGCCGATTGGAAGTGAGCATCCGATTGCGGTGCAATCGATGATCAATGAGGACACGCTGGATATCAACGGATCGGTCGCAGGAATCCGTCGCTTGGCCGATGCCGGATGCGAAATCGTGCGGGTCACGACTCCTTCGATTGGCCATGCCATCGCGATGGGGAAAATTCGTGCAGCCTTGCGCGCTCAGGGATGCAACATCCCACTCGTGGCTGATGTCCATCACAACGGCACGCGCATCGCCTTAGAAGTTGCCAAGCACGTCGACAAAGTGCGCATCAACCCTGGGTTGTTCGTTTTCGACAAACCGGATCCCGAACGCCAGGAGTTCAGCCAAGACGAGTTTGATGCGATTGGAGATCGAATCAAGGAAACGTTTGCTCCTCTCGTGCTTGTGCTGAAAGAGCAGAACAAAGCTTTGCGGATTGGAGTGAATCACGGCTCCTTGGCTGAACGCATGCTGTTCACCTATGGAGATACCCCCCAAGGCATGGTCGAATCGGCCATGGAATTCGTGCGGATCTGCGATTCACTCGATTTTCACAACATCGTGATTTCGATGAAGGCATCGCGTGCGCCCGTGATGCTGGCGGCCTACCGACTCATGGCCGACACCATGGATCGGGAAGGGTTCAACTACCCCCTGCACTTGGGCGTCACCGAAGCAGGTGATGGTGACTACGGACGAATCAAGAGCACGGCCGGAATCGCAACACTGCTGGCGGAAGGACTCGGAGACACCATCCGCGTCTCCTTAACAGAAGCACCAGAGAAGGAAATCCCTGTGTGCTTTTCGATCCTGCAGGCGCTTGGAATCCGAAAGACGATGGTCGAATACGTGGCCTGTCCGAGCTGCGGTCGCACTTTGTTTAATCTTGAGGAGGTCCTTCATCAGGTCCGAAACGCCACCTCTCATCTCACCGGTCTAGACATTGCTGTGATGGGTTGCATTGTCAATGGTCCTGGCGAGATGGCCGATGCTGACTACGGTTATGTGGGCAAAGGGCCTGGGGTAATCGCTCTCTATCGCAACCGCGATGAGATCCGAAAAGTCCCCGAGTCGGAGGGTGTAGCCGCCTTGGTTCAGTTGATCAAAGACGACGGTCGCTGGGTTGAACCCGACTGATGTCGTTAAGGTGCTGAAAAGGTCCTAGTGGACGGCATGCGCGCTAAAAAATTCGGCATCAACGTCACGCAACGTCGCGGCTGGTTTGTGGCTCTGGGCGCAGGGGCTGTCACAGCTGCCGTGGTTATGGCCAATCCTGGGTTGGGTTTGCCGAGCACGACTTCGTCGTCGATCACCAACAGCCCGAAAGAGGTGATTGATCAGGTCTGGCAAATCGTCTATCGAGATTTCCTGGATTCATCGGGAGGTTATGACCTCGATCAGTGGTTCATTCTTCGAAAGGATTTGCTCTCCAAGTCTTATGCCGGAACCGCGGAATCGTATGAAGCGATTCGCGGCATGTTGGCGAGTCTTGACGACCCCTACACCCGATTCCTAGACCCGAAAGAGTTCAAGGAAATGCAAATCGACACGTCAGGTGAATTAACCGGTGTCGGCATTCAAATTTCACTGGACAAAGACACCAAAGAGATCGTGGTGGTGTCGCCTATCGAAGGCACACCGGCCTCAAAAGCCGGGGTCCAACCCAAAGATGTGATTGTTTCGATTGATGGTCAACTCACCAAGGGGATGACCACGGAAGATGCGGTGAAGCTCATTCGCGGAACGGAAGGAAGCAACGTCGTCCTGGGCTTGCGCAGGAATGGGTCCATCATCGACGTGCCCCTCGTGCGGGCGCGGATCGAAATTCAGGCCGTTGACAGTCAGCTCAACACCAGTGCCAATGGCACCAAGGTGGGTTACATCCGCCTGAAGCAGTTCAATGCCAATGCATCGAAAGAGATGCGTGCCGCGATTCGCGAGCTAGAGAAGCAAGGATCACAGGGTTACGTCCTTGATTTGCGTAGCAATCCCGGAGGGTTGCTTGAAGCCAGCGTCGACATTGCGCGTCAGTGGCTGGATGAAGGCACGATTGTCAGCACAAAAACCCGTGAGGGCATTCAGGACGTGCGCCGCGCCACAGGGAATGCCTTAACCGACCGTCCCGTCGTGGTGTTGGTGAACGAAGGCTCAGCGAGTGCCAGTGAAATCCTTTCAGGTGCTCTCCAAGACAACGAGCGCGGGCTTCTGGTGGGCCAGAAAACGTTTGGGAAAGGACTCGTGCAATCCGTGCGCGGGCTCTCTGACGGATCTGGAATGACCGTCACGATTGCCAAATACCTCACACCCAAGGGCACCGACATCCACAAAAACGGCATTCGCCCGGATGTTGCGGTGGAGATGAGTGAGAAAGAAATTAAAACCCTCACTGTTGAACAGTTAGGGACCAACAAAGATGGGCAGTACCGCGTCGCGGAAACCACCCTGCTCAAAGCCTTGCAAGCTCCGAAAACAGGAAAAACTTATCAACCAGGAGCGGCCAACCTTCAGTCGGCACTTCAGCGATAAGGGGCTAATCCAAACCCTTCACGTTCGCTTCGATTGCCTTGCGATTGGTTGCCTCCATAACGCGAGTCTCCATAGCGAGTGCCTCGGTGGGTTGCTGGAATCGTGGCTGTCCGACCTGGGGCCGCCTGGCGTGCCCTCTGCACAAGCGCGTTGCACCCCCCCGCCGATTCGATCGCCTCATCCACGCTGCTCACCGGAATGCGTTGGCCCCAAGTACGAGGCCAACCCCAGGTTTGTCCTTGACGTTCCAACAGCGCGACCGCCTCTCCACGGCCGATCGAACCTGATCGCATCAAACAGGTGGTCGTTGCCAAGGTGGCAACCTGAAGGTTGGGCGCTTGAGACGAACGCGTGGGATAGACAGGGCGGCTCTGACGACCCACGGGAAAGGGCATCGATGGAATGTTGAGCGGCCTTTGCGCGAGTCCGCCACCTCCAGACATTTGCCCGAGGGCTGCCATCGCTAATTGGAGAAGAAGATTATTCATCAGTCGGTTGGTCTTGGTAAGTGAGGAAGATGGTCTTAGACGCGAACGATTGAGCCGCAGTAGCGATCGAAGAGCTTCAGGACATCAGTGGCGGGAAGCTTGGCCGTATAGCGAGCCTCAAGTTCTGCCAGATGCTGACTACGGGGATACGCCCTAATCGATTTCCATTCCTGCGGTGTTTCTCGTCTTAAAACGCGAGACATCATCCGATGTTGGCTGGGGAGGGTGATCGATCCACCGGCGCAGCTCTGCATTCTGTGAGTCGCTTCGTGAGCCAGGGTGTTCCAAACTTGTGCTGCATTTCGGTGGGTGCGACACACAATCAAGATGTCATTTTTGGGGTGGTAAGCCCCCTGCAACCCCCGGGTCGAGCAATCGCGTTGAATCACCCTGACGCCATGAGAGGTGAGCTTGCTGCGCAAGGCATCAACCGCTTCCCACGATTGAGCGCGCACAGGTGCTGTTCCCAGCAGCGCAGGTGTGAAGCAAGCAATCAAGGTCCATCGTCGAACCTGGCGTTGAAACTGGTTCAGCGGCTTTGGCATGGTCCGCTCTCGGGGCACCTCACCAGAGTCAGGCATCAACGCATAAAAAAAATCACCCAAATGGGTGATTCCTGTGACTAGATGTGAGCGAGGGGTCGCTCAGGCGACAGGCTGCATCAAGCCACCGCCTGGAGACGAGTCGTCGTCATCGTTTTCCGTATCGTTCTGCCACAGAGCAAAAATTCCGAGGGCGGCTGCACCAACTAAACTACCTAGAAGACCGAGGGAACTTCCCGTTGCAATCGGATCGATGAATTCGGCCACGGGGTATCACGTTGTATGCCTACATGGTAACGAAGGATTGCGAAATGTGTTGGGCTTTCTCATTTTTCCAGCGCAAGCGCGAGCTCAAACCCTCAAAACAGCCTCGTTCCTTTCTTTTTGCTGTTGGTCGCGCTGCTCAGGCGTCAATCCATCCGTATCCGGAATCTGTGATGCCATCTGCTCTAGCCAACCTTTGAGCTCATCCAGTTGCCGATCCATGGGCAGGACGCCGAGGCCTCGTGCCAGGACCTTGGCAACGCTTCCACTTCCTGCCTGGTAGACGAGTCGGCCATGGAGATGTTGGGGTAACCCCTGACGAAGCAATCGGAAAGCTGGCTCCTCCATTGGCGTCTCAAGGGCAATATTTGGTTTTTCAGGACGAATGCGAGCAAACCCACAGCGTTTTGCGAGCAGCTTCAGTTCCATCAACTGCAACAGGGATTGAACCGGTCCAGGCAAGGCCCCATAGCGATCGGCCCAACCTGCAGCCAATTCCACCAGGGCTTCTGAACTCAGACACTCAGAAGCAGCTCGATAGGCAGACATCTTCTCGTCGGCATCGACAATCCAGTCCGCCGGAATAAAGGCCGTGACCTGCAGATCCACCTGGGTGTCGTCCACCGCAGGGATGTCTTGTCCCTGAATTTCAGCCAACGATTCTTGCAACATCTCCATGTAGAGATCGAAACCAATCGCTTCCATCTGGCCGCTTTGCTCCACACCGAGCAAGTTGCCCACTCCGCGGATCTCCATATCGCGCATCGCCAATTGGTACCCACTGCCGAGCTGAGCGAATTCCTGGATGGCGCGTAAGCGCTGACGCGCCGCTTCACTGAGCGAGGCATCTCCGGGGTAAAACAACCAGGCATGGGCTTGGACGCCGCTGCGGCCGACGCGGCCCCTGAGCTGGTAAAGCTGAGCAAGTCCAAACCGGTGGGCATCCTCAATCAGGATCGTGTTGACACGCGGAATGTCGAGACCACTCTCCACGATCGTGGTGCAGAGCATGACGTCGGCTTCCCCACCGTTGAACGCCACCATCGCGCTCTCGAGCTCGCCTTCAGCCATTTGTCCATGGGCGACGAGGAGCTTGAGACCGGGAAGCATCTCACGAAGCTTGCCTGCGACGTCCTCGATCCCTTCCACACGGGGCACCACATAAAACACTTGACCACCACGATCCAGTTCTTGGCGAATGGCGCTTCGCACGGCCTCGTCATCCAGAGCCGCTAGGTGGGTTTTGATCGGACGGCGCAAGGGTGGTGCAGTGGTGATCAAACTCATCTCACGCACGCCAGACAAGCTCATGTAGAGGGTTCGAGGGATGGGTGTCGCCGAGAGCGTCAAAACATCCACGTCCTTGCGCAAGGCCTTGATTTTTTCCTTTTGGTTCACACCAAACCGTTGTTCCTCATCCACCACCAACAAACCAAGCTTGTCGAAGGCAGTGTTCTTGCTGAGCAGCTGGTGCGTGCCCACCACGGCATCGATGGTGCCCGTTTTCAACTCCTCAAGAATCGTCTTGCGCTCACCTGCTGTACGGAAACGATTGAGAAGGGCCACCTTGATTGGATAGGGGGCAAAGCGTTCCGAAAGCGTGCGCCAATGCTGTTGCGCTAACACCGTTGTGGGAGCCAACATCGCCACTTGTTTCCCAGCGGTGATCGCTTTAAAAATCGCTCGGATGGCCACCTCCGTTTTCCCGAAGCCCACATCACCACAGACCAACCGATCCATCGGCTCTGGTTTCTCCATGTCGCGCTTGACATCCACCGTGGCCTTGAGCTGGTCAGAGGTTGGCTCGTAGGGGAAGGAATCCTCAAGTTCAACCTGCCAAGGCCCGTCGATCGGGAAGGCAAACCCTGCCGCTTGGTGGCGTTCGGCGTACAGCTTCACCAAATCAAGCGCAACTTTGCGAACCGCCTTGGAGGCCCTCTCCTTCGCCTTCACCCAGGCGGAGCCACCCATCTTGCTGAGCTGCGGCGGTGTATCGCTATTGGCGCGAAACCGTCCCAGGCTTCCGAGCTGATCGGCAGCCACTCGCAAGATGCCATCGGAATACTGAACAACGAGGTAATCGCGAACCTCACCACTAATCGCTAATTTTTCGAGCTTTTTAAATCGACCAATTCCATGGTTGCGATGCACCACGAAATCCCCCTGCTGCATTTTGTTGGGATCAACAGTGCGACTGGCCGCTTTGCGGCGCCGACGCACATAACCGCTGCTAGTGAGCGACTGCTGTCCGAAAAATTCGCGGTCGGTGAGCAGAACCACCCTCCAGGCGGGAAGCTGCAGCCCTTCGAGCTCGGCGGTTCCTCGCGTTTTCAAGGCCACAGGTGTGCCCTGCTCCATCAAGCGATCGATCGCTTGTGTGTCCGCTGCATTGGGTACGAAGCGGGTGATGCAGTCGTGTTCCTCCAGCAAAGCCACAGCACGGCTGGGCTGCGCTGACAACAACCAAACAGCCTGACGCTCCCGTTGGTGCTGTTTGATCATTTGGCCGAGTTTTCCAAATTGATTGGGGTAAGACGGAACCGGTCGACTGGCGAGATCAAACGCATTGGGGTGGCTGTCCTGTTCCTGAAGTTCTGCCAGGTCGAAGCCAGCAAACGCCTCGGCAAGCTCCATCGCCTCCTTGATCGGGCGATGCAAAACAGGAATGGGCACGGGAAGCTCAGCGTGCTGCTCTTCGGCGTGATCAAGCCGCTGCTGACCATGGGCGCTGCCATGCCGACGCTCATCGATGGCGATGCAGCACTTGGCAGGCAAATAATCGAGGAGAGAAGCAGGGGTCTGCCATGCCAATCCCATCAATCGACGCATCCCCTCGGGGGTTCCGCCCTCCAGCAACTCCGTGATCTGCGCCTCACTCAGCAACTGGTCAAGATCGTCAGGAACCTGCTCGCGCAGACGTTCAGCGATGAGGGGACTGAAGCCGGTGGGGGTGAGCTTGAGCGTGTCGACGGTGTCGAGGGAGCGCTGGCTAACTGGGTCAAATTCACGAAGTTTGTCGAGTTCATTGCCGAAGAACTCCAAGCGCACAGGGAGCTCACTACTCACGGGATAGACGTCCACGATGTCGCCACGACGGCTCCATGTGCCTTCCTGATCAATGGTCGAAACGCGCTCGTAGCCAAGCTGGCTTAGGTAGGTCGATAGCTCTTCGAGATCCACAACATCGCCTTTCTTCAAAGCCCGGCAATGCTCTGCCAAGGCCTGCGGAGGCGGCAAGTGGGGCTGCAAGCAACGTTCTGTGGCCACGATCGCGACGTCGCTTTTGCGGCTGTCTGTTTGAAGTTCGCTTAAAACCTGGAGCTGGCCCCAAGTGATTTCGGTGGTGGCATCGAAGGGTTCGTAAGGCGACCCTTCACTGGTGGGATAAAGCTGGGCGCTAGACCAGCCCATCAGCTCCAACAAAGATGCCCAACGTCCGGCCTCTTCCAAGGTGGGAACAACCACCAACAGGGGCTGATCCATGCGACGAGCCAGCGCACTAGCCACCAAGGCCCGAGCAGCTCTGCCAGCTCCGCGCATCAACAATCGCTGGTCCCGTTTGGCTCGTTCGAACAACTCACCGCTCAGCGCTGAGGTCTGCAGCAGACGCACCAAAGAGCTGAGGGGCATGGCAGAACAACTTTCGGCAACGCATGATTCTGTCAAGAACGAGGCCCCAGATGCAGGATTTCCTCCCTTTACCTTTGCCTTTGCCTCCTAAATGAATCGATGCATTCATACAAAAGAGTATTTAGTGATTTTTACGAACAAATAAAATGTTCAACATCAACTTAACTCTCTATTCGACATCAACCAAATAAAGCACCTGCATCAACTCGAAGACCTGACACGACTTGCAAGCAGAGCCCTTAAAAAGCGTGACACAAAAGAGCACCAAGATGCGGAAACAAGATGATGTGCAACAGAAGAATCAAGGTCTAAGCTCTATGAATTTTCGCCTGGCCTTTCAGCAGAAACAAGAGCCAAGAACACGAGAAAGTCAGCACCATTCAAGGACGGCGTCCTCAATCAACCGCTTGCTATCTATCGGGATCTACTCAGACTCCGGCCACAAATTACTTTCGTAACGTTGCTCCAGGGCTCGCAACTATTTTGCACTCATTCATGCCAGCAAGCATAAAAAAATGCCTTGGCTATCTATAAGAATCAACGCGAGTCCTGAACAAGATGCAATCAAGCGATCCAGAGCGTAAAATTAGGATATGAACGACCAACAGCCATCAACAAACGCTTGGATGCAAAAGACTTTGACCACCCAACGTTGCACCCAACGTTGATCGTCACGATTAAGTTTTCCATGATACGGAATCATCTTTAAAACACAGCCATGCCCCGTTTTCGCTGCCCCGAGTGCTGTTGTGGACCAGCAGTTGTCCTACATCCACCCCCTGGAGCAATCCCAATCTGTATTCGCTGCGGAACGCTTTTAGAGAAGCAGCCCCTGGTCAAACCCTTGCCACTCCTCGTGTTGCTGGCCGTTGGTAGCGCATTAATCACGTTGTCCATACCGGCACTTTTTACGCCGCGCCCCTTACCGCCTCAAACCAATCCTCCAGCCACGACTGTTTAATTGCACCACGCATAAGTACATGATGGAACTTGAGATCAAAAAAACTCGCAGGGCAAGATTTGAATCGCGTTTTGAACAGTTACTTTGGAGATTCCGATTAGTAACCATCCTGCCTGTTGTCATGAGCCTTCTGGGCAGTGTTAGCTGTTTCATCCTTGGAACCCAGGACGAAATCCAAGCACTCAACAAACTTATCAACGGTCACCTGAATTCAGAAAACAGTATTTTATTACTCGGCAAAGTTGTAGGCGGCATTGATTACTACGTGATTGGCATTGCCCTTCTTATCTTCGGCTATGGCGTGTATGAGCTGATTATTTCTGATATCGACCCAAGGCTTCAAGACCTATCCCAAGAAAGGCGAAACATCCTTAGCATTACATCACTAGAAGGCCTCAAACAAAAACTAACCAACGTCATTATCGTTGCTCTAATCGTAACAGCATTTAAGCTCATGATTAGCTTTCAAGTGCAATCAATTTCAGAATTACTTCAATTCTGCGGCTGTGTTCTAATGCTTGCATTTAGTGCCTTGCTTGTTGGTAAAAATCATAAGGAAGCGTAAACCCCTTCACACAACCCTTAGAGCCAAAATCCATTCCTAGATAGCCTCAACTCAAAAGCTTTGGCCCCTCATGATTTCATCTTATTTTTAGCACCCTAAACTTATTCAAGACATCAACGGAAAGCGATGAAGCTGTATCCAAAAGGCACGGGAGCTGGAATTTCACTGTTCATCTTGATAGCCCTCGGCATTTACGCCGTCTCTCAAATCGAGGCCATGAAGCGCGCAGCCTTCCGCGAAGGCTTTAGCTGTGCCATCGATGCAGCTACTGAAAGCATTCACTCGTCTTACCAGTGCAGGGATTATAGAAAAACCATCAAAGAAAAATCTAACCGTTGAATGAGATAATTGGACAATCATACGGGCATATATGCCTCAAAAAACCCAAGCAATCGCCACATAAATACCGCTTTAATCAACAAGGAGTCATCTGCAATCTCCTCGCAAACAAAAGATCACCTTTCATCACTAGCCACCGAATCAACTGAAACCAACTTCGATCTTTGCATTCTTATCAGATCATTCTGGGCAAGGCTCCTCTTTGTTTTTTTTCCAAAAGGAAACCTCTGCCCTTAGGCAGAGGTTGAGAAGAATCCACAATAAAAATCTGTAGCAACAACAATGCGCTCATTTGCTGCTAACCAGGAAACTATGGGCGCTTGCTATTACGAATTCCCTGAATAGCCGCAGCATAGTCAGGCTGATTGAACACCCCAGAGCCACTCACGATTGCGTTAGCACCAGCTTCAATCACTTTCCATGCATTGCCACCCTTCACGCCACCATCCACTTCAATCCAGGGGTCCAGGCCTTTTTCATCACACATACGACGTAGATCACTGATTTTCTTGACTTGATTATCAATAAAACTTTGTCCGCCAAAACCGGGGTTCACACTCATGATCAAAACAAGATCACACAGCTCTAAGCAGTACTCGAGCGTATCAAGTGGGGTGCTGGGATTGAGGACAGCCCCAGCCATTTTGCCAAGGTCTTTAATTTGAGCCAAGTTGCGATGTAAATGAGGACAAGCCTCCACTTGTACAGAAATAATATCTGCCCCAGCTTTCGCAAAATCTTCGACGTAATTCTCAGGCTGCACAATCATCAGATGCACGTCCAAGGGTTTTTTCGTCACCGGACGCAAGGCCTCAACAATCAGAGGGCCAATCGTGATGTTGGGAACAAATCGACCATCCATGACGTCGACATGAATCCAATCAGCACCTGCCTCATCAACAGCTTTGACGTCCTCACCTAGGCGAGAAAAGTCAGCAGACAGGATCGATGGAGAGATCACCAGGGGTTTGGTGCTCATGGCGGAGTCGGCTAAGGGATCGGACGATTGTAAAGAGCGCTGATACCACTGATACAGTGAGCCGCGCATATGAGACAGAAATCCCTGCTGTTGCAGGCTTTCTCCTCAAAGCCTCTCTTTAACCCCCGCAGCACTTACGTGGATCGCACTCTCATCCAGGAAATTCTCGAGATCGTCGAGCAGGCCGCCATCGCTTCCGCCACGCTCTCCGGCAAAGGTCTGAAGGATGAAGCGGACGCTTTGGCTGTTGATGCCATGCGCAAGCGCATGAATCAAATCCAAATGCAAGGCCGCATTGTGATCGGGGAGGGCGAACGCGACGAAGCTCCCATGCTTTACATCGGTGAAGAAGTCGGAACCGGCACTGGTCCTGGCGTGGATTTCGCTGTTGACCCTTGCGAAGGCACAAACCTTTGTGCCTACAGCCAGCGCGGCTCCATGGCCGTTCTCGCAGCCTCCGACCGTGGTGGCTTGTTCAACGCTCCCGACTTCTACATGAAGAAATTGGCTGCTCCACCAGCAGCAAAGGGCAAGGTTGACATTCGCAAATCTGCGACTGAAAACATCAAAATCCTCAGTGAGTGCTTGGGTCTTGCTCCTGATGAGCTCACCATTGTTGTGATGGATCGTGCGCGTCACAAAGATCTGATCACCGAAATCCGCGCCACGGGTGCTCGCATTCAGCCCATCTCCGATGGTGACGTACAAGCAGCGATTGCTTGTGGTTTTGCTGGAACCGGAACCCATTGCTTGATGGGCATTGGTGCCGCTCCTGAGGGTGTGATCTCCGCTGCCGCCATGCGCGCACTTGGCGGCCACTTCCAGGGACAACTGGTGTATGACCCTGCCATTGCTCAGACGTCTGAGTGGGCAGACATGACGAAGGAAGGCAATCTCGCCCGTCTGGCAGAAATGGGCATTACCGACCCAGATAAGGTGTATGAGGCCAGTGAGCTCGCCTGCGGAGAGCACGTTGTGTTCGCCGGTAGCGGCATCACAGATGGTCTTCTTTTCAACGGAGTGAAGTTCGAAGCTGATTGCACCCGCACGAGCAGCTTGATCATCAGCAACCTGAACAACACCTGCAGTTTTACGAACACCATCCACATGAAGGATGGAGCTCAAAGCATCGCTTTGAACTGATTCACGACTCGCAGCAACAGAGGGATTTCTCCATGCATATCGCCGTCGTCGGCCTCAGTCATCGAACGGCTCCGGTCGAAGTGCGCGAAAAGCTCAGTATTCCTGAGCAAACCATGGAGGAATCCCTAGGAAACCTGCGAAATCATGAGCAGGTGCTCGAGGCCTCCATCCTCAGCACCTGCAACCGACTTGAGATTTACACCCTGGTGCGCAACCCGGATTTAGGGATTGCTGCCGTCCGCGATTTTTTGAGTGGCCACTCCGGTTTGGAAAGCCGTGATCTTTCTCCGCACCTTTTCACTTATCACCACGACGAAGCCATTGCGCATCTGATGCGCGTAACGGCAGGGCTCGACAGCCTCGTTCTTGGTGAAGGGCAAATTTTGTCCCAGGTCAAGAAGATGATGCGCCTGGGCCAAGAGCACAAATCGATCGGACCCATCCTGAACCGTTTGCTGACACAAGCTGTCAGCACAGGAAAGCGTGTCCGCTCGGAAACCAACCTCAGCACCGGAGCTGTGTCCGTGAGCTCCGCAGCCGTGGAATTAGCTCAACTCAAGCTTGGGCAATCGCGCGGCCAGGATGCCCTGGTCACTCTTGAAACCGAGCAGATCGCCGTTGTTGGTGCTGGACGGATGAGCCGTTTGTTACTCCAACACCTCCAAGCGAAGGGAGCCTCTGGAGTGGTGTTGCTGAATCGCACCATCGAGCGGGCCTCAGCCCTTGCAACTGATTTTCCAAACCTGCCCATTCAGTGCCGGGGACTCGACGCCCTTGATCAGTGCTTGAGCACCTGTTCGTTGGTGTTTACGAGCACGGCAGCCGATGACCCGATCATTGATGCCAGCCGATTGAACGGTCTCAATCGCCGCAGTTCATTGCGACTGATTGATATCGGTGTGCCCCGCAACATCGCCTCCGATGTGCGCGATGTGTCTGGGGTGGAATCCCACGATGTTGACGATCTTCAAGAGGTGGTAGAGCGCAACCAAGAGGCTCGGCAGCAGGTTGCACGGGAGGCTGAAGGATTGCTCTTAGAGGAGGGACGCCTCTTCCTCGAGTGGTGGGATAGCCTGGAGGCCGTGCCCACCATCAACCGGTTAAGAGCCTCGCTCGAGGAGATTCGGGTCGAGGAACTCACCAAAGCGCTGAGCCGTATGGGGCCTGATTTCTCAGCGCGAGAACGCAAGGTGGTGGAAGCCTTAACCAAGGGAATGATCAACAAGATCCTCCACACCCCTGTGACCCAGCTCCGCTGTCCCCAGCAACGCAGCGAACGTCAACAGGCTCTTCAGGTGGTGGAAAAAATCTTTGATTTGGACTCTGGAGCAGCCGGTCAAGATTGATTCCCTTTCAATCTCCACGATCTGGCCCAAGGGTTGGTTTTGAGAGCGAAAAGTCCAGTAAGTTTGCAACGCATAGCCGAAAGGCGGGAGCGGCATGAAGCGAGTACTGGCAATCATTCTCGGGGGAGGGGCTGGAACCCGCCTCCAACCACTCACAAAGATGAGAGCCAAGCCAGCTGTGCCCTTGGCGGGCAAGTATCGCCTTATTGATATTCCAATCAGTAATTGCATCAACTCCAGCATCAACAAGATGTATGTGTTGACGCAATTCAATAGCGCTTCACTCAATCGCCATCTCAGCCAGACGTACAACCTCAATGCCGGATTTGGGCAAGGATTTGTAGAAGTCTTAGCGGCCCAACAAACCCTCGATAGCCCCTCCTGGTTTGAAGGAACGGCTGATGCAGTGCGGCAGTACCAAACCCTGTTTAGCGAATGGGATGTGGATGAATATCTGATCCTCTCCGGTGATCAGCTCTACCGCATGGACTACAGCCGTTTTGTGGAGCATCACCGCAGTACTGGCGCCGACCTCACCGTTGCAGCACTGCCCGTAGACGCTGCCCAGGCCGAAGCGTTCGGTTTAATGCGCACCGATAACGATGGGAATATCAAGGAATTCCGCGAGAAGCCCAAAGGCGATTCCTTAAAGGAAATGGCCGTTGACACGTCCCGTTTTGGCCTCAGCGCTGAGTCTTCTAAGGAGCGCCCCTACCTCGCCTCCATGGGCATTTACGTCTTCAGTCGTAAAACGCTTTTCGATCTGCTCGACGCCAATCCCGGCCATAAGGATTTCGGCAAAGAGGTGATCCCAGAAGCGCTATCACGGGGTGACGTCCTCAAGAGCTATGTCTTTGATGATTACTGGGAAGACATCGGTACCATCGGTGCCTTCTATGAAGCCAATCTGGCCCTAACGCAGCAGCCAACCCCTCCATTCAGCTTCTACGACGAAGCATTCCCGATCTACACCCGCCCGCGGTATCTGCCCCCTAGCAAGTTTGTGGACAGTCAGATCACAGATTCGATCATTAGTGAGGGATCGATTATCAAGGCCTGCAGCATTCACCACTCCGTCCTTGGTGTTCGTAGTCGCGTGGAAAACAATGTGGTCCTCCAGGATTCTTTGTTGATGGGAGCTGACTTCTTTGAATCGCAAAGCGAACGCGAAACCCTGAGAGCGCGAGGCGGTATTCCTGTCGGCGTTGGCGAGGGCACCACTGTGAAGCGCGCCATTCTTGATAAGAATGCCCGTATTGGTAAAAACGTCACCATCGTGAATAAGGATCACGTGGAAGAAGCTGATCGTCCTGAACACGGCTTCTACATACGTAATGGCATCGTCGTAGTCGTTAAAAATGCATCGATTGCCGACGACACAGTGATTTGAGGACAACGTGAACGAAGGATTGGCGCTTCCATCTCTTATTCCTGACAGAGATGGGCCAATTTGCAGCCGATTTTTGATCCTGTGGTCACACTGACTTCAGTGAACGAAGTTTTGGATGTCCAAGTCTCACTTTGGTCTTATCGGTCTAGGCGTGATGGGCGAAAACCTTGTTCTCAACGCTGAGAGCAACGGTTTTTCGAGTGTTGTTTACAACCGCACTTATTCAAAGACTGAAGACTTTCTGAAAGGTCGTGGCGCTGGTAAAAACATTCAAGGTGCCACCGACCTTCAAGATTTTGTCAACAAATTAGAAAGACCTCGCCGCATCTTGATGATGGTGAAAGCGGGGGGTCCTGTTGATGCCGTCATCGAACAGATTTCTCCCTTTTTAGATGAAGGAGATCTCTTGATTGATGGGGGCAACTCGGAATATCGCGACACAGAGCGTCGTGTGGCCGAGTTGGAAAGCAAAAGCTTCGGCTTCATCGGCATGGGCGTGTCTGGCGGTGCCAAAGGCGCTTTAGAAGGTCCGAGCATGATGCCCGGCGGCACCAAGGCCTCTTACGACGCCATCGAAAGCCTGGTCACCAAAATGGCGGCCCAAGTCGAAGACGGTCCTTGTGTGACCTACATCGGCCCAGGCGGATCAGGACACTTCGTCAAAACAGTCCACAACGGCATCGAGTACGGCATCGAGCAAATCCTTGCCGAGGGCTATGACCTCATGAAGAGAGTTGGGGGCATGAATGGCACCCAGATGGCCGACGTCTTTGCCCATTGGAACAGCACGGAGGAACTCGCCTCTTACCTCGTTGAGATCACAGAGGTCTGCTTGCGCACCAAGGATCCCGATGATGGGAGCGATCTGATCGAAAAGATTCAGGACAAAGCTGGGCAAAAAGGCACGGGTTTATGGACTGTGGTGAGTGCCTTGCAGATGGGTGCTTCCGTACCAACCATCTATGCAGCCCTCAATGGCCGCGTGATGAGTTCGATGAAAGATCAGCGCGTCAAAGCGGAAACCATCCTCAAAGGTCCCGCGGTCAAACCCTTTGATCTCGGCACCCCTGCCGATGGAATGGCACCCCTGATGGATGCGATGGTGCTCGCTTGCATGGCCAGCTACGCCCAAGGCATGGAGCTTCTACGGATCGCTTCCGCAGAGCATGATTACAACTTGAACATGCCTGCGATCGCTCAGATCTGGAAGGGTGGCTGCATCATTCGCGCCCGACTTCTGAAGCGTATTCAGGATGCCTTCACAACCGATCCGCAGCTGACCAATCTGCTCATTGATCCTTGGTTTGCCAATCAGGTCAACACCCGACTTCCTGGTTTAGCCAAAGTTGTTGCAGGTGCAGCTGAAGCAGGCATTCCTGTGCCCTGCCTCAGCAACACCCTCGACTACATCAACAGCTACCGCACCGCTCGTCTGCCTCAAAATGCGGTTCAAGCCATGCGTGACTGCTTTGGCTCCCACACCTATGAACGGGTGGATAAGGAAGGTAGTTTCCATACCGAGTGGTTGGATTGAACGAACCGATGGCTTCCTATCGCATTGAACGGGCCCGAGATCCCCAGGATCTAGCCCTGAGGGCCTCTGAATACATCGCCACAGCCATCCAGCTAGCGCTCGATCAACGGGATCGCGCTCAGATTGCTCTATCTGGAGGAACCACTCCCTCCCCGGCGTATCAGCGGTTGGGCCAGCAACACTTGCCCTGGAATCGTGTGGATGTGTTTTTAGGGGACGAGCGCTGGGTGTCTGCTGATGACGCGTCCAGCAACGCCCGCATGCTCCGCTCCACCTTGCTCCAACCCGGTGAGCCCGGTGCAGCGGCCTGTTTTCATCCTGTTCCAACGGTGGAGCTTCCCTCAGCAGAAGCCAGCGCCGAGGCTTTCGCAGAGCTGATTGCCAAACATTGCAGTGGCGAACCACCGATCTTCGACATGATGGTCTTGGGTCTTGGGGATGACGGTCATACCGCCTCACTCTTCCCAGGCACTGAGGCTCCTGACGTCCGTGATCGTTGGACCACGATCGGACGGGGCAAGGGATTGGAGCGCATCACCCTGACCGCTCCGGTGCTCAGCGCTTCTCGAACCGTGATGTTCCTCGTGAGTGGTGCCAACAAACAGGAAGCCCTGCGTCGCTTGCTCGATCCAGCTGAGTCCGCACAACGAACGCCTGCGAAGTTGGTCCAACCCGAGGCAGAAATCATTGTTCTTACCGACGAAGCTGCCAGCTTAGGTCTTTAAATAAGCATTCCTTGTGCAGGGTTGAGATGACCATCCCCCGTGTCTCATTCGATTCGTGGGCCACGCTCAACGACACGATCATGGGGGGGAGAAGCCAAGCCGGCTGCCGCCTCACGCCTGAAGGCCTATTGCTCGAAGGTGAGGTGATCGCTGATGGAGGGGGGTTTGTGAGTTGTCGCTCCCCGCTATTGCGCCCACCTCTCGATCTTTCGGCGTTCAGTGGGTTGCGCTTAACGATTGCAGGGGAGGGGCGAACCCTGAAATTTGCAGTGGCCTGCGCTGATGGATTGATGGGACTCACAGAGATGATTCCAGGGGGACTGCGCTGGGTGATGCCCGTGCCAACGGAAGCGGAAGGAACCACTGTGGCGGAGATTGCATTCAAAGATCTTCAGCCCGTGGTCCGTGCCAAACCGGTTGGACTGCCTTTGCGCTTTGATTCATCTGCGATCACTCGCTTACAAGTGCTCCATTCCCGGTTTGATGAAGCGGGATCGGCCAATCCAGGCTTCCGTGCGGGTGCAATCCGGATTCTGATTCATTCCATCGAAGCCTACAAATGATTGATTTAGCTGTTGTGATTGCCCACACGGCTGATCTCTGCCGCAAGCCTTATCAACATGCTGTTGTTCCGATTCACGCGGACGAAGGAGCGTCAGCATCCAGCATTGACGATCTGTTCGTTCGCATCGAAACCCGTGATGCATCCGGCTCTCGCATGGAGGCCATGGATCTAGAACTCGAGATCTATCGGAGCGGCAATGATGTGAATCTCATGCTCAGTTGGTGTGATCAAGCTGAGCGCCCCATGCTTTGGCAGGGACAACATCCCGTTTGGATGCATGGAGACAACGGCATGCGCTGCACGGCACCAGCCGATGGCCAACCATTGGAAGCGATGGCACGCAGGCTGAGGGCACAACTCGTCACTCAAACCCATGGGGATTGATGATGAATCCACCGTTCTAAAGGTGCCTTAATCAGGCTGATCGGTGACCGCACCTAGGCTCGAACTTGAAACAAGTCGAGCGTATTTGCCAAGAATTCCGGTCTTGTATTTAGGGGTGTGACCGGACCACATGCGACGGCGTTGGTCGAGTTCAGCGTCATCCACATTGAGTTGAAGAAGATTCTGATTGGCATCCACGGTGATGCTGTCCCCCTCCATCACAAGACCGATGGCTCCGCCAACGGCCGCTTCTGGTGCCACGTGGCCAACAACCAAGCCATAGGTTCCACCGCTGAATCGGCCATCGGTGATCAAGGCCACTTTGTCCCCTAATCCCTGCCCAACGATGGCAGCGGTTGGTGCCAACATTTCGCGCATTCCAGGTCCTCCCACTGGACCTTCCTGGCGAATCACAATCACATCACCTGGATGAATTTGTTTCCCAATAATCGAGGCCAAACAATCCTCTTCGCTTTCGAAAACGCGTGCAGGACCCGTTAAGACGGGAGTTTTAATCCCGCTAATTTTGGCGACGGCTCCTTCACTTGCCAAATTTCCCTTCAGGATCGCCAGGTGACCTTTTGCATAAAGAGGATTGCTCAAGGGCCTAATCACTTCTTGCCCTTCAGGAGGTGTTGAGGGGATATCTGCTAACAATTCCTCCAATGTTTTGCCTTCAATCGTGCGGCATTTCCCATGGAGAAGTCCCGCATCCAAGAGCAATTTCATCACCTGTGGAATACCGCCAGCCTGATGAAGATCCACGGTGACAAAACGACCGCTCGGTTTGAGGTCGCAAATCACAGGCACACGCTCTCTGATCATTTCAAAATCATCAATGCTGAGATTCACGCCAGCGGTGCGTGCGATGGCGAGCAAATGCAACACAGAATTTGTGGAGCCGCCTACCGCCATGATCACACTGATCGCATTCTCAAAGGCTTCACGCGTGAGTAGATCAAGGGGGCGAATCTTGGCTTTGATCGCTTCAACCAGAACCTCTCCAGAGCGGGCCGCACTCTCTGCCTTTTCCTCATCTTCTGCAGCCATTGTTGAACTATGGGGAAGACTCAGCCCCATCGTTTCAATCGCGGCACTCATCGTATTGGCGGTGAACATGCCTCCACAGCTGCCAGCACCAGGGCAAGCATTTTTTTCAATCGCTGTCAGCTGCTCTTCATCAATTTTCCCGCTTGTAATCTGACCGACAGCCTCAAAAGCACTCACAACAGTGAGGTCACAGCCTCCAAGTTTCCCAGGCTTAATCGTTCCCCCATACACAAAGATCGAGGGAATATTCATGCGTGCCATCGCCAACATGGCGCCAGGCATATTTTTATCGCAGCCACCAACGGCAAGAACGCCATCCATACTCTGGCCATTGCAGGCCGTTTCGATCGCATCGGCGATGACCTCACGACTCACCAAGGAATATTTCATTCCTTCGGTGCCCATAGAAATGCCATCACTCACAGTGATCGTGCCGAACATCTGAGGCATGCCCCCAGCCTTTCGAGCAGCGTCTTCAGCGCGGCGGGACAGCCCATCCAATCCCACGTTGCACGGTGTGATGGTGCTGTAGCCGTTGGCGATTCCGATGATTGGCTTGCCGAAATCGTCGTCACCAAAGCCCACCGCTCTCAGCATGGCTCGATTGGGTGAGCGCTGAATGCCTTGAGTGACGGCGTCTGAGCGAAGCATGGCAACGACTGGATCGCAGATTGGGAGAGGTCCCAACTTACCGGCCGTGGGGATTACGACTTTGAACCGAGGTCTTCAAGCTGACGACGAACATCAGAGATGGCGGAATTGAGCTGCTCAACACGATGTTCCAGCTGATCATCGCGATTGACGTATTGATTGGCCTCAAACGCCTCACTGCCGTCTTGCATCCTTGGCGCGTAGAGCATGGAACGCTGACGCTTGAGCCGCTGACGACGTTCTGCTTCGGTGAGCAGCCACCACCCCACACCTGCTGCCCCGATGAGGGCTCCGCTCAGGAGCGTGAAAAGTGTTCCTGAGGTGGATTCCTGCTGCCTGCTCATCGCCGCCGATGGATTTTTTTCAGCCTAGGTCGAGGGAGCTGTTCTGATTTGCAGCCGTTGAGATGTGTTGCCAATCCCAGGAGAAATTTGACCATTTGCATTGAGTACTTCATCAATGCAGGCGGTATGAATGGTGAGTTCGGGAAACGTTTCCCCCAGTCGTTTGAGCCCCGGGCTGGCTGTTAGGGCTGCAATCACACGAAGCCTTCGGCTCTCAACACCTTTTGCCACAAGCTCTTCCATCAAGCCGAGAAGATCCTCTGCATCGCTGATTTGATCCAGCAGCAGCACGAGACCGGCGTTGGCCTCAATGGTTTCAGGTAGGCCACCCAGACAGAGCTCGGCGTGAGGCAACACTTGCCTAGCCCCTTCCCAAAGCATCAGTCCACCAGGGAGGAGAGGCACGGCAAGCAAGGGAACACCCGTTTCGATCACGGTGCCTTCCGTGAGCTCAAGGGCGGTTTGCACCTGTTCACGACGATGGGGAAGCCAATCCCTCAGCGCTTCATAGGTGAGCCAACGTCCCAACTCCTCGAGCGCTGTGCGATACAGCGACGGTGGTGTGCCGGCGTGGCGCAACATCGTGAGCCAATGAGCAATGAGTGGATGGGGGGGAACAACCACCCTCAAGGTTTTGGCCATGGCACGTGGAGGGGCAGCTGTCTGCCATAACGTGACCGTACAAGTTACGGCAGCTGCAACCTGAAGCCGGCTGCATCCATATCTGATGCCCCTTCCCGATTTGTTCCGCAAGCAATTGTTATCCGTTCTGTTCGGGTTGCTTCTTACGTCGAGCTTGATCTCTTTTCCCTTCGCTGCTCAAGCCATCACGGCGCCTGAATTGCGTGGTCAATTTGCGGTGCAAGACATCAGCAACGACATGCATGGCCGAGATTTAAAAGAAAAAGAATTTTTGAAAGCTGACCTCCGTGGTGTGGACCTGAGTGACACCGACCTACGAGGAGCTGTGATCAACACCTCTCAATTGCAGGGCGCTGATCTCCATGGAGCGAACCTTGAGGATGTGGTGGCGTTTTCCAGTCGATTTGATGAAACCGACCTCAGCGACGCCAACTTCACGAACGCGATGCTGATGCAAAGCCGGTTTGTGGATGCGCGCATTGAGGGAACGGATTTCACCAACGCCGTCATCGACCTCACGCAAATGAAAGCCCTCTGTGGTCGTGCCAGTGGCGTGAATAGTGTCAGCGGCGTGAGCACCCGCGAAAGCCTGGGGTGCCGCTGATGTCTGAACGCCTTCCAGTCACCGTGATTACCGGCTTTCTCGGAGCCGGGAAAACAACGTTGTTGCGCCATTTATTGATCAACAGCGGCCAACGCCTTGCGGTGATGGTCAACGAATTTGGAACCGTGGGCCTGGATGGCGATCTCATCCGAAGTTGCGGCTTCTGCCCAGAAGATGAAATCGATGGGCGTCTTGTCGAGCTGAACAACGGCTGTCTGTGCTGCACGGTGCAGGACGATTTTCTACCGACGATGGAAACGCTGCTCGCTCGCGCTGATCAGCTCGATGGCATCGTTGTTGAGACCAGTGGTTTGGCACTTCCCAGGCCCTTGTTGCAGGCCCTCGAATGGCCCGCGATCCGGGCTCGTGTTCACGTGAATGGCGTGGTGACTGTTGTGGATGGGGAAGCCCTGAACAACGGAAGCCCCGTGGGAGATCCTGAGGCCTTGGAGCGGCAACGACAGGAAGACCCAAGCCTGGACCACCTCACCGCCATTGATGAGTTGTTCGCTGATCAACTTCAATCCGCTGACCTGGTGTTGGTCAGTCGTTCTGATCGCTTAGAGCCCAACGAACTGGACCAGATTCAGCAATCGCTTGCCCCCAAGCTGCGATCCGGTACATCGGTGATCCCGATGACTCGCGGGCAAGTGGAGTCGAGTTTGCTTCTGGGGGTCGAGCGTGAGATATCTTCCGAACATGAACATGAACACCACGATCACGATCACACACACGATCATCACGATCACACGCACTTGGATGTGGTGGGCGGAAATGTTCGTTTCGAGGGCGTCATTCAACGTGCGGACTTTGAACGCATCCTTCCTCCCTTTGTGACTGAGCATCAGGTCGTGCGCCTGAAGGGACGGGTCTGGTTGCCTGGCAAATCCCTTCCTTTGCAAGTCCAAATGGTTGGTCCCCGTTTAGAAACTTGGTTTGAAGCCGCTCCGGATCAAGCCTGGACTCCCCAAAATAAATCTGGCGTGGATCTGGTTGTGATCGGATTTGATCCAAAGGCCTCTGAAAAACTCACAACTCTCCTGCTTCAGGCGAGTCAATAAGTTCTGGCAAAAGCTCTTAAGCATCCCCCTAAAACGAACGAATCCACAGAGCCATCAGACCCTAATATGACTTCAATCTCTAAGAGATTTTCAAAGAAACTTATATGCAGCTTGCTTAAAAACAAGCTCTGAATCTTTTTCATTGGTCAGTCTTCAACAACCAATAAACGCACATCACGGCCTTTGATTAGCTGAGACAGTTCCAACATGTCGTGTTTACGAATCAGCCCAATACATCCCAAGGTTCCGCTGTTTCCATTGAGCCCTGCGCTGGGGTCTTGATGAATCCCGAGCACCCTTCGGCCCGTGGTGAAGGTTGGTTCAATGCCAATCCAAACGGGGCCTAATTCTGGATAAGCACCATCGGCCAAGGGTTCCACTGGTCCGAGGGTGTAGCTCCCCGTTGGCAGGGGAGCCTTACTGCCCATCTGATCACGGTCCGCGTTCTGGCGATGGGCACGTCCGCTCACTGCGTCGAAATGACGCGCCGGTTCCCCCGGAATCTCAAGCCTTAAATCCCAAATGGGATCTCCTGTAGAGCGAATCTGTCTCTTGGTGCGGCCAAGGACGAGCTGAGGCTCAGGATCCGGTATGGCGACCGGAGGCTCCAAAATCGCCAGCAACCTTGAACTCACCTCAACAGGTGCGGAGCTGTTCAGCACAAAGTCGTTGGCCCAACTCGGAGCACTGATCCCGAGACCTACGCAGACAGCACTGAAGAGCATCAGGGAAGGAGTGGCCCTGCTCGCCAGCCGCTGAAAGGGCATAGACCGAGGCATTCGAAATGATCGAAAAGCGCCCCTTTCTTAAGAGGATTTTTGCGTTCTTTTGAAAAAAAGAAACGGTTGCTCAGCTGGCCCTAGCCCTTGCGCCAATCCAAGCCAGGAATGCGAGGCAGAATTGCTGGGGTATTGGAGCGATAGATCAAGTAGTCGGGATGGACGGCACAAAGCCGCTTTTCTTCTCGGCGGGCCTTGCCGTTGAGCAGCGCAACCAACAGCAAAAACAGCGCCAGGTGAAGCAGGCTTCCCTTCGCAAGCACGACACCAACAGAGCAGATCACAACAGCGCGATAGAGAGGGTGCCGGCAACGGCCGTACACCCCAGACGTGATTAAAGCTGCATTGGGCTTGGGATCCGGCAATGGAGAAAGGCTGGGGCCTAACGCCAAGAAACCCTGCAGAGCCAGGCCAAGCCCAACAACAAACAGCATCAACCCGCTGACATGAAGCCATGCAGGCCAACTCCAGGCATCGAGAAGCTCAGGGGACCAGCTCGGAAGAATGTGCGCACAGATCAAGACCACTTGAGCCAGCAACCACCACTCCCCCTTTTGATTGTTGAGCAATCCAATCCAGCTCAACCCCCAACCCTGAAAGCTCTCACGCCAATCAACCTGTTGCTCTGGCTCCTTGAGCGGAAGACCCTTCTTTTCCATCGTGATCAGCAGGATTAATCCATCGGCAGGTCGCCGCGAGCGCAGACCTGACCCCAGCAAAGCGCACCCTCCTCACTCCAACTGGCCTGCACGCTGTTCCAAGAAGAGCGCTCATTGATCCGCATCCGCATCAAGCCAGTGCCGTCATGCTCGAACTGAATCCTGTGGTCATTAAACGCCAAATTCCAACGGCTACCCACGGGATCGGCCTCAAAACGGCATGGTTCCCAGGCCTCATGACTCCAGCGACACTCCACGTCGACGGCCACCGGCTCAGCCAGTGCAGGTCGAACGATGCCTGGTGCGATCAGCAGCAATGGTGTGATCAGAGTGAGTGTGAATCCGATGGATGGGATCACAGACAAAGGACATGGAGTCGTGGTCTGTTTTCAACCTGAAGAGAAAGTGACTGGAACGGGACTACGGCCTGCCAAGATTTAACAATTCATGCTCCGAGCCAGTGCCGCGTTATCAAGCTCGTGTCCTGGTGCATTTGCGCCCTTCTGTCCTAGATCCAGCCGGTGAGGCCACCCGTTCAGCCGCCAGCCGACTAGGGGTGGAAGGCGTCGAGCGGCTCCGCATCGGCAAGGCTGTCGAGCTGGAGCTAGAGGCATCGGATGAAGCGGATGCACGCCAACAGGTTGAACTCTTGAGCGATCGACTCCTCGCCAATCCTGTGATTGAGAACTGGACCATGGAGCTCAAGTTGTCATGAGCATTGGTGTTGTTGTCTTTCCTGGTTCCAATTGCGACCGGGATGTTCGTTGGGCGACGCAGGGATGCCTGGGTATGCAAACCCAATACCTCTGGCATGAAGAGACAGATCTCAGCGGCCTAGACGCTGTGGTGCTGCCGGGAGGTTTCAGTTATGGCGACTATCTGCGTTGCGGCGCAATCGCCAGATTTGCCCCCGTACTGGGTGCGTTGATCGAATTCGCCAACAAGGGCGGGCGGGTGCTGGGCATCTGCAACGGATTTCAGGTGCTCACTGAGCTCGGCTTATTGCCAGGAGCACTCACCCGCAATAGCGGCCTCCATTTCATCTGCGAAGACGCTCCACTCGAGGTGGTGAGTGCGCGCACTCCCTGGCTAGCTCACGGACAAGCCGGACAAGAAATCCAACTGCCCATTGCCCATGGAGAGGGCCGTTATCAATGCAGCGAAGACACTCTTAAATCCCTTCAAGACAGTGACGGCATCGCGCTGCGCTACACCAACAATCCCAATGGCTCCGTTGCCGATATTGCCGGAATCACCAATCCAGCTGGCAATGTTCTTGGACTCATGCCTCACCCTGAGCGGGCCTGTGATCCTGCGACAGGGGGCGTCGACGGACGCCGATTAATCGAGGCGCTGATTGATCCCTCCTGACCAGAATGAGAATGATCAACTCTAAGAAGACAAGGATTCAAAAAGATTGTTTATCCATGCGGGCTTATAATTAATTCAACAAACGCCTTGATTCTTCGCTTGCATCAGTAAATAAAAAGTATCATCTTTTGCTCGTCAAAGATAAGATCTTCTTAAGATCGAATTTAACCCTAAATAGCATGGTCATACTTGAGTGCAATGGTAAATCAGGCCTTTGATGCGTCGTCGATCATTTTTTACGTTGGGAATCCCGGCGGCCTTGGCGATGGCCGTTCCATTCTCTGCGAATGCATTGGCAGCATCGAGCCCAAAAAAATCCTTCCTACGTCCCCTAAAAAGGGGCTCAAGGCTTCGGGCGGTCAATGCCGGAACTTGGATCGATCCTGATACTGATTTTGGCCTCCTCGTGCAGCGTTGTGAGGCTGAAGGATGGGCGCTTGAGATCCCAGAATCAGTGAGGCGTCAATGGCAATGGTTTTCAGGCACCGATCAACAGCGAGCCGATGATCTTGAGCGTGCCTGGAACAATCCTTCTCTTGATGGTCTGATTTATGTCGGTGCTGGCTGGGGAGGCGCCAGGGTTTTAGAAGTTGGCTTCCGCTTTCCCAAGCGACCTCTCTGGACCTTGGGATTTTCTGACACAAGCTCGATGCTGCTGGCGCAATGGTCGGCGGGTTTGCGTGGCGCTATCCACGGATCCACAACTGGACCGGACCAACAGTGGGAACGAACGGTCCATCTCCTGAAGGGGGAACCGGTCGCGCCACTGCAAGGCCGTGCCGTACGACCCGGGGTGGCCAGTGGTCCACTCGTGGTGACCAATCTCACGGTCGCAACCCATTTGATTGGCACCCCCTGTTTGCCTGATCTGCGTGGATCCATCCTGGTGCTGGAGGATGTGGGAGAAGCTCCCTACAGAGTGGATCGCATGCTCACGCAGTGGCGCAGCTCTGGGCTGCTTCGTGGCCTTGCCGGCGTGGCTACAGGACGGTTCAGCTGGAAAGGGGAGGTGGAGCCAGGTGATTTCTCCATGGATGGGATCCTTGAGGAGCGGCTCTCTGATCTAGGCATCCCCTTGGTCATGAATTTGCCCCTTGGGCATGGACTTCCCAACATGGCTCTCCCCCTTGGTGCAGCAGCCACGCTCGACGCGAACCAAGGAACGCTGCAACTGAATCCTGAGCGCACCCATCGATAGGACAGGCATCGATAGGACACCCATCGATCAACCCATCAAAAAGGGGGGCTGACGCCCCCCCGATTGATTGACTTTGACCGAACAATCAGGCAGCAACTGCTGTCTTGGGGTCAAGGGTGCCTTTTGCATAAAGGCCGGAGTAGAAGTTGATGTCGCGCTGCTTGATCTTGCTGGCATTACCGGCAGCCCAGAACTGCTGGTAGCGATCCAAACAAACCTGCTTCATGTACTTACGAGCCGGCTTGTTGAAGTGACGGGGATCGAAGTTGGCAGGATCAGCCATCGCAGCTTCACGCACGGCAGCGGTGAAGGCCAAACGGTTGTCGGTATCGATGTTCACTTTGCGAACACCGTTACGGATCCCTTCCTGAATTTCTTCCACGGGAACGCCGTAGGTCTCAGGAATTGCACCGCCGTACTTGTTGATCATTTCCAACCATTCCTGGGGAACGGAGGAGGAGCCGTGCATCACCAGGTGAGTGTTGGGGATGGCCTTGTGGATTTCAGCAATACGGCTGATCGCGAGCACTTCACCCGTGGGCTTGCGGGTGAACTTGTAAGCACCGTGGCTTGTACCGATGGCGATCGCCAAGGCATCCACCTTGGTTTTGGCCACAAAGTCGGCAGCCTCAGCTGGATCGGTTAGGAGCTGATCCTTGGAAAGCTCACCTTCAAAACCGTGTCCGTCCTCGGCTTCGCCTTTGCCAGTTTCAAGGGAGCCAAGGCAACCCAATTCACCTTCAACACTCACGCCGATGGCATGGGCAACGTCCACGACTTCCTTCGTGACGTTGACGTTGTAGTCGTAACTCGCAGGCGTCTTGGCATCGGCCTCGAGGGATCCGTCCATCATCACGGAGGTGAAGCCATTGGCGGCTGCTCCGAAGCAAGTTGCAGGGCTATTGCCATGGTCCTGATGCATCACGACGGGAATGTCGGGATAGGTCTCAACAGCAGCCAGGATCAGGTGACGCAGGAAATTCTCACCTGCATAGGTGCGAGCCCCACGGGAAGCCTGGAGGATCACAGGAGAGTCAGTCTCGTGAGCCGCCTCCATGATCGACTGCACCTGCTCAAGATTGTTGACGTTGAAAGCAGGGATGCCGTAACCGTTTTCCGCGGCATGGTCGAGCAGAAGTCGAAGCGGAACGAGCGCCATAGTGAAGTCCTAACGAAGGCCGATCAACGGACATAGGTCCGTAACCGCGCGACTTTACCTTTGAGTCGTGTGAATGTCACGACACTCCGTTGCAGAAATCACGCTGGAGTGCCAACAACTGATCGCTCAGGCAGTGGGGACCGCCCCGAAAAGCTGCTCATCCGCTGATGGTTTGGGGGCTAAGCGGCACGCTTTTGAGGCCTCTGAATTGGCCTAAGCACGCACCAACAGACGGCTTGGCCCGTGTTTCGCTCCCATCGAAACCAGCAAAAGGCCCAAGAGAGTCCCTTGCGCTATTCGTTTCCTCTTTTTTCGTGTTGCTGAGGTGTAGAGACGCCCTTGCAACCCGCCTGATCAAAGAAAAAGTCCAAGTGCATTCGTAACAACACAACGCCCGAACTCTTGATGCGCATGCTTGCAACCATTTGAGAATCGGATTGCTGAGCACAATCGGCTCATGCGTTGGAGCAGTCTTTGCCCCATGAATGGCGCCTAATCATCTATAGATCGCCCAAAAACGTTGGCAAGGGCCGTGCACTCTTTGGAGGATGCGCAGAAAGACCTCCGGATAACCAAGAGCTTGGGACAACAAAGAACTAGGGATGACGCACGAACAATGAAGAATGAAGCAGGCCAAAACCTACCCACAAAATCTCGGCAGAAACCCAATATTGATACCCAGATTTGTACCCAGATCCGTGATCAAGATCCGCAAAGAATGATCATTGTTTCAAGAATCAGTGCGATCCAATTGGATCATGCAATCGATTGATCGCATGCTTGCTGACTAAGCAGACCCTCTGAAAGGCCTGGAACCATAGGGGTTCCGGTTCGAATACTTTGAGCCCACCAGCTCTGGATGCGGGCCACCGGCGCCACACGACCATCACTCCAGGTGGTGGGGAACATGAACTCAGCGTCAGCCTCGATATTGCGCGTGGCTTCTCCCATCGGCGTGTGCCACAGCCCAAAGCCATGGACATAATCCTTTTGGTTTGAACTTCCAAGGGTGAGGCTGCCCTCAGACCCGTAGATCTCGAGCCAGCAACCTCGACCGTTGCGGGCAACAGATGCCAGGTTGACCTGGGCTGGAACCCTCTGATCCGTTCGGCCCTGCCAATCGAGCTGCATCTGAATCAGGGAAACATCTTCAGCGTCCACTGGCGCCATGCCTCCGCTGGGATGAGGACGCTCCTTGATCGACACGCTATTGAGACCTTGGACGGATCGAATCGGTCCGACTAACCAAGCCAGCATGTCGAAGGCGTGGGTACCAAGGGCACCCAGCACACCACCACCGGCTTCCCGTTGTGAATACCAGCTCCAAGGTCGGGACGCATCCGCACGGCTACTCATCAACCAGTCGAGTTTCACCAGCCAGGGAGTGCCGACATCACCTGCCTCCAACATCCTGGCGGCCTGCATGAACAAAGGCACGGCCCGATACTCATAATCCACCGCAACACTGAGCCGGTTCTGGATTGCGACGCGTTGGAGCTCTGCCACCAATTCAGCCTTGAGAGCAACAGGCTTTTCAAGCAACAAGTGTTTGCCCGCTTTCAGCGCTTGAAGGGCCAAGGCAAAGCGTGGCTCCGGAGGGGTGGCAATGATCACAGCTTCCACGCCAGGGTCGCTGAGCAAAGCCTCCCAATCGTCATAACCAGGGAGGTTGTGCTCAAGGCAGGCCTGATCCAGGCGTTCACGGCGGGGGTGCCAGAGCGCTACCGCTTCCAGATCAGATTGAGTGGCAAGGGCTTGCAGATGAACCGATTCACCAAAACCAAGACCCGCAACCGCCACGCCAATGGGGGAAGGGCTTGAAGTTGGGAGCGCCATAAGAAAAGCGGAGTAGGGATCAGGAAAGCGAGGAAAGCTCGTCCGATGAGCACACACCGGAAAGAACACCGTCGATCAAAGGATCAGAACCAGAAGGTTGCCATTCGGCTCTGAATTGAGGCAGACCATTTTTTTGCTTATCTCTGTAGAGCTGTTGGCTGCAGTCAATCTCCATCACAACAAGCGTTCCCAACGCGGGTCGGTCATCCTCCTGGCGCAAGCTGTAGCGGCTCAGAACTGACACGGTGCCATCCTTCTTGAGCCGCAAACTTCCGGCATCCCACCATTGCTGTCCCTCTCCACTGGAAGGCACTTCTCGCCATTCAACCTGACCTGCGTAAACAGGAGCAGCACAAAGAATCAGGGCTAAAGCAACAGCGGCAACTGCCCTCAAACGTGAGGTAAATAAGTGAATCATGAGCTAGCGACCCGAGATTCACAGCCATGCAATCTGAGCAAACTCGCCAAAGTGGATCGCAATTGTGTTCGTGGAACAATCGAATCCACGAATCCATGGTCTTGCAAATACTCGGCAGTCTGAAAATTATCCGGTAATTTTTCCCTAAGGGTTTGTTCAATGACGCGCCTCCCTGCAAAGCCAATCAGAGCCTTTGGTTCGGCCAAAATAAGATCACCCAGCATCGCAAAACTTGCTGTAACGCCTCCCGTAGTGGGGTGAGTGAGCAATGGCATGTACAACACACCCGCCTCGCGGTGGCGTTCCAAAGCACCAGAAATCTTGGCCATCTGCATCAGGCTGAGCATGCCCTCCTGCATCCTTGCTCCACCTGACGCACACACAATCAGGAGTGGCAGTTTTTTGGCGGTTGCCTCCTCCACCAAGCGGGTGATCTTTTCACCAACCACCGAACCCATCGAACCGCCCATAAAACGGAAATCCATCACGGCAAGAGCCATTGGGATGCCCTCGACCTCACAAAGCCCAGTGATCACACCATCGCGCAGCCCTGTACTGGCCTGCGTTTCGCGCAGGCGATCCGCATAGGCCCTGCGGTCTTTAAAACCCAATGGATCCGTGGGTTGCAGCTCTTGATCCATCGCCACGAAGCTGTTGGGATCCACCAACACCGCAATGCGCTCAGTGCTATCGATGCGGTGGTGATAGCCACAGTTGCTGCAAACACTGGCGTTGCTCAGCAGATCCTTGCGATACACCACCTGCCCACACTCTGGGCACTTGCTCCAGAGGCCGTCGCCTTCATCGGGCTCTTGATTCACCTTGCCGACGTACTGACCCTTACGGCGGTCAGCGAACCAGTCGAACAAACTCAAGGTTGATTACTCCTTAACAGCAACAGCAGATCTCAGTTGGCATTGGGGCTTTCGGTTTGTACGAGCGCCACATTGGGGAGATCCGAGGGTACGAATCACTCAAGGCTAGGACAGGGATGTTGCAATTCTTTCAAAGGCCCCCAAACAAGCCGAACCATTGCTGACCCCACCACTCAGCACCTCCGATCCAGGTCAGCCAGATTCCAAGGGCAATAAAAGGACCAAAGGGGAATGGCTGTCTCGGCCCTAACCGTCCAGATAGACGTCCAATCGTGCCAAACAAGGCACCGCTAAAAACGGCGATTGCCAAAGAAACCAAGACACCGCCCAAGCCGAGCCAGGCACCTGCGACAGCTGCCAATTTGGCATCACCAAGTCCGAGCGCAGGTTGTCCCAGCATTCGCTCAGCAGTACCACTTAATCCTTCCAGCGCCAGCAATCCTGCGGAAGCCGCCAACAGATGATTGAGGAGCACGGAACTCGCTTCCGGCCCTGGAATGACCAGATACAGAGCACCCGTGAAGGCAAGGCCGAGCAACACCCCGATTCTGCAAAGAGGTTCGGGCAGCCAGAGATTATCAATATCAATCAACACCAGGGGCAAAAGCACGCTGATCAGAACAATCCCCGCCAACACATTGAGCAAGGCCAGGCCTAATTGATCAGATGCGGCAAGCAATCCATGGCCCCACAACGCGCTCAACCAAAGAAGGGCACTGATCAGTTCCACCAATGGATAACGGCCCGAGATGCCCTGATGGCAATCGCGACAACGGCCCCGAAGCCACACCCAGCCCAGCACCGGCACATTGTCGTGCCAGCGCACCGCCTGGCCACACTTCGGACAGTGACTACCAGGCCAAACCACTGATTCTTGGCGCGGCAACCGCCAGGCCACCACATTGGCGAAGCTCCCCACACAGGCACCGCCAACCACAAGCATCAGGCTGAGCAAACCGGTCAAAGCCCTGACCCTCTTGGTCGATCTCGCCAGCCACGCGGGCGACGCAGCCGACGGCCGATGAGATCGATGCTGATGAAATGCTCTTGTAGCAACAGAGTGGGACTTTCGAACACAACCCTGCCTTCATCTAAGCGCTCATTCACAACAACACCCATCGGTTCAAGTTGCTGCCCAGAGTCACTTAAAAAGCGGAAGTAGATCCGTCGTGCCAAGGCGATTAGACGACGACTATCCACTCTGTCCCAGCGTGGTGGTGGAGTTGTTGATCCACCGGCACCTGCAATTTCAAAGGAGGGAGAGGACAAAAAAAGGACCCACCTGATCATTCAGATGAGTCCACGATAGATGTGATTGCTCAAGATGTTCGGCAGAAGCAATCAGGAGACCTTGCTTTGCTCTTCAATCATGCGGTGAATGATGGGAGTCAAGATGAGCTCCATCGCGAAGCCCATCTTTCCTCCATTCACAACAATGCTGGTGGGACTGCTCATGAAGGAGTCATGAATCATGCTCAGCAGATAGCTGAAGTCAATTCCCCACTTCTCACGAGCTCCTTTGCGGAAGTGAATGATCACGAAGCTTTCATCTGGCGTCGGGATGTTGCGACAGATGAATGGGTTGGAGGTGTCCACCGTGGGCACCCGCTGGAAGTTGATATCCGTGCGGCTGAACTGGGGACAGATGTGATTGATGTAATCAGGCATGCGGCGCAGGATCGTGTCCACGATCGCTTCGGCTGAATAACCGCGCTCAGCGTTATCACGGTGAATCTTTTGGATCCACTCAAGGTTGGTGATCGGAACAACACCCACCAGCAGATCGGCGAGGGAAGCCACGTCGTAACCGTCTCCGACAACGCCGCCGTGGAGGCCTTCGTAGAACAACACATCCGTCCCACCAGGGATGGATTCCCAGGGGGTGAACTGACCTGGATCCAAGTTCACGCCGAGGCGAGCGTTGTGCTCAGCAGCCTCTTCTGGACTGTGGAGGTAATAACGCTTCTGACCTCCACCCGTTTCGCCATAGACGCGGAAGAGCTCTTCGAGCTTGTCGAAGAGGTTGGCTTCGGGTCCGAAGTGGGAGAAATTCTCACCCTTCGCAAGCGATTCAGACATGGCGGCCTTCATCGCCATCCGCTCGAAGCGGTGGTAGCTGTCGCCCTCCACCACTGCAGGAGTGATGTTCTCCCGAGCGAAGATGTGCTCAAAAGCCCTCTTAACAGTGCTGGTGCCTGCACCTGAGGAACCCGTGACAGCCACGACGGGGTGACGCTTCGACATCGACGGAGGAAGATCTGGCCAAATGAGTTTGGCAGGTCAAAGGGCAAATTCCACATTTTTCCTGCCAGGTCGCATCAGAGTGTCTTGAGAAGTTCCTCCCCCATCGCCTGACAGCCCAGGGCAGTACAGCCTTCAGACATCAAATCTCCAGTGCGGAATCCGGCTGCCAAAACGCGATCAACAGCTTGTTCGAGATCGTCCGCTGCTGCGTTTTGTTTGAGACCGGTCCGCAACATCATGGCTGCGGAGAGCACCATGGCCATCGGGTTGGCCTTGTCTTGACCAGCGAGATCAGGGGCTGAACCATGAACGGGTTCATACAAACCAGGCCCTTCACTTCCCAGAGAGGCGGAAGGGAGCATGCCGATCGAGCCGGTGAGCATGGCAGAAATATCGCTGAGAATGTCTCCAAAAAGATTGCCAGTGAGCACCACGTCGAACTGGCGAGGGTCTCTCACCAGTTGCATCGCCGCATTGTCCACATACAAGTGACTGACATCCACTGCGGGGTAATCGCCTTTCATGCCCTCCACGCGATCACGCCACAGTTGGCTGACATCGAGCACATTGGCCTTGTCCACCGAGCAGAGCTGCCCACGTCGTTCACAGGCCAGCTTGAACGCCACCCTGGAGATTCTGTCGATCTCAGAATCCGAGTAGGTCATGGTGTTGAACGCACGCTCTTCACCATCGGCCTGCACACGACCTTTCGGTTGACCGAAATAAATGCCTCCGGTGAGTTCCCTCACCACCATCAGATCCACCCCTTCCACAACTTCGGGTCGCAGGCTGCTGGCACCAATCAGGGCAGGGACAATTTTGACTGGACGGAGATTCGCAAACAGCTCCATGCCAGAGCGCAGGGCCAGCAATCCACTCTCGGGCCGTTGTGCCCGAGGCAAGGAATCAAATCGAGGGCTCCCGATCGCTGCCAGCAAAACGGCATCGGCAGCCTTACACGCTTCAAGGGTGCTCGCTGGTAGGGGTTCACCCGTGGCATCGATGGCAGAGCCACCGATCGGCGCTTCACTGAATTCGAGCGTGAAACCATGCTTGCGCGACACGGCTTCCAAGAGCTGCCTCGCCACAGCCGTGATCTCTGGTCCAATGCCATCACCCGGAAGCAAAACAACGCGATGCAGTGGCATTGGAACTCAGAGGGGGGAGAACAAGAGAGGTTACTGAGCGGCTTTCTTGAGTTCCCGGATCTGCTTCGCCATCTCAGGCAATTTGCTGAACGCGGCCGAACAACGCAGCCAGAGCTTGTTGGGAATCGCCGGATAGCCACTCACCACCTCGCCGGGCTCCACCTCTCCATGGATCCCGCTCTTGGAACTGGCGATCGCACGATCGCCAATGATCGCTCGGTTGGCCACACCAACCTGTCCAGCCAAAATCACCCCATGGCCAAGGCGAGCGCCGCCCGCAATGCCCACCTGCGAGGCCAGAGCACAGCCCCGTCCGGTGACAACGCCATGGCCGATTTGCACGAGATTATCGATCTTGGTTCCCGCCCCAATCCGGGTTTCACCCACGGAGGGACGATCAATCGTGCTGCCGCATCCCACCTCAACACCCTCCTCCAGAACAACGAGCCCCGTTTGAGGCATTTTTCGCCACCCCTTGGCGGTTGGAACAAAGCCAAACCCCTCGGAGCCCACCACCGCGTTGGAGTGGACCACACAATGGTTGGCTAATCGCACGCCTGGGTGCAGCACCGCATTGGCATGCAGTTCGCAGAATTGACCGACCCTCACATCCCCGTAAATCACCACACCGGCATGAAGGGTGCTGTTGGCACTGATGCGTGTGTCGTCACCAATGCAAACGTGAGGGCCAATTGAGACCCCAGCATCGATCTGAACCCTGTCACCGATCACCGCCGAAGGATGGATGGTGGCTTCTGGTCTGGGGCGAGGATGTAAGCGCTCGAGGGCTTCGGCAAAGGCCAAACGGGGATCAGCCATCACAGCCCAAGCCAGCCCGCGCTGCTCAGCCATCGCCTTGAGGTCGTCCTGATTGGGAATCAAAACGGCACCAACATGGCTGGTTTCCAGGCTCTGAATCAGAGCGTTGCCCTTTTCAAGGAAGCTGAGTTGATCGGCTTCGGCTCTCTCCAAAGAGGCCGCTCCTCGGAGCTCAGGATTGCTGCCGAGCTGATGCTCCAGCAGACCTGCCTCTCCATCCTGAAGGACGGCGATTAACTGGCTGAAACGCATCGATTCAGGAGTCTGATGGGCGGATCGTAGGCGTGCTGAGGACAAGCACGTCTCGATGAACCACAACAGGCGAGCTGCCTTGCCGATCGGGTCGCGCTGGCTCTTTAACGAGACGTCGCAGGGACTCACTGCTGAGGGAGCTCAAGCCACGGGCTACTTCAAGGCCCTCATGATCGACGATCCTCACGGGTTGATTGGCCGTGAAGTCTCCGGTTAGGTCCGTAATTCCCACCAACAGCAAGGAGGCACCTCTATCGCACAACGCTTGGCAGGCACCGTGATCGATTTGCAGGCTTCCATGGGGTTGCAAGGCATGGGCCAGCCAGCTTTTTCGATGACCAAGGGGCTGGGGGTGGGGGTGAAACACCGTTCCTCCGCGCCCGCCAGCCAACATGGTTTCCAGCATTTGCTGATCGCGACCATCCGCCAAATGCACGGTGATTCCGCTCGCGGTGGCAATCCGAGCCGCCGCGAGTTTGGTGGTCATCCCACCCGTTCCCCAACGACCTCCGTCTCCTGCACCTTGTTCAAGGGCCTGCAGGTCTGCTGGGTGATGGACGTCCGAAATCGGGCGAGCCGAGGCGTCACTGCGCGGATCAGCGGAGTACAAGCGATCGATATCGGTCAACAGAATCAGATCATCCGCATCAATCGCTGCTGCAACGAGGGCTGAGAGCGTGTCGTTATCGCCAAAACGCAGCTCTGCCGAAGACACCGTGTCGTTTTCGTTAATGACCGGCAAAACCCGCCATTCGAGCAACTGATGCAGGGTTGCAGAAGCGTTTTGATAACTCCGACTGTCGGCCAAGTCAGATCGGGTGAGCAAAACCTGCGCGACTGGAATGCCATGAACGGCCATCGCTTCTTCGTAAAGAGCCATCAGATGGCCTTGACCGATCGCCGCAGCCGCTTGAAGACCGCTCAACGTTGAAGGCCTGGCCTTCAGGCCCAGGCGCTGACATCCGAGTCCAACAGCGCCACTTGTGACCAAGACGACACGGTCACCGCGCTGGAGACATTGGGCGAGATTTTGACACAAGGCCGAGATGGCATCAGCCGTGCTGCGATGGTCCGTGCTGCGCAGCAAACTCGTTCCAACTTTCACCACCCGCAGGCTCATGCGTGGCCTGCTCCAAGCCATCGGGCGAGTTGCCTCTCCAACACCTGAACGCGATCGTGACGACAAGGGGTTCCGTCTTCACGCAGAGGTCTGACCAAAACCGTATACAAACCAAGCCGGTTTCCAGCCAGAACATCGGTGAACACACGATCACCCACCATGGCGATCTGCTCCGGCTTGAGATCCAAGGCTTGGATGACGCGGCGGATCGCTCCGCGACGCGGTTTGGCGGCAGAGCTGGTGAATTCAATCCCAAGCTGCTCAGCCACAGCCCCGATTCTCTGACGGGAGGGATTGTTGCTGATCAAATGAAGGTGCGTATGGCGTTGAGCAGATTGAGCCCAGTGAAGAACGGAGGGAGGCAAGGCCACATCGCGCCCTGGTAGAAGCGTGCGATCAACATCAAGCAACAAAGCCTTGATGCCTCTGCCAAGTAAGGGCTCCAAGGGAAGATTGGCCAGGGTCACGCCCGGATCCCAATCAGGTCGCAGCCAATCACGACGCATCACTCAGATAGCTCACGCTCATCAAGCTCAGCCTCGATTCGAGGTTGAATTTGGTCGAACTCATCCCCTTCCACCAACACCGCAGCGCCATCATCCATGCGGGCGACAACAAAGAATGGATCTAAGGGGATGTAAAGCCCGTATTCCAATTCATCGGCCAAAAAGCTCACCAGCAATTCATAGGTCTCCGATTCATCGTCACCTGCCTCATCCTCATCGAGATCTTCAGGATCGGGCTCATCCAGCTCACCATTCACGGTGAGGGTGACCGCGGAGCGCACAAGGGTGAGGTCATGCTCTTGAAGCACCACATCAGCCACCGAAAGAATCGGTTCATTGCTGGTGATGCTGTCGATCAGCTCAGGCTCATCACCGTCCTTCAACCGGAACAAGCAGACCGGAGTGTCGACAGGGGTGAGTAACGCGTAGTCCTGACCATCGAGGGGAATGAGCTGCTCAAGAAAACAAAGAAGATCACGCCCTTCACTGTCTTTTACTAGCAGAGTTGGTACGTCTCCGCTGTTGTTCGGGCCGCTAGAACTCATTGCTCAAGAATCATTGCCTTCAGGATCCTTCATTGCCGTCCGTCTTGCTAGCAGACGGGGTCGCCATGTCGACCGGTTCGGGCTCTTGCCCATCCGAGAGCCATTGTTCAAGAAGCAGTGCAGCGGCTGCACTGTCGAGTCGGCCGCTGCGATCGCCTTGCAAGCCATGTCGGTCGGCCGCGGCCCAACTACTGCTGTGTTCATTCACGAGCGCCAGAGGCAGCTTTAAAGCCATGGCCAAGCGCTGTCCGTAGCGCTGGCAATGGCCTGCTTGCTCTGTGAATTGTCCCTCTGCATCCAGGGGGAGACCGACAACCAGGCCCTGCACTCGACGGGTCAGACAGACCTGTCCCAAATGCTCCAGGTCATGCTTAAACGTCCTGCGGAACAACGCAGGGAGAGGACGCACCGTGATGCCAAGGGCATCACACCCTGCCAAGCCAATGCGCTTGCGGCCCACATCCAGGCTCAACATCGATCGGGGTGATGGGCTCAAGATCAGCGCTCGCGACCCAGTGTTGGCGTCGGCAACGGCGGCTGCTGGGGCTGAAGACGTCCCAACATCGATTCCAGGGGACGGATGCCACTGAGCTCTCGGCTACCAAGCTTGCGCCAGAGGCTTCGACCCAGGACGAGCTGGGTTTGCTGCGACTGGAATCCACAACGCTGAACGATGGCCTGGAGCCGTTCATCATCCTCATCCACCAGGAGTTCAGGAGCGGGTTGAAGCCGGGCCAAGCGCTCCAAAGCAGGAGGCAAGGCATCCATGAGCCGGTCATCCCAGGCCACACCACGCAACAGTTCAAGCCTTGGCCTAGCAAAGCCAGAGGGTCTTGCCACAAGTCCTGCAAGCACCTGATTTTGATCAGAATCGATTCGTTCCAGAAGGCCGCAACCCTTCGAACGTTGATCCACAAGGTCTTGCCATTGGCGATCAAGAATTTGCCGATGATGCGTCGAACAACAGGCTTGCTCGAGAGCAAACAGTTGTCTTGCGGTGCTGTTGTCGAGAGCGCTCCAACGACACTGACTCGGCAACTCAGAGGTGGGTGGCCCCGAAACGGACGGTGGATCAACCCGCCAAACCCCAAATCGTCTCAGCGGTTGAAATCCCAGTTCACGGGCAAGGTCCAGCTGATCTTGATCGTTGCTATCGCATCGGATCAACCAACTCTGTGAACGGGCGACCCCATCGCTGAGGGCTTCATGGAGCAACTGCCGGACCACAGAAATTCTGCTGGTACCCGATGGCTCTTGCCGTTCCTCGAGCTCCAGCTGCCAACAACTCTTGCGGCGGTTGAGCGACCGCAAAATCACAAGAGACAGCAAACGATCCGCTTTTATGGCGTCCTGCTCCAAGGCGACGAGCACCCTCAGCTTGCGGAGAAGCCAGGTCTGGAGCATCAGGGCCTGCGGTTGATCGGCCCACTGGTTCGATGTGCTGACCTGAGCAGACGTCAACAGCAATCGCATGTGGGCTGCGTTGAGAGTTTCCACCCGTGGAGAGCTGCCGGATGCTTGATCCACATCGCGTCCGCTGTAGGTCATTAATGTATCGCTCACCTCGGGCCGCCGAGGATTTAGGCCGGTCGAACCAAGACAAGAGGCGTCCGCTCGTTGGCATTGCCGGCAGGGTTTGGCTTCAGGGCTCGGTGGAGCAGCGCTTCATCGCAGCCACGGCTGGAGGCCAGCACTTTGACCCGACCGAGATCGTTGACATCAACAATCGCCACCGACACGCCAAGCGTCTCTGCGGCGAGATTGCAAAGCTCTGCGGGTGAGTCCGGACCAAGAACAATGGTTTGGTCATAGGGAGGCGTAGTGCCAGTGATGTCGTCGATCAGTCGTGCTTGGTCACCTGCAAGGCGATAGAACCAACCCTTCAGGCCCACGAGTTTTAAAACGAACCCCACACTCCAAGCCATCAGAACCCGTGTTGGTCCCACCTGATCGATCAAGGTTTGAATGCCGCAGGCTGTTGCCAAGCTGCTCGTGGGGTGGAACACACGACAGAGCAAGCGGGCGATCCAACTCGGCTGAACCGTGGAGGGGTGCGCGTATCGACCCTGAATCACCGCAACGGGTGTTTCCCCAATCGTGAGCACATCTCCAGGCTGAATCAAACCACCTGCGTAGTGCTTGAGCACGTCAACCGTGTCATCCAAGGGACCGAGCAAGTGCGTTTTGATCGGCAAAACCGCGCATCCATCCCCCTGACGGAATGCAGCATCTGCCCCCTGAAGGGGTTCTGGTTGATGGGTTGGAACCACCATGCCTTGACGGCGATGCAAACGGCCAAAGGGCCCGTAATTCACCCAATGCACATCAACCCAAACGCTGTCGACCCGATCGTTGATGGCAACCTCTTGATCCGCACTGAAGGTGAGTTGCACCTTCACCCGGGTGCTCTTACGACCTTTCACGATGTAAGCAGCCCAATACCCATCCGGGCGGGCGTCCTCATCAGGGTGATGCGGAGTGATTTTGGTTTGAACGTTGACGGAACTCAGGTCGTTGTTCCCGAGCAATGTTGGTTCCACGCCCAGCTCTGGCACCATCACTTCCATGCGCTGATGGGGGTTGGTAATCGTCAACCAACCTTCAAGAACGAGGCTCTTGGACGTGTGCTGCACTTGCCAATCATGGGCCCGTACTTGAAGGGGTGACGACGGCCTGAGCCGATGCCGTGCCTCAATCCAAAGCACACCGATGCCGAGCAGGAGCAAGATCAGCAGCAGCGTGCACATAGGAAAACGGTCAGCCGACCGGAAACAATCAAGCAGCGTAAAGGGTTCCGGTGGATTGATCAGCGCGACAGCACTTCTGTATTGAGCTCGTTGAAACTGATGGTGGTGCTGCCCTCGGCAGGGGCCTCAATTCCTGTGGCTGCACTGATGGCAGCGTTGATGGCTTCCAGAGGAACCTGTCCGTCCTCATCGAGGAGGACCTTGCCCTTACCATCGATCACCACAACCTGCGGGATCGTGCCATGCCAGTAGGTCGCAGGATCGGATCGGTCTTGGCTGGCATCCCCTTGAAAGGCATCGGTGGTGAAGGGAAGCAAGTCCACCTCACGCCCCCACAAACGCTGAAGTTCAGACACCACAGGCGCAAAAATCTTGCTGGTGCTGCTGTCATCCAAGTAAAAAACGATCACGCTGGTGCGTTCTTTCTCAAAGGCGTCCTTCAGGTTTGTCGCGGGTGGAACAAGTGATCCATTGCCTGCATACAGCGCAAAAATATTGCCGTCGTAACTGTCGGTGTCCCTCGCCGCCTCAGCTGGATTCGCCATCAGCAGCAAGCACAATCCTGCAGCGACGAGAGAACGCAGGACCGCGCGCAAGATGCTGAGCAGAGGCATGGTGCTGAGCAAAGGCATGGTGCTGAACACTGGATGCAGCATTCTGACCGCTGGGATCAGCCTCGGTTGAAGCTGCGGCCCATCCCTTGAGCGATGCCTCGACCAACCAATCCAATAGCTCGACCGATCACTTGGGTCAGGACCAGCGCCAGCAGATTCCCCACCTTGCGCACGAAAAGTTGAACCTGAGGAGCCAGGGCATCTCGCGCTTCCAAAAGCAGCGCAACCTGTTGTTGCCACCAACCAAGACGACGCAACTCGTCGTCTCTGGGTTCCGTTAACAGGAGCGGTGCAATCGTTCCACCGTTGAGTTGGTACAGAAGCCGCTGGCTTTCGTAAAGGCGAATCGGACGTTGAATCCAGGTTTGCCAACGGGACTGGGTGTTGAGTTGGTTGCGTAGACGTTCCAACTCACGGGTGGAGATCAAGCGTTGATCGAGCAGGTAGCGCCTCAACTCAGGCCAGTCTCCGCAGACGCCAAGAAGCTCAGAACCAATCAGTTCCGCCGTGCGTACCAACCAATTGCTCACCAACGTTTCGAGCTGCAGCAAGGCACGGGGATCATCGGCAGGCAACAGTTGCCCATCCACCAGAACGGGCTGGTTGTCGAGAAAAGGGGCCAACATTCGCTTCGGATTGGGCAGTTCCTCGTCGCTGTCTTCGAGCTCTGTGTTGAGAAGCAGGTGATCGGCCACACCGCTTAATTCCTCGCCCATGGGAAGGCGTACGTAATGCCCCGCCATCGTGCAAAGAGCCTGCTGGCGCAATTCAGGTTGAAGAGCCTGCCAGTGCTCCGAGAGCGCGCGATCCGATCGTTTTTCAACGGAGGCTTGCTGATCAGAGCGCAACCTATGCAGCACCTCATTGAGCTGTCGCAAAAGGGCCAGCAAGAGTTCGCGTCGTCGTTCCGGCTGGAGACCTTCAATCGCCAGCATCTGCCCCGTGGCGTTGCTTAAGCCTCCAATCACCGCTGCTTCTAGACGTTGATGAATCGCATCCCAGACGGCGGCGCCATTCCTCTCTTTCAACTGAATCGAGGTTCCTGAAGGTTCGTGAAAAGGAGACGATTGTTGGAGAGGAACAGCACCGTCAAGACCTAATTGCAAGGGACCCCAAATCCAGAGCAACAGCTGACGGGCGCTGCGCAGTTCACGACAGCGCCCCTCCAGCATGAATCGCAACAGCGGATTCTCTGGAGGGGGATTCAACAGAACCTCGATCATGCGCAGGTCGTGATTGATTTGCTGCAGCCCAGTCCTCAACAACCAAGGACCCAGTCCTGGTGACGGGAACGGTGCAAACGTCTCGGAGCTGCGTTCCCAGGAACTGTGCGTTGTCAGTTCAACCACCCTGCCACCAGACAGCAGGGTTTCAATACCCTGCTGCAATTGCGCGAGATCAGGATCTTGAAGCAATCCTGCGCAGTCCAGAGACAGAAGCTCCGTGGGATCGCACGGAAGCTTGGCGGGAAGCAACAGCAAAAGAGGAGCTGATCCCCAACGGCTTTGAAGCTTCAAGACCTCAAGCTGAAGAAGGTCCGGTGAGGCAATCGATTCAATGGACCAGATCACCAGATCAGGTTGGCCATCCAGCTGATCCGTTGAAACAGAAATGACCAGCTCTTTATTGCCAGCCAGCCCGGACAAAAGAGATTCAGCAAGCAGATTCCTTGCGATAAGCAAAATCTTGTTTGGAATCCCGTTCACCGCTGTAATCCGTCCCGCACAAATGATCGCAAGGAAATGGTGAAGGAGCAAATGCTCCTGCAGGCGGGATCAATCGCCATCTAACGCTCTTGGACGCCCGCTGAGTTGAAGCGTGTAAGTCTCAATTGTGTAGCCAGTGCGCTCCTCGATTTCCCGGACGAGTTCATCAGGCAATTGCACATCGAGGTCTTCGATTCGTCCGCTCTCAAGGCAGGTGAGATGACTGTGTGGGTCGCTTCGATAGCCATAGAGGCGACCACTGGCCCGATCCAGACATTCGATCACGCCAGCTCTCTGAAGAGCTTCGAGATTTTGATACACCGATGTATGTCTAATCCTTCGTCCCTGATCATTCAATTTCTCAAAAATATCCTTCGCACTCAAGTGGCTGGCTTCAGTCCAAAGCAGATCGAGAACCATTCGCCTCTGCTGACTGAGGCGCATCCCAAGCTTTCGGCACAACTCAAAAGTGGCTTGCAGTCCACTGGAAGCAGCAGACATTTCCGAACTTTGATGCGTGCTATCGACCGCCACTAATGCAATTTTATTGATCGCATCTTAAAACCCTATTCAAGACTTCGTCGCAAACTTCGAATCAAGCAATTGTGCGGCTCTGCCCAAGAAGAGGGTCTTGAAGACGGCCAGCCGCCATGGCCTGGATGGCTTCATGCAAGTCGACGCGACCGTCATAAAGCGCTCGACCCACGATCACACCCTCCACGCCCAATGGTTCCAGGGCTAGGAGTGAAAGGAGATCTGCCATGCAGCCCACACCTCCAGAGGCAATCACTGGAACCGCACTCGCTTGAGCCATGGCGCGCAATGCGTCGAGATTCGGCCCAGCCAACGTGCCATCTGTCGCGATATCGGTGCTGATGATGGCCGCGATACCAGCCGCACTAAAACGTCTGGCCAGAGCTGTCGCTTCGACGTTGCTCTCCTCCACCCATCCTCGCGTGGCCACAAAACCGTTGCGTGCATCAATGCCCACCACAATTTTGTGAGGGTGACGGCTGGCAAGCTCCACCACCAACTCGGGCTTCTCAATCGCGACGGTGCCGAGAATGACCCGATCGAGTCCACAGCTGAGCAACTCTTCAGCCCTCTCCAACGAGCGCACTCCGCCACCCAGTTGCACGGGAATCGCTAATTCTTTGGCAATCAAGCGCACCGCTTGATCATTGATGGGCTCACCACTTCGCGCACCATCGAGATCCACCAGGTGGAGGCGGGTTGCTCCCTGTTTCACCCATTGTTGAGCCTGGGCCAAAGGGTCATCACTAAAGCGAGTGACCTGGTCGTAGTCCCCCTGATGCAGACGAACACAGCTGCCCTGCAAGAGGTCAATGGCGGGGATGATCTCCATGACGCCTGTGGCACGTTTCGCTCTCCCCATCCTGCAGGCCAGAGGGGCATGGTTCATGACTGCTGTTGAAGGGCCGCGCTTCAATGGCTGGGTTGAGCGGCTTGCTGATGAAAATTCTCGTAATGGGTGGCACCCGCTTTGTCGGGAAGCCATTGGTGGCAAGGCTTCAGGAGCAGGGGCATGCACTCACCCTGTTCACACGAGGTCGACTTCCCGCACCCGAAGGTGTGGAGTCCGTCCGGGGAGATCGCAGCGTTGATGCTGATCTCGACCAACTCAAGGGACGGACCTTTGAGGTGGTCATCGACAGCTCGGGGCGCAGTTTGGACGACAGTCGACGCGTTTTGGCCGTGACGGGCGCCCCAGCACACCGCTTTCTGTACGTGAGTTCCGCCGGGGTCTACGCCGCGTCGACGCAGTGGCCATTGGATGAAACAGCTGCCATCGATCCCGCCAGTCGCCATTCCGGCAAAGCTGACACCGAACAATGGCTGCAAGAGCAGGGGATTCCCTTCACCAGCTTCCGTCCCACTTACATCGTGGGGCCTGGAAATTACAACCCGGTGGAGCGTTGGTTCTTTGACCGCATCGTTAATGATCGACCGATTCCTCTTCCAGGATCAGGCGAAACCATCACCCAGATCGGCCATGCCGAAGACCTGGCTGAGGCCATGGCTCGCTCGATTGAAGTGGATGCCGCTAGCAATCGGATCTACAACTGCAGCGCCAGCCGGGGCATCACCTTCCGGGGCTTGATCGAAGCGGCAGCCGTGGCCTGTGGCCGCGACCCCAAAGGACTGGATCTACGCCCCTTTGACCCCAGCGGACTCGACCCCAAAGCCCGCAAAGCGTTTCCTCTAAGGCTCAGTCACTTTTTAACCGACACCACCCGCGTCAGGCGTGAACTGGCCTGGGAACCACGCTTTGATGCCTGTGCCTCGCTCGCTGACAGCTACCAACGGGAGTACAAGGATCAGCCCACGTCCGATCCCGACTTCAGCGCTGACCGGGCTCTGATCGGTGGGGCTTGAGATACCCCCAGGCTGACCACAGAGCCAACAGCAACGAGGGCCAAAACAAACCCACACCAACCAGTTTTAAACCCTGAACCAGGGATGGATCCCCCCAAAGGGGGGGCCAAAGCATGAGCGCAAGGCTGAGGAATTGAAGGATTGTTTTGGCTTTCCCCGCCATGGATGCGGGGGCCCCATCACGGCTGTCACCGCGCCACCCCGAGATCAGCAATTCACGGGCCAGCAAAAGCCAGACCGCCCAAACAGGAAGGATTCCCTCTGACGCCAACCAGATCAGAGGGGCACTGATCAACAACTTGTCAGCAAGCGGGTCCAAGCGAGCTCCCCAGGTGCTGCCTCCATCGGCTCGTCTTGCCAACCAGCCATCCGCTGCATCACTCCAACCTCCAATCAGCAATAACCACCAGGCCAAAGCGTCGTAATCCGTCGCCAGCGCGAGAAGCAGCGGGAGTCCCAACAGGGCTCGAGCCAAGGTGAGTCGATCAGCCCAGAGGCGCCAGGGAGAGATCAAGGCTCAGAATGCATTGAGATGCGTGGATTCCATGGTGCTTCAGCAGACGGTTAAGGAGGTGATGTCATCGCCCGTATTGACTGTGACACCAGAAACGGCATTAAAAGATGCCGTGAGTCTGCTGAGCGATCACCACATCAGTGGCCTGCCAGTGGTGGATCAGAGCGGAGTCTTAATTGGGGAGCTCACCGAGCAAGACCTGATGGTGCGCGAAAGCGGAGTTGATGCCGGCCCCTACGTGATGCTGTTGGACAGCGTGATCTATCTGAAGAATCCACTCAATTGGGACAAGCAGGTTCATCAAGTGCTGGGCACCACGGTGAGCGATCTGATGGGACGTGATCTTCACAGTTGCGCAGAGAGTCTTCCTCTGCGCAAAGCAGCATCCCTGCTGCATGAACGCAGCACCCAGCGCCTGATTGTGGTGGACGACAACAAACGCCCCGTGGGTGTTTTGACACGGGGGGACATCGTCCGAGCCTTGGCCTCAGGGCAGCCTTAACGAGACGCGAGTGGCGTGATTCGAATCGCCACTGGCTTGATGAAACGGAACTCCACAAAATCGCCGAGCGCTAGCTCGTCAAAAGCCTTTCCAGGCATTCGCTTGCTGACGTCGAGATTGTGAACCTTCCCGAATGGCCCGCGGAGACTCAAGGTGCGATCGGACCGCGAAATCCTCACCACTTCAGCGCTGCCTGTGGCCATCGCCACGCGCGTGCCCTTCGGAACGGGACCAAAGTCTCCAGCGATCTCCACATCCTGGCGCTCAAAACTCAGGGCTTTGATGGTGGAAGGGCGTAGTTCCACCACTAAGCCATCGAGAAGATCCACGGATATGTTGCTTCCAGGACGCAACCTCAACGTGTTGAGATCCACGGCTGACGTCACAAGAATGTTGTGCCCTTCGGGGCCTTCAATTTCCAGCACCTGCTGGTCTGGAAGAAGGCGGGTCACAGTGGCGTGGAGGTGGGTGATTTCAAACGACTCAAGAAGTTCCGCCTTCAGAGTGGTTCCAGACCGAAGCAAATCGGCGGCCAAGGGGGGCGTGAAAACAGAAGGGCCGCGCGCAGGAGTAGGGAGTTTGCGAACGTCTACGGCGACGGGCTGAACCAGGCGGAAATCAACGAACTCGCCAACCTTCAAATCCTCAAGCGGATCATTCTCTGGCGTCACTAAGACGTCGAGATTGTTGATGCCGCCAAACGGACCCATCAGGCTCAGACTTCCATCTTGACGATCAAGCTTGACCACCCTTCCCGTTCCTGAGGCAAGCGCGACACGCGTTCCTTTTTTCAACTTCCCCATATCAGTGGGAAGGATGATGTCTTCACGACTAAAGCTCAGCTCTTGATCTTGACTCGCCTCAAGGTCCACTAACAAACCATCGAGAACGGAGAGGCTCACCTCATCCCCAGGTTGTAAGCCGAGGGGCGCTAAATCCAGGCCAACCGTGTAGATCTCGGTGTGCCCCTCAGGATCCACAATTTCGATCACCTTCTCTTTGGACAGAGCTTCACTCACGGTGCCTGTGAGCTCCGTCACCTCAAAACCAGCCAGTTGCTTTTCAGTGAACCCAGCAAGAGCACGCTGAGGGGGAGTCAGCAAAGCTGACGCCAGCAAAGAACAGATCAGCAGCACTCGGCCATGGAGTTGGTGACGGGACTTCTGGCGCGATGGGCGGATCATTGGTTGAACATCTGTCGTGCAGAGACGGTAGCTCCCTATTTTGATGAGTCAAAATACGCAGAGTTTTACGAGCGCCGCATGTCAAGTTCTTGGGTGCGCCAAATGGCGCTTTGCATCGGTCTCGCTGTTGTCGCTTCAGCGACACAGCTTCCAGCACGCGCTGAGAAGACGATTGAGATCAGCTTGAAGGATCGCTACTTGAAGCTGCTGGATTCCGGGGTTGTGGTGGCTCGCTATCCCGTTGCGATTGGTGCGCCGGAATCACCGACGCCAGCAGGGAGCTACGAGATCACCCGCATGGAAGATGCGCCGGTCTATCACAAGAAAGGGAAAGTGATCGCTCCAGGTCCAAAGAATCCTGTTGGGGTCCGTTACATGGCTTACTTCCAGCTTGGGACTGGTGAATACGCCATTCATGGAACAGCCTGGCCCAACTGGGTCAATCTCAGAGCGGCTGTCAGCCTTGGCTGCATTCGCATGCTCAACAAAGATGTAATCAACCTGTTCAATCAAGTCGACGTCGGGACGCCCGTCGTTGTGACATCCAAATAACCACTCCATCAAGCCATGCATTTAAATCCACTTCTTCTGGTTGCGATTTCAGCCTGCATCGCCGCCCCCCTTTCAGCTCAGGGCTCATCAAGCCAAGAGTTGCCGGAGCAAACGTTTTTAGATCAAGTTGAAGCCCCTGGCCATGTGCTGATTACAGCCCGTGGTGCTGATGCGGTGAACGCTGAAGCCCGCCGTAAAGGCCTGAAATTTCCTGCCGTGGGCTATTGGTCTCCAGACAATGTGTGTTTCAGCAATCCCCCCAAAGGTGATTGCAATGGATTGTTCACCCGTTGATTCCCTCAGCAGCAGCTGAGAGCCTCAAAAGGTTGTACGAAGGGCAATCAGTGCTGAAGGTCCTTGGCTGCGCTCAGTTCGTCTCCCACGATTACCGCTAAAAACAGAGAGCACAACAAGCAATCAATATTCATCCAAAAAATAGACTCAACTAAAAACAAATGACTGCTGAAACGAATGCCAGCTGCAAGGTCTAATCCCAGCTTTGCCACTCCTTAATCTGCAAAAAAAGACTCCGCCATCACAAGCGAAGTCTTTATCGGCGTTCTTCTTACAAAGCTCGGAAGTGATGATCACCCACAACAAAACTTCCTTATATCTCCACCTTGTGCCCACTGAAAACATCTTCACCACCTAATGGCGCGAGGATGACGTCCTTTACAGATGGGGGCACTTTGCATTCAATGCCGCTTTTAATGCCATCTGGTTTTGCAAAACACCTCCACCAGCGATGTTTTGAAGTTGTTGTGGAGGTAATTCCCGCCGATGCACATACCATCTCGCAAATGCTTGGAGCAGACGATGACCAGCCTCAAGCCGATCTGTGATCTAGCTCACAGACGCTTAAGGCAATAAAAAACCCCCACCGATTCGGTGAGGGAAGCTTGAAGTGAACTCAATCAATCACTTGGCGTAAACAACGCCCCTGTAAATAAGATGGATTTTATTAGAAGCGATGCTCGATGCACTCTTAGCGGGTGCATACTGCTTGCCACGATAGGTCAAGGTCATGAGAGGTTCCTCAGAAAGACAGGCCCCCGTTCCTTGGCCTGGATTGTCTGCGCCTCGCAGATGGGGATACGAGGTGAACGTCAGGAGTAGATGAGCTACCACTCTTTTGTACCGATCAAGTCAACACAAATAGCGTTCAGAATGATACAAAGAAGGCGATTTTATGTGCCTTCTGAATACGAAACAAAACTGAAAGCTACACAGTCATTGTTCAAATCACTACAGAGTTTTCGTTCAAACCACGATTGTGTGCTTCAACGATACAAAACAAACAAAGGCCTCCACCCACAAGGGCGGAGGCTTAAGGCTCGCACCCAAACGCCAGCCCGGACTCATCGGGCTTTCTAACGCTTGGTTTAAGTCAAATCACTCAACTTGGTTGTCGTCTCAAGGAAGGCAACGAGAATTCAGTGTTAGAGAGCGAGCTGAGCAATGGCTTTGATTTGCTGCATCCATTGCGGACATTTCCATTCGGGGCTGAGGCATGCCTGCCCTGAATGCGGCATCAAGCCTCAAGAAAGATCAGGTCAAACAATCGCCGATCAAGGCATGGCAGATCAAGGCATGGCAGCAGCTCCCTCAGAGCAAGGAGGGGGCGGTCTTGGTCAATCCAACGAGATTGTCCAGATCCACTGATCGAAGAACGGCCTTCTCAGCCTGGGGGGAGAGGACCGCATGCACGACACCACCAGAGGCTTTCTCATAGCTGCAGACGTCAAACGCAGCTGGGTCTGATTCCACAGTGACGCGGGAGCCATCGCGGAGGAGGAATTGAGGCATTGATCTGATGAAGATCCCCAAGTTATCTCGTGCTGTCGGCCCAAAAGCCAGAGATGTCAGAGGATCCATTCCACGCGGTATCAGCAGCCTCAGGGCAAAGGCGGAGGAGGAAGCACTGGAGGAGGTGGTGCTCCATAGATGATGCTCTCCTGTTCATCAGCTGAAGACACCGGTTCCTGTTCCTTAAGCGCAGGGGCCGGAGGAATGGGCTGAGGCCACGCTTCCGGATCCTCTGGAAGGATCTGGTCCTCCTGAAGCAACACAGGTGGAGGTAAATCCGGAGGCAGATCGAAATCCCATGGCTGGGTCTCAGCATCTGATGGGAACGACTCGTCCTGATCGGCCTCCGCATCAGGCCGTTCTCGGAGCACAAGTGGGTCAGCAGTAATCGGTGGTTCCCGGAGCGGTTGCCTGGTAGGAAGCGTTTCGGTGACAGGCGTGGTCTGGTTGTGATCGAGGCGTGGTGAGGGCTTAGGTGCCCAGATCATGCGCGCAATCGGCTCAACACCTTGCTCCATGACACGGTTCAAACCAGCCAAGGCGCGGTCCATCAGCTGCCCTCCATAGAAAGAGGCGCAGTCCGATGGGCCTTCACAGCGCTTGCTGCTTTCGATCCGTCTGGTCAAGTCAGCCATCAGCCCACCTTTCAACGGGACGCGACGCTCACTCAATCGGAGCAAGTAAGGAACATGCACAAAACTGGTGGCGCCACCGCTAATCCAGTTGGCATCCTCCTCCGTGAAACCTTTCACCCCCGGAATAATCAGACGACTTTTGGATGCATGGTCGGGCATGTAGGCCGCCACAAGACCCCGCCTGCGGGCCAGATCCTTCGTCTGCTCCAGCGTGAGGCCATCCTTACTCATCAGCATTTCGATTCGGCCATCAGATTTCAAGCCGTAGACCATGCGAATGCGTGGCAGGTAGTAACGAATCCGTTGCCCCATGCTGATGCTGTAAGCCCCCTTGTAGCTCTCAGGTGGCTCCTCCAGGTCGTTGTAAATGCTGTGCAAACCGCCCACAAACATGTCGTAGGTCTTCGCCCGGGCGGGGGTTAATTCTCCGTATCCAAAGTCAACGCTTCCATCCTTGAGGATGCCAATGAAGGCCCGTTGCCTTGAGGCCGTTCTATTGCGTCCACGCCAGACCCTGCTCCCAAGTTTCAAGTCACCGAGTGGAACGGTGATTTCCTGCCCAAACTCATCGATATGCCGCTCGTACATCGGTCCAGAGACGTAGGCCAGAGCGGCGGTATCTTCAAAGGCATCCTGTTCGCGATCCCAGCCCTCAAGCAGGCCTAGGCGCACATCGCGAGGATCGAAATCAAGGGCATACACCTCATCGTCTGGTTGGTATGCAAAAGGCCCTGCTAAGGCATTAGACGTTTCAACAGGCTCGAGCTCAGGGGAGGTCTGCTTTTTTTCGGGAGTTCCGGGCGCAAGAGCAATCAGGCCCGCGAACACCGTGACTGGAATCACGACAATCAACCAGCGCTTGCGCCATAGGCGTGAACGCTGGGGCTGGTGCTTGCGCTTACGTTTCTTTTTCTGAGAGGAGGTGTCTGCAGAAGAAACTGACGTCCGATGTCGAATCACCGGACCAGCCTTCCTTTTCGAGCTCGGGATTCGGGGTTCTGCCAAGGAACGATGGTGCCCTCAGCCACCAGCCACTTGCGATCAAGCTGACCGCATTCATATCCTCCCGTCAACTCACCAAAGGATGGAATCAACATTCTTTCCTCAGTGGCGTCGTAGGCAAAGCAGGGAAGTCGAAGGCGATCACCCCCATAACTGAGGGTCGCAACAGGATGAATGTGCCCGCAGATATTAAGCAAACAAGCTTTTTGGCTGGAATGATCCGGTGGATGCTCAGGCTCATGGCTCAACCAAAGCTGTCCGAGTTGATAGCTCGGATGCTGAGGCATCCCCACGAGTTGACAGGGTCGATCGTGGTTCCCCCCCACCAGGTTGATGGCACAACCGGTGAGCTCAGGCAATGCCTTCAACGTCTCGCGAAGCGAGTGGGTCAAGCCAAGCGGACCATGAACCAAATCACCAAGGATGATCAGGGTCTTGGGCTTCACGCGTGCGCAGAGATCCAACAGTGGATTGAGCGTGCCGCGATCGCCATCACTGGGAAGGGGGATGCCGTGGGCTTGAAACACCTCGGCCTTACCCAAATGCAAATCGGCAATCAGCAGTTCACGCCCTTCAGGACGCCAGAGAGCTTTCTCAGGGAGCAACTCAAGCCGCTCCTGCTCCCAGGTCCAGGACGTGCCATACCCTTCTCGCGAAGGGACACCATTTCGTAATCGGCTCAACTCTGCACTCAAAAGGTGACCCCTTCACACCATCCTGACGTCTTCAGCAGGCCGGTCAAAGCCAGGAAAGCAGAAAGGATTTCTGCCAAGACCCTCCAATCCCACAGCACGGGTTTCCAACAGCCATTTGATTGCGGATATCACACATCCCTTGCTTGGGGAGTTCCCTGAAGACAGCTGTGATGAGAGTCTTTGGAGTAAGACGCATTGGATTGATGACCCTGGCATTGATACTGGCCCTCCTTGGATCGTTGATGGCCATGGGTTTGATTATTCGACGCCTTGAAAGGGGCTAACCAGACGAGGACACAGTGATCCGTACTCTTCTCTTAACAGGAATCGTCCTGATTTCGCTTCCCATTCAGGGATTCGCCAAAGAGTTGCGGGTGGGAGTTAGCGGATCCCCTCCCTTTGTGATGGAACAGGATGGTGTGCTGAGTGGAATCAGTATTGAAATCTGGAAAGACGTCGCCAAGCGTCTCGATCACCAGTACAAATTTGTTGTTCAGCCGAACACGAATGCAAATGTGCAGGCTGTCGCAGAGGGCAGCATTGATCTAGCCATTGGCCCCATCAGCATTACTCCAAAGCGATTAGCCAATCCAAAGATCGATTTCACCCAACCCTATTTCCATGGCTACGAAGGATTACTCATCCCCCAAAAGGCGCCAGGACTGATTGCACGCCTACGACCTTTTATTGGCTGGGCAGCATTGTCATCGGTTGGCATCTTGGTTTCTCTTCTATTCATTTTTGGAAATCTCATATGGGTGGCTGAGCGACGTAAAAACACGGAACAGTTTCCTCGTGAATACCTGCATGGCGTTGGGAACGGAATGTGGTTTGGGCTCGTCACGCTTACCACGGTCGGATACGGCGATCGGGCACCACTTTCAAAAAGTGGGCGCACAATTGCCGGTGTTTGGATGGTAATGTCTCTGGTAGCAGTTTCATCAATCACCGCAGGTCTTGCATCAGCATTTACATTGTCACTAGCGGAACTGGCACCTGCATCCATTCGAAACAAAGGTGATTTAAGGGGAAAACGAATAGCCATCGTAGAAGGAACAACAAGCTTAAAATGGGGGAGATTGTATGAAATCAATCCATTCCCAACCAAAAACCTAGACGAAGCAATCGAAACCTTAAAGGAGAGAAAGGTGGAAGGAATTATCTTCGACGAAGCCCCCCTACGACACTATCTCAAAGAAAACAAAGAGAGCCATTTGAAATTAGCCAACTTTCCACTAGCCGTCCAAACCTACGGATTCGTCCTACCAACGGGAAGCCCATTAAGGAATCCATTAAATATTGAGCTGCTAGGAATGGAGCGGAGTGGAGAAACAGAACAAATTGAAAACAGATTATTGGACTAGGAATTCTCTTATTGAATAACCGTGTGCCGTCTTAAACCATCTTCGATCAAAAATGTTGCCAAGCTGCTGCAGCTCCTCCCCTCCTTGAGAGCCTGCTGCTTGAGCCGATTCATAATGCCAGCCGGAAGCGTCACGTTAAGCCGCTCGGACGTGGCCGCCTCGGCCACTTGACCTGCGCTGATTGCAGAATCCCCAGGAAGGAGCTGATCCTGCAACTCATGCAGAAGACTTTCGAGGAATGACACAATTACGTTACGCAGACGATACCAAAGCGTACCGTAATAAGGCATCTGGCTCCGGCTAGTCTCTTTGTTATCAAAGGGAAGAGCAACTCGACGAATGGATACGCTGACGCTTCATCTTGAGCCAGGCCAAGACCTGCTGCTATCGCTCTCGGCGATAGCCCAAGAGAAACGAATCAGCGGATATTTACTCGGTGTTGTTGGAAATTTATCAAAAGCATCTTTTCAGTGTCCAGGACGCGACAAACCAACCGTTCTAGAAGGTGAACTAGAGATCATCACCTTAAATGGCACCTTTGATGCCGATGGGGTTCATCTCCACCTAAGCCTTTCCGATGGAGCGTGTCAGGTTTGGGGCGGGCATCTCGAACAGGACTCGCTGATCATGAAAGGCGCCGATCTACTTCTAGGCATTCTCAAACAGGGTCAAGAAGCGCAAAGGGCCCACAAAACACGCTTAGAGATCGCCGTCCTTCCTGGATGTCCATGGTGCGACAGTGCCCTACGTCTATTAGAGGCTTACAACATTCCACACCGAGTCATCACTGTTGACAACGACCTCACCTTTCAACAATGCAAACAACGCAGTGGGATGAATACGTTCCCACAAATTTTTATTGACGGAACAACAATTGGTGGCTTCGACAGTCTTGAACAGCTACAGCGATCAGGCGAATTGATCGCACTCAAATAAGAAAAACGATCTTCAAAGTTAAGGCTTTAAACAACACTTAGACAAGAAACATTCCCTGATTGACCCGAAAAAACAAAATTCTTTTACAGTGGATGGTTGTTTCAAGGTGAACAATTACTTTTCTCTAAACTGCTGTTTCTCGTGAAGCAACTCAGTTTCTAGTTGTTGAATCAACTTCGTAACAAGCGCCTGAAACTCAGGCTGGCAACCGCGGAACGCAGCTTTATGGCGAATCGGCTCGTTTCGCGTTCTGAGATCCGTCAGCATCAGCTGCAAGGCATCAATTTTTGCTGTGAAATTCATAGCCGAGTGTGTCTCACAAAAAGAGACTATGACACCATTGGGATCTTGAGAAGCATTTGTAACCGAAGCAGTGGTACTGAGAGAGCCAAGGCAGACCACCAAAGGCAAAAAAGCTATTCAAGCGTGGACTAAAAATGCATTTATCACAGACAACATGAACGCAGCAAGGGTTTAACCACAAAAAGCCTGAGTAAAACAGACGAGATTAATCACTGCACCCCATTCCTGATGGGAGAAGGCGCGATTAAAACGAGTATAATTTTGATGCAAAGGATGTACCCTGCAGGGCTAATAACCCCAGGAGAAAACAGTCAATGTCCAATCGATCCTGCCCGCGCTGTGGATCAAACTCTCTCCGGGCCGATCGCTCCCTTGGTGGACGCATCGTTTGCACAAATTGTGGTGCGCCAGTTGGTCAAGGACAAACCTACAGAGCCAATCAACAATCATTCCGCACAAATAATCGGCCCTGGATTTGGTGGGCCATCGGACTCGGAACCCTGCTCATTATTATCATGATTCAGTCCGGTTAATATTACCTAACAAGAATCCGCCAGGAAGCCAAATAAACATCAACAAATTAAATTCACAAGGTAGTAAAATATCTCCAAGGAATACCAAATGTCGCTAGTGCATGACCATTGTCACCAGTCTCAGCAGGAAAGACCGCTGCAATGGCCAACTCATCATCTTCAAAGCAAGTGCGTGATTTAACAACAAAACCAGCGAAATCATCTGCTCCCCACATCAATGTGCCAGCTTTTTTCTCTTCTTGATATTCATCAAAAACTTCAGCAAACTCTTTTCCATGCTGACCGTTTAGCATTTCATCGATAGCAGCATCAGAGCCACGATCCGGGTAAATATCAAATAGCTTACGAATTAAGGGATGGTCAATCTTGGTTGAGACGCGCAATACATTTCCCAAACTCCCAACCGACGATTGCATCAACACAGGTGGTTCTTGTCGCGCATCAATGACAGCCACTGGAAGGTTGAAATCCCATACCAGGCGCTTTCTCACGTCAGCGGCAACGACAGCCAAAGGCCCAGACAACTGCTCCACCAATCGCTTGACACGGTCTTCTGAAATAGTCATGCATACAAAATAACGGTTAGAAACGAAAGCCGTAATGGCTCCATCATGGTGTCAACAACAAAGTGCTGGATACCAATGGGTCATACGGTCGCTCCACCACCATTCAAATAACAATCATGGACTATCAAAAGCAATCATATCAACAATTTCATCTAAAGAAGATTTTGCAGAGAACTACAGAACCAAGCCTGAGATCCATAGGCCAGAAGTCAAACGAGTCCATCCGCATACATCCACATCGCAGTCATCACTCCCACTGCAATAGTAATCATCAGCACACTCATGCTGATGGTGTTAAAGCGAATCCGCCTTTGAATTTCGGCCATAACTTTTATCCTTAGAGCTGCCATGACAATACGACAAATAAAAGATCGTGACGAATTCTTATTATTCCTTCGTGAAAGATATCTCAATTCCGCATCTCAATCCAAGAAATCCAGTAAGGCCAATGGATCTCAAGGAGTGCATGCAAGGCCGGATCAGGCGAAAACGAGAAAAATCAAGATCGCTCAAAGCCATGAGCTGACATAAAGACTGTTGCCTGAAGACAGGAGCATGCAGGCATCGTGTTCGACGCAAACAAAGATCTAAAAAAAGTCCAATATTTCTGAATACATGTCTATTCAGAAATATTGAATGAATCAACAAAAGCTCAAAAGCGTTCTAACGAATGCTCGCAGCTTGCAATCAACAACATCTCCATGAAAAGCCAAAGAAGCCAAGGTCAATACAATATAATCAAGAGTCTGTAGAATTTGCCGAGTAAGGACAATGAAATGCAAATTTTCATCCCTAAAAGGCAAGCCTTTATTAATTTTCTATTGGTAGCAATCTCAATCCCAAACCCAGTCTCTGCAGACAACAAAAAAAATGAAGAATGGGTTGATATTGGAATATCAGAAGAACGCGAAAAGATCTCTATCAAAAAAACAAGAGAATTAGGGGATAACGAGTTTTCCTATCAAAATTCAGACAACAACATCATTCTTGTAAAATGCAAAGACGACAAAATCTTGATGAGATATTGGTACATCACCCAAATCGACACCTACAACAAAGAAGAGGTTACGAGCAAGATGCGATGGCATAGGGCAACTCCCCAATCACAAGCACAACAAGAAAGCGAATTTATATGCAACAATCATAACAATTAAAGAGATTGATCTGAATCAAGACATGATCTCAAAATCAAAAGTAAAGATCAAGACACACCAACACAAATCCCGCGAATCAACCTCGGTAAAAATAGATTCCTTAGCCTTTAGAGCTACATCGGCAGACAAAAGCAAATTAAGAATAGAATGCATAAGTACATGGAACGTCAAAAGAGGCATTCATCGCAGACAAGCGCATCTTCCGGCTCTCGAAAGTCTCCAAAGCATTGGAAATCATCTAAAGCACGACGTTATGCACTCGCCGTGAAAGAGCTTCATTTTTGTTTTGTAAAGTCAAGACCAAAATCGAACAGACTGACTATGGACCCTTGATCAACTGAGCCATGATTCGAACTGTGCACTCTGCACTTTTCGCCTTCGCACTGGTGGCCTGCTTCGTCATCTATCCGTCCACTGCCATCGCTTGTGTTGAAGGATTGGCTTGGGGAATGCCCCAATCAGAGATCAACGACCACCTCCACGGTGCCATCAAACAGGAAGACCTCAACTCTCAACGCTTGATCGCTCGTAACGTCCATCTCGATCAATTACCTGTTCCACAGCTCACGTTAGACATGAACGAGCAAGGTGGACTGGAGTCACTGGCTTACGAATTCAGCATGGATGACATGACAGAAGTCCTTGCTGGTTTAAGTGCTCGGCACGGCAAGCCAATCAGCACATCAATCAAAGAAGACAGCTATGAGGATCAGCTCTGGGTCTGGAACACAGGTGAGGACCTGATCACAGCCGTAAAACGAACGAACGGACATGTGCAGAAATTTCTGATTGCCTACCGACCAAGCCGACTCAACCCCGAAATGCTCTAAGCATTTCATCCCCTGAAAAGCTTGCTATCACTGCAAAGAGAACCCAATACCATCAGCAGATGAGCGATTTTTTTTACTCTCTAGCAAGCTGGAGATGGCCGATCGCACTCGTTCTTTCCTTCTTTTTTGTGAGTCGTGCCCTCATTGTGATTGCAAGAATGGGGATCCGAGTTGAAATTTTCACGCGTCTCCCCATTCTTGTAGGGACAGGAAGGGAACCGATCAAAGCGGAGGTTGGCAAAGTGCGGATCTAAGAGACACGCACCCAACACCGATTGAATTCAGATTCTCTCGATCTCTCGATTGATCTCCTCTTCACTGAACGCGTGACGATGAGGATGGGTGATTTTCCATCCTTGAATCAAAAGAGCGCCCCCCCAACCGATTAGTGGATAGATCGGCCAAAAAAAGCCAAACCCAGAGAAAGCCCACACCACAATCAAGAGACCATTCACCCAGAAGTAATTGATCACTTGATGGCGATAGGCCCTCTTGCGGCTAAGACGGCTGATGGCTAAGCGGCGAATATCATCTGCATAATTCATAAGTGTTAGGAGATCAGATCATAAAAATGCTAGCAATCATCAAAAACTAAAGCTAACACCCGTACCAATATGATGCTGCCAACCTATGCCCCATCCCCCTCCTTTGCGTTCATCGGTGCTATAGATAGGCTCCCAATGAGCAAATAAAACGACTTGGTCGTTAATCGGGTATTCAAGAGCAATTTCACCACCCCAGTCAGTTCGTTGAGATAGTCCTGAGTAGTTTCCTGGTGTATAAAAACGTGGTCCTCCCGTAAGAGTAACATTTAACAAATCAACGTTGAAACCGAAACCAAGCCACGTATCAGTGTAATTCCCTAAATAAGTTCCGTCACTTTCCCATCCACTCCGATTTTCAGCTGAAACAAAGATGCCGTCTGCAATTGACTCAAGCCCATCACCAAGTGCAAAATTCAGATCACCGTCTCCGAATGCATAGGCGAGTTTAGCTCCGACTTCATGTTTAAGGCCCTTTGTGTCTTCGGCGATGCTAGAAGTTACATAGTAGGGCTTCCAATCAACTGAAACAGAGAAACGATCATTGGGCTGATATCTAGCTGCTAAATAAGCTTTTGCATCAACTCTTCGAAAGGGTGCCCCAGATTCTTCCTCTTCTTCCTCTTCACCTTCTTCCTCGATTTCAACTCTGCCATAAAAGTGCTCCGCTTCACCGTAGACAGCAGCTGGACCGATCAATGCTTCAATTGCAAAAGCACCATCGTTTTCGAGCCCCCACTCAAAAACACCTCCAAACTGGAGATCAATGGCGTAATGCCTTGGTTGACCTTCGAGATTATCTTCTAATCCTGCATGACCTTCTATGGTCAGGACTGGCGAAGCTTTAAATTCTCCAGCTTCTAATGATTCGCCCCCTGCAGCGCCATGAGCTCTTACTGATGTAAAAGATGAAGTTGAAATTACAAGAAAAGCTGCTGAAGCGCCAGCACGAATGAGTTGTCGACTGAATGATGAAAACATGAAATTAGTGAAATAGAATGAAGTGGAATTAAAGCTAATTATTTAATAGAATTCCATTGATTTTGAAGCTTGCTAGCAGCGGCTTCATTACAACTACCTCCTTGAGCATTTACAAAAATGCAAATATTGCTCGTTGCCGTTTGAACCAAACTTTTCCCTGGTGCTTGACCATCACCAAAAAGCACTTGCTTGGCAATCGGAACTCCGCTACTACGACTAATCCGTCGCATTGTTTTAGAGGGAGGAAGTGACTCGGGGAAGATGGCCTTACTGCCAGAGGCTTTGATCGACTTGCTGATCGCAGACAAGCTCGAAGGACGCAATGTTCCACCCGTGGTGTAATCATCCAAAACGGGAAGTTCACGAAAGCCATAACGCTTCGCCAAGAAGTCATAAGTGCGGTGACCGGTCACAACCACACGCTGCTTTTCAGGAACAGTTGCTATTTGTTGACCAATCCAACCTCCAAGAGAGACAAGAACGCGATCAGCTTGTGCCCGGCGTTGATCAATTTGAGCATCACCATTGGCATCAAACAGAGGCTTCAGGCTCGATGCAACGGTGTTGGCCATTGCAATCACATTGGCTGGATCGTGCCAGATATGAGGATCATTCTTCGGGTTGTTAGGGACAGCAATATTTCCAACTTTTACGACGGTGCCAGGGGTTCTGATCTTGTTGAGCGCTGGCGTGAGGTCATATCCATTCAGCAACACAAGTTGGGCTTTCGCGAGATTGCCTCGATCAGCTGGGCGCAAGGCCATGGAGTGCGGATCTGTACCCGGCTTGATCAAGCAGATCACTTTTGCTTGATTTCCCACCAAAGTGCGCGTGAGATCACAAAGAATCCCATCGGCAGCAACCACGGTGGGAGTTGCCGTATTAGCTGCCGCCAGCAAGACACTGGCAAACGGTAAAGAAGCGGGCAGGGGCACTTGAGAAAAGAGAATGTCCAAAAATGATAATCATTCTCAAAAGTTTGTCTAGGTACTTCTGCTTGCCAATGGGCAAAGCAACACAACACATGCCACCCCGATCAAAGGACCTGGGGGGAGATTGAGAGGCAAGGCCAAAAGGAAACCACCGCCACTCAGGGCCAAACCCACAACAGCTGCCTGAACCATTGCGGCACGAAGACTTTTTACCCGGCGTAGCCCTGGAAGAACCGGTGCGCATAGCAAGCCAATCACCAGAATCACTCCCACTGCTGCCATTGCACTGACAATCACCGCAGCCGTAACCGCAGACATGGCAAGCCGTAGACCTCGCACCGGCAGCCCCGCCGCCGCTGCACCCTCTGGATCAACACCCACATAGACAAGCTGCCTATAGCGAGTGCCAAGAAGCAAGGCCACAGCCAGGCAAGCACACAACACCCGGCCTATATCAAGCCAACCCACCGTGAGCAAATCACCAAACAGCAAGGCTTCAAGATCCAGGCGCAAACCCAGCAAAGGGATCAGCAAAACGCCGAGCCCAAGAAAACCGGCAAGCACGGTATTGATTACAGCTTCCTCATTCAGCTTCGAGCTGCGCTGCAATCGTTCCGCCAGCAGGGAACCAAGAATGCCGCTGATGACGCCCCCCACTGCTGGGTCAAAACCAAACGCAACGGATACCGCCAGTCCTGGAAGAACGGCATGGGAAATGAGGTTGGCCTGAAGCACCCGGCGCTGGGTCACTAACAGAGTTCCCATGACAGGACACAAAATTCCCACCAAAAGTGCCATCAACAGAGGCAACAACCAAAAAACGATCTCATCCACAGTGATGATTCCCCGGATTAACCAAACCTTTAAGAGAGCTCCTCACCTCTGCAGGAGGGCCATCAGCAAGAACACGCCGATCAACCACGATCACGCGGTCATAGGAATCGAGCGCCTCACCCCAGTCATGACTACTCACCAGCAAGGTATGACCAGCATCAGCTAATTGGCGCATCAGGACTAACAACTGATCACGAGAGGGCGGATCAATCGCAGCACAGGGTTCATCGAGAAGAAGCATGCGAGAGGGTTGTACCAAAGCGCGGGCCAGCAAAGCGCGTTGCTGCTGCCCACCTGAGAGTGCATCAAGGCGTCGGTTTCCAAGGTCTGCCAGCCCAACCCGTTGCATCGCAGCCTCCCGATCGCAGCACCCAAAGGCTTGACCGTTCATGGCGCCAAGATCCACGAGATCACGAACACTGATTGGGAACGACCAATCAATCCGACTGCGCTGAGGCATCAACACCACCCGTTCACGGCAAGTTTCGATCGGATCCCCATCGCAGTAAACCGAGCCACTTGACGGACGTAATTGCCCCTTAAGCACATGCAACAGAGTGGATTTACCGGCTCCATTTGCACCAACTAGAGCTGTCAATGTCCCTGATTGCAGCGACAGCGAGACGTTTTCCAACACAACGTTATCGCCATATTGAACATTCACATCCCTTGCTCTGAGAACTGGCTCTTCCAAAAATTGAAACGTCAAGTTGGCTCAACCTATCGACGGACCTTGGAGAATTCACCCAATTCGCCACCTGCTGGTAACCATCGCGCCAACACAACCTGAGGCTTAAGAAGTTCAAACTCAAGGCTGCTGCCATCAATGAGGGCAGCTCGGCGTTGCATACCATCCCCATCTGTCATCACCGTAAGAAGACGATTCGTGGCGGGATCAACATCAAGAATCGCGCCTGAAGCCAAATACCATCCAGGCAAAGACCTTCGCTTGAGCACTGTTCCAGAGCTGTTCAGAAGCAGTAATTCATCGCGAAGAGTCGGAGATGCATCACGCAGAACAATCCAAATCTTTTCTCCCCGGTTATCGCAAGCTGTGGCCATCACTCCCGCCTCTCCCAACCAAACCTGTCGTGGGGGCTGTCCTGGAATAACGAGCTCTATCGACCGTCGATAATCAGGCCAATTCCTTAACAACACCGCGCGACCAGAGCCAGTGCAAAACGACTTGAGCTCCCTGCTTCCAGGCAGGCTCTGCGAAGCATTCCTATTTCGATCAGGGTGCATTGGTAAAAGATCAAGCCCGTCGTAAGAGGGAACAACCATTCCGCTTCCATCAGGAAGAAGACGAATTGCGCCTGCAACCTCGAGGTTGAGATCCCGTCGCTTGGCGTTAACTGAACGAATCCAGGTGCGATCGCTACCAGCTTCAATACCACCAACTTGCACGAGTAATTCCCCGCGCTGATTGCTACTTAAGTGGGCAAACAAAAGTGACCCAGATGCCAAGGATTGGATGGCACCTGGGCGGGGATCTGCCAATCCTTCCGCTTGATGGCTAATGGCCCGCGGAGTGAGCTGGCGAAGCAACACCTCAAGCTTGGAAGCATCGTTATCGGTCACGAAGGCAACGCCCTCTCCATTGCCAAGCGGCTCAAGCTGAAGAATGCGCTGCTCAATAGACGACAACGGCAACCAACTGCCATCCTTACGACGCAGTTTTAACTGCTCTCCCTCCTCCTCGACCACCACTGCAACGAGAGTGGAACGAGGGTCCCACCAAAGCGAGTGGTTAGGCAGAGCAAGCCCCCGTTGATCATCACCAGCAAGAACAAGCCTCTGAGGCGAACGAATGAGGGCGCCAGGATCCAGAAGCAAGCGGAACTGATCCTGATGACCAAACCACTGATGGGGCTGATCGGGGAACAGACCACTGTTTTCAGCCACCGACTTGCGGTTCATCGTTCGGCTGAAACGCACGTCAAGGGCTGCAGCACCTGAACGCATGGATTGAATCGCAACGGATCGCAAACGCGGCGGACGACGCAACAAAATCTGCTGCTGGACCAAAGCAACCAGGCCCAAGCCCATCAATGCGACGCTTAAAAGTCGAATTTTTGCGCTCGATGAGCCAAACCCCTTAGAGCTCATGGTTCCAGAGGCCGTTCAGGCCTAGGGATGGATTGAATTGTGGTGGGCTTCACCATGTTGATTAGCAGTCCATCCATGGTCTTTGTTGTCATCGTTCCCTCGATAGCCAGCCATTCATCCGGCTTCGGATCCGCGTTTGCAGGCCATTCAATGGGGAGGCCAGCAGGGGTGGCATCAGCCAGACAGCACCGAACCGTGAGACGGGCGAGCTGGGGCTGCATCCCAGGGCGTTGAAGCACAAAACCACTAATTCGCACAGGATCACCTGCATGCAAATTGGGATCGGGCTGACTGCGCAGCAGCCGCACCCATTCCGTCAACGTGCGTTGTTCCGGCGGAAGGAAAAAACTCAATCGCGGCGCCTCAGGCAAGGTTTCGCTGCGATTCGCAGCCAAATCACTGAAAGAAGGTTCAGGGGGAAACAGCAAAACCAACAAGGCCACCGCAACCGAAACCAACCAACTCAAAGGAGTTAGAGGAGTTTTCAAGCGTGGAGCAGAGCGAAGCTGTATGGCTCCGAGCACCATCAGCACAACTCCTGCAATCGCAACCACCGGATGGAAAACCGCATTCAGCAGTAGATCCAAACGAGCCGACACACTGCTCCAAACCAACAACCATCCCCAAAGCAGCAAAACAAGGGGAGGTACGTATCGCGCTTGTCGAATCCGGTTCAGACGTGGCATTGCGTTAAAGCAGCACAAGATTGACCCATTGCCCGATCAAGAGAACGAGCAACGATGCCGCAACTGCGGTGATGGCAATGGCTCGCGTTGAAAGAAGCACAGTGAACAAGCCAGCAAGCTTGAGATCCACCACTGGACCAAGCAGCAGAAAGGCCAACAAGGCACCGGGCGTGACCTGGGCGGCAAAGCCAAGCGCAAGAAAGGCATCAACGCTGGAACAAACCGAAACCACGAGTGCCAAGAGCATCAGAGCTAGCACCGAAACGGTGGGGCCTGAGCCCAAAGCCAGCAGCCAACTGCGCGGCAACCAGGTTTGCACCGCAGCGGCAAGGGCACAGCCAAAGACGAGCAGGGTGAGCAGGCTCAAGAATTCACGCGTGCTGTGTTGAAGCAGCTCTGCAGGTCGCAGCGGCACCTCCTCCAGCCGACGTTCCGAAGCATTGAAGTCCACACCCACCAGCCCACTACGACGTTCAAGCAGTCCCACCCGAGAAAGGGGTTGACTCAGTCTTCGCTCTTCGAGCAAGGCAGACGCCAACAAACGTGATTCAGGCAGCAAGCCGAGAAGAGCGCTGAGCCCGATCGCAATCAGGAAAGCACCAATGGGTCGTCCCCAAAGCAACCAGGTCTGACCTGGAAAGGCTGCCCAAGTGCTCGCTAACACGATCGGATTGAGAACTGGCGCTGCAAACAAAAAACCAAAACCAGTGCCCAGCGGTGCTCCGCTTGCAAGCAAACGTCGTGCAACGGGAACATTTCCGCATTCACAGGCAGGCAAAGCAAATCCGAGCAAAGCCCCAACAACTGGGGCCAGAAGCGGGTGGCGTGGCAATCGCTTGATCCATGATGACTGGGGGACCAGCCATCTCGCCAAACCAGCAATCGCAACGCCCAGAAGCAAGAAGGGGAGCGCTTCGATTAACAGACCTTGAAAAATGGCCCAGCCAGTGGCGAAACGTGTCATCAACCCTTGAAGTGGCTAACTCCAGCCATGACTGGCTTGATCTTCAACGTAAGCCGCAACATCGGCAATTTCATTTTCACTGAGGACATCCAAAAATGCTGGCATTGCGTTACGCCCGTAGGTGACCTGAGCCACGATTCCGGTCTCATGCCCAGTCACGTAGTTGGGGAGAAAAGCTTCAAGGTCGGCCTGCCGCAATGTCCGCTCACTCTTCACAATATTTCCACCGCCGGCATGGCATGCGGCGCAATTGGTATTAAAAATCTGACCACCCCTCACGGTGTCAGAAGCCATCGCACGAATTGGCAGGCTTAAGACCAGCAGCAAAGCAAAAGCAGCAGATAGCAAAAAACGCATGGTTCCCAATATCAATCCTCACCATTCTCAGGAGATCTGAAGCAGCGGTGCTGACGTTGCTGCAGAACGTTATGGAATGAATCTGAGAGTGGTAAGGCCAGCCGAGAAGCCCAACCACTCGCGTGTTCTGAGCACCAAGGGCATCCAGCAATCGCATCGATTGAACAAATCGGCGAGCGTTCTGACGTCTGCTGATGAAATTCAGCAGTTCACAGCTGCCGGACAGCAAAAGATTTTCAGAGCTCTTTCCCCGTTTTCTCAAGTGTCTGAACCCCAAGAGAACCAAAAAGACGGATCGAATTCAGTTCAAAGTCAGTGATCTGCATGAGGGCCATGGTTATGGGAATTGCAAGGCATCCATTTCGCCCCCATCTGATGGGCGCCTTTGCAGTTGAACAAGGTTGCGGCCTCCTCTGCCTCTGCCTTGGTGTCATACATCGCTTTGATGGGCGCAGTGCCGAGTTTCGATGGGGAGGGCTCTTCCCCCATCGCTAGAGCCATGGACGGAGTTGTCAAAACCAGCAAGCTCATGAGCAGTTGAGCTGATCGAAATAGACGCATCTCAGAATGAGTGGCAACAAATTGAGTTTGCTGCATCAAGCCCGCTGGACGAATTCACGGCTTAACAAAGAGCAAAGAAAGCGATACCCCCTTTTGCACCACGCCATCATCACAGTTCCAATTGGGTTGGGAAACAACCCAATGATCCTTAAAACACTTTTCTTCTTCAGCAATCTTCTTCAGCAAATCCTCAAAGATTAGACACTGTTCAAATTGACATTGAGGATGCGAATCGATGGCGCAAAATTCCATGCTTAGGAGCAAAGAGGAACGCAATCAAGAACAAACCGGTCTGTACAAGAACGATGCAACCAGCGGTGGAACTATCCGTCCAATAGCTTGTATAAACCCCAAGAATGCTTGAAAGGATGCTGCTTCCTATCGCCAACCAACTCATTCGATCAAAGCGATCGGTGAGTAAATAAGCGGTAGCTCCAGGAGTCACCAACATGGCAACGACCAAAATAATGCCTACGGTTTGCAAGCCAGCAACCGCCGCTAGAGAAAGAACAGAGAGAAGCAAATAGTGGAGAACGCCGGTATTAATGCCAATCGAGCGTGCATGCGTAGGGTCAAAACAAAACAGAAGCAGATCACGACGAAACAACAAAAGAACAGCCGTTACAAGGGCTGAAATCAGCATGGTTTGTTGGATATCTGCAATAGAGATGCCAAGCACATTGCCAAAAAGAATATGTGTGAGGTCAATATTGCTACGAGTCTTCGAGACCAACACCAGCCCCAGAGCGAAAAAGCCTGTAAACACGAGGCCAATCACGGTGTCTTCCTTGATTCGAGATTTCTGCTTAACGAAACCAATCGTGGCCACTGATCCCACACCAAAGACAAAGGCCCCAACCGAAAAAGGTAGCCCTAATGCATAGGCCAAGATCACCCCTGGCAAGACAGAATGCGAAACAGCATCACCCATCAAAGCCCAACCCTTCAGGGTCATATAGCAAGAGAGGAGACCACAGACGCCACCGACGGTGGCACTGATCAGCAAAGCCCGCACCATGAAGGCGTGCTGAAGAGGCTCAAGCAGAAATGTGATCAAGCGTCCTCCGAGGAACTATGGCCGGTCAATAAATCTGGAGGAAGGCCCCCGAAGGCCAAGGAAAGATTTTCCGGAGTGAACACCTCAGAGGTTTCACCGTAAGCCAAGACCGTTTTATTGATCAGAACTGTGAGATCGCAGAAGTCTCTGACATGACTGAGATCGTGGGTGGAAATCAAAATGGTGCGTCCTTCCGTACGCAACTGAAAAAACAATTCGGCCATCAACTTTTCCGTACGTATATCCACGCCATTGAAGGGTTCGTCCAACAACAACACCGATGCACGCTGGGCAATAGCTCTTGCCAAAAATGTCCGCTTCCTTTGACCTCCAGAGAGAGCAGCGATCGGACGATCCCTCAGGTCAAGAAGCTCAACCCGCTCCAGGGCATCGCGAACGGCCACCCTGTCTGACTGTCGTGGAATCCGGAGCACATTCATGGCTCCATAGCGACCCATCATCACCACATCCCAAACAGAGACGGGGAAATCACAATCGATGCCTTCACTCTGAGGCACATAGGCAACGGCTTGATCGCGCTGAGCCCGGGCAACACTGCGGCCATTGATTCTGATGTGGCCGCGAGAGGGGCGGATAAAGCCAGTTAACGCCTTGAAGAGGGTCGATTTGCCGGACCCATTCATGCCCACCAATCCACAGATGCATCCCGAAGGCAAATGAAGAGAAGCGTCGTAGAGAGCCACTGTGCCGTTGTAGTCAACACAGATCTGATCGGCTTCAATCCGCATCAATTCACTCTGAGTCATGAGGACTTTTCGGCGGACGCAGCCAACCCCTGCCTAAGAAGTTTCACATTGTGGCGTTGAAGGTCGAGCAGCGTTGGCGCAGGACCGTTGCGTTTTGATAAAGAGTCCACATAAAAGCTGCCACCAAATCGAGCACCCGAAGCTCGAGCAACCTCCCGTTGGGCCTTATCACTCACTGTGGTTTCACAAAACACGGCGGGAACCTGATCGTTCTTGACACGCTCGATCAGACGGGCCATGCGTTTTGGAGTGATCTGACTTTCAGCGTTCACCGGCCACAAATACGCCTCATCAAATCCATAGTCTTGGGCGAGGTAAGAAAATGCCCCTTCACAGCTGACAAGGACACGTTGTTGCTTGGGAATGACAGCGAGCAGATCGCGTAACTCAGCATCCAATTGTTCCAACTGGAGCTTGTAGCGGTTGCCATTGTTTCGATACAACTCGGCCCCACCTGGATCAAGTTGAGAAAAGGCATCCACAAGTCGATCCACGTACCCTTGAGCCCGATGAGGTGACATCCAGGCATGGGGATTGGGCTTACCGGCATAGGCATCCCCCTCAATGAGCAAGGGCTCCATCCCCTCGGTGAGAGTGACCGTGGGTACATCACCAGCCGATTGAACAAAACGACGAGCCCAAAGTTCCAATCCCAACCCATTTTCTACAATTAAATCTGCTCTTGATGCTTGCTCTAAATCCTTTGGAGAAGGCTCATAACCATGAATTTCTGCTCCTGGTTTCGTAATGGATTTAACTTGTAAGCGATCACCAGCAACCTGACGGGCCATATCAGCGAGGATTGTAAATGTTGTCAAAACAATCGGACGATCATCAGAATGATTACTTCGTTTCCCAGGCAAGTAATCCTGCTTTGTGCAAGCAACAGCAAGGGGTAAAGCGATAGCAAGTGCAGTAAAGCGTCGCAAAAAACGACGTCCAAACATCCTTGCTAGGTAGATGCTGATGATCTTCAAAACAGCTGAATCCGTGACGGAAAGATCATTGGTTCATGAGGGACGTTGTGCTGAAGTTTTCCCACGCCGGCGTCTGCAGCGCTCAGAGCAATAACGCACCTCTTCCCAAACATCTTTCCATTTGCGCCGCCATTGGAATGAGCGACCGCAGACGGCACAGATTTTTGTGGGGCGATCCAGCGATGGCGCCATCAGATGAGAACACCCTAAGGAACGGCTAATCAGGCTTAGAAAACCTCGATCCTGTCCATTTTAAAGGCTGATGATGCTGAGTTGAGCCTCATTGAATGGTGAAGCAGAGGAGGAGACCACTTTGGTTTTGCTTCAAGCTGACGGCAACGTCTCTTAAGCACCAATTGTTTATTTGCTGCTTTCATTCCTGCCAACGACTGGCAAGTCAATCAACAGAAAATTATGACTAGATCATTCCAAGAATGAATCCCATACACACTCCAATCAAGGATTTCAAACAGAGGTGCTCGCTTCTTCTTGATCAAGCGACAGATACGTGACGTTTTCACGAGCCACAATTTTCAAAGCTCAGGAATCGAAATCTGCTGGATCTGTCCAGCGTCGCTCAACTTGAACAAACAGAAACCAAGCCAACGACGCTCCTGCTCCCGCCACCCAATCAGAGCGGAGCAACTCAACCAAGGCCACCGTGCTTGCCGCGATGCGCAACGCTCTCAAACCAAAACGGCTGTATTGACGCAAGCGATGGTCCATAAGCGAAAGCAACAATCATCGGAGTCCAAGCAGGGTGCAGAGAGGGAGGAGCCAAGCAAAACCTGCACAACGACCGCCAAACACAGCAGCGTCCAGCTACTGCCATCCCTGAGCGGTGGAGAACCGAACGAAAAATTGCACGCAGTTGCCGATTCAGGAGCATAGCTTTACATAACTTCTCATCTACACGTCATGGTCGAGCTTTACCTGGACGCCACCTTGCACAACCAGATCAGTGTTGAGCACTATCGCGAGGTTTTACTGAACCGCGGAATGGATGAACAAGATCAAAAACTGAGAAGCAATCTCTTAAAACGCATTGAAGCAGGAACGATTCAGCTGTCATCCTGAATGATCTGTTGAGTGTTTCTCCATGTATCAAACAAATGACCCCCGTTTCTGGAGAGCGCTTGCTGGAATCATTTCATTGGTCGTAAGCTGCTCACTCGCTTGGCTGATGCTTAAAATTTAAACCTTGCATGCAATTTCTTCTCAAATTTATCATTAGAGCTTAATATTCAAATTCTTGCAGTCTCGCTTGAGCCAACGATTAGTGGTCGCGACACAAAATCAAATTAATTTAAATTCAAACAAGCTAAAATTCATAACAGCAAACTAGCAATTGTTATTAGCAAGAATCCAAACACTAGAGCTGATAACACGGCAAGAACAATCAGGCCACCACTAGCAATCAAAGCGAGCCGTTTTGCCGTCTCTGGAAACAGCAAATAAAAACTGAGACCTGCGGCAATGCCCCAAAGAGGAGGAATCAGCACACAAACACCTGTCAAAACGATCAAACGCACACGTCTGTGACGTTGCTGTTCGATCACCCTCAACGCTTTGGTCTCCTCCTCTTCCAGGGCCAAACGCTCTTCATCGCTCAGCCAGCGTCCAAACTGTTGTGCCTGCTTGAGCTCTTGTTCAAGTTTGTCCGTAGTGAAAGAAGGTTCCATACCCCAAATTTATCGCCGTTTTCAGCGCGGACTGCGCTCCCATGCCCGTTCGAGGGCCTCTCTCATCGCTTTGCTAGAGGGCTCAGCCAATCCATTGTTTCGACGAAAGGCTGCTGTGATCCGCCAGAAACGGGTTGCGCAGGCAATCGCGACGACGAACCAAGCCAACAAGATCCAAGCAGAACCGTGCACGACAACATTGTGAATACCTCCATGATGGTGTCTGTGAGGATTTCTGCGATGAACGGCAAGCTCGTGGTTGGAGCCATTGGACTGTTAGTAAGCGCCGTCGCGATTTATGAATTCTTGTTGTTGAGAGGGTTAGCACCCTCCACCTGAGCCTCACAGGCATAGGTTTCAATCGAGGCTTTCCTCTGGCGGAATTCAGGATGATCCGCATCTTCCACCCGCCACCACCAACGGCCATCGGTGTAGCTGGGTGGACCTGCATTGTTGGTGCGTGGCAGTTGCAGGCTGAGGTCTCGCCAATGGATCAAGATCCCATCGCCAGGCACTGTTCCATCGGCACTGTTAGGGATCGGTTCCACCACAGCGCCGATCGCCTCCCGACCCAAATTGGTTCGCTCCGCCGTCAGCAAGTCTCCTTCACACCAATAGCTGTCTGCAAACACAGGCGCACAGGGCACGAGCCAACACAAAGCCACAAAACACAACGAAAACAGAGAGCGCAAGGCAGGCGAAGTCATTCACCCCACCCAAGCACTGAACACGACAGAGTGTCCTGAAGACAAAGCGTTTTGATGACTCCAACAAGAGAACAGGTGCTCGCCGCATCCGCTGGCTGGGTGGCTGTTGTGCTCAACGTGGTGCCCGGTCTTGGGGCTGGTTATTTGTACCAACGACGCTGGAAGGCTTACTGGATCACCTCGCTCCTGGCCACAACCTGGTTTGTGGTGGGTGCCGTCTTGGCTCAAAACTCCGCGACTGCAGCTGAACCGCAAAACCAACTCGTTGGACTGATCGGTTTGATTGTTCTCGCCGCTGTGACGAGCGCGGAAGCAGGCTTGGCGGTGAAGGCAGTGCGTCAAGACAACTGATGGAGACCAGCCCGAAAGCGGTGCTCCACTTCTGGTTTCAAGACTGTCGCCCGCACCAATGGTTTCGCAGCAATGCGGAGTTTGATCAGGTGGTGTTGGACCGCTTCGGCAAGATCACGTCATCAGCATTGAAAGGTGAACTAACCCACTGGGAGAAGGACGCGACCAGTGCTTTGGCACTGGTTTTGATGATGGATCAGTTCACCCGGCAGATATGGAGGCACGAACTCCGTGCGTTTGCTGGCGATGCTTATGCCCTAAGGCTTACCCGCAAAGCGATCGCGGAGGGATGGATCGCCGAAGAACCAAAACGGGTGCGTCGCCAATTTTGGTTGATGCCAATGCTGCACAGTGAGGACTTGGCAGTGATTGAGGAAGCAATCACCTACCTGGAGCGCTGGAGCGACCCAGCCACCGTTGCAGTCGCCTCACGCCACAAGAATCTGATCCAGCGTTTCGGACGTTATCCCCAACGCAATGCCGCCCTGGGAAGGGCTTCCAGCGACGAGGAACTGAAGTTTTTAAAGGATTGGCAATCCCGTGGCAAACGCAAACGCTCCCAATCGCATGCTTGTGATCAATGCTCCAGTCATGGGCCCATTCATTACAGGGTGAAAACTGCAGCCCAACCTCACTGGCAATTGGCATGCCCCAGCTGCTGGAACAAGCTGCAAAACCATCCCGGTTATCAATATGGGGGAACGCGAAAAGCAAACCGACGCGACCGACAACGCCGATCAACAACGAATCCATCTGAGCTAAGAAAAAAATCCCCATGAACAAAACGTGTTTGGGGCCCGTGGGATAAGGGGTAGATGTGCTGGCATTTCAACCATGAGCCCCATGTTTCAGTGTTTGCTCTGCAAGCAGACAATCGAACGTTCGACCCGCACCTATTGGAAACACAAGGGTCATCTGCTTTGCTCAACCTGCAAAGACAACATCGAGGCCGAAGTTGGTCAAAGTAGGCAGCAGAAGCGGCCCAGCTCTTGACCCTGTTCCAGATGGTGGCTTGCGTTGTAGGAGTGACAGCCCTAGCGGCTGCGCTTGGACTGAGCATCCTTCTTCTCGGCCTACAACGCGTGTTTGCATCAGCTCCAACGCTCTGGCACCAGAACGATCAGGACATCAGCAAGACCAGTCTCACCGTTGTGATCCCAGCCTTCAACGAAGCGCTCAATATTGAAGGTTGTCTGACGCACGTACTGGAGTCTGATAAGCCTTGCTCTCACTTGGAGGTGATTGTTGTCGACGATCAGTCGAGCGACAACACGGTCAACATTGCGGAACAGACCATCCGTGCTTTCGCCGGTTCTGATCAACCCAATGCAGCCGTTCTCCAAGCTGGCCCACGCCCCAAGGGAGAGCGTTGGGTAGGAAAGAACTGGGGTTGCAGCCAAGCCATGGAGCAGGTCCAAAGCACATGGGTGCTGTTCATCGACGCCGATGTCAGCCTGGCACCCGATGCCATCCGTCGAGCACTCCACCAGAGCATCCAGGAGAAGGCCGATCTCTTCAGCCTTGCTCCACGCTTGACCTGTGGATGTCTCAGCGAATGGATGGTTCAGCCCATCATGGCGAGCTTGCTAGGGCTTGGGTTTCCGATCCTCGAAGCCAACGATCCTGATTCAACGGTGGCCTTTGCGGCAGGACCCTTCATGTTGTTCCGAAGGGACAGCTACAACGCCATCGGCGGCCACAGGGCCCTCGCGGGGGAAGTTGTCGAAGATCTGGCTTTGGCGCGGCTGATTAAGGAGGGGGGGTTTCGCCTTCGATACGTGCTCGGAATTGATGCCGTCGACCTACAGATGTACGCCAATTTCGAGGCTCTTTGGGAAGGCTGGAGCAAAAACTGGTTCCTTGGTCTGGATCGCAGCATCAGCAAATCCTTAGGAGCTGGCGGCGTGGTGCTGTTGATGTTCACGCTGCCATGGCTACTCCTGCCGACCAGCCTGACGATGGCGTGTCTGAGCAGTCATGATCAAAGTCTTTGGCTCGGTGATGCTGGTCTCGGATTGATCGCAATCCTGATGCAACTCAGCGTTCGCCTCTGGACACGAGCCCGATTTTCGGTGCCCTTACGCCATTGGTGGCTCATGGGCATTGGCGGCCTCATCATCGGGCTGATCGCACCCACATCCGTTTGGAAGAGCCTGACGGGAAAGGGCTGGACCTGGAAAGGCCGCTCCCTTGCCGAGGCTCAGGCGCACTAACAGTTAGAGCCGTCGTCCAGACAAAATGAATGCATCTGTAAACACCCCATGTACCGACTTGGTGCACTCCTGGCTCTGTGTTTGGCATTGCTGATGCCTGCAACCGTGCAAGCCAGCGCGATTGAAATCACGATCAACAGCATCACCAGTGAGGGAATCGGCGAATCCATCGGCACGATTAGTGCACGAGACACGGATCAAGGATTGGTGATTATTCCTGAACTCAGTGGACTGAGTGAGGGCGAGCATGGGTTCCACTTGCATGCTGGCGATGAGTGCGCTGCACAAACCAACGCAGAAGGAGACTCCGTCGCAGGCCTTGCAGCGCTGGGACATTGGGATCCAGATCAAACCGACACCCATCTCGGACCTTTCGGGAATGGCCATCGCGGTGACCTCAGCCGATTAGTGGTGGACCGAGATGGCAACACCTCCACAAGCGTGGTGGCACCACGGCTCAAGGCCTCCGACCTGCGCGGACGGGCTCTGGTGGTCCATGCAGGGGGAGACACCTATACGGATACGCCTCCCCTAGGTGGAGGTGGTGCTCGTATTGCCTGCGGTGTGGGGTCTTGAGCTCATCACGCTTGCTTCTCATTCATCCCATTGGGGTTGGTTTATCCAGTCGCTTTTGGGATCGTTTCATCAGGTGTTGGCAAGCCTCTGACGACACGACGACCTTGCTGGCTCCAGACCTACTCGGATGCGGTGACAACGAGCATCCAAATCAACAGCTTGCCCCCGAAGATTGGGCGGCCCCACTGGTCGATCTTCTAAGAGACCAAACCAACACACCAACGGTCCTGGTCTCACAAGGAGCCTCTCTTCCCATTGCCTTGGCTGTAGCCAAGTCCGCACCGGAACTCGTCGCCGGCCTGGTTGCAATCAGCCCACCGAGTTGGCGCATTCTTGAGGAACCCTTTCCGCAAACACAATCTCAATGGATCTGGAGATTGCTGTTTCAGGGCCCCATCGGCTTTTTGTTTTTTCGCTATGCACGCCGTCGAGCCTTTTTAAAATCGTTTTCTGTCAATAATTTATTTGCCAACAACAAAGACGTTGACGACGAATGGCTCGACACGTTGGAGCAAGAAGCAGCCAACATGAGCACGCGTTGGGCAACATTTTCTTTTTTGGCTGGTTTTTGGAGACGCAAATGGATCAGTCAATGGCAAAAAATCAACCAACCTGTGTGGCTGTTGTTCGGGCAAGAGGCCACCGGAATCGGCCGTTCCAAGCAATGGGATGACGCACGAGAACGCATCCAAACCTATGAGCAGCAGATGCCAACTGCTGTGAGCGCAAGCATTCATGGACGCAACGTTCTTCCCTATGAATCAACATCCGAGTGTGTGAGCCAACTCCAAAGCTGGTTATTACACCCATCAAACCCTTCAAACAATCAAGCCATCAGTCATTAGAAAGGCGTCGAGCATTCCCTTCCGCCGAGGGATGTCGTCTGTGGGCAGAGACATCACGCATCGCCTCAGATGGATTCAAAGAGCGCGCCAGCGCTAACAAGCCTGCAGCAAGAGCCGTTTCACCCTCAAGCTGCATCATTCGGTGGAGGGTGATGACCTCGCTGTAATCGGCGGCAGCCGTTCCATTGATCAGACCGCGAGCGGTGCATCGAGCAACGGCAAGCTGAAGGGAGATCGTCATGACCCAAAGCTGGCCCAAGGCACGAGCAAAACCAACGAAGCTTCCGGTTTCCAGCTGATTCAGAAACGCGGATCAACGACAAACTCATTAATATTTCTTAATAAGAGTGATTCGTTACATGCTTTCTGCACTTTTTCCCTTGGTTTATGGAAGCGTCTTCGTCTTCCTGTTGGTCCAAGCCTTTCGAATGATGCGCTTGAGCTCTAGCTCTACGCCCCCTACCAATTCAAGACGCCGGACAGACCGGACAGGGTTGTTAACCACCCATCCCGAACTCCTAGACGCCAACGGTTCCATCACCGGCGAAGATCTTCTAGTCGTGCACTTCCCGGGCCAGGATCGACCCGAAGCGTCCATCACTGATTGAAGAGGGACTAAGTCCCATTCAGAATGGAATTCCATACCTGTGGCCCATGACCCTTAATCAATTTTTGATCTTCTTGGTCATAGGGATTGCCATTGCCATCGTTACGAGTTCAACCTGGCTGTGGTGGATCCTCGCCATCTGCACAGCTTTCGTTGTGTTGAAACTGCTTAGAAAATAACAATGCATCAACAATGACATCACAATTAACTGCAATCAATTGGGCAAAAGCGGTCACGATCCTTTTGATTCTTGGCTTAATAGGACTATTTGGTATCGAGAGTCAGCGGCAAATCCTATACGCATGTATACACATTAGCTATTGCTTATGGTGGCTTATAGAGCAAAGGATTTATCCAGAGCGTCGGAAGCAGATTTTCACAGAAAAAGTTGATTTCTCTGGATTTATTGGTGCAATTGTGACTGTTGGAGTATTTTATTCACTACCAGCATTTTTAGCCTTTACAAATTCAACAGAGCTTTCCATCGCAGCTACGGCAACGGCAATTCCACTTTTTTACTTCGGAAGCCTGATCAACACAGCTGCAGACATTCAAAAAACAACAGCCAAAGAAAGCGGAACGGGCTTGGTTCGTACCGGCATCTGAAGTAGTGTACGCCATGTTAATTACACAGGCGATTTGATGCGCTACCTAAGTTTTAGCGTGATAGCAGGTTCCCTGTGGGCATTCTTGGTGCCACTCTCAGTTTTTCTTTTGTACTTACAACGCATACGCGAAAAAGATGCATCAATGAGAATCAAATATCAGGATTTTTCGAATTACAAATCTACAAGTTTTCGCTTAATTCCTGGGATTTGGTAAGAATACGTGCATGGTCAAATCAATTCTCAATATTGTTTGGGTCATTCTTGGTGGCCTGCCCATGGCCTTGGGCTGGTGGCTGGCGGGTCTCCTCTCTGCCATCAGCATCGTGGGCCTGCCTTGGAGTCGCTCGTGTTTTGTGATTGGTAAATTTGCTCTATGGCCCTTTGGGTTTGAAGCCATCAATCGACGAGAGCTCAATGGACGCGTTGATTTAGGCACCGGACGGATGGGTCTCATCGGAAATATGATTTGGTTTTTAGTGGCTGGCTGGTGGCTGGCCATAGGTCATCTCACCTCAGCACTGGCCTGCTTCGTCTCCATCATTGGGATCCCCTTCGGGATTCAGCACATCAAACTCGCTTTGATTGCGATAGCTCCCATCGGAATGACCATCGTTCCAGCCAATCAAAACAACTAAAAGCGAGGCACTCATCACAAAGAGCGGACACCATGGATCCAGAGGTACGACAATTGGTGGTCGCTCAGCTCCTCGTGATCGTGATCCCCGTTGGAACGCTGTTCGCGATCTGGATCAGCATGCTGCGATGGAAAGGCAATCGCTAAGGAAAGCGTGAAGACAGCTTGCAACGGATGTGGTTCTTCTAGACATCCGTTGCCAAGCTACAAACGACGAGCATGCCAATAATCAAAATCGCAATGAACATTCCCAGCGAGTTTCAAGCCTTCTCCAACGTCCACGCCATTAGAGATGGCAGTGCATTTATTAATGTTCTCGGTTGGATGTGGAGCGAAGACAAGGGGATTCAGTATCTGGCTTGGGATGGAAGCATCTATTCAGCGAGTTCCATTGACGGAATCAGCCCACAGGCATCACACCAGTTGTATCGAACGGCTAATTCCCTTGAAAAGCTGGCTGATCAGTAGGACAAAGCCTTGCAAAGTCGACGCAAGACGTGCCAGAACAAGAGAACACATGCCTTTGGCAGATGACCAGCACAGCTCAACGCACAGTTCAAGCCACAACAGGCGAAGACATGCTGATTGATGCCTTACGAGGAATCAAAACAAAACGAGAGCTGATGCTCTTGCAAGACCGACTAACTGCAAACCCAGCCAACCTCCCCCTTTTTACTTGGGTTTGCAACCTGTTGATTGAACGAAGGATCTCAAGGGGACTGGCCGCACGCGTATTGTCCCAATTGCATGATCTTGATCCTTCGGCAAGCTGAGACCAGGACCAGGTGGAGGCCTCCAGGTCCGCCGACCACCTAACCGTTACCACACAAATCCTGAAGCAAGCGCACAGAGGTCGAAGAAGCGAAGCAATAACATCGACAGGAAAAGTCAAACCTAGAGAACGAGAAGGTACAAAAGACTTCTGGATCGAAATGACAAGCCACAGGTCTCAAATACACAAAGAAAAATCAAATCAATCCAAAGAGTTGACTTAGATGAGGATGCGCTGTTAATAATAGTTTGTTGAGGCTTATTCCCAAATGCTTACTGGTGCAGACCTGCTCGCTAAGGTCAAAGATCTTGGCGATGTATCAAAGACCGATTTAGCCACTCAGTGTGGCTACGTCTCGAAGAAGAAAGACGGAGGTGATCGTGTAAATTTCACTGCATTTTATGAAGCTCTTCTGAACGCCAAAGGCATTGATCTCGGAGGCGGAGCAGGAGAAATTGGCAAAGGCGGACGCAAGCTCAGCTACATCGCCAGAGTTCAAGGCAATGGAAATCTATTAATCGGTAAAGCTTATACAGCAATGCTTGATCTAAGCCCTGGCGACAATTTCACCATCAAGCTAGGTCGAAAGCAAATCCGTCTCATCCCCGAAGGCAGTGAAGATAGCGAGGATTGATTAGTCGAAGCAATCTAAAAGAGGCTTTATGCACCTCTTTTTGATTGCAAACCAAATTAAAAACTATTAAAAAAACAGAACAACTAGGAATTAAACGATAGAAAGCAAGAATCAAGCATTATCCCATTTAATTTTTCCATCAAGGAGCTCCATCAACTCCTCAAGCTTCTGATTGGTCACACGAACATCAGCGGCATCTGGCATGGTGCCCTCTTCAATCAAAACGTTGTAGTGTTCGCGACACATATTGCGGAGTTCCTGAAGGCGCTTCTTCGTAATGGTGCGTTTCTCTTCTGCTGTTGCCATGCTTGGATCCTAGACCTAGATACAGTCTGCCTTATCGAGTGAACTGATAGGGCACATTGGAAGGCAAGCATCGAAGCTTGCATCATCAACACGTCTAACCATTAAATCCTTGCAGGTGCAAGACTTCTACCCATCAATAAGCATCATTCAGAGAATGTTGCACCAAAGCCTCCATACACAGCCAATCACCCCCATCACAAAGCCTCGATAGCTGCTGAATGCATCGTGCAAGAGACGCGTCAAAGCCAACAAGGCCTAGCCGTGATCGGATGTCGGCGGTCATTGGCCATGACGGGCCGCCCACTTCGCGTGACGGTTCCGACTCTCAATGTCCCAACGTCGCCATTCCGAGGAAGAGGCTGGGAGTGCCGATGGCATCAAAGCTGGATCAGTCCAATAGTCGGGTGAATCAAGGGTGGATTGATGGAGGGGGCAACAGGGTCCGTGAGCCACGAGAGATAACTACAGATTTTCTTTATCATGCTCCCTTGAGCTCCCGTAGCGCAATAGACAGATCAGCGCACCTTTACGCCACAACCGCCACAGCCCCGGCAAGCCGTCAGAGTCACACAGAAAAAATCCACGAAAAACCATGGGATCAAGGGAAAGCCCATCAGGCAAACAATGAATTACAGAATTTCTGAAGGGCAGAAGAGAGATTGAGCCCGTTTGAATTTCAAGATCCAACGTAAGCTCAATTAATTATTGGACTGGTCGGTGCCCTCACCTCTTCAAAAATACGAATTGTCATCGATGAAGTGGGCATCGAATGGAGAGCTTTCTGCCCATGACATCCATAAGCTGCTCAACAAGATGAGTCAGGCACAAGCCTTTGAGCGACAAACTCGGTGCCTGGAGCCAACAGAAAGTACAAGATGAATCCATCACCAGATCCAGGCCACCACTTCAAGCTGTTCGCACAAGACAGCGGCGATACAAGTGAAATTAAATAAAAAATACAGAAATGCATTTGATTAATTCATAATTTATTTCTGATCCCAAGGTTAATCGGTAGATCGCACGCTTTTGTCCCACGAGAGGCCAACATATCGATAATGGTTAGACCTAGATGTACACGATTGAGCACCTGTCTGATGAAAGCTGGACAGCAGAAGTAACCAGAGAAACTGAGTTCAAAGCATTTGTTGATGCTCGGACAAAATGTATGGCCACCGGCAAAATTTATAGAGTTGTGGACGACAAGCACAACGTAAGATATACAATCACACTCGATGCATGCAAAAAACAGCTGTTTTCGAATCACTAGCGCGTGAATCGACGCATTATTGTTGAAGAGCAGGCATAGCCTCTTGCAGCTCATTAGAAGAATCAGAATCGTTCAATCCACTCGTGAGTTGGAACGCCAAAATAGCTAATCCGAGAGAAGCAACAATAACGATTACACGCAAAACTTTGGTGGGATTCACAAAAATAAAAACAATGAAACAAACTATAGCGAGTACAGAAAAGAAAAGCCAGTTGAATTCACGTCAAACTCCTGTTCATTCATACACAGGAGACAACATTGAAGCTCTATAAAATGGCTCAAAGCATTGAACGAGGGCAAGAGAGATACGTGACACCACAAAAAAACCGCTCAACACATGAGCGGCCTGAAACCAAGCAATCCCCATCACCCAGCCTTTTGCATCACATTGAGTTGTGATGCGAGAAGCATAGGGACAAGACACCCTAAGAGTGCATGAGTTTCGATTTACTCAAGATTGTGACTACATTGTGTAAAGCTTTAAAAGCAAAAAACACGCCAAACAGATTTTCGAAGATCTACAACCAGCCGTCACAATAAAATGTGACAGCGATCTAGCGCATCAAACCAAGACAATGAAGAAGCCAAAGCTCACACGAGGCAAAAAGATCAGGTCAGATCGAAACGATTAAGTATTCAACCCGCTCATCAGAGCAACAAAGATCTCCATAAAAACATTCTAATTCATCATAGGCGTCATCGTAATTAGCAAATCTCAACTTCGTGATCGAATCTTCTTGAAGATCATCGCGAACAATACGATACGAAGGAGATTTAGCATCTAAGCCGTCAGAGATTGACCGCAAAGCTTCAGATGATTCATCTACCATGTACTTAAAATCATCCATATTCAATCATACGCTATCAACAGAAAGCCGACAAAGATTGAAAATGCAAAGAAAACTAAATCTATTTAATTGCTATTAGCGATGAATAGTAATCAGCCGTTCATTCTTAGAGAGCTAGAGGATATTTTAGATGATTTATGAAACAATGATGTCCTTGCCGGAATAAAAAGCAAATCTATAACGAATCGACTCAGCGTTAGGCTTTGGTGTTTCATAGCTCCAAGCCACATTAGTCATCACATGGTCGCCAACAATGAGGTCCCAGTAGCGTGCTTTCCCTTTCCATCCACACACCGTCGTGTGTCGAGAATCGCGAAAATATTCAGAATTCATAGCCTCACGAGGAAAATAAGGATTCCCATCCATATAAACAATATCGTCGCTTTCAGCAAGAACGCAACCATTGAAAACTGCTTTCATTGAATTTGGCTTTTTCACCATAATAAGTAGGTATGGACTGTAGTGTGAGGCTTCAGATCATCAATTCAATGGATCAAGCAAAACAAATTCAAATGGAATAAGACAGAAAGCAGAAAATATTGACTTAAAACTATGTCCATCGAAGTTTTAGAGGACTAAATTCAAATGCAACCAAACGGTCTGGACATCTTGGGATGTGTTGCGCGCATCGACGCCATGCAGTCGGTCAACGCAGCAGTCTTTATTCTCCGCGAAAATCTATTTCGATCTGAAAAGGAACGGCTGAAAAACGTGCGCAATGCCTAGATCCTGATCTAGACCAAAGGTAACTGAGTCATTCCAGTGACCTTTCTCAGCAGAATCTGCGCAACATCCAAAGGTTCAACCATTGATGCCGTTGGGAATGGGAAATATCGAGTTTGTAACAAGGAATTGACCTGCTCAGAAGTGGATGGCTTGTGGAAAGCCTATGAAATGCTGAGAACTCAGGAGCAACGAGTGAGCTAAGCAATCCAACGCTTAGCGCAGCACGAATCACAAGAGAAACAGGCAGGCATGATCTTTCACTCAGGTCATCTGCGTATAGAAACATGCATAAAAACTATGGGAATGAAAATCAGTAGCATGCATCCCCTTTCTTGAGCTTATAAGCAGCTTCAGGATATGCATTTTTCCAAATCACGCAATTCTTCTCTTCCTGAGACAAACGACTGAATTCATCATTGGAAGCGGAGGGAGCAGCGAGTAGATTCTTACTTTGTGTATGGTTAATATCTTTTTCTTGCGGGTCTGTTGTATTAGGAGACTTACGACTAGGAGAAACTTCACTCACATAAGGCTTGGGAACAGGCTCACTCACTTCTTGGGGTGATTCCAGATTGATTTTATTATTTAACGTGCTTCTAATCAAAAGTGAGCCAACAAAAAATCCAATCAGGGTGAAACCAATTCCTATCGATAACTCAAGCCTATTCGCTAGACGAAATTTACCGAGCATATTGTTCAGATCTCAGATAAAGGTATTTTAATTATAGAATCCAGCGAAGCCTTGATTGAGGCTTAAAAGTTAGCAAAAAGCTCATGGAATAAGCAAAACGACCTAATCTAAAAAGATTTGCGGCCCTAATATTTCTGAATAACCATGCTTTAAAGCCCAAAAAAGCCTCAACAGCCAAAACCAATGCAAAAGAATTAAGAGTAACAGTCAAAGTTTATCTTGGAGCTTTGACAGACAGGCAATAAAAACAATCACTCAATTCAAGTCGGAGTGATCACTCTGTCTAGGTCTTCATGGACATGACACAGGAGTCTCTCAAAAGACCAGTCAGCTGTGGCGTCCCAGAGGTTCGATCCAATCCACTAGGACCTCACGGTGATGCAGCCAGCGCTTGGAGACACGGCATCCGAGATTGACTTGTCCCTCATCCATAAGACGACCTAAACGAAGCGCAGCTGCTTCTTCAGGCCTTGAAAAGGTCTGAAGATGATCAGTGAGCCAAGTGACCTCATCTTCCGTAATCACTCCGGTGGAAAGGGTTTCGAGCACGAGTTCGCCGACGGTCACGGGGTTTGTAACGATTTCGTTACATCTTGGCGCCTCCGTCGGCCAACCGTGGCCCGCGGTCTTCATGAAGAATTTTTAAGATAGTGTCATCTCTAGTCACTTCCATGGAAGCCACTCTTTCCCAGCAGTTCGAAACCGAATCCATCAAGCGTCAAATTGACTCCACCACCGACGTGGCGGAACTGCAACAGCTTGCAAGGCACCTTGCGGATCTCTACTTAAAGCAACGGGTCGCCACTGCCTGGGTCATCGCCAATAAGTGATTCATCGCTTGTCCAAGCCTGTGTCCTCGAAAGATACGATCCACGAGACGACCAAGTTGGTTCCGTTGATATTCAAGGAGAAGGAGAGTGTGATTTCCAGTTAGGTGTGACTACTGACTGGTACTCCCTCCCTTAAAAGACTTTGTTTCAATTCTCATCCTCTACTGATAGTAATTTCCATAAAGAAGCCTGGTAAAAGCAGCTTTCAAATCTTGTATTGAACTTTCAATTCACCATTTATTGATCGTTGTCCCAACTTTTTATTATTCGACAAGTTTTCAGAATCGGAGGATCCTAAAAGTCGTCATCAATCCGCATGCCAAGACGAATCGGCCCGAAGCAACAGCCAAGCATCGAGACGCCTCAGTTCCAACAAGCTCCATGGGGCCTTGCGCCAAAAAGTCTCTAGGACGCACACCACTGAGCAAGTACTCATCGTGTGCGCATCATCTGTCAAACAGCTCAGAGTTCAAATACCGTTCCAAGCACGCTGGCTGGATGCTCAAACTGCTCTGCAGTTCGACGCTCAAGCTGAACCATCATCACCAGATGAGCCGTGGTTCGAATCGCTGAGAGCAGCGCTAAGCCGATACAAAGAGGACAGTGAGTCAATGTCATGAAGTCAATCTTGGAGCCAGTTCAAGCCTCTGACCCCATTCCTTGCGATTTCTTGACTTAATGGAAGATTCGGCAGTGAGTGATCAGAAGCGGCAACCCACCTCATGGATCAGGTCAATGCTGTTAGGCCATCGCCGAATGTGTTCGTAAAACTCCATGGCAAGGATGCGAGCTTCCCAAGCATCGGATGCATAGAAGCAAGCCTCCTGCTTGCTGCCATCAGACATCTTGTAGCGAATCGTGAAATGTTTGTAGTGACTGAAATAAGCCATCGGTTAAGCCACCAACTCGTGATCAGTTTGAATCGCAGTCGAACCAGCTCGGTTCATGATGCAAACCATCTCATCCAAGGGGTTGAGGACTCTCGCGGATTGTCCTTCCTGCTGACTGAGAGCATGCGCAGCCCTAAAAGCCTCTATTTCTGTTGTTCTGGATCCGTGATCCATCCAACCGGAAGAGCTCAGCTCCTTAATTCTGTTCATCAATGAATTTTCATATGTACTCAACATATGCACCCAACCTGCAAAACATGGTGCAAACCACTCACATTGATCAGAAGTCTTCGGGATCACGGATGATTCATGTGGTGATAGAGACAAACAACCGCCATTTTTCAAGATTTCAGCACATTCAAAGGAAATTCTGACCAGGAATAAAACGCATCCATCAAAGAGGCAACAGACCAATGAAAAGGCCGTGACCCCCCGGCCACGGCCCACGAGACGCATTCATCAAGCTTGATCTGAACCCTTCCCAATGGGCTCTTTCGTTATGGCGCATGCCATCTTCTCAACACATCGGTGTTTCTACTCAGAAGCTTGACTCAGTAACGGTGTGGGTATTCACCAGGATGATCAACACGAACCACCCGCATCCCTCTCAGAGACTTACCTGATAGCAAAAGCAGCTCACTTCCTGACACGGGATAGCCAAGCTCCTGAGCGATCATCGCAACCTCAGCAGCTGTCATTGCCGATTGAACACGGCTTTGCAAACGACCATCGCGTTGCAAGTGCTCCAAAAATGACTGGAGAGCGCTCAAAACAGATGTCCCATGCCCTTTTTCTCCGTTTACTGATACACGAAATCAATGCACAAAGGGATCGATTACCAGCGAATCCCAAGAACCTCAACAAGACATGAAATCGGTCGTGAGCTGACGTCGAAGGCTTGATGGAGTACGAATCAAGTCATGACCCATTACCAATCTCCAGCGATCGCCGGCCGCGAAGCCGATCTGCATTCCCTTTTGCAGAACCGCGAGCCCGTCTGGCTCCAAGACACCAATTTGAGACTTCCCAGGATCAGCTCAGCTTTTGCCTGTGCTCTGCACATGCATCAGCCAACGATTCCCGCCGGCAAAAGCGGAGAACTGGTTTCCCATTTGCAATACATGGTCGAGAACCAGGGAGAAGGAGACAACCACAACGCGGAACCCTTCGCGCAGTGCTACCGACGGATGGCTGATCTCATTCCGCAGCTGATCAGCGAGGGATGCAATCCAAGGATCATGCTCGATTATTCCGGAAACCTCCTTTGGGGAGTTCACCAGATGGGCCGTGAAGACATCACGGGGGCACTCCGCTATCTCGCCTGTGATCTGGAGATGCAACGCCACGTGGAATGGCTGGGTACGTTCTGGAGCCATGCGGTGGCTCCATCAACACCGATTCCGGATCTCAAGCTTCAGATCAGTGCCTGGCAACACCAGTTTGTTGATCTCTTTGGGGAAGAGGCACTCAAGAGGGTGAAAGGGTTTTCACCACCGGAAATGCATCTTCCCAATCACCCAGACACCCTTCATGCCTTCATTCAAGCCCTCAATGAATGCGGCTACAGCTGGTTAATGGTTCAAGAACACAGCGTCGAAAACCCGGATGGATCCCCTCTTTCCCATGCACAGAGATATCTCCCCAACCAACTGGTTGCACGCAGCTCAACAGGAGACATTGCAAGGATCACAGTCTTAATCAAGACACAAGGCTCAGACACAAAGCTCGTGGGCCAAATGCAGCCGTATTACGAGGCTCTCACCCTTGAGAAACAACCGCTTGGAAACAGACACATTCCATCCTTGGTGACCCAAATCGCTGATGGCGAAAACGGGGGGGTGATGATGAATGAATTCCCTGAAGCATTCCTTCAAGCGCACCGCAAAGCATCCAATCGCAACCCATCCGACAACGAACAAGCCCAAACGGTGGCGATCAACGGAAGTGAATGGCTCGAACTTCTTGAACAGGAAGGAGTTACGGCCTCCGATTTCCCCGAAGTACAAGCCGTGAAGCAGCACCAGCTATGGGAGAAGGTGGGCAGCTGTTCGACGCGTGAAAACGTAAACGCAGCAATCGATGAACTCAAAGCCAATAACAGCGGCTTCTCGATGGAGGGGGCCTCTTGGACTAACAACCTCAGTTGGGTTGAGGGCTACGACAACGTCTTGGAACCGATGAATCAACTCAGCGCAGACTTTCATCAACGCTTCGACCAGCAAACAGCAAAAGATCCATCGATCACAACGGGGGGAAGTTACCGAAACGCGCTGCTTCATCTGCTTTTACTGGAAACAAGCTGCTTTCGTTACTGGGGACAAGGAGCATGGACGGAATACGCGCGCAGCATTCACAGCCGAGGCAAGGACTTGCTGAACTAACCCATCCTGTGACCAAGGTGGAGACACGTCAGGACTCGTTCTGACGTGTCTTGGAGCTGATGAATCTCCCCGTCATGCAGGGAATCGAAATGTCCTAGCTGGTTACCCTGCTGCACGTGATCGACGACGCACGACGCGTCGACCATCGGGGGTCTGATCCACCTCGGATTCGCTATCAGCGCTGGTGGTGACATCTTTGCCCTCAGGTTCGTTTTCAGGCGGTTCTTGCTCTGCAATAAGACCCACAACCACCGCAGCCTGAAGCTGATCAGAAAGATCACCAATCACCATCAAGGCCTTGAGGGTGAGCTCCAATCGAGACTCACGAGGCAAACCCGGGCGCAGCTTCTTGACAGAACCCCACAACTCCTGCCCGACTTCCTTGAGTAGCTCCTTGTCCGCCATCTAAATTATTGTCAATGACATCAACTTACCGAACGAACGGCTGGAGGGGTTTCTGAAGACGCTCGTCTACGACGGTGGCTGTCCTTTCTGCAAAGCATTTGCATTGCGCAGCGAACTAAAAGGAGGCATTCCAGATCTGCTGATCCGGGACGGAAGGCTTGAACATGATCTCCGCAACGATTTACGTAGACGGGGATTCAATTTAAGTGAGGGAGCCGTTTTGATGGATGGAGATCAAATTTGGCACGGAAGCGAAGCCATTTCAATTCTCTGCAGCCAGCTCAAACCGAGCGATCCACTATTGACCTTGCTCAACGGCCTCTTTCAAAATAAAAAAAGAGCCAAATATTTGTATCCAGGGTTGCTTGCTGCCCGTCAATTCGCACTCACACTAAAAGGGCTGCCCGTGGATCCAGATCGTGCCTGAGCTTTTTGAAAGTGCTGTTCTTCAAGGTCCATTTGATAGGAAAACTCACGTATCTCAGCTTGCATTTCTAAGAGCATGACCACGAGTGAACGTGCCAGTTCCCTGCTAAAACTGTTCTGCATGGACGATGCTCAATACAGGTCAAGACTCTTCTAAGTGACTTGAACGACCGTTCGTGGATAGGGTGAGCCTGCTGTCACACAGCTCAATGATTATGCGTGGAAAGATGATGTCCTGACAGGGAAACAGCTTGAACATCGGATCAAAAGTTCATTGGGAAACAATCAGCGATTGAACAAATGCGCTGAAACACTCATTAAACGATGCTTCAGCTAGCAAAATTTCCGAATAGGCAGCATCAAATATTTCCTAACAGGAACAAACCTGGGTTCTAGCCACATCGATGACGGGATTTAGAGCAGGAGGCCACGCGTGGAAGGTCTCTGTTTTGGAAGCTGATACAGCTCAGGCGAACCTTGAGGCACGACCCTGTAGCGAACGCGAACTTGGGTCTTGGATGCGCAGTGGGTAAGCACACCCAAAAGGAGCACAACCAAGAGCCCACGAACAACATGGTGATTCACGCTTTCTCCTCGTGGTCGCTGGTTGGAAGATCAGCAATGCAAGCCCAAAAATTCTGTCTGGGAACATTGATAAAACCTTCACCATTTCATTGCTTTCATCGTACCCACTTTTCCATTGCCATGAGTACTAAACTCAAGAACGCCAACTCTGAACAAAACCGGGAGAGCGTTCCTGCAGCAAAAAGAAACCACTACAACCATCAAGATAGGAGTGATTCAATCAAAGCAATTCGACTAAAAATGCCAAAAAAAGGTCAAAATTTAGCCGAAAAGCATCTTAAATCATAACCATTTACTTCTTCGATCCCACGATCACAGAAGGCATACCACCATTGGTACCTGGCAGACCAGGAACAACCTGAGTCATACCGTCCCACTTATCGAGGAATAATTTGTACAAAACACGGTCATCAAGACTTTTGTTCAGGGTGTCGTAGCGCAAAGCTTCCTGCTCAGCAATTTTCACCTCGGTTTGGGCCCTGAGAAGTTGCTGTTCAGCAATCTGTTTCTGCTCAATCGCGGCACGATATTCTTCGGCGATTTCCAGTCCAGTGAGGTCAAGACCCAGCACCTTTACGTAATCAAATTGATCAAGTTCGTCGGCAACTGTCTCTGCAACGAGCGTTGAGATGTCATTCCATTCAGAAGCGATGGTGACCAACTCATACTGAGAAAACACAGACTTGAGTGCTTTCAACAAGGACGGCTGAATGATTCTTGGATACACATCCCGGTCACTGCTTGCAATCGTGCTGTAAGCACGACCAGCTTGATCAGCCCGCAACGCGTATTTGATGGTGGCCGTGGCCTCAATGACCTGCAAATCCTTCGTCAGAGTTGCAAAGTTTTCAGGCCGTACTTGCGTTCGGATACTGAAAGGCCATACCTGCTGAACGAGGGGAATTTTGGCATTCAAGCCAGGCTGACGTGGAGCACCACTGACTTTGCCAAGCGTTGTCACAACAGCAACTTCACCAGCTGGCACCACAAACAAGGCCTGAGCGAGCAACAACAAAGCGGCTAAGACGAGACCAAGGATCGCGACCAGCCCTCCTTCAGGCCCTCCTGGGGTCACCGAACGCATCTGAGATGGGGTCTGCATGGGGAATGTTGTCCGCTAGAGCTTTGATGCACCTTCTCTAGCGAAGATGACCGTGATTGAGGCGATGATCGTGCTCAAAATGCCACAGTGATCTTGGTATCGACTGGAGAGCGATGTCCCAGCGATTCACAGTTTTCTTCAAACTCACGGGTGAGAGTGTCAGCTCGATCACCGTGTTTGCCTCGGACCACGCGGCAGCATGGGCCGCTGCACTTGACGAATTCGGAGCTCGCACCATCTCCGTGGTTCGTACTCCTGACGATGACAGCGACCTATGAACGTCGATTCAGCGACGCTTTCCATCTATCCCACAATTTTTGCTGCCAAGGGGTGACATCCATGGGGATGCGCTCAGACGACTTCTTCTGAACCTGGTCAAGTTGCTCGAGTTCGTTGCGCAATTGACGGAAGATCGGGATCAGGGCGAGCCCGGCCAACAAGCCAGCAATCAAAAGAATCGGCAAGACGACGGGTAGCAACGCCGCCATCAACACCAATCCCAAACCAAAAACAAGACCAGAAATAAGTTGTTGCTGCCATCGAGGACGCGATCGGCCTGGAAGCTGTTTCATGGCATCGTTGTCAGCCTAAGCGCACTCTTCCATATCAGCCCCGGATGACCAAGCCACAACGCACTGTCTTGATCACTGGGGCCTCTAGCGGAATTGGCAAAGCCCACCGCTCAACGGCTCCTTCTTCAAGGCTGGAAGGTGATTGCTGCGGCACGAAAAACAGAAGCGTTGAATGATCTTCGTGAGTTAGGGGCCGAGTGCTGACTCTTGACATCACGGACATCCAATCAAGGCAAGCCGTTGTGACGCATATCCATCAACAATTTGGTGCTCTTGATGCCCTGGTGAACAACGCTGGATTTGGAGATGTTGGTCCCATCGAAACTATGCCAATTCAGACCGCTGAAAACCCGTTTCAGGTCAATGTCTTCGGTCTCATCGCACTCACTCAGTTGGTTTTACCGGAAATGAGAAAGCGTGGAAAAGGCACGGTCATCAATCTTTCCTCGATCGCGGGTCGATTTGTTACCCCTGGAGCCGGGTGGTAAGGAGCAAGCAAATTTGCTTTAGAGGCGCTCAGCGATGCCTTACGTCTCGAGCTTCACCAATTCGGAATCAACGTCGTCGTCATCGAACCCGGCTTAATTGCAACTCGCTTCGAAATTCTCACGAGGAACTCCATGGCCGAAGCCCAAAAAGACCTCGCTAGGGCTCCCATGATGAGGAAAGTGGAAGAAAATTGGCAGGAGGGGTTCAAAAGGGCATCTCCAGCAGACGTTGTGGCGGCAACCATCCAAAAGGCCTTGGATGCTCGCACTCCAAAAGCGCAATACCTCTGCGGACACCGAGCCGCGTCTGCAGTGATACAAAGACTGTTGCCCACTAATCAGTGGGACAGCATCGTTCGCTGGCAAATGACGTAGGAGCTACCAAATCAGCGCCCAAAGCGCGACGTTTTCGATACAGAGTGTTACAGTACAAACACCTTCAGGTGCGGTAATTCCATGTTCACGATCGATAAGGCCGCGCAAATATTTCCAGATACACGCACAGCAGACGCCGTTCCAGCGATTACTGCTCGCTATAAGCTGTTGAGTGCAGAAGATCAACTCGCTTTGATCTGGTTTGCCTACTTAGAGATGGGACGCACGATCACCGTGGCCGCTCCTGGCGCTGCTCGAATGGCAATCGCCCAGCCAACCTTGGATGAAATTACAGGGATGAGCTTCAGTGAGCAAAGTCGCGTGATGTGCGACTTAGCTGGAAAGGTTGATGCTCCAATTTCAAAGCGTTATGCCTTCTGGTCGATCAATGTGAAATTGGGATTCTGGTACGAACTTGGCGAACTGATGCGTCAAGGCAAAGTTGCACCAATTCCCGATGGTTATAAGTTGTCTTCCAATGCCAACGCCGTTCTTGAATCAGTCAAGAAAGTTGAACAAGGACAGCAAATCAGCATTCTGCGTAATTTCGTTGTCGATATGGGTTTCGACCCTGACAACGATGATTCAGCCATTGTTTCTGAACCAATCGTCGATCCGACTCCTTCAGAGGCTCGCGAAAAGGTCTTTATCCCAGGGGTCCTGAACCAAACGGTTTTGGACTACATGGAACTGCTTAACTCCAATGATTTTGATGCACTGATTAAGCTGTTCTTGTCGGATGGAGCGCTCCAACCTCCCTTCCAAAGACCCATTGTGGGCACTGATGCGATTCTGAAATTCTTTAAGCGGGATTGTCAGAATCTAAAGCTGCTTCCTAAAGGTGGTTATGGAGAACCCACCGATGGCGGTTTCAATCAAATCAAGGTTACTGGACAAGTTCAAACGCCTTGGTTTGGAGGTGAAGTTGGCATGAATGTTGCTTGGCGCTTCCTACTAGATGAGAACGACAAAATCTACTTTGTTGCCATCGACCTCTTGGCATCACCAGCTGAACTTCTGAAACTTGGTGGTAGCTGAATCAGTTCAGCAGCGTGATCTCGGTTTAATTTTCGCCGCAATAATTGCGGCGATTTGGCTCATCACACTTGTGGTTTGCCTGTCATTAAATCTTGAATCTTTGCCGCTTGCAACACTCATTCCACTGGTTTTGTTGAGAACTTTTGTTCAAACAGGTTTGTTCATTATTGGCCACGATGCCATGCATGGAATCCTTGCGCCCAAAAGATTAAAACTCAATCATTGCATTGGAGCTGTAGCACTCATTCTTTATGCGGGTCTCAGTTATCGACGATGCAAAAGTAATCATGCTCTCCATCACTTAAAGGCGGAAACAGAGCGCGATCCTGATTACCAAAGCCACCCAGATCATTCCGTTTTGAGATGGTTTGGGGATTTCATGAGTCGGTATATGAATGCCGGAGCCCTCACGATTTTGGCTTTGTTTTGGATGGCACTTACCATTCTCAACCCTTCAACGGATCAACAAGCCGTTTTATCCGTTGCTGTGTTCTGTGCCCTCCCTTTAATCCTGAGCGCCCTGCAACTCTTTTTCGTTGGAACCTGGTTTCCCCATCACCTCAATAAAAACAACCCCAACCGTCAGACACCAAGGAGTTTGACGATCCACCCATTGCTCTCGTTCGCAGCTTGCTATCACTTTGGATATCATCGCGAACATCACCTATCACCGTCCACCCCCTGGTTTGATCTTCCGCGTTTGCGTCAACGATCCCCATTGAGTCAGACGGCCTGAAACTCCGGCTAACACCATCCCTTTTGATTCACGTCATGACGCAAGTTGACTGGCCTTCCACAGAAACAGAAATCGCTCGTAAAGCTTTCCACAAAGGCAATGAGCGCGCGGTGACTGTTTTAATTGGTGTGATCCAAACCAAGAGTCAATCCCTGAACTCGCTGGAATCAGTTTGCTCACTTCACGATTATCTCAGCACTGAAAGGTACGAGATCGAAGGGAGAATGGAATTCAACTACGACACGATCCTTTTCTGTCTCGCAGAAATGATGAAAAGAAATCTCATTGAAGCAACAGACCTACAGGGTTTAGACCCCAAAAAGGTGTCAAAGATTAAAGCGATGTCCCTCTTTTGAATAAAAACTAGACTTTTTACCAATACGAAAGCTCCTTATATCAATATTTTTAACTTAGAACAGTTGATGCAATTATTCATGGATATTACTTCGTTAAGCTTGAAACAAATACGTCAACGAACTTCTGATTCAGTCTCATTTTCACTTGAAGGACCCTGCTCAAGTTTCCTCTGTGCCTTTGCAGCTTTCTTCAAGATTTTTTGTGCCTCCCCTCTTGTGAGGCACTCCTCTGCCCGAGATTGAAGCTTATGGAGCTTTCGATGCTGCTTAGCGGGGTTCATCCTTTACCTATCCATATACCTTTTTAACATTCTCTGAGCCGCAGTGGCAACTGTGTGGTTCATATCGGGATTAGCCAACAACATCAGTAACCATCTGAGCTCAGAAGCCACATTGCGACGGCCTTTCAAAGCATGCTGCAACAGCAAGTAAACAGATGCCGTGGTGCCTTGGTGGGATATTCCGCTCTTGATCAGCCTCGGACTCTTGGCAGGAGGGTTGGCTGGATTGTTAGGAATCGGCGGTGGTCTCATTTTTGCACCGGTTTTGCTCTGGCTCAACCTGCCTCCTCATCAAGCGCTCGCCACTAGCAGCTTTGCCATTGTCCCCACCGCTCTAGCAGGGACAATCGTCCATCTTCAAAGTGGAAGCCTGCCAACACGATCAGCCCTAGCCATCGGCTTAGCAGGATTCGGATCAGCATTTTTATTTGGAGGGCTTGGTGGCCTTGCCGCTGGATGGGTGCTGTTGGCAATGCAAACAGCGGTCTATGTGTTGTTGGCCTTTTCTATCAAAGAGCCGCCACAAGCTGAGGAAGAGGCTGGAGAAGAAGAGAACCAGGAAAAAGAAGAGGAAAAAGAGCCACTTTGCTTGGAAACGGAAGAAACCTCCGCGCCCCTGCTGGCTGGTGTGGGCTGCATCGCCGGCTGGACAGCGGGCATGCTTGGTCTTGGTGGAGGACTCGTGCTCGTCCCACTGATGAGTGGGCCTTTTTCAGTCCCGATCCATCAAGCCATTCGACTCAGCACCGTCGCAGTGTTGTGCTCAGCGAGTGCAGCATCCCTGCAATTTCTGCATGAGGGCCGAGGCATTCCTTGGATGGGACTCACGCTGGGAAGTGTGGCAGCACTGGCGGCCCAATGGACAGCAAGGCGCCTCGATCTTTTTGATTCGGCTGTGTTGGTTCGTTGTCTACGAGGACTGGCCATTGTCTTGGCCGTCGATAGCAGCCGACGAGCCATTCAACTTGTCCTGAGTCAACCAAACATGTTCATGCACTAAGAGACAGACCAAAGGAGTGAGTGCAACTCCAGAAGTCTCAGGTTTCATTCATATTCAACTGATCCTTCAGAAAACTCTAAGAACAACAAGATTCGGCTTAATATTATTTCTAAAAGAACACATCCGATGCATGAAAAGCGCTCTTAAGGGGTTTCATTATGGCCATACTGAACACAATCAGCTTCGCCAGCTCATTGCATCCACTATTGTGATCGGAGTAATTGCACCAGTCCTGACGGCAGTTTCTCTTAGCCAAAAGCTGTCACCTTCACCGACAGAGACGAAGAATTTTCAACTGTGGTAGTCGAATGGACTAAGGAAACGGGGCAGCATCTTGCAAATTCCTCTAAATGAAGAGAGAATAGAAAGATAGCCGTCAAAGACAAATGAGCAACGAGTCAGAAAAAAACAAAGAGTATTGGATCGATGAAATCGCTTTCCTGGAAGCGAGACTGAATGGAAGCCAAGGGGATATCGATTCCGAAGATCGATCTGCTTGCGAAGAGGCGCTTAAAACAGCAAAAACAAATTTTTCCGCCTACAAGTAATCATACGAAGGACAAAAGCCAAGCATACAATTCAGCAAGAAGCAATTACTAGGAATTCAAGCATCAACTTGGCAGCAAAAACAAAGTCATCAATAAAAGCAATTGCATTTTCATTGATTCACCTAGACATCAATACCAGGACACTTTGTTCCAACAAAAAATCACTCAACCTTCACCAAAAAGCTCTTCTAACGGTGCCTCATACCACGACATTGACTGACAACCTCAAGAACAAAGGTTCAAAGAAGCACCTCACTGCGGCATGGTGAAGGTCTGCCCCCACTCCATGCCATGCTTCGGCGCTCTTTGACTTCCATCCTGATCGCAGTGTGTTTGCTGATCGGGACGCCCGTGCTGGCCGCAGAGCTGCGGTTGACTGACGTGGCCTTAGCTCCCTGCGATGCCAATGATCCAGGCGCACAACCAGGTCAGGCGCTTGGAAATACCCGCAACAACATCACAAGTCCAGAGGGCGCTAGCTGCTACGTCCTGAGCGGAACGGTCGTGAATCCCAGCAAACGCGCTGTCGTGGATACGGATGTTTATGCACGCATTCTTGATCGAAGCGGTGAGCCAGTGCTTCAAAACCGCACAAGGGTTGGGTCTATTGGAGATGTTGAGCCAGGGTCGCAAGCGTTTGCCCTCCGCCTCGCCGTTCCCAAAGGCACTCCAGGCCCCTTTGATGTCAAAAACCCAAGAGCACGCGGATTCAATGCTCCTGTCCGTAGTCGTGCGAACGACGACGATGAATTGCTACCACTCGAACAGACTGTGGTGACGGCTACGGTGGATTGAAAAATGCTCACACCGATCAGGTCTGGAATCACGTTGCTGGGCTTAATGGCATTGATGTTGCTCATCAGCTCGAACCCAAGAACCGTAAATCGAGACGCCCCTCTGCGTTCCCTGAGGGACAATCGAATGATGCCCCGCAACAGCATGCGACGCCTCAGGGAACAACGGATTCGAGACTGAGTTGCAAATCATTGAAGGAAACTAGCCTTGATTGATAAGCATTAATTTGTTGATCCGAGTTCAGTTGATCTCAAAGAGCGAGCCCTGAATGGACGATGGAGAGGGCTCATTCCTGCGCCGTTGAATGGGGTCCACCTTCCAACCTTGAGGATCCCAACCCATCAGGAGTGGTTCTAAAGCCCTTAGGTCATGCCCATCAGCGACGGCTAACCACGCCTCTTCCAGACCATCCGGAATTAACACAGGCATTCGATCATGCAGGGGTTGAATGAGAGCATTCGGCGCAGTGGTGAGAATCGTGCAGGTATCAAGTTCACTCCCATCCGAACCAAGCCAGCGTTCCCACAATCCAGCGATCCAAAAGGAACGTTGATCAAGACGGCTTACAAAATAATTTTTCTCGAAAAATCCAGTGGCTGGGATTAAACATCGCCGATGGCGCCAAGCCGCTCTGAAGCTTGTTTTGTCAGCAACAGTCTCAGAGCGAGCATTAATGGGTCTAGGTCCAGTAGAGGGGTCTTTCGCCCAGGAAGGGATCAACCCCCAAAGCATGAGCGCAGCTTCGGTTTTGCACTCCTCTCGACGCAATCCCAACACCGGTTCAGAAGGGCGTATGAGCTGCCGGGGCGCGTAGCGCGCGAGATGCACATCAGACATCCGCTCCCGTAGAACCTGCGGGAGCTGAAGAGCATCGGCAGTAAGGGCAAAACGACCACACATAACACCCATCATCTAAGTCTGATGGCATGGGTGAGGGAAGACATCAATCAAAGATCTCACGGATGAGAGATCAAACTCGTCAGAATCGAAGTTCGTTTGTAACCGAGGGAATGCTGTTACTTAATCCGTTTTGCCTGATCCGTGCAGGCCAGGTAGCTGGTCTTAAAGCCACCATCGTGATCTTGATGATGATGTTGATGAAGTCCAAGCTTCTGCGCGTGAAGATGTCGCTTCTTGGCTCCTTGATTGGTTTCACTCTGTTGGTTGGCTTCCTGCTCACCACTGGCGTGCTGACGTTTGTTGCAGGTGGAGCCGTCGTCTACGCAGCAAAGAAATAACGATTGGATGAAGCCTGTTTGAAGATGAACAGGCCAAAGTGCCGTACCACTCAACCCAACTCCAAACAGGCAAGAGCAAACACATCATCTAAAGCCAGTTTCGGCAGATCACCTCGATACATCCGCATGGTTTCTGACTCAGTCTTAAAACCCAGACCTGCCATGAGCCCCTTTGCAGCAACGTTGAAACCAGGGGTATCGATCAACAGCACCCCTGGATGGCGTTGCTGAAGCTTTTGAATCAGATACACGGCTAACCCAGGGGAATCGGCGAGCAGGGGACCGATGCGCCAGCCTTCATCGTCTTGCAAAAGGCATGGGCGAATGCGACCAAAACCATGACAGTTTCCGTTCTCATCCAGGAGAGCAAGAACTTGACCCGACGGATGTCCAAGCCAATCAGCAAGGAAATGAGGCCTAGGACTGGGCTCTCGTTGGGCGTCGTACAGCTGAACAGCCTCTGAGGGAATATGGCTGCCCTCCAGCACATGCAAACCGGTTGGAAGTTCCCCCCTCAAGTCAATGGCGTGGCCCTCGTTGAAGCAACGCCAACGGGTGGTTAACGAAGATGATTCAAATCCCCATCCCGCATAGTCCAAGATTCGAGCAGGTGCTGCCTCCAATCCAATGCAGGTGAGATCGGAAAGGTGATCGAGAGCATGCTTCCAAAGCTGTCGGCCATACCCGTGACCTCTCTGATGGGGCACGACGAGATACAAGCCAATAAATCCGTAATCAGGGTTGTACCGGACGCCTGCAATGCATCCAATCGGCTCGTGATCAAGCCAGGCAATCCACAAGCCTTGACGATCCGTGTGCCGATAAATCTCTATACCTCCAAGACCTGGAGCAAATCCCTCACGACGGGACCAGTCGGTCACGATTGGAATCTGATCTGACTCCAATTCGCGAATATCAAGACACCCCATCAAACCAGCCAAAACGAGGCACGCCCTCAATCATGGGGAACAACACGCCCAAGCACTCAGAATTCATTCTTGAATATTCGCTCCAAGTCTTTTCGAAACTGTTGGGAGCTCAGGGGCAGAGCTTTTTGACGCGCTGAGTTTCTAAACAGCAAGGAGCGAATCCACCAGATTTGAAGAACTGCTAAGAAAAACCCCACAATCAGCAGGCTGACCGTGGGGGAATCGAGAGGAACGTATATCAAAGTGACACTGATCGAGCAGGATGGAGTCTGATTGGGACAGAACCTTGCGCGAAATGAGTGTGGCCGAACTGTTACTCCGCAACGTCGGAAAGTTTGCAGCCGTGTCAGGGGTGATCGGCGTTGTGATCTGGTTGAGCTGGGTCATGCTCGATGTTAAACACCTTCAGTCGGGATTTACCCTTCCTTGAGCACCTAAAATTTATGCGACACCGTCGGATATCACGGTATCGATTGGACCGGATTGCTCACGCTCTAGCTCTGGACTAAAGCGACGAACAATCAATTCATCGATGGCTAAGCGTCCGGGGCCCATGGCCAGAATCGCCACAGCGGAAGCAAAGTAAAGACCTAATAATTCCAAAAGATAGATGTTGAAACCAGCAGTAATGATGGCGTGATAGATAGCGACCGAAATCGTGCCCATGATCGCAAGGGCACCAAAACGCGTCAGAAACCCCGTAATCAACAACCAGCTCCCAATAACCTCGGAAAACGCTGCGATGTAAGAAAGGAGAATGGGAAAAGGGAGATGGAGAGGCCGCACAAATGCATCAGCAAAATTTTCGATATTTGCCAACTTCTCATATCCGTGATGGATAAGAAGTGTTCCGGTGAAGACTCTCAGAATCAAAATTCCAAAATCGGAAAGGAACGGTTTTGTCGCGAGAGTTCTCAACACTGGAATTTACGTTTCTCAACATACCTTAATGAAAAACAGGGTCTCTCGCGAAAAGCAGCCCAAAAACGGCCCGATTTAGGAATAAATACTCACTTGCAGGTCAACGAGCGAATGCGCCATGATGAGATTGATATCAGTCTATTGACATGTCAAACGAAGCTTTGATCACCCTCTTCCTTGGTTTTGGCGCCGCCGTCACAAGTCTCACCTTTTGGAAGCTGAGCCAAGCCCAGACTTCCGATAATTCCTCTACTCTCTGAAGCAGTGTTGATCAAGCTCTCTTCCTTACCGTTCTGAGTAGTTAGTCCACAAATCTCTTGTAAAGCCAGCGTACAAACCCTCCAAGTACTGGAACAGGACCAAAGGTGGGGCCAACGAAATCAAAGTAATCTCTATGACTTACAACTTTTCCGTCCGCGTTGAGTTCTAATCGAGAAGCACCGGGATAAATAAACTCAATTCCCTTAATTTTCAATCCCATTTCCCACTCAATAAAAGCAATATTTTCATTGATGGCGATTGCTCCAGGCACAAGATAGATGTCATCGCAACGCTTCATTAACCTATCTTGTGCTGCGATATAGGCATCAATGCCATGACGCTCTTGCGTTGGATCTTGAAAACAAACTTGTTCGTCATACAACTCTCTCCATTGAGACTCCGTTGGGGCTGGTTTTCCATATGGTTTCGTAAACAGTGCTTTTAAACGGTCGGAATCCATGGGTTCGGGCTTAAGGGTGTCCTAAGCCTATGAAACGAAGCTGAATCTCTGCATAAAATCAATTTTGAATTGATAGAGCCCCTTTGTCACGCCAAAATTTCCAGTACGAACCGTTGGAAGCTTTCGGCGAGGGTCTGACCACGAAACGCCCATGGAATCAAGGATCTCTGGGTTTTGTTGAGCGTCTCAACGGGCGTGTGGCGATGTTGGGTTTTATGGCTGCCATCATCGGGGAGCTGATTAGTGGTCATGGACCTGCAGGCCAAGTCGTAGGCATGATTCGCTGGTATCTGTCTTTGTAGGCTGAGTAGCAAGAAGATCATTATTGGAATAAAATATTCTTGAACGACATCCAATAAAATATTCAAATTTAAAGAAATCGCTAAATCAAAAGCTTTCAATCACTTTAGGGAACCTCCAGCAATCCACCGCCACGGGATCAAACAGGCTCAGCAGAGTTTGTCTGTATTCCCATGCCTAACAAAACTCTGCCTCTGGACTGGGTGTAAACAATTCGTAATCGACTATGGAGTCAAGCGGTAGAGGAATACCGCCAAATTCCAGAGGAAATGGGATCGTTGGATCACGCCACCGAGGAGGAGAGAGTAGCTATTGCTAAACGGAACAACAATCAGCAGCAAATCGACCCTTAGGAGTCAACTATCGAGGCGATTCTTGATATTTCAAGACGAGCGGGCAATCTTGCATTGGCGTTGAATTTCATTCTCAATCACTTGAAGATTCCACAACCGAAGCAAAATAATGGAATCGCTTACCGTATTCGAAGCATCAACGAAAATCGAATGCACTGGCAAAAAGCACGACGCCGCCCAAGCCATGGATTTACAACAGTCTCTCATTTTTACCACCTGAATAACGGATAACTCTGTTATACACACCGAAACCGTTATTCTTTTCCTACTTATAGACCTACAACAGCAAATGATAATAAAATATCTAACTTTTCAGAAACTTTGGTCATTTCGATGTGTACGGCATGAAAAACGGATTAGATTTATTGGCATCATTGGATATATCTATAAACACCGCGGTGTTTATACGGGGTGTAGAGTCTGTACAAAGCTTTGCTCTCAAAATCCTCAGCCGATGGGGAATCAAAACGTTTTACTTAGTTGTCTCTCCCAATAATTTCGCAACTTCCAAGCCCTCCTTAACCGCATCGACTGAAATTCTCTCATCTACCTCTAAATCCTGGCATTTATCTAGAAATTGAACTAACCGCTTAAGGTTAGGTTTTAAAAACTTATTCCAAGCTAATTTTGCTTGGAGCGGACCAAGTATCTGATCACGCTCTAAACGGTCATAATGGATGGAAGGTGGTAAAAAGTTATTATTGGTCAAGCTTGATGTAAATCTGCCATTAGCGGCTTTACATGCTGCGTAAATTTCAGGCCTATAGATACGTTGAAAAGTTTCCATAACAGCAACCAGTGCCACCAAGTCCCGGCCAGGGCGATTCAGTAGATCTCCCAGCTTGTAGTAAAAAGCTAGGGGTGCTTGAGTACCAGGTGGTTGAAAGTAGCTTACTTCCAGCCCCATACAACCAAAGTATCTGTCTGTGAGAGAGGATGGACCAAGCTTTTGATATTGTTGTCCTAGTATTCGATGAGTAAACTCCTGCGCATCATAGGTATTGTTTGTTGATACGCTTAGTGCAAATATACAGGGTATATCGAGTATGCCACCTTCGGCCCAAAAGTCACGGAACATCATCCGAAATAAAAGCCCGTGGAGCTGACCAAAGGTATTCATCTTGCTTTTTAATCCCCTCACTTTTAGAAGAGAGGGGAGAAGAATATTGAAATCGTAATCTCGAATATAAGAAGAAAAGTTAAATCCAATTGGGCCGGCACACCTCTCTCCTGTTCGCCTGTGTTCAAAGGCAGAGGATAGAAATTCGGCGATTGGGAACGGAGGAGATGAAGCATCATCGAAGTATGCGAATACCGTCACAATATCCAAGCGCAGGAGATATTCATTGCTGCCAATCATGCCTGAGCGATACAGCGATTCATATCGTCGATCTATCTCTGCAAGAAGACAACCTAGATTCTGTTTACGTGTAAACTCATTCTTTGCAAGATTGACGTAATTAGTGGTACAGCGCGAATAAGATGCGGGAACATAACTAAGATTAAACGGGGTTGTGCAAATTTTAAAGCGCAACATCTTAGAAGGTATCAATTTTTAAAGAACAATGCTTAAGGATTCTGGTGGGGAAGACCTTTTTGTATTCGATAATCTGTTAAACATTAGCTAGCATAGCTAGAATTCATCGAATACTGGCGGCATAGGAAGAAGAGTTGATTATTTCTTGATCGTCCTTGGTTGCAAGATGACGCAGTTATGAGTTTTGCAAATAATGCTAATAGATAATAGACTGCAGAGAATAGAAGTGTTCGTAAGATCAGCAGGGTAGATTTTTAATGTGGACAGCGACACTGTAAACAAAGGCATGAGAGTCACGAAGACTTATTGATGAACAATGTTCTACGAGCTATTTATGTATTTTAAAAATAAAATATTTTACTGCCTCAGCTGCTGTGTATTTGTATTTGTGTGTGTGGGAGGGGGCACACTAAGAGAATTCTGAATTGCTTTAAGGGGGCTGCGGAAGAGATGCCAGAATCGAAGACGTATATTCCCAAATATTTAGCGACTCTCATCTAGAGCTAAAGATTACACTGCTACAATTACGACTGACCAAAAAGGTCTCATGGCTCATGATTTTTCATGTCATCAAAGCGACAACTTAAATTGCAAGGGCAAACTTCTAAAACATATAGACAAAAGCTAACCCTCAGGTGCCGATACGCTTTTTACCTCCTCAACATTCTGAGTTATGTCTGCGTTCTAGCTTTTAATAAGCTAGCACTCGAAGAAGTTGATCTTATTTCCCACAACGTCATAGTAATAAGTAGCTCTGCATTAATCTGCATCGTCTATCTCGTTTTCAATGGCAAATCAGTTTGCCATGAGGTCTTCAGCGCATCCACCAAGGTTAAATGGCTGTTTTTTTTATATGCACCGGTAGCGACAATATTTCCAATCTACTGTTTAGCCTACTCTCAGCAGCGCATACCTCTGGGTGTTTTGAGCTTCCTATCCGTTGGCTATTTTGCTTTTACTCATATTTGGTCTCATTTACTTGGTGTTAACACGCTTTACCGGCATGAGGTGCTCAAAATTGCCTGCGTCTTTGCAGCAGCGGCAATGTTTTTTAGAATAAGCTTCAAACCCGAAATAGATTTTCTTTTAGGCCTTCTGTCTGCGCTAATGTTTGCCATTTTAGTCGGATTGTCTCATGCACTGGCTGGAGTTATCCGTAAGGAAAGCCCGCTGGTAACAGGTTCAACAATTGCGGTACTCAGATTGTTTCCAGCAGGAATCTATACGGTCATCTCTGCCATCATTCTTGGCATTGCAACACAATACTCTGCCTACTCCGCCGCTGCAGGGGTCGCGCTAGGAATTTTTTCATTCAGCCTTTATATCAGCGTAGCTTTAAATGGTGCTAATGAGACATCTACAACACTTGCGGCCTACCCCATTCCCACCTTCATTATCGCGGTCATCTTTTTCAACAATACTTGGTCTACCGGACAGATTGCGGCGGGAGGCCTGATGTTGCTATCAATATTGCTCTTACAACTAACTCAGGAATAGATATAGGTTGACAACCTTAATACGAATGTTTATCTCCTTCATCTCTGATATTTGAATTGTAGAAATTTTTCAAAAAGAAGCGTATCAAGACGTCCTTTGACTTACGGTCACCACAAAACATCAATACAAGTCACACTCTGCTTGAAATCAGTGGCCAAGTTTGGACAAGATCAGTATTTCTGAATGGAACAATTTGGATTCTGAGATGAACATCAGAGAACCCAAAAGATTCATGATACAAAAACCTGTATTGATGACCCTCTCCGAGTCAATTCCATGAGAGAGAATTCGATCACTGCTTGAACAGAGATATAGAGATAAGCGAAAAAGCAATGCAGGCCGGAAAATGATTGATCCACTTATCTTCTTCAAAATGCTGGTTTTGCAACAGCTTTTTTAACCACAGTGATGCTGAGCTTGAATTCCCAGTCAGCGACAGGCGGTCCTTCGAGCAATTCATCGGACTTGGAGTGATGAACGCGATTCCAGATGCAACAACCATCGCATTTTTTCGTGAACAGCTTCGTAAACCCGGCGTTATTGAAGAACTTTTCGATTGTTTTGAACAGCAACTGCGAGCTCAGGGCTTGGAAGCCCGCGATGGTCAGATTATTGATGCCACTCATATACCTGTTCCCTCGTAAAGAAATACTCGGTCTGACAATAAAATCATCAAGGAAGGGAATCTGCCCAAGCAATTGGAGGCCAACCCAAGCCGCCTGCAACAAGGGATCTTGATGCTCGTTGGGTGAAAAAAATGGTGTCCATCATTACGGATATAAGAACAGTCTCTGAAATGATTTAGATCACAGTTTCATACGCAGATACGTCGTTACCCCCGCCAATATTCACGACAGTCAGATGCTGATCCAAATTCTAGATCCGGAGAATAGAAATGACTTTGTCTAGGCTGATTTATGTTATACAGGAGAAAAGTTTGAGGGGTTATTGAAATTGGCTGAGTATTGATTTAATATCCATGAAAAAGTGACGAGGAATCATCCTCTCAGCGAAGAAGCTGCTATATGGAACAGGCTACGCTCAAAAGCAAGAGCTAGAGTCAAACATCTATTTGGAGTAATGACAGTTTGTATGGGTAGAAAGATGACAAGAAGAATTGGATTGGCATGAAATCGGGCATGGTGGGGGCAGGAATTTGACATACAATTCTCTCCGATATCTGCTCTGTACTGGAAAGAAAATGTTTACTGTCTGATAGGATAATTCAACAGATGATGGAGTTCATTTTCCATTCGAACTTCTACTCCCGTACCGATGTAGGTTCAGAGAGCAGATGGGTCGTTACCTTGCTATTTACGAAGAGAATGGCAATATCAACATTCTTTTAATTTTTCCAGCGCAAGCAAGAATAAAACTTTGCTCAATCAATTATATCTGAAGGTGCTACCATCAAGACAAAACAAGAGATTAAGACGCTTAGCATTGCAAAGCATTGACAATTTTTCATCTAAAAATCAATATTTACCCCGATATTTTCCTTGCTTTCTGGATTAATTGCTCACTCAAGTCAAATTGTGATTTTCAGGATCACATCAAAGGGCTAATTATTTTGCAATCCAACCCCTCGGTCACGTCGCCAAAATGTCTGACATCTCAGGCTGAAGCAAAACGTCTCGAGCATTGTTTAGACGCGTCATTACATCTGGATCGCCACCCTTATCAGGGTGATGCTGCACGGCCAACGCTTTATGCACCCGCTTAACGGCCTGTTCCGTTAACCGACCGGAGAGAGCCAATCCCAGGGTCTGCCTTGCACAAATCGCTTCAAAATCTGGATCGCGACCCAGGGGCTGACGCTCACGACCGTGGTTGAAGTGACCTGGTTTGCGCTTGCTATTTCGGTTGCGCTTGCTCTCGCCAGCGTTACCAGTTCCGAAACCTGAGCCCCCTGGGGCCTCTTGAGCGCTTGACATGGTGATGATCTCCCTTGACGTGCCAGCCTGCCGGATCGCGATCACCAAAGGCCAAGCAAGTCCTCACGGATTCAAAAATGGCCTGGGGTCTTGATCGAAACGATGCTCAAAAGGTGGCGGGGCTGGCTGCGCCTCGCCATCCAGAGCGGCAGTTGCTTCAAGGGCCTTCCTGAACAAGCGAGCACTCTGCAAAGGCATATCTCTCGGCACCGAAATGCGATCTCTCAAATAGCGCAGCCCGATTGCAGTATCAGCATTTGGCTGGCAAAGCTTGCCGGCGATCAAATGGGTCAGTGCAGCCCGCAGGGGCTGATCAAAGGCAGCACCGAGGGGGTTCCTTGCTATCAGCGCTGCACGATGGCGCAACACTCTCTCCAGTGCCCTGTCTGAAGCCCGCACATCGTCGTCGCCTATCTGATCATTCCAGCTGGTTTCGAGTGCAGCAAGACCAGCACCTTGATCCACCGCCCGCGCCATCGCTTGCTGTTCTGGACGTCCATTGCTCCAACAACCACCCATTTGTGGAGGTAAGTCGTGGGCATGGGTATGAACATCACTCTGGGTACCGCGATACGTCGCAAGCTGCTCCAGTGCGTTGAACCATCGATCGATTCCTGGATGCTCGTCACGTAAGGCAAAGCCCTTGAAGTAAGCCAAGGAGGCATTCATCCGCTCGACGTAAGGAACGAACACCAGATCTGCCGTTCCTGGATGAGCTCCACCCGGATGATCAGGATCAAGCCATTGGCCACCGCCTTCTGCTAGTGCAGCCTCCATTTGACGGGCCACCGCCTGAAACTGTTCACGCGCTTGATCCTCCTGCCGATTGTTCAGCCTCGGTGTGCAGAGCCAAAGACACCAAGCGCGAAACAAAAGGCGTTCAAGCTCGCGCAACCGGCGCACACGTTTGTCGTGCATCCCTGCGCCAAAGGAGCCAAAGGCATGCTCCAACGCTTCCAGGATGCGATCACTTTCTGTGATGAGTTGTCCATCCAACTCAAGGGCCGGAAGCATGCCTGAAGGCACCTTGGCGGTAAACCAGGGCTCTTTTGCCCCGTAGCAGCGCATGGTGACCTTACGAATCCGATAGGGAACTCGACGAAACTCAAGCCATAGCCATACTTTCTGGCAATAGGGGCACCAAGCGTGATGATCACGAAACAACGTGACCCGCACATCTGACTCCGGCTGTCCAAACAAGCGCAATGTGGATTGGGCATTCGCAGGGCCTTCACATCGCTCCGCAGGGGCGGGAGCCAAAGCTTCCAACTGCTCCCAGTTCAGAGCGACAGCGTCAGCGAGCAGGTCGGCCATAGCCCATGTTCAGATTGATTCATGATCAAGGATCAACCAGCCTGCGGTGGCTGAGCAAGGCATAATCCCGAGCCTCGGCTGTGATGTGCAGCATTGGCTCGCCGCCATTCAGCAACCAGATTTCAAGGCGAGCCTCATCTGGGGCCTCAAAAAAGTAAACCTCAGACGGCATCAAAACTTTTTCACAAAAAAATTGATTCTCGCCAATACATTTGAGGATTACCATTTTTGATGAATCGTTCCGATAACAACACTCACCCATCGAAGAATTCCATCAGCTGATGCAGGAACATCCCCTGGAAATCCAATAAAAATTGTCTAGCTCAACACAAAACCAGATGCATCTTTAGATTCTTTTTATTTCCAATGCGACGATTGTCTTGCCCCAGCTTGCTTTCATGAATTTCGCCATTCTCAGCGCGAAGGAGAGGGCTGTCCGCCTGAAAGGCACTGGCCTCGAAGGCGCTGATCTCCTGGGCTGTTGGCATCTGCAAACGGTTTGGGCCAAGGGAGCACAAACATCAAATCCATTCAGCAGCTGGATGCTGCGAAGCCTGGGTGCTCGCCTGGAGATCGAAACAGGTTTAAAGAACGACGGCAAAGAGTTGCGTCTCTCTAATGCCGTCAACTTGGGACCTATTGAACTCAAATTTCAAGGTCTAGGGTCGTTGATAGGGAAACGCCCGCTGCTGAGCTTTCATTTCAACTCCCTCACCCTGCGAATGGGTGCCCTTGTCTTGCTCAAAAAAACACTACCCACTCCAGACCAAAGACGCACGCCATTTTTCGCTCTGATCGAACGCAACCCTGAAGGGTGGATGGCAGCTCGTGGACGGGGTGGCGGACTCGCGCTCTGGACCCTCAAGGATTGATCCTTTGTTCTTGCCAATCGGTGGCCGATGTCCACACGCGTCGCAGGTGGGGGTGTGGCTTGAGATCGAGCTGCTCAACCTGATGCAACGAAATCCGCAGCAGGCGCAAATGCTCTGGCATCGCTGAGTCATCTGACACCTCCTGAGGCCATGGCCCTTGAACATCGAAAGGATCACCGGGAGGAGGCCAGGCCCAGACCGATCGCCCAGAGGGTGAGAGCTGCCTCCAAGACTGATCCAGTACCACAGGAGCCTCTCCGGGAGCGATCAGTCTTGCCGTACCACGAAGGCGAAACTGCTCGCGGGCCTTACGAAACAGCCAGCACAACTCCACCTCAGGCGTTCTTTGAATTTCGAGGGTCTTGTCGCTGCGGGCATCCGTGAGCAGATCCAGCGTCGCCGACGCACTCCAATCGCGAAAAACAAGCGTTCGTACCCGCGGGCAGCCATCCATAGCAAGAGTGGCAAGCTGCACCCAGCGACCACCCGGTGAGCGGCCTTCCCGCTTGCGCGCCGCAGACAACAGGGATCTCCAAGGAGGAAGCGACTGAGCTGCTTCCATTTCAGTGCTCGCTTTTCAACCAAGGGTCAAGAAAAGCGAGCGGATGGTTCATGGTTTCCGAGAAGCCCAAAATGCCCTGGTCTCGGTGGACATAAAGAACGGAATCATCCTCGTCCAACAGAAAGGTGCCGCCTCGCTGCGTGATGTGGGCGTTATTGGGTACGTAGGTACTCCACTTCGTCAGCACTTCGTTCATATTGCGAAGACGAACCGTGGCCAGCTCGAACGGACGCTGGAATCCGCTTCCCCCAGCCAGGCGAAACAGGGAAGAATCATCAAAGCGGGCGGGTGCGCTGCGATCCCCTGTGTATCCCCTTAGAACTTCAGCAAGCGTGCCCGGAGAGCCAATCCCCGCACACATCAACAACAGAGATGGCCAAGGGCCGCCAGCAGCCTGAAGACCGGGTGAGAGACCAACACTGCGATGCAGCTCCGCATCAGGAACCACCCGAAGCTGAGACCTTGGGAATCCAGTGAAAACGCAGAAACGATCAGCACCTGCTTGATCACCGATTGCGATGGCCAAGGTCTTGATACCTCCCTGCTCCAAACGAGAGAGCGCAGGCACCAGGGCTTGGGCATATTCCATCGAGTCGAAATCACCAAGCTGAGTGAACAGCAGCACCAAACGCTTGGCGCCTGATTCCATACCAGGGATCTGCTGGAGGTAGGCGAGTAAAGCTTCTGGTGCTTTCATGTGGGATTGAGCCTTAACAGAGCAGTTCGCAACTGAGGATCTAGACCCTAATCAAAATCTAGGCTTAACTTCAGATTTTAAAATTTCATGCGCGGGGTAAAGGGAGAGAAAGCCCTTAGCAAAATCCCTTCCATTCATTGTTGCAACATCAACAACAACCCAACAAAATCCGATTCCACACCAATAGAATCCAGCGCAATTCTAAGAGAATTCCAAGGAAATTGATTCCAGTGCAATCGAGTGGAGATCGACCAATCAGCGTCTGATCTCCCTAAGTTCATCCATCGAATAGTTCACAGAACTATCGCTTCATTTCAGCTGACTTTGCTTTTTCCAATCCCTTCACCCCTGCCGCATCAGCACCCATCAAGGGAACGACATTAGGTCTCATCACTGCGACCACCAAAATCCGAGATCATCGACCGGATGGCTTCTTCAATGTCTAATTCTTCTAATCTCCACTGCTTGGAGGATGCGTTGGGGATGTCAATACGTTTGTAAATGTGACCATCAGTCACAAGGTACTGGCTGGGATCAACCATTTTCAGAGGTGACGATCAACGAAAGGTCTCCATTTTAATTTGATCGGACCATGCAGGAAGTCACAAGGGTTTGTCTTGGGGAGCACATCAAAAGACGCTGGCCTCTCCAGCCCCCACGCACGATCACAAGCCTTAGCGAGCAGCCATTGGGGACTGCGATTCGAGTGCCGCGGAGCGATGATGACCTCTTCATGAATGCAGCATTCGGCATGAAAACCCAACATCTGTCCTTTCCGCTGCTGTTGCTTGCACTAGCAATACCCAGCTCTGTTCATGCCAATTGCGAGATCTTTTCAGCCAGCCTCAACAGGATCAATGCGGCAGAGCAAGAGTCCCTCAAAAAAGCTAGAAAGCAGCATGTCAGAAAGAAATGCGGATCTCAAAGCCAATCCTGGATAGGAGGAGCGGCAGGCTCCAGGCGATTTGAATATTTAAATTGCAAACTCAGTGCCCGTAATAGCGAAGAGTTCAAAAAAACATGGGCTGTCGAAGCGGCGACTTGGCAGGCCAAACGAGAGAAACTAACAACTGAACGCCTCTCTTCCGGTTGTACGGAATGATTGATTTCGCCACACCTACCAGACAGCCAAGCGGTGGCCCACCCATCCCTTAGGGAGTCTTTGCGCAAACGGGTCTTGAGTTGTTCGCGGGATGCAGCCACTCTGCTTTCACCATGATTGGTCTGTAAGGGCTCCTTCTGGTGAATTTTGGCCCCATCCTCAGCGTTCTTGAGATCTTTTTTGAGGTTGAATCGTGCCGTTTAGGCACACCAAGCCCCTTGTCAGACTGACATGAGCAACTGGAGACGCGCTTGAAACAGGTTCGACAGCGCTGCCAAGACGTGGATCTTGCAGAGGTTCTAGTGGCTCCAACACGCTCGGCCTGCGGCCTCGGTAAGGACAAGCCACGCAGCCTGGTCTTCTGAAAGCCGAACTGCTGCTATGGCCTCAGGCCGACTTCGTCTAAATCACTCGGAATGGGTTCTCACCTTTGGATCAGATATGAACCTTGTCCGTTTCTATCGGATGCTGCCGTCTTTCCTCGGATGTATCCCGTAGGGCCCTGCGTTTGCCGAGCCGCATGGCACCCACCCTAAATTCCGTTGTCTTGCGGGCCATCTCAGGCCGTTTGGCAATGCTTTAGTCGCCTGGATCGCCGTAAACGATCTCCTTATCACCATGCAGCAGCTCAGCTGCCGGGGTGATGTCATGCACGTTGGCCGCACTGACGACGACCGAATGGATCAGCCCTGAATCGATTAGGACACCTGATCAAGCACGAAGCGGTAGCGCACATCGCCACGACGCAAGCGCTCAATCGCTTCATTGACTTGATCCAAGGGCAGATGCTCCACCTGGGGTTTGATGTCGTGCCTCACGCAGAACTCCATCATTTTTCCGAAGACTCCCTGGTGAACACGTGGGACTACCCGTGATCGACCGGCGGAAGGAGATCAAATCGAAAGCACCCACTTGGATGGGCTGCAAGACGGCTCCAAGCTGATGCAAGCGGCCCCGTGGGGCGAGAGATCCCATCACGGCAGACCAGTCGAGCGCTTGATTCACGGTGTTAAAGACGAGATCGAAGCGTCCAAGCAATGCGGGGAGCTCTTCCAAAAGCATCACATTGTGGGCCCCAAACCCCCTGGCCTCATCCGCCTTCGTGCCGTCGGTGGTGAGCGCGGTGACCTCACAGCCCCAGGCTCTAGCGAACTGCAGCACCAGATGGCCGAGACCACCGATCCCCACAACCGCCACATGGGCCATCGGCGAGACCTGCTCATCCACAAGCGATGCGAAAATTGTGATCTAGCGCAAAACAACGGACCTGCCACCGCAGGATCCAACCCTTCGGGGAGAACGACGGTCCAATCCTGGTGGGCTTTGACGTAGCTGGCAAAGCCGCCCTGGCGACCAACAAAGATTGCTAGTTCACTCCAAACATTGATTACAGCGAAAACAACTGCCACTGATCCAGCCCAAACCAGGGATCTGCCCGATCACGGCTGAGTCCACGCCCGGTCCAACAGACACGACCCTGCCCACAACTTCATGGCCGGGAACGAGCGGGTAATGGCTAATGCCCCAGCTGTTGTCGATGACCGACAGGTCGCTGTGGCAAAGACCGCAGTGAGGGACTTCTAAAACCAGTTCTTCCGGACCGGGCTCAAGCAGAACTCGCTTGACCTTTTGGAGAGATGCCGTTGCACTCCCCGCGTCCCAGACCGAAATGCCCATCAAGGCGTTGACGCCCACACACAACTCAACTAGAACACCTGTACCAGCGACAGAATCTTGGCTCCGAGTTCGCCCTACGCCCCCTTCCAGGCTGAAGCGTGGATGCATGACTCTGTCATCAGCCCTCGAAAGACATGCCACGCCAGGCCTGGATCCAGGACCCAAACTCCACTGACACGAAACGCTTCCACCCCGACGAAAAAAGTTGGGGCCATGATCCACACGTCTTCGTGGATTCAGGGCGACCTCTTTCAGGTGAACCTCCCCTTTTGAAGACACGTGTCCATTTGAGCCAGCAAACGGCTGATCAACTTTGGCGAGAACTCGTCCGGGTTGGCTGGAGACCCTGCGCCCCTCAGTGGAGTGCAGATTCAGACATCTGAGTGTCTTCCCACAACAAACAAAGCTGGCTTCGGAATCTCTCTTTCGAAGCGCCTAGCCAAATTGATAATGCTTGCGGACAGGTTGGTGAACCTCCCAAGTGCAGCTCAGCCCCCTTGGAAACACCACGAGGTCTCCCGCCCCAAAGCGGACGGGCTCGCCACCATCCGGCGTCACCGTCACATCCCCCTCTAACAACAAACAGGTTTCACGTTGGTCATAGGTCCAGGGGAATGTGCTGATGTCGCAGCCCCAAATCGGCCAATCACGTAACCCAAGCGCCACGATCGTGCTCTCAGGACAAGGCGATGTGAAGCTGATCTTCATACAAATCCAGCAGACCCGTTCAGATTCGCTGATTTCGGGGCGGCTGACCATCCCCGATTCGCAATCCACGCTGCCAACGCGACGTTTGTCGGAGCAGAAGACCGCTGAGGGCCGCGAGACCTACACCCATCCAAAGCAGCCAACTCAACTGACCCGCTCCAATCAACACCGCAGACAACCACAGCGAACCCCATAGCCAAGGCCGTAGCGAGCGAATACGCCGCAAAGCAACCGAACAACTTGCACAGTGCTTGGTATGACTGTGATATCGGTCCATCAAGGCCTCCACATCCTGTCGCGGTGGAAGTGGTCGGCCTGCGAAGGGGCCGCCTCCTTGGCCGTTAACCCAGCGATGCAGCGCCTTGACATACACATCGGCAGACGTCTTGAGGACAAAGGCTTGTTCAGCAGCAGCACTACCACCTGCTGTTTCAAGGACCCTTTCTTGCCAATGCAGAAACACCTGATCGTCTTCCAACACCTTGTGGTTGCCAATGTGCTGCAACCAGCGGGGCCGCAAGCCCACCAAGACTCGGGGAAGAGCAGCCTTGAACTGAAAGGGGAACCGAGCAAACAATCGACATTTTCCCCGGCTGATCGGTACGGCGTAAACCACCGTCAAAATGCGCGCGAAACCCTTCGCCGTGAGGTCATGCCACATCAGCTGGGGAGCACGAAAGTGCGTGTTCTGTGAACCGAGCTTTCCCTTGCGAGGGCCTTCCTGCCAAAACGCTTCAAACCCTTGGGAGTCCTCGCGGGTGATCACCGCCTCAACGGAAGATGCATTCTCCCTTTTCCCCACGGTGCGGTGATGGGTAAAAGGGACATGACTCACATCCAGGACGTTCTCAAGGAGGGTGAGCGCATCCATCGGCAGATCTCGGAAGGTGTCCTGCACAATCCAGCCATCCGCCCAGCCATCTCCCTGCTCCTGGAGTACAGGCACCAAGGGAAGCGCTGCAGGGTCAGCGGCTGAAGGGGTCCCACTCCACACAAACAACAATCCCTGACCTATAGCAGTGGGCAAGCTCCCACAGGCCGTTCGCTGGGATTCCGAGCGAGCTCCTGCCCCCAATTGAGGGATGGCCCGACAGCTGCCCTGCCCGTCAAAACTCCAACCGTGATAAGGGCATTCCAATTGACCGGCGCTATTGATCCTCCCTTCACTGAGAGGAACTAAACGATGAGGGCACACATCTTTAAAGGCCCTCCAGCTTTCACCCGGAGCATCCCACCACAACACCAAATCTTGCTCGAGAAGGGTGAATCGCTGGGGACGGGTTGGGTCAAGATCGTGCAGATAGGCCACTGGCCACCACTGTTCACTCCAGCTGGGGTGCATGGACGCTTCACGACTGACGCCATGATCGTCGGATCAGGATCCCTACCGTGAGGATTCACCTGGTACCGAGCAGATTGACTGTTCAGTGCGGGAGCATCGGCTCCTACACACCATGATCAACGCTGAGGAAGCTTTCCTATGGTCTTGACCATTTTTTCCGTTCTTCTGGCTCTCTTTCATTTCGTTGGGCCCATGCCCACCAATCTCGGCATCCATCAAGGTCAACTCAGTCCCTGCGAATCTCCCTCCCACTGCGCTCGAAGCGATTGGGAGCGTAACGATCCGATCGCAAGCCTGAACGAACTCGCCGACGTCATCCAACAAACCCCACGATCAGAAATCGTTGAACAGCGAACGGACTACCTGCATGCAACGGCCAGCAGTGAGATCTTCGGCTTCGTTGACGATCTGGAGCTCTATGCCGATACGGAGCGATCTCTTCTCCAGGCACGCTCCGTATCAAGACTGGGAGAATCAGATCTTGGGGTCAACGAACAACGTCTTCGAAGCTTGGAGACTGCGTTGATGAAGCAACAGTGATTGAGATCGTGTGGCGTTCAATGTCAAACGACCGAGCAGGTCAGTGCAACTTAAACACCTACAAGGCTCGTCATCATGCACGCTGGCATGGAGCTGAACAGGGCGATAATTCGAGCGCATGCGTGATGCTCTTTGGACTGTTTTGACGCATGAACGAACCGATCACCAGCTCTAGTGATCGGTTCTGAAACTGTTGTTATTAATTCTTCGGCGGCTCACCCTCAGTCCCATCCGTCTTCACTCAGATCCATTGAGCAGCCAGATCAACCGCACTTTGAAGAGCCCCTTCAGCCATCCCAAAACCTGGGCCTGCGATCCAATCGCCACAAAAACCAACAGCGCTGGGTTGACACCATTGAAGGGACGGTGGCAGGGGAGCATCCAAGGGCTGAGACGCTCCCCAGCGCATGACCCCCAAAGAACGGGCCACAGGGAGAGCCTGAGCCAACTCGGGCCAGGGCAGCAATAGCTCAGCGAGAGCCTTCCGTTGGCGTGATTCCTGCTCCAGCAACAAACGTGGCTGACTGGCTGGCGTGATGGGAGATCCGTCGTCTAAACCGTGCACGACTAAGCCCAGCCGTCGGCCCTGCTGACGATGGAGAACAATCCGTTCAATCCCAAATTTTTCTTGGGCATTAGATGTCAACCAAATTTGCCTAGGAAGTTCTTCAGGGAAGCAAGGGAAGTCGAGCATTAAATTCCAGCGCACCGATGCATGCATCTCACGAATTCGCTCCAGTGCAGCATCCAAGGCGAGATCCAGATTCAACGGAACAGCTGAGCGCAACGGGACATCGTGCCAACCCAACATCGCCAGGGAACGGGGATGGGCCAAAAGATTGCCCGTGACCACTAAAGAGCGCGCCCGCAGATGACCTGAAAAACACCACCAACCGTTCTCTCTGCGCAGGCTGCTGATTCGTTCTCCGAACACCCCTCGCGTGTTCGCACCTGCGAGCTTCAGCAAAGCCTCTGGCACGGAGGCCATCGTTGGAACACCTCGAAAGCGTGGGCCCTGGAGAAGGGGATGATCCGGTGGATCAACAAGACAACCCGTCTCGTTCAACCCAACAACAAGCCCACAATCGGGCTGGACAATCCCCTGCTCCAGAAGGGGATTCCATAGGTCAGCAAGAGGCCCCTGCGGCGCTTGGCTAAAGCTGAAACAAGGGGCTCCATGGTCAAGCCGCCATTGCAAATCATCACGTCGGCGTCGCGTCGCCACCCGACCACCTGGACCCCGACCAGCCTCAAACAGCAGAATTGTGCCCTCAAAACCGCGTTGGCGAACCGAGGCAGCAAACCCAGTGCCGGCAAGACCGGCTCCAATCACAGCAAGATCAACGTCTGATTGCTGAGAATCACCAAAAAAGATCATTCGTTTGAAGCGCCAAGGGCCGCGGGATTATGACGAAGCGATTCATAGGGAACGCTATGTCAATCAAGTTTGGGCGCTACGGAGATCCACCGCGTACAGCGCGACGGGACTATTTCGTTATTTTGCTGTTATTGCTGTGGCGTATGCGCTACGACCTGTTGTTATTAGCGATTATTGGAGCTCTGATACTAAGTGACACAGTGCCTACAAATTGGCAACAAAGTGGCAGCGTCGTTTCAATTATGGGAATCACGGTTTCCATCATTATTGGTTTTCGAAATACGCAGGCGATTGGCCGCTGGTGGGAAGCTCGGCAACTATGGGGCGCCATTATTAACCACAGCCGCAATTTGTCAGACATCCTGACAAGCCTCCTACCAGAGGAACAATTAGTCAGTGCACACGGACGCAACTTAGTGCGTTATCAAGTGGCCATGGTTTGGCAACTGAATTTTCAGTTGAGAAACTTTTATCATCAGGATTTGAGGCGTTTTCAAGACTAACTCCTGGAAAATCTGGAGATGAAGCCAACCACAACATAGAGACAATTAGGGCAGGCCAGAGCAGCTGCCGTTCGCAACCTTTACGAATGCAAGAAAATTAATACTCGCGGCAGGGAACAATTAATGAATATCGCCAATGCCACAGTCGATGCAATCGGCGGGCTGGAAAGGATTAGAAACACCCCATTGCCCGCTAGTCACGACGTCTTTGTTCGCATGCTTAGCTGGGTCTTCGGTTTTCAACTACTGCTAAATTTGAAGACAAATGGGGCATCTTTAGTCGACAACATCGCAGGAGTTGTGCTGTTCCTAGGCTTCTTAATGACCGAACGGATTGGCGCCTACGTTGAAGGTCCATTTGATGGAGATGGAAGCACATTTGCACTCCCCCTCAATGCAATCTGCCTCACGATCAGCCAGGACTTACTGGGGAATGAAACAGATTCATGTCTCCACCATTTCTCCAAAGACCCTGTTCGCTGGACATAAAATAGTTACCGCTGAAATCAAAAGCCATTAAAAAAGATGGGTGGCGGCCCATCTTTTCAACTTGATTGCAACGACCAGAGATCAAACCCTGATGATGGATTTATCGCACATCAGCAAGACCTGGTCTCTAGGAATCAATACTCAATAATGCATCGGGCAAACTAATCACTGGTCGAGACACACTGCTTGTTACCTCAAGGACCCTTCCGATCGAAGCAGGAGTATTCAAGGCCTCTAAGCAACAACGAGCAACCAGACGCCTTGGGATGGAATCATTCTCCTGCTGATCGGGACCTGACCAATACACCCCCTCTTCCTCCAGGGTTTCCTCTCTTTCACTGAGACCTCCTGGCCTGATCACAGTCCAATCCAAGCCGCTGTTCTCCAAAGCCTGCTCCCCAATTCGTTTCCAAACAAGAATCAAACCAAACAGGTTGAGGGGGTGACGCCAACGCCCCGCACAAAGAGAACTCACGAGAATCACTCTGGGCACCCCAACTCTCAGACAGCTTTCCACCTGAGCACGCACACCCCATGCATCAACCCGCATCGGCCCTAACAAATCAATCGAAGGCCTCGCACCCGTTGCAATCACAAGGGCATCTACGCCCTTTAAGGCTGAGTCCAAAGCGATTGGATCCTGCAAGCTGAGCCGCACTTGATCAGCGTTCATGAGGGTATCGGGAATCACCGACGAAGATCGCACCAACAAACGCGGACGATCTCCATGCACCATCAACTCTTCAGCGATACGAAAGCCTGTTTTTCCAGAAGCTCCAGTAATCGCAATCGTTCGGTCACTCATCCAACTCTCCGGGCAGAACTCAGGAATGCATGAATCAACCGTAAACGAGAACTAAGATGGATGGTCATAAAAACAGCATCATTCGGGAGACAAACTGATCAACCAATGAAATCCCTAACAGCCATTGCCTTGCTGACAATCTCCAGCTTGCATCCACCACAGAGCCAAGCGATGACAGAGTGTGAACTTCTCACTCGTGTCATGAATAATTTGGGGGCAAAAATAAGCATCAATCGCTACATTATCTCGAGCAAAGACGACAAAGGTCTAATCGAACAAGCGAGCAAAGATCTCTCCGAACAAACTAAAAACTACAGAAATGCAAAGGAGCAATATAAAAAAGCCAATTGCAAAAGCATCTGGGACAAATAATTATCCATTGAGATCGATGCATGCAAAAACCCCAACAACCATTGGCTGCTGGGGCGGAAGGGGGTTGAATTTACAATCTAAAATTGATAAAAACTAATTTATCTAGAGTAAGAAACTCCCCGATAGGTCAAAGTGGGATGCTCTTGCATCTCAGCCTTAACAAGCTCACGGCACGTGTTGTAGTGCTCATGGCGATAAGTCAGTTCAATGCATGCTTTGACGTCAGACGTCTTAGGCGCTGCGTAGGCCTGACCTCTGTAAAGAAGAGTAGTCATGATGTTCTCCGAGAAAACCCAGGTCCCCGTTCCTTGGCCTGGGTCGGTCTGCGCCTCGGAAACCCGAGGTGAACGATGCAATAGGTAGCGGTTGCTACTCCATAAACCTAGCCAGCCGTCAGCCCAGGCGTCGTTCGTACCGATACAAAGACAAAAACCGCTTGAACCCATGGAGGCAAGGCAGCGAATCGCAAAGGTCAGTCGAAAAGGTCTGTCGATCGAAATACACCACCTCGACCTGCTTCAAAACGCCTCGTCATCGCTCTTGCCCATGCCCCTCAGGATGGGCTAATCATCCATTCTGACTCGATAGAGCCCTTCAGATCAGCAACTGCCGGTCTCCTAATCGAGTGCTCAGGGAAAGACTTCTATCATGAAGAGATGACAGCCAGCGCAGCAAACATCCCCAAAAAACCATTCCAGAGACTCTGGTCTGCCCACTAAGAAAGGGAAAAGGATTCACCATCCAGCTTGAGGCGACGAATCAAGCCGTTCAATCCTTAAAAAGTACAAATACTCACCATGATTCGTCCTCTTCAAGCTCTAGCCATCACGGTCCCCCTGCTGATGCTGAGCTGTGAAGCTGGACAATCAGCCAAACAAATTCGAGTCGTAGAAACAATCGAATCCGTCGCATTCCAAACACCACCGACACAAGCTCCAGGCCAACAGGGCCCCTCTCCAGCTTTACTTCAAGTGAGACAAGGAGAAAGCTTTTCACTCAAGGCAAGGCGCAACGACCCAAAAGGATTCACGCCAAGTGGCTCTTGGACGCTTGAATTGTTTAAAGGTGAACAACTGCTCGCTGAATGGCCAGCCGTTAGCGGTTACAACAGCAAGCAAACAGCCGACCGTCTCTGGAGTCCAGGCAACGGAGCACCCCTACCGATTGGAACGTATGAGCTGGGCCAACCAGAACCGTGGGGAACAGATCTTTGGCTTAACTTAGAGCCCCAATTCGAAACAGATCGAAGCGGCCTTGGAATTCACAATTGCAACCCAGGAAGTGGATGTCTCTGTCTTCCCAATCGCAAGGACCTTGAAACCCTTGCGGACTGGGTCCAAGCAACAGGAATCCGAAAACTCACAATTATCGACTAACAAAAGTAAGACATACATCAAGACGAATCATTCCCAAAAAGCTCAAAGACCTGCATCAACTGGGCATTATCAAACACATTGTAAACCTATCGAAACCAATGACAAAGCCAAACGACTGCTAAGACTGCAAGGATTCTTTTAAGGCGTAGGCCATGACATCTGATCAAGAGGCAGGCTAAACATCCCCAATCGGTCCATTTGGGACTCATTCACAAAACAAGAAAGCATAATGAGCCCCATGTCAAACGAACGATGCCGTTTCTTTCCAATCCTGCCAACTTCGCGTGGCGCCTCAATCGATTAAGTCTTCTACGGCCTTGATCCACAATTCACAAAAAAATTGCAACCCCTTTATTCGGCATAAGGTGCACTAAACCCACCTAAAGTATTCTCACATTCGCCAACGAATCAACCCTCGAATTTGTTCCAAAAAGATGACCTGGAAACTAGCCAAAGCCTGGACAAGCGTGCTTCCTCAGGACGGGTATCGACACTTTCGGGTGATTCTCCAGGGAGGAAAAGGTCAGGAGCGCTGGGTTGAACTCGAAGCTGTCCTCGACGCAAGTATTCGACGACGCATCGCCTGGACGGTGCTAAAAAATCAGGATGTCTGGACGAGCGGTTGGAGACAACTTCCACCGACGGAATAAGGGATCAAGACGATCCCTCTCGCCAATCGCTTGTTCCCAGTGCGCTTCACATGTTCGTATCGATGACCGGCACTCGCAGCGACGCCATTCCTTTCGCCACAATGAGTTAATGGCAACCCAAGTCTTAACGGAAGACCAGCGTTTCAAGCTCGACCGCGAGCCAGATCGGGTCTTTTATTCTGAACCACGCTTCGTCCAGCACCTCGACGAAGGTTTCAGAGCACGTCTCACCAGTTTTTATCGAGAACACATTCCATCTGGGGCCGTCGTTCTTGATCTGGGTTCGTCATGGGTGAGTCACTTGCCAGAGGACATTCATTACGAACGCGTGATTGGCCACGGTATGAATGAGGCAGAACTCGTCGCCAACCCAAGGCTCGACAGCCACTACGTCCAAGACATGAACTTGAACCCAACCATCCCGTTAAAGGATGGATCAGTTGATGCCTGCCTAGCTGTGGCTGCTTGGCAGTACTGGACGCAACCAGAAAATGTTGCTGCGGAAATGCTTCGCATTACCAGGCCCAATGGCACAGCCATCGTTGCGTTCTCGAATCGGATGTTTTTCACGAAGGCGCCACAGGTTTGGACCGACAACGACGACATGCAGCACCTTGACTATGTCGGAACGGTGCTGCAAGCCAATGGCTGGACCGACATCCGTGTTTTTGCTGAGGAAACAAAAGCCGGTGGCTTGATGGGACTGGTAGGAGGAAAAGGTGATCCCTTTTTTGCCGTTGTCGCGCGCAAAAGCATCGACTAACCACCTCTCTTCAGCAACACCAAAGAATGGAAACGCCTACAGCTCGAGGGATCGAAGCAATTCCTTCTGAGCCTTGCGTCCCGTAATGGCGTGGGCCGCCATCGCACCACTTGCAGCCACGGGTGGAATCCCAATTCCTGGGAAACAACTGGCACCACATTGAAAAAGTCCCTGCAGGGGAGTGGTCACCCCAGGGAACAGACCCTTCGCCGCTGACAACGCAGGTCCATAACTGCCTTGATGCGTGGATAGGTAATGACGGTGGGTCAGGGGAGTCCCCTCCATCACAACTTGGCAACGACTGCGGAGATCGGGAATGCGTTGTTCCAACACATCCCAAAACACCTGACAGCGTTGTCCACGTTTCTCCTGATAGGCCGCTGTTCCTCTCTGCAAACCAGCCCACTCTGACCAAGGTTCATTGGCCGGGGTATAGGCATGCAGCACGTGATGTCCCTCCGGCGCCATCGATGGATCGAGCACCGATGGAATCGACACCACCACAGCATTGCGCTCAGCTTCAATTCCCCGTTCCCAGTCACCAACCCAAACGGTATGGATCGGCAGATCCTCCAGACCGCTCGCATCAAATCCCAAGTGCAGGTGCAGAAAAGAGTGACAACCAGGAGTTGAAAGCCGTTCCTGACCCCAAGCCTTCGCAGCCATCTCGGGTAGCAGAGACGCCGTCCCCCAAGCATCCGCATTGCTCACCACAACATCAGAGTGAAGCGTCTCGCCATTGCTGAGCTCCACGCCAATGACACGATCACCATCGAGTAGCAGCTGGCGCACGTTGGCTCCGAGCCGCAAACTGCCGCCGTGAGACTCCAGGCCACGCACGAGTGCATCAACCACAGCAGCACTCCCTCCCTGCGGAAAGTCGAGGCACGAATCTGGGTCAAACCACTCACCAAACAGAGTGGCCATCGCTGCTGCATTGGTATCAGCCATCGGCATGCCACTGATCAAAAAACAGAGCAAATCCACCCAGTGATGCAGAAATGGATCCTGTAGATGACGGTCCACGAGAGGTCCAAAAGCACCACTGAGATGGCGGATGGCTGGCAAATGTTGCACAAGGCGTCCACTCCGCCTCAAAAGAGGACCAATTCCATCCACAGATGCGGGTAACGCCAGCAATGGCAGGGCATCTGCAGCAGCCGCAATCGGCTGCAAGACGGCGGTGAAGCGCTGCCACTCAGCCACAGCCTCCGGTCCGCGCAGTCTCTCCACCACGCGTTCAAACCCATCCCTTCCAACCCCAACGCGGAGATGTCCTTCCGGGAACAAAACATCCCAGTCCTTGTAACTCACAACATTCAAGGGCTGATCCAAAGCACGCAGGATCTGAGTGAGGGGGTTGCTGCTTGGCCAACGTGACAATCCACTCCAGAGGGAGGGACCAGATTCGAAGTGATAACCCTGACGTTCAAAGCCATGGGCAGCGCCGCCTGGTTGGCGATGGGCTTCAAGAACCAGAACGTCCTTTCCAGCCCGAGCGGTGAGACCAGCACAGCACAAGCCACCGATCCCGCTGCCAATCACGATCACCTCAGCGCTTTTTGGCATCCATCACCTATCAGGGATCTCAGCTCGGGTCATAGCCAGTCACAGCTGTGATTGCGAAAAACACGTCCCAATCCAAAAATCGGTTGAAATGGTTGAAAGCCCAAAGTCCGTGCCAGACCCTTCGTCCTCAGGCCAGAACCAGCTGCCGCTATGGCGTCGAACACCTCCCTTGGTGCTGCCAATGCTGGTGCTCAGCGGCGGACTTGTTGTGGCTGGAGCTGTTGCTGTCAAGGGAATTCGAACCGCAACAGACACCGTGACGGTGACCGGTGCCAGCACCGAACGGCTGCGCAGTGACTATGCGGATTGGACCGTAACGGTGAGTGGTGGCGGTCTTAGCCAACAGCAGGCCTATCAAAATCTTCAACCTGATTTGAAGCGCACGCTTTCCTTCCTTCGAGATGCGGGCATTCCAGAAAGCAGCACCCAACTCACTGTTTTAAGAACGGATCGCAACGACATTCGCAACCGTGTGACAGGCGTGCTCACCAACACAGAGTGGACGGCACGTCAGTCCATTCACGTTGGCAGCTCAGATGTGGCGTTAATCCGAAAGGCATCCAACAACATCAGCAACTTGATTGGCGATGGTGTCTCGTTGGCGATTCAACCACCGGCCTACACCTACACAAAACTGGCTGAAAAACGCGTCGATATGTTGGCCAAAGCCACCGCCGATGCTCGAGAACGCGCGATTGCGATCGCAGGTGAGGCTGGCTCCGGCATTGGAGCCATCACCAATGCCGACACAGGAACCTTCCAAATCACCGTTCCGAACTCCACCAAAATGGGGAGCTATGGCTCTTATGACACGAGCACGATCGACAAAGACATCACTGCGGTGATGGGAGTGACATTCAGAGTGCAGTGATTGCTCTTCCCTTGATCCTGTTAAGCCTGTCTTGGCTACAGGAAGGCATCGACCAACTCCTGCTGGGGGGACGCTGGAATTTGGCGATGGGGCCTGGCACGCCTTGGTGGACCCTGCTCACCGCTCCCTTCAGCCATGGAGATCTTGGCCACCTGATTGGCAACAGCATCGTTTTTTTGCCTCTCAGCTATCTGGTGCTGTTGAAAAGCCTGCGCGGTTATCTAGCGGTTTGGATTGCCGTGATTCTTCTCGAAATTCCGCTCTGGATGTTTTGGCCGGTTGGCAGCCACGGATTATCTGGAGTCGTCTACGGACTTCTTGGCTATCTCCTTCTCATCGGATTTCTCGAACGACGACCGCTGGCCATTGCGTTAAGCGTGATTGCCGCTGCCTTTTACGGAAGTGCCCTCCCGGGATTGCTGCCTTGGGCCTCCCCCACGGGCGTGAGCTGGATTGGCCACGCGAGTGGATTCATCGCTGGCCTTTTGGCAGCAGGCGCTGTTTCGCGCGAGCCCCATCAGCCGTCAGCCTGATCCTCAGCGGATTTGAGAAAGCGTCCAGACAGACGAACTGCCAAAACAGAACAAGCGGCGCCGTAGCCGATAAATGTGGCCACTTGACCGAAAGACCCCATCTCGTAGACCTCCCCGCTTAACAACACCCAATCCACGAGTGATGAGGCGACACCCCACACAACAACCCAAACCGAAACGTAGAGAATCCCCCTCACGGCGGTGTTCACGGCAGCTCCTTATGAAAATGCTTGTTCAATTCGACGCTAGGCCAACCGTTCATTCCATTCGTTCAGCCAAGGAGTTTCTTTCAAAGCTTCTTGATGCAACCTGACATTGAGCCTGCACCTCGCTAAGACCTTGGGGTGATCATTTTGATAGAAACAGCAAGGTCCTCCTATGTCTGAAGGCAATCAGCAGCAACCTGTTGTGGTCAAGCAAGGAGGCGACGGCACGGGCATTGGCTTGGTTTTAGCGGCATTAATTCTTGGAGGTGCGCTTGTCTATGCCGTCACCATTTGGTCAAACACGCAAAAAAGAATGATTGAAGCGCCCAAAGAGGCAATCCAGAAGGGCGTGGACACCCTTAAAAAAGCGATTCAACCGGTTGCCGACTAGCCAATCCCTCGTGTCTCGAGCAGGCAGCATGGAGGCAACGATCCCAGCCTTCAGGCTCCCTCGAGCGTTTGCTGCCGACTGTGATGGCGGTAGAGATCGGAATCTCCATCAGCTTCGGACTCAGCGATCGCTTGGCTCACGCGGGGCTCAACCGCTGCGATCCGCTGAGTGGGGATCACGGCGTTTTGTTCTCGAGCGATCGCACGCTGATAGGCCGACGTGACGTCTGATGAACCGTCGTGACGAACCGATGTCATGGCCGCAAAAGCAGTGCGGCCATGATGGCAGTCCTGCAACTCGATGACCATTGCTCAGAAAAGAGCGTGCTTCCCATCTGCTCTGCCGCCTGGATGAGCACTATCCAAATCCACCCATTCCTCTTGATCACAGCGACCCTTTCAGCCTGTTGATCGCTGTGCTCCTGAGTGCACAGTGCACTGACAAAAAGGTCAATGAAGTGACTCCAGCCCTGTTTGCTGCTGGACCCACACCCACTGCCATGGCGGCCTTAACCGAAGAAGAGATTTATGGACACATCCGCCAGCTCGGGCTCGCCAAAACGAAGGCCCGCAACGTGCACAAACTCGCTCAGCTCTTGATCACCGTGCACGGGGGGACCGTGCCCAGCAGTTTTGAGGAACTGGAGGCCCTACCGGGAGTCGGCCACAAAACCGCCAGCGTGGTGATGGCCCAAGCCTTCGGAGTACCGGCTTTCCCCGTGGACACGCACATTCATCGCTTGGCGCAGCGCTGGGGACTCAGCAGTGGAGAGAGCGTGGAGCGCACCGAAAAAGATTTGAAATCCCTCTTCCCCCCTGAACACTGGAACAAGCTTCACCTGCAAATCATTTTTTATGGGCGAGAACACTGCACGGCGCGTGGATGCGATGGCACTGTTTGCCCGATGTGCCGCGAGCTCTATCCGAAGCGACGAAAGCCGGTTATTTGGAAAAGGCCATAGCCCTTTCACGGACCTGCGTCAAACCTCTGTTACAGTTCGTTTCAATTGAGGCATCACCATGGACCGCACCCCTGCAAACGACACCTGGTTCCAAGGGAAAGCAGCTCGTTCCATTCACGAAGATCAACTCAAGAAGGTTGAGCTCTTCAATGGTCGTGCCGCCATGATCGGTTTCGTTATCGGAGTGATCACGGAAGGACTCACAGGTCAGGGAATCCTCCATCAGATCGGTCTCGGCCCTCTCGTGGATGGCTACGCGACTTGCAGCGTTCAGATGCTTCCTTTCTGTTTCTGATCTTAGGGCCAATCTCTGTCGGCCCCTGGCCCTAAGATCAGGAGCTGACAGTTCAGGCCAATGGCTCGGAAGCGGCGCAAACTCAGTAAAGACATGGAAGCCGAAATCAAAGCGGCCCATAAGAAAGTCGAGTTTATTTCCGCCCTCATTCGAGACATTCGCGAAGAAGACATCCAAAACGAATACGCGGAAGCTTTTGTGCAAGTGCATGCCGCATGCACCCATCTAGCCCAGCTGTACGACGCCGAAGGCATCACAGAGGAAAGTGAAGGAACTCTCGTTCTCTACAAAGGTCTTCTCAATCAATTTGAAGAAGATTACGAGCTGTAGAACCTCGAGGACATTTTCAAAATCTGGACTTCAAGCACTAATTTTTTTTTAAAGACCCGGTACAACCAGATGGGTTTTTAGATTGATTGGCATGCCAGACAACAACGATCCGCGCTGGTTCACGCTAGCGATGGCGAGCCGATGGCCCCTCGCTTTTGTGATTGCTGCATGGTCCGTCGCTCTTGCTGCGACTCAGATTCTCCGCCAACCCATCCCCATCGGACTGCCCCTCGGACAGCCGTTTCCAGTCCGCCTGGTCGGTGGTGTCACGGTTGACGAGCTCAAAGAACCAGTGAGCGTGAAAAGTGAAGGTTCGATCGCCATTGAAGCTTCGAAAAATCTTCCCATTGAGGCTCCTGAAGCCCTTCCCGTTCAAGGCCAAGTTTCCGTCACCAAACCCGTCCTGATTGACTCAAATCGATCACTTGAGGTGCAAGGACAAGTGTCTGTTGACGAGGTCACCGCCCCAGTGAATGTGCAAGGTGTGGATGAAGGCCCTGTCCTCGTAGGCACATCCGACGAAGATCAGCTGACCGTCGGTGGAGCGGTAGACGTCACCCAGATAGGCGGTCGAATCAATGTGCGCCTCCGAGATGCAGCCCAATCGGTCCTGCCGATTCCTTAAATGAGATCACTGCCAGCTGATCTCAAGCTTGCTGTTGTAGGGCACCTCGAATGGGTCACCTTTCTTGCCGTCAATGAGCTCCCTTCGCCTGGACAGATCAGTCGTGCCCATCGCTCTCTCGAGGAGCCAGCGGGTGCTGGCGCTGTTGTCGCTGTTCAATTGGCCAGGCTGACGGGACAAAGAGTGGCCTTCTTTACAGCCCTTGGCAAGGATGAAATCGGCGTGCGAAGCGAAGCACGCCTGCGCGAGTTGGGTGTCACCCCAATCATTGCCTGGCGTGACCAACCCTCCCGCCGAGGCATCAGCTTGGTCGATCGCAGCAGCGATCGGGCGATCACGGTGATTGGAGAGCGGCTGACGCCGATCGCTGCTGATCCACTGCCCTGGGAGCATCTCGCCGATTGCGCTGGCGTGTTCGTCTCTGCAACCGATGCGCAGGGCCTGAAGCTGGCACGAACCGCCAAGGTTTTAACGGCAACCCCTCGCCTTCGCTTGCCGGTTCTTCAAGAGGCGAGAGTCAGTCTCGATGCCTTGATCGGCAGCCATCTGGATCCAGGCGAGTGCATCGAAGAGGGTGCCCTCACCCCAGCGCCATGCTTGCGGATTGCCACGGAGGGAGAGAGGGGGGGCTCCTTTTCCCAGGAGGACGATTTGAAGCCGAACCTCTGCCGGGCCCTCTTGCAGAAACCTATGGATGCGGCGACAGCTTTGCCGCTGGCGTGACAGCCGGACTCGCTGCAGGATGGTCCACCACTGAAGCGATCAAGCTTGGGGCCCAATGTGGTGCGACCTGTGCAACCCACTTCGGTCCCTACGCCTAGCGCCAAAGGAACTGCGCCCAAACGCTGTGGGCGGAAGTCTTGTCTATGCATAATCTCGAGAAGACAGGAACCAAGCAAAACCACTGGCCATGTCTGATCTGAAGTGCCCTTTCAGCGGCCACACAGGGGCCACGACTCCTGGTGGACACACTGGCAATCAACAGTGGTGGCCGAATCAAATCGATCTCAGGATCCTGCATCAACACCATCCATCGGCCAATCCACTCGGAGAGGACTTCGATTACGCCACAGCCTTTTCAAAACTAGATTTTAAAGCGCTTAAAGCTGACCTCCACACCCTGATGAGGGACTCCAAAGAGTGGTGGCCCGCCGACTGGGGGCATTACGGCGCCTTATTCATCCGCATGGCCTGGCACAGCGCAGGCACCTACCGCATTGGCGATGGCCGTGGCGGTGCTGGCCATGGCAATCAACGCTTTGCACCACTGAACAGCTGGCCGGACAACACCAACCTGGACAAAGCCCGACGTTTGCTCTGGCCCATCAAACGCAAGTACGGCAACAGCATCTCCTGGGCTGATTTGATCATTCTCACGGGGAACATCGCTCTGGAATCGATGGGGTTCCAGACCTTTGGGTTTGGAGGGGGGCGCACAGACATTTGGGAACCGGAAGACGACGTGTTCTGGGGCAAAGAAACACAGTGGCTCGCTGACGAACGTCATGACGAAGCAGGGGCACTCGACCAGCCGCTCGCAGCGGTGGAGATGGGGTTGATCTACGTCAACCCCGAAGGCCCCCATGGCAATCCAGATCCGATCGCATCAGGCAAAGACGTTCGTGAAACCTTTGCCCGGATGGGCATGAATCCAGAAGAAACCGTTGCGCTCGTCGCTGGTGGCCATACGTTCGGGAAATGCCATGGAGCAGCAACCGCTGATCATCTGGGCGTCGATCCAGAGAGAGCCGCACTCGAAGCCCAAGGCCTGGGCTGGAGCAATCGTTTCGAAACTGGTAAAGCAGAACACACCATCACCAGCGGAATTGAAGGGGCTTGGAAACCTCATCCCACGCGTTGGGATCAGGGCTATTTCCAAATGATGTTTACCTACGACTGGGAACTCACGAAAAGTCCAGCGGGTGCATGGCAATGGGTCGCGAAAGACGTGCAACCAGAGCACATGATTCCCGATGCCCATATCGCCGGGACATTTTCAGCTCCGATTATGACCACAGCCGATCTCTCTCTGCGCAACGATCCAATCATGGAGCCGATTGCGCGGCGATTCCACCAAGATCAAGAAGCCTTTGCCAAGGCATTCTCACGAGCTTGGTTCAAACTCACCCACCGAGATTTGGGGCCTCGTGCGTTGTATCTAGGCCCCGATATACCCACCGAGATTCTGATCTGGCAAGACCCCATCCCAGAAGTAGATCACCCACTCATCAACGCCACTGAGATTGCTTCACTGAAGCAACAAATCCTTGAGGCCAATCTCAGCGTTCAAGACTTGGTCTCCACCGCTTGGGCTTCAGCCTCCACCTTCCGAAATTCAGATCGACGCGGAGGCGCCAATGGTGGTCGCATCCGACTCTCTCCGCAGAACAGCTGGGACGTCAACAACCCGGAAACACTGAAGCGTGTGATCCCACAGCTTGAGAGCATTCAGGACTCTTTTCATCGAGCTTCTCATGAAGGAAAGCATGTCTCCATCGCCGATCTAATTGTGCTTGGTGGAGGCACCGCAATCGAAAAAGCAGCGGCCGATGGGGGGCACCCTGTCACGGTGCCATTTCAACCCGGCCGAGGCGATGCAAGCGCAGAACAAACGGACAGCGCCTCATTCAACGCACTCAAACCCATTGCAGATGGCTTTAGAAATTGGAAACGAGCGGATATGGCGATCCGTGGTGAGGAGTTGCTCTTAGACAAAGCCCAACTTCTGTCACTCAGTGCACCTGAGATGACAGTACTGGTGGCAGGACTGCGCGTGCTTGGTGCCAACACCGGCGGCAACCAACAAGGTGTGTTGACACAACGCACTGGGGTGCTCAGCACGGATTTCTTTACGAATCTGCTTGATATGAGCACGGCTTGGACGCCGACCAACAACAGCAACGACAGCTACATCGGCAGTGATCGCAACACGGGTGAACCACGCTGGACAGCGAGCAGGGTGGATTTGGTCTTTGGATCCAATAGTCAACTGCGCGCCATTGCCGAGGTCTACGCCCAAAACGATGGCCAGGAGCGCTTTGTGAGGGATTTTGTTGCGGCCTGGGTCAAAGTTATGGAGCTCGATCGCTTTGATTTGCATTGAGCGATGTCCCTTGAGGCTCTAACCAAGGCACAAAAAAGCCCCCTCTTTGAGAGGGGGCTTCCTCGTTCAGTTGATCTGAACGTTGGATGGATTCCAGATCAACCGATTGCAGGTGCTTGGAGAGCCACAGGTGTGGACTCAGCAGCTGCCAGGTCGAGGGGGAAGTTATGAGCGTTGCGCTCGTGCATCACTTCCATACCAAGTCCAGCTCTGTTAAGAACATCGGCCCAGGTGTTCAGGACGCGGCCCTGACCATCAAGGATGGACTGGTTGAAGTTGAAGCCGTTCAGGTTGAAGGCCATGGTTGACACGCCAAGGGCGGTGAACCAGATGCCGACAACAGGCCAGGCAGCAAGGAAGAAGTGAAGGCTACGGCTGTTGTTGAAGGAGGCGTATTGGAAGATCAAGCGACCGAAGTAGCCGTGAGCTGCAACGATGTTGTAGGTCTCTTCTTCTTGGCCAAACTTGTAGCCGTAGTTCTGGGACTCGGTCTCGGTTGTTTCACGAACCAAGGAAGAGGTCACCAGTGAGCCGTGCATGGCGGAGAACAGTGAACCACCGAAAACACCAGCCACACCAAGCATGTGGAAGGGGTGCATCAGGATGTTGTGCTCAGCCTGGAAGACCAACATGTAGTTGAAGGTTCCAGAGATGCCCAGGGGCATGGCGTCAGAGAACGAACCCTGACCGAAGGGATAGACCAGGAAGACTGCAGATGCAGCAGCAACAGGTGCGCTGTAGGCAACACAGATCCAAGGGCGCATGCCCAAGCGGTAGGAAAGTTCCCACTCACGACCCATGTAGGCGTAGATGCCGATCAGGAAGTGGAACACAACCAGTTGGAAAGGACCGCCGTTGTAGAGCCACTCGTCGAGTGAAGCAGCTTCCCAGATGGGGTAGAAGTGCAAGCCGATGGCGTTGCTGGAAGGAACAACAGCACCAGAGATGATGTTGTTGCCATACATCAGAGAACCTGCAACAGGCTCGCGGATGCCGTCGATATCAACCGGAGGTGCGGCGATGAAAGCGACGATGAAGCAAGTGGTAGCGGCAAGCAGGGTGGGGATCATCAGAACACCGAACCAACCGACATAAAGACGGTTGTTGGTGGAGGTGACCCACTCACAGAACTGCTGCCAGCCGTTAGCGCCGGAGCGCTGCTGGATGGTGGTAGTCATGAGAACGGAAAAGAGCCTGTGGGACGAATCCCGGTGGCGAATAAAGAAGGTCGGTTAACCCGACAAAGGCAATGTAACGGAAGTTTGCGGAGCTGACACGGAATGGGCGCGGAGACTTTCTGATCCCTCCGATCAGCTCAGCTGATCACGGGTCTGAATGACGAAGCTCTCGCGCCTGTTTGGAGCTGATCCGACCTGCCGTTTCCAGGACTTCACTGATGGTTTCCAGGGTGAGGACAGCCTGTAGCCGTAATCCATTGGACTCCAAGCGCTGCTTGGAACGGGTGTCATGGACGCCGCCATGGTCAAGGAACACCACCACATCTCTCACCTTCAAACCAGAGGACTCAAGCTTGCCAATTCCTTCCAGCACGCTTCCACCCGTGATCAGGATGTCGTCGACCACGGCCACGGTCTCACCCTCATTGAATTCGCCCTCCACCATGCGCCTGGTTCCATGGGCCTTCACCTCTTTGCGGGGGTAGATCAGAGGCTTATGCAGTTGCAAAGAAAGGCCCGTCGCGGTGGGCAAAGATCCATAGGGAATGCCTGCAATGCGGTCGAACTGCAATGGGCGTAGCACCTGGGCGTAGCAATCGAGCACGCGATGAAAGAGCGCAGGATCAGAAATGATCTGACGCAGATCCACGTAATAGTTGAAGACAGCACCGCTGGCCTGCTTGAACTCCCCAAATAACAAGCAGCGAATATCGAAGAGATCGATCACAAGCTCACGCAACTCAGGGTCGATCAGCTGCTCAGCTTCCGAACTGGCATTCGAGGTTTCCAGACCTAGCGCAGGCTGATCAGGATGCGGCCAAATTCTGCACTGCTCGGATTCAAACTCCAGGTTTGATTGCTTCTGCAGGAGATGGTCTTGGCGCATGCGGTTGATCCGCTCTTTCAGCGCAGCGGTTTGCTCATTGATATCGCTCTCGGTCAGGAGGTTTTGGGGGAGGGGCAACAGCAACCCATCACCCGCCAAATTCAGTCCGCTCGCCATCAGACGATGCAGGTTTCCTTCCTCACCCCAGAGGGAACGGAGCATGACAAACCGTTCAGGCGCTGCTTGACGCACTTGAGCCAAGATCGCCGGATCGCTCGTGCCAACTTCGAGCAGGAGTTGATCTGGCGTTCCCCAGCGCTGACTTTCGCGCACCACCGTTAAATAGAAGGGATCGTCCTCGTTGGGATGATGTTGTAAGGCAACGGCCGCGGGGTTAGAGCTATGGCAATTAATCAAAACCCCTTTGCCTGGATACAACAGAAAAGGAGCGGCGATGTCCTGACCCGCGAGGGGGTTAAGCGTGACGGCGTCCGCATGCAATGTTTTAAATAGATAGGCGGCGACCGCGCTGGAGCTGTTGAGGTCCCCGTGCTTGATATCGATAATTAAGGGCAGATCGAGGGGGAGCAGTTCACGCACCTCCAACAACAGTTCCACACCTGCAGAACCCATCGCCTGATAAAAACCAAGGCTTGGTTTGTAGGCGCAGACATGATCAGACGTGGCTTCAATCACGGACTTGCACCATGAGCGCGCCTGACTGAGCAACGAGCTACCGCCAAGGCCACGATGGGCAGCCCAGCTGCGGAGCATTTCCGGATTCGGATCGAGGCCAGTCACCAGGAGCGACTGGCGGCTGCTCATGGCATCGGTGAGTGCCGTGAAAAAACCCATGGCTATAAGGGTTGTTTCCACCAGGATGCGCGGTTCTTAGGTGCTTCGATGCACGCAATGTATGAAATGAATCAATTACGGCTCATTTGCTGCCTCAATTGGAGCCGACGCCGTTGTGATGAAAAGGCATTGTTGTGATGAGTGATCAAAAGACAACGCCTTCAAAGCCAGGCACAACATCCGGGCACAAAAAAGCCCCCTCTTTGAGAGGGGGCTTCCTCGTTCAGTTGATCTGAACGTTGGATGGATTCCAGATCAACCGATTGCAGGTGCTTGGAGAGCCACAGGTGTGGACTCAGCAGCTGCCAGGTCGAGGGGGAAGTTATGAGCGTTGCGCTCGTGCATCACTTCCATACCAAGTCCAGCTCTGTTAAGAACATCGGCCCAGGTGTTCAGGACGCGGCCCTGACCATCAAGGATGGACTGGTTGAAGTTGAAGCCGTTCAGGTTGAAGGCCATGGTTGACACGCCAAGGGCGGTGAACCAGATGCCGACAACAGGCCAGGCAGCAAGGAAGAAGTGAAGGCTACGGCTGTTGTTGAAGGAGGCGTATTGGAAGATCAAGCGACCGAAATAGCCGTGAGCTGCAACGATGTTGTAGGTCTCTTCTTCTTGGCCGAACTTGTAGCCGTAGTTCTGGGACTCGGTCTCGGTTGTTTCACGAACCAAGGAAGAGGTCACCAGTGAGCCGTGCATGGCGGAGAACAGTGAACCACCGAAAACACCAGCCACACCAAGCATGTGGAAGGGGTGCATCAGGATGTTGTGCTCAGCCTGGAAGACCAACATGTAGTTGAAGGTTCCAGAGATGCCCAGGGGCATGGCGTCAGAGAACGAACCCTGACCGAAGGGATAGACCAGGAAGACTGCAGATGCAGCAGCAACAGGTGCGCTGTAGGCAACACAGATCCAAGGGCGCATGCCCAAGCGGTAGGAAAGTTCCCACTCACGTCCCATGTAGGCGTAGATGCCGATCAGGAAGTGGAACACAACCAGTTGGAAAGGACCGCCGTTGTAGAGCCACTCGTCGAGTGAAGCAGCTTCCCAGATGGGGTAGAAGTGCAAGCCGATGGCGTTGCTGGAAGGAACAACAGCACCAGAGATGATGTTGTTGCCATACATCAGAGAACCTGCAACAGGCTCGCGGATGCCGTCGATATCAACCGGAGGTGCGGCGATGAAAGCGACGATGAAGCAAGTGGTAGCGGCAAGCAGGGTGGGGATCATCAGAACACCGAACCAACCGACATAAAGACGATTGTTGGTGGAGGTGACCCACTCACAGAACTGCTGCCAGCCGTTAGCGCCGGAGCGCTGCTGGATGGTGGTAGTCATGAGAACGGAAAAGAATGCCGAAAGGACAAGTCCTTAAGGCGAAGAAATACTGGACTGATCCAGTGAACAAAATTTAATTGAGTTGTGTTGCTTTGTGTTGCCCTTGGTATTGCTGCTCGTCATCACCCCCATAAGCCCAGCTAATTAATGGCCTGATCGCTGGGGAGCTCATAGCGTTAGGGAGATGCAAGCAAGTCGGCGCTTATTTCTGAAGCTGCTAGCCACCACGGCCGTGAGTCGATGGTTGCTTGATGGCGTTCAGGCAGCAGCTCACAAAAAAAGTTCCGAAACAGTGGTCAGCTCGGAGCGAGGGGATCTTCGCCTTGCCTTGATCAGTGATCTCAATGGTCCTTATGGGTCGACCCACTACAGCGCCACCGTTGGACAAGGACTTGATCTGCTGTCTCAACTGAAACCAGATCTGGTGCTTTGCGCCGGCGACATGGTCGCCGGCCAGAAGATCAGCCTGACGGATTCCCAGCTTGAGGCGATGTGGAGCAGCTACCAATCCACGATTCTCAATCCGCTCCTTCAGAAGGGGGTTGGAGTGATCCCAACGATGGGCAATCACGATGCATCCAGCCAAAGATCAGGCTCTCGCTACGTTTTTGCAAGAGAGCGCATCCAGGCAGCGAGCTTTTGGGAACGTCAAAAAAACCTGCTTGGGCTGCAGTTCATCGACGCCAAGGATTACCCCTTCCAGTTCAGCGTTAGGCGGCCTGGCTTGTTCGTAGTCGTGATGGATGCCTCTTCCGCCAGCGTGGATCGAGGGCAACAGCGCTGGCTTGAACAAGCCCTGGTCTCAGAGTCCAGATCTCCAGACGATTGCTGTTTGGTGATGGGACATCTCCCACTGACCGCCGTCAGTGTTGGTCGAGATCGTGCCGGTGAGTGCATCGAAGACGCCATGCATCTCACCGATTTGATGCAACGTCAACGGGTGGACCTTTATCTCTCAGGGCATCACCATGCCTGGTATCCAGGCGAACTCAAAGGACAACGTGTCCTCAGTTTGGGTGCCATGGGAAATGGACCTCGTCGGTTGCTTGGTGCACAACACAAATCCGATCCGAGCCTCACACTCCTGGATCTCTTTCAAGCCACGAAAACCGTTCGCGAAACCACATTCAGCTTGAAAACAGCGGAGCCGATCAGCCCTGACTCCCTACCAATGCAGTTGAGATCAAAAGCATTCCCAAGCTTGGATCGACGAAGCACGCACTGGTCCTACGGCTCATAAAAAAGCGTCTTAAACGCATCTCCTTGCCGCTGTCAGCGCTCTCCCTCCAAGCCACAAAAACCAGCCATAAAATCCAGGCACAAAAAAGCCCCCTCGTGAGAGGGGGCTTCCTCGTTCAGGTGATCTGAACGTTGGATGGATTCCAGATCAACCGATTGCAGGTGCTTGGAGAGCCACAGGTGTGGACTCAGCAGCTGCCAGGTCGAGGGGGAAGTTATGAGCGTTGCGCTCGTGCATCACTTCCATGCCGAGACCGGCACGGTTCACCATGTCGGCCCAGGTGTTCAGGACGCGGCCCTGACTATCAAGGATGGACTGGTTGAAGTTGAAGCCGTTCAGGTTGAAGGCCATGGTTGAAACACCCATGGACGTGAACCAAATACCGACAACAGGCCAAGCACCCAAGAAGAAGTGAAGGCTACGGCTGTTGTTGAAGGAGGCGTATTGGAAGATCAAGCGACCGAAATAGCCGTGAGCTGCAACGATGTTGTAGGTCTCTTCTTCTTGGCCGAACTTGTAGCCGTAGTTCTGGGACTCGGTCTCGGTTGTTTCACGAACCAAGGAAGAGGTCACCAGTGAGCCGTGCATGGCGGAGAACAGTGAACCACCGAAGACACCAGCCACACCAAGCATGTGGAAGGGGTGCATCAGGATGTTGTGCTCAGCCTGGAAGACCAACATGAAGTTGAAGGTTCCAGAGATGCCAAGGGGCATGCCATCAGAGAACGAACCCTGACCGAAGGGGTAGACCAGGAAAACTGCCATGGCTGCAGACAGCGGAGCGCTGTAGGCAACACAGATCCAAGGGCGCATGCCCAAGCGGTAGGAAAGTTCCCACTGACGTCCCATATAGGCGGAGATGCCAATCAGGAAGTGGAAAACAACCAGCTGGTAGGTGCCGCCGTTGTAGAGCCACTCGTCGAGTGAGGCAGCATCCCAGATGGGATAGAAGTGCAAGCCAATGGCGTTGCTGGAAGGAACAACAGCACCAGAAATGATGTTGTTGCCATACATCAGAGAACCTGCAACAGGCTCGCGGATGCCGTCGATATCAACCGGAGGGGCGGCGATGAAAGCGACGATGAAGCAAGTGGTAGCGGCAAGCAAACAAGGGATCATCAGCACACCAAACCAACCGACATAAATGCGGTTGTTGGTGTCTGTGACCCACTGACAAAAGTTTTGCCAGCTGCTTAAGCGACCGCTGCGAACGGCAGTTGCCATGAGAAAAGAATAAGAACGGGATCGATCAAACAATCCTCAAAAAAGGATCCATGATCAAAGTCAAGATGATGAAAAGGCCTCCACAGTTCAAGCAAACCAAACGGATCTCATCATCTCGACAACATTTTTCATGACAACTTCATGAACCGTTCATGAAGTTATGTCATGCGCTGGCAACTGTCTGCGTCTTCAGCCATTCCTTTGCCTGATCAGCGAAACCCTGGAGATCCAAGCGTTCCCGCTCAGCCGCCTTGGCCACCAACAACGGGGCCTGACGTTTGAGCTCTTCCAGATCAGGCTGGGCAACTCCGGCATTCAGAGCCATCCAATCAGCCATGGATACCCCTACAACCCTTGTGAGATAGGCAGCGCTGAGGCCTTGAAGCAGCCCCGCCGCCAACCAGGTACCACCGTCCAATTTGGCCATGCCAAGCAGCGCTTGACCACTCCACTCCACAACCCCTTGCCCAAGGGCGGCGGTCCCCAATTGGCGCGCCACGACCTGCAACACCTCAGAGCTCCAAGAGCAGCCCCAAATTTGAGCCATTTCCTTCACCATCAAGCCGTTCACCACAGCCACACCAAGAAGATCAACGCTCGGGACAGGGGAGGCAATCACAACACCAGCCACAATCCATTGACTCCTTTGAAGCAGGGAGCGGAATCGCGCACGCCGCAACTGCTCCAGCTCTGCTTGCCAACGGCGATGAAGAGAGGTCAACAACCGTTGCTTGGTGATCTCGCGGCTCCGAGCCGGCTGAGCGAAATGACGTCGAACTGGGGACAAGCCCCGCCGTAAATCAGCGGACTCTCCACTCCAGAACAACAGTCGATCGCACCATGGCTTGGGTAACTGACAGGACAAGGCTTCCTGTCGTGCTTCGCGCGAGTCCTGAACAGAATCCTGGATAAGCAACCAAGCCGGGCGATCGGTGGGCAACTGTTCCAAGCGCAGAAGATCAGCTGCCCGGAGGGGCAGGGGAAGTCCGTACAAAATCACATCGAGCGGCTCAAGCTCCTGAGGCCAGCTCCAAGCGTCGGCAACCACCGGTAAGGGCTTGGCAATGCATAGGTCAAGTGGATTGGCCCCTTGCAAAGCAGCTTGGAGCTCTGGAGTGCTCGGGTGGGTGGCTCCCTCACTGATCACCACTCCCACACTCAGGGGAGCCTGCTGAGCTTTCAAGCCATCAAGCTCCTGTTCTCGTGGTAACCGCAGACCATCAAGACCCAGCGACAACTCAAGCTCACTGAACTGCGCGAGCACCAACTCACAACGACGGATCCAGCCAGGGATGGAAGAAGGCTCTGAAAAAGAGGCAGGTTTGGAAGGACGGGTCAGCCACCAGGCGCCTGCACCAAGCACCAAAAATCCCGCGCCACCTCCAGGAAGATGCACGATGTCGCTCAATAACCAGCTACCCAAGGCCAAGGTCCCTCCAGCCAGAGCAAGTTTCCCTGCGATGGATGGAATCAGCTTGATGGTGCTGATTGATGGAACCGGCATCAGCACAGCAAATCCATTACTTGAGCTTTCCTAGCTCACCTTTCTAGTCAGGACCAGCACTTGCGCACCTATGACAACTGGCAGCCCCGACTCCGTCCCTTCCAGCGAGATCTCTGAGCTGGGAATTCATATGGTTGGGGGGTCTATAGCTGACATCGATGGCCCGCGATCGTCGTCATGAGGTCAAACGGGTCTTAATGGTGGCCCTCACCATCAACGTGACCATGACGTTGCTCAAGATGGTGGTGGGTCTAGCGAGCGGATCACTCGCTGTCATCGCAGACGCGATGCACAGCGCGACCGATGCCCTTTCCAGCTTGACCGGACTGATCACAAACGGGCTCTCGGATCCGAAACCGGATCGTGATCATCCCTATGGCCATCACAAATACGAAGGAATTGGAGCTCTGGCAGTGGCCGGTTTCATCTTCTTCACGGCGATCGAAATCCTGATCACGTCCGGCGAACGTCTCACGGAGGGGTTGCCCGAGCTGCGGATCAATGCAACAGAGCTGTTGCTGCTCCTGCTCGTGCTCGTCTTCAACCTTCTGCTCGCAAGCTACGAGCGACATCAGGGACACCGATTAAACAGTCAATTGCTTTTAGCCGATGCCCACCACACCACGAGTGACATCTGGACCACTGTGATTGTGCTCGTGGGACTCACAGGAGCCTGGCTGCTCAAGATCAGCTGGCTCGACGTCGCCCTCGCCATGCCGCTTGCCGTGCTTCTGATCCGTGTCTGCTGGCAAGTTTTACGCGACAACCTCCCCTGGCTTGTGGATCACATAGCCATTGCACCCGAAGCCATCAACGAGCAGGCGTTGGGTGTCCCTGGAGTCCTGAATTGCCATGACATCGCCAGCAGAGGAATCCTGGGACAACAGGTTTTTATTGACATGCACATGGTGGTGGATGTCGATGACCTGATTGCGGCGCATCAAATCACGGAACGGGTCGAAGAGCGCCTGGAATCCCACTTCGGACCCGTTCGCTGCACCATTCATCTCGAACCTCGGGACTACGCCGAGCAAGTGATCACCTTTCGTGGAACCCACGGATAAGCAAGGAGATCAAGAAAGGAGGCCTCTAGAAGTTCGATGATGCGTCACACTTGCGCCTGATTCCAGGCCTCGGGCCATGACTGATTCCAACCGCGATTCCCGTCAACAGGGCAGACAAGGTGAGGGCGGCGGGGGCTCCCGTGGCGGCCGCAATTCCGGCAGCCGAGAAGGGGGCGGATTCCGTATTCGACTCAGTGACAACGAAATGCGTGCGGTGAGAGCTCTACAGGAGGCTTTCAATCTGCGTTCAACCGTTGCTGTGCTGGGGTTTGCGGTTCGCACTCTTGCTCAAATGCTGGAGGACGGACAACTCACGGAGCTGGTCGCTCAGCAGAAAGCCCAGGGCGGCGGACGGCGATCCGATGACGGACGCGGAGAAGGCAATCGAGGGGAAAGGAATCGGACCCCACGTCCTGATCCTTTTGCACGACCAGCAAAACCCCAACCGCCTGCACCTGAGCCAGAAGCTGCTTCGGAGCCAGAAGCTGCAGCAGAACCAGAGACTGCTCCTGAAGAAGACGCGACTTCAGACGCCAGCGTGAGTGATGCGGCTGACACACAAGCGACTGACAACAACCCTGAGACAGGAGCCTGATCGATGGGGCGGCCGAGGGTTCTCTCCGGCGTTCAACCAACAGGGGCTCTTCATTTGGGCAACTGGTTGGGCGCCATTCGCAATTGGGTGGATTTGCAGCACGACAACGACACATTCTTTTGTGTCGTGGATCTGCATGCCGTCACCGTTCCGCACCAACCGGATCGCTTAGCGGAGGACACCCTCAGCACGGCAGCCCTCTACCTGGCCTGCGGTCTTGATCCTGCTCAATCCACCGTCTTTGTCCAAAGCCATGTCAAAGCTCACAGCGAGCTGTGCTGGCTTCTGAACTGCGTCACGCCCCTCAACTGGCTTGAGCGCATGATTCAGTTCAAGGAAAAGGCCGTGAAGCAAGGCGACAACGTGTCGGTAGGCCTTCTTGACTACCCAGTGCTGATGGCCGCCGACATCCTTCTGTATGACGCAGACCTTGTGCCTGTTGGCGAAGATCAGAAACAACATTTGGAATTGGCGCGCGACATCGCCCAACAACGCATCAACGCGCGCTTCGGCTCAGAGGATCAACCGCTACTGCAGGTGCCCAAGCCCTTGATCATGCGCGAAGGGGCGAGGGTGATGAGCCTCACGGATGGCCGCAACAAGATGAGCAAAAGCGATCCAAACGACAACAGTCGGATCACCCTGCTTGATCCACCTGCCCTGATCACCAAAAAAATTAAACGTGCCAAAACGGACCCTCAAATGGGTCTTGAGTTCAGCAACCCTGATCGACCGGAAACCGACAACCTCCTAGGCCTCTACGCGCTGCTTAGTGGCAAAGACCGGACAGCCGCTGCCGCTGAATGTGCAGAGATGGGCTGGGGCACGTTCAAGCCCCTCCTGGCAGAGGCTGCCGTGAGTGCTCTTGAGCCGATCCAAAGCCGATACAACGAACTGATGAATGATCGCGCCGAGCTGGAGAACGTGCTGAAACAAGGCCGTGACCGGGCTGAAGGCGTGGCCACAGCCACCGTGGATCGCGTACGCAAAGCCATGGGCTTCCTGGCGACTTAATGATTGAAGAGACCTTTGAAAAGATTATCTAATGTTTAAAGCTTACTGAGAAGCCTTGACGCCAAACCCGAGAAAGGCCAGCAATAATTAGCAAAATCAGCGTGTCTCGCGAGTCTCAAGCAGGGATTAATTAAGTGTTTCTGCTCATGCACAACCAGCACTCATTCGTCAAGACCGGTACCAAGTGCCTCGCCAAAGGCTTCCCATCCTGACGAAGGTGGCGGTTCCATTACGGAACATCACCTTTTGCTGAGCTCCTTCAACAAGCTGCCTCTTGCCGTCTTACCTGCTGTCCGCCAAGCGAGCGGTGTTGGTGTTCTCAGCGTGGGGTTGCTACTGGGTCTCGGACACAGCCTTCATGCTGAACGCTCCAGCGAAAGGGTTGAACAAGCAGAAGAAGTGGCATCAGCACTTCAACAGGACGCCAAGACGGATCACAAAGCCACTCCTTATTCGATTACACCGGAACGACGCGCCCTGCTCAACACCATTCGCTATGCGGAAGGGACCTGGAAGGACGGCAAAGACCTTGGCTATCGAACCCTCTATGGAGGTGGCCAGTTTGAGGATCTCTCCAAACATCCAGAGAAGGTGGTCGTGAAGCGTTACGTCAGCGCCGCTGCAGGGGCCTATCAGTTTTTGCCAACCACCTGGCAAGAGGTTTCAGGTCGTTTGAAACTGCCTAGTTTTTCTCCAGAACACCAAGACCAAGCGGCTCTTCATCTGGTCAAGAGACGAGGAGCCCTTAACGAAGTGGACCAGAAAGGCTTAACAGCTGAAGCCATGAATAGCCTCGCTCCTGAATGGGCTTCCTTTCCCACCCATTCGGGACGCAGTGCCTACGGTCAACCCGTCAAAACACACGCTGAGCTAGCAAGCTTCTATTCAAAAAATCTGCAGAAGCTTCGTCAAGGCGCCTAGAGCGAGTTCTTCGCCTTCGCCTCCGAAACCAGGGCTGCGAGACCCCAAACCTCGATCACGAGCTGATGCCAAGGCGTCATCGACTCCATCGAGATGGCCATCGCCGCCGGAGTGGCATTCACAAGGGCTCTGGTGGCCGTAATGGCCCGAAGCCCTTCATCAATGCGCACCCCCATCGCTTCGCGTTCATCCGGAGTCATCACGGAATCCGGGCATGACGTTAGAAGCTCCTGGCCACGCTTGAACCAGTGGTTGAAGTCGTTGAGCAAAGAGTCCAACAAGGATTCGAGCAGAGCATCCGCGTCCTGATTCATTGCTTGTTCAACGCACCCCCATAGGATGGCGGGCCCTGAACAGGAAACGGTGAGCAGCGTCGCAGCAACCACTCCAGCCCCTACCGCGCCTGTGGTTCTGCCCAAGACCAGCGACAGCGAGAACCTGCTGAAGATTCGCCACTCGATGAGCCACGTGATGGCCATGGCGGTTCAGAAGCTGTTTCCCCAAGCCCAAGCGACCATTGGTCCCTGGACTGAAACAGGCTTTTATTACGACTTCGACAATCCAGAACCCTTCACGGAAGCCGATCTCAAGGCGATCAAAAAGGAGATGGGAAAAATCATCGGCCGCAAGCTCCCGTTAGAGCGCATTGAAGTCAGTCGCGATGAGGCAGAACGTCGCATCAAGGCCCAAAACGAACCCTACAAACTGGAAATTCTCGAGCGCCTGGTCGAGCCAATCACGCTTTACACCCTGGGGGAACAGTGGTGGGATCTCTGTGCTGGCCCGCATGTGGCCAACACGAGCGAACTGAATCCAAAAGCCTTTGAACTCGAAAGTGTGGCCGGTGCCTACTGGCGTGGTGACGAAACCAAGGCTCAGCTCCAACGTATTTACGGCACTGCATGGGAAACCGCCGAGCAACTGTCTGAGCACAGACGCCGCAAAGAAGAGGCACTCCGTCGGGATCACCGCCGCCTCGGCAAAGATCTCGATCTGTTCTCCATCGAAGACGAAGCGGGAGCCGGACTTGTGTTCTGGCATCCCCGGGGCGCACGCATGCGTCTGCTGATTGAAGACTTCTGGAAGCAAGCGCATTTCGAAGGGGATTACGAACTGCTGTACACGCCCCACGTCGCGGACATCAGCCTCTGGAAGACCTCAGGTCACCTCGACTTCTATGCGGAAAGCATGTTTGGCCCCATGGAGGTGGATGAGAGGCAGTACCAGCTCAAACCGATGAACTGTCCGTTCCACGTTTTGACCTACGCCAGCAAACTGCGCAGCTACCGGGAACTCCCAATCCGATGGGCGGAACTCGGAACTGTTTACCGCTATGAGCGACCTGGGGTGATGCATGGGCTCATGCGAGTGCGTGGCTTCACGCAAGACGATGCACACGTTTTCTGCCTACCAGAACAGATCAGTGATGAGATTTTGCGCATCCTCAATCTCACAGAAAGAATTCTGTCGACATTCGATTTCAGCAACTACGAGATCAACCTTTCCACCAAACCAGACAAAGCAATAGGCGATGACGCTGTCTGGGAACTCGCCACCAAAGGCCTGATCGAAGCACTTGAGCGCAAGGGCTGGGACTACAAAATCGATGAGGGTGGCGGAGCCTTTTACGGACCCAAAATCGACCTGAAAATCGAGGATGCGATTGGGCGGATGTGGCAGTGCTCCACCATTCAGCTCGATTTCAACCTGCCTGAGCGTTTCGCCCTTGACTACATCGCTGCTGATGGCAGCAAACAGCGCCCGATCATGATTCACCGGGCCATCTTCGGGTCACTGGAACGGTTTTTCGGAATCATGACAGAAAACTATGCGGGAGATTTCCCGTTTTGGCTCGCTCCAGAACAGATCCGGCTGCTTCCCGTCACCGATGAAGTTCTGGGTTACGCGGAAGAATTGCAAACCCAGCTCAAAGCAGCTGGAATTCGCGCCAGCATTGACCGCAGTGGAGACCGCCTCGGGAAGCTGATCCGTACGGGTGAGCAGATGAAAATCCCAGTGCTCGCTGTGATTGGAGCCAAAGAAGCTGAACAGGGCGCTGCCAGCCTGCGCAGCCGCCGCGATGGTGACCTGGGTGTGATCACCAAGGAGCGTTTGATCTCAACAGCACAATCGGCAAACCAAGAACGGCAGGCATCGCTCTCTTTTGCCGGCAGTGGGAGGATCGGGGAATGAGCGATCCAGCCATCACAGCTCTGGCCGACCTCATTCGATTGCGCACGGCCCCAGCGCTCAGTGCGCGCGAGCGCAAGGATCTCAAAAGCGAACTCATCGCTGCGATGCAGCCTTTCGCCTGGTTCACGGTTGGCGTCATGGCCTCCTCGTCCACGGAAGCCATGCGTTGTCTTCGCGACCTCGAACTGGCGATGGGATGGCCTGCCATGCGGCTCGAAGACGAGACGGGCATTGACAGTGGCGTTTTTCTCAAAGCCAACCAATCCACCGGTTTCATTCGCATCCGAGATGAGGCGGGACTGGGAGAAGGCTTCTTGATCAGCGGACATCAAAGCGAGTTGGCACAAGTTGGTTCACAGTCAGGTCCGACCTGGGGGCCGCTGCCTCTGGACCTTTTTCGAGACTGAGCGTTCCAGACACGCATCAAGACTTGTCGATTTCGAGCACAGCCATCAGCCTTGGGCTGAGATGCGCCGACAGGTCCAATGCAGGCAACCACGTACCTGGCCGGGGATCTCGGTGGCACCAAAACGCTCTTAGCGATCTACAGCGATCAAAACGGCAAGCTGAAACAAGAGCATGTTCAGCGTTACGTGTCGGCGGAATGGACGTCTCTCGACTCGATGCTCAAGCACTTCCTGCAAACGCGCCCAGACACCAACGGCACGCCTCAAACCAGTTGCTTTGCCGTCGCAGGTCCGGTTAAAAACCGAGCCGCTGAACTCACCAATTTGGGATGGAGGATCAGCCAAGAGTCGTTGCAACAATCGGCAGGCTTGGAGCGCGTTGAGCTCGTCAACGATTTCGCCGTTCTGATCTATGGCCTGCCGCATTTCAGCGACAGTCAGCAGATCACGCTTCAAGCAGGATCAGGATTGGATTCCGAAGGCAGCCAAGCCGAGCAAGGTCCCGTCGCCATTCTTGGAGCAGGAACAGGCTTGGGGATGGCTCGGGGACTTCCGAGCAAGACAGGCTTGATTGCGTTACCCAGCGAGGGGGGCCACAGAGAGTTCGCTCCCCGTTGCAACGATGAATGGGCCCTTGTGCAATGGCTCAAGCGCGATCTCTCCCTCGAGCGAATCTCCGTGGAGAGAGTTGTCAGCGGAACCGGTTTGGGCCATGTCATGAACTGGATGCTCCAACAGGCGGAGAACGCAACGCACCCGCTTCAAGAGAAAGCCAAGGCATGGAGATACAACACACCAGACCAACCCGGCTATCACGATCTCCCCGCTTCCACATGCCAATACGCCCAAGCCGGCGACCGCATCGCGAACGCGGCGATGACGCTATGGCTCAGTGCCTACGGAGCAGCGGCCGGGGACCTGGCGCTCCAAGAATTGTGCACAGGAGGGCTCTGGATCGGAGGGGGCACAGCCGAAAAGAACCAAGATGGTTTGAAGTCCATGCCTTTCTTAACTGCCCTGCGCCAGAAAGGGCGGTTTCAGCCGTTTTTGGAAGGTTTAACGGTGCGAGCTGTCATCGATCCGGGAGCTGGTCTGTTTAGTGCTGCCTGCAGAGCACGAGAACTGGCTGAGTCGAGTGGGACACTGACCTGAGTGGAAACGCAGGGATGGCGCAGCCGCGTATCGGCCAAACAGTGGTGGTGGACGTTCCCGCTACCACCGCCAACATTGGTCCAGGATTCGACTGTCTAGGCGCTGCTCTGGATCTCAACAACCGTTTCACCATGCGTCGCATTGATGGCGATGGAGAGCGATTTGAACTGATTATCGAGGGACAGGAGGGGTCTCATCTGCGGGGAGGGCCAGACAACCTCGTGTATCGAGCCGCTCAGCGGGTCTGGCAAGCAGCCGGCCAGGAGCCCATCGCCATTGAGGCTCGCGTGCGTTTAGCCGTTCCTCCAGCCAGGGGGCTAGGCAGCAGCGCCACAGCCATCGTGGCGGGACTCGTGGGTGCCAATGCCTTGGTTGGAGAACCTCTCAGTCGAGAAAAACTACTGGAGCTCGCCATTGATATCGAAGGACACCCCGACAACGTTGTGCCTTCGCTGCTGGGAGGACTGTGCATGACAGCCAAGGCTGCATCTCAACGCTGGCGCGTGGTGCGTTGCGAATGGATGCACAGCATCAAGGCAGTCGTTGCGATCCCCGCCATTCGTCTCAGCACCAGCGAAGCGAGACGGGCCATGCCCAAATCGATCCCCATCGGGGATGCAGTGGTCAACCTTGGCGCCCTCACCCTGCTGCTGCAGGGCCTAAGGACCGGAAACGGCGATTTGATCTCAGACGGAATGCATGATCGGTTGCATGAGCCCTATCGCTGGAAGCTCATCAAAGGCGGGCAGGAAGTGAAAGAAGCTGCGCTTGCGGCTGGAGCCTGGGGGTGTGCCATCAGCGGCGCGGGGCCGAGCATCCTGGCGCTGTGCGCAGAAGAGAGAGGGCCTGCCGTCAGTCATGCCATGGTGAAGGCTTGGGAAGCGGCGGGCGTCGCTAGTCGCGCTCCACTGCTTAACCTTCAGACGGCTGGGAGCCACTGGCAGCCCAAAGACGCTGGGTAAAATTACTCAGCACAGCCCCTGGGGCTGATAAGTTCAATCTCAATCTTGCGAATGCCATGGACGCCAATTTGCCGCTGACGGCTGCGTCCCAGGCAGCGTTCCCCTGGCTCTCGCTCATCGTTTTGCTTCCTGCAGCGATGGCTCTCTTGATGCCATTGCTCCCAGGAGACGACGCGCAGCAATCTCCTTTGCCGCGAAATCTGGCCATCGGCGTCCTCCTCGTCGATCTCGTCCTGATGCTGGTGGTCTTTAGCCGGCATTTCGACCCCAGTGATAGCAGTCTCCAGCTCGTGGAACGCGTGAGCTGGGTTCCATCGATCGGTTTGGAATGGTCCCTCGGAGCCGATGGACTTTCAGCGCCACTGGTGGTGCTCAGCGGACTCGTCACGCTTTTATCCGTAGCCGCCAGCTGGAACGTTCAACATAAGACCAAGTTGTACTTCGGTCTTTTGCTGGTCCAAGCGTCAGCCCAAGGACTGGTCTTCCTCTCGCAGGATTTCCTGCTGTTCTTCCTCGCTTGGGAGCTGGAGCTCGTCCCTGTGTATCTCTTGATTGCGATCTGGGGCGGAAGCAATCGACAATATGCAGCCACAAAATTCATCCTCTACACCGCTGTCGCATCCCTGCTGATCCTGATAAGCGGTCTTGCCCTAGCCCTCTCTGGAGACACGTTCACGCTCAACCTGACTGAACTTGCTGCACGTTCTCCTGGTGGAACGTTTGGATTGCTTTGTTACCTCGGATTCTTGATTGGCTTTGGGGTGAAGTTACCGATGTTTCCTCTTCACACCTGGCTCCCCGACGCCCACGGAGAAGCCAATGCTCCGGTGTCGATGTTGCTCGCTGGTGTGTTGTTGAAAATGGGGGGATATGCCCTGTTGCGTTTCAACGTTCAAATGCTTCCGGAAGCGCATCTTGTTTTGGCGCCAGCACTCATCGTTCTCGGCATCGTCAACATCATTTATGGAGCGTTGAACGCCTTCGCTCAAGACAATGTCAAACGGCGCATCGCCTGCAGCTCCGTTAGCCATATGGGGTTTGTGCTGCTTGGAATCGGTGCCGTGGATGCCCTCGGTCTGAGTGGTGCCATGCTCCAGATGATCAGTCACGGACTAATTGCCGCGGCCATGTTCTTCGTGACCGGCTGTTTTTACGAACGCACAAAAACCCTGTCCATTCCCAACATGGGCGGACTTGCCAAGGTGCTGCCAATCACCTTTGCCTTTTTTCTCGCCAGCTCCCTGGCGTCCCTGGCCCTTCCAGGCATGAGCGGATTCATCAGTGAAATCACCATCTTCTTGGGCGTCACCAATCAGGAAAATTTCACCACCTTGTTCCGCGTCACCACCGTGGCCATTGCCGCGATTGGTCTGGTGCTCACCCCGATGTATCTGCTCTCCATGTGCAGGCGCGTGTTCTTCGGGCCACGAATCCCGGCGTTTGCCTTCATTGATGACATGCGGCCTCGAGAACTGGTGATCGGGCTCACCTTGATGGTTCCCACTTTGGTGATTGGCGTTTGGCCCCGTATCGCCATGGATTTCTACGAAGCAGCCACCGATGCTCTCGCCAGTGATCTCGGCACTCATAGCCTGGTTGCACTTACGACCCTGCTGCCGGCGGGCTGACAGCGATGACCAAACCAGAACTTTTGCGCGGAAATGGCTTACCGCGCTTCGAGGCCATCGATGCATCCCAGGTAAAAGCGCATATCCCAGCCCTGATCCAGGAATTGGAAGATCAGCTGAGCACGCTGGAATCCACTCTTCAGCAACGCTTGTCTGACAACACACCGCTGAGCTGGGATGAGGTGATGACACCCCTTCACCTTCTTGGGGAACGCTTGCGCTGGAGCTGGGGGGTGGTGAGCCACCTCAACGGCGTCTGCAACAGCCCTGAGCTGCGGGAAGCCCATGCAGCGCAGCAACCCGATGTCGTGCGTTTCAGCAATCGCGCTGGGCAGAGCCAAGTCATCCATCAAGCACTGGAAAGTCTTCAACAGAACCCCAGTCATCCATTGGACTCCACCCAAACCCGGATCCTTGATGCCGAGCTGTTGTCAATGCGCCATCGAGGAGTGGGTTTGAACGGAGCTGCACAAAAGTCCTTCAATGAAGCCAGCGAACAACTCGCTTCCCTGTCCACCCGATTCAGCAATCACGTTCTCGATGCCACCCAAGGCTGGACCCTTTTGGTGCATGACGCTGACCAACTGCAGGGCATACCAGAACGGGCCCTGCAAGCATTGGCGGCTGCCGCCAAAGAGGCTGGAGATCAACATCGTGATGGACAAGACCCCACAGCCTTGGAAGGACCTTGGCGTCTTGGCCTCGATATGCCCCGGTACCTCCCGGTACTGACCCATGCCGACAACCGCAATCTGAGAGAGAAGGTTTACAGGGCTCAGGTGAGTCGGGCCAGCTCCGGAGAACTCGACAACACTCCTCTCATCGAAGAAATCCTGGACCTGAGGTCCCATCAAGCAGCACGCCTCGGCTATCAAAACTGGGCTGAGAAAAGCCTGGCCTCAAAAATGGCTGACAACGTCGACGCCGTTGAAAGGCTTCTCGAAGAACTTCGCGTTGCCGCCCTGCCCGTCGCGGAACGAGAGATTGACGAATTGAGGGACTGTGCCCTTCGTCATGGCGCAACAGAAGCTGATGCTTTCAGCGCCTGGGATGTGAGCTACTGGGCGGAGAAACTTCGGCAAGAGCGATTCAATCTCAATCAAGAAGCCTTGCGTCCATGGTTCCCACTGCCACAAGTGCTCGATGGCCTGTTCCATCTTTGCGAACGTTTGTTCTCCATTCAGATTGAAGCTGCTGATGGCGAAGCACCGATCTGGCATCTGGATGTGCGCTTTTTCCGAGTGAGTGATCAAGAGGGAAAGCCACTCGCAGCCTTTTATCTCGATCCCTTCAGCCGACCCGCCAGCAAGCGAGGTGGAGCCTGGATGGATGAATGTCTGAACCGGTCTCGCAATGCTGAAGGTGAGATCACACACCCTGTTGCCTATCTGATTTGCAATCAGACCCCACCCGCCGGAGACATTCCAAGCCTGATGAGCTTTGAAGAGGTGAAGACCCTCTTCCATGAGTTTGGCCACGGCCTTCAACACATGCTCACCACGGTGGAACATCCCCAAGCCGCAGGCATAAACAACGTGGAATGGGACGCGGTGGAACTTCCCAGTCAGTTCATGGAGAACTGGTGCCTTGATCGCCAAACCTTGATGGGAATGGCCCGTCATTGGAAAACAGGGGAGCCATTGCCTGAAGAGGACTACAACAAACTGCGCAACAGCCGCACCTTCATGCAGGGATGCGGAACGCTCCGCCAGGTTCATTTCGCCTTGACTGATCTACGTCTTCACAGCGTTTGGAGCCCCGAGCTTGGTCAATCCCCGCATGCCTTCAGACGGTCGATCGCAGAGAGCACAACCGTGTTGCCACCGATTCCGGAAGACCGATTCCTTTGCGCCTTTGGCCATATTTTTGCTGGTGGCTACTCCGCTGGTTACTACTCCTACAAGTGGGCAGAGGTCTTAAGCGCCGATGCTTTTGCCGCTTTTGAGGAAGTAGGACTCGATCAGGAGGAGGATATTCAAGCCACCGGTCAACGCTTCCGAAACACGGTTTTGAGCCTCGGTGGCAGTCAAAGACCAGCGGATGTCTACAAATCTTTCAGGGGGAGAACAGCCAGCACTGACGCATTAATTCGCCACTCCGGATTGGCGGTAGCCGGTCGTTGAGCTTGCAGACATGCAGCATGACCTGCTTGCGCTGAATTCCAGCTGGAACCTCTCTCAATCAGCCCATGTGCGGCTGATGTCGCTGGAAGAGGCCCTTGAGCGCGGAAGTTTGAAAAAAGGGATTAGCCGTCGAGATTTTCTTGCGTGGATCCTTAAGGACATTCAGCATCAACGCTTGCTCCCTCTGCTCGCCATGCTTCCTCGGCGCTGGCGTCAGGAACCTGCCTCACTGCCGGAACAGCTGAGAGGTCTCGGGCTCTTGCTTGGAGAGGGCCTGATCAGTCCTCTACTCCTGGCTGCATTCGCTGACGACTTACAGCACTTGCTACCTCCGAGCAAAAGCCCAAGCCGATCAGCCCTAGATCGTTGGTGCCAGCGTTGTTGCAACGATCCTGGCCGCAGCCCATGGTCACTGCCCGATGGACTGGAAACATGGAGATCCCAAGCCACTGCATTCCTCCAGTCGCAAACCAAACCAAGCCAGGCAAAGCCTCGATCAGGGCTAGCGGGAGTGACCTCACTCGGGGGTGAGATTGCCTGGTGTAATGAGGGACTCTCCTATCTGCAGTCCATCGAGGCCAGACATCGGAACCAGCAAATGGCGCAAGTGTTCAACGTTCTTGGAAGCAACGTTCTTGGGAGCCATCTGCTGGGTCAACAGGGAGGCAACGTCGAGATCTATCAATTCGAAGGTCAGTCATGCGGGAAGGACCTCATTCATTGCCTTCAAGCCAAAGGATGGACGTGCCAGGCGAGAGTGCGCAGCAGCGTGGCCAGCTTCGGGCTGGGAGCGAGTACACCCAGTGCTGACAGCAAGCAATGGAATCAAATCCCGCTTGCGGTTCCTTACCGAACGGGCTTGCAAGAGATCGACCAAACAGAGATCCATGCCTTGCTCCCCCACGCCTGCCTCGAGATGGAATTACAACCGCCAGAAGGTGAGGCAGTTCTGCTGCAGTACTACCAAGGCACCGAGGGTCTGAATGGCTGGGCCGCCATGAATGACTTGGATCGACCATGGCAAAATGGACGCTCCAACGGCACCGTCCGATACGGCCCAACCGTCTTTTGCGATCAACAACTTTCCGACGCCATTGATCTCTGCGAACTGATGGGCGCCATTCACAACAGCGAGGCCAGCATGGAGAACCTCCATCTCGGCGGATACGGAGCGATTGGCTTCTGCATCGACTCCACCGCGCTGCTGGAACAGGCGCTGACAGGGAGGACCAACCTGTTTCCACTCACGCTCGGAGGGTTATGGCGAGAACGGCTCAGCGCGCAGCTGCATCACTTACTTGAGCAGAACATGCAGCCGAATGATGATGCGGTGGATCGCTACAAACGGGCCCTAGAAGAGATGCCTCAAGACATTTATCACAATTCAGAGACCCGAAAAGATGCCAAGAGACGCCTTCTTGCGAGTCAACCGACGCAATCACCGTTCTTACTCATCCAACATCTCAACCTGAAGGGGCGCTAACCAAACTGCGTTCAAGTTCACGACAAACTGCAGCAACAACCTTATGGCGAAACGCCACACTAAACGGTCCTGACGAACCGTTATGACTCATACGATCAATTCGGTAACGATGCAAGGAATGCGATCGCTGCCAACGATTCCAATTTGTAAGGGGCAATAAACCCAAGCGTCCGGGATAGGCAAGACGACCGAAGGCAGCAACAGGATCTTTACTTCCAACAACCATCGCCACATCCTGAATATTTTCCAGAGCAGCATTGCCGCTAAACACCCCACAGACAGTAATCACTTGAACAGGACTGCAGCACAGCTTTTGCAAGATTTCAGCCGTGCCAATAGCCATTTCAGCCCCGCCACTATAACCAACCAAAACCACGCGAGATGCGTGCGAAGGATGAAAATCTAACTGCTCTAATCGTCGTGCAATTTTTAGAGCTAATTCATAATTCATAACAGGCCCATAACGACGATCAGACGAAATACCGACCTTAATAACATTATTTGCCTGAATACAAAACGCACAAATAAACTGAACAAAAGCGTTAGCATGATGCTCTTGAAGAGCAAACAATCTCTGCCAAAACCACCGGGAGTAAGAAGCAGCACGAAGACCAACATCCGTGATGGTATAGGCCTCAATGCCTTTCACTAACAGGGAATCATTGGCAATTTCAGATTCTAAGCAATTCAGAAACTCCTGAACTCTCGGCGGATGACTCTCTTCGCTTTGATGAATGCCATCGAGATACACCAAGAAATGGCGATGCACCGACCGCTTCTCTTCATTCCCAACAAACAAACCGCTGGCATCTGGAAAACTTTGCATCCACCCTTCCCAGAACACAAAATCAACCATCACCGAATACACACCTACCAAAGCCAAGACAACAACAATCGCTCCTCCCGACACACCTAGAAGCTCTAAGAGAGACCCTGATTGCAGAAGAGAAGCTGCATCCCTCCGCACCACACCAACACCGATCAGCATCAAGATGCCCACCAAGACCAACACAGCAATCAGGACACGAGCCCCAAGACGAATGCTGTGTCTATGAGCGTGGACAACGGCGTTGTTTTTAGTCATCGCTGGATTTGGAGAGCTACTTCTTTCGCCAATGTGTCATAACTCGATCGCCATCGTTGCGAGAACAAAGCCCCTACAAGCAGCAAAGCAATCACATAACCAGGAAGGCAAACAAATAGGGCGTGAAGAAAAGGAATTCCGTACATGGCGTTAATTAAAACCAACATATTGAGATGCATCCAAGCAAGAAGTGTGACGGCAATCAGATCACTCACATAAGGAGCTGCAACCAGTACATAAAAAAGGCCAGGCCAGAGTGCCACAGCCATCCGATTCCCGAAAGCAATGGGATGCAAGGGGACCCCTTCCATCAAAGCCAGCATCAAACAATGACAAATAAGGCATAGCAAAAGAGCCAGGCTAAGAACGAGCGCATCGACCACCATGTGAAAAAAGATTTGCCTGGGCGTCAGTCGATTGGCAAGCAGAGAGAACAGATGGGACATAGACATTGAAAAGCCAACCGCCACAAGAAGGCCCACACCTGTGTCAAGGGCCAGAAGAACCTGGCCCATCGAAACCAACTGCTCGTTAAGTTGCTGAATCATCAGGTCAGGAACGCTGAACTTGAGAACGCTGAACTTGAGGACGATTTACAATCCACACCACCATGATAGAAAGGACAGCACAATAGAAACACCAAACAGAATTAAACGTTGCGCTATAGGTAATCCAGGTAAGGAAGATCGAGACAAAGATCAGCACGCCAAATAATTTCACAGCTCGATCACTAACAGCGACCAGGGGGAGAACAATAAAGCCCCAATAAACAAGCTCACCAACAGGCTCAGTATTCACAAAATTATGGAAGATACTTTGAAGATTAGAAACGTCATACATCAATCGACCGTTGCTAAATACGGACGGCTGAAGAGCTGGGGGATTGAGCAACAAAGGAACATAGAAAAAGATACCCAGAACGGTTGCAACAATGGCCACCCATTTCAAACGTCTTTGTAGACCGACTGAATCTGTCGTTCGACTAATAGACCAAGCGCTCCATGGAATCCAAATCATCCAAAAACAATAAGCAAAGAATAAAAATCCAAGCCCAGCCAAAGATGTCAACGGTTCAATCTTTCCACCGACGATTCCAGTCCACTCCAGACCCTCTACAAATTGCTGAACACCAAAAAAGAAAGGCACGAGTGCTAATGGTTTATATCCAGGTTGTTCAGCCTTAGAGGCGAGGTGAAGGGAATACAGCCCTAAGGGCATGAGGACCGCAGACGCCGTGAAACTCGCAGAAGCCGAGAAGCACATGAGTTTTAAGCAAAATTAACGAAGGACCAAGTTTGGCCACACACGCCAGAGTTGTCAGTCAATCAATGAAGAAGTGCTTCATTTAATAGATCAAGCGATCTGGGATGTGACATCAACTGCTGATGCGTCCAGACGGGCACAGCTGTGCTCGTCCCGATTGGAAGCACGGCTTGCCACCCAGGGCACACCATGAGATCCCAACGGCAAAAGAAGCTGAAGCACTCCACAGCCTGCAAGTCGGAATAATTCCCATTCAAAGAGCGCAGCAGGGGACTACCACGCTTCATGTCTGCCAAACCAGCGAACAGCCAGGCGGGAACGCACTGGGCAGTGAGTGTTCCCTGTTGGGGGCTACCGACGCTAAGGAACCGATGCGTTCGCTTGGCACCTCCCAACTCTTGGAGCCAAGTCCGAGCAATCACCCCACCCATGGAAAAACCAAGAATGTCAATCGACGTCTCCAGTCCCCACCGTTCTTGAATCAGGTCATCCAGCTGCTGAGCGAGCTGGCGAAGAGGGGTCGCACCAAAGCGATGGGGCAAATGGGGAGACAACACCGGACGATCCTGACCTTCAAGACGACGCTCCAGACGAGAGAACAGCCGAGGCGTATCAAGAAGACCGTGCACTAAGACGAGAGGCCGGCTGGGAGCTTCAGATGGCATCAATGGCCCTGCTCAGCTGACCAGTTGCGCCGACGCTCCAGCGCGACAGCACCTGTAAAACCAGCAATCGGAGGCTGGCACTTCTGGAGGACCAGGTGCATAGGCAAGGGACCATAAAGACGTTCTAGAACCTCAAAGATCTCCTCACTGAAACATTCAATGGTGAGGCAACACAAATCTCTGGCCAACTCCTGAAGTGCCAGCACTGCCAGGCTGTAATCAGCGGTCGCGCTGAGATCGTCCGACCTCGCCGATTCACTGAGATCTAAACCCAACGAGATGTCGAGTTGAAACCATTGACCATCCCGTCGTTCATGATCCAGCACTCCGACATGAGCCCAGAGGCGGAGATCTCGGATATGGATCAAATCCATAGCTATCAGGTCGTAGCGGTTGGTAAATCGCGGTGGCTGAACTGTGCGCGCCCCTCAGTAAAATCCGCAGCAAGGTGCCCCTCACCACGCAATCGGTAGCGATAGGTCACCAACCCCTCCAACCCGACAGGCCCGCGCGGGGGCAAGGTCTGGGTGCTGATGCCAACTTCTGCACCAAAGCCGTAGCGGAAACCATCCGCAAAACGAGTTGAGCAATTGTGATAGACACCAGCGCTATCCACGGCCCGCAAGAACCGTTCTGCGGTGTCTTGATTGACCGTCGCAATCGCCTCCGTATGGCGTGAGCCATACCTCTGAATGTGTTCGAGGGCCTCGTCGAAATCCTTCACCACTCGCACAGCAAGCACGAGATCCAGATACTCCTCACTCCAATCTTCGCTGGTTGCGGCCTGCTCCACCCCAAAGCCTCGACTGGTCTCATCGCCGCGCAAGCAAACACCAGCATTTTTAAAAGCAGGAACAGCCTCTTTCAGAAAGCTCGGCGCCATTTGCTGATGCACCAGGAGCGTCTCGATCGCATTACAAGCCGCCGGATACTGGGTTTTGCTGTCGATCGCAATGCGCAAGGCCTGTGCGCAATCAACCTCTTTGTCCACATATAGATGGCAAACACCATCGGCATGGCCAAGAACCGGAATTCGGGTGTTGTCCTGAATGAAACGAACCAGCTCGTTGCTACCCCGGGGAATAATCAAGTCCACAAGACCGTCGAGGCGCAGCAGAGCCAAACTCTCCGCTCGGGTTGTAAGTAAATCCAACGCATCAGCAGACACCGATGTGCCAGCCAAGCCCTCTTTCAACGCCTGCATCACAGCTTGATTCGTGCACTTGGCCTCGCTGCCACCCTTCAGGATTGCGCCATTGCCTGAGCGAATGGCAAGGGCAGCGATTTGGATCACCGCATCAGGCCTGGCCTCAAAAATCACCCCTAAAACCCCAAGGGGCACCGTGACGCGCTCCAACACCAACCCATCGGCAAGCTCGCGATGCAATTGCCTGGCCCCCAGAGGGTCATGCAGTGCCGACAATTGACGGACGCCATCAATGGCTCCAGCCAGTTTGCCCGCGTCCAATTTGAGACGAGCCACCAACGCAGGAGCCAAACCATCCGCAGAAGCCTGAGCGAGATCGTCCGCATTGGCTGTAACGATGCGATCGGCATGGGCCTCCAGAGACGCGGCCATCGCCATCAGCGCCTGTTGTCGCTGTTGGTTGGAACTCTGACCCAAACCAACAGCGGCACGCCGAACGGCTGTAGCCAGGCGCAAAAGATCAGCTGATGGTTCTGGCACACCCTGACTGTTCATCGTCGCGCGCGTGTTCTTTGCTTCATCATCTCGTTTCGCGTCACGTCAAGCGTTCGATTGCTAATCGGGCTGCGCCAAGTCGGCCTGCACCGTTACCGAGCGCACAGACGTCAATGCGCAGACCTTGACGACTCATGGCCTGAACCCTTTGAGCAACCTCCTTGCGCACGGAAGGCAGGAAATGGGTCGCAGCGCCAGAAATCCCGCCACCCACCAGCACCAGTTCTGGCGTGAACATGTAAACCAACGAGCTGATCCCTACGCCAAGAGTGCTCCCATAACGGGACCACACCGCTTGGGCTTCCGCATCACCATTCGCGGCCAAAGCTGCCAATTCGGCTGGATCTCCATCCCACAACCTCCTCAACGCCGAGATGCTGGCGAACTGTTCGAGACTGCCGCGGTTGCCGCTGTTGCAGGGTGGCCCCTCGGGATCGAGACCGATCAGCCCCGGCTCGGCCGCGGCCCCATTGTGTCCCGTGAATAACTGGCCTGACAGCATGACCCCTCCGCCCACACCAGTTCCGAGAGTGAGCATCACCACATCGGAACACCCCTTGGCCGCCCCCTTCCATGCCTCTCCGACCAATGCACAGTTGCCATCGTTGGCGAGGGTGACCCGACGCTGGAGACGAGGCTCAAGCCAATCAGCAAGCGGAACCTCCTCCCAGCCAGGCAAGTTGATGCAAACCCTCGCCACACGGGCCTCCACATCCATCGGACCCGGCAACCCAATCCCAACGATCGAGGCGCGGCGATCGGGATCCAAGGCTTCAATCGCTTCTACTAATGCGATACAAACAGCACCTGGTGTTGCTGGCTGAGGAGTTTGTACCTGCTGCTTCTGAAGAAGTTTGCCATCTGCTGAGAAGCGACCAAGCTTGATCGCAGTTCCACCTATATCAACTCCGATCACTTCCGGGGAATGCATGACCTAAAACCGGAAGAAAAGCTGCAATTGACTTTGCCAAGTACCCTGCGAGTCAACAGAACCTGAAACACTCAGATTTTGATCTATTTGATAACTAAGACTACCCTGAGGAGGAATATTATTACGATTAGGAGCGGCTAAAACAGACAAGTTAAAACGGTCCGAAATACTTACGCCAAAGTCAGTCACAATTGCTAATTGAGGTGGAACACGGCCTGATACTCTTTCGCCTTTATTGTCTACCGTAGGAGTAACATAAGTCGGATACAGGGCAAACTGAAGTCTCTGATTAAAGGCATCAGTAAACGTTCCCAAGACCGTCGAAAGCAGAGACTGACCAAGCACCGCGGCCAAGGCTGTTCCTGCACCTTCGCCAGTCAGCCCAGCCAACGAGTTTCCACCAATCAAACCAAGCAACTGGGGCTGTGGCAGAGGAGGAGAACTACGAAGCTGAATGCTATCGGCAAGGCGATTGGCCGGACCTTCAGCTTGAAGCATTACTTTCACCAAACGCAATTGACCTCCCGCGCCAAGGGCTCCGGTGCCATTCGTATCAAATACGGTTGTGCTCGAGGGATCGCTACCAACACCAATGTTGACACTATCTGAGACCCTAGTCTGCATTGCAATATCTACATAGGGGATCAGACCTTGAGAAGGGGTGAAAACTGCCACGTTTGGGGCTTTGCGATCCAAGTTAAAGGTGCTGGTAAACATCCACACCCGCCCAGTAAGCAACTGAATCACACCCCTCAATTTAATATTTTGATCCAGAGGACCATTGAGGGAGACTGAACCTGCTGTGGTGAAATTGGCCAGATCAGGTAGGTTGGTAACAGGCTGGACTTGAACCTTTAAATTAGGTCCAAACCGCACCCGAAAGTTATCAAAAGAAATCAATGGCAAATTGGGTAGTGATGCCTTTAGGCTTTTACTTGGGTCTTCCTCAACATTGGGTCCGAGCAAAACAAGTGGTTCTCTAAAATTCCAATCTTCTTCAAGCAACGCATTCGCTGAAACGAAAGAGTTTGCAGGATCCACCTGATTGACCTTCTCAGCACTGTCCTTATTGCTCGATTTGGATCTTCTGAACAGAGATCGATTCGGAGTTATCGAACCTTCACTCAACTGAAGATTCCCTTGAAAATCGGGATTCACAAGTGCTCCACTCACGCGGAGATCAGCAGCAACAGCTACATCCGCGGTAGGCACCTTGATTCGGGCCTTTTCAATGGTGATGGCCAAAGGAACGTCTTCAGGCGCAGGCTTAAACAACGCCAGAGCACCACTGGCTTGAAGGATTCCGGAGGATCCAATTCGACCCTTAAGTTCCTGCACCTCAAGGCGATCAAAATCGAACACAACAGAGCTGTTGACCTTGCTAACGATTTGGTCCTGAACAACAAATTCGCCATCGTTCATCACGATGAATCCATTGGCTTCAGGAGCCAGAAGGCTGCCGCCAATCAACAATCTGAGATCGGTGTTCCCCTGCTTCCAAGCGACCACATCTCTCGAAAATCCAGCCAGGAAGTGAAGACCATCACCATGACTTTCCACCCGAACGTCTAAGGGGCGATCAGGCGTTAAGGGAACTTGCCCAATCACCGTCAGTGGCTCATCAGCCCCCTCTGCCCGCAAAGCCAAATCAAGCTGCAACGTCTCGTTGGAGAACAAAACCTGACCGCGATCAAGGGCAATCGGCTCCTGACCTACGCGTGCCTTCTCCAGCACAAGCTCGGTTGTCAGTACCGGTGAGCCATCCCCCAAGCGATAGCTACCCGTGAGCCCAAGAGCCCCTTGCAAAGCAGAGGGGACCGGAGCCACCAGTGCAAGAAGGCTGAACGGCAGATGAACCAAAGAAAAACTGCCCTCGCCTGAAGAAAGAGGTCCCTTGAGCTCAGCGATGAACGGTTTCACCTGCAGAGCGATGTCTTCATCTTCACCATCGATCCAAAGATGACCACGCGCGGTGAGATCAATGTCGAGGCTCTTGAGGTTTGGCCCCTGAAGATCAATCACAGCATCCACTTGCCCCCGTAGATCTTCAGGATGAAACGCTTCTGTCTCCCTGCGATCTCGGCGGGCATCATCAAGGGCCCGTTGGGATCGCCTAAGCGCCTTCAACTGCCCATCCAGAGAGCCACCAAAGGTGTTGACCAGCAAGGTGCCTAGATCCGTGGCATCGCCCTGATCAGCAGGAAGGGACTGGGACAGCTGGGGGAGGCTCAGCGCACTGGCCGTTAGCCAGCGTGCACTGAGACCACGGGCCTGAATCTCGGCGTTGAGTCCAGCATTCCGATATCCATCCGCCTCAAACGTGATCTGTCCGCTATCGCGCGGCAACAGTTCCCCGCTGATGTCATAGCGGTCATTTTTGTACTGAGCCGTCATCAGGGCTTGGCGCAACTGGATCCCCAGCAATCCCGGTTGGGCAAGCTTCAGATCGGCCGACATGCTCCATGGCTGCAAACTCAAATCACCGGAACCACTTAAACGGCCATACACCCCTTCCCAACGCTGTTTTGGAGGCAAAACCAACTCCAAACCATCCACACTCAGATCGTTCGCTGTCCAGCGATAGAGGGCAGGACTACCGCTGATCTGCAGCTCACCTTTCCTGCGCTGGAGGCGCACGGTTTCTGGCAACCAATTGCGCCCGAGTTGAGCATCCAATGAGCCAGGAATCACGGCTCCAACGGAGGCCATCTGGAGCTGACCGCCACCACCAGGTCGTCCTTCAAAGCGGCCTTGCCAACGTTCAACAAGACGAATAGATCCCGCACGAGGGCTATGAACTTCGATCTGAAGATCAGGCTGTAACGACTGAAGAGGACCACGTACCTCCCCTTCGGCCGTAATCGTGCCATCCATCTCCGTCCCAATCAGAGAACCGATCCTGCTGAGCGGGTAGGCCTGTAAGCGCAGATTGGATTGCAACGCGCCAACTTGCAGCCCACCTTTCCCGAGTTGAAGGGGCAAGACAGCATCAGCATTGAACTGAGGGCTCGTGAAGCGGTTCAGAGTCAACAAACCCTGCTCTGAAGACCAATCGGCCTTGAGCGACCAATGGTCAAGCAAGGGATTGCTCTCCTGGTTGAGCGCCAACTGAAGTTGAGGCGAGAGGCTGGGGCCAAACAGGCGCAACTCCCCCTTTAAAAGAGCCTTCGTGCCCAACAGCTCAGGAATCAAGGGCAGGCCCTTCCAGGCTTTCCCGACCACTTGCAGCTGCTTTGTCTTGACATCCAGCTGCGGAAACAAGGAACCCTGTGCCTTGATTGAGGCACCGGAGGCTTCTAGAGAAAGGTTTTCAAGCCTGGCTTTCCATGCTTTCGGGCGACGCCCATCTCCGCGCACCTGCAGATCAATGGCAACGGGTTCATCCAGGACCTTTGCCTCTGGAAGTCTCCATCTTCCTGCAAGTTTGAAACGGGGCTGAGACCAGTCACCATCAAGGCTTAGAGCCAACTGATTGTCCTGGTTCAGCTCCTTCAAGGTGGCGCTTAAATCAAATCGCTTATTGAGGTGAACCCGACCGCCCAGGTCGGCCCTGTAGGAGCCGTAACGCCACTGACTGCGTGGAATCGTGAGTCGATCTCGATCACAATTAAGACGCAATTGTTGCGATGCAAGTGCGTGCTGAAGCGGCTTGCCGCTAACGATCAAACCCACAATAGAGAGGCCACCCCCACAGCTGATTTGCCCTCGATTCCAATCAAAACTGAGATCACCACCCACCTGGCCCCCCAACTCGATGGGCTGCGCCATCGGAAGCAAACCTTGCAGGCGGTTAAGGCGAATCCGCTTCAATTGCGTAGTGAGCAGAAATTCAGGGCGATCCCAGTGAGCACGCCCCTTTAGCTTCACCGTGCCTCGATCGGGCAGAGCGATTTGAAAGGCACCATCAGCCCATTTCTCATTGAGACGAAGACGCGCTGCTCCCGCCAAGGAGAGCTGAAGGTCAGAGGGCTCAACATGAATGTTGGCTGGATCGATGAGCCTCACACGAAGGTCGACGCGATGAAAGAACTCATTGTTGACCCGAGGGCCTGGCACCCAAAACTGTCCCTGTTGGTTGCGGTTGAGATTGAGATTGGTTCCCTTCAGTCGGGCGACGACCACCAGCCGCAAGTGGCGAATGCTGGAGAGGGGATCAATCCCCAGGGTGAGTTTCTGCACACGCAGGGTCGAGGCATCCTTCGTTCCAGGAAGAATCATGATCGGTCCAATTCCGATTCCATCGAGCCCAAGTCCGCGATAAGGGCCAATCTCAATCGGATGTCCCAGAGGGACGGAAAATTGCTGCTCCAGGGAGGGACGCAAGCCATTGACGGCTCGTGCAATCAAGCGGTCAGCACTGAACCAAACGGCAGCAGCCACAACTGTGAGCCCCAGTCCAGAGATCACCACTCGTGGAGCCATCGCGCCTTTGCCTGTGCTCCGCATTGATGACCGTCATCCCAGCCAAGGTCGACGCAATATAGAAAGGAGATTTGTCCCTAACCAGCCCATGCCGCTTCCGGAATTATTGGAGGGTTCCAGCAAATGGCTGGCCTGGAGTGGCCTGGGCCTCTCCGTTCTTACCGTGGTTGCCTTCGTAACCCGTTGGGGGCTGCGTTTTCGGCTTGTAGGCGTCAGTAGTTTCACGTTCTTGTTAGCCGTGAGCTGCTGGGCTTTTTCGATCAGTTATTCGCCCCCGGTGCGCATTGAAGGAGCTGTGCAGGTGCCGATTGTGTTTGATAACGGCACCGACCTCGTCGTGGCACAGGCTTCCAGTGGCTTTGCACAAGAAGCCATCACCCCCACCCTGAACCAAATCGCTGCGAACCTCCGGCCCGGAGGTCGCAACATGGAGGTCCGTGTTCGACTTCGGCAACTTCAAACCGAGAGCGAGGGCAGCTCAAGACCCGTGGTGCTTGGGGAAACCAAACGGGACTTCAGCCAGGGATGAGCGCAACTGCCCCTCTCAGTGGATTACCGCAAGGTTTTCGCGATGAACAACGGGATCTAACAGAAGCTGGCATTACCAACTGGGGACAGCTGAGCGATCTGACAGATCAAAAGCTGAGCCGTCTTGTCGCCACTGGACGATCCACAGCACGAAACCTCAAACGTCTCCGCGGCATCGCTGATTTGGTGTGTTGTTTGGAACTTGCGCCAGCCGACGCGGCTCTATTGATGCACGCAGGCTTTGCCACAGTCGCGGCGATCGCAAGCTCTTCCCCGCAGGACATTACGAACCGGACAGGGCGTTTAGAACGCCAGTTGGGGAGTGGCAGAGCTCCGGTTGTGGATCTGGCGATAGCCAAACAGTGGATCCTGCGAGCCAAAGCCAGGCAAACCACGAACTGACCGTTCAACGCAGCAACCCAGGTCTTACCCCTTTGAAATGGTTTTAGTCATTTAAGGAGGAACCATGCGTCCCCTCCATCAGGGTCTCGGCAGGACTTGGACTTTTTGCCATCGGGCTATTAAGGGCCTATCACTTTCGTTGTTGATATCTGCTTCAGCAGGGATTGCTCAATCAAGCCTTCTCGAGAGTGTCAAACGAAACCCAGCGGAAGCCAGAGCCATGTGTCAGTCGTTCAAAGCCATGAACAGCAATGGCCAGTCCGCACTGTCACCCGAAGCGATCAATCAGCTAGCAAGTCAACGCAACCTCAGCACCAATAACGCTGAAATTTTGGCTACCTACGTGATCGGATTGCACTGCTCGGATGTTCGCTGATCAGATGTTGTCTGATCAAAAGTTCAAGGATCAACAGGGCACTGATCAACAGTTCATTGACGCGACTTTGATCACTCCTGATGGGGTGAATCTGGTCGCACGCATCTGGACACCGCAGGGGGCTGGTCCTTGGCCCACCCTGCTAATGAGACAACCCTATGGCCGGGCAATTGCTTCCACGGTGACCCTCCCCCACCCGCTCTGGTGGACCGAGCAAGGGTTTGCGGTCGTCGTCCAAGACGTCCGCGGACAGGGCAGCTCTGGGGGAACATTTCAAGGATTTAGCCAAGAAGCTCTCGACACCGCCGAGACCCTCACATGGATCCGCGAGCGGCCCGAATGCAACGGACGCATCGGCCTGTACGGACTGTCCTATCAAGGGCTGACCCAGCTGCTCGCACCAGCGGATTGCCAGGCTCCTGACTGCCTTGCGCCAGCCATGTGTGGCTTAGCGGAACGGGAGGATTGGAGTTGCGAAGGCGGCGCTCACTGGTGGCACCTCGGCCTTGGCTGGGGGTTGCAGCTGGCAGCCCTTCAGGCCAAGCGCCGCAACGATCCTGGCGCCTGGAACGAGATCTACAGCGCTTTGGTGGAAGGTCGCTATCTACGCGAAGGCGTCGAGCTCTTAGAGCAACATGACCCCCAGGGAATGGCTTTGCGCTGGTTGCGGCAACCGGCAGATCAGGACGAGCGCTGGATTCTCCATCGCCCAGCGCAAACCTGGCTCCAGAAACCCATGCTGCTGATCGGCGGCTGGTGGGATCCCCATCTACGGGGTCTCCTCGACCTTCTCCAAACGGCCCGATCCAGAGGCGGCAACCCCGAACTGCATATCGGCCCCGCCACCCATCTGCAGTGGTGGCCGGAAACGACCCAGCTTCTGCTGGATTTTTTCAATCAACATCTCAAACATCCCCCAACCCCCAGCCAAGACAAAACAACTGCGATCAGGCTTTGGGATCTAGGCGATGGGACCTGGTCAGGTCAGAGCGGAAACGAGTGCAGCAAGGCCTGTTGGCATCTCCACAGCAATGGTTTGGCTTGCCTTGATCCCACCGATGGACAACTGCTCGAAGCCACGCTGCCTGGATCAGGAACCTGCGTCATCGTTCATGATCCATGGCGACCAGCACCGGCCGTTGGTGGGCATTTGAGTCCCACGGCGGGGCCGTGCGATCGGAAAATCGTTGATGAACGCTCGGACGTGGCCGTTTTCAGTTCCGAACCGCTCAAAACAGCTATCCAGCTCTGCGGTCGCCCCCTTTTGAAACTCAAGGTATCCGCCGATCAGCCAGCCTTTGACCTCTGCGCGGCACTGTCAAGACTCCCTGCTGATCGCGATGAGGTGCAACAGATCTCAACCGGTGTGTTGCGGGTCCGACGGGACTTTGACGAGCCATCCAGCCCCATCACCCTGGAACTGCAGCCGCTGCTCGTGAGCTTCCAGCCTGGAGATCGGCTGCGGCTCTCGCTTGCAGGGGCCGCATGGCCAGCCATCGCTGTCAATCCAGGAGATGGTGACCAACGCTTTGGCCCCCCCACAAGCGATTGCCGCGTCATCACCCTTTGCCTTCAGCTGGATGGGGCGACACTGCAAATGGCGCCACTGCTCTTTCCCCAAGCCGGATGAACTCCGGCAAACTAAGTTCATTGTTGCTCCACGTTCATGAAGCTCTCCTCCTGCCTTCTGGTCTGCGCTCTCGCGGCACCGATGCTGCAGGCGTTCCCCGTGCCAGCGGCACGAGGAGAACAGCTTTTAGCCCAGGGAGCGTTGGCGCCACGCACCCCGCTGAGTGCCAGTGAGGCCAGTGAAGCAGCAGATGCACTCCTGAAAGCGCTGCAAGCCCGTAACGCCCAGGCTTTGTTTGATCGCTTATCAACGCCACTGCAAAACGCAACCACCTTTGAAGCCGTCAAGGGGCGCTTGAACAAGGCTCATCGCATCAAATCCACCCGTGTTGTGGCGATTTATCCAGGGATCGATGACACCACCGTCGATGTCATTGCCCAAACCGATCAAGGCAGCAAAGAACTGCTTCTCGTTCTCGACGATGAAGGCAAGCTCGTGGCCTGGAAATGGTTAGGGGAAACGCTGCCGATCGAGACAACCGCTCTGAAATTTGTGCGTGATCTCGACGCACAACGCTGGATTGCTGCTCGCTACTACCTTTCGCTCGATTTTCAAAAGGAAATTTCCCCAGAAGATCTGGAACGCAAGTGGAGCAAATTAAGCCGCGTCCTGGGCGGCGTGAAGCGGATCAAAAATGCTGTCATCTCAAGCAAGGGAGCCGATCAACAACTCGTTTTGGTCACCATTGAATTTGGAACCGTGACCGACAACTTGTTCGTCATCTTCGATGGCCAAGGTCGAATCATCAATGTGGACTTCTCTGAGGATCTGGTCTGATCCCAAAAACTCAGCACATTCCATGCAGCCAAGGCGGGTTTTCCGCTTAAGCTCCCGGGCTAACGAAGACCATCCCCCTGCATGACCGGCGCTGTTCTCGACTGGATGGTTCAGGACAGCCAGAGGCTGGCTGAATGCCGACACGACCATCCCTTCTCTCTTTTGGGGCCCCAACAGCTGGAGTCGGGCCAATGGGTCGTGAGAGCTTGGGTTCCCGAAGCTGAAACCGTTGAGTTGATCCTCAATGGCGAACGCCTATCGATGCAAACGCCTCATCACCCATGGGTTTTTGAGGCCGAATGTTCTCGGGATCCAGGCCATAACTACAAATTGCAGATCCGCCGTGGCGGGATCGAACACGAGCAATTCGATCCGTGGGCCTTTCGGCATGAGTGGATGGGCGAGATGGATCGCCACCTCTTTGCAGAGGGCAATCACCATCACATTTGGCGTCGGATGGGAGCCCACCGCTGCCAACAAGGCGGCATTGAAGGTGTGATGTTCTGCCTGTGGGCACCGAATGCACTCACCGTCAGCGTGATCGGAAATCTCAATTCATGGGATGGCCGCTACCACCCCATGCAGCAGAGACTGGGCGGCATCTGGGAGTTGTTCGTTCCTGAGCTTGAGGAAGGACACTTTTACAAATATGAAATCCGCACCCAAGACGGACACTGTTATCAGAAGGCTGACCCCTACGGCTTCCAGCATGAAGTCAGGCCTGATACCAGCTCGATCGTTAGTCATCTCGACGGATTTCAGTGGAGTGATGACGCCTGGATCAGTAGCCGAGATCGTCGGAACCCTCTCGATCAGCCGATCTCGGTCTACGAGATGCACCTTGGCAGCTGGATTCACGCCTCAGCAGACGATCCATTCATCGAAGCCGATGGAACGCCACGACCACCGGTGCCTGCGGCCGATCTCAAGCCAGGTGCCCGTCTGCTCACCTACCCAGAGCTTGCCGATCGTCTGATCCCTTATGTCAAAGAGCAAGGGTTCAGTCACATCGAATTGATGCCCATCACAGAGCATCCTTTCGATGGGTCATGGGGATACCAAGTCACCGGATGGTACGCACCCACAAGCCGCTACGGCACTCCCGACGAATTTCGCGCCTTTGTGGATCGCTGCCATGCCGAGGGCATCGGTGTGATTATCGATTGGGTGCCTGGACACTTCCCCAAAGACAGTCATGGGCTTGCCTTCTTCGATGGCTGCCACCTGTACGAACACGCCGACCCACGAATTGGAGAGCACAAGGAATGGGGGACGCTGATCTTCAACTACAGCAGGAATGAGGTAAGAAACTTCCTCGTTGCCAATCTCGTCTTCTGGTTTGACCAGTTCCATATCGATGGCATCCGGGTTGATGCAGTGGCATCAATGCTCTACCGAGATTATTTACGGCCCGATGGTGAGTGGTTAGCCAACGAACACGGGGGTAGAGAAAACACCGAAGCCGTTCGCTTCCTTCAGCAAGCCAATCACGTTCTGTTCGAGCATTTCCCAGGTGCTCTCTCGATCGCAGAGGAATCCACCACCTGGCCCATGGTGACTCAGCCCACGGAGAACGGTGGCCTTGGCTTCAATCTCAAATGGAACATGGGTTGGATGCACGACATGCTCGATTACTTCGAGCTGGATCCGTGGTTCCGCCAGTTTCACCAAAACAACATCACGTTTTCGATCTGGTACACGTACACCGAAAACTTCATGCTTGCCCTCAGTCACGACGAAGTCGTGCATGGCAAAAGCCATCTCCTTCACAAGATGCCAGGCGATGACTGGCAGAAGTACGCCAACACGCGCGCCTTGCTGGCCTACATGTGGACGCACCCAGGCAAGAAAACGATCTTCATGGGTATGGAGTTCGGTCAACGTTCTGAATGGAACGTTTGGGGAGATCTGCAGTGGGATTTGCTGAACTACGAACCGCACGCGGGTGTTCACCTCATGGTGAAAGAACTCAACGCGCTCTATAAGCAAGAGCCTGCTCTCTGGAAAGACGACTTTGATCAGTACGGCTTCCAATGGATCGACTGCAATGACAATCGCCATTCCGTGATTAGCTTCATGCGACGGGAAAGCACAAGTGGCTCTTGGTTAGTCGTCGTGGCCAACTTCACGCCCCAAAGCCATTCCCATTACAAAGTGGGAGTTCCAATCTCTGGCTTCTACGAAGAGATCTTCAATACCGATGCTGCCAAATACGGTGGCAGCAACCTGGGAAATCTTGGTGGGAAGTTAAGCGAAGAATGGGGAATCCATGGCTATGAAAACTCCTTGGATCTCTGCCTGCCGCCACTCAGCCTGATGGTGTTTAAGCACGATGCCAAGAAAAGTTTGGCTGAAGTCTCCGTCAAAGAGAGTGCTTAGGTTCAGGTGATGTGACAAAACTGCCCGGATCGCCGTAAAACACAGCGTTTTGGTCAGTTTCGTCAGGTAGGTTGCCGCCTTGATCTGCACGCATTCATGAGCGAGACCCTGCCCCTACTGCTCCGTGCCGCCCGCGGAGAAGCGGTAGAGCGTCCTCCTGTCTGGATGATGCGCCAGGCAGGTCGCTACATGAAGGTCTATCGCGACCTTCGCGATCGGCACCCCAGCTTCCGTGAACGATCTGAGAACCCGGATCTCTCCTATGAGATTTCGATGCAGCCGTTCAAGGCCTTCCAGCCGGATGGGGTGATTCTGTTTTCAGACATTCTGACCCCTCTTCCTGGCATGGGGATCGAGTTCGACATTGTTGAGAGCAAAGGCCCTCAAATTGGTGATCCAATCAGGAACCTCAGTCAAGTTGAAGCGCTCAGACCTTTGCAGCCAGAAGAGAGCATGCCCTTTGTGGGCGAAGTCCTGGGCCGTCTGCGCAGCAGCGTTGGCAATCAGGCCGCAGTCCTTGGCTTCGTAGGCGCCCCTTGGACCCTGGCGGCATACGTCGTGGAAGGAAAAAGCAGCAAGAACTATGCCGTCATCAAAAAGATGGCCTTTCAGGAGCCAGAACTCCTGCATAAACTCCTCGATCACTTCGCGACTTCGATTGCCACCTACCTGCGTTATCAAATTGATTCCGGAGCGCAGGTTGTCCAGATGTTTGACTCCTGGGCAGGGCAACTCAGCCCCGCCGATTACGACACGTTTGCTGCGCCCTATCAGAAAAAAGTTGTTGATCTCGTCAAACAAACGCATCCCGACACCCCATTCATCCTTTACATCTCTGGAAGCGCAGGGGTTTTAGAACGAATGGGTCGCACAGGTGTCGACATCATTTCTTTGGATTGGACCGTGGACATGGCTGAGGGCCTCGCCCGCCTTCCTGACCACATCGGTGTACAAGGCAATGTCGATCCTGGATTGCTCTTTGGCACACCTGAGGCCATTCGCGATCGCATCGATGATTGCGTGCGCAAGGCCCGTGGTCGCCGCCACATCCTGAATCTTGGCCATGGAATTTTGCCTGGCACGCCTGAGGAGAATGGCCGCGCATTCTTTGAAGCTGGTAAGACTGTGATGGATCGAATCGGGGAGGGCTGATTGATCCCGTCGCCCGCTCGAATCTTGATCACCGGCGCAAGTGGTTGCGTCGGCCAATACACAGCGGCTTGGCTCCTGGAAAATTCCGGTGCCGAGTTGCTGCTTTGGCTGCGAGATCCAGCCAAACTTTCAGCAATCTCAGCAGATCAACCACGTGTCCGCTTGTTAGTGGGAGATCTGCGTGAAACAGATCGATTTGCGAGCGAACTCTCCACCGTGACCCGGGTGATTCATACGGCTACTGCATGGGGAGATCCTGAGCGTGCCCATCAGGTGAATGTTGTGGCCGTCAAAAGGATGCTGGCCCTTCTGAATCCAGCTGTCGTTGAGCAGATCATCTATTTCTCAACCGCCAGCATTCTCGATCGTTCCTTGCAACCGCTTCAAGAAGCTCTGGCCTACGGCACCGAATACATCCAAACCAAAGCTCAATGCCTTGGAGAGCTTGAACAACACCCATTAGCTGAACGCATTATTGCGGTGTTTCCAACACTGGTTTTCGGCGGAAGGGTAGATGGAACAAGTCCCTTCCCAACCAGTTACCTAACGGAAGGCTTAGCGGAAGCAAGCAAATGGTTATGGCTCGCTCGCTGGCTGAGAGCCGATGCCAGCTTCCATTTCATCCATGCGGCTGACATTGCTGCAATCTGCGGAATCCTGGCAACCAGCCCTCACCAACCCAATCCAGAACCTGGGCAGGGACCGGTCCGCAGAGTCGTGATGGGACAACCGTGGATCAGCGTGAACGATGCCGTGGCCACGCTCTGTCGCTGGAGAGGTGTGTCGCGCACTCCTGGGATACCCCTTTGGAGCTGGCTAATTGAAGGCCTGATCAAAATCCTTCCCATCGAAATCAACGCATGGGATCGATTTTCAATTCATCAACGTCACTTCGTTCATGATCCCGTTACCCAGCCTGAACGCTTCGGTGGTCGAAGCTATGGACCAGACCTTGAAACAGTTCTGATGAATTCAGGACTTCCACATCGTGGAAGCATCTGAACAGCGTTAAACTCACAACAGTGTTCATAAGCTCATGATCAGCCGTTTGCGTTCTCTCCTCTCAGCCGCGATTGCTTTGGCACTCGTGCTGGGCATCGGTGTTGGTACAGCCAATGCTGCCACTGTTGAAGTGAAGCTCGGTACAGATTCCGGCATGCTTGCATTCGAACCCAGCACCCTCAACATCAAAGCTGGTGACACCGTCAAATTTGTCAACAACAAGCTGGCACCTCACAACGCCGTTTTTGATGGCCACGACGAGCTCAGCCACAGCGATCTAGCGTTTGCTCCCGGCGAATCATGGGAAGAAACCTTCACTGAAGCTGGAACTTTTGACTTCTACTGCGAGCCCCACCGTGGTGCTGGCATGGTTGGCAAAGTTATCGTTGAGTGATCGCTTAGATCAGCAGTTGAACACAAGTCCGGCGAGCATTTTAACAGATGCTCACCGGGCTCTTTTTTTGTCCACCGAAATGGATAGGGTTGTATAAATTGAAATTGGTGGTGATGCTCCATCCCATGTCTCTGTTCGCATTGCTGCTTTGCATTGGCCTCAACCTGTTGGGAGTCTCACCTGCAATTGCGGCCAGCACTTCTGGCGTTGACGTCGAACATGGTGGGCAACTCTTTTCTGCGAATTGCGCTGCATGTCACATGGGTGGTGGCAATGTGATCAGTGCGTCCAGAACATTGAGTCAAAGCGATCTTCAAGCGCATCTCAATGAGTACGGCGACGATCACATTGAGGCCATCGAGCACCAAATTGAAAATGGGAAGAATGCGATGCCTTCGTTTGAAGGAAAATTAAGCGAACAAGACATCATTGATGTAGCCGCCTACGTAGAACTCAAGGCTGAAAAAGGCTGGCAGCGATGAGCCGAGAGGGTTGGAAAGATTTTTTGCGTGCTGCAGAACGCAGTCCAGCTCTTCAACGGGAACTCAGCGTCTGTAGTGAAACAAAAGACATCGTTGCGCTTGGCAATAGACTAGGTTTCTCATTGTGCCTAGACGACCTCAACCAAGACCCTCAAGCCGAAGCGATCGGCAAGTGGTTCGAACAAAGCACGATCCGATAACAGTACAAACCTCCACATCACGGCCTATAAATCTCACCTTTAGCCTGGAGATCCTCGAGTGAGATCAAGAGTTGATCAAAGCGGATGCCATGACCAGCGAACAGTTGGATCGGGTCATTGAGATGGCATGGGAAGACCGCACACCCTTTGAAGCCATTGAATATCAATTCGGTCTCATGGAGAAAGATGTGATCAGCTTGATGCGTCAGTCGTTAAAACCTGGATCCTTCCGTAGCTGGCGCAAACGTGTCTCAGGCCGCAAAACCAAGCATGCAGCCACGAGCCATGCCAACCGATTCAAAGCAGCCTGCCACCACTAGGCAACATCGAAAAATCAATCATCAGATTGGTTGCTCGAGCGACTCGCAATCTTGGCATCAGCCCAACGTGAGAAAAAATAAACAGCAATAAACATCGGCAAGTAAGCAATCCACATGTTGTCAAGCTGCAGTCCACTGTTGTTAACGAGAACCAAGCCTCCGTAGCCCACAACAAAATAAATACCAGCTCGGCGAAGAGCTCCAGCCTGCTTAGGATTCATTGGGATCAACCACGGAATCCCAAGCTAATAGATTCTTCCATCAAGGGCATCCATCTCCACCCAACCAAGAAGCAGCATCCATTGCAGAGCCAAGCTTCGGAGGATTCCTGAGACCGAAGAAACAGGCTCAACAGCACAATCATTGAAGAAAAAGAGGAAGAAAGTATTTTCAGGGGTCAAAAGACCCATCAAAAGCTACAAATCCCCAACCCAAGAGACAACCACAATAATACAAACAATCAAGAACGAATGAATGCTTCATAGACATGCGCACCAAGAGTCAAAACAAAGCATATATCTAGCAAGCCATGAATACTTAAATGCCAAATACACCATGCAAATGCACATCAGTAGACATGCAACAGACGAAAGCTCGACGCCAAAAACTCTTTCTAGACAATTATTGAGTAAGGTTGGCTTAGTGAAACCAGAAGGAAAGAAATGACTGACATCAAAAACCGCCCAAGTCCAAGCGAGATGACCTACGCGCAGGCCTGGGAGGAATATCAAAACAATGGCGAAGCCTGGAGAACCGAGCATGACGAAGCCCTTCAGCAAGTGCGTTTAGACATGCCTGAAGCCGGCTCCGGCGCACTTGTGGAAGCCGGCCTGATCATGGCAGCTCGCCCCATTGGTCAACGCCAAGAAGCACTCAGCCGATGGCACGAATTCTTCGAAAGTGACAAAAAGACGAATGCTTTAAAGGGTTATCCATCCGGACACCCCAAATCAAGGAAGTAAAGCATCGGTGTCTTTCAATCAAAAAGAAGAAAAAATTGACATATTTTCTCTTGATTTTATCAATTAAAGATAGCGATTATCAATCCCTCAACAGTCCGCCATACATGGTGACGAAAAGGGCAACGGATGCCGTTTATTGGTGGAACGCCTTACCTTAAACCCCTTTTCATTCACAACTTAATGAGCCTTAATGTCGCTTTCGAACGGCCTCCAACACGGCAAGATACAGATCCTCGTCAATCTCGCGAATGTCGTATTCCGTAGGCATGGCGCCATGGTGATGTTCATGCACCACGGTCCAACACTTGCGCTCCACATCACTCAACTCGGCTCCGTACACGGCATGGACACGCTCCACCAATGCCTTAACCAAAGCTGAATCAGTTGCCATCCCTATGTCCCATTCAACGTTGTGGATCGGCCGACCCTACAAGTGCAGGTCGGGATACCGCATGGTGGCGCAAAGACCGACCGAGCCGGATCGGTTCTCCGCTCTACAAATGCAAAAGATCCACATACGGTTCCAAGCAATAAAACGTAGAAACCGCCATGCAACCCACTGCTGAACAGTTCACCGAAAAAGCTTGGTCCGCGATCATGTCAGCCCAGCAGCTGGCCCAAAACCGTCGGCATCAACACCTTGAAAGTGAGCACCTGTTGAGGGCTTTGCTGGACCAGGAAGGTTTGGCAGGCCGGATCCTAGATAAGGCTGGGGTGTCTCCACCCGCTCTGCAAACGGCTGTAGACACTTATCTCAGTCAGCAACCATCCCTCACCAACGCCCCCGACTCAGTCTTTCTAGGCAAAGGTCTCAATGCCCTGCTCGATCGCGCTGAAACGCTGAAGCAAAGTTATGGCGATAGCTTTATTTCCATTGAGCATCTGCTGCTGGCCCTCGCCGACGATGGCCGCTGTGGCCGCCAGCTGCTGAGCCAAGCTGGCACCGACAGCTCTCGTTTAAAAACCGCCATTAATGCCGTGCGTGGCAGTCAAAAAGTGACCGACCAAAACCCAGAGGGAACCTACGAATCTCTCGAAAAATACGGTCGCGATCTCACCAGCGCTGCCCGCGACGGCAAGCTCGATCCAGTGATCGGTCGAGATGAAGAAATCAGGCGAACGATTCAAATTCTCAGCCGACGCACCAAAAACAACCCTGTCCTGATCGGTGAACCAGGGGTTGGCAAGACAGCGATTGTGGAAGGGCTTGCCCAACGCATCGTCAATGGGGACGTGCCTCAAGCCTTGCAAAATCGTCAGTTGATCGCCCTCGATATGGGAGCGCTGATCGCTGGGGCCAAATATCGCGGTGAATTTGAGGAACGACTCAAAGCCGTGCTCAAGGAGGTCACCAACTCCGAGGGACAAATTGTCTTGTTCATCGACGAAATCCACACCGTGGTGGGTGCAGGTGCCACCGGTGGTGCCATGGACGCCAGCAACCTGTTGAAGCCCATGCTGGCCCGAGGTGAACTGCGCTGCATCGGAGCCACCACCTTGGACGAGCACAGGCAACACATTGAGAAAGACCCCGCTCTCGAGCGTCGCTTTCAGCAAGTACGGGTCGATCAACCCACGGTGGAAGACACCATTTCAATTTTGCGAGGACTGAAAGAGCGCTATGAGGTGCACCACGGCGTCCGCATTGCCGACAGCGCCCTTGTCGCAGCCGCCGTTTTGAGTAGTCGCTACATCGCTGATCGCTTCCTTCCAGACAAAGCGATCGACCTTGTCGATGAATCAGCCGCCAGGCTCAAGATGGAGATCACCTCCAAACCAGAAGAGATCGACGAGATCGATCGCAAAATCCTGCAGTTGGAAATGGAGAAACTCTCGCTCGGACGGGAGTCGGATGCGGCCAGTCAAGAACGGCTTCAACGATTAGAACGAGAACTTGCTGAATTATCCGAACAGCAGAGCACCCTCAATGCTCAATGGCAGCAAGAAAAAGGTGCCATTGATGAGCTCTCTGCTCTGAAAGAAGATATCGAACGCGTGCAGCTGCAAGTGGAGCAGGCCAAACGCAGTTATGACCTCAACAAAGCAGCAGAGCTGGAATACGGAACGCTGGCTGGGCTTCAAAAACAACTGCTAACCCAGGAACAGGCGCTGGCAGCAACCGATGACACGGCAGAAAAATCACTACTCAGAGAAGAGGTCAGCGAAGACGACATCGCCGAGGTGATTGCGAAGTGGACAGGAATTCCCGTTGCCAAGCTTGTGCAGTCTGAAATGGAAAAACTGCTCAAACTCGAGGACCAACTGCATGAACGCGTTGTGGGGCAAGACCAGGCCGTCACGGCAGTAGCCGATGCCATCCAACGATCCCGAGCAGGGCTTAGCGATCCAAATCAACCCATCGCTAGTTTTTTATTTTTGGGGCCCACCGGTGTGGGAAAAACAGAACTGTCAAAAGCCTTGGCAGCCCAATTGTTTGATAGCGAAGACGCCTTGGTGCGCATCGACATGTCGGAATACATGGAGAAACATACGGTGAGCCGGTTAATCGGTGCACCTCCCGGATATGTGGGATATGAGGCTGGAGGACAGCTCACAGAAGCGATACGGCGCAGGCCATACGCGGTGATCTTGTTTGATGAGGTGGAAAAAGCTCATCCAGACGTCTTCAATGTGATGCTCCAAATTCTGGATGATGGGCGTGTCACGGACGGGCAAGGCCGCACGGTTGATTTCACCAATGCTGTGTTGATTCTCACCAGCAACATCGGCAGTCAATCCATCCTCGATTTAGGAGGTGATGACAACCAACACCAAGAAATGGAAAGCCGGGTTAATGATGCTCTCCGCAGCCACTTCCGCCCAGAATTCCTAAACCGAATCGACGACACGATCATTTTTCACAGTCTTCGTCGTGATGAATTGCGCCTCATTGTTGCTCTACAAGTGGAGCGGCTACGACAACGCCTCAGCGAGCGCAAGCTGGGTCTCAACATCAGCGAGGAGGCGACCGACTGGCTGGCCAATGCGGGCTATGACCCGGTTTATGGTGCGAGGCCCCTCAAACGCGCCATTCAGCGCGAGCTGGAAACACCCATTGCGAAAGCAATCCTCGCCGGTCGCTACGAAGAAGGCGGCAGCGTTCAAATTCAAGTCAAAGAAGAACGACTAAGCCTGCTCTGATAGCACTCTTAAGCTTAAGCTGTCAAATATGATCCTAAGAATTTAGAAGAGCAAAGATCAAACTCTAAAATTCTAAATTTTGCACCCCTTTTGATGGATTTACTACCAATCAATTCTCTGCCAAAAGGGGAATCATCCAATTATTATTCCTGAGCAAAACCTACTGCACAAATCTCAATTAATACCATTCAGGCCATGAGAGACATCAAATCGAAGCAAAAGGCTGCCCCCCCGAATTCGTAGATTCAAACCAGTGAGGTACTGAAAAATAAGTGGCTTCATTGCTGATATTTTCCCTAGCTTCTACTTTCCAACAGCAGGTTCGACCCTGATCACGTTTTTTCAAGAGTTCATTGGCCCAGTTCCACAACAATTGAGCGGTATGTTCCATCCCTACATTTTGCATCACCCGAAGATCTAGAGCTCCCTGCTGATGAAGAGATTGCCACTGTTCGAGCAAGGGATCATCTTGGTTGACCAAAAAAGTGTGATCAAACTGATCCCTCAACTGTTTCTCTAAGGGACGCAAGCTTGAGAAATCCACCACAAAGCCACACGCATCAAGCTGCTTGGCAGCAAACCAAAACGTGAAGCTTCGGCTGTAGCCATGAACAAAATGACAATGGCCGGAGTGTTGCCATTGCCTATGACAACAGGGATACCCCTCGAAATGCTTGCTGCAGGTGAAGCCGGCGGGAGGCAGAAACATCAGCGCGGAAGAGGGAGCACACTGCGAGAGAATTGACCATATGTATATCTACATGCACCGAGTCCCGATGCCAGCTGCTGATGTCGCCTTCATTGACGAACTCCGCTTCAACGACAAGGGGCTAATTCCTGCGATCGCTCAAGACTGGCTCGATGGGGCCATCCTCATGCAGGCCTGGATGAATCGTGCCGCCCTGGAGCTCACGTTGAGCACCGGTGAAGTGCACTACTGGAGTCGTTCTCGACAAGAGATGTGGCACAAGGGAGCAACCAGTGGTCACACCCAACGTCTCAAGGGCTTTCGCTACGACTGCGACGCTGATGTGTTGCTTCTCACCATCGAACAAGCCGGCGATGTGGCCTGTCACACAGGGGCACGCAGCTGTTTTTACGACGATGGTCCCGTGCCTAGCCAGGGAGGAGACGAGGCCGCAGCCCCTCCAGCCGATGCCTGCACCGAATTGATGCGAGTGATTGAAGATCGCCGCAATTGCCCAGAAGAAGGCAGTTACACCAATCGATTGCTGGAAGGGGGGGACAATCGGATCCTCAAAAAAATCGGTGAAGAAAGCGCAGAATTTGTGATGGCATGCAAAGACAACAACGCCAGCGAAATCGCAGGAGAAGCCGCTGATTTGATTTTTCACCTCCAGGTTGCTTTGGCCCACCACAACGTCAGTTGGCGAGACGTCCAAACCGTTCTGGCCAATCGCCGTGGGGCACCCAGGCGTTCTTAAGGCGGCCCTGGCATCGGCACCCCAAAGTCACTCGGCTGCTGTCGCATCCACTCCAGGGTGAGCTGATCCCGCGGCGACAGCTTCAACACCGGGGAGGCTCCTTGTACAGGGGCCATCGCATCACTGGGAACCTGGCTGTGGGCCCAAAGTCCGAAGGCGTGACCCAACTCATGAAGCGCGGTGGCCTGTTGAGACTCGGCTCTCAACTCAGGGGAAACCATCACGGTGACGTTCGGCTCAAGACGCCATACCCCCTGCCGTTGGACCTCCAACACCTGAAGCACACTTCTGCCATTGCTGGCTCGCCATCCATCAGCAAGACGTCGCCGGGGCGGCCTGCGTCGTTCGATCCGGACATGAGCCCGCTCAGAGTCTTCAACTCGGATGATCGGCAAAACCGCAGACCACTCATCGAGAGCGCGATCGATCGCGCCGAACCATCGCCGCTCCCAGCGATTGGGCTCAGCCCCTTTGGCTGGCTGAACCCAGACGCACCAGCGCGGCAGAACGGGGAATCCAGAATCGCTAATCGCCAATCTGGATCCATACCCTGGGGCATTCGTCAGATCACTACGTCGCAAAGGATCGGTCCTGATCTGCTGAGCCTGAACTGGAGGACAAGGGTCAACTTGCATGCGTCAAATCAGGTCGCCGGAAGTCCAACTCCACGAGCCATCAGCGTTGCCAACAAGGGCACCAGGGCGAATCCAGCCAGCTCAATGTTGATAATCCAGCCCAGGCGGGTAGCCAGCGCCTCGGACACCTTGGGCAGTTCGCCCTTACGCAAGGGAATCGCCCAAAGGATGTAGGTCACCGTTGGGTACAAGGACAAGGCACCCACAGATAGGTACAAACCGACCTTCCACCAAAACAGGGGGTTCGTCGTATAGAACTCGCTCCCTTGCCCGAAATACAAGACACGAAAAATGCCACTGATCAGCAGTGCCAATGCGGCGATCCCATAGATGATGTCGGTGATCACCATGGCCGTGGCTGCCCGACGATCCGGATCCGGACGCAAGAGACGCCGCTCCACGACCAGAGCGGCGAAGCAGAGCATGAAGCTCAGGTAGTGCACATAGGCCACACCAGCGCTTTTAGCAATCTCTGGAGTCAGCAAAGTGGCCAGCGGCATAATGAAGGATTCAGTGGGGCTGACCGTAGCTGCTGGCTTGCCACACTCGCCAGGGTCAGGCCCTTCTGGCTGACGCGCAACAAAAAGAAATCATGGAGCAATAATGAATAACGAAAAAAACATTAATTAGGGTGTAAACATGAATTCCGCAGTCTTTATTACGCAATCTAATTAGAAAGACTTCCGCCCTAAGTTCAAGAAAACCAGGAGTCACGGATGGTGAGTTCTCTGAGTGCTTTTCTCGGCGAAATCGGTCGGCATCAACTGTTGACGCCTGAGCAGGAATTAACCCTGGGCCGCAAGGTTCAAGCCATGGCAGCTCTGACTGAGCGCTGCACAATGGCAGGTGGCGAAGGTGATGCATGCGTTTACAGCGACGAGGAGAAGCGCACGATCAAGCGAGGAGAAAAGGCGAAAAATCAAATGATTACGGCCAATTTAAGGTTGGTTGTCAATCTTGCGAAGCGTTATCAAGGCAAGGGACTGGACCTTCTTGACCTCATCCAAGAGGGCACACTCGGGCTCACCAGAGCGGTGGAAAAATACGACCCCACCCGAGGGCATCGTTTTTCTACTTACGCCTACTGGTGGATTCGTCAAGGTTTGAACCGCGCCCTGTCGACCCAAAGCAGAACCATTCGCATCCCTGTGAATGTCAATGAGAAACTAACGAAATTACGCGCTGCCAAAGCGCGTTTGATGCAGAGCAATGGTCTTGCCCCATCGGCGGAGCAATTGGCCGAGAGCATGAAATTACCGATCAGCGAAGTTGAAGACTTACTGGGCTGTGAACTTCGCAGCGTCACCGTGAGCCTTCAGGGTGTGGTGAAGTCGAAATCGGATCCATCTGAATTGGTGGATGTCTTACCAAGTGACGAAATCCCACCCATGGAGCGGGCCGAAATCGCCGAGCGGACGGACTCCGCTTGGAAGCTGCTCGACAATTCGAACCTGACTCCCAAGGAGAGAACCATCGTCATGCTGCGGTTTGGGCTTGATGGAAGCCACGAGTGGCGCACCCTTGCCGAAGTTGCCCGACAGATGAACTGCAGCAGGGAGTATTGCCGCCAGGTGGTGCAAAGAGCTTTACGCAAACTGCGTAAAACCAGCGTTCAACATGGCTTGGTGGAACCCGCCCACTGAAAATCCAGCGAATTCAGGGATAGTGGACTTTTCATGCCCAACCAACGCTGAATCGTTCATGACTGATGCCTCCTCCTTCACGGAACCCATCTTTGAAGCAGATGTGATTGACAGCTCCGTCATTGATGAGGGAGTTTTTCAACGTCTACTCAGGCGCGCAGGAAGAACGATTGCGGCCCCAGCCCTTGAAGCGCTGGAGCTGGTTCTGGATGCGTCCACGCCGGCTCAAGCCAGGCTCACCATGCTGGCAGCGCTGACCTACCTGCTCATACCAACCGATCTCATCCCCGACTTCCTACCTATCGCGGGATTTAGCGATGACCTCGTTGCCTTGACTGCCGTGATCGGTCTCTGCAGCAAACACATCACCCCCGCCATCCGTCTACGGGCACAACGCAGACTGGATCGATGGTTCCCCCTCGGTCGCTCATGAATTCCTGGTCTGCCGAGGTCGAAGAAGAACTGGCCATCGTTCTGAAGGATTGGCTGAAACAGCAGCGTCGAACCCAAGCCGACCTTCGCCGGAGCCTCCGGGCAACCTCAACGCGCATGCCCGCTCTGATGGAAGTGCTTGAGCGAGAGCACCGCCTCGGAGGACTTCCCCGTCTCGCGGCAAAGCTCTGCAGCATCGAAGCCGATTGGATCAACAATGCCCCGGCCCATGCCAGCGCTTCCGCAGGAGACTTAACGACGGACACGGATCCATTTGGCCAACTCGACCTTCTTCTGCGCGAAATCCGCGACGATCGCGGCAACTGAACGAGATCGCAGGCAAAGTGGTACCAGATGCCTTCCTGCCTTGCGTTTATCCGCTTCCCTCGTCTTCAGCGTCGGACTCATGGCTGGTGCTGGTCTCTTTGTTGTGGCTCCCCAAATCGCGCAGGCTCAATCAGAGACATGGCTGCTTGGACCCAACAGCCGCTCAGGGCAAGGCAGCACCGTGGTGCCCACCGATTGCGTGACAGGAGACGATGGATCGATCACCTGCAACACCAAGATCGAAAACCCAGCAGGGACCACCCCTGCCAAGCCTTACTACAACCCATTCACCAACTAACCAGCCGTGCCTCAGGCCCGTCGTAAGCGTCGATCCTTCCTGCTGCTCGTCGACTCCGCAGAGCAACAAGTAGCCAAGCTGCTCACGGTTATCACATCCGTGGTGATTGTGGCGGCCCTGATCCAACTCACCATTCGGGTCAGTCTTGCGCTGATTTACACCGATCGAAATTCCTATTGGTTGGGTGATGGGCTCATCAAAATTCTTGGAGATCTGCTCACCGTCCTGATTGCCCTGGAAGTCCTTCAGAACGTCACGAGCTACCTGAGGAAACATGTCATTCAAATTGAACTCGTTCTGGTAACAGCTCTCACGGCTGTTGCCAGAAAAGTCATTGTTTTACCAGCAGGATCTGAAAACAAACCACAACTCCTCATTGGGCTGGGGATCGCTTCGATTGCCCTGGCCGGCTCCTACTGGCTGGTCAAACGCTCAAGCCCTCTCTATCCAGCGGCAAGACTGGAGGATTGGAACCCACAGGCCAATACAGAGCGAGCCATAGAGTCCCAGGACTCGGATCTGTCCGCTCCAGGCGGTGACGACGATGGGCTGGAATCAAGAGCTGATCACCCACGCTGAGATCAAGAGATTCATCTGGATCCTTGAATTGCAGCCTGGCACTGCCACGCATCAGGGTCAGCCACTCGTTTTCGGCCTGGTCGTACCAGAAGTCTTTGAGGCTAGAAGCCGCACAAGACTCGATCCGCATCAATCGCCAACCAGGACCTTGGCAAAGCATCCGCTCTTGCTCCTCTCCAGGCTGTAACTCCTGGCTAAGCAACAAGTTGTTCGCGGGCCGATCCATGGCCGCCTCCTCTCCATCGCCCCATCGCCGAGCGATCTCAAAACCCCAGGAACGGGCAAGCTCAACGACTGAGTTGTGATCATCACAAGCGGCGAGCTGCTGACGGCGCTCAGGATGCTCATGCAGGGACTCAACCAAGCCATTCAGATGATTCACCTTCTGCAGGAATCGCTGAAGATCCTTTTCGGCCAACTGGAACGTCCGTGATTCTTCTAATCCTGCCAACAATCGAGACAGCCATCAGCACGGCAGCAAACAAGGCAGCAAAGTATGGCTGTATGGCTATTTATGAGCATGATTCGACTCCTCTCATCCATCCTGCTGGCCGTGCTGCTCTTGTGGCCATCGACTGCACTTGCCGTGGAGTCGGGAGCCTCGTTATTTCAAAATAATTGTGCTAGCTGCCACCCCAATGGCGAAAACATTATTCGTCGCGGGCGCACACTCAAGATCAAAGCTTTAACCAAGCGTGGAATTGATAGCAGTGAGGCCATCGCGCAAGTCGCCCGAGAAGGAATCGGACAAATGAGTGGTTACGCCGATGCCCTTGGTGAGGGTGGGGATGTGATTGTGGCCGAATGGGTTTGGCAACAAGCTCAAAATGCCTGGATCCAGGGATAAACATCTAGCTGAGTCCAAATTCCTTCGCGCCAATACACGTCTTGTTCAAGCAGGGCACAAACGCTGTTCTTGCTGTCTGATTCAAAAATCGCAAACACGTGCGTGCTGCCCTCTGTTGGACCCAGCGTGATTAAGGTTCCCTGCTCTTTAAGCGCTCGCAGTCCAGCAAGATGCTCGTCTCGAAAAGGCTCACGCTTTTGAAGTGCGCCCTCGCAATAGGTTCCCCAAAGAACGAAGCGTGCCATTAGTCCATCCACCTAATAGTTATTGTTGACAATAGGATGGCATCTTCGAGGCGCACAAATCACTTGGATTTAACGAATTTAAATTGAATTTACATTGAATTTTTATGGAATCGTTGTTTGCGATTGCGCCAAGTGACTTGCAATTCGATTCAGTTGCAATAAAGAATTTCATCAGCTAGCAAAATCATCAGCCAGCAGCATCCCTGAGTTGCCTGCAAAACTCTCCAGCCTCTAATGCAACTTTCCCGGGCGCTGCAGCGGCGATTCGTTTAACAAGAGCACTGCCAACAATCGCACCATCAGCTCCCCATTGTTTCACTTGCAAAACTTGTTCAGGACCCGAAATCCCAAACCCGACAGCCACCGGACCACTGTTGCAGGCCTTTAAATCGCTCACCAAAGAGGCCACACGTTCTTGGAGCTTGACGCGCTCTCCGGTCACACCGGTCACACTCACCAAGTAGGTGAATCCACGGCTGGATTCAGCAATCCTCTGCATACGATTTTGTGGTGTTGTTGGTGCGACCAATAACACCAAATCCAATCCAAACCTTGCCGCCAAAGGCGACAATCTCTCGGCTTCCTCTAAGGGAAGATCGGGTACCACTAATCCTGCAACGCCAGCAGCAGCAGCTTCCGCAAAAAAACGCTCTGGCCCCCGATTGAGGAGCGGGTTGGTGTAAGTAAACAGAATCACAGGCATGCTGAGCTGACCTTTCAAGCCAGCCAGCATCTCGATCACTTTCGCTGGCGTGGTTTTTTGCTCTAAAGCCCGATAGGCAGCAGCCTGAATTACAGGCCCATCAGCCAATGGATCCGTATAGGGGATGCCAAGCTCAACAATGTCAGCACCATTGGCCTGAAGGCTCAAAAGCACTTCAGCCGTTGTGCTCAAGTCTGGATCTCCTGCCATCAAGAATGGCATCAATGCCATGCGTTGTTCCTGAGCCGTTCGGGAGAAAACCGCTTCAATCCTCGAAAGTTGATCCGTCACAAAAAGCAGAGGGTCTGATTAACGGAGCCTACGGTTCTGAGGTCTGTTCCGATTCAGACTCATCCAAATTGAGAGAGGCCAGCAGGGCTTGCTGCTCATCCGGACTCAAGGCATCAAATCGTGCCTGCAGCTGATCTGTTGTGAGTTGGTCGTACTCCTTTCGGTAGCGGCGTCGCTGCTGCATATACGTCATCTGACCAGTCACAACCCTGAAGAGGTAAGAGCCTGTCCAGCCCACAACAATCACCACCAAGACGGCCTCAGCAGCGATTCCTGCTGAAAACCCCTCAAACCCTGCAGCCTTAAACAGCCAGAATCCAGCACCTCCCGCGAGTAAGAGCCCCAGACCCAGCTTGAGAACACCAGCACGCGTCAAAGACTTAAACCTCCCCTTGACCGCTGAGGCGGAAATTGAGGAATGGTGCGAACAGAATCATTCCCGGAAAGAAAAAGAAAACCAGCCCGAAGACGAACAGGCGCTCAATCTTGCCCATCACGTGCCAGCGCCGATTCATCCAAAAAAAGAGTGCCAGTGGCATCACTACTAGGTACATGCCACCCAAGGCCAGATAGCCACCGATCACAAGCAGCGTGTCTAAGGAGACCGAAGACAGGAGATTCTCGATGGACACAGAAGACGACCTGGTTGGAGTCAATCTAAGATGTCGAGGCGGGCCTGCAAGGCAAGCGGGGGCGTGGCGGAATCGGTAGACGCACGCGACTTAAAATCGTTTGGGATGAAAATCCTGTGGGGGTTCAAGTCCCCCCGCCCCCATCCGTTCAGACACGCATGTATTGGAGCCAACATTCCAATGTCCGCAATGGCAACCAGTGAGGCCACCATCGAGGGAGTCAATCGTGGATCAAGCAGCTTTTGGGGACGCGAACGTGATCCTGATCCCTTAATCCCCACCAGCCAGGTCAACAGACCAAGCCAGAGACTCGCCAGCATGAAAGAACACAGGGGCTTCTCCAGAGTTAAGTTCTCCTAAAACACCTTGAGGGAGAGTGAGCTGGTTCGGCACGGTCTGCGGCTGACGCACCAATGCAATGGTGTCGGTGTTGAGGGGCAATCCGTAAAAGCGCGGGCCAAATTCACTCGCAAAGGCCTCTAAGCGATCCAGTGCACCCTCCTGGTCAAACACAGCGGCATAGCTCTCCATGGCATGCATGGCGTTGAAGATTCCGGCACAACCACAGGCTGACTCCTTCCCCGCTCGGGGATGGGGTGCGGAATCCGTGCCAAGGAAAAAGCATGGAAGGCCACTCGTTGCCGCCTTAACCAAGGCACGACGATGACATTCTCTTTTGACGACAGGAAGACAGTAAAAATCACTTTTCAAGCCACCCACGAACATCGCATTGCGATTGAGATGGAGGTGATGAGGCGTAATCGTGGCAGCCAAACGCTGGTCGCCGCTAGCGACGTAATCCACGGCCTGCTCTGTGGTGATGTGCTCTAAAACAATCCGCAATCCAGGGTGACGCTGACGCAAGGGGATGAGATGTCGTTCAATAAAAACCGCCTCCCGGTCAAACACATCCACATCTGGATCGGTGACCTCTCCATGAATGAGCAAGGGCATGTCGATCGCCTCCATCCTTTCCAGCAGGGGCGCAATCAAAGCCAGATCGCTCACCCCAGCCGCTGAATTGGTGGTGGCATTGGCGGGGTAAAGCTTTGCAGCAGCAAACACCCCCTCAGCAAAACCTCGTTCCAGCTCTTCGGGATCAAGGTCATCCGTCAGATACGCAGTCATCAACGGTGTAAAAGCCAGGCCGTCTGTCAGCGCGTTCTCAATCCTCTGGCGATACTGCTGCGCAGCTTCCACAGTCGTGATCGGTGGGCGCAGATTGGGCATGACAACGGCCCTCGCGAACACTCTGGCCGTGGCAAACAGCACCGCTTCCAACATGGGCCCATCGCGGAGATGGACATGCCAGTCATCCGGACGACGCAAGACCAGACGATCTGAGCAGGTCATCTAGGAAGGAAGCTCCTGAAGCTGAGGCAATTGATTGACGGCACGCAACAACACCTCATAACGACTGGCGCTGACGTGATCTTCGGGGAGAAGGTCAAGAAGCTTGAGTTTCTCCAAGCGCTTGCGTGTCGCCCCAGGGTGGACAACGACATATACCAAACGGCCTACTTCAATGGCTTCTTTGATCGCATTTTCAAGGGCCAGGGAGGCCGTTACACCGAGGTGAGACACTTCACTGAGATCAAACAACACAGCCTCACAAGCCTCAATCGCGTTGTGCTCACGATTGATGGTTTTAGCGACACCAAAAATCATCGGCCCGGTTAGCTGAAAGAGCAAAAGTCGTCCAGATGCACGATCGAGCAGCGCTTGTTCATCAAGCGGAAGCGTCACATCATCATCGGTGGTACTAATGGTTTTCACTCCCTTGGACTGAAGGGCCGTCATCCGTTCAATCGTTAGGACATTGGCAACAAAAACTCCAATGAACACGGCCCAAATCAAATCGACGAGAACGGTGAGACCAATCACTCCATAGGTAATGCATGCTGCTTTCATCGAAAGATGATGAGCGCGCATCAAAAAACTCCAATCGATAATGTCAAAACCAACCTTCAGGGCAATCCCGGCCAGCACAGCCAAGGGAATCAGCGAAGCCCAAGGTGCTGCCACCAAAATGACGAGCATCAAAATGATCGCTCTCACAATTCCCGACAGGGCAGAACGTCCGCCAGCCTGAATGTTGACAACCGTTCCCATTGTGGCGCCAGCGCCAGGGAGGCCACCAAATAAACCAGACGCTAAATTACCCAGACCCTGGCCGATGAGTTCCTTATTGGAGTCGTGTTCTGTGCGAGTAAGGCTGTCTGCCACAACAGAAGTGAGGAGGGCATCAATACAACCAAGCATTCCCAACACGGCCCCATTCACCACCATCAGCCGCAGCAAATCTGGAGTAATTCCAGAGAATGTAGGTGGCTGAAAACGAGGAAACTCAGCGGAAAACTCAGGAATTCGGCTTAAACCAGCATCCGAAAAGATGCTGAGAGATAACGCTGTTCCAACAACGAGGGCGAGAAGCTGGGGAGGACAAAAACGCTTCCAACTTTCAGGGGTAAACCAAAGAATCAGCAGCGTGAAGAGCGCAAGTAAAAACTCCAGCGGTTGTGCACCGGAAATCAACTGAGGCAGACTGGATAAAGTGCCAATCACACCGCCCGTTGGACTGGTCTGACCCAAAAATGGGGCCAACTGAAGGATGACAAGGATCACCCCAATTCCAGACATAAAGCCTGAAATCACGGTGTAAGGCATCATCGTGATGTATCGGCCTAATCGACAAAGTCCGAACAGGATCTGGAAGAGGCCTGCGAGCATCACCACCATGAAAGCCAGCGCCAGCGCTGTCGATCGGTCGGGGATTTGGCTGGTGAAATTGAGGATCACCGCTGTGAACACCACCGTCATCGGACCAGTGGGCTCAGAGATCAGCGTGGATGTCCCACCAAACAGGGCCGCCACTAGGCCAATAATCACTGCACCCCAAAGACCTGCAGCCGCACCAGCTCCAGAAGCCACGCCGAAAGCCAGCGCCATTGGAAGTGCCACCACAGCAGCCGTCAGCCCACCAAAGGCATCGCCACGGATGTTGCGAGTGCTGATGTAATTAAGGAGCACCAGAGTCCCGTCTTTGAAGTTGAATAATACTAAACCTCTTCCCCTTTGCAGCCGTCAAGGCGAACAAGGAAGATAGTTCTGAATCTGAAGAAGCACGGAGTCGATGCCTGACTTTCTGATCTCTACCCTCGAGCTCTTGGTGGGAATCGGACTTCTGTTCGGCGGGGGCGAGTTATTCGTCCAAGGTGCGGTCATTCTTGCCGTCATCCTCGGCGTCCCTCAGCTGGTCATTGGCCTGACGGTGGTTTCGCTTGGGACGAGCGCACCAGAATTTTTTGTCAGCATCAGTTCCGTGGTGCAAGGAGCTGATGCGCTGGCCGTCAGCAACGTGGTGGGGAGCAACATTTTCAATGTGTTGGTCGTGCTCGGCTGCAGCGCCCTCGTTCTGCCGCTGAAAGTGGAAAGCCGCTTGGTGAGAAGGGATGTCCCTCTCCTCCTTGCCGTTTCGGCGGCGGCTTGGGGGATGGCATCGGCTGGACGTGTGACCTGGCAATCAGGCGTTGCACTCTTGCTGGGTCTGGTAATTAACACCGTCTGGGAAATCCGCACAGCACGGGAGGAACCAGAGGAAATGGAGCCTGCCGAACCAGAGGTTGACTTGGAAACCGCCCAACAGGGTTTGATCAAAGCCATGGTTCGCCTGTTGGTCGGCATTGTTGTTCTTGGCTTCGGCGCCCATCTGCTGGTGAAAGGAGCCAGCGCCGTTGCCTTAAGCCTCGGTGTGAGTGAGGCCGTGATCGGACTCACCATTGTTTCGGCTGGCACCTCGATGCCTGAATTAATTACCTCTTTGGTCGCTGCATTGCGCGGGAGAACCGATCTCGCCATTGGCAATGTGGTTGGCAGCTGTCTGCTGAATCTTCTTCTGGTGCTGGCTGGAGGTGCCTTGGCCGCAGGAGCAAAGGGTCTCAATGTCTCTCCGGATTTAATCCATGACGACATGCCTGTGATGATTCTGACCAGCCTGGCGTGCCTGCCAATCTTCTGGACAAAAGGGAGAATTTCCAGGGTTGAAGGTGGAATACTCGTTGCCTTATACGTTCTTTACATCACCGATAACGTTCTCCCTCGCACAGGGCTTTCGTCTTGGTCGGACGAATTTCGGCTGATCATGCTTTGTGTTGTGCTACCAGCCGTTGTGATTCTGATTGTGGTGCAGGCCGCTCGTTACTGGAGGCAGCTCAAACACAAAGGTGTTTCAAGCTGAACAAAGACTTCTTCTTGTATTCCGTTATGGAGGGATGACTGCGGAGCAAAAGATGTACATGCTTGAAAGGCGTCAGTCAGCATTTCGATGATTGGGCTGCTCCCCACGCTTAACGACAAGAATCTCCCCTGGCTGGATGTCATTCATCCAATCGTGGTGCACTTCGTGATTGCGATGGCGCTGATCACGGTGGTCTTCGACCTGCTTGGAGTGTTCACAGGGCGTCGCAACCTGTTTGAGGTGAGCTTCTGGAACTTGCTGGTAGCGACCGTGGCCATCTTCGTCGCCATCATCTTTGGACAGATCGAAGCCGGCCTAGCCACTCCTTATGGAGCTTCAAGAGACATTTTGAATTACCACAGCACCCTTGGCTGGTCGCTTGCTGCGATTCTCAGCCTCCTGACGGGGTGGCGATATGTCGCAAGACAAAAAGACCCCACAGTGCTGCCACGAGGATTTCTGATCATTGATTCAGTCTTAGCAGTCCTGGTGTTTTGCCAGGTTTACCTAGGCGACAAACTCGTTTGGATTTATGGCCTCCATACGGTCCCGGTGGTCGAAGCCGTCCGTAGTGGAGCTCTGTCATGACGGTCATCAGCACCATTCTCTCGCCGGTGAATGAAATCGCCGAAAAACTTGGGGCGAATGATCTCCCCTACGCGATCCCGATTCATCCCAATTTGGTGCACTTCACCATTGGCTTGTTTGCTATCGGAATCGCCTTTGATTTTGCCGGAGCCTTTTACCCACTTGAGAAACGAGTTTTTCGTTTCTTAGCACTACCAGCAACACGAAGTGGGTTTCACGATGTTGGCTGGTACAACCTTCTCGCTTGCAGCGTGATCACCTTTTTCACCGTTGCGGCTGGCTTTTACGAAATGCTGCTTGCCGTTCCACTGCAAGGAGTTCGCAGCATCATTGGCCAAAACGCGATCGACACCATGCTGTGGCATGCGATCGGAGGGGTCGCCCTGCTTCTGATCATTGTGGTGATGACCATCTGGCGAGGGTTTCAACGATTTTTGTGGCGAAAAGACTTTGGTCGTCAGGTGAGCTGGCTCTATCTGGGATGCGGTGCTGTCGTGCTCCTCGTCATGGGCGTCCATGGAAGCCTTGGAGCCTGGCTTGCCAGTGAATTTGGTGTTCACATCACGGCCGATCAGCTCCTTGCTGCCGGGGCCGATCTCAATGAGGTCTTGCCATGACGAGCGCAACTCCCAAGAAGGGACCAAATATTGGCGCCATTGTGATCATCACTGTCGCCGTCGCTATCAATCTGGTTATCTCGAAATTGATGGCGACCTGGTCTCTGAGTTGGTTCCCACCCCAAGCATCCAGTGCCGCACCTTACGTCGACAATCTGTTCGCACTGGAGACGGGGATCGGCTCATTCATCTTTTTTGGATGCACCGGCTTTATGGGCTGGGTGTTGTTATTCAACCGGGCTGGAAAGTACGACGAAAGTGATGGGGCACCGATCGAAGGCAACACCAAATTAGAAATCACCTGGACGATCATTCCCCTGGTGACGGTCTTCCTGATCGCCACTTATTCGATGAACGTCAATATGAAGCTTCAAACCCTCGGGCCGAAGCACAAATACGCCATCGGAACCGATCCAACCCTGCTGATGGAGGCAGATCCGATTGCTGAGGTGGGACCGATCGATGTCATTGCCCGTCAGTGGAGTTGGGAATTCGTTTACCCCGACGGAGTTCGCAGCTCTGAGCTGCATCTCCCGATTGATCAGCGTGTGAATTTCCGAATGATTTCGGAAGACGTGCTCCACAGTTTCTTCGTCCCGGCCTTCCGGCTCAAACAAGACATCATTCCTGGAAGCATTATTTCTTACAGCCTTACTCCAACAAAAGAAGGGCGATTCCGACTCCGAGACGCCATGTTCAGCGGTGCCTATTTCTCCCAGAACCAAACGGACGTGATTGTTGAAACCCAACAGGATTTTGCCGAATGGTTAAAGACAACGGCACAACAACCGCTCCAACAGGGTCTTGATCCAAGTCGCGCCCTCTATGACCGCCGCATCGCCCGTGGTGACAAGGGCTGGGCCACGGTGCCGCCCGCTCCAGCACCGATGGTGAACGACCCCGGTGATCCCTCCATTCCACACGACGCCTGAGACATGCCATGACGACGAACACCTACGACCTCCGCATTCTCAAGGCACCGCATCCAGTTCCTGGAGCCCCGGACAACTGGAAGCGCTTCTTCAGTTTCAACACCGACGCAAAGGTGATTGGAATTCAATACATCGCCACGGCCCTTTTCTTCCTTTTAGTGGGTGGCCTATTGGCCATGATCGTGCGAGGCGAACTAATCACTCCTCCAGCAGATCTTGTTGACCCAACCGTCTACAACGGCCTCTACACCATGCACGGAACAGTGATGTTGTTCCTGTTTCTGTTTCCCATTCTCAACGGTTTCAACAATCTGTTGATCCCCACGATGATCGGGGCACCAGACATGGCATTTCCGAAGCTGAATGCCGCTGCTTTCTGGCTGGTGCCAGTGTTCTCCATCGTCTTGATGGGAAGCTTTTTCGCCCCAGGCGGACCCGCTTCATCGGGATGGTGGTCGTACCCACCGATGAGTTTGCAAAATCCACTCGGCCATTTCATCAATGGAGAGTTTCTCTGGATTCTTGCGGTGGCCCTGTCCGGCATCTCCTCGATCATGGGCGCCATCAATTTCGTGACAACCATCATCCGGATGAGAGCCCCAGGGATGGGCTTCTTCCGAATGCCGATTTTTGTTTGGACGGCATGGGCCGCCCAGACCATCCAGTTGATAGGACTGCCGGCTCTCACAGGCGGTGCCGTGATGCTGCTGTTTGACCTCAGCTTCGGTACAAGCTTTTTCAGGCCAGAAGGTGGCGGTGATCCAGTGTTGTTTCAGCACTTTTTCTGGTTCTATTCCCACCCCGCCGTTTACGTGCTGGTGTTGCCAGTGTTTGGAATTTTCTCTGAGCTCTTTCCGGTTTATGCACGCAAACCTTTATTTGGCTATCGCTTTGTAGCAATTGCCTCTTTCGGAATCACCTTTCTCAGCCTGATTGTGTGGGCTCACCACATGTTTTACACAGGCACACCGAACTGGATGCGTCACATCTTCATGTTCACCACGATGCTTATTGCCATCCCAACTGGAGTGAAAGTATTTGCCTGGCTGGGAACACTCTGGGCAGGAAATTTACGCTTGAGCACACCAATGCTGTTCTGCATCGGCGGTCTCATTAATTTCATTTTCGCGGGAATTACTGGGGTGATGCTAGCCACCGTGCCCATTGATATTCATGTAGGCAACACATACTTCGTTGTTGCCCACTTCCACTATGTCATCTTCAACACCATTGTTTTTGGTGTTTTCGCCGGTATTTACCACTGGTTCCCAAAATTCACAGGAAAGATGTATTACGAAGGCCTTGGGAAAGTCCATTTCGTTCTCACCTTCATCGGAGCCACGCTCAACTGGCTTCCACTTCACTGGGCCGGCTTGCTAGGCATGCCCCGTCGTGTGGCCTCCTACGACCCCGAATTCGCCATCTGGAACGTGATTGCAAGCATCGGCGCCTTCATGCTTGGCGTCGCCTCAATCCCCTTCATCCTGAACATGGTGAGTTCCTGGGCTCGCGGACCCAAGGCTCCTCCCAACCCCTGGCGAGCGATTGGTCTGGAATGGCTGCTGCCATCCCCGCCTCCGGCCGAAAACTTCGAAGACGACATTCCGACTGTGATTAGTGAGCCCTACGGCTATGGCTTAGGCAAACCCTTAGTCGAAGACCAAGACTTCTATATCCGTCGCTCCATGGAGGCCTAAAGCCATGACCACAACCAATCCCGAATTACCCCTTAATCATCAACCCGGCCACATCAAACATGATGGGCACAACCTCACAGGTTTTATCATTTTCCTGTGTTCAGAAAGCATTATTTTCCTAGCCTTTTTCACTGGGTTTGCACTGCTCAAAATCACCGCACCAGAGTGGCTTCCCGAAGGCGTTGAAGGGCTGGAAACACGCATGCCTTTGATCAACACAATTGTGCTGGTTAGCTCAAGCTTTGTAGCCTATTTTGCCGAACGATATTTACACCAGAAAAACCTTTGGGGCTTTCGAGCTCTATGGCTTCTCACGATGGCGATGGGAACCTACTTCGTTTATGGTCAATATGTGGAATGGTCCGAACTTCAGTTCGGACTTAGCAGTGGTGTTTTTGGTGGTACATTTTTTCTACTAACGGGATTCCATGGCCTGCATGTGATTACAGGCATTCTATTAATGGGAATCATGCTGCTTCGGTCCTTTAGGCCAAACAATTACGAGAAAGGCGATATGGGTGTCACGTCAGTGAGCTTGTTTTGGCATTTTGTGGATGTTATTTGGATCATTCTTTTCCTCCTAATTTACGTCTGGCAACGCACCACCTAATCCGTCTGAGTTTTTAGATCTGCCTTAATTTTCCCCATCATGATCATCGACGACCGCCATTACGACGTCATCATTATCGGCAGTGGTGCCGGTGGTGGAACGCTTGCCGGCACCCTAAGCAGGCAGGGGCATTCCGTGCTCATGCTCGAGCGGGGCGAGGCCATGGCACTCGAAGATCAAAACGTGGCCGATGTGGATCTGTTCCGGAAAGATCGTTACCACCCCAAGAGTGAACGCTGGTTTGGCCCCGACGGTGATCCATTCGCACCACAAACCACCTATTCCCTCGGCGGCAACACCAAAATCTGGGGCGCCGTGCTGGAACGCATGCGCGAACAGGATTTTGGGGAAGTCCCGTTGCAAGAGGGGATTTCACCGTCCTGGCCAATCGATTACGACCGGCTCTCCCCTTATTACTCAGCCGCTGAAAAGCTGTACCGGGTCCACGGTCGCTCTGGCGTTGACCCAACCGAACCAAGCCGCTCTTCCCCTTTTGACCATGAGCCAAAACCCCTGGTTCCCTTTCTTGAGCCCATGCGAGAAGCGCTCAAACGCCAGGGATGTCAGCCCTATGACCTACCGCTGAGCTGGTCCAAGAGCCAGGAAGATCCGAGTGGAGATTCCCAGCTTTATGGCCTCGACAATGCCGATCCTTCTCACCTAGAGATCCGAACGCAAGCCAGGGTCAAGCGTTTGCACGTGAATCCGAGCGGCAGCTCGGTCAAGGGAGTGGAAGCGGATGTAGCTGGAGAAACATGGCTGTTCAAAGCGGATCTCATCGTGCTTGCCGCAGGTGCCATTAACACTCCGGCCATCCTGCTGCGATCGCAGTCCAGCCATCATCCCCGCGGCCTCAGCAACGGGTCCGATCAAGTTGGTCGCAACTTGATGAATCTGCAACTCACCTCCATCCTGCAGCTCGCGACCGAACGCAACGACGGACGCTATGCGCGGTCGCTCGGAATCAATGACTACTACTGGGGTGACAAAAACGTCTCCTTCCCCCTCGGCCATATTCAAGCCGCGGGAGGCGTCCTGCAAGACGCCCTGTTTGCAGAGTCACCACCGGTGTTGTCCCTTGTCACCAAGATGATTCCCGACTTTGGACTGGAGCGACTGGCGTCCCGCTCGGTGGCTTGGTGGGCCATGTCAGAGGTCTTGCCCGACACCCACAACAAGGTATGGCTCAATAACGATCAGATCCGCATCAACTACATCCACAACAACCGCGAAGCGCATGACCGACTGGTCTATCGCTGGATTGACACTCTCAAAGCCATCGAAGCCGACCCACTCACGCGCGTCGTCAATCCAGCCCCAACCCACCCCCGGGGCGAAGCACCCTTAAGCGTGGTGGGCTACGCATGCGGCACCTGTTGCATGGGCAGCGATCCAGCGGCCTCTGTGGTCGATGCCACAGGGAAATGCCATGAACTCGACAATCTCTACATCGCCGACACGAGCGTGTTCCCAAGCTGTCCAAGTGTTGGGCCGGGTCTGACGACCATCGCCTTAGCCCTGCGCTTAGCTGACACTCTCAGCGAGCGCATGAGCTGACCCAACCCAAGGGATTGAGGGATCAGGCCATCGTCACAAACTCCTCTGAAACCGTCGGGTGCAAGGCCATCGTGCGGTCGAAATCAGCCTTGGTCGCGCCCATCCCGACGGCGATCGCAGCCATCTGGATGATTTCAGCTGCATGCTCTCCAACCATGTGACATCCGAGCACCTTCCCGCTGCTCGCCTCCAAGACCAGCTTCAACAAACAACGGGGGCCGTGTTTTGGCAAAGCTTGAGCCATGGGGCGAAAACGGGCGCGATGAACCACAATCCGATCCGCACCGAGCTTGGCGATCGCCTCCTCTTCCGATAGGCCCACCGTGGCCAGCTCCGGCTGGCTAAAGACAGCACTCGCCACCAAGTCGTAATTCACCTGTCGAGCCGTGCTTCCAAACACACTGTCTGCAAAGGCACGACCCTCATCCACAGCAACGGGGGTCAAGCAAATGCGATCCGTCACATCTCCCACCGCAAAAATGTGGGAGAGATTGGTGGCTTGATCTGCATTAACCGGGATACGACGGCCCACCACCACCACGCCAGCAGCCTCGAGCCCTAGGCCTGAAAGGAATGGTTGACGCCCAGTCGCCAACAGAACCCCGCCACAGGGCAGCCGATCCCCACTCTTGGTGACAACGGTCAAATCGTTCGGTCGGCCCTCAATCGCAGCAAGGCCTTCTCCAAAGCGCAGATCGATGCCCTTCTCCTGCATGCCCTCCTGCACAACGCCTGAAAGCTCGCTGTCGAAACCTCGTAAAAGCTGTTCACCCCGCACCAGCTGGGTCACCCCAACGCCGAGGCCTCGCAGGATGCCCGCAAATTCACAAGCAATAAATCCGGCGCCAACCACCACAACCTTGTCCGGGAAACGCTCCTGCAGAAACATGTCATCGCTCATCCAAGCGAGCTCCGCCCCTGGAACCTCCGGCCGAATAGGGCGCCCACCCACGGAAATCATCACGCGCTTGGCCTGCAGCACCTGATCGATCTCGCCTTCGCACAGCCTCGAAACGCCAATGCGATGGGGATCGAGAAATCGCCCCCAGCCTTTGATCAGCTCCACCCCCGCTTTGGCCAAAAACTCGATGTGAAGCGCATTCAGGCGATCCACTTCGTGACGGACATTGCGCAGAAGCTCAGACGTATCAAACGTTGCCCCCTCCACACTCACGCCATAACTGGATGCCCCATCGAGTTGTTCGGAGAGAAGAGAGCCGTACACCAAAAGCTTTTTCGGCACACAGCCACGAATGACACAGGTGCCGCCAACGCGATCTCCCTCCACAATCGCCACCTTGGCTCCATAACGGGCCGCCCGTTTGGCAGCCGCCAGACCTCCAGACCCAGCACCGAGAACCACAAGATCAAAGATTGGTTCCATGGAGCGCACTGTTTTCTCACATCTTGCCCGCAGGCTTCGGCGCAGGAACACCACAACAATCGAAGCCCAGTCAGCTCATAGGTGATGAGCGACTCAATTCAGAACTCAACCTCGGCATAGTGGGATGCATGCAGCGTTGAGATCTGCCCTCTGCATCTTCCTGAATACGCCCCGATACCTGACCACACCAAAGGGTTCAAACTCTTTGAGGTGGCCGTTGCTGACCTTCAACCCACACAGATGTGTGTGGGGATGGCTGAGGTATGGAATCGGCAACGCGATTTCCGTGAGGAAAGTTCCGAGGAGCGTCGTCGCTATCTCAATCGCAAGCCAGTCCCTCTGGTACGCAATCAGCTTGGACATCTCTGGATGGTGGATCGTCATCACCGCCTCCGAGCCTTGCTCGAAATGGTTCCCAGCATCAAGACGTTTGGCTACGTGATCGACGAGCTGCCCCATAAAACCAGGGAGGAAGCACTTCAGGCCCTGCACCAAAAGGGGTGGCTTTATCTTCACGACGGACGAGGCAATGGCCCTTGGCCGGCGCACGACCTGCCCGTCAGCTTGCTTGGCCTCCAGGATGATCCTTACCGCAGCCTGGTTTGGAAACTCAAGCAGGAGGGAGTGATCAAGCCTCAGCCCTTGATTCCTTATCACGAATTCCGTTGGGGACTTTGGTTGCGAACACGGCCCATGCCTCCCTTTAGCTCTCAACATTTGGATCCCGCCCTGCCTGCAGCACGCCGGCTTGCTCGCTCATCGGCTGCCTCCCATTTAGCGGGCTGGAAGGGTGGTGATCCCTAACGCCTGCGGCGAGAGTCAATTTGCAATAAATCCTTCACCCGTTGAACCTGACTAGCGAGTTGAGGGTCGGTCGCCAGCTTTTTTTCTACTTGTTCAATGGCATAAATCACGGTGGTGTGATCCTTGCCTCCGAAGGTGTCGCCAATTCTCGGCAAGCTCAAATCTGTCCCTTGCCGCATCAGGAACATCCCCACCTGACGCGCCTGACTCACCGCCCGACGCCGGCTGCTGCTGCGCATGTCATCCGCCGTGACGTCGAACACCTCCGACACCTTTTCGATCACTTGCTGCGGTGTGACATCAACGCCCTGCCCGCTGGGATCGAGCATCGGCGCCACCGATTCCACGGTCATCGGGATGCCTGTGATCGAGGAAAACGCAACAGCCCGAGTGAGCGCTCCCTCAAGCTCGCGAATGTTGGAGGTGAAGCGTCCAGAAATGTATTGGATTAAATCTCTAGGGAGAGCGACGCGCTCTTGCTCTGCTTTTTTCTGAAGAATCGCCATTCGCGTTTCCAGGTCAGGGGCCTGGATATCAGCGATTAATCCCATCGAGAACCGAGAGATCAATCTCTCCTGCAGCCGGGGGATCTGGCTTGGTGGCCTATCGCTGGCAATCACAATCTGTCTCCCTGCATCATGCAAAGCATTGAAGGTGTGAAAGAACTCTTCTTGGGTGTATTCCTTCCCCTCAATGAATTGAATGTCATCCACCAAGATGAGATCCGCAGCCCGATAACGGTCTCGGAAAGCCTGCATGCCGTCCTTACGAATCGCAGTGATCAAATCATTGGTGAACGTTTCGGTCGACACATAAAACACCCGTGCTTCCGGATCAATCTCCAGGCGGTAGTGCCCGATTGCCTGCATGAGATGGGTCTTCCCTAGGCCCACACCACCACAGATGAACAGCGGATTGAATTCACGGCCTGGGGCCTCAGCGACGGCCAAAGCAGCGGCATGGGCCATCCGGCTGTTCGGTCCCACCACAAATCGATTGAACACATAGCGCATGTTCAAGCCGGGGAGCCGTCGAGGAGGGCGACTGCTCGGCGGCGCAGCCACTGCTGCAGCCGTTGAGGCCGGCGGCTGGCTGGACGCCGACGCTTCCGACACAGGAGTGCCCCCAGAGCCCGCGTCGTCATCGTCTCGAGCGAGCACGATCACCTCGATCGGATGACCAGTGATCTCCTGCGCCACTTCAGCGATCGTGCTGGCGTAGTTCTTGCGCAGCCAATTGCTGGCGAAACTATTGGGAGCCTGCAGGGTGAGCGTTCGATCCTGAAAGGAACTACAGCGCGCAGGACGAATCCACGTTTCAAAGGTGGGCTTACTGAGATTGCTCTGAAGGGCGTGCTGCACCTTGTTCCACAGCTCACTGCCCGTCAGAACCACATCCCACCTTCTGCGAATGCTGAATCTACGCGCCTCATGCCGAGTGGCCCGTCTTTAATGAGACCAGTTTCAACACGTTTCTGTTCATGGCAGCTGCCGTCTCCCGCACCCTGGCACGATCCCTGCCCTGGATCGGGATCGGATTGGTCAGCTTGGCCATGGGAGGGTGTAGTTCGTCCTGGCGTCAACGCCTTGGCTTAGAGCCTGAAGCGAAGGCACCCGCAACCGTGCCCGAAGTCAGTGACGGGCCTCGTTCGGCCCCTCTACAACCAGGCCGTAACGTCATTGTCCAAGCCGTCGAAAGAGTGGGCCCATCGGTCGTACGCATCGACACGGTGAAACGCGTCTCGAATCCCTTGGGCAGCCTGTTTGGAGCCGGCCCAACCACCCAAAAACAGGCCGGTCAAGGTTCAGGATTCATCACACGCTCTGACGGTCTGATCTTCACGAATGCGCACGTGGTAGAGGGCGCTGACAAAGTGGCGGTCACCTTGCCTGACGGTCGCAGCTTCAATGGACGCGTTCTTGGCGGCGACCCCTTAACGGATGTGGCCGTTGTGCGGGTTGTGGCTGAAAAGCTGCCCGTCGCCCCTCTTGGCAACTCGAACGACCTCAAACCTGGTGAATGGGCGATCGCGATCGGTAATCCCCTCGGGCTCAACAACACGGTCACAGCGGGGATCATCAGTGCTGTGGATCGGACCAACGCCGTAGGGGAAGGTCAGCGTGTCCCTTACATCCAAACCGACGCTGCTGTGAATCCAGGGAACAGCGGTGGTCCCCTCATTAATGCCGCAGGGCAAGTGATCGGCATCAACACAGCCATTCGCCAAGCCCCAGGCGCGGGACTGAGTTTTGCCATCCCAATCAACCTGGCCAAGCGCATTGCCCAACAGATCATCAGCACCGGTCAGGCCTCTCACCCCTTTATCGGTGTACGACTGCAGAGCCTGACCCCCCAGTTAGCCAAGGAGATCAACGCCACTAGCAACCTGTGCAAAGTCCCAGAACTCAACGGCGTGCTTGTGATTGAAGTGGTGGAGGACAGCCCTGCAGCCAAGGCTGGAATTAAACCTTGTGATCTCATCCGAGATGTGAATGGCTCCGCCGTCAACGACCCCTCGGAAGTGCAGCTTGCCGTTGACCGAGGACAGGTGGGTCAGGCCATGCCGCTAATCGTGGAACGAGATGGAGAACAGCAAACCCTGGAGGTCATCCCAGAGGAGCTGCCACGACAAGGATGAGTCGATCCCCCATCCCAACACTCGTTGTGATGGCGCGCTGGCCAGCCAGCGGTCGCTGCAAACGCCGCCTGGCCGTCGACATCGGAACAGAGCGGGCGGCCATCATTCAGCAACGCCTCACCGCCCATACCTTTGCCGTAGCTGAAGCACTAACCGAGCGTGGGGATGTGGATCTACAGGTGGCGATGAGCGGTGTCAGCCTCCGATCAGCCCAACGTTCGCTGCCTTGCCTACCGCCATGCACCCTCGTCGATCAGGGGCATGGATCGCTAGGGGCTCGCATGCTCCGCCAGATTTATCGTGCGCGCTTCGGGCAGCGCAACAAGGCTGTGATCATGATCGGAACCGATCTTGCCGATCTTTGCCAAAACGATCTGATCCAGGCGGTCCAAACACTGCACAGCCAACCGTTGGTGATTGGCCCCTCCGCCGACGGTGGGTATTGGTTGCTGGGGCTGGGCCCTGGATTAACGCGGCCACAGCTCGATGCACTCTTTGCTGCCGTGCCATGGGGAAGCCACAAGGTGTTCGACATCACCTGCGCGCGCGCGCGCGGGCTGGGGATCACCCCCCATCAGCTCAGCCTGAAAAACGACATTGATTGTCTTGCTGATCTCGGTTTATGGCAGCGATGAACGCTGACACCCCCACGCTCAGCGTGGTGATTCCTTGCCTCAACGAGGCAAATCGTCTTCCGCTTCTCCTCGCGGACCTGCAACGTTGGCCTCTCTCGATCGCGATCACGCTGGTGGATGGTGGCAGCACCGACCACTGCCAGCGCATCAGCGCTCTCGCAGGCGGTCACTTCATCACGGAGCATCCAGCTGGGCGGGGCAGGCAACTGGCGGCAGGGGCCGAGCACGCCCTCCATCAAACCGAAAGTGACTGGCTCCTCTTTCTGCATGCCGACAGCCGCCTACCCAGTCACTGGGGAAGCCGCGTGCTGCGTCGCATTGAGCATCCCGATGCCCAACGATTCGCATGGTTTTTTGACTTGCGTATTCACCCCAGCACACCGGCCCGACGCCTGCTGGAAGGGGTGATCGCACTTCGTAGCCGCTGCGGCCAAAGACCCTATGGAGATCAGGGACTCCTGTTGCACAGGTCTCTCTATGCGCGCAGTGGTGGCTATCAACCCCTGCCGCTCATGGAGGATCTCGACCTCGTGCAGAGACTCAGCCAACTCACACGCTTGCGTGCCCTTGGGCTGGCGATCACCACCGATGGCCGTCGCTGGCAGCGGGGGGGGTTCTGCGCCGCGGTCTTGAGAACGCCAGGTTGCGGCAGCGCTGGCGGCGCGGGGAATCCCCAGCACGCTTGGCAGCGGAGTACTACGGGAAGTCCCTTTCAGCCACTCAATTGGAGTACCAAAAGCCACAACGATGACCATTGGGCTCTAAGTCCCAGCCAAGACGGTCGTAAAAAGGCAGCACCCCCGGATCGGCGAAGAGCGTGGCGCGTTCCGTTCCCATCTCTGTCAGCGCTTCGAGGATGTAATCCATCAATTGACGACCAAGCCCGGCCCCCTGATAGAGGGGATGGACCGCCACATCCCAAATCGTGGCTTCAAGCACACCATCTCCAGTGCAGCGAGCGAAACCCACCAAGCGTGGAATGCGTGGGTCATGGCGCCACAGCCCCACCCTGAGCAAGCTGTTATCGAGGGCCTTACGCACGCGGCGAACCGGTCTGCGACTCCACCCCACGGCCTCTAAGAGCTGCTCCAGCTCGACCAAATCCATCGGACGAGACTGGCTAAACACCAGGCAGAGGTTCGTATTGGGTGTTTCACAGATCCGAGCCTCTTTCCCGTAGGAATGCACCAAAATCTGTTGGGTGAGAGAGGAAGTGCTAGTCACCCTGTCCTGCGACGATGGCTTAATCCTGACGCACCGATGACCTCTGATCTGCTGCTGATCGCCGTACACGGTTGGATGCTGAGCCGAAAGGTCTGGGCACCGTTTGAAAAAAGCTGGACGCGCTTAGACACCTCCATTCCTTTGTTGTGTCCTGATTTACCAGGATTTGGACTGGAGTCTCGCCCTCGCCACCTTCGACCGACCTTGGCGTCCTACGGGCAATGGCTTGCGGAGCACATTCATGCGCAAGCCAAGGGTCGCCATGTGGTGTTGATGGGTCACTCGCTGGGAGGAAGCATTGCCCTGCATGCGGACACCTATCTGCGGCGAAATTGGGGTAAGCCCCTGTCGGGCCTGGTGATGTTGGCGGCCGGAGGCGGGATCTACCAACCGAGACCGTTTCGACGTCTCAGGTTTGGAGGGCAATTAATTCTGAAACTTCGTCCCGCAGACCTACCAGGGCCCATCGGCACGCTGGGGCCATTTCAAGCGGAACAGCGCGCTGCCCTGGGGCTTCTGGTGAACAGCACCACCCGCGGAGCGGTCAAACAGATTCCAAACCTGGTGGCCAATTTGGAGACAGAAAACCTATGGATTAGCGGTGAACAAGACCGTGTGATGGAACCCGGCTATGTGCAACACCTTGCCGAATACAGCGACAAACATTGCCTGAAAGAACTCAAACAGTGCGGCCATCTGGCCATGCAGAGCCATCCAGACCTTCTTGCACAAACCATCCAGACCTGGCTCAGCGATCAAAGCCTGGCCAGTCCTCGCTCTTGAAGATCAGCAAGTTCGGCATACAACCCGCCACTGGCACGCAGCTGCAGATGGGTGCCCTGCTCGATCAGGCTTCCTCGGCGAAGCACCAAAATCCGATCAGCAGCTTCAACCGTGGCAAGTCGGTGGGCAATGACCACGGCGGTGCGACGGTTGAGGAGACGATCTAAGTCACGCTGCAGGGTGGCTTCCGTCGAAGGGTCCATAAACGCCGTGGCTTCATCCATCACCAGGACCGTTGGGTTGCGAATCGCCACCCTGGCCACGGCAAGCAGCTGTCTTTCCCCAGAGCTGAGATTCCCGCCCCTCTCTCTCAATTCGGTTTTCAAGCCTTCGGGCAATCGACCTAACAGGGGGTCTAGGCCGAGGTCACGGCAAACCTCCTGCAATTTCTGATCATCGAGAGGCTGATCCAAACGCAAGTTGTCAGCCACCGTTCCACTGAAAAGAAAGGTGTCTTGAAGAACCACACCCAGCTGTCGACGCAGCTCTTGCAAAGGCAAGCTGCGGATGTCCTGGCCATCGAGAAGAATTCGTCCCCGCTGAGGCTCGTACAACCTGCACAGGAGCCGAATCACCGTGGTCTTGCCAGAACCTGTGGGTCCAACCAGTGCAACATGCTCACCAGGTGCGATCCGGAAACTGAGATTGCGCAGAATCGGTTCGTCTTTTCGGTAAGCAAAGTCCACCTCGTCAAAGATCACCTCACCACGGGCTTGTGAAGATGAAGCGTTCTGGAGAAGCGCGGAACCAGGTGTGGCGCCATGGTCCACAATCTCAAGAGGTTCCTCCAGGAGCTCTCCGATTCGTTCCACGGCGGTGAGTCCTCCCTGAATCTGGGTAAACCGCTCAGCCATTTGCCGCAAGGGGTCAAAGAGGCGCTGTGAGTACAGGATGAAGGTGGTCAGCGTGCCCAGTCCCATCGCCCCTGCTGTCACCATCCATCCACCGAGAGCGAGCACCAGGGCAACCGCGCCTAACGACACCCATTCCAAAAAGGCAGAGATGCTGCTGTCAAAAAAAATCGTGCCATTCACAGCGCTTCGATAGGCCAAACCGGTTCTCTGAAACCGATCTCCATTCACAGCTTCCCGGCGAAACATCTGCACAACCTCCAGACCTTGCAGGTTCTCCTGAAAATCAGCATTGAGTTGCGAAAGCTCCTCCCTCACTCGATAGTTGGCCTTGCGATAGCGCCTCTGGAGCCAAACAATCACGAGGGTGACAGGCACTTGGGTCACCAACAACAACAATCCCAAACGCCACTCGATCAGCAGCATCGAAACCGCAATCACCAAGAGGCTGACGAGATCGCCGAGCACGCCGACAGCACCACTTCCAAACACCTCGGCTAATGCATCCACATCGCTGGTAAGGCGAGTCAGCAACTTGCCCACGGGCATGCGGTCATGAAACCGCAGGGACAAACTCATCGCATGGGCAAACAAATCCTTGCGGATGCGAGCGGTAAGCCGCTGGCCGACGGCTTGAATATTGAACGACTGAACTCCCTGAAGAGCCAAGCGAACCAGAACCGATCCCAACAACATCAGGATGATCAGTCGGATCGCAACCGTGCTGTCGAGACCCTGAAAAAGAGGAATCACCGACTCGTTGGCGGCCCCTCCAACACGGCGCAGCACGGCAATCGCCTGGCCCACCAAGAGCGGCTGAATCGCGCCGGCAAGAGCCACCGGAATGAGAAGCACCAACGTGAGCGTGAGTCGTCGTCGGTCTTGGCCCAAATAACGGCCGAGCCGCTTCACCCTCTGAAAATCCGAACCAGCCATCAACTGGCCACCTGGGACGCGGGTGTTGCCGACCGCATCGCTTCCACGATCTGGCGCAGATCGCCTTGATCAAGGCGCAGGGACAAGGGATGCCCCACCAAACGCGCTGTGGTGTGGAACAGATCTTCGATCGCCACTAAACCGTTATCGCGAAGCGTCCTGCCCGTCGCCACCAGATCCACAATCGCTTCAGCGATCCCAGTGATCGGGCCAAGCTCGACCGAACCGGTGAGGTGGACGAGTTCTACAGGCAAATCGATGGCATCAAAGTGGTCGCGGGCACAGCGGGTGAATTTGCTTGCCACTCGGCAATGGGGAGGCAGATCCGTCGCCCGTTGATATCCGCTGCTGGCCTTCACAGCCACTGCCATACGGCACCCGCCAAAGCCCAGGTCCACCAACTGCGCTACAGGCATCTGGTGCTCCCGCAAAACGTCATAACCAACCACCCCAAGCTGCGCCTGCCCATACGCCACATACACAGGAACATCTCCGTTCCTCACAAGCAACGCTCGGGCTCGACCACACGCTGATGGAACCATCAGTTGCCTGTTATCTGGGTCGAGAACTGCAGAAAAATCGAGCCCAGCCGCTGCAAAGCGGGCCACTGAATCTTTCAAAAGCGCTCCCTTGGCTAGGGCAACAGTGATCATGGAATCAAGCGTTGAATGAAACTTTAACGATGGTGATGGCCTCCACGATTGATGGCATCCACCCAGTTGCTGTCCTCAACGACAACATCGTCTGGGTATGGGTGCATGGCGATCAGGCCATCGTCATCGATCCAGCCGTCGCGGACCCCATCGTCGCCTGGCTGGAGACGCGTGGATTGCAGCTCATTGCCGTGCTTCAAACCCATCATCATTCCGACCATATCGGCGGCACTCCTGGACTTCTTCAACGCTGGGCAGGCGCTGACGTCGTCGCCGCCGCGGACGACCAAGAGCGGATCCCATTTCAAACGCTGTCCGTTCGCGATGGAGATGAAATCGAGCTCTTAGGCAGGCCTGTCAGGGTTCTGGATGTCCGTGCCCATACACGCGCTCATATCGCTTACTGGTTGCCACAGGGAGCGGTCTCAACCTCTCCAACCGGTGTGTTGTTCTGCGGCGACACCCTGTTCAGCGCTGGATGTGGACGACTGTTTGAGGGAACACCGGCTGACATGCACCGCGCTTTACAAAGGCTGGGAGCACTGCCACCAGAAACCCTGGTCTGCTGCGCTCACGAATACACCGAGGCCAATCTGCGCTGGGCCGCGCAGCAGGTCCCTGACGATGCCCTGATCACAAACCGTCTGCAGGAGGTGCAAGCAAAACGACGATCAGGCTCCCTAAGCCTTCCCAGCAGCATTGGCGAAGAATGGCGCTCCAACTTGTTTTTACGCGCTACCAGCTCCGAACAACTGAGGCGTCTTCGTCAACACAAAGACAGCTGGAGAGGCTGGTCAAATCAAGGCAAGACCTGAAGCGATAAACACTGGGGATGGAGCAAGACCTCACTGTTCTGTTGCAGCGAGAGCCTGCAGCGCAATCCCCTCTGATGGTCTTCCCCGAGCGGCCTGATCAGACGCAACTGCTGATCTCCGATCTGAATGCGATAGAGCCAGGAGCGACCCAAAAACTCCCGCCCCATCACACAGGCATCTCCTTCAGCATCCGGTTCCAAATCAATCAACCCCGGATCAATTAACACCGTGGCATCGTCTGGAAGCTTCATGGAGCGCTGCCGCTCTGGAATCTCCAGATCACCCAGCAAACAACGCAACAACGACGTCGCTCCATCCCGCCAAACAGGCAGCACATTGCGTTGCAGAACGAACCGACCGACAAAGGGCGTTGCCGGGACCTCAACCAATTCACGGGGAGTCGCGCATTGATGAAGTTGACCGTCGCGAAGAATGGCAACCCGCCCGCAGATCGCAAGGGCCTCTTCCGGGTCATGGGTCACCAGCAACCCACTGGCCCCGCAGGCACTGAGCACACCAGGCAGCTCGCTGCGCAAACGCAAACGCACTTCAACATCCAGATTGGAAAAGGGTTCGTCCAGCAACACAACGGAGGGGGCTGGAGCGAGAGCCCTTGCGAGAGCCAAACGCTGACGTTGCCCCCCAGACAATTCGTGCGGGTAACGACCTCTGAGAGCCGTCAGCCCCAAAAGTTCAAGCAACCATGACGCCCGGCTGGTGTCCTGACCGCGACGCAGTCCAAAACAAGCGTTCTCCCAAGCATTGAGGTGGGGAAAGAGGGCGTAGTCCTGGAAGACCATGCCCACACCACGGCGTTCCGGAGCAAGACGCACGCGGGATGAGGCGACGTCGTTCCCATGCAGGCGAACCACGCCCTGACTGGGATGTTCAAAGCCAGCGATTAAACGCAACAGCGTGGTTTTTCCGCAACCGGATGGCCCCAGCAACCCCACAAGCTCACCCGCCTTGAGTTGAAGATTGATGTCTTTCAAAGTCCAAGCTTCATTGGCGCCGCCGTAGCGGTGCCAAAGACCATCAAGCTCAACCGGGCACGACTCCATCAACACGGAACGCGAAAATGAAGTTTCATTCTGAGCCGTAACCATGTCATCCACCCCACTCCAGGCTGTCATCACCCAAGAGGCACCAGCACCAGTGGGGCCTTACAACCAGGCTGTGATCGCCGGTGGTTGGCTGTATTGCTCCGGTCAAATTCCGCTGGATCCTGCCACTGGAGCGATGGTGGGGGATGGAGATGTAGAGGCTGAGACCCGCCAAGTGTTGCGCAACTTGAAAGCGGTGCTTCAGGAGGCCGGCACCGACCCCTCAAGAGTCGTGCGCACCACCGTATTTCTCGTGGATCTCGGTGACTTTCAAACCGTGAATGCCATTTATGCCGAAATGTTTGGTGATGGAGTCAGTCCTGCCAGGGCTTGCGTCCAGGTTGCTGCGTTGCCAAAGGGCTCAAAGGTAGAAATCGATTGCATTGCCTGGCTCAACTGACACTGCGATGGGTCCTCCTCAAGAGGGGGGCCCCGCGGTTTCTTAGGTTGAGACGAAGCTGAGAGATCCTATGGCCCAAGCCAAGCTGACCATTGGCGAACTCGAAGCGGGCTACCCCCTGTACTGCAAAGCCTTACGCAGACTTCTGAAAGAAGGTCGAAGTATCAAGGACATTGAACGAACGGTGTGCTGGGGACACCTGGAAACACTTAATCGTTGCCTGCCAGGGCGTTACAAAGCACCGTCCTACTTGCTGGCACTGATTCGGAGAGATCTGAATCAGCCCAAGCACTAACAACCGCTCAAGGAGAATCCAGAATCGTTGTTAAAGGCTGAGAAGGATCTCGACCCTCGATCTCACCCTGAAAGACACGACTCGCCAAGACATCCTCAGCTTCGATGGTGGTCAGATCATCGCGACTAAGAGGTTGCTCCAGACGAGAAAACAAGCGATTGGCTTGACGAAGCCTCAGGCGATCAAGAGCATTTCGAATCGAACGAGCATTCGCAAAAAACGGCAACTGTCGTCGCCTTTGGATATAACGACTAAAGGCATCATGCGCTGATTCGCTGAAGTGATAATCCTGCTGACGAAGAAGAAGAAGGGCAATCTCCATGAGCTCCTCCTCGCTGTAATCAGGGAAATCAATATGGTGGGCGACCCGTGAGGAAAGGCCAGGATTTGATTGATAAAACTCCGCCATTCGATCCTTATAACCAGCAAAAATCACAACAAAATCTGATCGTTGCCGCTCCATATCTTGCAAGAGAATTTCAATCGCTTCTGCTCCGTAATCACGCTCATTATCAGATTTGTAGAGATAATAGGCTTCATCAATAAACAGAACGCCACCCAAGGCACGCTTGACCATCTCACGAGTCTTCGGCGCCGTGTGCCCGACATATTGCCCCACAAGATCATCACGCGTCACGGTGACAACATGTCCCTTACGCAGATAGCCAAGCCGATGAAGAATTTGCGATATTCGCTTTGCAACCGTGGTCTTCCCCGTCCCCGTTCTGCCAGTAAAAGACATATGCAAACCAGGGGCTGTGCTTTGCAAATCCAACTGCTGGCGAGCTCGATCCACCAGAAGCAACGCCGCTATTTCACGAATGCGCGTCTTCACTGGCCGCAAACCAATTAACTCCTGGTCAAGCTGCTGAAGGACCTCCGCAACACCTGAATCGGCATACGCTGCCGCCAGGTCAACTGAAGAGGGCATCAATTTCTGAAGCAAAGCAACGATCAACATCACTCAGCTGACTGTCATTGCCTTCAGCATCTGGGCGAAGAGTGATATTCACATAGGTTCGACCAAAACTAATATCAGGAAATCTCTGCTTAGCTTCGCTGAAGTCGCCAAGCCGATCAAGAAAATCACGGGTGGCGCTGTAGCTATCAAACTCAAAGCGGCGCTCCAGGCAAACTGGCCTTTTGCGTTCATGCCATTGGTCCATAAAAGCACCTTGCCATCAAGGACAAACCTAGTAGAGAACGCGCCATAAACCAAATCAATCATCAAAGCCAAGAGACAGAGCAATGAAAGATAGAAAACAAGTTCATGGAAAGAAGAGCAAAAGATCAACTCCAATTACAAAGCAAAGCCAGGGATCATATACATCAAAAAGACGTAGGAAAAAGATTACCCCTTACGCCAAAGAAGACATACAAAATGACGACCCAGCCAGCCAGCTAAAAGAGATACATAGTAACGATAATTATGATACATAGCACAAGCGCAAGAGAACAGAAAAGAAGAGATCGACCAGTAGGGTTGAAAAAAAGAAATTTTAAATGGAAAATTTAGAAGCATTTCGACGGACACTAGAAAGTATCCATAGAAAAGATGATGCAAGCCAGACACTCAATTCAGTAACCGTCAGCCTTGCAAAAGCAAAATCAGAATTAAGCAATGCCACCAAGGCGCTAGCTGACCTCATGGATATAGCAGACGAAGGGAATTGCAAGGCATGCCTTGTTTTTCTTACAGAGGTAAGAGCAACAGCAATTGCTGCCTACAACACGATTAGGTCAGCTGAAAATGAGATTGAGATCAGAAGTGGCTGTCAAAGCAGCGCAAATTAATTAGTTCCCCAAAAACCATGAAAGAAACAAACAGCGGCCTACTTGAATCATTCATTGAAACAATCGAATCAAACAAAAAAGACAGAGAGAGGTGGCTCAAGAAGGTTGGACAGTGCGGACTTGAGCAGGCTCTAGGGGAGTACAACAAGATAAAAGAGATAGAGCAATATAGAGGATCAAATGATCAGCCTTAAAGGATTGAATGAGACACTCGAATCACAAGAATAAACAAGGACAAGTAGTTGGATAGACAGCGAGTGTAGGCAGGAGGATCGAAAATAGATTGGTCAACGATCAAGTCATGGCCTACACAATCTTTTTCGCAACCTCCACAGGAAAGACAGAAGATGTTGCTGACAAGCTCAAAGAGCTGTTACCAGGCACAGAGGCTAAAGATGTAGACAACATCGGCTCAGCTGCAGATCTGGCATCCGCTGAGGCACTCATTTGCTGTGTTCCCACTTGGAATACTGGTGCCGATGAAGGCCGATCGGGGACAGCATGGGATACGTACGCTGAAGAAATTCCAAGTATGGATTTCAGTGGAAAATCTGTGGCAATCGTAGGGCTAGGAGATTCATCATCCTATTCAGACTATTTCTGTGATGCGATGGAAGAATTGTATACGGCCTTCCTTCAAGCAGGCGCAAAAATCATTGGGAAAGTACCCACAGATGGATACACATTCGCAGAATCAAAAAGTGTTATTGACGGCAAGTTCTGTGGATTAGCAATTGACGAAGACAATGAGTCTGACTTAACAGATCAACGACTAGCCGATTGGGTCAAACAAATAAATTCAGAGGCATAAAACTCAAACACAATGAAGCGCCCTACCCGGGCGCTTTTTCATATCTACTATTTGTGTACCCAATCAACACGAAACTCAGTCCTAGAATTGAGATATTTGTCGATTGACATCGCTGCAATACAGCCATCAGAGCAGGCAACAACAGCTTGTTTAAAAGGGGTATTCCGAATATCTCCAATAGCCCAAACACCCGGAATAGATGTCATCATATTGTCATCTACATCAACACCACCATCAGCACGAAGCGGGATTGATCCATGCAGAAAATCAGTTATTGGAAGGGTACCTGTAGAGTACAGAAATGCACCAGAAACATCTAATGAATAAGCTTTATTATCCTTAATTGACTTAAGGTTTACATATTTTAGTCCATCATCAGCTCCATGAATAGACAAGAGCTTAGTTCGCTCTGATTGCTTAACATTGGGGAGATCCAAAAGCAAATCAACACGATTTGTAGAGCGACTTGGCTTTCCACTTGTCACCCAATGTACTGTTTTTGCAAATTTAACGAGAACGAGTGCTTCATCAACAGCCTCTTGATTAGATCCGTAAACAAGAACTTCTTCATTACGGTAAAAAGCAGCATCACAAGTAGCGCAATAGCTAACTCCACGACCTAAAAATTCTTTCTCACCTTCAAGAGTCGAAGTCCGCCCCATAGCACCCGTTGCTAAAACGATTGTTCGAGAGCGAAAAACACCCTCTGGAGTATAAACAAGTTTATGCTCGCCAGACAAATCAAGGCTAAATACATGAGCACGCAAATAAGTGGTGCCATAGGAGATGGCTTGATTTCGCATCATCTCGAGCAAATCAGATCCAGATACCTCATTAGATACACCAGGATAATTAGCAATTTTATGGGTAATTGCTAAAGCGCCTACAGATGGGTTCTTATCCAGAACATAGGTCTTCAATGATGACCTTGAAGTATAAAGAGCACAAGAACAGCCTGCTGGCCCGCCTCCAATGATGAGAACATCGGCATCAATATACTCTGTCATAATGAAATTTTTCTCGAAAGTGAGGAATGAAATTGATCAGGAAAAGCAGGTGAAAATGACTCTGGAATCATCTCGAGAAAAGAGTTAATCAATTCTCCATACAATTTTGGCTGTGAAAAATGAGAAAAGTGATGACCTCCTGGTAAAGAATAGAAGCGGTCGCCATTGTTTAAATGAGGCTTCCAACGCAGAGCGGAGTTCTGATCAATAACAAAATCATGAGAACCATTGATGATCGACAAGGGAATGTCAATCGAAGAAAGATTGGGAAGAAGCGAATGTGAAGCAATAGAGCCAGAAATATAGTCACAATCAAGACATTTTTCAAAGAAGCCAGAAAGAACTAAATTGCTTTCACTAAAATTTTTATCAAATAAAAGAGGAACAATATGGGACAAGATAGAAGATCTTGAGCAGGGCAATCTTCGCCTCATTTCCAAATAATGACTAGTCCATTGATTGCTTGAGACTGGATCAACTGAAATCAATGTAAGGGAGCGAAATGCCTTTGGGAATTGACGTGCAAATAAACATGCGAAAGTACCACTAAGACCATGCGCAACAACATGTGGCGGAGAATCTAATTGATCAACTGTTTCCCTTAAAAAATCAAAAATAGTGGTTAATGAACATATCTCATCAAGGTCATGCTGAAAAGACCAACGGCGCACATGCCTAGATTGACTTAAAATACAAGCAAGTTTCTTATTAAAGCAAAAAACAGAAGGCTGCAAATCAAGCCAAAGAATTGATGACATGCTTAAATTATGCTCTTATAATAGTGATTCACAAGGGGCACGCCCCCCGAACAAAGAAGCACAGATTCGAGGTCAATATGTTACAAATGATCTGGACGAATGATCTCCAGTCATCCCAGGAATGACTTGAATAATTCCTTGCTTCACCTTTAATTCCAAAGCAGAAATCAATCGAGATTCAGCACTATCGGCATTACTCTTTAAAAATGAAAGAGTATTTAATGCGGAGAATGGAATTACCATGGACGTAACTGCATCCAGATAGATTGAGACAATAGATGACGTTTTCATGAGTCAAATCCAGTAGACCAGGAGCGATTAGTAATCAATGAAATGCAATGATCCATCAATCAGTGCGTGACAATTTAATGGTGCCGTCACTAAAGGTCTTCTTCACAATCGGTCTTGACGATGAGATCGGACGTGGCATATGCTACACATAAAAGTGCATATTTATCTTTAATTTGTGCCTCATCTAAGAAGCTTTGATCACTCTGATCTAAAGTCCCTTGAATAAGTCGACCTACGCATGAACTACATGCACCTGCACGGCAGGAGTACGACATATCAATACCAGCCTGCTCTGCAGCATCTAAAATATATTCATCGTCAGGACAGTGAAACGACACATCTCCTTGGGGTGTCATCAGCTGAACATTAAAAAATGTCATCGCGAGAATAGTCCAGTGACTATTTTATGCCACTCACCAAGCGATTCGAAACATTCATTGATTAGCAATGTATCATTTAGCACTCTTGGCTTAACAACCGCAACAATCAGGTCGGCAATTAGATTTGCATCTATCCCTAAAGATTCATGGATGTCGACCCATCTGATAGGGGAGAGAATATCATTCTATCAATCAGCTATGAATGGCATTGATAGGGTTTAAGAGTGAATTTAATCAACATGCAAAAAGAAAGATTTTCTCGTTTTCTTGGATCCGCCAACGGATGGAGGTCCAAACGCCTAAGGCTTGCAATTGCTTTAAGGAAGCAAGGATGGTCGTATCAGCAAATAGGCGAGCATTTAAGCACAACCCCACGTTCAATAGGGAGAGATATTAAATGTTTTGTGATTAAATCGAAAGAGAAAATGGCATTGCAAATCCCGGCCACATCATAGTTTAAAAGAATGGCTCATATGGATTAAGAAGAAGAATTTCCTCTTATCACCATCACTCAGGAAGAGCGCAGATTCACGCGTTGAGATCGTTAACGACACCAGAGCAATCTTCATGTGTCTGGTCAGGTTCTTTACGTCTTAGCGAGAGTCCAAAATCATTTGGGCTGTTCAGTGACAAGTGATCAGTCAATTGCCAATTTTTCAATTAAGGAATGATTATTTTGTACATCAAAAGCTTCACGAAAGCTGCATCTCTTGATTATTAAGAGTCTGAAAAAGCAACACCTAATGCAAATGGATAACGATTAGAGAAGCGCACCTCTCTGGCAGCCCATCAACCGCTCAGACCATGATTCAGAGTAAGCACGATTCGCTTGTTGCTGTTCTGAATCTGTCGTGTCAAGGGGATATGGCATCGTGCCAGAGATTGCACCATTGGTGACACAAAACATCGATTTTTGGAAGCTGATGCAGATCTGCACATGAACATCATGCATTCCGCGCCCATGTGACAGGTACCAGTCACTGAGCTCCTCTGGAAGATTCCGGTACATGTCTTGCATACACAAACTCGGGGGGATACCCGCTCCCATGCTGGGAATTGGATCTGCATACAGAGCTCCATACTTGAAATCGCTGATGTCAGCTGAAATCTGTCGAGCTTGAGCGTTGTAAGACACTGTTCCCAGGAAGGGCATTCCCCTAAAAAAGACAGCCTCTACATAGGGGACCGCCACATCCACCAGAAAGGTCAGTCCAGCCTCTGGTGGAAGAACCCATACATCTTCGTTCCCAACCGTGACTTTGTAAGTCATCGGATCTCCAGCTGCAGCGACTAAACCATCTCTGATGTGATGAACAGCATCGATAACAGAACAAATTTCACCGTTGCGGTATCTCCGAGACAGGTCAAGGAACAGGTCACTCATGACCCGCCAAAAGAGACCCAGGGCATAAATGGTGGCCATCGATCGGATTGCTTCAGGAGCAAAACCTGGATAGAGCCGATGCACCAATGCCAACAATGGATCCCGGCGACTACGCAATGCAATGATCTTCTGACAAGCCTCGAGAAAAGGCTCTGAATCGAAATACGCATCCATTCCGCCTGTTCCGTGCCAAAACATTGCTTTTTGGCAATATTCGGCATATTCAAAGTTGATACGATCGCCGCGAAGGTGCTGCCATAAGCGCTCCACGCTGAAACCTTCGTGAAAGAATCGCATCACGGGGAATGGATTCAGTAACTGGGTTTCACCCTGATTCACCAGGTTCTTGCTGTAGGCATCAAGAACGATCCCGTAGCTGTCGAGAACATTGACAATCTGTAGGAGATGGTCGGGTGTATCGGCCAATAACGGTTGGTCAGAGAGCAAACGACGAACCAGCTCTTCACAATCAGGGAGGGTTGGAAGCATTGGGACATCAGTGATCTTAGTAGCAGTCATGAAAGTCCTCCTGTGATGGGTAAGAGCGCTAATTCGCTGAGACCGGTTGTGGCCGCCTGACTCATCCCCACCAAGAGATCAGGCGCTAGACCAAGGAGCAGAACCAACAAAGACAGCGCGATCGCCGGAAGCTGCTCATGGAGCGGCACGATCGAAAGAATGGTGGGATTGGAGACGCTGCCTGCAGCAATGGCCAAGCGTCCAAAGAAGGCTCTGTTAACAAGCAACAGGAAATACACAGCGGTCAAACCTGAACCCACCATGCACAGCAAGGTGGCAATGGGGAATGGCTGAAGACTTCCCCTGAAAACGAGAAATTCAGAAATAAAGCCCGCCATCCCTGGGATTCCAGCACTGGCCATCACACCCACGATCATCAGTGTTCCTGTTAGGGGTAAGCCCCGCTGGGGGTTAAGAAGTCCGCGAAGAACGTTCAGATCTCTTGTACCCGTTCGTTCATAAACAACACCCACGGCAAGGAAAAGAATCGCTGAAATCAAGCCGTGGCTCACCATTTGGAAGAGCGCACCGATCAACCCCAATGGTGTTGCCGCGGCAGCCGCGAGCAAGACGTACCCCATATGTCCAACAGAGCTGTAGGCCACCATCCGCTTCATGTCTGATTGCGCGATCGCAGCTAATGAGCCGTACAACACAGAAATGGCTGCCCAAAGGGCCAGCCAGGGGGCCGCAACCTCCCAGGCTTCAGGGAAGAGACCCAAACAAAATCGCAACAACCCATAGGTCCCAAGCTTGAGGAGAACGCCAGCGAGGAGAACCGACACGGGAGTGGAGGCTTCGGTGTGAGCATCGGGAAGCCAGGTGTGAAATGGAAAGAGAGGGATCTTGATCCCAAAACCAATCAACAAGGCCCCCATTAGAAGAAGCTGTGACGTCAGCCCCATCTCTCCAGACAAAATGGGGCGAATGCCAAAGTCAACCCTTCCAGTGACGAGAGCAATCCCAAGGAATGCTCCCAAAATCAAAACCCCAGAAACTGCAGTAACAATCAGAAACTTCGTGGACGCATAGGCTCGATTAGCACCACCCCAAATAGCAATTAACAGCCACAGTGGAATGAGCTCAAGCTCATAAAAAATAAAAAATAATAAAAGATTCTGAGCCAAAAAGGCCCCATTCACAGCTCCACTAATAATCAACAAAAGAGCAAAATAAATTCTTGGTCGGTTCTCGATCTTTCGCGATGCCAATGCTGCCACAAGACAGAGAATCGCATTCATCAAAACAAGCGGAAGGGAGATTCCATCGACTGCAAGGGAATAATCAAGGCCAACGCTAGGAAGCCATGAAAAGCGTTCCTGAAGCTGCAAGCCAGGGTTGCTCGGATCAAACCAGAAAAGGACTGCGAAGCTTGCAAGGCATTGAACGGAAAGAATCACCAGGGTGAGACGTCTTAAATGAGCTGAAGTGGATCCCTCAGGCCAAAGGGACAACAAGAGGGCCCCCAAGAAAGGAATGATCAGTAGCAGAGAGAGAATCATCATTAATTCAGTTCAACCACCAGCTCAGGGATGACAAGAGCAAGACAATGGCCGCGATGACGGTTAATAGATAGCTTTGACTTCGACCGCTAATACTCAACTTCAGGCCTTCAGCACTCTGAAGTGAAAATCGAGCGAGACCATGGAGGACTCCGTCCACAACATTGCGATCAAAGCTGTAAGCAAGCTTTGAGAACAAGGCCACGACATTCACAATCGTCACCCGATAGAACCTCTCTGTATAAAAATCATTTTCAAGCAGGTCCTGGAACCAACGCAGCACTGGATTGAGGGAGCGTGACCAGGCTTTGTTGAGGGGAATGAACGCTCCCACCAACAGACCGATCAGTCCGCTGCCAACGACGACTTCTCCTGCCCATAGGGGGAAAGCAAGCAAACCATCCAGAGACTCCAGACGAATCAATAGGAGCGGGGTTAAAACAACGATCACGGCAAGGGCCACCATCGGGAAGGCCATCTGCCAATTCACCTCCGCAGCTCGACGGGTCTTGGTTAAAGAGCGTCCAAGAAACACCTGGCGATAAATCCTGGTGAGATTGAGAGCTGTTAGCGCATTGGTGAGCAGAAACACCGGTACAAAAATCACTGAACGAGCTCCCACAAGCTCAACGGCCTGCGCTAGGCAAAGAAATCCTCCGAGGGGAAGAAGACCCACCAGCCCAGCACTCCCCACCAAGTAGGAACCCGTGGTTGCAGGCATCCTTCCGCCAAGGCCACCCAGCTCAGTGATGTCCTGACAATTCGTGGACGCGATCACTCCACCCACACTCATCGAAAGCAACGCCTTGGAAACGGCGTGGGCGAACAGGAGCAGCAGGGCCAGCACGGGCACCTGCAAGGAAATAGCAATAAAGACCAGCCCTAAGTAGGCAGTCGTGGAATACGACAGCGTACGTTTGATATCCACTTGAGCGATCGAGACCAGAGATCCTCCAATCGCACTGATGGTTCCAATCACTTGCAGCACAACGAGCGTGACGGGCGCGTTCTGAAGCAGAGGCATCACCTTGAGCAAAACAATGGCGCCACAGGTCACCACCACTGAATTGCGAAGAATCGAGGCTGGGTTAGGACCTTCCATGGCTTCATCAAGCCAGAGATGCATGGGGGATTGGGCGCATTTGCCCGTCGGGCCAGCAATCAGACCCAGGCCAAGCAACGTCGCCGCCAACGGGCTAAGGGTTTCTGCAGCAGACCAGGCATAGAGGTCGTCAAAGCTGGTCACACCCGACCAAGTGGCTAAAGCGACCATTCCCATCAAGAGCATCACATCACCAACGCGCTTGGTGAGGAAGGCATCCCTTGCGGCCGTCACAACCAGGGGTTGGGCGTACCAAAAACCAACCAAGAGGTAAGTAGAAAGCGTGAGCATTTCCAGCAAGAAATAGCTCTGGAACAAGGAATCGCTCAAGACCACCCCTGACATCGCCCCTTCGAAGAAGCCAAGCAAGGCAAAGAATCTGGCTAAGGCCCACTCCTTATCGAGGTAGCCAAGGGAATACAACTGAGAGAAAAAACTCAAACCCGTAATCAGCTCAAGGGCAGACACATTGGTGAGAGAGAGGCTGAAGCTGATCTCAAGATTGAGATCAGCCACACTGAGCCATGGGAACGTCAGAAGGGTGGGTCCACCTGCCATGACATCGCGCAACACGAGGCTTCCATGGATGAAAGCGAGCAGTGTGAGCAGGATGTTGAGGTAAGCCGCCGGTCGATGGGAATCGCGCCTAAATAACCCCAATGCCCAAGGCAATGAGATCAACATCCCGGCAAACCCGTAGAGAGGGATCAACCAGGCGGTTTGCAGAGGCAGCGTTGCAGCTGAAATCAAAGGAAACGGGGCGTTTGCGCCGTTGAGAGGAATGTTGGCTGGGGAATCTAAACGGAGTTAGAGAGAGGTGACGTAGGACTCACATCCGCCGAGTCACATTCGTACAGGAGAGAGCTGGCTCCACTTCATCTTGGGGGCGGGCAATGATGTGAGCAGCCACAAGACCGTCACCAACCCGTTCACAAGCATCGGCTCCTGCGCGCACGGCAGCGTTCACCGCACCGGTCTCACCACGCACCATCACCGTGACGTATCCACCTCCTACATATTCACGACTAATGAGCTGCACTTCGGCAGCTTTCGTCATGGCATCAGCGGCTTCAATGGCAGGCACCATGCCACGGGTTTCAATCATCCCAAGGGCAATCCCAAAAGCACGTTTCGGGGAAGAACTCTTGGATGCCTGAAGGCTGGAGCCTTTTCCACCGCCTCCACTCGGAGGGGTCGCTCGCGAGGAGCTGCGAGCGGGAGAGCTGGCTGCAGGAGCGGAAGCACTCTCGACAGGCTTCACGTCAACGGTTGCTTTTGCTGCTGCTGAGGAGGGGGTAGCGGCTTTGTTCGCTGGGGTTGATGCTGCGGAATCTGAGCTGGAACGACGACGGGGTGTAGGAGTGGCCATTGGCTGGATTGGGTTGAGAGGGGACGGAGAGCAGGAGGCGAATTAGTTATCCATCTGGCATCCAGTAGTCGATGATTCCACCGATGGTGAGATCCGTAAGAACGGTGTTGTCGGGACAGGCATGCCGTGCGGCAGAACCGCTGGCGGTAAAGACCCAGTTGCCTTCGCGGGCACCCACAGGATCCACTGCAACGAGTTTTTTACCCTTGTTGTTTTTAAGGATTCGCAGGTGCATGTGATCCAGACCTCCGACGCGGAAGGTACAGACCAGAGTTCCCATCACCTGCATGATTTCCATTAGCTCTTTGCCTCCTTCGCTGAAGACGATGGCTTTGGTGCATCCGGATCCCAATGATCAATGATCCCAACAATGGTGAGGTCGCTGGGATAGGACTTACTACCGGCAGCTTCCCTAGCAGCAGAACTGCTAACACAAATCACCCAATCACCTGGCTTTGCACCAACAGCATCGACGGCAACCTTTTGCGTGCTCCCGTCTAAAACAACTTGAAGGTGCTTGTGTTCGAAATCTGGGATGCGGTTGGTAGAAACCAGTGGCTTGATGACCTTGACGATAAGCATGATCAGTGAGCCTCCTGAACGTCAGGATCGAGAGTGGACCCTACAACTTCTGCAGGAGCAGTTTGACTGCGATCTCGGATCGTTAAACAGGTATGGAGTAAACCATCACGAACGAGGTCTGAGTATCGATTTGAAATAGCCGAATCAACTCTCTGACAATCCGAAATGGCTCGTTCGCGCGCACCAGGGACGGAACTGGAGTAATCAAAACGAATCACAACAGGGATCGGCAAATCTCGCGAAACGTTTAAACCCTTGAAGATTTTTACACCAACATCCAAATCCGGTGCCCCCTCTTCGACAGTATCTAAATGCGCAAAGTAAGTGAGATTGCGCAAATGGACTTCTTTAAAACCGATGCCTACACCAATAAAACGTTCGGCATGACCCGCATCGGGATAAGGACCAGCATGAAGCTCGGTGACGTAATCAATCTGAGAGATGTTATTCGCAATTAAACGCGTAATCAAGGACACCATTCCCGAGTCCATCGCCCCGGGTGCACCAGATTCAACGGCTTCAGCGATTTGAATCAACGCCTGATCAGGAGACATCGTGGATGTTGTCTCGTAGAGATCTTGAGCTGACACCCATCGATCTAATTGTGTTGAACTATCGCTTGAAGGGGGATGAACCCTGATCGCATCGGTATCGGTATCAAGTCCAATCAACAACAAGTCAACGGAAGCGCCACAGCAGAAACTATTTTCGACAGCCTGTCGAAAATCAAGAAGACGCTGATATCCAGCAGAGGCCGCTAATTTGTCATCACTTCCATGGGCAGCACAGCCTTGATGACTTGGATCCAAGGAACTGAAGTGGTAGGTCACGACCTTGAGGTAGCGGGTGTCCTGGCTGCCGGCATTAGGGATCGCCTCGCGATAACGCCGATGCTCAGTCTTGACCCATCGATTAACCGTATTTTCGACGTCAAACATCGCTCCGGCATGGGAACGTCGACGCACGGAACTGAATGGAATCCGTAAGGCGTAAGCAATCGAATGAGCCAAACGACCATCCGCACAAGGCGTCACATCAAGGAGATGAAAACCACAATCGAGAAGGAAGGACTCAAACGTCTTGGCTGCTTCACTCCCTGAAGAAGCAGCGAGGGGATCTTTCTGAAAAAAGCAATCACTAAAAACACGGTGCGATTCAAAAACACACCACGCATAGAGCGCTCTCATATCCAAAGGACGAACCCAGGCACGCTCAAGAATGTGCTTGGGAAGGTCAAATCCCAGCTCGCGACAGGCTAAAAGCTGAGCCTGATCAATAAAATCAGCATGATGTTGAAGCGCTGAAATCTTTTGAAGAACAGGAACAATCCTTTCAAACCGCCCTTTGACTTCTAGTTCGTAGGAACGTAAATGGTCATTAGCAACCCGATCCGTTAAAGGATGTAGGCGATGAGCGACTGGGCGACTGGATGTTTGGCGACTGGATATTGAGCGCTTAGACGTTGGGCGCGTTGTGGTCGATTGCGTCGAGCGATTTGAACGACTCAGGGATGCATTTGAAGACTTTTGATCGCGACGAACCCAGGCGGGTTGTTGAGGGACTGAACGCCTGCTGTCTTGGCTTGTCCTGACCCGACCAGCACCAAGCGTGCCTTGAGCCAAGACGGCGGCCTTACCGGATGTGGTGAGTGCTCGCCTTCTTTCAAGCGAGGCCGCACGCGCCGAGAGGGGAATGGGATCAGCTTGCTTGGGATCAGCTTGCTTGGAATCAGAGGAAGCCGAAGACTCGGCTCTCCCTTGTTGCAACTGACGTCGCGTCGGAGCGGAGGGGGACAGAGGTCGCCCGCCACGGGAAGGCATAGAGCGGACCATTCGTTGATCAGCCCCGTGCTCCGCCAGAGACGGTAATCAGTGAACCCTTTGAAGTGCTGCCGCTGGAACCCGTTACACGACTTTCAGGCCACTCAGACTGCTCGTTGCGCTTTCGTTCGAAGGGGGGCATGGCTCCCATCGCGCCAGAACGGCTTGGATTACGACGACGAGCAGACACACCTTCAGTGCCCGTCACGTGTTCACCACGATCCCAGTCATCACCCGTCACTTTGGTGGACGAGCCCTCTCCGGTGACCCGGGAAGCAGGTTCTTGCGTGGCGACTTCAACCTCAGGGGTGGTGGGTTGAAACTGACGTTGGGGCTGAAGTTGGTTGTGACGCTCTTGAAATTCACGATTATCAAATCGGAATTGCTCTGTGCCGGTGATTTTGCCACCGGCCAAATCAAAAGGGCCCGTAATACGGCTGCTGTCTTCATAAGCGGTGCCGGTGACACCTTTGCTGGTCTCACGCTGCTGTTGCGCAGCTCGGGCAGGCGACACCACACTGAATCGCGTCCAACTCGACCCCTCTGGTGATTGGCCATGGGTCTCTGTACCGAGCGGTGCCTCAGCACCACACGCTGCTGACAACTGATCAGCACCGATATAAGGAGTTCCTGTCACCGCTTCGCAGGCGCCGCGTTCGCCACCAGTCATCACTCCTCCAATCCCTGGCTGAAGGCCTGTCATCGGAGAGGAGGGCGTACCGGGACGAACGGGAGTCCGTTCGCGGATCGCTTGAACAGCAGAGTTACCGCAGTATTGGCCTGCTTGCTCGAGACCTGCATAGGGAGTTCCCGTGACTGCTTTGCAACTTCCTGGCTCGTCACCTGTGACCTTTTCGGAACGGCCGGTGCGAGTTCCGCTCACAACTTGATTCCGATTGGTGACGCTGAATCCAACCTTGGCGGCTTCTGGATCCGGCTTCGCACCACAGAACGAATTGACTTGTTCGGAACTGATGTATTGATCACCAGTCACCCGATGACAAGATCCGAATTCATTTCCAGTGACACTGGAAGAACGGCCCACCATCGTGCCGGTCACACCCGTACCTGAAAGGGTTTCAGACAGACCAACCTTGGCAGCCGGACGCCCTTCAGGAAGGGGATCAGACCCTAAATATTGATCACCAGTCAACGAGCGATTCGCACCAGCTTCATCGCCAGTCACGCTGGAAGATCGTCCCACCATCACCCCACTCACTGGGCGACCTTGCTGGGTCAGGCTATGGCCAACCTTGCGCGGAGAGGGGTTGCTTCCACCGCAATAGGCGGCGCTTTGATTCGCAGAAATATATTCGGTGCCTGTCACGCTTTTGCAGGTGCCAGGCTCATCCCCAGTCACTTTCTCCGAGCGCCCAACTTCGTTTCCTGTGACCCGATTGCCATGGCTGGTGGCAGACACACGAACCTTGGCGGGTGTGGTTGGCGTTGGAGCGCTCTGACAGAAGGTCTGAAAGACCTCCGCACCGAGATATTCAGTACCAGTAATGGAACGACAAGTGCTGGCTTCATTACCCGTCGTCTTGATGGAGCGATTGGCCTGAGTGCCTGTCACAGTCTGACCTCCAGTGGTCTCAGACTCACCCACTTTCCAGTGAGCATCAGCGGCGGCGGATTGCTTGGCTCCGTTTCGATTTGGACCAGTTGGACGCGTTACGCCAGCGCTTTGCTTGCTACGGGCTCCGGACTTCGCGCGAAGCTCACGCACCTGTTGAGCCAGCTCTCGGCTGGTGAGATCAGGATTGGCCTGACGGGCCACTGCGGCAGCACTTGTGGGTTGTTTCCCTGCTGTTTTTCCATGTTTAGACATCGCTTCACGACGAGCCAACACAAGGGAACGGCTTGGGTTGTCGATGGCACGTCGCTTTGGAGCTTTGCTCCGGCGAGAAGAATTGTTGGTTGAAAGATCAACAGTTGCCGCTTGTCGACTTAGACGCGTTGGTGTTTCAGCGGCGCTAGCGCCGCCACAACCACAGTCTTTTTTAGCGGCCGAGGGAGCTGATGTGGCTGCCGTGGTCGCTGATTTACGTGCGACCTCAGCCCGATTTCTGTCTTTGGTTGTATCTGCTGATTTCCCACGACGTGACAAGGCTTCACGGCGAGCCAGCACGAGCTCTCGACTGGGTTGACTCACAGGTTTCACCCGAGAACGATGGGCACCAGATGATGCAGATGTCAGTGATTGATTTCTTGGTCGCTCTACGGCGACGGGGGTTGCGGCCTTTGTAGGGGCTGCCGCAATTGGATCTGCATTGGTGCGCGTCTTGCGGGCATCGCCGGCCGACCGAACGCGATTCGCACCTGCCGATACAGCAACGGATGCCTTTTTGCCAGCAGTGGTGAGAGCCTTACGGCGCTCGAGTGCTAGTTCGCGACTAGAAAGTCTTGCCATGTCCGCCCGAGAGTGTCGTCGTGAGTTGAAGGGAACGAGTCCCTACAGAAAAAGTTGAGCCCTGATTCATTCAGGGCTCGAAATCGTGAGACCGAAAGATCAGCGACCTTCGAAAACCACGAAGCAGGAGCCTTGGCCCTGGGTGTAGGCGTCGTAACCAACGATGCGAACGTGATGGTCGGGGTATGCGCGATGGCAAGCCTCGAGTTCACTCACAACAACGTTGAGATCCTTCTCACCGAAGAAAGGGAGCTTCCAATAAGACCAGTAAGTGGCCATGGAATTGGAAGGATGGACGTGCTCAACGAGCGGGCTCCAACCTTGGGCAATGATGTAAGCGATCTGGTCATAGATCTCGTCCTGGGTCATCGGCGGAAGGAAGCCGAATGTCTCCAGGGTGGCGACTGTTTGGTAGTCACCCACGGTGCTCTGAAAAGGCATGGGGATCACGCTATAAAAATGTTTTGGCCGGATCTAATGCTTCCGGCCGGAGTCATCTAGAGGCTCGGGTAAAGGGTGAAAAAATCACCCCTTGCACCGATCACTGAACGTCGAGCTTGTCGACGGTGTCGAACTCAAACTTGATCTCCTTCCAGGTCTCGAGAGCGATGGCCAGCTCGGGGCTGTGCTTGCCGGCTTCCATGAGGATGTCGCGGCTTTCTTTCTCGATCTCGCGACCGGCGTTGCGTGCCTTGACGCAGGCCTCGAGGGCCACACGGTTGGCAGCAGCACCAGCTGCGGAGCCCCAGGGGTGACCGTGGGTACCACCACCGAACTGGAGAACGGAGTCGTCACCGAAGATGGCAACCAGTGCGGGCATGTGCCACACGTGGATACCTCCGGAAGCAACGGCGAACACACCAGGCATGGAACCCCAGTCCTGATCGAAGAAGTTGCCGCGGCTGCGATCTTCAGGAACGAAGGATTCGCGGAGCTGGTCGATATAGCCGAGGGTGGTCTGACGATCACCTTCCAGCTTTCCGACCACGGTGCCGGTGTGAAGCTGGTCACCACCTGACAAACGCAGACACTTGGCGAGAACGCGGAAGTGAATGCCGTGCTTGGGGTGACGGTCAATCACAGCGTGCATCGCACGGTGAATGTGCAAGAGCATGCCGTTCTTACGGCACCACTTCGACAAACCGGTGTTGGCGGTGAAGCCACCGGTGATGAAGTCATGCATGATGATCGGCATGTTGAGTTCTTTGGCGAACTCAGCGCGCTCATACATCTCTTCGGGAGTGTTCGCGGTCACGTTGAGGTAATGACCCTTGCGCTCACCGGTCTCCTGCTCGGACAGCTTGATGGCTTCCGCAACGAATTCGAAGCGGTTCTGCCAACGCTGGAAGGGCTGGGAGTTGATGTTCTCGTCGTCTTTGGTGAAGTCCAGACCGCCACGAAGGCACTCATAAACCACACGACCGTAGTTTTTGCCACTCAAGCCAAGTTTTGGCTTGATGGTGCAACCCAGAAGAGGGCGGCCGTACTTGTTCATGCGGTCGCGCTCAACGGCGATGCCGTTTGGCGGGCCGTAGCAGCTCTTGATGAAAGCAATCGGGAAGCGAATATCTTCCAGACGCAGGTGGCGCAGAGCTTTGAAGCCGAAGACGTTACCGACCAAGGAGGTCAGAACGTTGGTGATGGAACCCTCTTCGAACAGGTCGAGGGGGTAAGCGATGAAGGCATAGAAAGCCTCCTTGTCACCAGGAACGTCTTCGATGCGATAACAACGTCCTTTGTAGAAGTCGAGGTCGGTGAGGAGCTCGGACCACACAGTGGACCATGTACCAGTTGAAGATTCAGCAGCAACAGCAGCTGCCACCTCTTCTTTGGGGACACCTTCTTGGCCGGTGCACTTGAAGCAGGCCAGCAGGTCGGTGTCTAGGGGAACGTAATCGGGAGTCCAGTAAGTGTCTCTGTACTCCTTGACCCCAGCGTCGTACTTCTTGCTCATGGATTAATTCCGTTAAGTCGGTAAGGGAAATGAGAGGCGCAACCCCATCAGGGGGTTAACGGCTGATCTCAGTCCTTTTGTCCGAGGAAGTTGCCGTTGCCGAGCGCTGGCTCAACTTCGCGATGAGGGCGAGCAATGATGTGAGCCGCTACGAGGCCGTCGCCGACACGTTCGCAAGCATCTGCACCTGCACGCACAGCTGCGTTGACGGCACCAGTTTCGCCACGCACCAAAACTGTGACGTAGCCACCGCCGACGAATTCACGTCCAATCAGGCGCACTTCAGCAGCCTTGGTCATTGCATCAGCTGCTTCGATCGCTGGGACCAGGCCGCGTGTCTCGATCATGCCGAGAGCGATACCCATGGTTTCGTTAGCCATTGCCTACCGAGTAAGGGGGGTGGAATGTTCGCCGATGACATTGGTCTGCCGGAGGCCAACTCGTCAAGCTGTTTGGGGCCTTTGCAAGATCATTGTCCATACTGAACTTCATAAGCACTGCTGATCACCCTTGCCCGAACTGATCCGAAGCCCTGTGCTGGTTCGGGTGAGCACACCAACACAAGCTCTAGGCAATGGCCGCCAAACCCCATATCTTTCGCCACGAAGCAAAGTTTTCCGCGTAAGCGCAGTGGAATGTTCAAGCGCAACTGAGCTTCGTTTTCGAATCTGAGCGATATTTTTACCCTTACCCCACACAATGGGACTCTCTCGATCCCCTTCAGTGCGCACTCTGACCATTGCGAGTGGCAATCCACGCAAAGTTGCTGAAATTGAGGCAATGCTTGGGCCTCTCCCTCTGAAGGTGGTGCTTCAACCACCCGAGCTGGAGGTTGAAGAGATGGGAGCGTCCTATTTCGAAAACGCGCTCCTTAAAGCCTCTGCCGCCGCCCAGCTGACGGGAACCTGGTCTCTGGCTGACGACTCAGGGCTTGAGGTTGATGCCCTCGACGGGGCTCCTGGCCTCTATACAGCCCGTCTCGCTCCTACCGACGACGAGAAGATTGCAAAACTGCTGCAATCGATGGCGGACCAGCCCTACCGCAGTGCCCGTTTCTGCAGCACCATGGTTCTCTGCTCTCCAGATGGAGCGTCGATTGAAAGCTCGGAAGGTATTTGCTGGGGTGAAATCCTCAAATCTGTTGCCTATCCAGGTGGTGGATTGGAGTCGCTCTTCTGGATTCGCGAAACGCGATGCAGTTATGGAGAGATGACAGCAGCCCAACTCAGCCGCCTTGGGAGCCGCGGAAAAGCCGCAAGGGAGATGGCACCTCGCTTACGTGCGCAGTTAGGAATTCGCTGACGCATCCACTTTCATCAGAAAAAGTGAGTAAGTCAGCAAAAGACATCACCTCGACGAACAATTGCGATTGATCGATTCAATCGCGCGCATCGCCGCTGCGGCAGCCTCTTCAACATCTCCTTCTCTCCCAGCGAGCGTGAGGCGTCCAAACGCACCAACCGCTTTGACATCCACCAAGGTGATGTTTGAAGACTTTTCAGCCTCATTGGCAGCGATCAGAACGTAGCCAGCAGGCTCCGTCTCGAGAATGAACATGCTCATCCCTGCCTCGATCATCGATCCTCTGCGGTTCAGACGATTGATGAGAACGGCATGGTCAGGAGTGATGGCCCGAATCACTTCCGTCCAACTGACATCGGCGGGGGTTCGTCGATCGACGGAACTGCCAATCGCCTCTAAAACCACATCACCGGAATGAATCACCGTGCTCTGGTCTCGGTGATAAAGAGCCATGGAGCCGAAGGCGCGCTCAACAACCATCTGCCCAAGACGAACATTGCTGGCCTTGAGAGCAATATCGGTGACGCGATGGACGGCCATCCCAGGTGAGACCTCCATCCATAGACAAGCGTCACCTGGAATCGGCAAAAAGCCTTGACTCACCGTGCCCATGTAGGCAGCGAGCTGGGGTTGCAGAGAATCGAGAAAGACATAGGTGCGCAGTTCAATGGACTGCACATGACTGTTTTGCCTCAACAGTCGTGGGGATTCACTGTCGGTCGTGACGACACAGCTGGCTCCACTCGCTGAGGTGTGAACCTCAGTTCCGGTGACGAGAGCGCTTCCGCCAACTCGCCGCTCCCGGGCATCGAAGCTGGCGAAGCGATTCATGGCGGAGATGTTACCGGAAGGTTGCTCACAAAATTCGTCTCGCGACTTGCATCAGCCAAAGGAACCGATACCGTCCGCGCAAATCGGGAGTGCAGCATGGCAGCCAATCAGACCCATAACCCAGTAACGACCGCGTTGAGTTCCGATCTCAGCGCCGAACAAGCGCTGGGGATGATCGGAATGGGCTTAATGCAAAAGCTCAACCAGGAAGGTCCCGGTCGTTGGATCTGGAGCGATGCTGAAGATGGTGGAGCTGCGAATCTTGTAGAGCTGCGCCAGAGACTCGAGCTCACCGACCTAGCTCTCAAAACGGGAGCGCCATTGAGTACGGCGGAAGTCACTCAATTGCTAGGAATTCGCCCAGGATCAGAGCGAGTTGAAAGAGGAGGCCTACGGGCGAGCCGTTTGAGCAGAAATGTTTGGCGTCTGACCCAGATCGATATGGATTCATCTCAATCAACAGGGGGATTCGGCGACGATCGTTTTCGTCGCCGCCTTTGATCAACGCCATTGATCATCTCAATTGATTGAAATTATTCGGAATCAGCATTGTCGGGTCCTTCGTCCTTCGACTTATCCCGCGAGGCTTCATCCTCTGAATTAGTCAAATTTTCAACTTCGATACAAGCCGTGGTTTCGGCCAGTTGCTCTTGAGCTGCAAGCACGGGAGCAGCCTTGGCTTTGAGTTGCTGAGCGGCATCCTCGAGCGTCATCGATTTGTTCTGTCGAACCTGACCCACAAATTTTTCGTAGATCGCCACTTGGTCGCGATACTCCTTCCACTGAGAGGTTTGAAGTTCAGCTTCAGCCTGATCAAGTTTGGCGAGGGCTTTTTTGAGCGACGCACCCGCTGCTTCAGCATCAGCCACCGTTGAAGCAGGTGTTAGGCCATCAACTTGCTCCAGGGCTTTTTCCACTTCAGCCGTTGCACTGCAGACAAGGGCAGAGTCGGAGAGCACCTTGGCTTGGTCTTTTTCTGCCTTTTTCTCGACTGACTGACAGGCCACCAAGGTCAAACCCAGAGCAAGAACGGCAGGGAAAGCTCGTAAGGACAACATCTGATCTAAGGCCTCATTTGCGCTGAAATGTAGTCATCTCCGGCAAATCTGGCCCAACTGGAAATCAACACCGATCCCGAAGAATTTTGTTAGGTCTGAGCACTACGTGAATCTGGCGTCATCGTGACGGAAGGAACCTGGCTTTAAAGCGATGAGCGTGAATCTGCTCAAGGAAACAGGACCACGGGAGGTGTTCTGTGGTCTGACCTCGATCGTCTGGCTGCACCGCAGGATGCCGGATGCCTTTTTCTTGGTAGTGGGCTCACGCACCTGCGCTCATTTGATTCAAAGCGCTGCTGGCGTGATGATTTTTGCTGAACCCCGTTTTGGAACAGCGATTCTGAGCGAACGCGACCTCGCAGGCCTCGCTGATGCTCAAGATGAACTCGACCGCGTCGCGCGTGAGCTGCTGGAACGACGGCCTGAGATTCGCACCTTGTTTTTAGTGGGGTCATGCCCAAGCGAAGTGATCAAGCTGGATCTAGCGCGGGCAGCAGAACGGCTCAACGATGAATTGAGAGGCCGCGTTCAGGTCGTGAATTATTCGGGAAGCGGCATCGAAACCACGTTTACCCAAGGTGAAGACGGTGCTCTTTCGGCCTTGATTCCCCTCATGCCCTCGACAGATCAACGCCAGCTGTTGATGGTCGGAACGCTCGCCGATGCCGTCGAAGATCGCCTCATTCACCTCTTTGGTCGGATTGGCATCGACTCGGTTTGCAGCTTGCCCCCACGCCAATCCACGGAACTACCCGCCGTTGGGCCTGGGACCACGGTCTTGTTGACGCAGCCGTACCTCACCACAACAGCACGCTTGCTGCGCGATCGTGGTGCTCGGGTCTTAACGGCTCCCTTCCCCTTGGGTGCGGAAGGGAGCCGCAGCTGGATGGAAGCCGCAGCAAAAGACTTTCAAATCAACGCTGACCAGGTCGCCTCCGTGCTGGATCCGCTGGTCGCTCGCGCCCAAAGTGCTCTAGCGCCCCATCGAGACATCCTCAATGGCAAACGCATTTTTCTTCTGCCGGAGTCTCAACTCGAACTTCCGCTCGCGCGTTTCTTGCAAAGGGAATGCGGGATGGAATTGGTGGAAGTGGGGACGCCCTACTTAAATCGCGAGCAAATGGCTGAGGAGCTTGCGCTTCTCCCTGAAGGCACTTCTGTGATGGAGGGACAGCACGTGGAGAAGCAGCTGGATCGCGTCCGTGCCACGCAACCCGATCTCGTGGTCTGCGGCATGGGGCTTGCCAATCCACTCGAAGCAGAAGGAATCGCCACCAAGTGGTCGATTGAATTGGTGTTTAGTCCCATTCATGGCATCGATCAGGCCGGTGAGTTGGCCGAGTTGTTCTCCCGGCCGCTGAGACGACGCGAACTCATTCGCCAAGCGCTGAACCCGCCTAGTAGCGCCCCTATCGACTCTGACCCTGTTCACGCCTAAAACCATGCAACTCACCCTCTGGACATACGAAGGACCACCTCATGTCGGCGCCATGCGCATTGCGGCCTCCATGGAAGGTGTGCATTACGTGCTGCACGCACCGCAGGGGGATACCTATGCCGATCTCTTGTTCACGATGATCGAGCGTCGAGATCAACGCCCCCCCGTCACCTACACCACCTTTCAAGCCAGAGATCTCGGCGGTGACACCGCGGAACTGGTGAAGCGCCACGTGCGCGAAGCCGTTGATCGCTTCCAACCCGATGCCCTTCTCGTTGGCGAAAGCTGCACGGCGGAATTGATTCAGGACCAGCCTGGTTCTTTAGCCGCTGGCATGGGCTTGACCATGCCAATCGTGAATTTAGAGCTGCCGGCTTACAGCAAAAAAGAGAATTGGGGTGCCGCAGAAACGTTCTATCAACTGGTTCGGACTCTGTTGAAAGATCAAGCTCCTGCTGAGCTGACCCATGACCCCAAGGCATGGCAAAGCCAAGGACGACGTCCCCGCGTGAATCTGCTTGGACCATCGTTGCTCGGCTTTCGCTGTCGAGACGATGTCCTCGAAATTCAACGGCTGTTAAGCATGCATGGCATCGACGTGGGGGTCGTCGCTCCGTTGGGAGCCACGGTGGCAGATGTGCATCGACTCCCAGAAGCCGACCTCAATGTGTGCCTCTACCCAGAGATCGCAGAATCAAGCTGCGCTTGGCTCGAGCGCAGCTTTGGAATCCCCTTCACCAGCACCGTCCCGATTGGAATCGGCGCAACCCAAGACTTCCTTGTTGAAGTTCACACGCTGCTGGGGATGACACCACCTTCCCCCCAAGAGGGAATTCGTCAGTCCAGACTGCCCTGGTACTCAGAATCCGTCGACTCCACCTACCTAACGGGGAAAAGGGTGTTCATCTTTGGAGATGGAACCCATGCCTTGGCAGCAGCACGAATCTGCAAACAGGAGCTTGGCTTTGAAGTGGTTGGCCTAGGCACCTACAGCCGAGAAATGGCTCGACCCGTACGAGCGGCAGCAAAAGCGATGGGGCTTGAGGCTCTCATCAGTGATGACTACCTCGCCGTCGAGGCCGCAATGGCCGCCACTTCTCCGGAGCTGGTGCTCGGCACCCAAATGGAGCGCCATAGCGCCAAACGACTCGGCCTCCCCTGTGCCGTGATCAGTACGCCGATGCATGTCCAAGACGTGCCGGCCCGAAACAGTCCTCAAATGGGCTGGGAAGGCGCAAACGTGATCTTCGACAGCTGGGTGCACCCGCTGATGATGGGTCTAGAGGAACACCTCATCGGCATGTTCCGACACGATTTTGAGTTCGTGGATGGCCATCAAAGCCACCTTGGCCATGCGGGAGGTTCTGGAGCTGCTGCAGAAACGGAGGTCGCTGTCGGCACCCTCGAAAATGAGCTGGTGTGGACGGCTGATGGGGAAGCAGAGCTGAAAAAAATCCCCTTCTTCGTTCGGGGAAAAGTACGCCGAAACACCGAAACATTTGCCAAATCCACTGGGCGTCACCAAATCGACAGCGAAACCCTGTACGACGCGAAAGCCCACTTCAGCGCCTAACCATCCGCACAACCATTTTTAGCCGCAATTGCTTACCTGCAACGAGGCATGAGCGGCTGAGTTTTTGTACTCATTAGCCCAGCTATTTTCATGCCAATTTGCCCAATCCTCGTCAGTCTTTCAACACCATCGGTCCTGATGTTTCGATCACGAATTGAAAGCTGACTGTTCAAGCTTGCTGAAGTAAAAATGAAAACAACACCCACGAAGCAGGTCTCTGCATGACCACAACTCTCACCCGTCCGGCGGACGGTGACGGCAGTGTTCAGGTCCATCAGGACCCAGGGACAAAAATTGAGGAGGGAGCTCTTGTCATTGCCGTCTATGGCAAAGGTGGCATCGGCAAATCCACTACCTCCTCCAACCTTTCTGCCGCATTTTCAAAATTAGGAAAACGCGTGCTCCAGATTGGTTGCGACCCTAAGCACGACAGCACCTTCACCCTCACCCACAAGATGGTGCCGACGGTGATTGACATCCTCGAGGAGGTGGACTTTCACAGCGAAGAACTCCGCCCCGAGGACTTCATGTTCACGGGTTACAACGGCGTGAAATGCGTCGAAAGCGGAGGGCCGCCCGCAGGCACCGGTTGCGGCGGTTACGTCACCGGCCAAACCGTGAAGCTGCTGAAGGAGCACCATCTTCTCGAAGACACCGATGTCGTGATCTTCGATGTGCTTGGCGACGTGGTTTGTGGTGGCTTCGCTGCACCCCTTCAACATGCGAACTATTGCTTGATCGTGACCGCAAACGATTTTGATTCCATCTTCGCGATGAACCGAATCGTGCAAGCGATCCAAGCCAAGGCGAAAAACTACAAGGTGCGCCTCGGAGGCGTCGTGGCCAATCGCTCCGTTGATACGGACCAGATCGATAAATTCAACGAAAAAACGGGCCTACGCACGATGGCTCATTTCAAGGATGTGGATGCTATTCGACGTTCACGCCTGAAAAAATGCACCATTTTCGAGATGGACGAAAACGAGGATGGCGTGAAAGCTGTTCAAGAGGAGTACATCCGCTTGGCCAGCAATATGCTCAATAATGTTGAACCATTGGAAGCCGTGTCCCTCAAAGACAGGGAGATCTTTGACCTTCTGGGTTTCGACTGATCAGAGACCCACGAGTTTCATTGAAAGCTCCCAAACCCGACGGGCGACATCTGGATTTGTCGCCTTGTCGGACAATTCTTGGCTGAATTGCTTGCCATCCTTTTTTTGACGATTGCCCCAACTCCAATGCACACCTGACTGGCTGAAGTCAGGATTCGCCACCACCATCGCAACCCGCTCACCAGCTAGAGACTGAGAGACATATCCTCCCGTAATCTTTTTTTGAAACCAAGGAAAAATCACTTGAAATGCCTTCGGGGTGTTTCGAAATAAAGGCGTGTCAGCCACACAACCTGGATAGAGAGACGTGCAGCTAATTCCGGTATCCGCGTGGATCCGTCGATGAAGTTCCTGAGTGGTGATCATGTTGCACAGCTTGCTGTCTTTGTAAGCCTTTCCGGGCTTAAATTTTTGGCCATTCGCCATCGCGATTGGATCGAGGAAGCCGGCTTCGAAACCTGAGAGGTCACCAAGATCAGCTGGAGCTGGAATGGGGATTTTCCCTCCAAGTTCCTTGGAATTAGCGGTCACTGTGCCAAGGATGACAATCCGTTTTGAGGGATGGGTAGACGCCTTCAAGCGATCAAGAAGAAGCTGAATCAACAAGAAATGGCCCAAGTGATTGGTGGCCATCGACAGTTCATACCCCTGTGGCGAGCGCTTGGGCTGTTTCAACTTCGGCTCGTAAACCGCCGCATTACAAACCAAAGCATCCACCCCGCCGGGAAGGCTCTCCACCCCGTGGCGGACACTCTCGAGATCTCCTAAATCCATCAGGATGTGATGCAGGCGATCGCGGGGAATGTCCAGCCGATCAGCAGCGCCAGCAGCACGCTGAGGGTTCCGATTGGCCGTGATCACGGTCCATCCCTGACGAACCAACGCCTGCGTGGCATTCAAGCCCACACCAGAGGTTGTTCCAGTAATGAGAACGGAGCCTGGGGTTCCCATCGCGAGATGCCTTTATCTGATCCCAGTTTGACCTTTCAAGCGTCGTTGGCGACGAATCTCAAAGAGTCACTCAAAGAGCCACGGCTTCAGCGCCAGATAATGCGCAGACGGTTTGGAGCAATCCATTGATCCTGTTCATCCATCAGGCGGTCTCTGCCGCCGAGGGTGAACAAACGGTCAAACTGTTGCTGTAGGCCACGCAGCTTGTTGGTCTCCACATCCACGACAGCAGCCAGCTCTCCATGGCGATCTAAGCGCTCCTGATAAGCCATCGAAAGCCTGACAAGACTGACGCCACCAAGGCTGATCAGACCAATTTTCACAGCTAATGCCAGGCCACTGCACAGCATGTCTCTGAGATCGCCCTGACTTTGAATCAGGGCGGCACGGGTCACAGCATCGACCGGTTCCTTAGCGAAGAGATCAGATGACTTGGATCGTTGTCGTGTTGGCGATGAAGCTGCCTTAGTCATATGCACTTTTAACGCAGCGGAGAAAGACTGCAAGAGCCCATCGCTCAACCCATACGTCCGTTCACGCCCGATACAGGCTCACACAAAGGCGAACAGCCAACACGCCGGCATGAGCAGCCACCACTAAAGCGATGAAAATCTCAGTTTGAGTAATAGAACTGACCATGACGGATGCGTAACGCTCCTCCATTCTTTCTCCTCACCCCCTCGACAAGCCATCATTCGCAAAGGCCTGTCACACCCCCATGGATGCCCAAAGCCGAACGCAACCCGTTGTTGTCGATGCCGTTGCCATTCAGACGCTTGATCTCAGGGCGCTGAACCCATGGATGGAACGGCCGCTCACAGATCTTCTCATCGATAGTGCGGGGTTAGAGCTGCAGTACAACTGGCCGCGGGATGCCGACGATCCCAGAGAGCTGAGTGAATGCCCGGAGCCCCGACTTTGGGCCCTCAGGGCCGATGCCGTGCACCCCTGGCTCCCTCTCGTGCTGGAGCGATCTGGCGGAAGCCTGATCCAACACGTGGCGATGGTGGTCCCCCACGACTTCAGTCCCAGTGAAGGGATTCGCTTCGACCCTCAAGCCCTGGAGATCTGGATCACCCACCGGTTCATGCTTCTCGATCACCTGGGGAAACACCTTCCCCAATCTCAGCGGGGCAACTTGCTCCAGATGGCCGCCACCATTGGCTACGAAGTGGATGCCGCGTTCTGGACTCTCCTTGATCAACGCTGAGGAAGATCGCGCGTGGATGGTGATCGGCTTCCTGCTGGCCGCCTGTACCAGTGCTTGCCCTCACGGCCTGGAGTTCAACATCTGAGTCAAACCATCTGGGAAGCGGGCGTTGGCCCCAGAATCACCCAAGGAGCGCTAGCTGGAATGCTCTGCGAGCACTATCAAACGCCAACAGAATGGCCAGGCCGCGCAGCATCCAGGCCAGCCGATCAGCCCTCACATCGTCCAAGCGCGAGGCACTCCACTGCGCCCCCACTGCAGCCACTCCACCCAGAATCAGGCCCAGCGTGGGTTGCCCTCTCCCTTCAGAAAGAAACTGAAGAGACGCCGCTGCGGTGGAACAGGCCACTGCCACCGTGCTGAATCGGATCGCGAGTCGAATCGGGACGGCCAACCCCCGCACCATCACGGGCACCATCACGAGGCCGCCGCCCAAGCCCAACATTCCACCGGCAAATCCTGCCAAGCCACCCACGGCGGTCAGTCCTTGCAACGAAAACGTCTGATCCGTATCTGACCCCGAATCATTGGAGCGTGACTGAATCGTGCAAGCCAAAAACAAATAAAGAAGTGATTGCAGCGCTAACAAGTGCCATCCATCGACCAAGCGCCCCAAGCGACTGAAGACCAGGGCCGTTACAAAAGCGGCGATGCCAATGGCCCATCCAGCCGGAGCAGGCACCGTTCGCGCGCGCAGATGGGTAGCCGTGCCGCTGATCGCCGTCGGCACAATGGCGAAGGTGCTTGTCGCCAGAGCCTGATGGGGTGTTAATCCCATCCAGAGCAACAGAGGAGCGAAAATCAACCCACCGCCAATCCCCAGCAGACCAGCCAAGCCCCCGGCAAGCAGTCCCAGAGGCACCACCAGGAGCCAATCCACAATCTCCATTCCGGCCATGTCGATTCCTGCATCCTGCCGGTCTGAGTTCGAAACCCACGGCCGACTGATCCCAGCTGTCGCCGGCCAAGGTCCAGACCATATGGCCTTTGACGCCCTGTTGCTGGAACAGTGCCAAACCACAAACAACCCTGGCCCCGTGCTCCGCTTCTATCTCTGGGAAGGGTCCTGGCTGTCACTGGGGCGCCATCAAACACTACGGTCGAATCATTGGTTCGATCTGGTGAAAAGCGGACGCTTAGCCATGGTCCGTCGCCCCAGCGGTGGAGGCGCTGTCCTGCATGGTGGTGGACTCACCTACGCCTTGATCTGGCCGCATCCACCCCGACAACGCCGCGAAGCCTATGGCCGGGTGAACCGCTGGATCGCATCTGGATTAGCCCGACTCGGCCTAGAGCTTCACCCAGGAGATGAACCTGCCCTCGCTGGAAGCCGAAATTGCTTCGCCAGCGCCACCACGGCGGATTTAGTCGATCCTGCAGGGCATAAACGCATCGGCAGCGCCCAGTTTTGGCAGAGGGGGCACCTGCTGCAGCACGGTGAAATCCCCTTGGCCCCGTCCCAACAGCTTTGGGAAGACGTCTTTGGAACGGCTCCACCCTGCTGGCAGCCCTGCGCACCGTCGGCGGCCAGCGTGGAAGCGGCTCTGACCGAAGCCATTGCCGAGCTTTGGCCAGGACTCAGCTGGGACGTGACGCCAATCAGCAGCAAGGAGCGGCAGCTGATCAGCGAACGGGCAGCTGGTTATGAAGTCAACGAATCCGAGGTCTCATCCAACAATCCCGAGGCACGCATCGACATGACCGCCTGGAGAAGCGGTAAGCCAAAGGGATAGTCATTGCGGCGCCTAGAGGCTTCGAGCAGGGGGGGCGGCAATTTGAGGGACAGCCCCTTCAAAACCGCTTCGCCCACATCACTGCGATCGAGAGTTCCGGAGGGAAGACCAGCAGCACCAGTCACAAGCAATCGTCCATGCTCACTTTGCTCGAGTGCGAGAACGGCCTTCCACAGGGGAGCCGACTCTTGAAGAGAGGGAAGTTCAGCCAGCGGTCGCATATGCTCCCCCACGGTCTGTCGATCCCAGTACTGAACGGAGAGGTCTTTGAGTGGCTGATCAGTGACGTATCCGAGCCAGCGCCCAGACCGGCAAACAAGCACCCAGTCGGGCATCAGATCGCTCTCCGACTCAGCTCCTCTCAGGCGCATTTGGCTCAGGCTGCGCAAGCTTTGATCGGCTTCCAACACCCGGTAACGCTTGGAGGAGGCAGGTCCTACCCGCAAATTGATCAAGAGCTGCTGCAGCGCCAGGGTCTGAGACTGGGAGCGCGAAGCTCCCATGCCAAACCAACCCAACATCACAAGCCAAAGGCCTGTGAATCCCCCACCACGAAGGAAGATATAAACCCCAATCATGATCGCGCTCAGCGAGAGAAGCCGCCCCGTGGCCGTCGCCACCTGAATCCCGCGGCGTTGGCTCCCCGTGAACTGCCACACAAGCGCTTTAAGGATCAAGCCTCCATCAAGGGGCAATCCCGGCAAAAGATTGAACACTGCCAAGACCAAATTCAGTGCACCAAGCTGACCAACAAGATTGCCCAGCAATGGATTGGCATGGGTTGCAGCGTGCTGACTGGCCAATAGCAAACCAGCCAAAGCAAAGCTGACGGCTGGTCCAGCCGCGGCCACCCGAAACGATCCCATCGGCGTGGAGCATTCCCGTTCCACGCGAGCAACGCCACCAAGCAAAAACAGCGTGATGCTGTTCACCTTGACTCCTTCCCTTAAGGCGACAAGGGAATGGCCCAGTTCGTGCAAAAGCACGGAGACAAACAGCAGGAGTGCCGTGGCCAAACCCAACAACCAGCTAAGGACTGGCGCACCAGACCCTTCTGGAAGAGCCGCGGCCTGTTGCTGAAAAGCAAGGGTGAACAACACCAAAATGATGAACCAGCTGGGGTGAACCCTCAGCGGAATGCCGCGAATCTGCATCAGCTGCCAGCCTTCGCCCATGGGCTCCTCCTTTGGGCACTGCCGTGGCCCGATGACTCAATCCTAGAAAGGAGCCACCCGAGCACCTCGATCGAATGTCCGATGCGGCTATCGCTCTGAAGATCTGTGGGCTCACCGATCGCTCTCAAGCCTGTTCGATCGCAGCGATGGGAGTGCAGGCGATCGGCGTGATCGGCGTGGACAACACCCCCCGTTGCGTCGAGGAGCCGCTCCGACGTGCCATCTTTGCGGAATTGGAAACGCGGCATCCGGACGTCGAGCGCGTCTGGGTTGTCGCGGATTGCTCCGATCACGCCATCCAAAGCGCACTTCAAGGCGATGGGACACCAACGATCGTTCAACTGCATGGATCGGAAACGCCAGAGCGCTGCCTTCAGCTGAAGCAGCAGCATCCATCAGTGCGCTGGTGGAAAGCTCTGAGACTGCGCACAGAACAAGATTTGAGTGAACTGAGCTCCTTTGAATCCCATATTGATGCCCTGTTACTGGATGCCTGGAGCCCTGATCAACTTGGCGGCACCGGCCATCGCCTGGACCCAAGCTGGTTTACCCACTTGCATGACCAGCTCAAACCCAACACCATTTGGTGGTTGGCTGGAGGAATCAGCGCCGAATGGGTCCCTGACCTTCTCGGGCTGGTTTCCCCCTATGGACTCGATGCCTCAAGCCGACTGGAAGCGAAGCCGGGAGTGAAAGACCTGGACAAAGTTCGCGCCCTTGTTCAAGCCGTTCATGACAACAGACCACTTCGGCAATAAGTTGCCATCAATAAAACCAATTTCCATGGCCTATCGGGCTGCAGCATCTGTATGTCTTCTCGCGTGGATCAGTCTTTTACCTGCGGCCACGCAAGCGCAAGGAATGCTTCCAGGTTGTCGCCTCGAAGGCGGGAGTTTGCAATGCGTGCCTGGTTTAACAGCAGATCCTCAACAGCAAATCAATGTTCTCAATAAGGAAATCTCAACAGACGTCCAGGCGGAAGGTCGGATCAAACAAACGATCCAAGGACTAAAACAATTCGTCCTGATCGGAGAGGCGAGAGAAGGACAACTCATCAAGACCAAATTTGATCTCCAAGGAGAACAAATCAACAGCGTTCGTATTCACTGGTACCAACGCCAAGGGGATGGCCATTGGAAACTCGTCTTTGATCGCAGCGAGGAAACCTATCAAATCAGCCAAGACGACAAAGGCTCAGAAATCATGGCCGTGCTGGTCGTTGCAACCAGCGATGGCCAAGTTCAGCGGGTGAGCAGCAACGTGATCGGTCCGATTCCATAAAACCGGTTCAACCGCACTGATCACCCTCAGCTCAAACGACCAATCAGGTGCTGAGCATGGCTTCCTGTTGGCGCACAAGCTCGAAAAATTCTTGCTTGAGGCTCGGGTCATGACGGAAATCACCACGAACCACTGAATTCACCATGCTGGTTTGCGGTTCACGCACACCTCTCCATTTCATGCAGTAGTGCTGAGCCTTGATGATGATGCCCAAACCTTGAGGAGCACAGAGCCGTTCAATTTCGTCAGCAAGGATCATCACCGCTTCCTCTTGGATGTGCGGCCTTGAGAACACCCAATCAGCCACACGGGTGAACTTGGAGAGACCAATCACACGATCGCCAGGCTTAATGCCGATCCAACAGTTCCCCATGATTGGGACGAGGTGGTGGGAGCAGGCAGAGCGAACGGTGATGGGGCCAACGGTATAGATCTCGTCGAGCTGCTTGACGTTGGGGAAACTCGCCACCTTGGGTTGATGGTGATAGCGACCCTTAAACACCTCACGGAGATACATCCGAGCCACACGCTCGGCCGTTTCAGCTGTGTTGTGATCATTTTCGATATCAATGACCAGGCTGCGCAGAAGCTCCCTGACACGATCAGCAACCTCTATCTCGAGTTCATCGAGCTCACCGGTTTGGATGAATGCCGCAACGTTGTCATTTGCCAGGAAAGAAACACCCTGATCGATGAGACGCTGGCGAATTCTCTGAGAAACGGGTTGAACTTCAGCATTCAGTGAAGTCAAAGTGCCGTTGGAGATAGCTGGAATTGTAGAAGTCATGTCAGGGGTGTTTTAAAAGGCACCAGTAGCTGGCATCAAAGTGAGGTCTTCAATAATTTGTGTGGACGGTTGCTGCGCAAGATGAAGAAGCGTAACAGCAGCTTGCTCGACTGGAAGCATGGCACGCCGGTCAAACGTGCTCTGAACCGTTGGAGAATCCCAAAGTGACGTGTCAACAGCACCGAGGGTGAGCGTGCAGGCACGAATCCCGTGCGCCCTTTCCTCTTCAGCAAGGCAGCGCGTGAAGCTGGCTAAGGCGGCCTTCACCGTGCAGTACGCCCCCCAGTTCGGGAAAGCATTTCGTGCGGCATGGCTACTGATGTTGATCACAAGTCCGCCTTGAGGACGCATGGCAGGAACCACAGCAGCGCACATCTGAAACACGCTGGTGAGGTTGAGTTGCATCAGCCAATTCCAGCGATCCAAGGGCATCTCGAGCAGCTCTCCGGTCCAAGCAGCGCCTGCGTTGTTAATCAGTACAGACGGTGTAAGCCCCTGACCGAGCAAGGTTGCCACCCCTGGAGCGATCTCCTCAGGTTTGGTGAGATCAACAGCTCCGTGCACGATGCGTTGACCCGTTGAAGCCAATTCAGTCGCTAGGGATTGAAGAGAAGCTTCGTCTCGCGACAGAAGGATGAGATCCCAGCCAGCTTCAGCAAACGTAAAGGCAGTACAGCGGCCAATGCCGCGTGATGCTCCGGTAATTAGTACAGAGGGCAATGAGCCTCAGCGATCCCGGCAATCCTAAGAAGCTGAATCAGCATCTGACGCGGTGGGATCAAGGAAGCGGCCCATCGCCCGAAACTTTCGGTAACGCTGATCCCGCAATTCTTGGTGCGGGAGTGCTGAAAGCTCAGCAAGATTTCGTTCGAGAGCTTCCCGCAGCGTTGCTCCTGCCTCAAGTGGGGCCCAATTGTTTCCACCTGACGGTTCTGCAAGCACCTCATCCACCACGCCAAGGCTGAGTAAGTCTTTGCCGGTGATGCGCAACGCCGCCGCTGCTTCCGGTGCTTTCGCTGCATCACGCCACAGAATCGAGGCGCATGCCTCAGGACTCGCCACCGTGTAGACGCTGTGTTCGAACATCAGCAGACGGTCAGCAACACCGATTCCAAGAGCACCGCCAGATCCCCCTTCCCCAATCACCGTGGCGATGATGGGCACTCTCAGGCGGAACATCTCGCGAAGGTTGACGGCAATCGCCTCCCCCTGGCCCTGCTCCTCAGCCAGCAGGCCTGCATAGGCACCAGGCGTGTCGATAAAAGCAAGAATGGGCAGGCCAAAACGATCGGCATGCTCCATCAATCGCAGGGCTTTGCGATAACCACCTGGGGTCGCCATCCCAAAGTTCCGAGCCACGTTTTCCTTGGTGTCACGCCCCTTTTGATGGCCCAATAAGACCACCGAGCGATCACCCAACCGACCGAGGCCACCCACCAAAGCCTGATCGTCGCTCCCGCGACGGTCACCATGGAGCTCAACCCAGTCATCGCAGAACATCTGAATGAAATCCAGAGTGCTCGGACGATGAGGGTGACGAGCAACCTGAATTTTCTGCGCTGGAGTCAGATTTTGAAAAATCTCTTCGCGTCTGCGAGCAGCAAGGGTTTCCAGCTGAAGCAACTGCTGGCTGACATCAACTTCTGAATCCCTTGCCAACTGGCGGATCTGCTCAATCTGCTGTTCAAGCTCAATCAGGGGCTTTTCAAACTCAAGCAGGGGGCGACGTGCCATGAAAACCAGATCTGTGAACGTCAGGCAGCGGCAGCCTGAAGCTGCCCCTGAAGGTTGAGCGTGGTGAAACCGTGCCGCATCGAGGCAGCACCAATAAAGTCCATTTTTTCAAGGGTGATGTTGTTCCTACCCCAGCTGAAGTTGGTGTGGCAAGACTCAAATTCGAGAAGAATGGCTTCAGCGAAGCAAGCAAACATCTGCCGCTGAGGCTTCTCCATCTGCCATTCAGCATTTTCCATCATCGTCCAGCCGATATCGGACACAAATTCAACGATGCCTCCTTTAAGAATGTGAACGCCTTTTCCAGCCACCCTGGAATCAAGATTCTTCGGATACCCACCGTCAATCATCAAGCAGGGTTTCTGTAGTCGATCCGCATCAATTTCCAACGTGCGGGGCATGCTCGCGACCCAGACAACAACATCAGCCTCAGGAAGCGCTTCATCCAGGCTGAGGATGCTGCCACCACCTAATTCCTGTTGCAGGTCTTGCAGGGGCTGCTGCCGACGAGCGACCATCAGCAGCTCTTTAATTCCAGTGCGCTTGGTTAACCAGCGGCAAACGGCACTACCGATATCTCCAGTGGCTCCCACCACCGCGACCCGAGCCTTGCTGAGATCAATGCCAAGCAAAGGAGCATTGATTTCAACCTGTCGACTGATCACCCAAGCCGTATGGGTGTTTCCAGTCGTAAACCGCTCCCACTCCAGGGTGGTGCTACGAATGGTTTGATGCTTGAGCAGGTTGAAGTTCTCAAAAATAATTGAGGTAAAGCCGCCTAGAGCTGTGATGTTGATGCCTTTCTTCTGAGCCAGCTCCATGGCGTTCAGCACCTTGCGCCTTGCCGTTTTGAAACGGCTCAGCATTTCGGGCACAAAACACGAATCGATATAGGCCCCTTCGATTGTTTTTCCAGTCAGGCTCGTGACTTCCAGATGCTCTACCAACTGAGGGGGAGCACTGCACCAGACATCCAGATCACCCTCTGCAATGTGATCGAAACCCAGCTCTAAAGCTTTACGCCTAGCAGCTTCAAAACTGGTGGAATGTCCGATCAGACCAAACATGTGCTGCCGACGGTCGTACTTAGAAGTAGGGATCCGAACCACATGCACCAATAAGGCGATGGGATTCGAACCCACCTAAGCACGGGTCGGGTTCGGGATGAACGGACAGGAACGAAATTGACGCCCGCCATCCGTACACCCTTAGGTTAAAACCCAGTTAAACCGTAAGAGCTGCTGCCGCCATGCGAGCGATATCGCGGGAGCTGAAACCGATTTCGTTCAAGGCTTCCTGATAAGCGATCAAAAAGTCTTCGATCAAATCTTCCTTTTCCATGTGCAGGACAGAAGCATCAGCAGCCACCTGCTCAAGCATCGAGCGAATGAGCGGAAGATTCACCTTGTTGGCTTCCATCAACTCGTCGCGGCTTGCCTCGAAATTGGCCTTCAGCCACTCTTGGCCGTAGTTGAGGTGGGTGTATTCGTCCTTAACGACCCCCTCCGTAATTTTGCGCGCGAAGGGGTCAGCAACAGGGATGTAGATGTGATATGCCGAGATCGCGAAAGCCTCGATCAAGAGGGCCTGAATCAGCAGGCAGGTAACCACCTTGCCCTCTTTAAGAGCGGCTTGAAAATTGCCATGCAAGGGAGCAAAAAACTCCTGAGCGAAGGGCATATCAGCCACAACGTTGAGATTTTTGGCACAGGCGGTGAAACCCTTCATGTGCTTCATTTCCATCTTCGCCAGCTTGGCGAGTTCCTCAGCCTGATCAGGGATCAGCGTGCCTAAGGAGATGTAATTGTCATGAGCTTCCTGCTCACCTTCGATCACGATGGCGTTGATGCGGCTGTAGGCATCCTTGTAAGCATCCGTCGTGAAATCAGGTAGCTCTGCCAAACCCTGCTGATCGTCGAGCACAGCGACTGCTGTGTAGTCAAGGGATGACATGATTCTCTTCCGGTTATCAGCAATACTGTCGACTGTAACCAGTGTTCACCTCAACAGACGTGCTTGAAGGGTCAGTTGACAACAGCAACAGGTTGAGAAAGGGGCCAATCACTAGCCAACAAACTGCCAAAGAGATTGGCCCAATGGCTCACCAGGCAGCGTTCCAAGGCTTCACCAAGTTCGGCACTGGCTGCGCGTGAATCACCGATCACACCACTGCTACTGAGGTCAGATGTCAACCAGGCCGTAGGAGCCGCTCCTTCCAGGCTCCAACCAGGAGGTGGAGTGGCGAGAGAGGCGGGCTGGCGATGGTCACCGTCGACGGGACGAGCCTCCCCCACCAACCGCGGCTCAAGAGCAAGCATCAAACTGGTCTCAGCCTGCGCGGCATGCAATCCGCCCCGTAGCTCTTCCTCAGGGATCAACGCATCCAAACCAGGTACGCCACTCCACAAGAAGCAGGGAAGAACCGCCATCGATGGCGACTGAACACGAAGTTCCCTTGCCGCAGCCTGAAGCAATCCAATCTGCCCCCCATGGGCGTTGAATAACACCAAGCGCTTCACCCCTTGGGCACTCAACTGCGTTCCCACCTCGATGATCAGTTGGGTCAACAAGCCCGAGGACACGCTCAAGGTTCCAGGAAAGCCTGCATGCTCTGGAGAAAATCCAATGGATTGTGAGGGCAGGCTCCAAATCGGGGCATTTGCTGCGAGCTCTGACAACACAGAGGCGAGGATCCGCTCAGAAAACAGAGCATCGGTGGCAAGAGGGAGATGGGGGCCGTGTTGTTCAAAAGCGCCCATCGGCCAAACCACGGTGGAACCGGATTGCTGTAAGGCTTTCTCCGCCTCTGGCCAACTCAAGCTGTCCAAGCGCCGTGTGGTGGAAAGACTCAAGTGAGCTTGTGCAGTCATCGGCCGACACGCCTCCCATTTGCTGCCAGACTGACTCATCGAGGACATTGAGACCCATGGCGGGATCAGAAAGCCAACAATCCATGGACAGCAAAGGGCAAAGCCCGGCAGCTCAGCCTCCGCGCAAGCCCCTGCAGGTGATGCATATAAGTCGCAAAGACGAACAGGATCGCCTTCGGCGTGAGGCAGAAGAAGCGAGGTCGGCCGCCGATGCCGCGATCGCACGGGCTGTTGAATTAGAGAAAGCGGCGCAAATAGCTCAAAACACCACGGCTAGGCCCCCCATGGCCCCAACGACGTCGTCAACGGCGGCGGCAAAGCCATCGGCCGTTGACGACGACGATTTGCGCTTTGGGACGGATGAGCTCAGTGGCATGAGCATGGCTGATCTTCTTGGCCCATCCGACTCCAATGCAAAATCCTCGAAATCCAGCCCACGGCCTGCCAAAGCCTCCAATCGAAGTGTCGACGACTTTGACTTTGACGAGGGTGCTTTCCTGGCAGCCCTCGATGCCAACGAGCCGGTGGGCACCACAGGAGAAGTGGTTACAGGAACCGTCATCGGGATGGAAAGCGATGGTGTCTATGTCGACATCGGGGGCAAGGCCCCGGGCTTCATGCCCAAGAACGAATGTGGTCTGGGAGTGATCACCAACCTCAAGGAAAGATTCCCCAAGGGCCTTGAGATTGAAGTCTTGGTAACTCGGGAACAAAATGCTGATGGGATGGTCACCATCAGCTGCCGCGCGCTCGCCCTGCGTCAAAGCTGGGACAAGGTGAAGCAGCTTGAAAAAGAGGGCAGGGTTTCTCAAGTGAAAGTCACCGGTTTCAACCGTGGTGGTGTGACTTGCGATTTGGAGGGCCTACGAGGCTTCATCCCCCGTTCCCAACTGCAGGATGGTGAAAACCATGAAGCACTGGTGGGCAAAACCTTGGGTGTGGCCTTCCTCGAGGTCAATTCTGAAACGCGGAAATTGGTCCTTTCCGAGAAGAGAGCTGCCACTGCCGCCCGTTTCTCAGAACTAGAGGTCGGACAACTGGTGGAAGGCCATGTGGCGGCGATCAAGCCCTATGGACTGTTCGTGGATCTCGGAGGGATCAGCGGACTTCTTCATCAATCAGCCATTACCGGAGGCAGCATGCGCTCGATGCGCGAAATCTTCGATCAAGGCGACGCTGTCAAAGCCTTAATCACGGAATTGGATCCTGGTCGCGGCCGAATCGCCCTGAACACAACCATGTTGGAGGGACAACCTGGTGAATTACTTGTCGATAAAGACAAAGTGATGGCAGAAGCAACCGATCGAGCCAACAGGGCTCGTAACGTCCTGAAGCAACAGGAACAATCAGCTGGATGATGTCCGCCGAACAGATCCAGAACGATGCGAGTGAACGTTCAAACGGAATCCTTTCAGGCGACTGGGAACTCGATTTCTATTCCAGACCGATCCTCGAGCCTGATGGGAAAAAACGTTGGGAGCTGCTGATCGTCAGCTCCCCCTGCGAGGGGACAACAACCAGTTTTCGCTTCGAAAAACGCTGTCCTGCGAGCAGTGTTAATTCCACTTGGTTAAGCAGCGCTCTCGCAGAAGCCATGGCGGCAGCTCAACAGCAAGGCTGGGCCGTTCCTCGAAAGCTGCGTTCTTGGAGAAGCTCCATGCGCACCATGGTTCAGAGAGCTGCCTCTGAACTAGGCCTCGAGATGGTTCCAAGCCGTCGCACCTATGCCTTATTCGATTGGATCGCTGAGCGCGAACAGGATCTCTACCCCAAGGAAGAGGGCTACATGGCAGGTCCTCTTGCGCCCCCTCCTGCACCGGTCAGTACGCCTCCTCGTCCGTTACCGGAGTCCGTTCGTGGTGATGCCTGGAATTGGGCCGAACTTCCCGCCGCATCCTTGCGTGAAGCCACCGGATGGCCCATCGGATTCCGAGGCCTGCTCCCCGTTCCCAACACCATTTATGATGACCAAATCATCCCTGGCTTGCGCCTGTTCAGCCAAACCAGGGGATTAGCCCTCGCTGGACTGCTCGGTGGAATTGAACCGGTTCGTCTCAAAGTGGACGGCACCCAACTCCTCCTGGAGGCCGGTCAGGATGACTGCTGGCTTGTGAGCGATCTCAGCTCAGAGGAAGCCGTCCACGTCTCAGCACTGATGACACAGGCCGCAGAGCATGCTGACGGTTTGCAGTTCATCGCTGTTCAAACCTCCCCAGAAGCTGAGCGTTTTGAAGGGTTTTGGATGCTGCGGGATCAAGCAGAACCATGACCACTGCTGCCGAACCATTCCGTCAGCCCGACAACCTGTTCAACACCCTGGAGCATTGGACATGGGTGGGCTGCTATGGCGGCTACTACCTCACCTCAAATGCGATGCAGGCCGCAGGGTTCGAACATGGATTTTTCACCCGTCTTTGGCAAAACCGAGGGCCTGATGTCTTGGCGGCCTATCTATCGGCTGGAGTGAGTGTCCATCGCCCCCGACAGGTTCACGGCAACCGAGTCCTGAATGCTGACGAAGCCAGCGCATCTCCCTGGCCTGAGGCTGATGGTCTGGTGAGCAACCGTGGTGGCCAAAGTCTCTGGGTTTGCGGTGCCGATTGCACCCCCGTACTGCTTGCAGACCCCACGAGTGGTCACGTTGCCGCTTGTCATGCAGGCTGGCGAGGGGTCGCCAGTGGCATTCTTCCTGCTGCCATTCGGCGTTTAACAACGCGAGGAGCGAAGCCGGAACAGCTGATTGTGGCCCTTGGTCCAGCCGTCAGTGGGGCTCTCTATCAGGTTGAGACAACTGTGGCGGAGCAGGTGGGACAAGCCCTCGATTCCAATCGTTCTCTCAAGCTCAGCGACATGGAAGCTCTGGGGATCCTTCTGCCCGATCCAGAGCCAAACAGGTGTCGCCTCGATATTCGTCTTGCCGCCCGTGAGCAACTACAACGCTGCGGTATTCCAGATCAACAGATCAGTCTCTGCCCTCTCTGCACCGTTTCAGAGCCGAGCCTCTTCCACTCCTGGCGTCGCGATCAAGTGAAAGCGGTGCAGTGGAGCGGAATCGTTGGTCAAGCTGCGGACTCCTCAGAGTGAAGAACCCAGCCGCAAGCCCACAGCCTCCGCAACTCGAATGCCATCAATCGCTGCTGAAAGAATCCCCCCCGCGTAGCCAGCCCCTTCGCCAGCAGGCGTGAGACCCACCGTATTAATCGACTCGAAATGGTCGTCGCGAGGAATTCGCAGGGGAGACGATGTGCGGGTTTCCACTGCTGTCAACAACGCATCGGGATGGTCATACCCCTTGATGCGACGAGCAAAGAGAGGCAAAGCTTCCTGCAATGCCGTCACCATCGGCATCGGCAAAAGGCTGCGTAAATCACTTGGTGACACGCCAGGTTGATAAGAAGCGCCGATGGCACCGAGTTCCGTTGTGGGCCGTCCGGCCAAGAAATCCTGGAGCCGCTGCACCGGGGCGCTGTAATCAGCCCCCCTAAAACAAACGCTTGTTGTTCCAGCGCCCGCTGGAAAGCAAGACCGGCCAAGGGGTCCCCCGGCCAGGCGGCGTAGGCCGCCAAGTCCTCCTGCTCCACAGGAACAACCAAGGCTGCGTTGGCATTGCGCTCGTTACGTGAATGCTGGCTCATGCCATTGGTCACCACCCGGCCCGTCTCGGACGTGGCTCCAACCACCAATCCGCCAGGGCACATGCAAAAGCTGTAAACACAGCGACCATTGGCCGCATGGTGAACAAGCTTGTATTCCGCGGCGCCGAGGAGGGGATGGCCTGCATTCAGCCCCCAGCGAGCTTCGTCGACCAACGCTTGGGGATGCTCAATGCGAAAGCCAACCGCAAAGGGCTTGGCTTCAAGCGCGACGCCAGCCTGCTGAAGCATCTGGAAGCTGTCTCGGGCTGAATGCCCTGGAGCCAACACCACCTGACGACAGGGCAAGGACGTCCCATCCGCCAAGGACAAGCCAACCACTCGCTGGGACTTCCCTGAAGCATGATCTGAACCAGGAGGTCCCGCGCAAGGTTCCAGCAAGAGCTGATCCACCCGACTGCCGAAACGAACCTCCCCGCCGAGCGCCTCGATTTTGGCCCGCAAGCCCCGCACCACCGTGGCCAATTTGAAGGTGCCGATATGGGGTCGGTGCTGCGTGAGAATCTCACGATTGGCACCACAGGCCACCAGTTCTTCCAGAACTTTGCAGCCGTAATGATCAGGATCACTGACCTGGCTGTAAAGCTTCCCGTCCGAAAAGGTTCCGGCACCGCCCTCGCCAAACTGGGCATTGGATTCCGGATTGAACCCAGCGGTTCGGCGCCAAAATCCAAACGTATCCGCCGTTCGTTGTTTCACGGGCTGTCCCCGTTCGAGCAACAAGGGGCGAAACCCCATCTGAGCCAGAAGAAGAGCCGCAAAGTAACCACAGGGGCCAGCGCCGACCACCACAGGCCGCTGCTCGGAGTGCCCGCCAATCCCTTCCGGGGCACGGGCGACATAGCGGTAATGAGTGTCTGGGGTTGGACGAAGTCTTCGATCGCCGTGCCTTCGGCGCATCAGCGCCGCTTCGCCATCTAAGGCAACATCCACGGAATAAATCAGCTGAATGCGATCGCGACGACGGGCATCAACACTCCGCTTCACCAACTGACAATCGAGAAGGCGCGCCCGTGGGATCTTGAGGTATCGCAGCACCGCTTGCTCCAGATCATCGGGGCCGTGATCCAGCGGAAGACGGAGCTCACTAAGACGCAACACCGGCTTTAAAGACTCCCATCACGATCAGCGCCCGAATGCGGAGCGATCAATCGCGTGGTCGCCGTTCCCGATGGGATCTGTCCGGGTCTCAAGGCCAGATCACTGGCAGCCCCTGCTAGACGAACGGGCTGACCTTGCTGGCGCAGAGCGATCGCCTCACACAAGGGCTGAACCTCAGCATCCGGATCAAGCCAACCGATGGGGTCACGGAGACCTTCCTCTGAAACGGGCGCGGGCGCAAGCATGGACAGAGCCACAAGACGGGCCGCATCAAAACCAGAGGCCGCCAAGAGGTCCGGAGCCTGCCCCCAGCGCTGCTGATAAGAGGCTGCGAAGGAAGACCAACCGGGACCATGGGCCGGTTGGTCAGGGGTCAATTGTGCCCAAGGTTTTGGAGGCACGGCATCAAGACGGATCACGGGCATCAGCCAAATCCTCCCCGGTGTCGCAGGCGATGCTCCCCTCAGCCGACCGTCGGTCTGGGCTTGATCCAAGAGCATCGCCAACCGACTAGAGGGATCAGCGGCCAGAGCAATGGCAGCAGGACGTTTCCAAGCCAGATCTTGGATCAATTGGCTCACCGCGGAGGCATCGTCAGCGTTGACCGGCTGAACGAGGGCCTTCTCATAGGTTTCCACCTTGCCTCCTAGTTGCTTGAAAGCCTCCGTATAGGCATCAGCCATCTCTGCAGCGCGATCAGCAGGATCGGCAACCACCATGATTCTTCGCCATCCCTGCTCCAGGGTGTCGGCAGCCAGTTGGTCGATTTCCGACTGCTGGGAAGGGCTTAAAGGATGCAGCAATCCCTGGGGATCAAGCGGCACCAATTGATTTAAAGACGCACCGCGTTGATAGGGAAGAATCACATTGATTTGGTGATCCTGGGCGAGTCGAGAAAAACGAGGCAGTTCCGTCGCAAACGGCGCAATCACTAAAGAACGGCTGGACCCTAGAAAGGGAGCCGGATCGTCATCGAGACCGATCGTGCGCCACTCCACTAGCGAGGAAGAAGATCCACAGGCTCGAACCTGCTCTTCCCCGAGAGCAAAACCTTGACGAAAGACCGCATGAGCAGGCTGATATCCGTCTGACATGAGCGCAAGCACGGGCGCTCTTTCCTGCGTGCTAGCCGCGAGAGCTTGGCATCCCAGCAGGCTTGCCGCCACGATCAAACCATGGCCAATGGGAAGACGCCTAAAGAGGTTCCCCCATCCCGAATCAGAAACACGGTCACTCATGGGGACCTCAACTGGAGGGGTCATGAGAGAAAGGGCCTTTGTTGGAATTTAGGAAGATGGATCCGTTTCGTCCTCTTTTGTCTCAGGATTTGTCGCTGGGATCAACAGGGCGAGCAAACCTGCAGCCAAAAGCAGCCCTCCCAGTCCGAGAGCAAGGGATTGATTTTCTCCTGGCACATCACCCCAGACCGCCGTACTAAAAAAAGCAGCTGATAGAAGCAAGCAGGGCACCATCACGATGCCGGCCGCGAAGCGATTTTTTCCCATCTCAGCCTGCAGGGCAACTGGACGTCGCTAGACCGGTTGCTAGCAGGGAACCCCCAAGGTCCTGATCGGCATCGAGAGGGGTCACGCGGGCAATCAAAACACCATCTTCATTTCCCTCCGGACGCAGGTTCACCCGTTTGCGTCGCGGCACGGATTTTTTCAAAAGATCGACAGCAGCCGCTTCATTGACAGGATCGACTGCAATACAAGCCAAACGAACGCTGTAATTGCGGTTGCTATCTCCAATCTGGAGAAGCGTGGACGAACGCACTTGCAACACTTCTGCGGCCATCGCTGGAAATGGTGAAGCCACCGACACGACCAACAAGATCAGAAGACTGGAGCAAAAACGGATCACAGACTCGCTGCGCAAGCGCTGCAGAAACAGTGGTCGCTGGCTGGGAAGGCGAAAACATCCGGACATGATCATCTGGAGTCCTGGGCCAACTCAGGATGGGAGGGAAGACCCACCATCTGCGCATTGCTGGCACCCGGTGGAACCATCGGATAGCAATTTTCGCCGCGCCTGACATGGACGTCAATCAAGGTTGGACGAGGGGTCGCAAACGCTTCACTCAGCTTGCTGTACAGATCATCTCGTTCGGTAATCTTGACGCCATCAACCCCAAAAGCCCTCGCTAAAGCACTGAAATCAGGCATGCCATTGAGCATGTCGGATGCTGAATATCGCTCGTTGTAGAAGCTTTCCTGCCACTGCCGAACCATTCCCTGCCAGTGGTTATTCACAATCACAACTTTCACAGGGAGAGAATACTGCGCCAGGGTTCCAAGTTCCTGAATGTTCATCAGGATGCTTGCATCACCAGCAATGCAAACCACTTTCTGATCCGGGAACGCCACCTGCGCCCCGAGAGCCGCTGGCATTCCAAATCCCATCGTTCCCAAGCCAGCACTGCTGATCCAACAACGCGGTCCATTGCGCAGGTACTGCGCAGCCCACATCTGATGTTGGCCCACATCAGTCGTGATGATGGCGTCACTGGCCAGATCCCGGACAGCCAACAACACTTCTTGCGGAAAGATCGCTCCCTCCTTGGCCGGGATGGTGAGCGGGTAAAGCTCCTTCCAGGTGTTGATCTGTTCCAACCAAGACGCGGTCCTCTGCTCGGCGGAGTGCTGGAGACTCTGATCGACAAGCTTCGCCAGACCTAAACCCACATCACCGAGAACGACCACATCGGGGCGCCTGTTTTTCCCCACCTCCGCAGGATCAATCTCAAAATGAATGACCTTGGCCTTGGGAGCAAATGTGTCGAGCTTGCCTGTCACGCGGTCATCAAAACGAGCCCCAACGGCGATCAATAGATCGCAGTCTGTGACTGCGAAATTGGCGTATGCCGTCCCATGCATCCCCAGCATGCCCAAGGCGAGAGGATGATTCTCGTCAAAAGCGCCCTTCCCCATCAACGTGGTGGTCACAGGGATCTGGAAGCGCTCAGCCAAGACTTGGAGGCTGTCATGGGCCCCTGCGCTGACCGCCCCACCACCGACATAAAAGAGGGGACGACTCGATGCACGAATCAACGCAAGCGCCTCGTTCACCGCCTGAACCGAAGGCTGGGCTGGCTGCCTGAACCCTGGCGGATGGATCGATCCGGGTGGGACTGGGACGTAATCGAATTCTTCTTGACCGACATCTTTTGGAATATCAATCAGCACGGGGCCAGGGCGTCCTGACGAGGCGATCAGGAAAGCCTGTGCAACCACGGAAGCAAGATCAGCTGGGTCACGAACCACCCAGGAGTGCTTCACGATTGGCAAGGTGATGCCGAAGATATCTGTTTCCTGAAACGCATCCGTGCCGATCGCTGGCCGAGGCACTTGCCCTGTAATAACCACCATGGGAACAGAGTCCATTTGGGCCGTGGCAATGCCCGTCACCAGATTGGTAGCGCCAGGGCCAGACGTTCCAAAACAAACGCCAACGCGACCCGTAGCCCGGGCATAGGCATCGGCCGCATGGGTACCACCCTGCTCATGACGCACCAAAATGTGCTTCAGCCAGCCTTCGCTTTCGGCGATATGCAGAGCGTCATAGATCGGCAGGATCGCACCCCCCGGATAGCCAAAAATGGTGTCGACGCCATGAAGCCTGAGGGCATTCATCAAGGCGTGGGCGCCGGTGATACGGCGTTGACCGTTCCAATCCAACGCATCCGCGGCCGTGGGAACGGATGTCAGGGTCACGGCTGCCTCACAGGGATCTGACCCTAAAGATTAAGTGGCCGTCTAACCAATTGGCACTGTTTAAAGCAAACCAACAGCGTGCAGTGGGCCATGGCCACTAATCAGCTCGAGCAGGAAGGCGGAAAAACCAACCATGGCCAAGCGTCCATTCCAAACTTCCGAGCTGTTGTTCCAACCCCACTCCCACTTTTCCTGGGGATAGAGCTTCACGGTGGTGGGGAGTTCGGCCGCCTGGTCGAGATTCACCTCAGGCCCCTCAAGGCTGGCAACGACTAAATCAGCCAATCCAGCAATAAAAGGTGGATAGGTATCGAGGGCCCTCACCCGTCGGAAATTCACGACACCTGACTCGGTCGCGAGTTCGCGGTACTCAATATCAATTTCCTCGAGCGTTTCAATGTGCTCGCTCACAAAACTGATGGGAACCACCACGAGATCTTGCGTCTTCGCCCGGCCGAGCTCTTCCAGGGCTTCCTCGGTGTAAGGCTTCAGCCATTCCACCGGCCCAACACGACTTTGATAGGCCAGGGTGTGGGGATTGGAGTGGCCAACAATGGCCTCCAATTCAGCCATGATCAAAGCGGTGCAGGCTTCAATTTCCTGCTGATAGGGATCACCGGCCTCTTCCACGTAGCTCTTCGGAACGCCATGGGCACTGAAAAAGATGTGCGCATGTTCAACGTCGTCGCTGGCGCGGACCTGCTCGGCGATGAGCTCAGCCATCGAGCGCACATAGCCAGGATGGTCGTACCAACTACGAATACAACGCAAAGGCAACGCCTCAAAGCGTTCGTCCATTTGGCGCAGGCGTTGCAGCTCGCGGAAGCTCGAGCCGCTGGTACTAATTGAAAAATGGGGATAGAGGGGGAGAACAACCACCTCATCAATCCCATCAGCCTTGATATCCGCAACGGCCGACTCAGTAAACGGGTGCCAGTAGCGCATGGCCACATAGCTGGTCGCGTCGACTCCACGCTGGCGTAACAGGCTCTGAAGTTCTCGCGCTTGCTGCTCCGTGATTCGGCGAAGAGGAGACCCTCCACCAATGGAGCGATAGGCCTCCTGGGATTTACTGCTGCGCAACGTGCTGATCAACCAAGCCAGCGGTTTTTGCAGAATCGGATTGGGCAGTCGAATTATCTCTGGATCTGCAAACAGGTTGTACAGAAAGGGGCCAACATCCTGAATCCGTTCTGGACCACCCAGATTGAGCAGAAGAATGCCAACCCGAGCCATGGAAGTTTCTTTGTTTTGAGGGGTTGAGCGTAACTCCCATCAACGTCATGGTGACGCTGTCTTTACAGGGTCATGAACTTCGACACCGCGATCGCGGCCGCCAATGCGGCCTTGGCCGAGCAGGGCTGTGGTCTTCGTGTGGAGCGACGCGGGCAAAAACTCAATCTGCGGGGACGGCTGCCATGCCGTCAGCAACCCAACCAATGGAAAAACCAGCGCCTGAGTCTGGGACTGGTGGCCGACCTGAATGGGTTGAAAGAGGCGGAACGCATCGTGCAGCTTGTGGAGCTGCAATTGCACCGACAGCTTTTTGAATGGGACCAGTGGTTACCGAAGCAAAAGGTTCAGCAGAACAACAACCCAAAGGGCGCATCCACCCCATTGGCCCACCCCCTAGAGCGCGATCTAGGGGCCTTTAAACAAGCATTTTTCGCCGACCCCCGCCGGCGGCGCTCCCCAGCGGGTAGCCGCACCACTTGGAGCGGGGCCTACCAGCCCTACCTCCGACGCCTCAAGGCCTTGGCTCTGGAACAGCACGCATCCCTCACCCCTGACCTATTACTGCTGACCTTGAACAGCTATCCCGATGGAAGCCGAAGTCGCCAACAGTGTTCCACGGCCCTAGGAGCACTCGCCCGTCATCAAAACCTGCCGCTCCCGGATGCCTGGCGTGCAGAAGCGGGGGGATACGGCCTGCACCGCGCTCGTTTTCGGCAGTTGCCCAGCGACCCGCAAATTCTGGAGGCCATGCTGCGCATTCCCAATCCGGGTTGGCGTCTTGTTTACGGACTGATGGCCACCTATGGACTGCGCAACCATGAAGTGTTTTTTACGGATGTCTCGGCATTGGCGGAGGGAGGGGACAGGGTCATCCGCGTCCTTCCCACAACCAAAACCGGTGAGCATCAGGTTTGGCCCTTCCATCCAGAGTGGGTGGACCGCTTCAACTTGACGCATCTCGCCTCAAAGGCCGCGGCCCTCCCGCCTGTTTGCACCGATTTGCGCCACACCACGCTCCAACAAGTCGGGCGGCGTGTGGCAGAGCAGTTCAGGCGGTACGACGTTCCCCTTACGCCCTACGACCTACGTCATGCCTGGGCCGTACGCACCATCCACATCGGACTTCCCGATACCGTAGCCGCCAGGATGATGGGACATTCCGTGGCGATCCACACCCGCACCTATCACCACTGGATCACCAGACGAGATCAGCAACAGGCCGTCGATGCAGCGCTAGCGAGGAGAGAAGCCTGATGACATCCCCCCTTCGCCAACTGGCCTATCGCCATCGTTGGATTTATGACACCGTCACAGGGATCTCCGCGCTGAGTGTTGGAGGTGTCGACCAACTGCGCAGCCTTGGGCTTTCAGCGCTCGATCCCGTTCTGCCCAGGGGGGCCAAGGTGCTCGACTTCTGCTGTGGTTCAGGAGAGGCGGCAGCGCCATGGATCGAAGCCGGGTTTCAGGTCACGGGGCTCGATGTTTCACCCAAGGTCCTAGAGCTCGCCGCCACCCGTCAGCCGCTCCTCACCTGCATTGAGGGGCTGGCAGAAGCTCCACCCTGCGCACCAGCCAGCTTTGATGCCATTCAAATCAGCCTGGCCCTGCATGAATTCCCTCGCAAAGAACGCCAGCAGGTGTTGCTGTCCTGTTTGGAATTGCTGAGACCAGGAGGCTGGCTCGTGGTGGTGGACCTTCACCCGGCTGGTCCATTTTTGAAACTTCCCCAACAACTGTTCTGCGCTTTGTTTGAGACGGAAACGGCCATTGCTTTGCTCGAGGACGACATCCCCAAGCAGTTGCGGGAGATCGGCTTTTGCAACATTGAGCAGTCTGTGCTGGCCGGAGCGGCTCTCCAGCGCATCACAGCGCGCTGCCCTTCCAGCGGCATGCTGGAGACAACTGGGGAGATGTCATGAGCTCGGATCCAACGTCAGCAGCAAAACCATCGCCTGTGGACCAATCAGCCTTGGACCAATCAGCCGAATCCCTGGGCATGGGCGGCGATTTAGCCCCAGAGAAAGACGCCGATGCCTATCGAAAGCGCATGGCACGCCGTCAAGACGTGCAGCGCCAACGGGTGTCTGAACGCAGTGTTGAGAAAGGATTGGTCTTGGTCTTCACCGGCCACGGCAAGGGAAAGACCACTGCGTCTCTTGGCTTGGCCTTACGGACCCTGGGGCACGGGCACCAGGTGGCTGTTGTCCAATTCATCAAAGGAGGCTGGGAGCCTGGAGAAGCCAAAGCACTGAAAGCCTTTGGAGATGCCTTGAGCTGGCATGCCCTGGGCGAGGGTTTCACCTGGGAAACCCAAGATCGAGAGCGTGATCGTCAGCTGGTGCAAGCGGCTTGGGAGACCTCGCTCTCTTACCTCAGAGACCCCAAACAAAAGCTGGTGGTGCTGGACGAAGTGAATGTGGCCTTGAAGCTTGGCTACCTCGAACTGGATCAAGTCCTGCAAGGCCTCGATGAACGGCCTGAGCTCACCCACGTTGCCCTCACCGGCAGAGGCGCCCCCGAAGGACTGATTCAAAGAGCCGATTTGGTGACGGAGATGTCCCTCGTCAAGCACCCCTTCCGAGAACAGGGCGTCAAAGCGCAGCAAGGAATCGAGTTCTAACGAATCGCTTTCTAAGGAATCGCTTTCTAAGGAATCGCCCTTTAAGGATTCGCGTTCGGAACGGTCCGTCCACAGCGATCTGGTTGCCCTACGCACCCATGCGCTAAGGCAACGTCAGAAGCGAATTAGCTTTCTCGACCCCCCAAGAACAGCCTTGCTACTGTCCTACAGATAAGGATGTTGAATGGCCTACGCGCGTGCCCTCCTGAAGCTCAGCGGTGAAGCTCTGATGGGCAATCAGGGCTACGGAATCGATCCAGCAATTGTTCAGGCCATCGCCACCGATGTTGCCAAGGTTGTTGCCACTGGCACTCAATTGGCGATTGTTGTTGGTGGGGGAAACATTTTCAGAGGCTTGAAAGGTTCTGCCGCAGGCATGGATCGCGCCACCGCTGACTACGTCGGCATGCTCGCCACCGTGATGAATGCCATCACCCTGCAGGACGGACTGGAACGAGCCGGCATTCCCACTCGCGTCCAGACCGCTATTGAAATGCAAGAGGTGGCAGAGCCCTACATCCGTAGGCGCGCGATGCGCCACCTTGAGAAAGGCAGGGTGGTCGTGTTTGGAGCAGGTTGTGGCAATCCCTTCTTCACCACCGACACCACGGCGGCTTTACGGGCGGCCGAAATCAGCGCTGATGTGGTGTTCAAAGCCACCAAGGTTGACGGTGTGTACGACAAAGATCCCCATCAATTCCCCGATGCCGTTCGTTACGACTCCTTGACCTTTCAACAGGTGCTCAGCGGAGAGCTCGCCGTGATGGACAGCACCGCCATCGCTCTTTGCAAAGACAACAATATTCCCATTGTTGTTTTCAATCTGTTTGAACCTGGCAACATCGGCAGAGCCGTGGCCGGGGAACCCATCGGTTCTCGTATCAGCAACTAGTCATCGTCATGTCGAACTCCGATCTCGAAGCCAACATGCGCAAGTCGGTGGAAGCCACCCAGCGCAACTTCAACACCATCCGTACCGGCCGAGCCAATCCTTCGTTATTGGATCGGATCAATGTCGAGTACTACGGCGCTGATACACCCCTTAAATCACTCGCGTCTCTCTCCACTCCCGATTCGCAAACGATTGCCGTTCAACCCTTCGACATGGGATCTCTGGCACTGATCGAAAAGGCAATCGCAACAAGTGACCTTGGCTTCACCCCAAACAATGACGGTAAGGTCATTCGCATCAACGTGCCACCACTCACAGAAGAACGACGCAAAGAGTTCTGCAAACTTGCCGCTAAATACTCAGAGGAGGGAAAAGTGGCCTTGCGCAGCGTGCGCCGAGATGCCATCGACAAAATCAAGAAACAAGAGAAGGAGGGAGATTTATCAGAAGATCAAAGCCGAGATGAGCAAGATAAAGTTCAAAAAACAACCGACCGTTTCATCGCAGAACTTGAAAAACACTTAGCTGATAAAGAAGTTGAAATCCTCAAGGTTTGAGCACCACTGACGTTGCTGTCATCGGAGCCGGTGCGGCCGGCTCCAGCACGGCCTTCCATCTAGCCCGATTAGGGCATCGCGTCACCGTCTTGGAACGCGACCCATCAGAGCGAGTCAAGCCATGCGCTGGTGGGATGGCGGCCGCCGTTCAGCAGTGGTTCCCCTTCGACCTTCAACCAGCTGTTGATGACGTCATCCAACAGGTGGATTTCAGCTGGTGTCTCACGGATCCCGTGGTCGCTGAGCTTCCAGGCTCTGCACCCTTCTGGATCGTCAAGCGTGAACGGCTCGACGCACTCTTGCTGGAGCAAGCGATCGCTTTAGGGGCAGAGCTGCGGCAGCCCTTCGAGGTTGTGGACCTTCAGCAGGATGAAAGCCATTGGCTTGTACGCAGCAAGGACGGGGAGGTGATCGAGGCCAAAGCCGTGGTTCTGGCCGATGGTTCCGGTTCTCCCTGGCCCACACGCTTGGGGATCGGCCCTCGATCTCTGCACATGGCCAAGACGCTCTCTATTCGCCTCGAAGGAATGGGAAGCTTGCAACGTGGCACCGCCAGGTTTGAATTTGGGCTCGTCCACCATGGTTTTGCCTGGGCGTTTCCCCTGGCAAACGGCATCAATGTGGGAGTGGGCACGTTTATTGGACGCCGGGCCAGTGACGCGGAAGCCGTGCTCGAACAGCTCCTACCGGATCTGGGATTTGCCTCCACAGCCGGACTGCGACAGACCGCGGATTTAAGAGTTTGGAATGGCCACACACCTCTCCACGGCAAAGGCGTGGTGGCAGTCGGTGATGCCGCATCGCTCTGCGACCCCTTCCTTGCCGAAGGCCTCAGGCCGTCGCTGATGAGCGGCTGCGAAGCAGCCGTGAGTCTCGATTCTTGGCTCAACGGAACTGAGCCTGACCTCTCCAACTACACAAAGCGCATGCGCGAACGCTGGGGTGATTCGATGGCTTGGGGGCGTCGGATTGCCCAAGTGTTTTATCGCTTTCCAAACGTGGGCTATCAACTGGGAATCAAGCGCCCCACTGCCCCGCAGCGCATTGCCCAAATTCTCTCTGGTGAGATGGGCTACGGCGACATTGCCCAGAGGGTGATCCGCCGCTTACTGCTACAGAGAGGTTAAAGATCAAGCGTGAGCTGTTGGGAATCATCAGGCGCAGGGTTTCGCCGTCGTCGACGGCGACCCGAACCCGTCGGCGTTAAGCCTGAACGTCTCGACCCGTGGCGCTGCTGAATGCCATCGGCGATGGCAGAGAACCCAGAGCGCTCCCTGATCGCCCAAATCCTCTGCTTCGCTTCCCGAGCCGCAAGCGCAGGTTCCACCATGGGCAGGGGGTAATCCACTCCAAGCTCAAGCCCGGCCTGGCGTTGCGCTGCCATCGACAACTTCCACGGCTCATGCACGTAGACATTAGGAACCAGATGGAGTTCAGGAAGCCAAGTGCGAATGAAGGCACCCTTCAAGTCATGGTCTTGTCCCTGTTTGATCGGGTTGTAGACCCGCACCGTATTGATGGCCGTGCTGCCTGACTGCATCTGGCACTGGCTCCAGTGGATCCCGGGCTCATAGTCCACAAACTGTCGCGCCAGATGAAGGCCGCTCTCTCGCCACGGCAACCAGAGGTGGTAGCTGGCAAACGACATCAACATCGCACGCATCCTGAAGTTGATCCAACCGTGGGCCCGCAAGGCACGCATGCAGGCATCCACAAAAGGCACTCCAGTCCTTCCCTCCGCCCAGGCGGCAAGCCGCTGATCATCAGCGCGGCGCAACCCCCGCATGAACGGATGAAAATCTTCGAATTCAATCGCTGGCTGCGCTTCAAGCTTTTGGATGAAGTGGCAATGCCAATGCAGGCGTGACTCAAAGCTGCTGATCCCACGGCCGCTAAAGCCACGGCTTGTTTGGATCACCTCTCGCATCGAGAGACACCCCCAGGTGAGATAAGCCGAAAGACGCGAACAACCAGTGAAGGCCGTATTGGGGCTGGAGATGGAGCGTGCATACCCGGGCGCGCGATGTTCGAGGAAATCGTTCAGCTCCAGCAAGGCCATGGAACGTCCGCCGCTTTGACGACGCGGGCATGGATCGGCTGCCAACGCCGGATGGGGGCGCTCAGGAATGAGGCCAGCCTCGATCCCCTCAATGGATGGCAGTCCTAACGGGGAAGGCGTGATCGGCTCGGCCATCTGCGCTTCCCAGCGTTTGGCCCAACGATTGCGCGACCGCAGCCGGCGGATCACCCCAAATTGGGGGATCTCCTTCCAAGGGATCCCGTGCTGCCGGCACCAGCGGGCGACCCGTTGATCGCGCTGATACGTCCAAGCATTTCCGGTTTCCTCATGGCTCCAGAGCCCATCAAGACCAAATTGACGATGGGCCCGCTCGAACACCTCCAACACATCACCGGTACGCACCAGCAACGGCTGGCCGAGCTGCGCAAGCGCGAGGCGCAAATCCAACAAGGACTCTCGGCAAAACAACCACTGCCGCTCGGAGGCGTCTGGCTGCTGCCACAACTCGGGCTCAACGACGTAGAGCGGCAACACTGGCCCCCTGAGCAAAGCCTGCTGCAGGGGCTGGTGGTCCTTCACCCGCAGGTCTCGCTTGAACCAAACAAGCTGGAGCGCCATGGAAGCCACCCCCCGAAAGACCCGCTAAGGGACCCTAACGATTGCGTAGGAACGCAGCGAGCACTGTTGGCAGCCACTGAAATGGCACGCCTCCACTCCAAAGAGCAAAGGCATGCATGCGGTCTGAAGCCTTAAACCAGCTTGATCAAACGGCGGTTAAGGACAAGGCGCCACCGAAACCCAAACGCACATCATCGGGGGTCAAACGACCGTCATGATCTTGATCCAAGGCATCAAAGACCGCATCACTACCCAACCATTCATCGCGGGTGATGCAGCCATCGCCGTTGAAATCGTTCAACAGGAAAATCTCTTGAACGGCATGGCTGAACGCGGAGCCACCCTCGATCTGAGCCAAACGGTGCGCAAGCTGCTGCTCGAGAGTTTCGATGGCCTTGCTGAAACCTTTGATGCCTTCGCTGAGCTTGTCCGTAGCCATTCGATCGTCGGCCATCATCGAAATGAAACGCTGCTGGTCAACGTTCATTTGCGCAGCGACAGGGGGGAGATTGGCAGGATCGAGCTTGCGAACCAACGAAGCATCACTACTGCGCAATTGATCCAGCAATTTCGGAGAAATGGTCAAGAGATCACAACCTGCCAGCTCGGTGATCTCATCGAGATTGCGGAAGCTCGCTCCCATAATTTCGGTTTTGTAGCCGTAGGTCTTGAAGTAGTTGAAGATGCTGGTGACTGAAATCACACCAGGATCTTCAGGACCTGGATAGGAATCGCGGCCTGTGTCGGCCTTGAACCAATCCAGAATCCGACCAACAAATGGCGAGATCAAGGTCACGTTTGCTTCAGCGCAGGCCACAGCCTGAGAAAAGCCAAATAACAGGGTGAGGTTGCAGTGGATACCGTCCTTCTCAAGAACTTCAGCCGCTTTGATCCCCTCCCACGTGGAGGCAATTTTGATCAAGACACGGTCGTTACTAATTCCTGAGTCGTTGTAAAGGCGGATGAGCTTCCGACCTTTTTCAATGGTGGCCTCGGTGTCGTAACTCAGGCGAGCATCAACCTCCGTTGACACTCGGCCAGGCACAATTTTGAGAATTTCCTTTCCAAAGATCACGCTGATTTCATCGAGCGCTTCGTGCACCACTTGCTCCACCGGAGCACTCTCACCTAAAAGCCTGCGGGATGAACGCAAGGCTTCATCAATGAGATTCTCATAGGCAGGAATCTGGGCTGCAGCAAGGATCAAGGAGGGATTAGTGGTCGCATCACGAGGGGTGAAACGCCTGATCGCCTCGAGATCACCCGTGTCGGCCACCACCACTGTCATGGCGGAAAGCTGCTCAAGGAGGGTGGCCATGGCGCACTTAAAAATCTATGGATTCAACGTAGCGACGATTTGCAAGCTGACAGCTCACGGGAGAGATGTGTCCGTTTGTGCAGATTTAACCTGACCACTTGGTGGGATTTTTTCAATCACCAGGAGCCCATCAATGATGGATTTAGCCACAGGCAAAGCCACGGTTGAGCCATAGGCATGCGCTCCTTGTGGTTCATCAACCACCACCAGCACCACATAGCGAGGGTCCTCAATCGGAAGCGTTGCCACGAAGCTGCAAATCAGTGCTCCAGGGACATACACACCATTGACGGCCTTTTGGGCGGTGCCCGTTTTGCCGCCAATGCGATAACCAGGGATACGAACCCCTTTTCCACTGCCTTTTTCCACCACAGATTCCATCCAGTTCAGAATCGTTCGCGTGACCTCTGGTCGGAGCAAGGGCTGCCCCATGCGCTCTCCACTCGCAGCCAACGCATGACCAGCTCGCAAACCTCGGGTGATATGAGGACTCACCAGCCTCCCGCCATTCGCGATCAGTGCATGGAGTTGAACAAGTTTGAGAGGGGTCAGGGAGAAGCCTTGACCGAATGCGGCTGTCGCTGGCTCGATGGGATGAGTTGTGAATTGTTCCTTGGTCTTCAACTGGCCCGCTACCGCACCTGGAAGATCGGTATCCGGCTTGGCATCAAGCCCAAGCAGACTCAACCAGTCCCAGTAATTAGAAGGGCGCATTTTGCGCATCGCCTGGACCATGCCGACATTGCTTGACACCTGAAGCACGGTTGCAAAATCCACCACTCCATTGCCCTTGCGGTCATGGTTGCGAATTGGCCAGCCCCCAATCGTGAGGTCCCCACTGTCGTAGACCGTCTCGTTGGGTTGGATCACACCTTCTTGAAGCGCTAATGCCAAGTTGATTGGTTTGAAGGTCGAGCCAGGTTCGTAGAGGTCTTGAACAGACCATTCGCGAAAACGCTCTGGATTGAAATCCCAATAACGATTGGCGTCATACGTGGGCGTTGAGGCCAGCGCCATTAATTCGCCATTGGTGACATCCATCACGATCGCCACCCCCTTTTTGGCTTTCCAGGTTTTCACCTGCTCCGTCAGCGCCTTTGCAGCCAGCTCCTGCAAGCGCGCATCCAAGGTGAGCTGCAATCTCAGGTCATCCCCGAAAAACACACCCGGCGCCAGGTTGTCTGGCAATGGGGTTCCGTCGGCTCCGCGACGAAGACTTCGGGCCTGTTCGTGACGCTGCAGATCATCATCACGACTCTGTTCAAGCCCTGCCTGGGGCTCACGCTCCTGATTGAGGAAACCAACGACATTGGCAAACAGGGATCCCTGCGGATAGACGCGGTAGGGATAGGGCTCCAAATCGATGCCACTGATTCCTAGGGAACGCACTGTGGTCGCCGTTTCAGGGTCGACACCCTCTGCCAACTTGATGCCTGATGAGCGATCTCCCATTCTTATGTTGAGCTCGCCGGACGACAGAGCCAACACGGGAGCTAGGCGTTCAGCCACCTCCTTACGGTCACGAATGAGCGTCGGCTCGTCACCAGGAAAGTTGAAGTAACGAGGATGAGCCCAAAGTCGATAGCGCTCCTCGTCTAAAGCCACGAGCCTGCCGTTGCGGTCAACAATCGGACGACGGCTGCCTAATGGCTTGGTGCGTTGCGTTTGCACCAAACGGGCCCGCGTCTCCAACTCAGAGGCTTGAAAAATCTGCAGCCAGGCCATACGCCCGACCAATCCGAATAGGCCTGCACACAGCAGGACAAACACCACTTTCATGCGACCGGCAGGCACCGGCTCGAGACGGATCCCCCTTCGTCGTTCACGACGTCCAGTGGAGGTCGAGCCTTGCCGGTTGGCTGGCATCAGTTCAATACCCGTGATGAATTGAACGATCCATCAAGGAGCCAATGAAACCCAGATGATCGTGGGATCCGCCGGACTTCTCCTCACTGGGACGTTCGAGATACAACAATTTTGCAGCGGTCGTAGGAACCATCGCCTTAGGCGTCTGTGTTCGATCGAGGAGGTAGCGCTCAAGCATGGCTGTGGACTCCGTTAGGCGGTGGCCCACTCCTCGAGTGTCCTCCAAGCGTTGAAAGGCGACCGTCCAGCGGTATTGCCAGTGAAGGGTGAGTCCACTGAGAGCCAAAACAGCGGTGAACACACCAATCAGACTGCCATCGGCGACACGATGAAGGCCAGCCAGCAGGGGCGAGCGGCGTGCGACACGCTTGGCAGACAACGAACCCTGAATGAGCTCGAGGGCACCAGTGGCTGAGACGTGTTCCTGTGGAGCAGGTTGAATTTGGGGAACCGCGACCACGTTGAACGAACAGGGCAATGCGCCAGTGAACCACCCGTATGGTCCGCCCGCAAGGCCGAGATGTCTTACAGCATCAGGGAGATCATCTCAACTGCCAAGCAGGACAAGATTCAGGAAGGTGACACCGTTCCAGATAGCATGCATCACCAGACAGGGGAGAAGACGACCACTGCTCAAACGCAGCAATGCCAACCCCAAACCAAGAACCAACAAAGGCAGCAATTCACCAATGCTGAGGTGAGCAACCGCAAACACAAGGGCGCTACCGAACACGCTCCAACCCCGCCCGAACGAGCGACCTAAAACGGGCAACAACACCCCACGGAACACCGTTTCTTCAAACAGCGGGGCTAACACAACCGCGGTGATGGCCAACAGTGACAGGGCCAACGGATCCCTGCCGTTCAGCACCATTTCCAGCAATGGATTGCTGCCTCCCTGATCCCCGATCAGGCGAGTCATCAACCAACCGGTCAACACCACCGGTGGCATCACCATCAACCAGGCGCGACCACCCTGAAACAGAGCTGTCCACCATGGGCTCACCCGCCACTGCAGCCAACCACCTGCAGGCACCAGCCGTTGATCCAATCCATCCAGCTGGCTCTTGAGGATGAGCAACGGAGGCGTCGCCAAAGCGCAGTAACCAATCAACACAGCCACCGACTGGTTGAGAGGGGCCGCCATGCTGCGAGCCACCAAGGCTGAAAGAGGGGTCACAAGCAGTGGAACCAACACCTCGCCCAGCACCACAAAACCACCGGCGATCAGCAGCACCATGTCAACCAAGCCGAGGGGCGGGGCTTGCAGCTCAGGCCAGGCGGATTGCTTTCGGCGCAAAAGCAACCAAAGCTGACGAACCAGCAGAAGAGAACCCAACAACAACGCCGCAAGCGGCATCAGTTCACTGAGAACAAGACGTCGAGCCGCAGCCGTGGCTGAAGAGCGTTCAACACAATCAGCCTCTGCCCCTCCCAGGGCCTGACAGACCAGACGCCGCGTTAAGGGATCAGGGCTGTTGTCCGACAACAGGTCTTGATCCTGAGAGGAGAGGTCACGGGGGAGAGGCTCGGTGGCCAGGCTCTCCTGAAGAGTCCGAAGCTTTGGGGTCTGGAGTGGAGTCTCCAGCAAGGTTTTGCGACGCTCCGGATCATTTTCGAGCGAGGCAAATAAGAGGGTTTGGCGATCGCTGAGACTGTCGAGAGGGATGTCTCTCAACGTTTCAAGCAAGCTCTTGGCCGGATCTTGGCCCACAAGCAGCGGTTTAAGAGCTGGCGTCAACACAGGATCCGCCAACAACGCCAGCTCTTGCTGCTCCAAGGACAAAGCAGGAGCCACAGAAGGTCGCCCGAGGCTGTCCATCAAGCCGAGGAACCAAACGCTGCAAGCCAGCACCATCGAAACGACAGCCAAAAGGACTTTCCACTTGGGCACTGCGTTTGAACGTCCGTTCAGCGGGCTGGTCAACAGACGATGGGCAACTGCAAACGATTCTCTCCGGCGAAGGGCTACCAACGGCCGTTTTTGACCATTTCGGCGTCTGAACGGACCGTGCGCCCATACGATGACCGCGCCTTTCCCTCTTGTTGCGGTGTCACTGCGTCTCCTCCTGGTCCGCCACGGCCTGAGCAGCTTCAACGTTGAGCGCCGCATCCAAGGGCGTAATGATCTATCAACACTCACCGCGATCGGCGAAGACCAAGCGCGGCGCATGGGCATCGCCTTGGCCGACGTGCCGATTGATGCGGCCTACAGCTCACCGCTTCAACGGGCTGCCGCCACCACAGCCGGCGTGCTGAGCGTGCGACAAGACGGGCTGACTCCCGTGCTGGATGACGGACTCCTGGAAATCGATCTTGAGCCCTGGAGCGGACTCAGCGCCGATGAACGGGCCATCAAGGATCCAAAGGGTTACGCCATCTGGCGCCAACAACCGGAAGCCCTCGAACTCACCCGCGCTGATGGCACGCGTTACCAACCACTGCCCGAGTTGATGGTTCAGGCGCGTGCCTTTTTAAAAGGTCTGTTGGATCGGCATCCGGTCACGGGCGACGACACCGTTCTGGTCGTGGGTCACAACGCGATTCTGCGCTGCTTGATTCTGGTGTTGCTGGGCGAACCCCAAGGAGGCTTCAGACGGCTCCGCCTCGACAATGCATCCTTGTCTGTGTTCAACCTCTCTCCAGGGCCTAACGGTTACCAAGTGCAGATCGAATGCTTGAACAGCATTGCCCACTTAGAACCAGCGCTGCCAGCCAAGGGCAGCCAGGCGCGTCTGATCCTTGTCCGCCACGGTGAAACGGATTGGAACCGGCAGGGGCGTTTCCAGGGACAAATTGATATCCCTCTCAATAGCAACGGCCATGCCCAAGCAGAGGCGGCTCGCTCCTTCCTCGAGGGGGTGACGCTGGATCGGGCCTACAGCAGCTCGATGTCTCGCCCCAAAGAAACCGCTGAGGGGATTTTGAAATCGCACGCCGGCGTATCGCTCACCGTGACTGACGGCCTGATGGAAATCGGTCACGGACTGTGGGAAGGGAAACTGGAATCCGAAATTCGAGAGAGCTGGGAGGCGTTGCTCCAAGCCTGGAAGGACGCTCCCGAAACCGTGCAAATGCCCGAAGGGGAAACCATTCAAGACGTCTGGGAACGCTCTGTGGCCTGTTGGAACACGATCGCGGATGGGCTCGATCCGTCGGAGACAGCCTTAGTTGTGGCGCATGATGCCGTGAACAAAACAATCCTGTGTCACCTCTTAGGCCTTGCCCCCAAAGACATTTGGGCCGTGAAACAAGGCAACGGTGGCGTCACAGTGATCGACATGCCCGAAAATCCCAGCCAACCTGCAGTGGTGAGTTGCCTGAATCTCACGTCCCACCTCGGTGGGGTTCTGGATCGAACAGCAGCGGGAGCCCTGTGAACCCATGACTGAGACGATGCTGCTCGACCCGGTGCAAGTTCTCGTCGCCAGCGATCAGCCGCTCCAAGTAGGGAGTGCTGCTCTCTTTGAAGACGATCGTCTCATCGCTCTTGGAGACGAGGCAAGGGCGCGAGCCAGGGAGCGAGGTGTTTCGGGCCATGACCGGGGCCAGCAACTCCTGGCCCCCTGTCTTGTCGACCCACACTCGAGCCTTCCCCATCCATTTACAGGCAGCGGAGAAACGCTCGAAACCCTCATCAACGCAGCCTGGAGAGCCGGTTATGGGCAGCTAGCCCTGCTTCCAAATGGTGAATCGCAACGGGACAGCCCAGACCGCTTAAAGGGATTCCAGCCGAAAGATTGCGATCTCAAAGTGCATTTATGGGGAAGCTTCAGCCACCGCGGAGAAGGAGAACGCCTCAGCAGCCACGCCGATCTTCTTCAGGCAGGGGCTATCGGTCTCAGCGCTGGCGAGCAGATGCCGTCTGCCAACCTCATCGACCGCGCCCTGATGCTCGGAGAGATGGCTGGAGCCCCTGTGCTGATTGCACCCCACGACTCCAGCCTGCGTGGAAACGGAATGATCCGGGAAGGCGTGGAAACACTCCGAGCCGGGTGGCCTGCCGATCCCACCATCAGCGAAACACTGCCCATGGGGCAGCTCCTGGAATTGCAGCGCCGCCACAGCAATCGCAAGCTTGTGCTCATGAATCTCTCCACCGCTGATGGCGTGGAGATGCTGAGCCACACGCCGTCACCAGCTCTGGCCACGGTGAGCTGGTGGCATCTCGTGCAGGATCGTTCCAAGCAAACAGCTGAAACAACCCAATGGTTTGTCACTCCATCCATTGGTGGAGAAGCCGATCGCAACGCCTTGATTGATGGCCTACGGAAAGGAACGATCAACGCCGTTGCTGTCCATGGCATGCCGCTCGACGATGAGGAGTGTCTTTTGCCTCCTGATCAACGTCCGAAAGGGCTATCCGGTCACCAACTCGTGCTGCCAACGCTCTGGAAGCATCTCGTGATCGATTTGGGATGGAGTGTGAACCAACTGTGGCAAGCGCTCAGTTTTGGCCCGGCACGGTTGCTTGGACAGGACGAAGAACGACTCAGGATCGGAAGCAACCGCTGGTTGCTCTTCGATCCTGAGCAAACATGGGATCACACCCGTGACGCCCCCTACGCACCAAAAGCTGCCAACCAGCCTTGGATCGGCGTCCCCATCCGAGGGCAAGTGGTGAGTTGTGGACTCAAGATCCCAACGAACCAAGCCGATTGAATGGCCAGAAGCGCCAGACAGCACGACCAATAATCTGATCTTCAGGAAGGAAGGCCCCCCCCGGCCAATAACGCCCATCCCAGCTGTTGCTGCGGTTGTCACCAAGAACGAGGACCCGTCCCTCCGGGACCGTGGCGTTCAGGGTGCGGCAAAGGCTCATCCCCCGCTTATCCAGAGCGCAGTAATTGGTCACATACGGCTCATCGAGAGCAACACCGTTCACTTGCACCTCTCCTCGAGGGTTCACCACCACCTGATCGCCCGCCACAGCCACAACCCGTTTGATGTAGGCATCACAAGCCGAATGACTGACTCCAGGAATCAGGCCAATCAAAGGGATATTGGCGAGAACGCATTGAAAAGGTGGGGGTGACGTCGTTGCGCGCAAGGCAGGATCAAAGGCATAGGGGGAATTGAACACAACGATTTCTCCCCGCCGAGGTTTGCGGCCGCGGTAGGTGAGCTTCTCGACCAACAGACGATCTTGGATCTGCAAGCCAGGCAGCATCGAGCCTGAGGGAATAAAGCGTGCCTCGGCCAAATAGTGGCGGATCCCGAAATAAAGAGCCACGGTGAAAAACAGCGGGCCCCAAAAATCCCAGAGCGGATGTCCAGAACCCCGCTGCTTTTTCAGATCCTGGTTGCGCTCCTGAAGAGGCTCGCTGCTGTTGGGTTGGTCGTGTTCAGAACGACTGTTGTGTTGCTTGTCTGCCAACAGGCACCTTGCTTCAATCCTGAAAATCACGATAGGCGCGATCAGCCTGTGCTTCTAGCCTGAAACCAGGCACGGTGATCCATGGTCCGACCCCGCTGGCAGGGCGTGAAACCCCGCACCATCCAATTGCTCTGGAATCGCTGGGATCAGGCCTTAGCCCTGATCGCAGCGCTCAACTTGATCTGGGTGATTTTCGATGTCACCTACATTCCGCTGCGAAATTTCTGGCTGCAGAGAACGCTGTATCCCCTCCCTTCGATCAACTTGGCATTGCCACTGCCGTGGCTGCCAAACATCACCCCCCTTTATGACCCGCTGAAGGGCATCGCGGTTCACCCCGACACGATGTCGTATGTCGAACATTTCCGCAGACTCGAGACAACCGCTTCAAAGCAGGGAATTAACAGTCCAGCCGCACGACAAATGCGGCTGGAATTGGTTGTTAAAAACAGCCAATTAGTGGATGAAAACCCGTTCATCAGCTCCGGGAATGTAGGCGCACTCGAGAAGCTCAAGAACCGTCTACGAGCCCGAGCTGAGATGGATTCAGCCAAACAAGCGGCGGCCCATCTGCTCAGCGACCGTTACTTGAGCAAGCACGACTGGGACCAAGAACAGCAGTTTTGGAACAACAAAATTCTCCCGCTGGCGGAGACCAATTACTCGCGCGGGATTGATGAAAACGGAATGCCAATCGACCTCTCCTGGCGGATCGACATACCGTTTCAAATCCTGTTCCTCTTGGACATCCTGGTTCGCACCATTCGACTGAAACGCCGATTTCCCGCGATTGCCTGGAGAGACGCCTTACTCAGACGTTGGATTGACCTACCTCTCCTGATCCCCTTTTGGCGTCTGTTGCGCGTTGTTCCAGTCACAGAGCGTCTGTCCCGCGCTCAGCTTCTGAATCTTGAGCCCCTTCGAGCAGCTGTCAGTCGCGGCGTGGTCGCCGTCCTAGCGCTTGAACTGTTTGAAGTGATCACACTTCGTGTGCTGGATGCCATGCAAGGCATCGTGCGCTCGCCAAATCTGCCCGACAGGATTCTCCGGCTTTGTAGTCATCAATCTGTAGACAGCAGTGAAGAGCGGGAACTGGCGGAACTGCTGCGACTCTGGCTGCCTCTGATCCTCACGCAAGTGGGGCCAGGGATGCGTCCACAACTCGTGGCCCTCTTTGGCCACGCCCTGCAGAGGAATCTGGATGGCCTGGTCTTGCCGGCACCGCTCAGGGAGCTCCCTGGCGTGCAAAAGGCGGAATCCGAGTTGAGTCATCAGCTCGCCATGGGGATGGTGGATTCGCTGTTGGGGCTTTCAAAGAGCGCAGGCGACCAACTTGGCCAGAAAGACCAAGTGCTCGAGGATCTAGGGATTCAAACACTCGACCGTTTCTGGGAGGAGCTTGCACGCACCCTCGAACAAGGCGTGGTATTGGAAAGAAGCCAGGAGCTCTTGGTGGCGTTCCTCGAAGAATTCAAACGCACCAGCATGTTCCAACTGCACACCCAAGGTGGCGTGGACGAACTGATTACAGAGCTGGATGGACTCAACTTCAACCCAAAAGAGCCTGATTCCAATCCTCGAGCTTGAATCCCACCAAAACTCCGCTCGGCAACACCACAAAAGGGCGTTTAATCAAACGCCCGTCCGCCGCCAAAGCCGCCAGTGCATCATCGTCACTCATCGCTTTAACGACCTCTGCCCCAAGAGCCCGATAGCTCTGACCACTGGTGTTGAAGAGACGTTGACGACGCCCCAACCGATCAAAAGCAAGGGCGAGCTCCTTTTTTGAAGGAGGAGCCGTTGTGATGTCAACAACCTCATAAGCCAAGTTGTTGGCATCAAGCCATGCCAAGGCCTTACGGCAGGTGGAGCAGCGGGAGTAGCTGTAAACCTTGATGGTTGGAGCCAAGCTCAACGTCCAAACAAGTTCTTCAAAGCGCCAAGCAGGCTGTTTGAACCCTTGCCAACGCCTTCGTCAGGCCGAGTCCGAATGGTCACATCGCCATTCACACTGGTGCGGCAGCTCAAGCGATAGTTCGAAGGGCGATCAGAGAGGTACACCTCTTCCACATCACTTCGGGGGGAAAGGTTCTGGGCTCCTTCGAGAACCTCGATCACGCAGGTTCCGCACTGGCCGACCCCTCCACAATTGTTGAGGTTATTCAGGCCTTTGTAGGGATTGACCCCGGAGGAAAGCGCTGCTTTCCGTAAATTCGCTCCTTCGATGCAACCGACCTGTTGGCCTTCCTGCTCAAAACGGATGGTGGGCACGGGTCGTTCACAATCTAGGCGCGAACTAACTTACAAGAAGTAAGGCCCTAATAGCGCTTCGATCACAGATCTTGCCGAGAAAAGCTGGATTGAGCACCCTGGGCCCTTAGCTACCGGCCGCTCGAATGCATGCCTCCAACAAGGGAGCGACGGCATCCGAATCACGCCAACCCCCAATGGAAATGACACGACCATCCATATTTTTGTAAGTACGGAAAAACTCGGCCACATCCTCAAGCTGGCTGGGTGCAATTTGCTGGATGCTTTGAATCCCTGCTTGCCGAGGGTCAGCGACGGGGACACAAAGAATCTTGCCGTCGTAATGGCCCGTGTCATCCATGTCGAGCACTCCGATCGGCCTGGCTTTGATCAAACAGCCCGCAAAAGTGGGTTCCGCCATGATGACCATGGCATCAAGAGGCGATCCATCCTCCGCAAGGGTGTTGGGAACAAATCCGTAATCAAAGGGGTAGCGAATCGATGGGTGAAGTACCCGATCCAGGGCCATCACGCCAACGTCTTCTGAAAACTCATATTTATTGCAACTACCAGCTGGAATCTCAACGATCAGATTGAGTAGCCCCGGAGAGGGTGAAGGAGGCAGGGACCTCAGATCCATGACGATCTTGCGCAGTGAGTGGTGTCAAAGAACCCATGGGAGGGCGATCGGTCAGCACAGCAGCCAACGGAACCCCAAGGCTGGTGAAAGCGAGAGTGAACCCTAGAAAGGCAAGTGTTGGCGCAGCAACTTGAAACGAAGGTTGCGGAGAAAATTCGCGGGCAGGCTCTGGGTCCATTCAGACAGGATTAAGGACATCCGGCAGGGGAGGGAAGTACTCCTGTGCAATCCATACCCAATGGCATGGAAAGCTCCGGAAAGGCGTTATGAGGGAACTAAAGAGATTGTCGCACCATCACAGCGCTACGCAGCTGGACGCTTTTGTCGATCGCGGCGCGCCGCCAGGTCAGAGGGAGCTGCGGGAAGATCTTCCAGATGTGTTCTGATTTGGCGCAACTCTTCGAGGATGGCTCCTAAGACTTGCTGAGTCGCTGTCGAAGGGGAGTTGAGAACTTCAACGGTGACCTCCTTGATCCTCAGGACATCCTTAGCAAAACGGGCAACCTCATTGGGATGAAAAAGGAGAGGATCCTTTTGATCGCTGCGGTATTCAGGATTTAACTTTTTTGGATTAAAAGGCGGATTTAAATTACGAGCGTCAGTATTTGTATAACGATAAACAGAAGCCCTTGATCGATTTAAGGATTTTTGAACATCATCGATACCAACTAAAGCATCTGATTGAGCCATTACCGCATCAACATATTTTTCGGATATCAAGGAGTCTTCGGCAGCAGAAACAGGATCATTGATCGACCTAGGAAACATGAGACTGATTTGGGACGCACTGGATTGGGCTGACAGTAGCAGCTGAGACTCAGGATGCCAGCGACGTTCCAAGCGATCGGGACACTTCCTGAAGCGACCTCTTTTTGCAGCGGTGGTAGCTTCCAATCTCATTGATCATTGATCGCTATGCGCGTCTCCCGCCTGATGCTGGTGACGCTGCGGGATGTTCCCGCTGACGCCGAAATCGCCTCGCAACAATTGCTGATTCGTGGCGGATATATCCGACGCGTTGGATCAGGAATCTATGCCTATCTACCACTGATGTGGAGGGTCCTTCAAAGGGTGATGAGAATCGTCAGGGAGGAGATGAATGAGATAGGGGCCCTTGAAACGTTGCTACCGCAACTTCAACCGGCCGAGTTGTGGGAAAAAAGTGGCCGATGGCAGGGCTATACCGCCGGCGAGGGGATCATGTTCCACCTTGAAGATCGCCAGGAGCGCTCCCTTGGCCTAGGCCCCACCCATGAAGAAGTCATTACGGAATTAGCCAGCGACCTCTTGAAGTCGTATCGCCAGCTCCCCGTCACCTTTTATCAAATTCAAAGCAAATTCAGGGACGAGATTCGCCCACGCTTTGGCTTGATGCGAGGCCGTGAATTCATCATGAAGGATGCCTATTCCTTCCATGGCGATGAAGCAGATCTGGCAAGCATGTACGCGCAGATGGAAAAGGCCTACACCCGGGTCTTCCAACGTTGCGGCCTGACGGCTGTCGGGGTGGATGCTGATAGTGGAGCCATCGGCGGCGCCGCATCCCAGGAATTCATGGTGACGGCAGATGCTGGCGAAGATTTGATCCTCATCAGCCCTGATGGTGATTACGCAGCCAATCAAGAAAAAGCTATCTCGATCGCACCCCCTGCTCTGCCTTTACCAAGCGGGGAATCGCAGGTCATGTCCACTCCAGGGCAAATCACGATTGATGCGCTCTGCTCCGCCCAGTCGCTTGACCCCAGCCAAGTCATCAAGGTGCTGCTTCTCCTTGCCAAGCTCGAATCTGGCGATGAACAGCCGGTTCTTGTTTGTCTCCGCGGAGACCAGGAACTCAACGAGGTGAAACTCGTGAATGCACTCACACAACAGCTCGACAGCCCCGTTCTCGATCTCAGCCCGATCAATGCCGATCAGCTGAAATCTCAAGGACTGCAGCCATGGCCGTTTGGATCCATCGGCCCTGACCTTTCTGATCAGTACCTCACTGGCGCGCGCAGCTGGCGAACGCAGTTCTACAAACTCGCCGATACGACAGCTGCTGAGCTTGACCGTTTTGTCTGCGGAGCGAACACAAGAGACGAGCACCGTTGGGGCTGCACTTGGTCTGATCTCGGCACCATCTCAGCGCTGGATCTCCGCAAGGCCAGAGCAGGGGATCACTGTGTCCACAGCCCAGAACAGAGCCTCGAAGAACGACGCGGGATAGAGGTGGGGCATATCTTTCAACTCGGTCGCAAGTACTCCCAATCCATGGGAGCTCAAATCACCACGAAAGAAGGCAAACAGCAACACCTCTGGATGGGGTGTTACGGCATAGGAATCTCACGCCTTGCCCAGGCAGCCGTTGAGCAGCATCACGATGACGCTGGAGTGATCTGGCCGCTCAGCCTGGCCCCTTTTCAGGTGATCGTGGTGGTAGCCAATGTTCAAGACGAGGTCCAAATGGGCCTTGGTGAAGAGATTTACAACGAGCTGCGGGCCGCGGGAATCGATGCCCTCCTGGACGATCGTGGAGAGCGGGCCGGCGTGAAATTCAAGGATGCCGATCTCATTGGAATCCCCTGGAGAGTTGTGGTTGGTCGCGCTGCCGCCGATGGAAAGGTGGAACTCGTGCAACGGTCGGAGAGGGACGCCAACGTTTTAAGTCGAGCCGAAGCCATCTCTTCCCTGCTTGAAGCGATCCCGACCGAGCTACGGGTCCAGCTCTGACCCCGCGTAAAGTCCAGCAAATTTCCTTCGTCATGATCGCCGTACTGAAACGCCTTACCAGCCGTCTAATCAATCTGAGCCTTGCCCTGTGTCTTGGGCTTTCCTTGCTCGTCACGGCCTGCGGAAACGAATCGTCCACGCTTAGCGGGGACTACGTCCAAGACACAGTCGCTGTTGCCCACACCATTCACGACACGTTGGCGCTGCCCCAGGACGCGGCGAATCGCCAAGAGGCTGAAGGAGAGGCCCGCGATTTGATCACCGACTACGTCTCTCGCTACAGAGCACGTCCCAAGGTGAACGGCTTGAGTTCTTTCACGACCATGCAGACGGCACTCAACTCCTTGGCTGGTCACTACAACAACTACACCAACCGTCCCGTTCCCGATGCTTTGCGAGCCAGGATCGATAAGGAACTGGGCAAGGCCGAAAAAGCAGCCGTTCGCGGCACTTAATCACAAAATCGAACAGCACTTTGACCGCAGGCAGGACTGTCTGCGAAAGTGCTGGATTGTGCAGAAATGCGGCTTCGGGCCGCCGATTCTTTGGCCAACGTTGTCGTCATCGGTGCTCAATGGGGTGACGAGGGAAAAGGAAAGATCACAGATCTTCTGAGCCGCTCCGCTGATGTTGTGGTGCGTTATCAGGGAGGCGTTAACGCCGGCCACACCATCGTGGTGGACGGTCGCGTGCTCAAGCTTCACCTGATCCCTTCCGGAATCCTCTACCCAGACACCACCTGCCTGATCGGCTCCGGAACCGTGGTCGATCCCAAGGTGATGCTCGCAGAACTCGACATGCTGATCTCCAATGGGATCGACATTTCAGGGCTCCAGCTGGCATCGACGGCGCACGTGACGATGCCTTACCACCGCCTCTTGGATCTGGCGATGGAAAAGCAACGAGGTGAGCGCAGAATCGGCACAACCGGCCGCGGCATCGGCCCCACCTATGCAGATAAGTCTCAGCGAAGCGGCATTCGTGTTCTCGACCTGCTCGACGAAGCTCGCCTGCGGGATCGGCTTGAAGGGCCGTTGAGCGAGAAGAATCAACTGCTCGAAACCATCTATGGCGAAAAGCCGTTGGATGCTGAAGAAATCATCGGTGAATATCTGGCTTACGGAAAGCGCTTAGCGCCTCACGTGGTGGATTGCACCCGTGCCATTCATGAAGCCGCAAGCAACCGCAAAAACATTCTTTTTGAAGGAGCGCAAGGCACTCTCCTCGACCTCGATCACGGGACCTATCCCTATGTGACCTCCTCCAATCCTGTGTCAGGAGGGGCCTGCATCGGTGCAGGTGTCGGCCCGACCCTGATCGACCGAGTGATTGGAGTGGCCAAGGCTTACACCACTCGGGTTGGAGAAGGTCCCTTCCCCACAGAGCTCTCGGGAAGTTTGAACGACCAGCTCTGTGATCGAGGCGGGGAGTTTGGAACAACCACGGGCCGCCGTCGCCGCTGTGGCTGGTTTGATGGGGTGATTGGGCGCTACGCCGTTCAAGTCAACGGACTGGATTGCCTGGCGATCACCAAGCTCGATGTCCTGGACGAGATGGATGAAATCCAGGTGTCCGTCGCCTACGAGCTCGACGGCGAACGCATTGAGCACTTCCCCAGCAGCTCCGAAGATTTCGCTCGCTGCAAGCCCATCTTTGAAACCCTCCCTGGTTGGCAATGCTCCACGGCGGAATGCCGTCGCCTCGAAGACCTTCCTGCGCCGGCGATGGACTACCTGCGCTTCCTCGCCGACCTGATGGATGTGCCGATTGCAATCGTTTCCCTCGGCGCCAGCCGAGACCAAACGATCGTGGTGGAAGATCCGATCCATGGCCCCAAACGCGCACTCCTCAGCGCCTGAGCCCGCTCGCATCGCTGACGCAAAACAGCGATCCAGCGAACAGCCATACTCGCTGTACTACCGACAGCAGAGATGTCCTCCACTCCCCGGTTCAGCACCGCCAGTTCTCTCGACGTCGTGGGCATCGGTAACGCCATCGTCGACGTCTTGGTTCAAACCGAGGACCAATTTCTGAGCGATCACAACCTCAGCAAGGGCAGCATGGCCCTTGTTGACGAGGATCAAGCCAAAAGCCTCTACGAAGCAAGCGGTCCAGGTCTCGAAACCTCTGGAGGTTCAGCCGCCAACACCCTGGCCGGTCTCGCTCAACTCGGAAGCAAGTCCGGGTTCATTGGTCGTGTTCGTGACGACCAACTAGGAACCATCTTCATCCACGACATCCGCTCTGTAGGCACCCGTTTTGAGACACCGGCTGCCGTGAGCGGTGCGAGCACGGCCCGTTGCCTCATCCTGGTCACCTCGGATGCCGAGCGCACGATGTGCACTTACCTCGGTGCCTCAACCCAACTGGATCCTGATGATCTCGATCTCTCCATGGTTCGCGACACCAAGGTTCTCTATCTCGAGGGCTATCTCTGGGATAGCCCTGAGGCCAAAAAGGCTTTCATCACAGCGGCTGAAGCCTGCCGAGAAAGCGGCGGACAAGTCGCCCTCTCCCTCTCCGATGGTTTCTGCGTTGACCGTCACCGTGAAAGCTTTCTCGAGCTTGTCGATGGACATGTCGATGTGCTCTTTGCCAATGAGGATGAGATCAAATCGTTGTACGGAGCCACAGACTTCGAGAGCGCGCTTGAACAAGTGAAAGGTCGATGCAGCGTGGCCGTGCTGACCCGCAGTGTTCAAGGGTCTGTGGTGCTCTGCGGTGATCAACGCTGGGACATCCCCTCCTACAAGCTCGGCGATCTCGTCGACACCACAGGAGCGGGCGATCTCTATGCGGGTGGCTTCCTGCATGGCTACACCCATGACCTCCCCCTTGATGTCTGCGGCAAAATGGGATCAATCTGTGCCGGACAGGTGGTGACCCAATTGGGGCCTCGCTCCAAGGTTTCCTTGCCTGATCTGATCGCTAAGCATCTGGATTGATCGACGCCGCGGCCCAAGCGCCGTAGGCGTGCGATGGCTGAGCCTGCCAATGCAGGATCTCAGGGGTGTCGTAGCTGTGAAGGGCCTCGATGGCCCCGAGCAGCGCGTTCAAACCTGGTGCCTTGGTCTTGATCAGAAGCTGCACTTCATTGGCATGTTCAACCCGCCCTTGCCAGCGGTAGCAAGACTGAATGGCCTGGAAGCTCACGCAAGCTGCTAGCTCACGGCTGATCAGCTGCTCAGCGAGTGCAGAGGCTTTCTGAGCATCAGCCTCCGTGGTTAAAACCAACCACAAAGCCTCAGGACGTGGTGCCATTCAGATGCGTGAGAAGCTCGCCCACGCTATGCACAACTGCAACTTCAGCAATCGGTAGAGGTCGGCGCAGGAGCCACAATTCCAGCCCCATCTCGATTGAAAGGCTCGCCCAGAGCGCCTCTGTCGCCCCCCCCGACTGCCTGCAGACCACGTCTGTGATCGCCCAGCGCCTACAAAGCGCCGCTTCCAGGGCCCCTGGCTCGGGACCCTGCAGGGGTCGCACCACGGCCAGATGATCCGATGGAACGCGCGCTGCTGCCGCCTGAATCAGCGACATGGGCGTAGGAAGGACGCGAGCAAACACGGTGGCTCCTGCTTCACGCGCGACCCTCGCTGCTTCAACCAATTGGCGGGCACCGAGGGCCAAAAGAAGGCGTCGCCCCGCTAGGGACTGATCGGCAAGGTCCGCCATGGAGCTGAGCACAAAAGCCTTCCCCGAGGCCTCCATCCGTCGTTCGAACCGCACCAACCTCTGGCCCCAGCCCTTGCAAGCCTGGTTCAACTGGTCGCTAATCCTCAGCGCAAACGGGTGAGTGGCATCCACAACCCAATCCACAGGAATCGTCTGCAGCCATTGAGAAATCCCCTCTGAACCCCCGAGCGCACCCACGTGGATCCCTTCCAGCGGCATCCCCTGATAGGGCTGCGCAGCCGAGTCACCGACGACGCTGACATGGACATGCCAGCCCTGCGAGATCAGAACCGCCGCCAACTGCGGGCCATCACCCGTCCCTGCCAGCAACCAGACAGTCCCCTGGCGATTCTCCGGTCGGTGCATCAGGATGGCGCTCACCGTCACAGCTGAGAATGAACCACTGCGTGCTCGAGGTGGATGTCCTTCAAGCTCCCACCCTGCGATACACCCAAGACAACCAAACGCCCATTGCTGAAATGGACGTTTCTTTTGATGCCCTCCGACCTGATGATCCCAAGGGGCAGTTGAAGGTGGTGGGATGGGGAAATCTTGCCCAGGACCTTCAAAATCGCGTGCAGGTTGGGCAGCGGCTCCTGATTGAGGGCCGACTGCGAATGAACACAGTTCCTCGTCAAGACGGCACCAAAGAGAAGAGAGCTGAGTTCACCCTTTCGCGACTCCATTCAGTGGGAGGGGCGGTCTCGAGCCAAGACCAGCCCCCAGTGGCTGCACGCACGGCGCCAGCTCGCCCCGTACCAGCGCAAACGCCCCAGTCCTCCCAAGCACCGAGCAAGCCAGCGGCGGCTGGGCAGGACTCCGCGGCTCAGTGGAACACCTCTCCCCTGGTTCCCGAGACCGACGACATTCCTTTTTAACGCCAGCAAGCGCCTGAGTTTTCACTGGCTTTTGTCAGAAAATTGTTCTGAAGCGCGCAACAGCAGCTGCCCCAGCTCTCGCTCCAGGGCCGCTAAATCCAGTCTTAATTCGGGCCAGCGACCACGATCAATTTGTTCGAGCAGCCAAGCGCGATCCGTCTCCAGCTGAGCAATCAGCTCGCGGGTTTCTACAGGCTGCTCGGACGGGGTGTTCATGATTCCTGGACTCCTGCACCCATCCTGCAGCCCTCTTGGTCACAATGGCTTCAATACACGGGCCCCCATGAACGAGCTCATTTCGCCCGGAAGTCTGATCACCATCGCTGGCGGTGTCCTCACCGTGGTTGGTGCTTTGGCCTACGGAGCTGGCAATGCCAATCTCAGCCTGCCCACCATCTTTTACGGAATTCCCATCTTTCTCGGGGGGCTCGCGCTCAAATCCTCTGAGCTTCCCCCAGCACGCCGGGTGACACCCAAACCACAATTTCGCGCAGAACGCGAGGCGGCGTCTCCAGAACTGGTCAAGCTGCTGAATGACGTCACGCGCTGGCGCTATGGGCAGAAAGCACACCTCGAGAGCTCGCTTGAAGCACTGAAACTGTGGGATGAGGACAAGCCTTCTCAGCTACTGGAAGTCGAAGAGATCTGCGGTGATGCTGGATATGGCTTAAGGATGCGCTTTGCTTGCGAAGCCGTGGGTCTCGAGCGTTGGCAAGAACGCCGCGAGCGACTGGGACGCTTTTTCGCCAAAGGGCTTGAAGCGCAAATCATCCCGCTGGAAAATGATCAGCTGGATTTGACCCTGCTTCCCAAGCGTGAGGCCACGACAGGCGAGCATGGAGAGCCCTGAGCACCTGCAGCATGGATGATTCCCTCCGGGTCTCCGTCCTGAGCGAGGCCCTTCCCTACATCCAACGATTTGCTGGACGGAGAATCGTTGTCAAGTACGGCGGCGCAGCCATGGTCCACGCAGAGCTACGCGATGCGGTGTTTCGCGACATCGCCCTGCTGGCAAGTGTGGGAGTGCAACCCGTGGTGGTGCATGGCGGAGGCCCAGAGATCAACACCTGGCTCAAGCGGCTTGATATTCCCTCCGAGTTTCGCGACGGATTGCGGGTCACCGATGCCGACACGATGGACGTGGTGGAGATGGTGCTTGTCGGCCGAGTGAACAAACAGATCGTCAATGGACTCAACCGACTGGGAGCTAGCGCTGTAGGCCTCAGCGGTAGTGACGGCCGACTGGTGGAGGCACGTCCCTGGGGGGATGGAAATCATGGCTTGGTCGGCGATGTGGCACGGGTCAATCCCGATGTGTTGGAACCACTTCTGGCGCGGGGATACGTTCCGGTGATTTCAAGCGTGGCTGCCAACCTGGAAGGGGAATCTCACAACATCAATGCCGACACAGTTGCTGGTGAGCTTGCCGCTGCACTGGAAGCGGAGAAATTGATTTTGCTGACGGACACCCAAGGAATTCTTCGGGATCGCGACAATCCCGACTCCTTGATCCGACAACTGAGGCTGTCCGAGGCACGGCAATTGATTCACGAGGGCGTTGTGGCCGGTGGGATGACGCCCAAAACCGAATGTTGCATCCGTGCCCTGGCTCAGGGGGTAGCGGCAGCGCACATCGTGGATGGTCGTGTCCCCCATGCCCTTCTCCTTGAAGTCTTTACCGATGCCGGCATCGGAACGATGGTTCTCGGCCGCGGTTAATCGATGACCAATGCCCTGGCAGCCGCAGAAGCCGCTCTGGAGCGTGGCGATTACGGCCAATGCATCGCCCTGTTGGAGCCCCTCGCAGAAACCAACCCGATCAGCGACAGTCGAGGAGCTGAGATCCGCATGCTGATGGTCACAGCTTGGATGGGAAAGGGGGATGAAAACAAGGCGCTGAGCACCTGCCGACTGCTCACCCGATGCAAGGATCCAGATCTGCGCATCAGGGCGCGGCAATTGCTGGATGTGCTGGAAGCGCCAAGCCTGGCAAGACCTGCGAATTGGTCGATGCAATTGCCAACCTTGGAGATGGATCCGCGTGTTGGCAAACGATCCAAGTTGTTCAATCGCCGCAAACTGCCGCCGCCGCCGCCATCCCCTCCAACCGGTCCAACCCGTGCGCCAGCAGGCTTTGCGTTGCTGGTCATCGCCGTGCTGGTGGGGATCACGCTCTTGTTGAGCGGCTGCGTACGCATCACTGCAGACCTCAACCTCCCAGGACCAGACAGGGTGGAGATGGCTTGGACGATCGACAGCCGCAGTGGCCTCAACCTTCCATGGCAGGACGCGTTCAGTCGTGAGCTGAGGGTGATGAATCTGCCGTGGAAGATTCGCAACGCAGGCCACGGTCACCTGGAGGTGAAGGCACCGACTCAAACCAGTGAAGACGCCGCTGCACTCCTCAGCCAAACCGTGGAAGCAGCAGGACGCACGGCAGGCCTTTCATTGCCCGCACCCTCCCTCCAGCTGAAAGAGCGCAACTGGCTGGTAGGGCTTAAGCAGGAGCTGCTTTTGGAACTCGATCTAAGCGCTCTTGAGAGCCTCAATGAGCTGCAAGTCGCGGTACGCCTTGGGGAGCAAGCGAGCTTGCGCAGCTTGCAAAGCAGCCCTGCCTTGGCGAGCCAAAACGCCAAGGGCGAGCTCATCTGGCCGCTCAAGATTGGCGTTCAGAATCGTTTGCAGTGGAGACAGTGGCGTTGGAGCCGGCTCGGATTAGGCAGTCTCGCGATCTTGGCGCTGCTTCTATTGACGGCCAGCCTGCAACGGCTTCGATTGCTCATGGGTTTCGGCTACCCGGAATTACCGTCTTGAGTTCAGAGCTGCAGCGGGTCTGGATCAACAGCCAGGGCCACCCCACTGGGCAAGCCATCCCACAGAGAGCTCCCGGGTGGCAAAGGCAAGGCCGAAGCTTGGGGCCCATGCAACAACAACTGCCAGCGGCTGCGACCAGCAACCCGTGCCACAGGAGCTGGAGCTGGACCGATGAGCTGCCAACCAGAGTCCGTGCAACCAGGTCGAAGCTGTTCCGCCAACACGGCGGCTGCCGTCGCCGTTGTGGATGCAGATGTCCCAGACAATCGCAACACGCAAGCCCTGGCAAAGGGCACCAATCCAGCATCGCGTCGCTCCGCGGCTTCCTCCTCCAGAAAACGCTCATAACGCCCATCCACTAAATGCAAAATCACCGGATGATCGGGGCTGTAGGTCTGAACGAGCACTTGCCCTGGACGCTCACCACGACCAGCCCTGCCAGCCAGTTGCAACAACAACTGAAGCGCCTGCTCCCCAGCGCGAAGATCGGGACGATGCAACAGGCCATCAGCCGCCAACACGGCCGCAAGCGTGACGCGCGGCAGGTCCATCCCTTTTGCCAACATTTGAGTCCCCACCAAGACATCCGCTTCGCCAGCGGCAAATTGATCCAACAAGCGCCGATGGCCGTCGCGTCCCCCGGTGGTATCCCGGTCAAAGCGCAGCAATCGCAGTCCTTCCAACTCAGACTCCAGCTGTTCCAAAACCCGTTGAGTCCCAGCGCCAAAGGGCTTAAAAGCCGTAGAACCACAGTGCCCGCAGCTCGTCGTCACCGGGGCTCGATGATCACACCAGTGGCAACGCAGCCACTGTTGAGCGGTGCTTTTCCCATGAACGGTTAGCGCCACATCGCAGTGGGGACACTGCATCACCTCCCCACAGCTTCGGCAGCTCAAAAACGTGCTGTATCCACGACGCGGCACCAAGACAACCGCCTGTTCCCCTTGTTCAGGAAGTTTCGACAAGCGATCCATAAGCGCCCTGCTGATTAAGCAGCGATGGCCATCGGCCAGCTCATGGCGCATGTCAATGATCTGGACCGGCGGCAAAGGCTGATCAGAGATGCGCTGTTGAAGCTGCGCTAAAGCCAGCGGACCGTCTGGAGCGAGCTGAATCCAGGTTTCAAGAGAGGGGGTGGCGCTACCTAGCAACACACGCCCTCCCTCCCGCTGCACTCTCGCCATCGCCAGGTCACGAGCGTGATAGCAGGGCATCGGGGATTCCTGCTTGTAAGAGCTGTCATGCTCCTCGTCCAACACGATCAAACCCAGGGGGCTGAGCGGCAGAAAGATGGCCGAACGGGTGCCAACGATGACGAGCGGCCCCTCTGCTTCCAGGCTGTTGCGCCAGGTGTGTACCCGTTCCCGTTCCGTGCATCCACTGTGATATTCGAGCACGCGCGACCCAAATCGACGTCGACAGCGATCGACCAGCTGGGGGATGAGACCAATTTCAGGGGTTAGCACCAACACATGCCGCCCTGCGGCCAACTCATCGGCAGCCAGCTGGAGATAGACCTCGGTCTTCCCTGAACCGGTGATCCCCCAAAGCAGCACACCCCCGCCTTCCGGCTGATTTTTAAGGGTTTCGATCGCACTCTTCTGCTCGTCGGTAAGGCTTCTCGAAACTTCCATCTCCGGAACCACTCCCAGCGACGGAGGACTTGGTTGGGCATCCGTGGCGAGACGCAACTCACGAACCAGCCGTTCACGGCGCACCAGGGCTTGCACGATTCCTGATTGAAAGCCTGCCGCTACCAGGTCTCGCTGCCACGCTCCTCCCCCCAACTCCTGCAACTTGGCCACCAAGCAGGCCTGCCGCGCTGGCAAATCAGCATCCAAACCAGCGCTGTTATCAAGCAACGACACCCACCACAGCCTGCGTTCCTTCACGCTGGCGACAACGCGCTGACCAAGCCAGCCGGGAGGAAGCGCTGCTTTCAGCATTCGAAACGGGCTGGTGTGGCAACGCTGCGCCATCTCCTCAAGCCACGATCTCCATGACTGTCCAACAGCAGCCTGTTGAAGGAGAGCCTCGACCGGCTGGAGCGCACGCTTTTCATCCACAGACGGCCTGCGGCAGGCCGTGACCAAACCCTGCATGCGACGACCACGAAGAGACACCTGAACCAAGTCCCCTAAACGGACATTAAGCTGCTTGCCATCGCTGTAGGTGAAGGTGCGACCATCCCGCCCAGCCTCAAGCCAAACATCAACCACCACTGAAACTGGCGGCGGACGGACGGGATTTTTTGAAAAATCGGTTAATGGGGTTGCGTTCATGACACGTTTTTTTTAAAATAAAACTGTTGGACAGCTCAATAGCTGTTGTTGGAACCAGCAGAGTTCCTTCCAAAGGGAAGATCCGAAGTTCGAGCCATGGGATTCCATGAAGCCGACCGGTCTGAGAATGCCCTTGACAGTTCTGCATCGGACCACTCCAGCTCTCTCAACTTTCCTTAACGCTCCGCGTTTTTCTTTGCGCATCGTTTCTATGACGGGAAGGTGACGCCACAAAAGCAACGGCCCTCATCAGGCTGGTTTCCCTGACTGTTGATGACATTCGCCTCCTGTCCCGCTCTCTCCCTCGTTACTGACCGCCATGAGTCCTGCCGCGACCAAATTGGCACAGGCCAAAGCAAAACCAGCGCCTTCGATCGTGATGCTGGCCGATGAAAAAGGTCAGCCAAAGCCGGTGAAGGCCAAAGCAAAGCCTGCCTCGAAAGCCAAAACCACCACAAAAGCAAGCACGAAAACAAAAGCAAGCAAAACCAGCACAAAAGCCAAAACCAGCAAGGCCAGCAGCAAAGCAAAAGCCACCGCTCCTGCCGCCAACCTGGACACATCAGCCGATCAATTGCTGGCTGCTGCAGCAACAACCACAACCGCGCTGAAAGCCTCTGAAACGGCAGATGCAAAGGCCAAAGATGCCAAAGCAGAAGCGAAAGCCAAGGTCTTAGCGAGCATCAAAGTTGGACCTAAAGGTGTCTACACCGAAGACTCCATTCGGGTATATCTGCAGGAAATTGGACGCATCCGCCTCCTGCGTCCAGACGAAGAGATTGAATTGGCTCGCAAAATTGCGGACCTGCTGCATCTCGAAGAGCTAGCTGCACAATTTGAAAGCGATAACGGCAAACTTCCTGACACCAAGGAATGGGCAGCACTGGTTGAGATGCCAGTGATCCGATTCCGCAGACGGCTGATGCTCGGCCGACGCGCCAAAGAAAAAATGGTGCAATCGAACTTGCGCCTAGTGGTATCGATCGCCAAGAAGTACATGAACCGAGGCCTGAGCTTTCAGGACCTCATTCAGGAAGGCAGCCTCGGTCTCATTCGTGCTGCAGAGAAATTCGATCATGAAAAGGGGTATAAGTTTTCGACCTATGCCACTTGGTGGATCCGTCAGGCGATCACCCGCGCCATTGCCGATCAGTCGCGAACCATCCGACTACCCGTTCACCTCTACGAGACCATTTCAAGGATCAAGAAAACCACCAAGGTTCTCAGCCAGGAATTTGGTCGCAAACCAACAGAGGAAGAAATTGCTGAATCGATGGAAATGACCATCGAAAAATTGCGATTTATCGCTAAGAGTGCACAGCTCCCAATCTCCCTCGAAACACCCATCGGCAAAGAAGAGGATTCACGACTAGGCGACTTCATCGAAGCTGACATCGAGAATCCAGAGCAAGATGTTGCCAAAAACCTTCTTCGCGAAGACCTTGAAGGAGTTCTTGCAACGCTTAGCCCCCGTGAGCGTGATGTCCTACGCCTTCGCTATGGCCTTGACGATGGGCGCATGAAAACATTGGAAGAGATTGGTCAAATCTTTGATGTAACCCGCGAACGGATTCGTCAAATTGAAGCCAAAGCTCTGCGAAAATTACGCCATCCCAACAGGAATGGAGTTCTGAAGGAATACATCAAATAGCAAGCTCAGTTTAAGCTGACAGCTTTACCATCCCCTGTTTTTGACAGGGTTTTTTATTGCCCCACAGCAAATCTCTCAACACCACACTGAAATCTATCCCAAATGCACATTCCCGACCATTAATCATACTTCCATCAACTCAACCTACAAAACCAATAACAAACAAGCAACGATCGATCAAACAAATGGACAGCAACATTAGAGACTCATCCAGTGATTTCCTGGCAGCCCTGGAGTCACTGAAGAAAGCAAGACTTGTGACCCATGCCTTTATGACGCATGACCACCAATTGAAGGGCCTAACGGAAGCCGAACAAAACAGCTTGCACAACAACATCACGCCATTCTTCAATGCAATCTTTGAGATCGAAGACAGAGTTTTGGCCTGGTATCGTGAATTTCATCCAGACCTCACAGACGATGACGACTTAATTGAGTCAATCGAAAAGGAATTAGACTACGAAACTCTTCTTTCCGAGAAAGGCAAATTGGACCTAGAAAAACTTTTTAAAGAGGATTCCTATATTGGCACCCAGCATTAAAAGCAAGTGGACCCCATTCGAGCTTGAAAACTTAATTTTGAAATTCAAAATTAAAATTTCAAGATTTGAGATTCACGCTCATTCATAGATAGTTGCGAATGACCGCTTATGCCTCATCCTCAATGCATTCGGTGAACTCTTGAAAAGCCCGTTTCAATCGTTCCACAGGAGTTTCTGAAGGCGGACACTCTTGGGATGTGTTGCGTGCATAGACCTGAAGAAGCCGAGGATCAGGATCCAGAATGGAGGCCACGGCGGCTTTATAAACCACAACATTTTTTTGTGACGTCAGGCCCTCTAGATAAGGCTGCAATTGCCAAAGCTGATCGGAACTGGTTTGGATCACACTCAGTGGACGTATCAATTGGTATGCCCGTTCACCATCTGGATCGGTTGTGTTCCTCAGCCGCGCCATCAAGACACCGCCGCTGCTTAACAGAATCAATTTGATCGTGCCCTCATTCAAAAGCGGCAAAAAAGGGAGGACCTCCTTGGCCGACGTTGCCTGATCCAGAGCAGGCAGACCGTCCTTACGAACTCCGTTAACCACAGGCCCTGGCATGGCAATCACTCATCTGTGTTGAATCGTAAAGCTGAGCGCCCTAACAAGGCGACTAAGAGGCATGCCAATTTTCATAGACATGCACGTGACAGCGGGGGGCACGTCTGCGTAATCTTGCGGACTGAAGTCTCTCAAACATGGCCCTTGAGCATCTGCGCATCGCCTCACGCCGCAGCCAGCTGGCCATGGTTCAGACCAATTGGGTCAAAGCAGAACTTGAAAAGGCCCACCCCGGTCTCGCCATTTCTGTTGAGGCCATGGCAACCCAGGGAGACAAAATCCTCGACGTTGCCCTAGCGAAGATCGGAGATAAAGGCTTATTCACCAAAGAGCTGGAAGCTCAAATGCTGGTGGGCCGTGCCGAGATCGCTGTTCACTCCCTCAAAGACCTCCCTACAAATCTTCCCGAAGGGCTGATGCTGGGTTGCATCACCGAACGGGAAGACCCCGCCGATGCCTTAGTGGTGAACAGCAAAAATGCTGAGTACACACTGGAGACACTCCCAGAGGGTTCGGTGGTTGGAACGAGCTCGTTACGCCGCCTAGCCCAACTGCGCTACCACTACCCCCATCTTCAGTTCAAAGACGTTCGTGGGAACGTCATTACCCGTCTTGAGAAACTCGACTCAGGCAATTACGACTGTTTGATCTTGGCCGCCGCTGGACTCAGCCGACTCGGCTTCGGCGATCGAATTCACCAAAGCATCCCCGGAAACATCTCTCTCCATGCGGTGGGTCAAGGAGCTTTAGGGATTGAATGCGTCTGCGATCGTCCCGAAGTGATGGAGCTGATTCAAGTGCTAAACCATGCACCAACCGCAGCTCGCTGCTTAGCGGAACGAGCCTTCCTGAGGGTGCTTGAGGGCGGTTGCCAAGTGCCCATCGGCGTCAACACCCAAATTGAAGGCGACACCATCCAGCTCACGGGAATGGTGGCCAGCCTCGATGGCAAGCGGCTGATCCGTGACGAGCAGGCTGGCCCCATCGCCGATCCTGAAGCGGTGGGACGAGACCTCGCCCATAAGCTCAAAGATCAAGGAGCTGGCGAGATCCTTAGGGAGATCTTTGAACAGGAGCGGAGCCAGTGATCGCTGGTTTCAACGCTTAATTTCCACTGCCATTCCCACTTCCACGTGGTCATACAGCTGCTGAACATGCGCATTCAACATGCGCACACAGCCGTTGGATACGGCCGCTCTGGTTTTGACCCAATGGGGCCAGGGAGTGCCATGAATACCAAATTGATTGGGTCCACTGCGCAGGAAGCCAATCCAGCGATGGCCCAATGGGCTGTTAGGCCCACGTTTGGGATGCAGCTTCCCTGACTTAGTGCTCTGGTACTGAGGATTCATCATCATGTTTTCGACCTTGAACACCCCAGAGGGTGTTGGGGTCTTGGGATCACCGATCGCCACGGGCCATGGGCCATGGGTCTGCCCCTGGCGCACAACACTGATTTGCCTGCGGCCCAGATCCAACACAACGCGCCCCTCCACTGGCGAGCGAACAGCCATTGACACTTGGGTGGGCTGGAATTGGTTGGGCTGGGATCGAGACAGCGCTGGAGCCGCCACGAGAAGAGAGGAAGCGAGCAACGCCACCGGGAGACCAGGGACGCAAGCGATGCATTTGAGACCCATGAGCAGACAACCAAGACTCACTGGTCTCAACGTATGCACTGTGCGAAAAAAAAACCGCACACTGCGAGCAGTGAAACCTTAAGGATTTAAGAAATGTGCTAGCCAAACTCCAGAGCCTCCAAGCCGAAATGAAGCACCAACTGTCCTGGCCTGAAGGAGACGCAAAGCTGTTCTTGCAAGCCATGCAGGAAGTGGGCTGCATGGAAGGCGTTGCAGATCTTGAGCCCATCACCCTGGAAATGATCGAATCCATTCAGAACTTTGCTCTGAAGTCGTCCATCGATCTGAACCACCTCGATGGCATTAAGCCAGCGGCTCTATCAGACAAGATGGCCGATAAAAGCAAACGCGAACAACTCCTTCAGACCCTGATTCTTCTGCCTTATGTAGACATGAAGGTCGACCCACGGATGGTGGCAACTGTGGATGATTTTGCCGAACATCTAGAGATTCACCCCCAAACAATCAAAGACCTACATCGCGTTTGAGACAATCACTTAAAACGACTTTTAATAGATTACGGACGCAGGAGCTTAGGCGAATTTCTGGGCCTCGACTCAGCACCGAAAGTGATCATAGGTGTCATCACAATGTTTCACCAAGCCATCGGTGATCGGGCTGTTTCTGAACGGTATCAACAATTAGAGACTTATCCAAAAGGCAGCCTTGGGCACACAGTTTTCCATTGGTACCGGGATAGGAATTGGGCACTACCGGGGGGGGGGGGGGGGGGGGGGAGCACATCTGAATTACTCTTCAATCACGATTGCTGCCACATTCTTGGAGGATTCAATACAGATGTACAGGGAGAAATGAATGTGGCAGCCTTTCAGGCGGGCTCTTTGACGATGGTTTTGGCTTTGAATCACTTCTAGAAATAATTCTCGACTTTCATTTAGGAAAAGCCTTCAGTACGGTTGGAGATATCATTCCACCCTCCACAGGAGCCTTCCATCCAAACGATGCAATGGAAGGCTGTGAAAAGGGACTGGCTTGCAACACAAACCTCATTAGAGATTTTATTTTCTGGTCAGAAGCTGATCAATCCGTTTCCAAACTACGAGAGAAATTTAATATTCCAGCCTCATCTGGCCCTCTTTTAATTCAACCTTGACCACCAATTCACAATAAAAAAGCGGGGCATCACCCCGCTTTGGCCTAATCATGCAACAGGAGCACCCTATTCAATAGAAGCGCGCTGATATCAATCCACGAGTTTTGGATCAATCTCAGCAACATACCGAGCTTCACAGCTCTTGATGATCTCTACGGCTTTTTCAGTGCCAAAGAATCCATTCACCGTGCAGGTGCCAGGCTTTTTCAGATCCTTGTAATGCTCCCAGTAGTAAGTGGTTTCCTTTTTCCATTGCTCACCAAGATCTTCGAAGCTCTTGATGTGATCAACACGCTTGTCATCTGCCAAAACGGCGATCACCTTGTCATCAACCTCACCACCATCATCAAAGGTCATAATGCCGATAATCCTTGCTTCCACGATCGAACCAGGAATTAAGGGTTCGGTCACGTTCACGATCTCAATATCGAGAGGATCTCCATCCTCATCCCAAGTGCGAGGAATACAGCCATAGGCAAAGGGATAAGCCAGAGAGGAGTACCCAACCCGATCCAGCTTGAGATGGCCTGTTTCCGTAATGAGCTCGTACTTGTTGATCGTGTTGGAGTTCAGCTCCACGATGGTGTTGAGGCGTAGCTCAGACTCATCAGCAAAGGCCGGCAGCACATGAAGCAGGTTGGGCATGCTGCGGCTTGGAGCCTGGTCAAGATTGGCCATGGGAGAGGACGATCAGCGCCGAAATCCTACGGGGGCCCGACCCCAACCCCAAGCACGTATTCGTGCCGCATACGTAACGCTTACGTGCCACAGCTTCGCTTTGCAGCCAAAAGTTGCGCAAGTTTTTCTTCCAGGTAACGCAAGAAGGGTTCAGAGGTCAGCTCCCGACCACTCACGCTCTGCACCAATTGTTCCGCATTCATCGCCCGTCCGACAGGATGCACAGACTCCCTCAGCCAGGCCAGCAAGGGTGCAACGTCACCATTGCGAACATGCTCCTCAGGAGAACCAATGGCAGCGGCCATCGCCTCACTCAGCTGAGCACTGATCAAATGTCCGAGCAAATACGAGGGGAAGTAGCCGAACAGTCCTTCGCTCCAATGCACATCCTGGAGGCAGCCCTCAGCATCATTGGAGGGTGTCACGCCCAGAAGCTCCCCGTACTGCCGATTCCATTCAGCAGGGAGCTCCTCCACCGAAAGGCCTTGCTCGAGCAAAGCAATCTCTAGATCCGTTCGGATCAAAATATGCAAGCCGTAGCTGAGCTCATCGGCCTCGACCCGGTTCAAACCAGGGGCCAACGGGTTCATCGCCCTCCAAAGAGCGTCTGCTGATGCGAGCGGAGCCCCGGCAGCCTCAAAATCCTGCCACCACTGCTGCGCGAACGGCCGACTTCTGGCAACCCGGTTTTCCCAAAACAACGATTGACTTTCATGCACGGCCATGGATGTCGCTTGCCCCAGGGGCCAAGCGAACCATTGATGCGACTGATCAGGAAGGCCCTGCTCGTAGAGAGAGTGGCCCCATTCATGGGCTGTGGCCAAGAAACAGGAGAGCGGTTGTCCTGGAACAACTCTTGTCGTGATCCTGTAGTCGCTTGGACCAAGCGTGATCGAGAAGGGATGGGGGGATCGCGCCACACAAGTGATCGACGCATCCCGTCCCCAGGAGGTCAACAACCTGTCGCAGAGTTGTTGCTGTGCTGGTTCAGGAAGATCCCAACTGAGTTCTCGCTGACGCGGCTGCCCACCCGCTCGTTGCAACAATTCGGGCAAACGCTGCCGAAGTGGTGCAAACAAGGCCTGCAGACGCTCCAACGTGAGATCGGGCTCGAAGGGCTGAGCCAGGGTTTCCCAACAACTGCGCGGCTCTGCAAGCTGTCGTGCCTGTTCCTGGCGCAATCCAATCATGGTGCGCAAAGAGGGAGCAAACAAGCCGAAATCGGAGTCAGCCCTTGCTTGTTGCCAGTTGTTGTAACCATCGGCTTTCGCCGTTGCCAATGCTGCCACCAACGCAGGATCTAAGGCCTGTTGCCTGGCCAGATCCTGTTCAAGCAAATCAAGATTTCGGCCACAAGCGGCCTGTTCCATCCTTGAAAGATCTGACTGGTTCCACTCGACACGGGCTTCCTGGATCAGCTCGGCATACTCCCGAGAGCTCTGCCGGGAATGCAACTGAATCGCGAGGAGCGCCAACTGCTCTCCACGCCAGGAAGCCCCGCCAGAGGGCATACGGGTGTTTTGATCCCAGTAGAGCGTGCTCTCAATGGAGCCAATGATTTTGGTCTGATGCAGGTAATCGCCTAACCGATCCCAGGCCGTGGTCCTGGATCCCATCTGGGCTCCAACGCTGATTGAACCCTATACAGCCCAGTGCTTTGAGGTGAAGACACCCACACATTTCAGCGATGTAAATTCACCACACCTGTGGTGGTGATTGGGTTCAAGGCAGGGGTTGAATCTCCTCTTGCCTTCTATAGGCAGTGGGCACAAGCACCAGAAACAACATCCACCAAGCCAAAATCACCAGGGTTATGGGAAGCGTGATCCAAAGGCGATGAAGAAACAGCCAGCTGCCAATCGAGATGACACAGCCTGTGAGCACGATGCTCCAGGGCTGACACCACCACGGTTTTAAAGACCAAAAAGCAACCGGCTGTTGATTCACGTTCAGACCTACTTTTTCCGGCAATAACCAGCACCAACATTCATCCAACCGGAGGCGCAAGCTTCACCGTTTGTTGGCCTCATTTCATAGTAAATCGGTGATACGCAAGTGGTACCAAGAGTATTCACATAACCCAAGGGACACTGATTATGACCCTTTGCTTTTGGGATCTTTTTCTGCGCTAAGGCGTCGGTGGGTGCGACCAAAGACAACAACACCCCAAGGGCAAACAAACGAACCATCAAAGTTGCAACAACTTTCGGCACTTTAGGGATGACATTGCTGGGAGGCAAAGCAACGACTCATTGTTTGCGGCAATAGCCACCTCCCACATCCACCCATCCGGATGGGCACGATCGGCCGTCGATGGCCTGGACCGTGTAGGTCATCATTCCAAGCGTGGTGCATTTGCCATTGAGCATGTCCACATAGCCCAAAGGACAACGGCTCTCGATCTTTTTGACAATTCGCTGCGCCGAGGCGGATGGCGCCTGACAGGCCCAGATCACAAGCGCTGCTGTGGGAAGGAGTGAGCTCACAACCCAGATCCGAACAGAGGACGAACGACCAAGCAAGGGGGCCATCGCCATGGGCAATCAAAACGCTCTAAAACATTAGGTCGGTTCTCCCAGTGGATGGGCTCTGAACCAAACTTCAGACACCCAAGATCCGGTTTCATCCATGTCAAAGCAAGCCGTTTTGCTCGATGACGCGGCACAGGAGAGCCTCTGCTCTGCTTGCCCTGCTTGGACCATTGCTGATGATGGGCTGGAAAGAGAGTGGCGGTTCCCCTCCTTCGTTGAAGCCTTTGGCTTTATGACTCAGGTTGCACTCCTGGCCGAACGCGCCAATCACCATCCTGAGTGGAGCAATGTCTACAACCGTGTCACCATTCGGCTAACGACCCATGATCTTGGTGGACTGTCCAGCCGTGATGCCGACTTAGCACAAGCGATCGACTCCCTCCCTGCAACTTTTTAAATCCGGCCATGTCAGCGACTGCTTCCAACCAGACCATTGAAACCAACGGCACACCTGTCACCATTCTCACTGGATTTTTAGGCGCCGGAAAGACCACCCTTCTTAACCACATTCTCAGCAATCAAGACGGACTCAAAACGGCTGTTCTCGTGAATGAGTTTGGCGAGATTGGTATTGACAATGATCTTGTGGTGAGCACCAGCGCAGACATGGTGGAACTCAGCAATGGCTGCATCTGCTGCACGATCAATGGTGAGTTATTGGAAGCCGTTGAAAAGATTCTGAAGCACCCAGATCCCTTGGATTATTTGGTTGTGGAGACCACAGGCCTTGCCGATCCACTTCCTGTCGCAATGACATTTCTGGGCAGTGAATTAAGAGATCAGACGAGACTGGATTCGATCATCACCCTGATTGATGCTGAAAATTGCAATGACCGCGTTTTTGAAAGTGAAGTTGGGCGCTCCCAAATCATTTACGGAGACATCCTTCTCCTGAACAAAACTGATTTGGTGCCTAAAGAACGCGTTGAAGCGTTGGAAGAAAGCCTGCGCAGTATCAAGAAAGACGCCCGAATCCTCCATTCCGTCAAAGGCGAGGTTCCCTTGCCCCTGCTGATGAGTGTCGGATTGTTTGAAAGCGATCGCATCGCAAACTCAGCCGATCACGACCACGGGCATGACCATCACGACCATGACCATGACCATGACCATGACCATGACCATGACCATGAAAGCCATGCTGACCATCTCGACATCGAGGGCTATACCTCGCTGTCATTTAGTAGCGACGGACCCTTCTCCCTGCGCAAATTTCAAAACTTCCTCGACAACCAACTGCCCGAGAGCATTTTTCGTGCCAAAGGCATCCTTTGGTTCAACGAAAGCGAAAAGCGCCATGTTTTTCACTTGGCTGGCAAACGTTTCTCTATCGATGACAGCGAGTGGGATGGCCAGCGCAAAAACCAGTTGGTGTTGATCGGTCAAGAGATGGACCACAGCACCCTGAGGAGGCAACTTCAAGACTGCGTTGCCAAAGATGCCGGCAAAGGTTTTTCCTAAACCAATCCTCCTCACACGTTTCGTTCAACCTGGATGTCGAAACCCAATCAAACTGATTAGAGTTTCACCAGCTTTGAGTTGGCGATGTTGGAACTCACCCTTCTCGGGACTGGTTTCATTTTGATTGGCATCGTTCTTTGGTACTCGGCCAACTCTGACGATGACGACAACAGTGGCGGTGGCTTGATGGAGCCCGCACTCGTACCGATCCCTGTTCGGAATCACCGCCGCTGACGGCATCATTTGAGACCCCTTCCCATCTCTCAGCCCAGGGTTTTCAGCGATGAGAAGCCCCAACCAACCAAGCCACTCTTGAGTACTGTTCTCAACAGGTTCTTGGTGCGAATGCAGGTCAATAGGAATCCATTCCGTCAACGGGGACATGACTGCATTCCCTTCTTGTGAAGGCCCGAGCCGTTGGCCTCGCTCCATTGGGATGGCTTCATTGCTATCGCTCGCTTGGTTGATCGCTATGGTTGAGCGCTACCACTCATGACAAGCAAGAGCTTGCAAAGCCAGTGGCAGCAGGGAAGGACCCTCTTGGCAACCTTGGCCTGCCTCCTCGCCGCGCTCGCGCTCTTTCCCTTGGGCGGATTAATTGGAGAGGGGTTCAGGGGCCTCCTTCTTGGCGCGGCCAGCCTGGGAGCCGATGGTCTGATCCAAATCCGTGGAACAACGCTCCTGCTGCTTGGAACCGCGAGTCTCGGGGCCATTCTTGGCTCAGCCAACGGCTGGCTTCTCGCCAATTGCCGCTTCCCCGGCCGACGCCTTCTTCGGATTGCCCAGCTGCTCCCACTCGCCAGCCCTTCGTATCTCTTAGCGGCAACGCTGGTTGATCTGGGCAGCATCCATGGGATCCGAATTCATGGCCTGAGCTGGGGGGTGCTGATCATGGCCTTAAGCACCTATCCCTATGTTTTCCTTCTCAGCACTGAAAGCTTCAGCATCTGCGGACGCCGTCAGCTTGAAGCCTGTCGATGCCTAGGCGTGGGTCCATGGGAAAGCTTTCGACGCATCGCTCTGCCGATGGCTCTCCCTGCCATCGGAGCCGGAATCGCTCTGATGGGAATGGAGGTGGTCAACGAACTTGGGGCCGTCCAACTCCTGGGCATCCCCAGCCTTTCCGCTGGCATTCTCCAAGCCTGGCAACTCGAAGGGAACCCAGCAGGAGCGGTCGGACTTGCCCTCGTCACGCTGATCATCGTGACGGGCCTGTTGATCGGCGAACGCAAACTGCGGCGTCGAAGCCGTCGATGGTCTGAAGGCCTTACGGGTGGAGAATCCCCGAATTGGACGCTCACCGGAACGAGAGCCTTGGCCGCTCAGGCCTTGGGATTCATTCCCCCGTTTCTCAGTCTTGGTACACCCTTGATCTGGGCCTGCTTGAACCTTGATCAACTTCAAACCGGTTTACAACCAGAGCTGTTGCTGTTGACCTTGCGCAGTCTTGGGCTCGCCCTTGCCGCGGCAGGTTTGGCCTTAGCAGCGGCCTTGCTCCTGGCGATCACAAAGCGCTGGACCACGGCCCCTTGGCTGCACAGCCTGACCTTTCTCGCGGGGCTCGGGTATGCGATCCCAGGGGCCGTCCTCGCTCTGGCCCTCCTCCTCATCGGTGGGCCCTGGCAGCTCTCACCCATCCTGCTGTTGCTTTGGGGCTACAGCGATCGCTTTCTTGCCGTTGCCAAAGGGGGACTTGATGCCGGATTGGAACGCATGTCACCCAGCCTGGACGAGGCAGCCACTGGCCTGGGCTGTCGCTGGCCAGATGTGCTTCGTCGCATTCACATTCCCCTGCTGCGGGGCCCGCTCGCGGTCGGTGCCCTGCTTGTCTTTGTGGACACGGTGAAGGAACTTCCGCTGACCTTCGCGCTTCGTCCCTTTGATTTCGACACCCTTTCCGTGCGCGTTTTTCAATATGCGAGCGACGAGCGGCTTGCGGCAGCGCTTTGGCCTGCCTTGATGATCCTTGGACTCGGCCTCATTGCTGCCGCGGCCCTGGTGCCAGGCCTCGACCACACAACTGAGACTTAAGTCTTCGGCAAAGCAGGGCAACCAGAGCTCCGGCGAGGAGCCAACAGTCCCACCAAATTTCGCTGAATCAGACTGAAATTATCGTCACTGACGATCACGAGAGTGCGACGCCCATCGTCAAGCTTTGGCCCCCAAGCCAGACCCTCCCAATTTTCGCGAGGCAGATCCTCACCCCTGAAATCCCAGCCCGTGATGGGCTGCAAAGCCAGCTGAGACTTGCGTTTAGGCCAAGAGAACAACTGGAGCCTGGAGGTCCATTGAAGGGGGCGATGACGACGAATCAGTGCCAACAGGCCAGGGGGGCCTTCCAAGGCAAGAAGTTCGGACAGTCCAACGGTTTCTTCTGAATCGGTTTCTTCTGGTTCTGAGTCGCTGGAATCGAGAGGCAAGCGACCACGCTCTTCCATGACACCTTCCCGGTCCAAATGCGCTAAACGCACGCCATCCCTATCGCCGGCAGCGAGATCCTGAATCAACGGAGCCTCCGCTGCGATCAAGAGTCCACCATCGATGGAGCGCGTCAAAGACTCTGGCCCTTGATTCACCGCGAGTCCCTGACCAGGAAGAGCCATCCATGCAGGTGGCAGAGCCTTGGTCTCCAACAACCAGCCATTGCGAAGCGAAAAACGCTGAAGACGCGCCTGATGCCCTGCTTGACGACGCCCCTCGCTCACAATCCAAGCCCCGTGATCGCCCGTCAGCACCAAACCCTCTGCATCTAACGAGGGAGGGAGGGGGGTTCCACTTTGATCACGCAAAACCAAGCGGGGACCAACCTGCAGTTGACCTCCTGTTCGTAAGGCTTTTGCAAGCGGGCCCACCGGGAGCACATATCCCCATGACGCATCACTCAGCAACCAAAGTCGATCATCCGATGCTTGGTAAGCCGCTGCGGAAAACCCTCCAAGGGACAGCCCGTTATCGGCCCGTTTTGGCAGTTCCCAAAGACGGATCAAAGCCCAACCAGCATCAAGCGGACAGGGCAACGCCTCCCAGCGAATCGGCAATTCAGGGAGAGGCCACACCATCAGAACAGCTGATTAAACGCGAACCTTGCCGTGATCCAGGCATCACCCTTCACAGCAGCAGCAGCGATCAGATCCGCCAAGGTGACGAGCAATCGGTAACTAAGGGCCACGGCAAGCAGGGAAGCCTCCGGCACCATCGTGCCCATACGAATTAACAGAACCACCTCAAACACCCCCAACCCACCTGGAGCAGCAGGAACGACCAGACCTGCCGTCCAGGCAAGGGCAAAGGCCGCAAGCCAAAGGCCTAGGGGCTGCCCAGACACGAGTCCGAACGTTTGCAAGCAGCACCAAAACCCAGCAAATCGACAGAGAACAAACAGCAGTTCGGAGACGAGGGGCCACCAGGGGTACGACGCTCGACCAGTGCCCAGATCCTCATCCTCAATGGAGGTCATCCCCCCCGGATCCACGCGATTGAGCTGACGCAACTTGCTGGTCTCCAACCGACGCAACAAAGGCTCCCGCCAACGGGGCAGCAGCAGCAGAGAAGGAAGAACGCAGAGCAACGCCAAACCGTTTTGAAACCCACCGAACGGCACCCAAAGCAACGCAGCAACGGCCATCACCATGGGCTCCATCAACACTGAAACCAAAGCCTTGCCGCCACCAAGATCAGGCCGGAGAGCACGAAAACGATCGAGGAAATGCCAGACGCCACCAGGCAAATATTTAAGCAAGTTGCTTCGGAGATAGAGCGGCACCAAGGCCAAGCGCTCCGGCTGATGTCCGAGCCAAATCACCAAGACCTTCCAAGCCAGGGCATTGACGACCAAGCTGAGCCAACTCAAACCAAGCCCTAACAACAACCACCACCATCCCTGTCGGCTGATGGTGAGGGCACGCAATCCTGTGGCATGGCTCGCCAACGCCACGCCCACAAAAACGAGGGTCAGCAGGGTGATCCAAAGACGTAAACCACCTGGCAAAGAAAGCCGTTTCAACACTGCCAGTCCTCCTCGGGCACAAAAGCAAGCGTCTCGCGAGAAAGGCGCTCACGAAGCTCCATCACGGTGAGACCCGCCTCAGCAGAGACGCGCTGGAGCTCATCTTGCTCCCACTTCAAGGTGAAGGTCCCATCTGGACGGCGCGTCTGCTTAGCGCGAATCATCCCCCAAGGGGTGGTGCTTGTCCCACAACGACGGGGCAACACCCAGCGCCCCTGTTCTCGCTCCCTTAAGCCGATGGTTGGACTATGGCGCCACCACACCTGCCGCAAGGCCGCTGCCTGATTTGGTGTTGTTAGGGCCATCACAGCAGTACCCGGCCTTTGCTTTTTCATCAACACGGCTCCTTGAGCAACGTCCAATGCACCAGCCAAACGCAAGTGCTGAGCCAGGCTTGCCAACTCTTCGGCCGTGGCATCGTCAATCCAAGCCTCCTGCACCACAAGCTCCTGCCAACCAGGCTCTGTTCTGGTCGCATCACGAATGCGCATCATGCGCAGCAGGTTGGGACGGTCCAAAGACCGATGGCCGAGGCCAATGCCAACGGCTTCAACCTCCATCCTGGAGGGACGATGAAAGTGATCTGCCAACGCCGCCATCAAGGCCAGACCGGTGGGCGTGGTGAGCTCAGCCGCAGGAAAATTTTCCCCCGTGAGGAGCGGCAGCTGATGGCGCTTTGCCAATTCGAGAACCGCTGGCACTGGAACAGGCAACACCCCGTGGGCCGTCGTCACGCGTCCATGGCCTGCTGGGGGTGCTGTGCAATAAATCAAACCCGGGGAAAGGTGCTCAATTCCAGCGCAGACGCCGATCACATCCACCAAGCTGTCGATGGCCCCGATCTCATGGAAATGAACCTGATCAGGAGCACAGCCGTGCACCGTGGCTTCCGCATCAGCCAGGGCCTGAAACACCTGCAAAACCTTGGCCTTTAGGGAAGGTGACAGCGAAGCGTCCGAGATCAACAGGCTTAAATCTGACCAGCGACGATGGGGTGGATTGGATTCCTCGCTCCTCACCGTGAGCCGAAGACCACGCAAGCCACCACTCTTCGCTTCCTCCACGTTGAGTGCATAGGCCTTTGCGAGGCCAAGCGCCTGCAAGGGCTGATGCACAACCGACTCCGGCACTCCTAAATCCAGGAGTGCCGACAACAACATGTCCCCGGCAAGCCCCGTTGGACAATCAATGACCAGCGCACTCATGCTGGCTCTGGTGGCATACCGTCCAGCAACCTGTCGGCGATTGATTCAATCTCAGTGCGCCGCGAACGCAGAAGCTGCTCCACCTCCCGACGGGCCCGTCGTTGCTCGCGCTGAGCCGTGTCGACATCTTGTCCTGACACGCCCCAGATGCGTCCCAATAAAGCCCTGTCATCTTCACCGCCTTGAGGGGGGCCCTCGAGCAATGTCTCTGCAGCCATCCCGGCCTGAAGGACGCGGCTCCAGCGACGCAAGTCTTCCAGAGACAACCGGGCCCGATCGGGCAGTGCAAATTCAGTGACACCGTTGCAGCGCAACCCCGCCTTCAGGCAGCCACGGGTTCCGACAAGAACCCTCTTGACCTCAAGATTTTCCTCTTGAGCCACCAACCAGTGACCTGCCTCGTGAAACGCGACTCTGCGCAATCTGTTGCGTCCCCCGGGCAGGGATTCCGCCAACAGGTGACCTCCCATCCCATTCAACTGAGCGGCATCCACGGTGAGGCCCAATAGGGCCCCTCCCAAGCCGAGAGCAATCCAAGCCGGCGACAGTCCGATCAACGGTCCGAACACAGCCAACCCTGTGGCACTGGCCACCGCGATACCGGCCGTGGTGTTGAAGGTGGGGGAAGAGGGCATCAGGTCTTGGCAGGTCGGGAACGAGCACCTCCCTTACGGGATCCCTCCCGTCCTTTTCCGCCTCGCGTCGGCATCGGTGCAATCACTTCCACAGCCTCTACGGCGAGGAGCTGTCCTTGACGGCGCACATCCAAGCTGACGAAATGTCTTAGGAGCTCGAGGGGCAGCTCTCCAGTGAGCTGAACTTTGAACGGCAACGGGCGGAATCCGTCAGCGCGAGGCAGCTGCCGCACCTTGACCACAAGCTGATTGGCTTCTGGCTTGGTGAAAATCAATTCGCCGCGAATCGAGAAAAAATCGTCGCCTTCGGGCAGTTGATCCAACGCGTCCTGGGCCTCGGAGGCCTCGGCATCCGGGGTTTCCGCTGTCGCCAGCGTGCTTGGCTCCCAAATTCCTGCGATTTGAAGATGCAGCTGCTCAGACTCACGGCAGCGGGGGTACACCACCCAAAGGTGGGGCGTTTTCATGTCGAGATGACGACGCATAAGGGTCAGCATCCTGCCAAGAACGACAGTCTCTAATTCATTGCCATCGGAATCAATCAAGACTCCCCGGGTCAATTGATCCTCGGATTCCGGTCGGTAGATACCCCTAACAACACCGATCGCCCGGTACTGGAGGGGTTCTGTAACCGGGGAAATCGGATGGTCGCGCATTGCTGTCAGTGGCTTCCATTTGCCTGCAGTGACTCTAGCCAGCTCGAGGGATTCGATTCAGAGTGGTCCCAGCACTCCCCATGCAGATTGGCCGGCGCTAACCGACAACAGGCGGTTCGAAATCGATGGTTGATGGGGTTGGGACTTCCTTTGGCCCTGATCACAGGCTGGTTTGTAGCCCAGTCACTCAATCAAAATCCAACGGGGAACCAGCAGACGAAGGCGCCAAAAGCCAAGGCGCGAAAAGACAAGGCGCCGCAGGCCCTGGAGCCAGAGCAAAGGCTGGAGCGACTCGCCCTCTCCCATCCACGCGATTGGCGTTGGCGCTTGCTCCTGGCCCAAAGGAAGCTCCAAGGAGGGGATCGCGATGGCGCAAGGCGCGAGCTCATCACCCTTCAAGCCCTGTGGCCCAATCGGCCAGAGGTCCAAAACCTCCAACTGCTGTTGGAGGTGGGAACAAAGCGTCAGGCCGCCGCGTTGAAACAGACAAGCGATCGTTTCCAGCAAACCCCCAAAGGTCAAAGACTCTTGCTTGGATTGCGCCTGGCGGATCTGCAACGTCTCTCCGGACAAGACGAGGCAGCCATGGCCACCTATCGCCTGATCGCCACAGAGTCTCCCAAGAGCATGCAGCCTTTGCTTGCCCTCGCCCTTCTCCATCGAGACAAGGGACAGAATCAGCAATCGCAACAGGTCCTGCTCAGTGCCCGAAACAGACTGTCTGGCAGCGAAGAGAACAAGCAAACCATCGATCAGTTAGCCGTGCGCTGGCAACTTGATTCCTTCCGAAACAGTGAGGACAGCACGGCAAAACATCGTGCAAGCGTGCTGCCCCCAACCACCTCTCCGACTAAGGCGCGGGCTGGGACGACTCCAGAGCCCTAAGAGCCGCATCAATGGCATCGGCAGGCGGTGTGGCGTCATTCATGGCATTCGCCCTGCGCAACCGATTCATCAATTCCATGGGGTTGGTGGCATCAAGCACCGACTCCTGGTTTTTCTGGCCGGGCACGGTCTGGAACACGTCACGCTGCTGGGGAGACTGATAGCCGCTACTCATCGGGCTTTCCTGAGCCAAACCGTCCACGCAAGTGACCAGCGAAATCGCACTGATGAGCCCAAGCAGATGGGGTCGGAACGGGGTTAGCGATGGCACGTTCTCAACTCCCAGATAACGGCCTGATGCTAAGGGTCACCATCAGAAGCCGCATCATCCGTGCAAATCGCCAGCTGGAATGTCAATTCCGTGCGAACCCGACTGGATCATGTTCTGAATTGGCTTGAGCGCTCGGAAGCAGACCTGCTGGCATTGCAGGAAACCAAGGTGGATGATCCTCAATTCCCGCTAGGGCCTTTTCTCGAGAGGGGCTATCAAGTTCAAATTCATGGACAGAAGGCCTACAACGGCGTTGCGCTGATCAGTCGCACCCCTCTGGACGATGTGCGCATGGGCTTCAGCGCAGAACTTGTGGACGACAGCGAAGCCGAGGAACTTGGTGCTCAAAAACGCGTGATCAGCGCTCTGATCGATGGCGTTCGCGTGGTGAATTTGTACGTCCCAAATGGATCGAGTCTCAAATCGGACAAATACAGCTACAAACTCACCTGGCTGTCCTGTCTGGAGCGCTACCTAAAGGCCATCCAAACCAGAGATGAACCGCTCTGCGTGGTGGGAGATTTCAACATCGGGCTTGAAGCACGAGATCTCCCTGATCCCGATCGCTTATCCGGGGGGATCATGGCCTCCGATCGCGAACGCAACGCGTTACATGCAGCCTTAGGCCCCGATCTCCATGACGCCTTTCGTCTGTTTGAGCCGAACAGCGGCCATTGGAGCTGGTGGGATTACCGCAGTGGTGCTTGGGACCGAGACCGTGGCTGGCGAATCGATCACGTCTATCTCGATGAAACCCTTCGGGACGTCGCACGAAGCTGTTCGATCGATAAGCAAGAACGCGGACGGCTCCAACCCAGCGACCATGCACCTGTGATTGTTGACCTGGCCTGGGACTTGGAGGACGACGAAGAGGTTGAGGACTGATTTCAGTAGACAATGGCTTCTTCAGGAAGCGATCGTCCTTCTGTCTGCAATTGCACGGACCGTCGCATCGACTCGCCACAGGTCTGTGGAGTCGGAAAAATTTTTCCGGGATTGGCACGGCCAAGCGGATCAAAAGCCAGCCGAACCCATTGCATGCTGTCCAGGTCTTCAGCGCTGAACATTTGGTCGAGAAAGCAGCGTTTATCGCTGCCAACGCCGTGCTCACCACTGATGCTGCCGCCGACCTCCAGGCAAAGGTTCATGATCGCGCCTCCAAGTGCTTTCACCCGTTCATTCACACCCTGCTCTGAAGCCCGATACAAGATCAGCGGATGCAGGTTGCCATCACCGGCATGAAACACATTCGCCACCACCAATCCGTGCTCCGCACTGAGCTGATCAATGGCCTTGAGAACCCTCGGCAGAGCCGTACGCGGGACCACACCGTCCTGGAGGTAATAGCTAGGGCATTGCCTGCCAAGCGCTGAAATAGCACTTTTACGCCCTTTCCATAGACGGGCCCGATCCTCTTCACTCCAGGCTTCCCGAATAGCGCCGGCCCCAGCCTCTCGACAAAGGGCTGTGGTGACCGTGACAGCTTGCTTGACCTCTGGTTCCTGGCCGTCCAGCTCAATCAATAAAACCGCTCCAGCCTCCGGCGGATACTCCTCTTCTCCAAACGCTTCATTTACCGCCTTGATGCAGGTCTGGTCCATGATTTCCAACCCAGCCGGCAACACCCCAGCGCGCGTGATCAAGCGCACAGCCTCTCCAGCCGCCTGCATGGAAGAGAAATCTGCGAGCAACACCGCTACAGCATCCGGAGCATGCAGCAAGCGAAGCGTGATCGCCGTAGCAATTCCAAGCGTGCCCTCACTCCCAATAAACACGCCCCGCAGATCCAGTTCAGCCGCATCGCACAACGCGCTGCCAAGGCGTGTGGGTGTGCCATCCGGCAGCACAACATCCAAGGCGAGCACATGGTTGCTGGTGACGCCGTACTTCAAGCAATGCACGCCACCAGAATTTTCGGCCACATTGCCGCCGATGCTGCACACCACCTGACTGGAGGGATCTGGCGCGTAATAAAAGCCATCACCAACAACCGCACGACTCACCCAACTGTTGATCACACCGGGCTCCACCGTGATCGTCTGATTGTCGAGATCAATGTCGAGAATGCGGCGCATCCGACTGGTCACTACCAGAAGCGCTTCCTGCTCAACCAGCGCACCACCTGAAAGCCCAGTGCCGCTCCCTCGAGCCACAAAAGGAATGCCATGGCGATGGCAACACACCAAGATTTTGGCCACCTGATCGGCCGTTTCTGGCAAGACCGCAAGCCTCGGCATGTGCCGATCCATGGTGAGACCGTCACAGTCGTAAGACAACAATTCCTGGCGCCTTGCGACGACTGATTTCGAAGGAAGGAACCCTCTCAACTCCCGCTCAAGCGCTGGCCAGTCGTAATTCACGGATGACGTGCCGAACTTGAGCAACCTAGGCATCTTTGTCATCAATTTTTAGGCTTCAACTACAGAAAAAACACATTGGGCCAATCTTGGGTCAAGATGTTGCACGGTTTGCAATTGCCCTTTGGCTCCCGTCCCCGTGACTGCTTCCAATCTGAACACCAGCCACTCCCAGGCCATTTTTAGTGCTGCCAAGGCTCTGATGCCTGGTGGCGTGAGCTCTCCGGTGCGCGCCTTCAAGTCGGTCGGCGGGCAGCCCATCGTGTTCGATCGGGTCAAAGGCCCTTACGCCTGGGATGTCGATGGCAATAAATATGTGGATTACATCGGCAGCTGGGGGCCAGCCATCTGCGGTCATGCCCATCCAGAGGTCATCAGTGCACTTCAAGAGGCCATTGAGAAAGGCACAAGTTTTGGTGCTCCCTGCGCCTTAGAAAACACCCTGGCCGAGATGGTGATTGAAGCCGTCCCCAGCGTGGAAATGGTGCGCTTTGTGAACAGCGGCACCGAGGCCTGCATGTCGATGCTGCGCTTGATTCGCGCGTTCACTGGGCGCGACAAGATCATCAAGTTCGAGGGCTGCTACCACGGCCATGCGGACATGTTCCTCGTCAAAGCTGGTTCTGGTGTGGCAACGCTCGGCCTACCCGATTCCCCCGGAGTACCACGGAGCACCACTGCCAACACGCTAACCGCTCCCTACAACGATTTGGAATCGGTCAAACAGCTCTTCGCTGAGAACCCCGACGCCATTGCTGGCGTGATTCTTGAGCCAATTGTTGGCAATGCTGGGTTCATCCAACCTGAGCCAGGATTTTTGGAGGGGTTGCGAGAACTCACCAAAGAAAACGGCGCACTTCTGGTCTTCGATGAAGTGATGACTGGTTTCCGTATCAGCTACGGCGGGGCCCAAGCTCATTTTGGAGTGACTCCTGATCTCACGACGATGGGGAAAGTGATTGGAGGAGGTTTGCCCGTAGGAGCCTATGGCGGCCGCAAAGACATCATGGAGATGGTGGCTCCAGCTGGTCCTATGTATCAAGCAGGGACGCTGAGCGGCAATCCATTAGCGATGACGGCTGGAATCAAAACACTCGAGTTGCTCAAGCAGCCAGGAAGTTACGAGAAACTGACTGCCACAACGGAACGCTTGATTCAAGGAATCCTCGACGCGGGCCGTGAGGCAGGGCTTCCGATCACCGGGGGCAGCGTTGGCGCCATGTTTGGTTTCTTCCTCTGTGAAGGTCCAGTTCGCAATTTCGAAGAAGCGAAAACAACCGATTCCGTTCGGTTTGGACAGCTGCACCGAGCGATGCTGGAACGCGGTGCTTACCTTGCACCGTCGGCGTTTGAAGCGGGGTTCACGTCGCTTGCTCACTCCGATGTAGACATCGACGCGACCATCAAGGCATTCCGAGAAAGCTTCGCTGCAATCGCCTGAATCAAGTGAAGATCACGGCTCTAGGTATCGCGAATGCGATGCTGAGCTTTGGTCTTTTGATGACTGAAGCACACGCAAACGAAACGGAAACATCTCAACCACCTGCTTGGGTTGATTTAACTCTGGATTTAACGGCCCAACCGGTGGTGGGAATTGCAGGAGGACTGGAGCCTTCAGCCAGCAGTTGGATGCAACAAGTTGCGGCAGGACTCACCCTCGGCACTGGCCTGGACAAACATCGAAGCAGCTGGACAGGCTTCGATCATTGGCAAATCCAGCTGGAACTGAATCAGTTCACAGGCAATCCAAAACTCAATGAACAGCTAGGGACGGACTATCCCCTTCAAAGCCTGGTGGTTCCCACTGGCACCTGGATTACACAGGCATCCTTGGAACGACTAGAGGGCGAAAACAAAATCGACTGGAGCATGAATGCTGGAATGATTTCGATCGAAAACAATGTAATGGAGATACCATCTCTTGATTACTACACAAATCACACCTTAAACACACCTTACAACGTATCGATCATTGGCCTTCCAATCACTCCACTTGTCGCCCTAGGAGCACAACTAGGATGGCACACGAACAACTCGGGAGCTTCGATTACGCGTACTACAACTTAACAAGACACATCAAATTGCTGCCTCACTAGGTGTCAAGCCGTTAACGCCAAAGCTCAAAGGTGATCTTCAAATCTTCCAATGGTCGATGAATCCATGGATCGATTCCCAACAGAAAAACGCGAAAGAATCAGAACAAAACCTGCCAGATCCACTCATTCAACTAGGCGGTTATTCAGCAACAACCGACCTAGATGTAACGCAAAGCACAAACTTAGGCGATGGCAGCAATCATGGCATTTACGGAACGATCACATGGCCATTATCCCTACCCATTGGAAACGACAACCGAATCTGGATCTCCAGTAGTCTCAGTTTGAACCCAAACAACAACCCCTTAATCAGCTATGTAGCCGGGGGACTGCTCAGCCAAGGGATCTTCCCTGGCAGGCCCTTGGATGTGCCCCTAGGCGTGAACAAAAACGGATTCAGCCAAAGCATTACTCCTAACCAAAGCTATGAAGGAGTGATTGAACTCAACTACAAGATTCAAATCTCTGATCGCCTGCAAATACAGCCACTCATGCAGTTGATTATCAACCCTTCTGGGATAGGATCTCTGCCAACGATATGGGCAACAGGAGCCCAAATCAACTTCTCTATTTAAGATCGCATGAAAATACAAACAACAAGTCTTCTCCCCATATTAAAACGAGCAGCGTGGCTCCCCATAGCCTTCAATGCAACCGCGCTGCTGCTGCTTGATAGCAGCACACGCAATGTCTTTGCAGAAACAATCACGCTAACCCTTAGCAATGGCGACAAAATTCAAGGGACATTAGTCAAGAGTGAGAGCACTGATACCGTGACTGTGATTGACCACCCAAGTTTAGGCAAGCTTGAAATTAAATCGACAGCTTTAAAAGCCAAACCGAAAAAAAAGCACTGGACAGGAAGTCTTTCAGCTGGAATGACAGGCACAAATACAGATCGTGATTACGACCTCGACAGCACATTTCAACTGATCACACAATATAAGGACGAAAGGAATCTTCTCTCCTTCAAAGCCAATACAGAGTACGGAATTACAAGAAGCGCCAATCAAAAGGAGGGCTCAACAGACACCAACCAAGGACAGATGGACTTGCGTTATTCATATACTTTTTCAGGGAAACTGAGTACTTATGCATCCAATACCTATGAGTACGACATGCTGAATCAGGTCGGCCAGAATAATCTCATTAATTCAATTGGACTCGGGTATGACCTGATCAAAACTGACACCACAACTCTCAATGTATCGGCAGGACCTTCGGCCCAGAGCCTTTGGGGAGGAAGATTCTGCACAGCTGACAAATACTGCGGAAAAACTTACCCAGCAAGCAGTGCTCGAATCAGTTTCGACTGGCTTCCTAACAACTACTTCAACCTCTCTCTCAGCAATCAATTCACGAATGCCTACGTCGATGGGTTTTCTCCGAGCAACAATTTCTCAGGAACCATCAAAATCTACCCCTTGGGGGACAAAAAACTATTCACATCCCTAAATGGACAACTTATCTATAACTCTCTCACGTCACCAAAAGTTGACAACAGCTTTTCATTGCAACTTGGAACCCAACTCTTCTAACGCTACTGAGTGACGAACAGCCCCTTAAGACCTGCCAGCATCAATCACTAGCCATAAGACCTTCAACGGAAAGATCAAGACTAGGAACTTTCCATTTAGCGGTAATTCTCAAATTGAAGCGGAACATCTAATTCTTCCTCCTTGCTTTTCACGAGTTGGATGGCTGCTTGAAGGTCGTCCTTGCTCTTACCAGTAATACGAAGACTTTCCCCTTGAATGGCAACCGTGACCTTCTTCAATTCATCGCGAACCATTTTGCTCAGCTTTTTCGCCAACTCTTGACTCAGCCCCTTTCGCAATTGAATGACCTGCTTGACGCGATTCCCACCCACTGCTTCAGGGGTTTGGAAGTCAAAAATCTTTAAAGAAAGATCGCGTTTCGTCGCTTTAGTTCTCAAGATATCCTCCACAGCCTGCAATGTCATATCACTGGCTGTTGTGATAACCACTTCCGTTTCGGCTAGATCAATCTCAGTACCCGAGTCCTTAAGGTCATAGCGATTTCCAACATCCCGGCGGACTTGATCCAGAGTATTGACCAGCTCCTGGCGGTCAAAATCAGAAACCACATCAAATGAATATGACGCCATAGTGCTGTGCTGCTGTTCCGAACAGGTCTTTGCTCAACTTACTCACGGCGAGCGATCGTGGCAGTCTGAACAAACAAACTCACAGCATCTCGGGTGCTTTTGGCGCTCAAAAGCAGAGTTGCGGGCCCAAAGACCTAAAAACAGTCGGCAGGTCCAGGATCTACGACGCACAAGCCCGTGGGCGATTCAACAATGAGCCTCAAGACATTGAGTCAATATTATTTTCACCGAAGAATTAACAAAGAATTCACATCAAAGCCCAAGCAAGTCTAATTTATAATCAAAAAACTTACTCACGCAGGCTTTCAGGCTCTCCATGACAACACCACTTGATCAAGCGCTCTTCATCGCCAATGAGATGGAAAAACTTGCTGATCAACTGAAGCCTACGGTGATTCGAGCCGCTCGTTCTGATGATGAGGGACGAAAAAATCTCGACCGTATTGAATATGCCCTTGGGACGATTGGGAAAGCTCTGATCCTTACTGACTACAGCGTGGATGAACAAAAAGATCTCGATAAACTCGAAGAGTTCAGAGAACTTCATGGAAAGCAGTGAAGCAGTGAAGCCCTAAAGCTCGCTGCTCAAGCAGGGTGCAAAATTAGGGAATGGGCTCATCGGATGCAGCTTGTTCTAAGTCTTTCCAGGTCAAGTCAATGAGGGGGAGCGCCTCATCAATTTCTCTTTTCACGCCAGAGGCTTCATCACTGAGCCCCAGCTCGATCAGCTGCTGGTATTTCTTGTATTGGTTGACCCAGATCAGGATCGTGGGGGTGCTGTTCGTCATGCTTCTAGAGTGGAGCGACATTCCAGGACATCCCATAGGCAGAGGATGTAGGGGAAGAGCCTTTGGGCATCAGATCAATTCCAAAGGTAATCGATTCATAGGCGAGGAAGGCCTGAATGCTCGAGAGCTCACATACCCAATAGCGAATAAAACTGCCATAGAGGGGTTGCGATGGCCATTTAAGTAAAAAAAAGCGATGCCTCAGAGAAGCGAACTGGCCAAAAGTGTTCTCAAAGGGTCAACTCTGAACCCAAGCTTGCATCGAGACAACATATTTGAAGACGTTTAAAAAGCCTCATCCATCACATCTACGAATCAAAAGATGAAAAGCCTAAAGAAGTGAGCTAGAAGTCATGTTTTTCACCTTCAACCACCATCGCCACCAATAAGGGCCAGTAGCGATAGCTCGCCCGAATCAAAAGGGCCCAAATCAACCAGAGAAGCCAAAAATTGACACTCTCATCAATGGCCTCACGACAGTTCTGTTGCAAGCGCGTTGCCTCAGGGCCTGAAACTTGCTCTTGCAACGACCGATTCATGGCTGCACACACCCTTCCAGCTGGAAGGCGGAACAATTCTGCAGAAAGCCAGGCCGGAGCTAAAGCCACGGGAATAGCAACCAACCATCTGCCGACAAATCGCTCTAACGAACGACTCGGCACGATGCGTCTCGGCTTGGGAGAAGGCATCAAACGCCAATCCAGACGCTCACTGTCCTGAAATTAGAAACGGTTGGTCAACAAGACCAGCGCATTGACATCAAGCGAAAGCTTTTCTGTTGGACACTGATTGCGCAACCACGCGGTACACCGTTTACAAACTCAGCATCACACAACTCGATTCAAGGAAGTCTGAATGATTGCGCCGGTAGTTGAGGCATCCTCTGCCCAAAACTGACTCCAACCGGCAGTTCCAACGTAATTGGTGTAGAGCCAAACGCCGTTGCGGCCAAAGTTCATCCAAGGGCTCTCAGGCGTTTGACGGGTGGGGCTAAAAAATGTCATCGATCCACCACTCAGGGTGCCTGGCCAACGTTGATTCCCATAAACAACGACCGCCTCTGTTGGATGTTCCGTGGAACGATCAACACTCACCTCACCAAGCGGTCCGCAGCGATACCTCACCGACTCCAAGGCGAGAGCAGGCCCTGGGAGAGCGCCTACAACCACAAGCAATGACCACCGGGCAATGTTGTGCCATGACGTCATGGGGCATCGACCCGAAGGGCCATTATCCCATTAACAAACGCGAGCAGATTGCCAGCCAGCAAGCGAACAAACAACAAAAAATAGTCCAATACTTACCTATCGGGGGCTAAAAAGCGACTGAAATCAACGATTCAGCCCGATATTCAAAGCAAATTCAACGCATTTTAGGCGACGTACTGCCACACTCAAGCGCAAACACAAGCTCAATCAGATCATGGATGATTGACCCGAATCAGATGCGACTAACAATCATGTTTGACGCTTAAATGTATAACAACCGCCGTGGTAACCCGTGAATGGCTGCGCATAGGTAATCAATTCCCACCCCTGCTGTCCAAGCTCATTCATCAGTCCCACCAAAGTGACATCATGCTGTGGGTTCCTTCGCGAAATCAGCTGCTTTTCATCAAGCCAAAGCTCTTCAATTTCTCCAGTCCACGACTTTCCTTTCGGAACAAAACGCAATTGCGTGTATTCCCAAGTCATGGAGGTCAGTCGTCATCATGTTGACTGTAAAGCAAGGATCGAGCTGACTAACCCTAGAAAGCACAATCTCAATGCATTTCAACGATGACAGCGCAACGCAAGCGTGAGCAGCCACAGGCCGATGCCGTAAGGCTGCACAGGCAGGGGGAGCGAGCAGGCCTCTGCCCTCAGCCAACGACAAACACGGCCGTTATAAACACGGCAGAAATAGCCGCTAGAAAACTGCCGATACCAGCAGCTTGAATCAAGTTTGGGCTCATCAGAAATCCTCGATGCCCTTGGTATGGCTCAAGCCAAGCTCTGACATCAAGATTTGTCGTGAAACGGAAACGAAAAAGCAACCAGAAACGGAGAGGCCGCCCCTCCCGGATGCGCATTGCCATCAGAACCAAAACCGACGAGGTTGGAAATGGCGTACCTGAAGTGAAGATTTCAGCCATCATCAGGTTTTGATGGCTGCAGGCCTCCAAGACTTGTCATCCACGATCCACTCACTCAAGCGGGAAGCAACTGGACAAAAGCTCATAAAGCCAGGTTCACTCTGCGTGTACATAGAAAAGACTTCTGCTGTTGCTAAGCAACATTTGGGACCACAGGTAGACGATCCATAACGAGGACAAATCATGGCTTCTCTCCGTTTTTTTTATCATCTCGCTCTTTGATGGTGTTAACTGAGCAAAGGATGAGATATCCACTAGGAAGCCATGAATCATGCCCATGGCCAATCACCTACTCGACCAAATCCAAGGCTTGAAGCACTTTCAAGCGAATTCCTCCGAGTTTGGCCCAAGCACGCAAGGCCTCAGGCTTCGAGGCATAGGGCCTCCAATCATCTTCAAGAATGCGACGCTGCATATGAATTGCAACGCGTTGAACAACAGCTCGATCACTAGGACGATCGAGATGGATCGTTGTCCCGTTGAGCTCAAAATTCATATCAGTCCGAGTCTCTTCGCAAGGTGCGGATGTTGATGTCGCTGCTAACGACCCTAAGCCACCCTCTCAACGTCGAAATCCACTTTGATGGTGAACAGGCCGAAGCACCGTTGAAACAGTTAGGAGTGAAACCTTCAAACCGTACCTCTAACCGAACAACCGTTAAGGAACAAAACCCAATAGATTTTTCAAAGACTTATCGAGCCAATGACCAATCATCGCTTGTCGATTGAACAAAAGTTTCAGCTCGAAGCGGCTTTCAGAGACATTGACGCTTGCGACGACATCGGCAAACTACGTGAAATCACCAAAGCCATCATCACAGCCCAAGAAAATGAAAAGGCTTTCGCAAGAGAAGCTATTTCGCGAATGCGTCAAGAGATAGAAGCACAGACAAGTTCTCATTTTGGCTTTAATCGAGCGGCTGGGTAACCAGCAGCAAATGCTACTCCAATCCTTCAATCAATCTTTCTTTACTAGTTAGTATCGCTACGACAGGTTCTCCCAACCACGCTATCGATGTAGCGAAGCAAATCACATGAGATCATCCTTTTCCATTTCCCGGTCACCATCCACTGGTTTCCATTGACTTACCACTTTTAACATCAATCCCTATCTTTAAACGTCTTGATTCACAAGGCCTACAACATAATTGATTTGTATTTCATTTAATGCATTGACCCGACCTGATCTTGCCTAGCGCCAGCGCTGAACATCAGTGACTTTCACGCCGATTCGCGCAAAAAACATGACACCAAGCAAAGATTGGGGCATAAAGGGAAGACACAGCAGATGCAGACATGTCATTACCAAAATGGGAAACGATGACTGACGAAAGCCAAGCGATGGTGAAGAACACCGGTCTCAGGATCGGCGCAGGGCTCTTGGTGGTTTGGGTGGCTTTGGGATTCATCAAAGCCATCCTTCCCATCATTGTCCTTGGAGGAACCGGCTACTTAGGTTGGAAGGTCCTCAACACAAAGTAGTGCTGGTTGGCGATCCAGCCATCGAGCTCCAGTGTTGGCTGAGAGGGAGCGATCGCTACGATCTTCAAGAATCGACGCCTCTCCATCTGAAGTGATATCAAAAGACTTCGACTATTCGGCCTCGATTTCATTGATGGAAGTTAGGGAGAACTTACCTTTTATCGATCCCGAAAATCTCTCATCCCAAGATGTGCTGGAGGTGCTACTGCATCTCTTTCGGCAAAAGCCAGGATTTGTTGACCGGGGCCATGAAATCAACAACAAAGAAACGGCCTGGGTGAATGCGTTCCTCTTTCGACTCAATCCTGGCATCGATCACGACGGCATGGAAGCGTTCGTTGTTGAGATCATCGGCTCTAGCGTCGACCGGATGGCAAAGCTGCGTTGACCGTGTTCAATCTGGAATCATTGCATTAATCAAGCCGTATTGAGGCGAATCAGAAACAGCCCCATCCTGCGCAATCAGCCAAACAGGCTTCAATCCCAAAGCCCTTCAAGACATCCGTCAATCTCTGATGTTCTGGCCATGCTTTCGAGCAAATTAGAGCTTCAGCTGGTGATCCAAACACACCTAGCGATCCAGCATTCATGGATTCAAGGGCTCGATATCTAGGAAGCGCACGCATGCGAGCCAAGGGGCTTCATGCACCGGAATCAGATCTCAGCTTGTTTTCCCTGTTCCATTCCCGAGTGCTCTTCCCTCTCCAGTCAAAGTAGCGAACCAACAGGGAATTTCGGCAGCATGTTTCTCCCTCATACCTCCATCGCACAAGCCGAAGAACTTGCAGCCGCTGTTGTCGGTGCCATGCGACTCCCCAGTGGTTGGTGTTCAGCGTTCCAGCCCCACTTCCTGTCTTTGATCTTCCGTGAGCTTCTGGACGTGGAGATCAACTTCGAACAAATCCGCGGCCTGAGCGTGGCAGAAGCCGGAGTGATTTTTCCAGACCCCTTACAGCGGCAAGAGCTGATCGAGCTGATCGTCCTGACAGAAATGATGGTCAATCCCATCCCAGCCGAACTGGAGCGGTCGTTGGAACACTGGGCAGAGCAACTCAACGTCCACGATCGATCCCTTGTCTTGGCCCGAGATGTGGCCACCCAAGCCAGGGCTCAAGCCCAGAGTGATTTTTATCGGCTGTTCTGGATGGGAGAAGAGGACCTGCAAAAAGCCGAATTTGAAGGACTCCTCGAGAAGCATGGGTCGCAAGCATGGACCTTCACGGTGAAGGAAGATCCCGAGCTGGCCGCTCAATGGCGCTCCCTTGCCCAGCTACCCGCAGGCACTTTAGGAGCTGCTGTTTGGCAGCACTATCAGAGCCATGGCTTCACCACCCCTGGGGAGCTCGGCGGTGCCAATGCCGCCCTTGCGCATCACGATTGGCTTCACGTCCTGGGTGGATACAACGTGGATGTCATCGGAGAGGTAGAGAACGCCGCATTTGGAGCTGCCAGCAGCAGCGTCCCGGGCTCAACGCTCTGGTTTTTAGGCGTGATGGCGATGTACGAGGGAGGACTCTTTGACAGTGTCGTCGCCGGCAGCCATCCGCACCAAATCTCTAGCGCGGGCACGCCGGAGCGAGTCGCCCACGCCCTGCGGCGCGGACGGGAATGCAAGCAGGACTTACTCGCCATCGACTATTTCAGCGTTGCCAATCAACAGCTGGTGGACCTGCAAGAAACCTGGGGCCTCAAGGACTGACCCTGACAGCATGCAAAGAAGGGGATTCAGCTCAACCTTGAGGAAAAGCAATAAAATTCCAAGAAAGAAGGCCTAGAGAGAAAACTATTCACACCTTTAATGACCGCCTCGTTTACTCATCTCCACAACGGATAGCACCACTCAATTGGTCATCGACTATTGCCAATAAAATCTCAAACTAGAGTGAAGCCTCTTGCTTAAGAAAGGGATCCGCAAGGCCCTTACCATCAAAAACTCGTGATTTATGCCATCAGCTGCAGACCATCCAGTGATCGGACAATGTGCGTGACCTCATCACCGTTCACCCAATGAATCACGCCATCATCGACATCTGAAACTTGAAACATTGTGTTCACCATCGGATCCCTAGCTCCCCCCTCACAGAACACCACCTGTCCCATCCACCAATTCTCATCGACCTTTCGAGCCACCCGCCTCTCCGCCTGCACGATGACAAAGTCACCAGAACTAACGCTCAAAAATGCGGGAATATCCTGGCTCGCAAACGGACTCTTGCCCTGGAGAGGGTGATCAACACTCACTAGTACACCTGAACCACTGCTCGCGTTCTAGGGCATCTGCATCGGCTGGTCAAGCCCTTCCCAAGCCCTGCCAGACCTTGGGTTTCTGGTGTGCAACGGGATCGTTACTTCAAAGAGGAATGGTGATTGACCACTTGTTGCGCCTAAAACCCCAACGCTTCCCTGAATCCTCGGCTTTAGGGACACTGTCAAACAGAAAACCTTTGGGGTCATCAGGGCGTTGGCCAATCTTCTTGGCTCCATCCAGAGGAATCTCAGATCCAACGTAGTGATCGCCCTCCTTACGGCACAAGCGCACTGGAGACTGCGCGTAACTGGTCCAAATCCCTGTTCTCTTCACGGTGTATTGACCGGCACTCTCCGCCCATTGATTGCAAGCCCTAAGCGCAGCCTCAGGCGACTCATAGCGATTGAGAGCCTGAATGAAACTGATGCAATTGGGCACTTGCGTAATAACCAGAGCCGCCAAAAGGAGCTGTGTGATTCGACTAGAAGTCATAAAAGCTCTTGGTTAGGCCACGCCTAAACCATATTGAATCCTTTTAGAAACAAGGGCAGACTCCCTGAAATTCCCAGCCAGCCCCATACCAATCCAACCGCTAGCAGATTTTGCAAAAGAAACAGCACTCCATCAAAGGAATCAACTGCCATTACGATTAGAAGCGAATGTTTGCTCTATAAATGTCCAAACGCAGGACCGGGCCAAGCGTTTGCGAGGGCGGTAGGGAAGGAGATTCGGGATAAAAACTTGCCGACCACTCGTAAACTCCCTGCCTGGGATTAATACTTGGGATCACAACACTAACAATCTGACCAGGCTTAATGGAAGGGCTGAAGATGATCTCAGTGATTCCACTCTCATCATGGGACTGGAGACTTGCAAGACCCTTTTCTCCACGCTTACGCATATCATAAAAGCCAGAATAAACAGAGAGATCCTTACCTCGCCATTTCCACTTCTCAGTGCCATTAATTTGCGACAAGGCAATTCTTTTGAGATTCGCCCCAGCATCTGCGGGTAGCTCCAATGAGATAACGGGATAGGACCTCTGATAGGCGTTGGAATATGAATTGTGGATCGAAATATTTCTGGGAGGACTTTGAAAAAATTCCTGACCGTATAACTCTGTCGCATGCGCGCTCAGCGGCTGAGCAAAAAGAAAAAGAAGGGGGAGCGCGGCAGCTTTATTCACGGATTCTTTTCCTTTGATTCTAGTCGGCAACATCTTTCAGCAAGAAGAATGCAGCCGCCACACAGTCAGTCGCGAGCTAGTCGGCTTCGCCTTTTAGCTAGTTCTTACAGACGCTATTGAACGAATCAGGGGGTCTCGACAAAAGAGATCCCAGTCAACGCGTGAAGACATTGGGGCTGGAGGGTGGTCTTAGTAACCACCGAAACGCAGCGCAAGCTCTAAGGCCCCATAACCAAAAAGGAACGTGCTTCCAAGCAGTGCCAACTCTTTTTTCGAACTTGCCATAGAAAGGAGGGAGGAACCCACCAGCAACGCTCCAAAGAATCTAAAGGGAATCTGAAGCTCCAATATTTAGAAAACTATCAATCTGGTCATTATGAGCGACCTGTTTACTCAATTTCATGAAAAACGCTTAACAGTGAACATTTTTAGGCGCCAGCGCAATACTTCTATTTATCTATAGCGAAATAAAAATGGTTCAGCCTCCGTCGCCGCCCTGCAGGCTTCACGCCCCTCCACAGCGAGGCATTTGCACCTGAGAAAGCCTCGCTTTCTGGATTTCGCCTGGCAGACTGGACCACCTAGCCGATTGTCCTCTTGTCCGTCGATCGCCATTTGAGAGTCGTCGCGGCTACCTCCCCAGCAGATGCAGCACGGCTTCAACAGGAGGAGAGTCTCCGCACACCTGGCGTCATGAAAACCCTGGTGACACCGAGAGTCAATCTGGGGGAAGGGCTAAGGCAGGGCAGCCGCTGAATGAAAGAAGGCCTGGACACAATCCATCGCGATCTTTATGGGCCTGGGGAATCGCCCATTCTGAATGGAGAAGAAAAACTCGAAGACAGGACTTCCCATAGGCCCGGACGTTTAGCGAGCTCATTTTTCGCCTCCACAATCAGCTCGTTCTGGGTGTCTTGATCAAGGGCAAGAGCGTCACAAAGACGGGCAAAAGCCTTTTGCTCATCGGAGTTAACAGTGAATTGGTAAGCATCCCGAGAGGAGGCAATCACCATGTAGGACAATTTTGCCGTGAGAGCTCTACATTCTTCAGGGATCTCCTCCGCCAAGACCTCCAAATCATTGGGATGGCTGAAGGCTGCAGCCCAAGACGGAATGGCGGCTTCTTTGAGATAACGCTTACTAAGAGATTCCAAGAGCTCCTGCTCCTCAGGTGCCATATTCCCGTCCGACACAGCCATCAATTTAAGGATCTGGATAACTACTCCTGCCGTACGGAGATCCATAATTACATCCATTTTAACTACCATAGCGTGGCAACTTAATGTCAACAAAGTTTTTACCACTTTTTAATAGTCCTTCGGCATTTCCTGTTCCTAAACAGCGGCTCCAAACGTGCCATTGGTTCCTGTGACTAAATGCCCCATCAGCTCAATTTCGATCGACGAGTGGAGAACCTCAGGGACATTTTCCTTCCAGCTATGATTGTTAGCTGATAAGCACATCTTTAAACAAGCAACCTTTGCAATAAAACCAGGGCTAGACGGAATAAAGAAGGAAACCAATAAGACGTTGGCTTTGTACGCGCCCTAGAGGCAAGCTGCACGCGCCAACTCTGTCCTGGAACAGCCCTGAGAATGATTGCTACATAGAGAAAGCTGTTGCTGCTCGTTGATGGGAACCAAGACTGCGATCTTGGCAGCTGTGCTTTCTGCCATCTCTCCAATGCGAGTGGTGATGGCCAACGAGCCAGGGCTAAGTGCACAGGATGTTGTACGCCGCTACAGCAAGACAGTGGCTTGCCAAATTCATGAGGAGAGCCCCAGCCAGTACGCCAAGGTCCAGTTGGAGCCTGGCATTCAAGATGATTTTGGAGCTATCTGGCTGGTGGGTTGGACTGGTGACCAGGGTCATTGATGCGGAACCGATGCCGAAGCTTCTGATGGGAACGCTGTTGGAGCTGGATTTTCAAGACGACGTGCTGACGATCCGCGGCACCACTGTTCGCCAGAAATGGGGCACTCTCAAACAGGTGACAGAGCGCTATCTCTGGCTTGGTCCATGGGGTAACGGCCCACGTTTCAAGCGCCTGTCTTGAGACATAACCTTGACCCTGCTCTGTGGAACCGCAGTGGTGAAACACTGCAAGTCGAGATCAGCACAAACCCCATCTGCAAGGCCCGAGCCAAACTGACGAAATGAAACGTCTCCTACGGCTTCTTAAGCGACTGACAGGCAAAACGCAGAAGCCTCCGCTTCATACGCCTGAGGAGTTGGAGTGCTTTAAACGGGATGCCATTGAGAACCGGGGCAAGCACTACTAATGCAGGGCGCAATTGCACTGGGGCTGGTGGCTGTCCTGTTTCTTAGCCTTCAGGTTTGGTGGCTCAGCAAGGTCTTTTTAAATCGTCCACGGCAGCCAAGACCCATGGGCGATTCAAAACCAAGGGGAGCCAATTCACTCCAAAACGAACGTCATGCTCTGGAGAAGATCTTTGGGAAATCCTGAGAACCAATACAGCGCTTTCAGAGCACCCAGCCCCCACGAAGCCCCCAGTTCATTCAGCGCAGATCTGCTTAGAAGTAGAGAAGACTGGATCGGCACAGATGCAGCGCCTTACGCGCCGAATCAACCGATGCCGTATTGGGTGTGGTCAATCCTTTTGGAACCACGAGTGCGTCATTGAGATCCAGACGAACCCGGGCAGAGAACCACGATCCACCACCAGGCAACGATGCACGGCAAACATGATTTTGTTCACGATCCACCTTGCGCTCAATCAACCAACCATCAACGCGATCAATCGTTTGAAAATTCTGAGCCAGGGCTGATGTTCCCATCAGCGAAACAAGCAGCAAGAGGCATTTCATACAACAGAAGACACTCGCATCGACATTGACATGGGTGAAAGGATGAAAAGCAACGTGAGCAACATCACAGCAGAGCTGGATACCTGTCATCACAGAAGCCATGGATTCGAGAGATGGTCATCCATCGAACCCATCTCGCTTCCATGAACTTCACTCTCCCTGGCTTCGAGTCCTGGAACTTACAAATCGTATTTTTTGGAAACATCCTAATTCTTGAAGCAATCCGTGATACCGAAACGCTAAGCACCGTGCTTCAGCCAATGGACGACACACGCAAGGCCGCTCATGGATTGATCAACATGCCAAGCTGCAGCCTGATCGGACATTAAGGCGGAAGCCAAGCATCCTCTATGTGATGCCAAACTCGTACTTTTTGAGTGCATTTGTTGAAGCAGAGATAGCTTTATGAATGGAAGCGTCTAAACGTCACTTCCATTTATCTTTGCGGCCAAGACCGGATCGGCTTGCGCAGGCCATCAACCTTGTGGGTGTCAATCAGCGCTTCCGCATGTGCCCAACCCAGGGAAAACTCAACATGGAGTCCCCTCCTTCCGTAGCCTCAAGATCAAGAAACATTGACGCATGGACGAAGACAGCAGAAAGGCCAGACGAACGACTTTTGCCTGGGTCATCGGAGCCAACGTCGCAGCATGGGGTCTTTACTTCGTTCTAACGAAAGTTGTGGGGATCGATTTTGAGATGATTCGCCAAGCCAACTACGGCTGACTCAGGGAGAAGCGCTTGGCGGACTGCTTAGAACGTGCTTGGTGATTCAATCACCCTTCGCCTAACGGCAGACCAGACCGATGGCCACGACTGAAATGAAAACTATGCGGTTTTAGAGGGAAAACTAAACCTCATTTAGTGAAAGCCGGTACGGTTCATGCGCCAACGCCTAATCGCGATTTCTGTCGTTAGGTCATGATCGGCAAACCTGGCTGGGATGACATGAACAAGGTCGTCGAGATTGTGACCAAAGAAGGCGTCAAGATCGCATCGCCCAAAACCAGCCAGAGGGAAATGCTTCACACCGCGCTTCGCAATAAAAAAGGGACTCAGCGTTTGCTGAATCCCCTCAAGCCATAACGCCCCCTGCTGGATTCGAACCAGCGACCGACTGCTTAGAAGGCAGTGAGTCATACAGTCAGGCGATTCTCCTAAGTAACTGAAATTACTGGCCAGAACGTAGATCACAGCTGAAGCTATCGGGATCTGGGCCACACATTGTTCACGCGTGTCATGGCATGTAATGGCCATTTGGGCCACACTTTGGGCCACACCCGAGCATTTGGGCCACAGTGGCGAAGCGAAAGAAAAAAGCAGTCGCAGACTGGGAACAGGCTCTCCGCCACAGCCTGAAAGCGGTGAACGGCAAAGGCTGGAGCCTCAGGGAGAGTCGTGGCCGGGCCCAGCTTGTTCAGATCCTGGAAGACCGCAGCAGGCGCAGCACCAAGCTCGAAATCATCTGGGCCAGCAAAAACGTTGGGGAGATGCTGGAGGCGGTGGCCCAGCTCCGGGAATACCTGCAGAACGGCATGGACTGGGAGGTCGCTCTAGCTAACCGCGAGGAACTCTCTGTCCACAGCACCGGCACCACCAGGGCCACCAAAAAGGTGAACTGGGAGACTGCCTGCGATCGATTTTTAGAGTCACGCTCGAACCGGCGCAGCAGCACCCTCAGCGATCTCCGGACCCGATTGCGGCGTATTCAAGAGGTCATGGACAGTAAGCCCAAGGTCACCGACGGGCCAGGTTTGATGCGTCGCTACGCCGCGCTGCATTTCGCGGATTGCCCTCCCGGTGGTCAGGGTCGGAAACGCCAGCTGCAGGATGTGAGCGCCTTTCTGTTGTTCTGTTGCGACGACCTGGGCTTCCCGGCGCGTTGGATGCCGTTGTCTACGGCCAAGCGTCAGAACCTGGTGGGCAGCTCTCCCACCACCGGAAAGAAAAAACAGCCGACCATCCCGGTCATGCCGGAGGACTTCAGCTGGCTCTTGGAGAGGATGCTCGAAGACCACAAGGAGCAGCTGTGGTTAATGACGGCGATGCTCGGTTTCTACGGCCTGCGCGAGGGCGAAATCTGCCTGCTCGACATTGATGAAAGTGGCGACGTTTATGTTGGCGGCGAGCTGAAACGGGACCTCCGCACCCTGAATAGCGCGCAGGAGAAGGGGGAGCGCCTCGCTCTGGGGCTCGATCTAAAGGGTCAGCCCGGCGAAGCTCGCAGGATTGCTCAGTTGTTCCGTTCTGGACAAATCGGCTTGCCCAAACCCGTGCAAAACCAGATTGAATTGGTGCCCCAACGGAACAGCTACCGGGAGGTGGGCGCAGCGTTCGCCCAAATCCTTCAGCGATATAAACCCTGGCAGGAATTAGTTAAGCGGACTCCAGGATTGAAGCCGTATGGATTGCGTCACGGTTGGGCATGGCGGGCTCATAAATATTCCGCTCGTCCTCTTCATTACAGTCAGGCGGCAGCCTTTATGGGTCACAGTGTCGAAACTCATCTGAAGTATTACTCCAGTTGGGTAGATCAGAAGGAGCTCATTCAGGCAGGTAAAACCTACAATGAAGCCCTTCAACTTGCCGACATTTACTAGGACAAAGCATCAAGGAGACGGAGCAAAAATGTTGCAGTCTGAGATGACATGTCCTAGAAGAGTCATATCGGATTGAACTATCGGCTCTTTTGAGTCTTCGCCAGGTCCCGTGTCTGGTGATCGCTACGCGGATAGGTGTCTCCGGGTATTTCTCTGCCTCTCCCTACGGGATAAAGAGCCTGCGAATCAAATCGGCGACGGTTTGAAGAGCTGAGCACAGAAGTTCTCGATGACTTCAAAACGATGCAAGAGCAATGGCTTCGAACGCCACAGGCTGCGATCGCCTGCGGTGTATCTGAACGAACCCTGAAACGCCTACGCGACGATGTCCTTGAGGAAGGTATTCACTACCAGGTGGGATTCAGCAGCAACTCCGCGTACCTCTGGGAGGTGCAAAGTGTGCGCGCCAAGCTCGCCTGGCGGGGAATGATCCACCGCAAAGCCGCTGAGGTCATCCGCGAACAGGTGGAGGCATAAAAATGAGCCCCACACAATCTGCGTGGCGCTCACTACTTGCCAAAGATGAGCCCAATTTAGGCGAGCGACTGCCACTTGAGCAGTCGTGCAAACAACCCAAACCCTCTGCGGAGACTGACATCGAGATAGCCCTACGGGGCTGCTGTGGCCCAATCTGCGGCCCAAAGCGGAGGTAGCCATGACCACCGCGGAAAATTTTCATCGGCTCGAACCGCTCAGCAACAGCGACCGACTGCAGCCTGTAATTGGTGGCAATGAGTTCAAAACAGCAGAAGGATCTGACGATTTTTCTGGGTTGAAAATCGATGAAGTCGATCAGTTCACATGGCTACTAAGCAAAGACCTTGACGACACCTGGCTAAGGGCTATCGACCCACTAAAGATCCGAACCCCTGGAGGGGACGCAGGGTTTAGCGAGGGGTGGATTCAAGACAAGGTCGAAGCCGGGTTCAACGTCTACATGGTCATCGGTGAGACCAGCCGCCCCCCAGCCAAAGGCGGGGGAATCAAAGACGCCGACATCGATTCATGCGTTGCATTCTTTGTCGAGTGGGACGACGGCGCATCACTTAAAGAGCAAGCCAGCCGCTGGAAGGCATCGGGTCTGCCTGAGCCCACTGTGATGGTGGCAACAGGCGGGAAGTCGCTGCATGCCTATTGGACGCTTGAAGAGCCACTAGCCCCGACAAGGTGGAAGGAACTTCAGACGCGGCTGATCACGCATTGCAACGGCGACAAAACATGCAAGAACCCCTCACGGGTCATGCGGCTCCCCGGTTGCCCGTACTTCAGCAAAGAGACCGGCAAGATCACAGGCCGGTGCAGGATTTATGCCGCATCAGGCCAGCTCATAACAGCTGCTGAGATCGAGGCATGCCTGCCACCCGTTCAAGTCGCCCCACTAGGCGATCTGTTCACCGCGGTTGACCGGCCATCAACCACCCACACGCCCCGCCCGATCGAAGAAATCCGAGATGCAGCCAGACACATCCCACGCAGGGCCGGAGGGCAAGGCACCTACGAACGAGACAGAAATGCACTCTGCGGGTGTGCTGCTGCGCTGAGGGATGCAGGAGCAGCAAGCCCAGACGCTGAAGCCTTAAGCCTGCTGGGGAGCTGTTGGCCGACACCACAGGCTGCGCGGCAGGTACTGGCCAGCACCACCACCCGCAACGCTGCGAGTTTTTGGGCGGTCGCAAAAGAGAACGGTTTTAGCCTGAGCAGGAGCCAGCCCCAAACAGTTGAGGCCAGCAGCAAGCCGGCAACAAACGCCAAACGCAAGCCGAAACGAAACCCTCAAAAGCATCTATCGCACTCCAAAGCAATGGTGTGTTTTGAACGTTGCGTGGAGATTCAAGCCAAGAGAGAACGCAACAGCCTGAGGCGCCGTGCGCGGCTCCTAAAAGCAGCAAAGGATCTGGGGCTTGCGTCCTATCTCAACCGCGCTGAGATCTCCCAACGTGTGCTTGAAGCAAAGGTCGAGGAACAGGGCCAAAACTTTCGGATGCTGACGGTGGCAGACCGCCAAGCCATGGCCAAGCCTGTGATCCGCTGGTTGCTGCCCGGCGTGCTGCCTGCTGGTGATCTGACGATCCTTGGCGGTCGTCCCAAGGTCGGCAAGACGCGATTAGCGATGGCATTTGCAGCGGCAGTTCTGGAGGGGCAAAGCTGTTTCGACATGCAAAAGCCAGCGAAGCCAGCATCAGTGATCCTTTGCACGGACGATCAATCAGACGGCGACACCGCCGAAATGTTGGAGTCGCTCAACCTCTGGGAACACCCACGTCTCACATGGTCGAAGCACTTCCGGCTGTGTGAACGCGACATCGATCAGCTGCTCATGGCGATCAGCTCAAACCCCGGCGCGCTAGTGATCATTGACAGCCTGAGATCGATCAGCAGATGCCTGCAACACGGCGAGAACGACCCTGAAAGCGGCGTAGTGCTCTACGACCTAAAGCAAGCCGTCACAGATGCAGGAGGAACGCTCCTGCTTATCCACCACTGCAACAAGGCCGTCGACCTGGTGGGAGTTGAAGCACTAAGCGGCCACAACGCAATCGCAGGCGCGGCCAACACCGTCTTGACGATGCATTACGTCGACAGCAAAGGGCAAGCCGACAAACAAGCACCTGAGCGGCGCCTAGTACGCGAAGCACGATCTGGCGAAGGATTCGACCTAGTGATCAGTCGCGACGGTCCTGGTCGATTCAAACGGGTGTGTGATCAAGGCGAATGGAAGAAGCAGCAACAGGAGGTCAAGCAACGTGAACAGCTTTCAGACCTGCAACAGGAGGTACTCGCTGTCGTCGATGCCTTGGAGGGTCAGTGGCTAACGCGCAGGCAAGTCTGCGAAGCCCTCGACATCGAATGGACGAACAGAGGCAGAAACAAGGACTGCCGGCGGGTGGAACGTGCGCTGAGGACTCTTGCGAGCGAGGAAGAGATTCAGACCGTCAGTTCCGGGTCAGAAAACACTTATGCCTCGTGTAAGGGTCACATTAGGGTGGTCTCAGTGGACCCACCCAGTCATACCAACGGGTCTGAGGTGGCCCGTTGCGTGGTGTCACATGGTCTCAGTGGTCCCACCTTCCTCCCTGCACCCGCGACCGGGACCAGTGTCCCGTTTGACGGGACAGAAAAGGTCTCACCAAACCCCTTGGCATCACTGGGTGAGACCGCCGAGACCAGTGACCCGGGGGTGTTAGAGGCAGAGCGAAAAAAAAGCAAAAAACGATCTGTTCGGACTTCTCCTGCTGAAGCTCCGAAGCCAGGAGCCGGAGCGGCTGGCACTCTGATCTCTGGCGCTCACGACACCACCCCACCCTCTCAACTCCCCTTTGTGATGGAGGACGGTGATGAGCTCACGTAATCGCTCCGGCAGGTGCCTAGGCGTTGAGTTGGAACCCGACCAGCTCAGCCGGCTGCATGCACTCGCCCGCGAACGCCGGATCACGTTGTCCGCGCTCGTTCGTGAATGGTTGGCCCTGGGCCTGGCCGGCTCACTCGAAGACGGATCACCGGAAGCATCCATCGCCCGGTTGCAGCTACAGATCGACGCGTTGCAGCGGGACGTTTTGACGTTGCATCTCAAACGCCTACCCCCCTAGGGCACTCACATATTCCGCGATATCTCGTGGCGAAATCCCGCTTTTAACTGCCTCTTCGCGCGCGAGTTAGTTTTTCTTATGGATTAGATGCTCGAAAGTGCATTACATTTGTAGTACAGTACAAGCTCAGGACAGGGACTGCTGGCGCCTTTGCTTTTGGTATTAGCAGGACTACTCCTGTTCATTCAGAGAAATACCCATGCCTAAGAATCAAACTGTTCAAGTCAGGGTCAATTCACAAACTATTGAGAATTTAAAAAGGCTTTCTAGTCAAAGCCAGGAGTTTCAAAGTGAAACGGTTAGAAAGGCTTTGGCTTTATATTTAGAGGCGATGTCGGATGCCGATAATAAGGTTTTGATAGTAAATGATTTGAAGAAAACGAAAAAGGAGATAATTCTTGCCTAGCTCTAGTGATTCTTATGAAACAGAATCTGTTAAATTGATGAGTATCCTTGAATCTAGATCTGATGTTATCAATAACGTAAGTGATGTATCAGCCTTGCTTGAGGCTGATACAGATAGACAGATAAAATTAGGTAAGCATCGGTTCTTTTACAAAGATCTTCCTAGGTATTCTCTTATTTTTGGTATTGCGTCTCTTGGTGTTTATTTATCATTCGTTGAGCATAGTAAAGACCTTGCCTCTGTTTTGTTCGCGATTGTTGCAGGGGCTTTGGGATTAGACCCGAATGTACGCAACCGTCTGGACAAGCACGAGTGACTGCTGACTCCACAGTGACGCAACCGCTTGATGTGCCAGTTGGTCTTGTCGCGGTGGTGTTTGCCCGTCTCATCGCGTGAGACTGATGCGGCGATTCCTGTCCAATTTGACCTTGGCTCGTGTCCAAAAATCTGAGACTCAAGCAGGTGTGCCAGTTGGGTTGATCCGAAAGCCGCTTAGGGCTGGAGTTCTCGAAGTCGGTTGAGGCTAATGAACCTCTGTCCGTTTGATTGCATTGCCCCAGCGGCTTCCCATACCGGTGATGCCGCACCTGAATAGATCTCTGTTGCTTCTCCAGTCTTGTCAATCTGTAGAACGATCAACCTCTCAGCTGTTGGTTCCATCCCGCGAAGAGCCACTCCACGACTGCCAGTGGTCGCTTTAATTTCCACGCTGGTGCCGTTGGCGTCGTGAGCGTCAATGCCTTTGTTGCTGGCTGTGGTCAATGTCAGACCGTTTCGAGCGGCTGCAATTACCTCACCGATGCTGCCTACTAGGTGTCCATCAGGGGTGAAGTGGCGGCCAGGTGCTGCAGCTTCAAGTGCTGCGGTGACCCTGAATAGTTCAGGAACAAGGCGTTGAATTGCTGCAGCGTCCATTTCAGTTGGTTCAGGTATCAACCATCAAATACATTGGTGATCTTTGGAGTTACATATTTACAAGTGCCCTTTGTTGTTGTTGTATTTGCATCCTGAGCTGAGAGCAGAGCAAAGATCACCGAACCGTTTTGGCAGACGTATCGGTAGACGTGATCTGGATCGAGCCGGATTGAAGCGGTGATGAACTTGCCGTCACGCAGGAGATACCGCTGCGCTTTAAGGGGAGTCGTCATGCTGTTTTTTGATTGTTGTGCTGCCGGTGGTGCGCCAAGCGCAACGCTTCCGACGAGCCAAAACTAACGAGATCAATCAGGGATGCAAGAGGCTGACCTTCGGGTTATGAGCCCGACGAGCTGCACCGTGGGTTCGAATTCGACCCTCTCCGCTGAGGATTTGGTTGTGCTCATCTTGGCTTAATGGGCATGGTCATTTGTTTCTCCATCAGGTTCACCATCTGTTCACCTTTTGGAGTGAGAAAAATTCGATAAGCACGGTAATTATCTGGATCAACTTCTCTTCTGACCAGTTTTAATCCGTCTCGATGCTCAAGGCGGTGAGCAGGTCCAAGCCAATCAAGACAGCGCGAGACAGAAGACTTAGACATTTTCACTGCTTCAATCACATCTGATTGACGGCAGCCGTTGTGAGATGCCACCCAAAAGAAAATTGCAGCTAGCTGCATTGGGAATTCCTTCTCTCCAGTAGCGCGCAGAACTTCAATAACCAGATGGGCGCGATAAAGGCTGACGTTGGTGATTTTGTCCAGAGTCATGTCGATGGATATGTAAAAGGTCGGCTAGCTCCTACGAACGGTGATTAGAACCTGGAACTAGCGCGACTAACGGATCCGACCCTCTTCGCTGACGAGTAACTGATGCAGCAGTGACGGGTCAGTTACCCGTCAGTGTCATGCGGCTGAACAGATCGGAGCCAGTGCAATCAGTTGCCCGAACGTCGATCACTGAGAGCGATGCAGCAGTGCCAGCGTCATCTGAGTTTCGAGAGTCATTGGGAAAAAAGCAGCTGCTTGAAGTATTCCCCCTTCAGAAAATACCTAACTATCGATCTGCAATATCCATAGCTGACACCCTTGTTTTAGCGATTTCTTTTTATCTATTATCTGCTCAATCGTGCCAGGTATTGGATGGCATTTAAAAGTAATTACAGAAATAAAAAGACCCTGCCGTTGTGCCACAGGCACAGAAGAACGGCTGTTATGCTCTTTGATTCTTATCTCTAGCAATCAACAGCAAGGTTATAAACTGCTGGAGTGCTAAGGTAAGGCAAACATCTTCTCGAATTCCCCACTCTTACGTCTCGGTTGCTTGGCGTTGCGGTTAATGCCTTAATCACAGGTTGTTGTCGAACTTCTTTTCTCATTGCTGTTGTTTTGGGTCCACCAAAACGTAATTTCAAATCAGCAGTCACCCTGGATTCAAAATTTTCGTCATAGGAATAACCAACACCTGCCTGTAGTTGATTACTGATGTCATATTCGAGCCGTGTTTTCACTCCAGATCCTTCAGCATAGTCTTCAAATACTTCTGGCTCTTTCTCACATGTTTGGTAGTAATAACCAGCCAATAAAGACAATGAGTTGCTGATTTTGTAATTAACATCAAGGCCGACAGTTGTTAACGGCTCTGCTCCAAAGCTACTATTAATCAACGCGACATTGTCTGAGCCATAGCCATATTCCCCAACCGGTATTAATCCATAGATATTGGCACCCCATTGGTTGCTTTGTAGTTCTGCATTAACAGCAACCTGCTGAAAGAACGGTGTTTGTGAATTAAAGACTTCGATGCCATTGGTTGTTGCACCTGTTGCCATCGGCCTGCTGTCATAGCCAGCATTGATGCCATACATCGTGCTGCGATCACCATTGAGCCAGCGGTAGCCCAAGCGCGTTGAGGTCGAGATGGTGGTGCCAGCAACAGTGGTTTGTCCAATGCTGCTGTAGCTCTCGTAATCAGCGAAATTAGCGTTAGCGAGGACATCAAGAAACCAGACGCTGTTGTCGCCAACAGAAAGAGGCAAGAATCCACCAATACCTGCTTGGTTTGCTGTTCCTGCTCCTTGCAGTGCGCCTTGAAACCCAAGGGTTGGTTTGACGACATCCTTCAGGCTGATGCTCATCACACCAAGGTCATCAGCACTGCCGTCCTCTTGAGCAATGGCAGGCAGAGCAGAAAGAGAGATGGCAGAAGCCAACAGCCCCAGGGAGAGACGACGCAGCATGGAGCGTGAATCAGTTGCCGTAACGATGCTTTGCTTGTGCTGCTGCTGCCAGCTGCAGTAGGCAGTTTCAGCTTTGCTGTTCTGCTCTCACAAAGGGACTAGAGGCTCACACCCAGCTGCCAAGCCATAAGCCTGTCTCTTTCCTCTTCCACCAACAGGGGCACCATCCAGTCCGACTCGACTTCAGCAGCTACATCCCTTCCAAGCTGTTCAATGCCGAGGGTTAACCAAGACTTATAGCCATCAGCGTCATTCGCCCTCAGTGCCATCAGTAGCTCTTGCAGTAGAGCCAGCGTCATCTGTGTGTTGAGGGTCATTGGTTTAGGGCAACTGGTTGAAGTATTCCCCGAAGCCAACTGCGAGAATCTTCTGAAAAGTGTAGAAAAGTAAACGCCATGCAGAGGGCTCTAATCGCTTTACAAGCTGAACCATACTTAGAGTTGAAGTGAAGCCTGAGAAGTCGGTAGGGACAATATCTTTGCTAAGGATTGCTAAAAATTTTTGACAAAGCAATGCACAATCCTTCTGACAGGCTTAGAGGTAATATGTTTGCATTTATTGCGATGAGAGCCTGCCTTGTATTGATTGCTGGATTATTTCTTTTTGGAATACAAGCACAAGCCAATACTCGGTCGCTTACAAGGAGTGGAGTGAGTGAGGAGATCACGCTCAACCTCTTGAAGTCAAAAATTCCTCAAGGCGCAACAGTTACAGATACATCCTGCAAAGAAATACAAACAGCAGGTTTTAATTATTCATATCGTTGCACTATTACCTGGGAAGAAAATTAGATATGATCCATTGAACTGCTCGCTTGATGATCTAAGTCCCATCAGCAGCTCTTGCAGCAGAGCCAGCGTCATCTGAGTTTCGAGAGTCATTGGGAAGAAGCAACTGCTTAAGCATTCCCCTATTGAAATAAACAACCCCGCACGTGGCCGGGCTAGTGAATATTCAGTCGGGAGATTGATAGCCACAATCAGCGAACCTGTTCGTTCATGGAATGGGACGTACGCAACGCAAGCTTCCAGCAGGTCATTCCTTTCACATCACACTCAGGTGCAATAGCCGTCAGTTCTTGATTGCCAAGGGCTTGAGAAGGGATGTGCTTCTTGCTGTGCTCGCTAAGGCAAAGCAGAAAGTACCTCATCGCTTGTATGCGGTGTGCCTGATGGCTAATCACCTGCATCTGCTTCTGCGTCCTAATGATGCATCACAGCTGCCAAAGCTGATGCATTGGGTTGGCTGGTACTCAGCGATGGCACTGAATCGTCTTTCTGGACGTTGCGGGCATTTTTGGGAGGCAAGGTATTACGCCACTGTGATTGCGCCTAGAGACCACAGGCGAGTGCTGAATACGTTGCGGTATATCCACGCCAATCCAAAGGCAGCAGGAATCAGGAAAGGGTTTTATGACCCCTATTCCAATTATGGGCATTACGGAAGATTGGAATGTGATGGCATCAGTGAGTGGCACCCCAGCTTTCTGCAACTGGCATCAAGCCTGAAAGGCTGTTCCAGACGATATGCACGGTTCTGCCAGAAGTATCGCCATCACGCCAAAGGAACACCTAAGTGCCATTGGGGCTCAAGCATGCTGAAACGACTGGTTGAAAAAGGCAGAAGCAGTCAAAGCAGGAAGAACCGGGTCTCACCAGGGCAGCAGAACTTACCCTTTGCATTTGATATTCGCCTCAATCAAATGCCAGAAGACTGGCATCAAGTCGCGGTGAGATTTAGACGAGCAAATGGCATTCGTGATGGCGATCAAATCCTCAAGCTGTGGTGATTAAACCAGGAAATATAGATAGAGTTAGGGCAAATCAGTTGAGGCATATTTGTCATGAATACGCAAAATAATTCTTATTGGCTCCTGCCAAATAAGCCATCAAGGCAGCTTTCTGAATTCCAATGGTGCCAGGTATTGGAGGCTGATTTAAGGGTTTATGGTGTTGATTGAAGAAATAAAAAACCCCTGTGGTCGCAGGGGCGTTGAGTGACAAGCTGCCACTACATCTCAATTACACCTTTACAGAAAAGCACTACTCAAATGTACAGGCTTGTCGCTTCGTTGGCTGACAACCATCGCCAAAAGCACTACTACTATCGTGCACCCTCACATCTCGGTTGCTTGGTGTTGATGTTAAGGCATTGATGACAGGTTGTTGTTGAACTTCTTTTCGTTTTTCAGTTGTTTTCGCACCACCAAAGCGAACTTTAAGATCAGCTGAAACTCTTGTATCAAAAGCCTCGTCGTAGGAGATATTCACTCCTGCTGTGACGCCACTTGCCATTTCGTAAGCCAAGCGTCCGAGTACGCCAGAACCATCAGCTGTTCCTAGGTCACCATTTTGGTAGTAGTAACCAACAGACGCATTCACCACTGGAGTGATGAAGTAACCCACATCAAGCCCGTAGGTGTTGAGTGAACCGCCTTGATAAACGCTGTTGAGTTGAGCTTCTTTCTCACCGACAGGCACTAAGGCATAGGCATTGAAATTCCAGCTATCTGAGATTGCTTCTGCATTCACAGCAAGCTGCTGGAAAAACACACTGCTCTTATCTGTGACGGATACCCCTGTATCGGCATCGCCTGTAGCCATCGGGCGACTGTCATAACCAGCATTCAGCCCATACATCCAGCTGCGATCTCCATTCAGCCAGCGGTACCCAAGCCGTGAAGAGGTGCTGATCGTGGTACCAGCCACATCGGTATTGATGATGCTGCTGTTGTTTTCGTAATCGGCGAAGTTGGCGTTAGCGAGGACATCAAGAAACCAGACGCTGTTGTCGCCAACAGAGAGAGGCAAGAACCCGCCAATACCTGCTTGGTTCGGTGTTCCAGCGCCTTGAAGTGCCCCTTGAAAACCAATGGTGGGCTTGACCACATCCTTGAGGCTGATGCTCATCACCCCGAGGTCATCAGCACTGCCCTTCTCTTGCGCAATGGCAGGTAGGGCAGCAACAGAGATGGCAGAAGCCAGCAGCCCTAGGGAGAGACGACGCAGCATGGGGCGTTCAATAGATGCAGTAACGATGCTTTGCTTGTGCTGCTGCTGCCAGCTGCAGTAGGCAGTTTCAGCTTTGCTGTTCTGCTCTCACAAAGGGACTAGAGGCTCACACCCAGCTGCCAAGCCATAAGCCTGTCTCTTTCCTCTTCCACCAACAGGGGCACCATCCAGTCCGACTCGACTTCAGCAGCTACATCCCTTCCAAGCTGTTCAATGCCGAGTGCCAGCCAAGACTTGTAGCCATCAGCGTCATTAGCCCTGAGTGCCATCAGTAGCTCTTGCAGCAGAGCCAGCGTCATCTGAGTGTCGAGGGTCATTTGTTTGGGGTAACTGCTTAAAGCATTCCCCGCTGCCATGAAAACCCAGACTGTGGCGGGATAAAGCATTATTTAGTGCCAAGCATCGAAGAAAGATATGGGCGGTTATTAGAGCGAATAAAGAAACAAAAAGCTCCTGTTATGTCAGGAGCTTGGTGGATATCGTTATTTAATCAAATCTCCTCCCTGCGGAATCATAAAAGGACGTCCATCATCAGACTTCGCATCAATATTGCAAAACCCCGTCCTTCGCAACCGTTCGCACTTACTCCTTCCTTCCGCGTCTATGGTAAGAAGTAATTTTTTGCCGTCTTTGTCGATCCGTGGCTCAAAAGTTTCAACCTTGCCGGTCGCTTTGTCCATAACATTTATAGAAATGCCGTCACAAGCAATCGCAACAAGAACTCGCGCCGCATTTACGGCATCCGGGCCTTGACAACCATTGGCGTCTATCACGTCATGCACCCTCACGTCCCTATTGCCTGGCGATGATGTTAATGCAGATATGACAGGTTGATTCTGAACTTCTTTGCGTTGTGCTGTTGTAGCTGCACCACCAAAACGAACTTTTAGATCAGCTGAAACTCTGGTCTCAAATGCTTCGTCGTATGAGACGTTCACTCCTGCTGTTAAGCCACTGCTGATTTCGCAGGCAACTCTTCCGAGCACACCAGACCCATCAGCTGTGCCTAGATCACCGCTTTGGTAGTAGTAACCAACAGAAGCATTCAGCTCTGGAGTGATGAAATAACCAACATCAAGCCCGTAGGTGTTAAGTGCACCGCCTTGGTAAAAGAAGTTGAGATCTTGCTCCGTATCACCTATAGGAATTAAGGCATAAGCGTTGAAGTTCCAATCATTGGAAACAGCTTCTGCGTTGAATGCCACCTGCTGAAAAAATGCACTCTCCTCTGTGCCGCTGACATTGATGCCTGTATCGCTTCCGCCTGTATTCATCGGGCGGCTGTCATAACCAGCATTCAGCCCGTACATCCAGCTGCGGTCTCCGTTTAGCCAGCGATAACCAAGCCTTGATGAGGTGCTGATCGTGGTGCCAGCAACATCGGTGTTGATAATGCTGCTGTTGTTCTCGTAATCAGCGAAATTAGCGTTGGCGAGGACATCAAGAAACCAAACGCTGTTGTCTCCAACAGAGAGGGGCAAGAACCCACCAATGCCTGCCTGATTCGGTGTTCCTGCTCCTTGCAATGCACCTTGAAACCCAAGAGTTGGCTTGACGACATCCTTAAGGCTGATGCTCATCACCCCAAGGTCATCAGCACTGCCATCTTCTTGAGCAATGGCAGGCAGAGAAGCAATGGAAATGGCAGAAGCCAAAAGCCCTAGGGAGATACGACGCAGCATGGGGAGCTGATAGATAAGGCAACGATGCCTTGCTTGTGCTGCTGCCGCACGCTGCAGTAGGCAGTTTCAGCTTTGCTGATTTGCTCTGAAAAGGACTAGAGGCTCACGCCCAGCTGCCAACCAATCAGCCTGTCCCTCTCCTCTTCCACCAACAAAGGCACCATCCAGTCGGACTCGACCTCACCAGCTACATCCCTTCCAAGCTCTTCAATGCCAAGGGCAAGCCAGGACTTGTACCCATCAGCGTCATTAGCCCTGAGTGCCATCAGCTCTTGCAGCAGGGTAAGAGTCATCTGAGTGTCGAGGGTCATTGGTTGTGGGCAACTGGATAAAGCATTCCCCGCTGCAATAAAAACCCGCTCGTCATGGGTCTAAGTATTAATCAGCGCTAGGTATCGGATGTCATTTAGGCGTGATTAGGCAGTGATTAAAGAAATAAAAAGCCCTTGCAATTGCAAGAGCTTTGGGAGTTAGCCTCTAATTTCTTTCTTCAATTTTTCATTGCGGCTTTGCCTTGCACAGTTCTTGACCACCTTCTTTGGATATTCCTTCGCGGCTCCTATAGTACAAATGTTAACAAAATGTTACAAATACAGTTAAAATACATTAACTTACGGTGAGGTGCAGTTAGTACACGTGTCACTCGCTCCCGGACTGAATCTCCATTATCCAATTCATTATTCAAATACACACATCCACTGCACCCGGATAACACTTCGTGTCGTGCACCCGAACATCCCTGTTCTTGGGTGATGCTGTTAACGCATTAATTGTTGGATTCTCCCACTTTTTCTTCGTCGCTGCTGTTGTACTTGGGCCACCAAAGCGCACTTTAAGATCAGCTGAAACTCTTGTATCGAATGCTTCGTCGTAGGAGATATTGACTCCTGCTGTGACGCCACTGGTCATTTCATAGGCTAAGCGTCCGAGTACGCCGGAACCATCTGCTTCTCCTAGGTCACCGCTTTGGTAGTAATAACCAACAGAAGCATTAACGGCTGGAGTGATGAAATAACCAATATCAAGCCCGTAGGTATCAAGCGAGCCGCCTTGATAAACGCTATTCAGCTGTTGCTCTGTATCACCAACAGGAACTAAGGCATAGGCATTGAAGTTCCAGCTATCAGAGACTGCTTCTGCATTAACTGCCACCTGCTGGAAGAAAGCACTCTTCTCTGTGCCGCTGACATTCACGCCTGTATCAGTTCCACCTGTATTCATCGGGCGGCTGTCATAGCCACCGTTAACGCCATACATCCAGCTGCGGTCGCTATTTAGCCAGCGATAACCCAATCGCGTTGAGGTACTGATCGTGGTGCCAGCTACGTCGGTATTGATGATGCTGCTATTGCCGCCGTAATCAGCAAAGTTGGCATTGAGCAGCACATCAGCAAAGAACACACTGTTCTCGCCAACAGCGAGGGGCAAGAACCCGCCAATACCTGCTTGGTTAGGCGTGCCTGCTCCTTGTAGTGCGCCTTGAAAACCCCAGTTGAACTTGACTGCATCCTTAAGGTTGATCTCCATCACCCCGAGGTCTTCTGCGCTACCTGCCTCTTGAGCAGCCGCAGGAAGCAGAGCGCCATTAGAGAGTGCCAGTGCAGCAACACCGCTTAGCGATAACGACAGGCGCAGTGAACGCTGCATTGATAAGGATCTATTGAGCGCAGAATGGCTTGCTTTTACTGCTGTTGCGAGCTGCAGTAGGCAGTTTCAGCTTTGCTGCCCTGCGCTCACAAACGGATTAAAAGCTCACGCCAAGCGTCCAAGCCATCAGCCTTATCTACGCGAAGCAGATAAACCACACAGCTTGTCCAGCTGAGATACAGCACCAACAACGGCACCATCCAATCCGATTCGACCTCAGCAGCTACATCCCTTCCAAGCTGTTCAATGCCGAGTGCCAGCCAAGACTTGTAGCCATCAGCGTCATTAGCCCTGAGTGCCATCAGTAGCTCTTGCAGCAGAGCCAGCGTCATCTGAGTGTCGAGGGTCATTTGTTTGGGGTAACTGCTTAAAGCATTCCCCTGCATTAAAAACTCCGCTCGTTGCTTGGCTAAGTATTAATTATTGCCAGGTATTAAAGGCTGATATAAGGGTTTATGGTGTTGGTTGAAGAAATAAAAAGCACCTGTGGTCGCAGGGGCTTTAGGAGTCTTTAATTATTTGGAAGGGGAGGGAGTTAGCCTCGATGGAGACACCTAGAGACCAGGAGCACGTGTCCCTCACAAACGAAGATCACGGCCATGCCGGCTGCTATGGAACCCTTCTACAGGGCCCTGGTTTATCACAAATGATATCATCGTGAACCCTCACATCCCTGTTCTTGGGTGAGGCTGTTAATGCATTAATTGTTGGATTTTCCCACTTTTTCTTCTTCGCTGCTGTTGTACTTGCACCACCAAAGCGAACTTTAATATCAGCTGAAACTCTGGTGTCGAATGCTTCGTCGTAGGAGATGTTCACTCCTGCTGTTAATCCGCTGCTGATTTCATAGGCAAGGCGTCCAAGCACACCAGACCCATCAGCAGATCCAAGATCACCGCTTTGGTAGTAGTAACCAACAGAAGCATTCAGCTCAGGCGTGATGAAATAACCAACATCAAGCCCGTAGGTGTTAAGTGCACCGCCTTGGTAAAAGAAGTTGAGATCTTGCTCCGTATCACCAACAGGAATTAAGGCATAAGCGTTGAGGTTCCAGCCATTGGAGACCGCTTCTGCATTGACTGCCACCTGCTGGAAGAACGCACTCTCCTCTGTGCCGCTGACAATGATGCCGGTATCGGTTCCTCCTGTATTCATCGGGCGGCTGTCATAGCCAGCATTCAGCCCGTACATCCAAGAGCGGTCACCATTCAGCCAGCGATAACCAAGCCGTGATGAGGTGCTGATCGTTGTACCAGCCACATCGGTATTGATGATGCTGCTGTTGTTTTCGTAATCAGCGAAATTAGCGTTAGCGAGGACATCAAGAAACCAGACGCTGTTGTCGCCAACAGACAGTGGCAAGAACCCGCCAATACCCGCCTGATTCGGTGTTCCTGCTCCTTGCAATGCACCTTGAAACCCAAAGGTGGGCTTGACCACATCCTTCAGGCTGATGCTCATCACACCAAGATCATCAGCACTGCCCTCTTGCGCAATGGCAGGCAGGGAAGCAAGAGAGATGGCAGAAGCCAAAAGCCCCAGGGAGATACGACGCAGCATGGGGAGCTGATAGATAAGGCAACGATGCCTTGCTTGTGCTGCTGCCGCACGCTGCAGTAGGCAGTTTCAGCTTTGCTGCTATTAAGTAGGCAATAAAAAACTCCCGCTGTTAAGCGAGAGCTGATTGATGTGAAATCCTTGGTTTACTTGGCGTATGACACGCCGCGATAGGTCAATGGTGCCTTCTTGGTTGCATCAAAACCAACACCTTTGTGCTGGACATACTGCTTACCACGATAGGTGAGAGTCATTTGAGGTTCCTCAGAAATCCAGGTCCCCGTTCCGTGGCCTGGCGAGTCTGCGCCTCACAGAAGTGAGGTGAACGTTCTTTGTAGTTGGTACTACTTTATTTTTATAGCAACAACGTCAACGTTTCTGTTGTTCGTGCTGTTACACAAGTGAATCCAATCTTTCTATTGGCAGCATATCTATACAGAAACGAAAAACCCCCAACAGTTAGGGCAGGGTTAGAAGGCTTTAGCGTTGGTTGCCAGAGCTTCATCAGCAGTGCCACGCTTGCGCTTATCAGGCAGCTTGGTCGAAATGATGTCGTCATACAACTAATCCAAGTCCTCACCCGTTATGGGTACAACACCTCCATAATTTCCCAACGGGACTGCAGACTCACGCCTAGCTGCCAAGCCATCAGCCTGTCCCTTTCCTCTTCCACCAACAGGGGCACCATCCAGTCTGATTCCACCTCACCAGCTACATCTCTTCCAAGCTGTTCAATGCCAAGAGCAAGCCAACCCTTGTAGCCATCAGCGTCATTAACCCTTAGCGCCATCAGTAACTCTTGAAGTAGAGCCAGCGTCATCTGAGTTTCTAGAGTCACTGGATTGGGGCAACTGCTAGAAGCATTCGCCGCTTCAGAAAGCCGCAGCTATGTCTGCTGCAATGTCCCAAGTTGACACCCTTAATTTAGCTAGCTTGTTTTATCTAATTTCTGCTTAAATTTTTAGTTTGCAGATTGAGAGAACATTCGGCTGTTCGTTCGTGTGATCATCTACAGTAAAAATCACTCTCATCCCGTCTAAAGAAGGCTGTTGGATACCCCATGAGTATCGACAATCCGCGCTGGTGTAGAGTTATCAATTAATAGCTAATTTCTATAAATGTCTCGACTATCCCTGGTGATCGCCTTTGCGGCTGTTGCATCTATCTCTGCTGTGCCTGCGCATGCCAGCAAGTGGGTTGATGACATTATTTTCGGAAAGTGCGCTGAAGCCATGAATAAGGAATACTTGAAAGCAGGTAAACAGCTGCTCTTGAGCAAGAAGAACGAGACCTGTAACTGTGTAGTGAAAGAGATGAATAACCACAAGAGCATTGACGAAGCTAAAAACTTCTGCATCAAGTAGATTGTCGTGTCAACATAAACATAAAAGTCAGATCGATGTGTTAATTGAATACATATTCGCTAACACTTTCTCTTTGCGCAGACACTCAACTTATTAATTATGAATATTCAGTCGGGAGATCGATAGCGACACACACAACGCCCCCTGCTTTTCCCTTTCGGGTTTTGTATAGCTTTCAGCCATAAGGCTTCAGGCTTCCCGACGAGTGCTTAAGTCCAACCGGCTGAATTAATCCCAAGTTTCCTTATCTAATAGCACCTTCAGAGAAGCACCGCCCACCACAAGCGCGATTGCAGTGCTGGTATACATTTCAGCCTGGCATGATTCAGCTGCGATCTGATTTCGCTCCATAAAAGCCTGACCTTCAGAACACATTTTTGAATTATTCGCTTCATTTGCGAATAACACAGCTGCAACTATCCCCACTCCCCCTAGTACCTTTTTGATTGTGTTGATCATGGTTCACATTTTTGGTATTAGTTAAATTTTCTCATAGCCTTGCTTTCATGGCTTCAGGCTTCCCGACGGAGGATTAGCGGCAGAATTTATTAAAAGCAACTGCTTCCTCTCCTCCTGGTATTACATCAAACCAACGTTCCCATTCCGGTTTGTTGGAATAAACAGAACGCCATCGGTATTTCTTTGAATTACAATCAATCTCATGCGCATTAACAAGTTTATTGCTTCGGTCAACCATTTTAGTGAAATAAATGCAATGACTTTGCCTGCAGTCAACGAGTTTCATTTTTTTCATTAAATCCGTGCCAGGCGATGATGATAACAACACCCAACCAGGCGAATCGTATGTTTTTTTCTGATCTTTAGATGGAAATTTGTAGGTTGTACCTCTAAGCATTTCATATGTCGGTTCTTGTCCCCCACCCCACCAAGCCTGAGCAGGATTAGGGATTAAGAATGAACCACCGATAACAGCAGCGATAGCGACAAAAGCAGAAAGTTTCATTTGATTCAGGTGTTGTGTGAAGGTCGCCCCTCGATGTATTCACAATCGCTGAATCAGAACGAATCCGAATCCCCCATTCGAGTGGTCTTCGCTGCTGATGTGTCCCCCAAACAGGTAGTCAGTTAGGTGCTGAGCAGGGTTGCCAACCGATCTTCTGCAGGTTGATCCACATTTCGATGCCTAGATGCCTAAGCATCCTTTGCTGCCTGATTGGCTGCCCAAGCCGTGCTGACAAGTGGTAGTAGCTCGCCAGAACGAACTGAGCATGTTGCGTTGGTGTGTCGGGCTTGATCTGCGAGAGCATCCCTTCTTGCCTGTTGACCAGCCAGCCTTCACCGTTGAGCTTCTCTTTATTTCTGACGTCATCAGGCTGCTGCTGCCACATCACTGCAATTTGGCGAGATTGCCCATGGGGTGAGACCAACTCACTCGAAAGGATGAGTTGAAATCCCTTTTGATCAGCCCTTGGAGCGTGTCGATGCGGTCGGAGGTCTCTGCTGCTGTTGCTCGTGCCATGGCCAATAAGCCTTTGAAAGCCGCTGGCACATCCAGCTTTTGGGGAATAACCAACACTAGGACGACTTGGGCCACACTTTGGGCCACACAAAGCAACAAATAAGAAAAAAGGGCTCAGCTTTCACTGAAACCCCTTGCTGTGATTAACGCCCCCTGCTGGATTCGAACCAGCGACCGACTGCTTAGAAGGCAGTTGCTCTATCCAGCTGAGCTAAGGGAGCATCAAGCCATTTTGACAGTTGGCGTACACCACCCCGCTTAAGCTTGAAAACTGTGCGGTACAGACGATGGCCCCCAGCCGGCTTAACGACAGCCACAAGCAGGAAATTGTGGAGCGGTACCGCGCTGGAGAAACAAGCGCTCATATCGCGGCAGCCTTCGGATGCAGCGCAAACACGGTGAGTCGCACCGTTCGGTCTTTGTTGAGCGCTGATGAATACGCCGAGCTCAAAATCCAGCGTGCCGCCAAAGGGACGGCTTTAGAGATCTCTGCTTCAGAAAGCAGCGCGCCTGACTCAGCACCAAGCACCAACGCGGAGAGCAGCAAAAAGAGCGTGGGGAGTGAAGCTGATGGCGATGCTGTTGAAGATGAAGATGGCAATGGAGATGGTGAGAGCCAAATCCTCGCGCTCGATGATGCCGAAGATTTCGGTGGCGCCGATCTCGACGACAACGAGACCTTCAACACGGACGATGAAAATGTTTTCCATGAGATAGCCGTGCTCCCGGTGGACCTTCCCCAGGTCACCACCCAAGAAGTGATTTGCCGGCCCTTTGCCTCTGAACTTTTGCCAGACAGCGTCTACATGCTTGTCGACAAAACGGTGGAGCTTGATCCTCGGCCACTCAGTGAGTTCCCTGAATTGGGCCTGAGTGACCCCTCAGAGCAGCAACGCCAGGCTTTATGCCTCTATGCAAGTCCACGTGCTGCCAAACGCCAATGCGGCCGAAGTCAGCGGGTGATCAAAGTGCCAGACACCCAGGTCTTTGAGCAAACATCGTCCTACCTGCTTGCCCGTGGCATCACGCATTTAGTGGTTGAGGGATCCCTCTTTTCACTCAAGTCCTGATTCAGCGGTCTGGGTCTGAATCAGGCGCTGGCGCCAACACCGCAGCCACACTGCCACCGCTGATGATTCCGAGCACCAAGCTGACGCCAACAATGAAGCCGGAGGGAAGGGGGGCAGACCGACCAACGCCAAGGTTGAGGCGATAGCGATCATTCAGATTTTGTGCACCAAGGCAGAGCACTAACAGCAGCGTTAGCCCACTCCCCAAACTCAACAGCAGCAGTCGTAGCCGGATCAGCATCGCAATCGCTTTTGACTTGATCAGTCTGACGGTTCGCTCACAGCGTGTAGTAACGCATAAAGCTCTCGTTTCGAACGTCCAATCCGACTGGACAACAGCTTGGCCGCATCCTTGGCACTCATCCCCTCGGCGGTGAGTGCCAACAACTGCTCACAACACTGCGTGTCGCTTAAGGCTTCGATCTCGAGGGGTGGAGCTCCTCCCAACACCACAGTGCATTCCCCCTGGGGGGGGTGCTCTTGAAAATGCATCCGCGCCGCGCCAACGGTTGGCCCCACCTGTTGCTCATGCCGCTTCGTGAGTTCTCGAGCCACTTGTAACGGTCGCTCCTCACCGCAAAGCTCAAACATCTCTTCCAGCAGTTGGCACAAACGATGAGGGGCCTCATAAATCACGCTGGTGCGCTGCTCCGTTGCGATGAGGGCCAGTCGGTCCCGGCGTTCTCTGCCTTTGGACGGAAGAAACCCCTCGAAACAAAACCGGTCGGTAGGAAGCCCGCTGCTCACCAGAGCCGTCGTCGCCGCGCAAGGGCCAGGAATAGAAATCACCTCACAGCCAGACGCACGCGCAGCAGCGACCAAGTCCTGCCCAGGATCACTAATCCCTGGCAAACCGGCATCAGTGATGACCGCAACGCTGCGACCTTCTTCGAGTTCCAGCAACAGTTGGGGAATCCTCGTGCGGGTGTTGTGCTGATGGAAGGAACACCGCCTTGCTGCTGAACCGATACGGCTCAGCAGCTGTCCGCTGTGCCGCGTGTCCTCGCAAGCAATCGTGTCCACAGCGATCAACAGCTCACGCGCTCGAGGAGACAGGTCACCGAGATGGCCAATCGGAGTGCCTACGACATACAGCACTCCGGCCGCAGGTTCAGCGCGTTGCTTCACAATGGCTTCGCCTAGATCAAACCATGATGCCGAGCTCGCCGACCCTTCTTGCCGGTATCAACCTAGAAGATGTTTTAAAGGTTCTTCGCCCCCTCAGCTGGGGAGCAGCAGACATCCTGCGCGCCTATGCCCGTGGAGAACAGCCTCCCCACGGTTTTTCGAAAGCCCTGAGCGTTGACAACGGTGGAGAGGGCCCTGTGTCCGCCGCTGATCTTGCCGTCAATCAATGGCTCCTGGATGGCTTAAAACAATCCTTCCCCAGCGCCGCTTGGACCCTTCTCAGTGAGGAAACAGCCAAAGAACAACTGACGGAGGGGCAACCCTTGGCGGCGGATTGGCTATGGATTTTGGACCCACTCGATGGGACCAAGGATTTCCTCCAAGGCACAGGGGAATACGCCGTCCATCTGGCCTTGGTGCATCAGCAGCGGCCAGTCCTTGGGGTGGTGCTGCTCCCAGAGGCGGACGAGCTTTGGATTGGTGTCGTGGGTGAGGGGACATGGTGCGAAAACCGCTCCGGAGAACGAGCGCCAGTTCGTTTCAGTGAGCGAAAGGTCACCCATGAACTGATCTTGGTGGCAAGCCGCAGTCACAGAGATCAGCGACTTGAGCAGTTGATTACCGCCCTGGAACTTGGCGACTCCAAGGCCGTGGGCAGTGTTGGCTGCAAAGTGGCCACCATCCTTCGCGGCGAAACCGATTTATACATTTCCCTCTCTGGGAAAAGTGCTCCGAAAGATTGGGATATGGCCGCTCCAGAAGCGGTGCTACTCGCAGCTGGAGGTGCCTTCACCCATGCAGACGGCAGAGAGCTCACCTACAACACCGGCGATGTTCGCCAGGCAGGCTGTTTGATCGCTAGCCATGGAAAAGCCCATGCCACTTTGTGTAAGAAAGGGGCACAGGCCATGGAAGTGATTGATCCCGGTTTTCAGGTCTGAGCCTGGGCGGGCGCCTCTCAGGAGAGGGGCGCTACGGGTGTCGGAGCGGGTTGTGAGTGAGGAGACTCGCCGTTCTGAGGAACGCCACGCAGGGTGAGGTTGATATGGCCGCGATTGTTAATTTCACGCACGCGCACCGTGACTTCATCTCCCACCTTCACCACATCTTCAACTTTTTCGACCCGTGCCTCAGAAAGCTGTGAGATGTGAATCATGCCTTCTTTGCCGGGAAGAATTTCCACAAAGGCTCCGATCGGAATGATGCGGGTAATGGAGCCCGTGAACACTTCGCCCTCATTCACCTTGCGGGTGAGGCCTTCAATGATCTTCTGAGCTTCCTCTGCCGCAGCACCGTCATGGGAGGCAATGGTGACAATGCCACTGTCCTCGATGTCGATCTTGGTGTTGGTTCGCTCCGTGATGTTCTTGATGGTGCGACCACCAGGGCCGATCACAGTCCCGATCAACTCAGGATCAATCCGGAAACTCAGCAAACGAGGGGCGTGAGGAGAGAGACCCTCCCGTGGGCTTTCAATCGCCTCCATCATCTTTTCGAGGATGTGAAGACGCGCAGGGCGAGCCTGATTCACCGCATCAGCCACGGTGCTCACAGGGAGACCCGTGATCTTCATATCCATCTGCAGAGCAGTAATCCCCTTATCTGTACCCGCCACTTTGAAGTCCATGTCGCCAAGGAAGTCTTCAATGCCTTGGATATCAGTGAGGATTTTGACCTCATCACCCTCCTTAATCAGGCCCATGGCCGCACCACTCACAGGAGCCTTCAGAGGAACGCCGGCATCCATCAGAGCCAAGGTGCTTCCACAGACGGAACCCATCGACGTGGAGCCATTGGAGCTCAACACTTCGCTGACAACACGCACCACGTAGGGGAAGGTGTCTTTCGCAGGAAGGACGGGCACGATGGCGCGCTCAGCCAAGGCACCGTGACCAATCTCGCGGCGTCCAGGAGAGCGCATGGGACGGGTCTCACCGACGGAGTAAGCCGGGAAGTTGTAGTGGTGAAGGTAGGTTTTTTCGTTGCTTGGATTGAGGTCATCCATCTCCTGGGCATCACTTGGGGTGCCGAGGGTTGCGGTCGACAGCACCTGGGTGAGACCGCGTTGAAATAAACCTGAGCCATGCACGCGCTTCGGAAGCACTCCCGCAGCGGCGCTGATCGGACGCACCTGATCAAGGTTGCGACCATCCACCCGTTTGCCGTCCTTAAGGATCTGCTGGCGCATCAAGGTTTTGGTGAGCGCTTTGAAACTGTTCGGTAGGGCCTTGCCGTTGGCACTCACCGCGACGCGGACGGGATCAGAGTCCTTGAGACCCTGAATCGTTTCCGCCGTTGTGCTGCGAATGGCATCCAGCTTTTCGTCACGCTCAGCCTTGGTCTGCTCGAACTGGCCGAGCACCTCACCAATCGCCTTGCTGCAAGCTTTCTCTAAATAAACCGGCAGCGTTTTGTCTTGCTCAGGAGCCTCTGGAATCACTTGCTCGATCCCAGCCTCTTTCAGGATGGATTGCTGAGCTTTGATCAACTCAGAGACGGCTTCATAACCAAAGTCGATCGCTTCAATCACATCTCCCTCAGGGAGCTGATTCGCGCCGGCTTCCACCATCACCACACCTTGAGGAGTGCCAGCGACAACGAGGTCTAGATCGCCACGCTCAATCTCCCGATAGCTGGGATTAAGAACAAAATCATCACCGAGCAGACCGACGCGAACAGCGGCCATCGGCCCATAGAAGGGAATCTTTGCCAGCAGAGTGGCCATGGAGGCACCCGTCACGGCGAGGACATCAGCTGGAACCCGCTCATCCAGAGACATGCAGGTTGCAACGATCTGCAAATCATCCCGCAGCCAACTTGGAAACAACGGACGCATCGGCCGATCGATGAGTCGGCAAATCAGCGTGGCTCGCTCAGGGGGGCGACTCTCACGCCGCATAAAACTTCCAGGAATCCTGCCTGCTGCGTAGAGACGCTCTTCGTAATCACAGATCAGCGGAAGAAAATCAATTCCGTCTCGACCTGTGGAGCGTGTAGCCGTGACCAATACGGAGGTATCCCCGCACTCAATCATCACCGAGCCACCGGCTTGAGGGGCATACCGCCCAGTGGTCAGCCGTATCTCCCGACCGTCAAAGGAGATCGACTGCGTCTGACCTTGCACGTTGGTTTATGTCTTTCTGTCAATTCTGATTCTTACATTTGAGCGGAACCCACTGCTGGGGTTACCCGGTTAGATCCACAAAATCCAACAGATCCGACGCCATAAAAAGGTCAAAAAAAAAGAGGTGATGACTCACCTCTTCGTCGAATCGATTGGGAGAGAGTGAACTCCAATCACCAACTGGACTTCACAACACCGGGAAGTTCACCCTTGTGTGCACGCTCACGGAGCTGGTTACGGCACAGACCAAAATCGCGATACACGCCACGGGGCTTGCCAGTGGCCCAGCAGCGATTGCGCACACGGTTGGGGGCGCTGTTACGAGGTAACCCTTGGATCTTGCGGTGGATCTCAAGACGCTCCATAGGATCCTTAGCCGCATGAAACGCAGCCATCAGGGCTGCGCGCCTTTCCGAAAAGCGCTCAACTATCTTTTTCCGCTTCACATCGCGGGCAATCATCGACTTCTTGGCCATGCAGCGAGTTCAGATCAGACGTCTTGATCTCTCACTCTATCTGTTCATTGACCAAGCAAGCGCTGAACAACCGTGAGTTGACTGGTATCGCGCACGATCAAAAGCACACTCAAGCCAACCACGAGCAAAAAGCTGGATTGCATCACAATCAGCTGAAAGCGCTCTGGGATCGGCCGTCCGCGCACTCCCTCCAAAAGGATGAACACCAACTGTCCTCCATCAAGAAGGGGCAATGGGAGGGCATTGAGCACCGCGAGGTTGATCGAAATCAACGCCATGAACAGGGCGAGACCACTTCCGCCCTGACTGGAGAGTTGGGCGCCCATCTCCACGATCTTGACCGGCCCACTCACCTGCGGAGCTGTCGTTCCAAAATCAGTGAACAAGGCTCCATATCCCGACACCGTGCGTTGCAACAGTCCAGAGAACTGCTCTGATCCACTTGCGATCGCTTCACCCAAGCCATGGACAGCGCGCGTGGATCCACTGAAGTTGGCCTGGAGCTGGGCACCGATGCGTCCTTGGCCTTGATGGTCCTCCGGAGTGAGCGCAATCACGCGAAGCGATCCATTTCGCTGCACCTCAAGGGAAAGGGCTCGAGAGGGGTTATCGCGAACGGGCCTCACGGCGTCTTTCACGCCCTTCTCTCCACGACCCAGGGCCAATCCCTCGATGCTCAAAATTTGATCACCGGGTTGCAAGCCTGCTTTCTCAGCGGGTTCACCCGGCTGAACAGCCATCACCATCACCCCAGGGTCAGGATCACCTGGAACTCCTGCCAGAGCGGTATGGCCGACGAGAACGAGCCAAGCCAGCAACAAATTGGCCAGCACCCCTGCACTAATGACCAGGGCTCTCTGGGGGATCGGGCGGTTGCGAAGAAGGTCAGGGTCATCCGCAGGGATGGGACTGTCTTCCTCATCGTCGGGGAAGGACACGAAGCCACCAAGAGGAAGGGCGCGCAAGGCATAGGTCACACCTCCACGCTCGAGTTTCCATAGGGCAGGTCCAAATCCAATCGAAAATCCATTCACGCGGATGCCCTGAAATCTGGCCGCAAGAAAGTGACCAGCCTCATGGATCACGATCAGCAGCCCCAGAACCAACAGTGCTGCCAGAACGTTCATATCGGATCCATTACTCGATTCATTCTGGCTGGAGACGATCGCAACCGAAGTACGGAACCAAAGCCTGGGGAAGCTTCACGCTCCCGTCTGGCTGTTGCCCGTTCTCAAGCAGAGCCGCCATGGTGCGGCCAATCGCAAGGCCACTGCCATTGAGCGTGTGAACCAACCGTGTGGTCTTGCCGTCTTTCGTGCGAATCGAGGAGCGACGGGCCTGGAAATCGGAACAGACACTGCAGCTGGAGATTTCCCGAAACGCACCTGCACCTGCCAACCAAACCTCGAGGTCATAGGTGCGGGCGGCGGAGAAACCCAGATCCCCCGTACAGAGCTCAAGCACGCGATAGGGCAGCTCCAGGGCCTGAAGCACGGCTTCGGCGTCGGCGGTGATTTGGGCGTGCGCTTCTTCAGAGCGCTCGGGATGGACAAACCAATACAGCTCAACTTTGTTGAACTGATGCAGGCGAATCAGCCCCCGCGTGTCCCGTCCATAGCTACCGGCTTCCCTGCGAAAGCAGGGGCTATAGGCCACGTAGCGCAGAGGCAATTGATCCGAAGGAATAATTTCGTCGCGATGCAGCGAGGTGAGCGGAACCTCTGCGGTGGGTGTCAACCAGAGGTCATCCTCTGCGCAACGGAAGCTTTCTTCAGCAAATTTGGGCAGTTGCCCTGATCCCATCAGGCTGGCGCTGTTGACCAAAACCGGAGGAAGCACCTCGCGGTAGCCCTTCCCCGCATGCAAGTCCAACATAAAGTTGATGAGCGCTCGCTCCAGCCGAGCGCCTTGCCCAAACAAGGTCACAAAGCGACTTTGGGCAATTCGGACGGACCGCTCCGTGTCGAGCAAAGACAGCTGCTCGGCGATTTGCCAATGCTCAATCAGTCCGTCTTCAACCCGGGGATCACCCCAGCGACGAACCTCTTTGTTGTCGTCTTCGCTGCGACCGTCTGGACACGCCTCTGACGGCAGATTCGGGTAGCTAAGAAGTTCCTCACGCAACCGTGCCGTGAGTTGCTTCTCCTCATCCTCGATCACGGCAACCTTCTGCTTGATTTGGTTGCCTTGCAGGCGAAGTTCAGCAACTTCAGTCCCTTTTGGATCGGCCCCGGCTTGAATGCGCTGACCAACCTCTTTGCCAATGCGGTTGCCCTCGGCTTGAAGGCTGCTGCGACGCTCCTCGAGATCGCGTTGCTGCTGTGCAATCAGCTGAAGACTTGTGAGATCAACATCCATCCCCCTCCGTCCCAACTCACGGGAAATCAGTTCGGGGTTGTCACGCACCAAGCGCTGGTCAAGCACGGAAATTCTGAAGAGGGCAGGCTGAAAAGCCTACGTCTCGGTTCAGATCGAACGATCAACGTTCCTAGAGAACCTGGCCAACCATCACCGCGGCAACAGCCGAGAACAAGGTGATGCCGAGGGCTGTAATCGGATTCTGCCCCTGAGCGACCGCAACGGTTGTAATCACACCGGCACCAAGACAGGCAGCAGCGAGTTGGGTGGTGAGATCCGAAAAACGATTCACGGACAAAGGGGCGCTATTGACGAAACATACGGAGGTCGCCAAACCTTGTCTGGGCCCATGCCCCTGGTTCGTTACGCCCTGTCAAGGTTCGTTACCAGTCGCAATGAAGCTGGACGCGCCCGGCCGCTACTCGCCCATTGCTTCAGGCCTTCCAATTGTTCTTTGGCGGTACGCGACAAAGGAACCAATTGAGCCGCAGCTTGAATTAAATCGGACTCCGCCAATTCACGGCCTTCAGCAAAGGCCAGGTGCATGGCTTCAATCACCGTTTGCTCGAGCTCTGCTCCGGAGTACCCCTCCGTCCGGTCGACGACGGTTTCAACGGGAAGGCGCAGCCCTGGCCGTCTGCGACCAATGTGCAATTCCATGATGCTCTGACGTTCAGAGCGAGCGGGCATATCGAGGAGAAAAATCTCATCGAAGCGGCCCTTTCTGAGCAGTTCAGCGGGCAGCCGATCCACTCCATTGGCGGTGGCCACCACAAACACTGGAGACGTTTTCTCCGCCATCCAGGTCAGAACGGTGGCCAAGACCCGCTGACTGGTTCCGCCATCGCTGCGGCCGTCACTGCCAAATCCTTTGTCGATTTCATCAATCCAAAGCACACAGGGAGCCATCGCTTCAGCCCTTTGAATCATTTCGCGCGTGCGTGCTTCGCTCGCGCCAACGAGTCCGGCAAAAAGCCGACCCACATCCAAACGCAGGAGGGGCATGGACCAGCTGTGGGCGATCACTCGCGCCGTAAGCGACTTACCCGTTCCCTGCGGCCCTACCAAGAGCACACCCCGAGGGAGGGGCAAGCCAAAGCGCCTGGCCTCATCACTGAAGGCACGGTGGCGCTGCTCGAGCCACTGCTTGAGAGCTTCCAGCCCACCAATATCGGCGGGGGTGGCGTCGGTAGGACAGAACTCCAGCACTTCGCTACGCGCCAGGGCGAGGCGCTTCTCCTCCAGCACATCAGCAAGGTCCTGGCGGCCGAGCTCGCCGCGCTGAGCCAACGCCTTCGCCGCCACGTGACGCACCCGTGATTCACTCAATCCACAGCAGGCATGGGTGAGCTCCTCAAGCACCTCGCTATTGAGGGGCGATCCTGTTGCCTTCGAAATATTGCCAAGCAGGGTCATCAACTCCTGTTCTTGGGGAAGGGGCAGGTCGAGCAGAGTGAGGGCTTCTTCTAAATCTGGAGGCGGCGTCCAGCTGCCACAACCGAGCACAAGGGTATGAGGGCGTCCACGCAACAAACTCGTGAGATTGCGCAGCATGCGGGCGATGCCCGGGTCATCGCAAAAGCGATGCACATCCTTGAGCAGAAACAGCGTGGGACTGTTGCCATCGAGATCCTGCAACCACTGCAGAACAACCATCGGCTGACGAGCTCCGAGTCCCTCGCTGCCAAGGACACCTGAAAGGCCACTCACAAAGTCCCAAGACGCCAGTCGCCGGCCTGGCAAGCGTTCGGCCGCTTGACTCAAAAGAGATTCAACGCGCTCCTCCTCGTGGCTGCGAATCCAGATCAGAGGAGTTCCGGCGCGAATGAGCAGATCGAGTTCTTGGGCCCACTGTTCAGTCACGGGATACCTCCGACTCCTCGCCGACGTCAGCGCGCAGGCTCAACAGTGCCTGCCAACGCGGATCGGCCGCGGCCGACAGCGAAGCATGGGGCGCTTGGTTGGCCGCTTGAGGCATGCCTGAACAGTCATCACCGCAAAAATTGACGGCTGGAATTTGAAGACTCAATTGCTCGAACACCCATCGCTCTGGTTCAAAGCTGCCCCTTGGATCGAGGCACTCCACAAGTCCATCCACTGAAGACGCATCGAGGCCCTGCTCAGCCATCGCCTCTGCAGCTTCAGGATCGCCAAGCCAGATCAGCTCATTCACCTGCGTGGACAACTTACGGTTGAACTGCTTCAGACAGCGATCGCAACAAAAGCAAATGATGGTCTGAGCTGAGCCGGAAACCTCGAGAATGTTGCCGCGGTGCTCGGCCTGAAGATTGCCGCGAACGGGGGTTAAGGAGGGAAGCTCATCCAGTTGGCCCTCGAATTCCCAATTACGAACAGACCCAAGAGCTTGCAGCTCGCGAAGGGGAACGGGCTCGAGCCCAGGAATCATTTGTTTCCGCCTTTGGGCTCGAAGGGCATCCGACCAGAGCTGGATCCACCCCCCGCAGAAGCCGCTGCAGGCTGGGAATTCTTGAGCCTTTGATCATCAAGGATCGACTGAAGGTTGTCAGGAAGAGCCTCACGCGTGAGCAGGAATGTTTGCAGGGCTTGGAAAATATTGGCGATCACCATGTAGAGCAAAACACCTGCAGGGAGTGGGAAGAACAGGAACATCCCCGTGATCATCACTGGAGTGATCTTGTTAGCCGTGGATTGCTGGGGGTTGGCGGGCATCCCCATGCCGGAGAGAAGCTGAGACGCGAACAGGCTGAGACCGAAGGCACCAATCAGGATGGCAATGTCCCAATTGATCGCCCCCTCGGTGTAAAAACCAACCTGACCGAGGGCCTTGATGAACAAGAAGCCGCTGCGGGCTGCCAAACCGGTGATTTTTCCTTCAACCGTTGCATCGCCGGTCGTGAGAGCCGTAATCGTTCCCGTCTCACTCACGCTGACAACGCCCTCTCCCTTGGTGACCGTCCAATTGGGAAGGAATCTTTGGCCGTTATCAACACCCGAAATCACATCGCGGAAACTCTGTCCACTGCGCGTCTCGAGCTGAATCGTGGCGGAGTCTCCAGCACCGATCTTGGTGCCGCCGGGAAGGCTCGCGATGATGGGGACGTGATTCGTTTCCGTAATGAAGATCGAATGGCTGGCGCTGGTGAAAGGCTTGGGCTCAACAGCGGCAATCTGATCAGCGGGAAGCACCTTGAGATTGAGGGTGTAAGGCACATCCGCGAAGGGTGATCCCCGCAACGTCGCAAACAGCGCAAACAAGATGGGCATCTGAACGAGCAGTGGCAAGCAGCCCGCCAGAGGACTGCCGAACTCCTTCATCAACTTTCCGAGTTCGGCTTGTTGCTTTTGGGGATCGCTTGCGTAGCGGGCCTTGATCTCAGCCTGACGCTTCTGCATCACAGGCTGGGCGATGCGCATGCGCCTGGCGCTACGAATCGAGCCTGCGCTGAGAGGAAACAAAGCCAGGCGAATCACCACCGTGAGGGCCACGATCGCCAGGCCATAGCTTGGAACCAATCCGTAGAAAAAATCCAGGATTGGCAGCAGCAGATTGTCGGAGATGTACCCGATCACAATGGCGTTCCGAGTGATTGATGAATGTTGTTGCCAGTGTGCAACAGCACAAGGGCTTCTGTGGAAATTCGCTTGAGGCGAACACCTAACTCAGGCCGCGAAGCCCTTGTTGTCTTCCTCCTTCGCATTCGCATTGTCACGGCGGGCACGGATGCGCTCTTCGATGAAAGCCTCGAGCTCCCGGAACCGTGGGACGGAGCGCAGCTCCAGACGTGATCCGTCTGTCAAGACAAGAACCATGTCTCCCCAGGCGCCAAAGCCGCGGGACACGCTGCGGACTTCACGCACCTGACTGAAGACCACCTGACTGCGATCCCGTCCCATCCAGCCGCCAGTGACCGAAATTCGACGGGTGGTGATGTTGAAACGCAACCAAACCGCGCGAACAATCGCTCCAACCGCAAATGGCAGACCGATCAGTGTCAGCCCAAGCAACAGATTAAAAATCAAGTCGCCGCGAGCTGGACCACCTTCGTAGAAGGTCTCTTCTTGGATGGACGTTGGCATGGCTAATACCCCGCTTGTTGGAGCAATCTGTCGCATTCTTCCAGGACAGGGGCATCTTTGGCCTCTGCGCCGGGTTTAAGACTGATCAAAACCCAAGTGTTGGCGTGCTGAAACGACTGCTCAAAATGTTCACGCAAGTGGTCATGCAGCAGGCGTCTGAGCCGATTGCGGACGACGGCCCGTTTGCTGACCTTGCTACTGACGACCACAGCGCATCGACACACCGCCGTTGCTCCCTTCTCCTCGACAGGGCGACAATCTCTACGCAGAAGCCTCGGCATCGCCGAGGCTTTACGAAGGGTCATCAACGAGCAGTGGAAGCGCTGACCCCTGCGATGCAGATGGTCAAAACAGCGGTGACCGCGTAATCGCATGGACGTCGGAAGCACCATCGAATTCGTTCAAACGTCACCCCTCAAGGGGGTTAAGCGTTGCTGGTCAAGCTCAAGCAGCCAAGCGTGAACGTCCACGCTTACGACGCGTCCGAATCACGCGACGCCCAGTGTGAGAGCGCATGCGAACACGGAAACCGGAAACGCGTTTCCGCTTACGGCTGGTGCCACCAAAAGTTCGTTTGGTCATGGATTCACTCTGGCGCCCAGCCTTTCATCAGTAGAGGAGCTTATCAGCCAATGATTAGTCGATACTGAAGTTCCAGCTCCCCAAATAGCCGGCCACGGGAACATCCCCAGGCGCCTGGGCCAGAGCATTGAGCTGAAACATTCCAGCTTTATTGGGATTAAAGATCGTCATGGACACGGCGTAGGTGTCTTCGGTTGGAATGGGAGTTTCGGGGAAAACCTCAATTGCAGTTTGGTTCTCGCTGACCTCGAAAACGGCTGGAATGATCTCTTCGCAACGGCTTCTGCTGAGCATGCCGCCCTTCTTCATCTTGCAGAGCTTCAACTTGTTTGGGCGGATCTTTGCGTTGAAGTAATCAGGAATGGTGATGGTGAGCTTCAGGATCGCGGTTTTGCGATCTTTCGGCCGAAGCATCAGGTAGTAATCCGAGCGCTCGCGCGTGCGGGTGCTGGTTTGGACGTAGTACAACTTGCGATAGTTGTTGTCGCTTTCCCAGCGAAACTCCATCAAAGAAGGCGTGTTCTGAGCTTGAACAGCAACGGGTTGGAGCATCTCGACCACAGAAGCGGACGCAACAACTCCGCCACCAATCACCCCCGCAATCACAGCGAGGCGTCGGGTCTGGGTCGTGGGCAGAAGGTCCATTCGTTCACCTGGTGAAAACAACCACCGCAATGGTTAGATCCCATGATTGTCCTAAGGACAGGCAGCGACAAGGGGTTCGAAGGGCCGGCGCGGCATCTGTCAGTTGTGACTGGATCTATCTGGCCTGAGGCGGCTGGCTTCCCCTAGGTAGGCGTGGCGAAGCTCCTGATCTTCTGGCATCCAGGTGTGGGCCAAAAGACGAATGCACCTGGCCAGATCCCCCTCAACAGCCATCTGTTGACAGTCGATCAGTGCCACCCCATCCCAACCTTCACGGCGGCGTGCGATGGCCGCTGGAAAACAGGCATCCAGATCGGTTGTCACCGAAAACGTGATCGAAACGATGCATTCCGGCTTCAGAGCGTTGTGTTCCACCAGGGCATCCATCAGTTCAGAGACCGCCTGCTCGATCGCCACAACTGTGTTGGCACTGCAGGTGGTCGCACCTCGCAGACCGCGCAATGCCAAGCCGCTCCCCAAGGTCATGGCCGAAACAACCACAAAGGTTGACCGCTGAGCTCCATCTCAACCGTAACGAGCTCCTGAATGCGTGCAAGCAAATGGGACCCTGACAACCCTTGCAGCAAGGGCTTGCGGGGTTTTCCAAGGGTCACCACGCGGCAGCGCTCCTCATCCAGATCAGCCAACTGTGCCGCAAGCACTCTTGCGCGCTCTTCGTCCCCCAATTCATCCACAAGCCCAAGATCTTTGGCCTGCGCACCGCTGAACACCCGACCGTCAGCAAACTCGCGGACACGGCTGGGATCCAGCTTTCGTCCTTCGGCAACGGCCGCCACAAATTGCTCGTAGCTGCTGTCAATCAAGGCTTGCAGCAGCTCACGTTCTTCTGCGCCAAGGGCACGATCCGGAGAAAGGATGTCTTTGAAAGCACCGCTCTTCACCGTTTCAAATTTGACACCAACACGATCCAGCAATTTGGACAGGTTGTTGCCGCGAAGAATCACACCGATGGAACCGGTGATCGTGCCTGGATTGGACACGATCGTTTCTGCAGCAACACCCACATAAACCCCACCAGAAGCAGAAATATTTCCGAAGCTGGCAACAACGTGACAGCCTTTTTCCCGCAGCCTGAGCAAGGCAGCATGAATCTCCTGACTGTCGCCAACAGTCCCTCCAGGACTATCAATCCGCAGCAAGAGTGCAGGGAATTCCCGATCCTGAACCTCCTTCAGGGCTTTAAGGATGCGACGGCGCGTGGAGCCAGTGATCGCCCCCTCAATGGCGATCCTCGCCATCGTTCGCCGGGACTTGCGGCGCCAGGGCCAGATCATGACGATCAATCAAACACGTTTAGATCTTAAAAAGGAACCTGTTCGCAGCACCCCATGGGATCTCTCCGCCGAGGGCTGCTGATGGTCCTTCCGTTCGTCCTCTGGGGAACGGCCATGACAGCGATGGCTCCTCTGGTCAGCACAGGAGGGCCGATTCTGGTCTCCTGCTTGAGGCTGCTGCCGGCTGGAATCGTTGTGATCGCCTTTGTTCCGCTCCTCGGGCGTTCCTTAGCGATTGATCCTGGAGATCGGGGTTGGTTTCTCCTGTTCACCCTGGTTGATGCCCTGCTCTTTCAGATCTGTCTTGCCCGCGGACTCGAAGGCACGGGCGCGGGCCTCGGCTCCGTGCTGATTGATTCTCAGCCCTTGATGGTTGCCCTGCTTGCCCGCTGGCTCTTTGCCGAAACGATCAATCCCATCGGTTGGATGGGATTGGTTCTCGGCCTGATGGGAATTGTCTGTCTGGGGGTCCCCCAACCGCTACTGCGGCACTGGTGGCTCTTGGGTGAGGGGGTGTCCTTTCAATCCGGTTGGCAGGCTGGAACTGGTTGGATGTTGGCGGCTGCCATTGCGATGGCTGTCGGCACCGTTCTGAGTCGATTCGCCTGCCGAAACAGTGATCCTGTAGCCGTCACGGGATGGCACATGCTGCTGGGAGGACTCCCCTTGCTGGTTTGGCATGGTCTCGACGGAGCGTTCCCCTTGATTCCTCCTTGGTCCGCGTTGGCTTGGACGCAGATGGCCTATGCATCGCTGATGGGGAGTGCCGTGGCCTACGCACTCTTTTTCTGGTTTGCCAATCGTGAGGACCTCACAGGGTTCACCACACTGGGATTTCTTACACCCGTGTTTGCGCTGGCGTCTGGGGGCCTGCTGTTGCAAGAACGACTCAACACCCTGCAATGGTTAGCGGTGGTTTTGGTCCTGATTTCCGTCGTGCTGGTGAGCCAACGCAAACGACTCTGGGAGCCGGTTGCTCTCGTGAATAACCCCCAGCAAAGCGATCTCGGCGCATGAGCACCCCTCCCCTTGATTTAGTTCTTGTCAGCACACCCATCGGTCACTTGGGCAGTGGACGCGGTGGCGGGGTGGAACTGACGCTCAGCTCGTTGTTGCGCGGTCTTGCCGCAAGGGGGCATCGGATCACCCTGGTCGCCCCTGAGGGGTCGGTTGCCCCTGACGACTGCCCTGGACTCCTCCTGCACACCGCAGGGGGCAGCGACCAACCCAGCTGGCAACATGCCGCAAGAGCTGCTTCCGTTCAAATTCCATGCGATGGCGTGCTTCCCCATCTATGGGATCTGGCGTTGTCCTTAGGCGAAGACGCCGATGCGGTCATCAACTTCAGCTACGACTGGTTACCTCTCTGGCTCACTCCCCATGCGAAGTCCTCGTTATTTCATCTCGTGAGCATGGGTTCTGTCTCGCGGGCGATGGATGAGGTCATCTCTCAACTCGCCCGCTGGGACCAGAGGCGAATGTCCTTCCATACCCAACGGCAGGCGGATGATTTTTCCCTGACCAGTCCACCCTCCATCGTGGGCAATGGCTTTGACCTCACCCGTTACCAGTTGCAGTTGAACCTCGATGGCCCACTGGGTTGGGCCGGTCGCATCGCGCCTGAAAAAGGTCTCGAAGATGCCGCAGCCGTTGCCGCAGCTCTTGGAGAAACGCTTCTGGTGTGGGGCTTGGTCGAAGATGCTGGCTATGCGCAATCAGTCGAAGCAGCCGTGCCTCCCGGAACCCTTGATTGGCGTGGTTTTCAGCCAACACACCGCCTTCAGCAGGAGCTTGGATGCTGCCGCGCCCTCCTGAATACGCCCAAGTGGAATGAGGCCTACGGCAACGTGGTGGTTGAGGCCATGGCCTGCGGAGTCCCTGTTGTGGCCTATGACCGCGGCGGTCCTGGCGAGCTGATTCAAGACGGCGTCACGGGATGGCTGGTGCCACCGGATGATCTCGAGGCCCTCACAATGGCCAGCAGCAAGGTTGATCAAATCGATCGACAAGCTTGTCGCCGTTGGGTGGAGCAAAACGCCAGCCACACAGTGTTTGCGCAACGCGTAGAGGCTTGGATCAGGCAGGGCCTCTCTGCAGGAAATGGCACGATCGCCCCATGTCGATAGTCAACGCCCCCACCGACGCACGGATCTCGCCACGACAGCGCAGCCGGGGGCTGCTGCTGATCTTGGCGCTTGGCCTTGCCTTGGGCTGTTGGCAACTGGGGGGCACCGGTCTTGTCGATGAGACCCCGCCGCTGTTTGCAGCCGCGGGTCGTGCCATGGCACGCACGGGGGACTGGTTAACGCCTCGGGTCAATGGATTACCCCGATTCGACAAACCGCCCCTGGTGTATTGGCTCATGGGTCTGGGGTACTCGCTCCCCGCCAATGAGCTCTGGGATCCACTCGGAACCTGGGCCGGCAGGCTTCCCTCGGCCCTCGCGAGTGTGGCCACCATGTTGATGCTTGGGGACACCTTGATGGTGCATCCAAGTGCAGAGGACAGCCATCCACGCCGCACTGCGGTAGCAGCAGCACTGGCCTTTGCGCTCTCTCCCTTGGTGCAGCTATGGAGTCGTACCGCCGTCAGTGATGCCCTGCTCAGCGGCACCCTCGCCCTCAGCCTGCTTTGCCAGTGGCGTTGTTACGCCACTGGCCACTCGCGGAGATGGTGGCTTGCCTGGGTTCTGCTCGCCACAGCCGTTCTCACAAAAGGGCCTGTCGCCGTCGTCCTCAGTGGCATGACCCTGGCCCTTTTTGCGCTGATGCGCCGAGACCTCAAGGGCCTATGGCGCTGCATCAAACCGATCCGCGGCCTTGCGATCACCGCGTTGATCAGCCTCCCTTGGTACGTCGCAGAACTGCTGGTCGAAGGCCAACCTTTTTGGGACAGTTTTTTTGGCTATCACAACCTTCAACGCTTCACGTCAGTCGTGAATAGCCACCTTCAACCCTGGTGGTTCTTTGGGGTGATTTTGGTTGTGGCATCCCTGCCCTTCACCCCCCTGTTGCTGCTTGGGCTGGCGCAAACCCTGCATCCTTCCAATCTCAAGCGGGCGTTTTCATCCAGCCAACCCACCGCAACACTGTCTCTCCAGAGTTTTGCCAGCTGCTGGCTTCTCTCCATCCTTCTGCTGTTCACCACAGCGGCAACGAAGCTTCCGAGCTACTGGTTACCGGCCACACCGGCTGCTGCCATTCTCATCGCCCTCGCAGCAAGGTCCTCAGGACAACAAATCCGCCGCCCTTTGGATTGGGCCTGGGGCGCCACCATCTTGCTCACGTTTGTTTTGGCGGTGGGGTTCTGGAGTTCCTCAATCTGGGTTCCCCTCATCGATGATCCCGAGATGCCCACGCTGCCTGCCGAACTGCTCGCAAGCCGCTTGGTGCTCAGGGCAGCGGTGTGCTTCTCGGTCGCTGTCGTTTTGGGGCTCTGGATGATCAGGCGGAAGGCCTCCGGTCGCCTCCTTGCCGTTCAGGGACCGCTGGTGGTGTTCCAGCTCATTGCCCTCATCCCCATGATTGGCTTAGGCGATCGCGTGCGTCAGCTTCCCGTCCGTCAGGCAGCAGCCACGATGCTGCGCGTCCAGAAACCCTCCGAACCCCTGGCGATGGTGGGAGCCATGAAGCCCTCTCTGCACTTCTACACCCAGCAGGTGGTCGTGTACGAGGGACGCTCAGATTCCGCCCTGGTCAATCTTTCGGATCGATTGAGTCATGAACAGCGCCGTGGCTGGGTGGGACATCCGATCGATGCCAAGGAAGGGTCTCCGACCGTTCTGATCGTGATTGATTCGGGAACCTTGGAACGTCCTTATTGGAAAGGGCTCGATCCCCTAGTGCTTGGCGAATTCGGGATCTACAGAGTCGTGCGCATCGACAGGGCCAAGTTGAATCGTCGAGCTGACGAGCTTCAAGACGATGGCGTCGAGCTGACCTGGAAGACACCCCGGCCCGAGCGGTATTGAACAATTCCTTGGTCTTGAGCTAGGGCGAACTCTGCAGCTCTGACAGCTTCAATCGTCGACAAAACCCGCAGTGACCCCAGAGCGCCATCTCTCCTGCAGGGGCTGGGCTTTGGCAGCAAGGGCATGAATCCATTCCATGCACATCAATTCGACTTGGATGGCGAGCCCAAACACTCTCCTCGCTCTCTAAATCTGGCGCAGGAGAGGGGTGGTGTTGCTGGATCCTCAGATCACGCACGGCATGGCCAGCACTGCGCACGGCCGCCAAAAGTTGAGGCTTGCTGTACTGCAAAGCCTGCCGCCATTGCGGGTGGCGAGCCCCCACCGTGAGAACCCCATGGCTCAAATTCAAAGGCCTGCAGTGATCGGCCAGGGGACGCCCCGCCAATTGGGGCCAGTCCTGCCAAAGCGCAGCTAGCGACCCCTCCCGTCTCCAGGTGCTGCGTAGGGAGTCGAGGCACTCCACAAGGGGCTGAACCGGCGGCGGTGGCGGCGGCACCAACACCTCTCCCAGACCAAATCGGCGCCGTTGGGATCGAGGTGCTCGTCCCATCACGTCATCCCAAGAAATTGGACCTTAGGGGGGGAAGGTGCTCCAGCTCGCTAATCTCTGGCACTGCTCGCACCGATTCATGGGTTTCTTCGACCGGCTTAGCCGTCTGCTGCGCGCCAACCTCAATGATCTCGTTAGCAAAGCGGAGGATCCCGTCAAGATCCTCGATCAAGCCGTCTCCGACATGCAAGACGACCTGGTCAAGCTCCGACAGGCTGTTGCCATGGCGATCGCCAGTCAAAAACGGCTCAAGAATCAAGCAGAGCAGGCCGAGTCTCAAGCCCGTACCTGGTACGAGCGCGCCGAACTTGCCCTCAAGAAAAACGAGGATGACCTGGCACGCGAAGCCCTGACGCGTCGCAAAACCTTCCAAGAAACGGCCACATCCCTTGGCAGCCAAGTTCAGGCCCAAGGGGCTCAAGTAGAAACCCTCAAAAAAAGCCTGGTCGCTCTAGAGGGAAAGATTGCAGAGGCTCGAACCAAGAAAGACATGCTCAAAGCCCGGGCTCAAGCCGCCCAGGCCCAACAGCAGCTCCAGAGCGCTGTTGGCAGCATGGGAACGAATTCAGCCATGGCGGCCTTCGAGCGCATGGAAGACAAGGTTCAATCTCTGGAAGCCAGCAGCCAAGCGGCCGCTGAACTCGCCGGCGCGGACCTTGATAGCCAGTTCGCGGCGCTGGAAGGTGGCGACGATGTGGACGACGAACTTGCCGCTCTGAGAAAGCAGGTGGAGGGAGGCGCAGAGGCTGCCGCTCTGCCCGCAGCCGATTCCGAGGTGAAACCCGTCAAGGTGGAAGAGGTGGATGCCGATCTGGAGGAGCTGCGGCGATCTATCGACAAACTGTGATGAATCAACGCCTTCAGCGGCCGAGTCCATAGGATTCATTCAGTTCCAAAATCGCCCGTGTCTTCAGCTGTTTCCGACTTCACAGATGCAGCGTTCGAGCAGGAGGTGTTGGCTGCATCCACGACCGTTTTGGTTGACTTCTGGGCCCCATGGTGTGGCCCCTGCAGGTTGATGGCACCGTTGATGGACTGGGCTGCTGAGACCTACGCCGAACGCCTTTTGGTTGGAAAACTAGAAGTGGATGGCAATCCGATCACCCGCGATGGCTTCAAGGTTCAAGGCATTCCAACCCTGATCCTGTTCCGCAACGGCCAGGAAATCGCTCGACACGAAGGGGCCATTGCCCGTCCTCAGCTGCAAGCCTTCCTGGATGCTCACCTCTAAGCGTCTGGCCCGGCTCGGCAGCGGCGTGTTTGATCGCAACGATCAGCGCAAGCGCTTGTACCAGCTCGGGGACGCCCAACAACAGCAACCGCTGCTCGACCTTTCCCTGGGATGCACCGATCTGCTTCCCCCTCTGGCCGCCGTCCAGGCCATGGGGGACCTTCTGCAGGAGCCCAGAAGCGCGGCGTACTGTTTGCACGCGGCAACGGCCTCATTTCGAGAGGCCGCCGCGGCCTGGTGTGAGCAGCGTCTGGGTGTGGCGGTGGATCCTGAGCGAGAGGTTCTTCTCCTGGTTGGATCTCAAGAGGGAACCGCCCATTTACCCCTGACGGTGTTGGATCCAGGGGATCAAGCCCTGATTCTTGATCCGTCTTACCCCTCCCATCGCGGAGGCCTTGAATTAGCCGATGCCTCGATCCAGACCCTGCCCCTCACGCCGGAGCGAGCTTGGGCACCGGACTTCAAAGCGATGACAGAGAGTCAGTGGGATCAACTGCGTTTATTGATTCTGGGTTTTCCCCATAACCCCACAGCCTGCGTTGGCGAACAATCCTGGCTTGATGAAGCGATGCATCAGGGCCAACACCATGATCTGGTCATCGCCCACGACAATCCCTATCTAGACCTAGCGCTTGAGGGAGAAGCACCGTCCCTTTTGCGTTGTCCCCACTGGCGCGAACGCGGGATCGAATTCTTTTCGCTGTCCAAGGGGTGGTGCTTGGGGGGGTTTCGTCTGGCATTCGCCATCGGAGCCGAACCCCTGATTACGGCCTTGAGGCAAGCCAAAAGCGTGATCGATTTCAATCAATGTCAGGCGCTGCAGCAGGGAGCTGTTGTGGCCCTCTCGGAGCACGCTGATTGGCCAGCCAATCTCCTTCCCATCTATCGAGAACGGCGCGATCGCACGCGCGCTGCACTGGCTGCTCTTGGATGGTCGATCCCATTGCCAACCATGGCCCTTTATCTCTGGATGCCCCTCCCAGCCTGGGCCCGCTCAAAAGGATGGGGAGACGAGCAGATGGCCACTCAACTTCTGGAACATTGCGGGGTTGTGGTCACACCTGGCTCCGGGTTTGGAGAAGCAGGGCGTGATTGGCTACGCCTTGCCTTGGTCCGTCCAGCTGACGAACTTGAAGCGGCCGTTGCACGACTCGCTCCTTGGTGGCAGCAGCAGTGCTGAACCATCAGCTGCGTGCCGGAGGAGGGTTACTCCATCGCCTTCGCAGACATCAAGCTGAGGCTTGGAGGCTCCAATGCAAACCAGTTTGTGCCAGCACCGAACTGGAGTTGAACCACTGGCTTCAAGCGGTGCCCTGGCGCGGAGAATGGCCTCGAGCTGTTCTGGCCGATCATCAAACCAGAGGGCAGGGGCAGCGCGGCCGGCGCTGGGAGGCAGCCCGTGGAGGGGTCTGGATCAGTGCCGCCCTTCCCTGGGATGCAAGCGGCGGCCATGCCGACATGCTCGGGCTGATCGTGGCACTGGCCTTGGCTGAACGCCTGGAGCAAGAGGGTCTCCCCGTGCGAATCAAGTGGCCAAACGATCTCCTCATCGATTCGCGCAAACTGGCTGGAATGCTTCCTCGACTGGTGTTTCGTGGAGGCCGCTTGCGCATGGTGCGCATCGGCATCGGCTTGAATGTGGCCAATCCCAGTCCCATGGGGGCGGTTGCCCTGCGCGAGCTCCTGCCGCCTGGTCGTGCACGACGCGATTTTTGGGCGGTGGAGGTGTTAAGAGCCTTGGGTCGCGTCCAGACCCTGGCAAACCGTCCAGAGGTTGTGCGCCGTGGCATCGAAAACCGCCTTTGGACCCATCAGGTTCAGGATCCTCAGAGCGGGGAGACCTGGGACATTCAAGGATTGGCCTCGAATGGAGCACTGCAACTTTGCCAAGGAACCCGGACCGCCAGCTGGACCCGCTGGCCTGATGGCACCCTTGACAATCTCTACAATCTCGTCCAATAAGACGTTTGAAACGAAGTGGTTCTGCGCTGGCTTACTGCTCCCTTGCTGCTGACCCTGCCCTCTGCTCCTCAGACCCCTCAAGTCCTTCCCGGACCACAAGCCCCCCTCCTTCCTCCCGCTGAGCTTCGCGTCAAGCCACCCCAACGCTTTGATCGATCGCTGGAGTCCCTCGAACGCAACCAAATCATTACGCCCCAGGAGCGGCGAACGCTGGAGAGAGGAGCCGTCGCCAAGCCCATCGATGTGCCGCGCTTTCAGCAAGCCTGTCGTAGTGGCGCTCTGTCCAAGCGTGAATGTGCCACTGGCGTCGCCTTTCGCGGGCGTTCCAATCGCGCAACCTTCAGGCAAACGAATCGGCGCCTCGCGCCCATCGCCGTGCCGGTTTCTGCGCTTCTTGCAGGAGCCGGACATGGCTTTCGCTTGGAATCCGTCTTCTCCGTTTCGCCCAGACCTCTTGCGATCGCTGGCAATGGTGATCAGCGCCTGCTCTTTCCCATCATCGGCTCTGCCATCACCACAAGTGAATTCGGAATGCGCCAGCATCCCGTGATCGGCCAATGGTTGATGCATGCAGGAAAAGACCTGGCCGCCCCAGAAGGCACTCCTGTGATTGCGGCCCTCTCAGGCACGGTGATGAGTAGCGGACTCGCCGGGGGGTACGGCATTGCTGTGGAACTGGAGCACACGTCCCCCACACGGCGCACGCTCTACGGGCACCTTTCAGAGATCTACGTGAAATCTGGGCAAAAGGTCCAACAAGGTGAGGTGATTGGAAGGGTGGGAAGCACCGGCCTCAGCACAGGACCTCATCTTCATTTCGAACTGAGAGTGAAACAAGGGAATGGCTGGGTAGCCAAAGATCCCGGCGAACTCGATCTCAACCCAATCGCAGCGTCTGGCACTGATGCTGTTTCCTTGCTCGTGGGGCAACTTATGAACAGTCTCGAAAGGAATAAAGCCTGAGGTTATCAAGAGTCTGAGGAATGACTTTCGTCTCTTAAAATGAATCCAACACCTCGGACCGTGTGGATCAAATCCGGAAGATCTTTGCTTTCTACTTTTTGCCTTAAGTAACGTATATAAACGTCGAGCAAATTGTCATCTCCATAAAAATCATCTCCCCAAACACCCCTCATAATTTCAGATCTTTCCAACACCTTTCCACTGCCACGCATCAAAAAACAAAGCAGCTCATACTCCTTCACCGAAAGCTGAATCCTTTGCCCAGAACGATGCACATCCCTTGTCTGGGTGTTCAGCGTCAAACCTCCAACAGACAAGAATGTGGACTCGGCATCTCTGCCTTGTCCGGATCCTAAAAAGCCTTGCGCTCTGCGCTGCATCGCTCTCAAGCGAGCCATCAATTCTTCTATTGAAAAAGGTTTTACCAAATAGTCATCAACGCCAGCATCCAGAGCTTTAACGCGATCAGAAACATCATCGTGCCCCGTCAACATCAAGATCGGAGTCATTACTCCACTGCTGCGAATTCGCTGGCAAATATCTACGCCTGAAAAATCTGGAAGATTCCAATCCAGAATAATGAGATCAGGCTCGGGTTGACTTCTAGCTCTGATCAATCCGGTCGCGCCATCAGCTGCGACCTCAACCTCATAACCTTCAACGTCCAACTCCAATCGCAACAACTCCGTCAAACGGACTTCGTCATCCACAAGCAGAATTCGAATCGTTTGATCAGAGGGTTCTGACAACTGGGCCATTATCAAGCTTTATCAATTTACTGAGGGGAAGGCGTTTTAAGGCCTGGGTTAACGCGGTTTTCTGCCACGCGCTCGACTTTACCGTCGCGAAAGTGAATCACAGTCTGAGCACGCGCTGCCACATCGTCTTCATGGGTGACGAGAACGATCGTGATGCCTTGAGCGTGCAACTCATCAAACAAGTTCAAAACGTCGTTCGTCGTGCGTGAATCCAAGGCCCCGGTGGGTTCATCAGCGAGGAGGAGCGCTGGCTTGTTGATGATTGCTCTGGCGATAGCCACCCGCTGCTGCTGACCACCCGACAGTTGGTTGGGGCGATTCTGCATCCTTTGCCCAAGGCCAACCTGTTGCAGGGCTGCCCTAGCCCTTTTCTCCCGCTCCGATGGAGGGAGGCCGGCATAGATCATTGGCAGCATCACATTCTCCAGTGCTGTCGCATGGGGGAGGAGATGGAACTGCTGAAAGACAAAACCCAGTTCCTTATTGCGCAGATCGGCCAACGCATCGTCATCAAGCCGCTCCACAGCACTCCCATTGAGGCAGTAGGAGCCACTGGTGGGTCGGTCAAGACAGCCCAGAACATTCATCGCCGTGCTCTTGCCCGATCCACTCGCACCCATCACTGCCAAGTAATCACCACGCAGCACATCCAGATCAAGCCCATTGAGGGCTTTGACCTCCGTTTCTCCAGATCCATAGACCTTGCTGACATCTCGAAGCTGAGCCACCGATGGACGGGCTTCATCCAAGAGATCAGCCAAGGGACGCTCCCGAGGAGTTAGCAATCGCCTGCTGCAACAAAGGGGTGCCAGCCACCGTGCTGCTAGCCCATTCGAACAGAGGATTGGACAAGATTCCGCCCACTGCTGTCACCACGACACAGAGCACGAGCGCCACCCTCAACGGTGGAAGTCCGATCGTGCTCCAGTTAATCGGTGGATAGGCCTTCACAACGTCTGAAGCCTCTTGAGGCTCCTTCACCACCATCATCTTGATGACGCCGATGTAGTAATAAATCGAAATCACCGAAGTCACGAGGCCAACCACAACCAAGACGTACTGGTGGTCCGCCCAGCCCGCAAAAAACAAATAAATCTTCCCGAAAAAACCAAGCATTGGTGGAATGCCACCAAGGGAAAGGAGGCAGAGACTCAGGCCAAGGGTGATTAAGGGATCTTTCTGATACAGACCGGCATAGTCAGAAATTCTGTCGCTTCCCGTTCTGATCGAGAACAGGATGATGCAAGCGAATGCACCAAGGTTCATAAACAGATAGGTGGCCATGTAAAGCACCATGGCGGCGAAGCCGTCTTCCGTGCCGCACACCAGACCGATCATCACGAATCCGGCCTGCCCAATCGAGCTGTACGCCAGCATCCTCTTCATGGAGGTCTGGGCTAGGGCCACCACGTTGCCCAGCGTCATGCTGAGGATCGCCAAAACGGTGAAGAGGAGTTTCCATTGCGTGTCAAAACTTCCAAAACAGCCAACGAGAAGTCGCAGGGCTAGGGCAAAACCTGCAGCCTTCGAGCCCACGGACAAGAAGGCCACAACCGGGGTGGGTGATCCCTCGTAAACATCAGGCGTCCACTGGTGGAAAGGAACAGCTGCAATCTTGAAAGCCACCGTGGCGAGAACAAACACCAGCGCAAGAGCGGCCAATGGGGTGGGGCTGGTCACCAGAGCCGTACCGATCACTTCCAAGCTGGTTGAGCCACTCAGGCCGTACAGCAGCGACGCTCCGTAAAGGAACACAGCCGCCGCCGCTGAACCCACCAGGAGATATTTGAGCGCCGCTTCGGAACTTCGCGCATCACGCTTCATGTACCCGGATAACAGGTAACTGGCCACGGACAGCGTCTCGAGAGACACGAAAACGCTTACCAGATCTGTGGCACCGCAAAGGAACATTCCGCCCAAGGTGGCGGCCAGCAGGATGGCGGCATATTCCCCAACGGGCGTGCCACTTTGCTCGGCGTATCGCCAGCTGATCAGAAGCGACAGCAGGGTGGAGAGGGCAACAACAGCCCGGAACGCAATCGCGAGGTGGTCGGAAAGGAACGCCCCTAAGAACGAAGGTTCAAGGGGTTGATTCCACTGCAGAGCCAGCAGAACCAAAGCCGTCCCCAACCCCGCGTAGCAAATGGGTGGAACCCAGCGAACTGAAACTTTTTCCCCCGCTAGATCCACCAGCAACGTGGCAATCATGGCCACCAAAACAGCAGCCTCAGGCCCCACCGTGCCGGCATGCAAAGCGAGATTGAGCAGCTCTCCAGGAGCTGCCACGGCCTGGGTGGAGAGAAGCAGAGCACCCAACTCGGGCATGGCGAGTCTGGTAAAACCAATTGGAGGGACTGTAGCTGCGCTCCTGCTCTTCCCTGAGTGAATTCGCTGATTTCGCTGCAGAAAGCTCGGCGGTGCGATAAAGAAGGGGACGGTTACCGACCCCCCGTGGCGAACACCCTGGTCATCGTTGAAAGCCCCACCAAGGCGCGCACCATCCGTGGATTCCTCCCAAAGGGCTATCGGGTGGAAGCTTCGATGGGCCATGTGCGGGATCTGCCGAACAACGCAAGTGAGATCCCCGCAGCTCAAAAAGGTCAGAAGTGGGCCAACCTCGGAGTCAACACAGAGGCGAACTTTGAACCTCTTTATGTGGTCCCGAAGGACAAGAAAAAAATTGTGCGCGAGCTCAAAGACGCCCTGAAGGGCGTTGATGAACTGCTGCTGGCAACGGACGAAGATCGCGAAGGTGAAAGCATCAGTTGGCACCTGCTCCAGCTGTTGTCACCCAAGGTCCCCGTGAAACGAATGGTGTTTCACGAGATCACGAAAGAAGCGATTTCCAGGGCACTCGATGACACGCGTGAGCTCGATATGGAGCTGGTGCATGCCCAAGAAACCAGAAGAATTCTCGACCGATTGGTGGGGTACACCCTCTCGCCCCTGTTGTGGAAGAAAGTTGCTTGGGGGCTTTCGGCCGGACGTGTTCAATCCGTCGCTGTCCGACTGCTCGTGCAGCGAGAGCGAGCAAGACGCGCCTTCCGCAGTGGCAGCTACTGGGATCTGAAAGCTGCGCTCGAGCAGCAAAGCCTCCGCTTTGATGCCAAGCTCACCCACCTCGGCGGGACGAAAGTCGCCACCGGCACTGACTTTGATGAAAGCACCGGCGGCCTCAAACAGGGCAGCAAGGTGCGTCTCCTGAGCGAAGACGACGCTCGCTCCCTGTCGCTTGGCCTGAAATCGTCGGACTGGACCGTCTCCTCGGTCGAGGAAAAGCCCACGGTGCGCAGGCCCGTTCCGCCGTTCACAACCAGCACCCTGCAGCAGGAATCGAATCGCAAATTGCGTCTCTCCGCGCGCGAGACGATGCGCTGCGCTCAGGGCCTCTACGAACGCGGTTTCATCACCTACATGCGCACCGATTCGGTGCATCTCTCCGATCAAGCCATTACGGCGGCTCGCAGCTGTGTGGAATCGCGCTACGGCAAGGAGTATCTGAGCAAGGGGCCCAGGCAGTTCAGCACCAAGTCACGCAATGCCCAGGAAGCCCATGAGGCGATCCGACCTTCAGGTGAGAGCTTCCGCGCTCCGTCCGAAACAGGCCTCGAAGGGCGTGATCTGTCTTTATATGAGCTGATTTGGAAGCGCACAGTTGCCAGCCAAATGGCCGAAGCCCGGCTCACCATGCTCGCGGTGGATCTCACCGTGGGAGAAGCCGTGTTCCGCTCCAGTGGAAAACGCATTGATTTCCCTGGCTTTTTCCGCGCCTACGTCGAGGGCAGCGACGATCCTGATGCCGCGTTGGAAGGCCAGGAAGTGTTGTTGCCGGCCCTGAAAATTGGGGACTCACCCAAGGTTCATGACGTCGAAGCGCTCGGACACCAAACCCAGCCGCCTGCTCGTTTCAGCGAGGCCTCCCTGGTGAAAATGCTGGAGAAAGAGGGGATCGGTCGTCCCTCCACCTACGCCAGCATCATCGGCACGATCGTGGATCGAGGCTATTCCTCGCTCAACAACAATTCGCTCACCCCAAGTTTCACAGCCTTTGCCGTAACCGCTCTGCTGGAAGAGCATTTTCCTGATCTGGTGGATACCGGGTTTACGGCCCGCATGGAAACCACGCTGGATGAAATCTCCACCGGGAAAGTGCAATGGCTGCCCTACTTGAATGGATTTTTCAAAGGCGACCAAGGACTTGAGTCCTTGGTCCAAAAACGCGAGGGAGACATCGACCCGGGAGCATCACGCACGATCGACCTCGAAGGCTTGCCTTGCGTCATCAGGATCGGGCGATACGGCGCTTATCTCGAATCCAAACGCGTTGGTGACGACGGAGAAGAGGAGCTGATCAAGGCGAACCTGCCTAAGGACGTGACCCCAGGAGAACTGGATCACGAACAAGCAGAGCTGATCCTGAAGCACAAAGCCGATGGTCCAGAAGCACTCGGCGAGGATCCAGAAACGGGCGATCTGGTTTACCTGCTCTTCGGCCAATACGGGCCCTACGTGCAGAAAGGTCAGGTCAGCGACGAGAATCCCAAGCCGAAACGGGCCTCCTTGCCGAAAGGGGTGAAGCCCGAAGATCTGAAGCTGGATGATGCGCTCGGACTCCTGCGCTTGCCCCGTCTCCTGGGCGAACATCCAGAGAGCGGCAGGGTTCAGGCTGGCTTGGGTCGCTTTGGCCCCTACGTGGTTTGGGACAAGGGGAAAGGCGAAAAGGACTATCGCTCCCTCAAGGGCGATGACGACGTGCTCGCCGTTGGGCTGAGCCGAGCCCTGGAACTGCTCGCCATGCCAAAACGTGGACGCGGGGGAAGGACGGCGCTCAAGGATCTTGGAAAACCGGAGGGAAGCGAAGAGACCGTGCAGGTCTTTGATGGCCCCTACGGCCTTTACGTGAAGCAGGGAAAAGTGAATGCGTCATTGCCGGAAGGCAAAGGCGCCGACGACATCACCTTGAAAGAAGCCATCGAACTCCTCGATGCCAAAGCCGCTACCAAAAAAACGTCACGACGCAAAACCTCAACGGCCAAAACCACCACCAAGGCCAAAAGCACCGCCAAAGCCAAGACCGCCAAACCTGCTGCCCGTAAAGCGCCGGCAACGACCAAAACCGGGCGTCTTCGCGCAAGTGCCGTGCGCGTCATCCGTCCTGGTGACGCTTAATGCGCGCGCGGTGGTTGCTGATGCCGCTGCTGCTTGCCTTGCAGGCCTGCTCAGGTACCACCTTTGGGGAGAGGCTTGCCGATAGCTTCGATTCACCAGCCGCACCCGCCGCGGCCGAGGAGACAGCAAGTTCCAAGGTGAAGCAGGAAGCAAAATCCGCAGTAAAGGAGCAGGAGAGAGCTGAAGACCAGCCCGTCAAAAACAAGGCGACAGCTGCAAAAACACCTGAAGCGAAAACATCCGAAGCGAAAACATCGGAGCCGGAAGACGAGGAGACAGATCCTTCGGAAGCGAAGACTCCGCAGGAAAAGACCAACGTCCAACCCAACCCAATACCCGCCGAGCCTCGGCCCTATCGCATCACAATTCGATTGGCTGCCGCTGATCCTGCAGCACCAGCGGAAAGTGTCACGGATGCCTTACGCCGCGCCGGAATTAGCTTCGAAGTCGAAACGATTGAGAAAATCCCTTCGCTTCAAACCTCAAAAAAAGCCGCTAGCGACAGCCCAGGACAGCTTTAAACGTGATGGAACCGCAACTCAGCCGTCGACAGGCTCTACGCATGATGGAGGCCTCTTACCTCGCGGCGGCGGCAGCCTTGATTTGGCTGGCTCTGTATTACCTGCCGATCGGTGGAGCCCTGTTCCGTCTTGCCCTCCCTCTGCCCCTGGCGCTGCTTCTCGTGCGTCGGGGCAGTCGGGCTGGGCTGGAAGGAGTCATTGTAGCGATTCTGCTGCTGGTGGTGCTGATGGGTCCTCTGCGCGGGCCGCTGATGCTGTTTCCCTACGGAATGCTGTCGCTCTGGCTCGGGTGGTGCTGGCAGAAAAAGGTGAGCTGGTGGATCAGCTGGGGGCTTGGTGTCGTCATTGGAGCTGCTGGATTTCTCGTGAGGGTGGTCGCGCTGTCCCTGATGGTGGGCGAGAACCTTTGGGTCGTGATCACCAGAGCCGGAGCCGGACTGCTCGATCGTGTCCTCGAGTTGCTGCAGCTGCCCCTCGCCCCAGATCTGCTGTTGGTGCAAGCCATGGCCATCACGCTCGTTGTGGTGCAGCAGCTGGTTTATGTGCTGGCTCTCCACGCTTTGGCCTACTGGATCTTTCCCCGTCTCCAAGCTCCGATTCCTGAACCTCCTCCCCTGCTCCATGGCCTGGTCGCCCTCGACCCTCTTTGAGCACCCGGCGGGATGCACCCGCCTTTCCGGTCCAGCATCGGAGTTTTGGTCGGGTGCTATCCACCGCTTTTGGTCTGATCCCGAACCCGCTCCCGATCTTTTACTCCTGCTGTCCTCCACGTTGACCGCAGAGGTGGAGGGCATCTCTGCCGCGGGTGCCACCTCGGAATCACGCCGCTACACCGCGATTGCTGACGCTGAGTTGCTGCTGTATGGGCCCTCACATCGGCCTCGCTGGCCATTGCCGCCCCTTCCCGCCGGCGTCTCACCAGCGTTGATCAGTTGGGTGGCTGCGGAGGCGGTCAAGATTCAGCCCTGGGTGGGTTCGATCGGACTGTCCAAGATGCCTCCCTTCGCGCATCTGCACTTTGAGAATTCTGAGCTTGGTCCAGCCGCATGCATCAGCAGCGGGCAGGCCATGACACCTCAGAGAGTCATGCAGCTGCTCAACCAAGGCCAACGGTTCGGTGAACGTTTGCGCCACCCGCTCGTGCTTGCTGAATGTGTCCCCGGAGGGACCACCACAGCGTTAGCTGTTCTTTGCGGTCTTGGCGTTCCCGCCCATGACCTGATCAGCGGGAGTGCCATCCATCCTCCGATGGCCTTAAAACGAGACCTGGTGCGTCAGGGGCTGCAATCGGCAAAGCTCAGCGCAACACCTTCCGCTCAGGAGCTCTTAGCTGCCGTGGGAGATCCTTTTCAGGCCTTTGCGACCGGGTTACTGATCGGATCGCTCAAGAGCCGTCAACCCCTCCTCTTGGCTGGGGGCAGTCAGATGGCGACCGTGCTGGCACTCGCCCTCAACATGGTGTCGACCAAACAGCGCCGCTTGCTTTGCAAGCAAGTGCTGATTGGCACAACCGCCTGGTTGGCTGGGGAAGTGCTCACGCCCAGCGGGAGTAAACGCGCATCCCTGGTCGAGCTGCTGGCATTACTGGAAAATCATTTCGATGTTTCCATCTGTGCGTTAGCAACTGGCCTGCGCTTTCAGGGCAGTCGACACCTCGCGCTGCGTGATTACGAGCTCGGACACGTGAAAGAGGGCGTGGGTGCCGGAGGCCTCGCCTTGCTTGCGCAGCTGCGTGGACTGTCCTTGGAGCGCATCAGCCAGGCGTGCGACAACGCCATGGATCAATTGCTCGAATCCAAGCGCAAACAGCAGGAATCTCCAAGGGATCCCGCCCCGTAAGGTTTGAGAATGATCGGCCCATCTGCTCAGCCCGTTTCCTTTCGCCGGCGACAGCTGCTTCAGGCCGGCTTGATTGCCGGACTCTCCTGGCTCACAGGCTGTGCGCGGTCGAATGATTCGCCTCTCTTGCGGGCCCCGAGGAAGAGCCTGCCTGCCCTGTGGCAAAAGCAACTCAAGGCGCCCTGGCGCATTGCAGACCTGGAAGCGATCAACAGCTCCGCCCCCCCGTGGCTGTCGTCCACCGATCTGCTCACCATTGGGGATGGTTGGTTATCACGTCTGGATCCGGGATCGTTTCAAGCCATTGATGCCGCCCCTCTTCAAGCGCAATTAGGACCGGCATCAGAGCGGTTTCTGTCTGAATTACCTAGCGACTGGAAAGGCAAAATTTTTCCGGTGGGCGTCAGCCCCTGGGTGATGCTGTTTCGAGGAGAGCCAGCCCTCAAACGCCAAGCAGCCAACAGCTGGGATGTTCTGCTCCAGCCTGAACTGAAAGGCAACGTTCTGTTGCCGTCGAGCCCGCGGCTGGTGATGTCGCTGGCAGAGCACATGCAGAGCCCTGATGCCCTCCGAAGCCTCAAACAGGCAGCGATCAGTTTTGATGATCGCCATGCCCTCAACTGGTTGCTGCAAGGCGATGCACAAGTGGCCGTGCTGCCTCTCCAACGCTGCATGGCAGCACTGCTTCGGGATCAAAGGCTGCATGCAGTGCTGCCTGCGCAGGGTGCGCCCCTGAACTGGACCGTGATGCTGCGCCCTCGTTCAAGCAAAGAGCCCCTCCCTCAGGACTGGGTCGAGAAGGCCTGGGAAGAGCCACTGCTGAGTCGGATGCTCTCGGCAGGCTGGGTTCCGCCCCTGGCTCGTTCCCAACTCAGCACTGCCATGTCGCGGGTGCCAAAACGGCTTCGCACCCTGGTTCTTCCCTCCGAGGAGATCTGGCAACGCTGCTGGAATCTTGCCCCTCTGGATCCGTCAGAACAGGAGGCGTTGAAAGCCAAGTGGCAGGCCTTAACCCCATAGACGTCGTCGAGGGGCCGCGGCCAAGAGCTGATGGGTCTCCGCCAAGAGATCAGGAATCGCTAGTTGATGGGGACAACGGGGCAGGCAATCCCCGCAGGTCTCACAGCCTTCGGCGTTGACCTCCTCCCACCAGTGGCCAGCGCGCCCAATCAAGTTGTAACGCTCTTCTGTGAACTCCTGCAGGTCGTGAGCAAGTCGCAGGTTGCGCAGTCGCAACAACTCGGGAATGGGCACCTCCTTCGGACAGGGGAGACAGGCACGGCATTGATGGCAAAGCGTGTCTCCAAGCCGCTGCTGCCGCAACTGTTCGAGACGAATCACAGCCGTCTGCTCTGCAGGGGTGAGCGCCCCATCACTGCTGGCCATGGAGGCGGCCAGGTTGAGATCGCTCGGGCGGCTGGCCCCAACCGTCAGGGTGCTAATTCCGGCAGCTAAGAGGTAGCGGTAAGCAAGAGCAAGGGGGTCCCAAGGCTGGCAATCGGCCTTCAGCCGTGAGCTTGGTGCCTGCAAACGGCCCCCCTTATCGGCGGGGGAGATCGCCATCACTCCCATCCCTGCATCCAGCGCTTCCAACGCCAAGGGAAGCCGGGCTGGATCCAAGAGATGGAGATGCAGGCTGCAAAACCGAAACCTCCCCGTTGAGATCGCACGAGCGATCAGTGCATTGGAGCCATGGCTGCTGAAGCCAACTTGACCCACAAGCCCTGATCTCAACGCCCAGTCCAAGAGCCTTGCTCCCTCTCCTTCAACCGCCCAATGCAGGTGTTTCTCTCGATTCAGGCCATGAACTGCCAAGCCATGCAGAAAGGGGCGTCCCAACCGTTCAAGGCACGCAGATAAGGCGCGTTTCCCTTGTTCCAAAGACAGGCCTGGAAGGAGTTTGCTGGTGATTAACCACCCCCCTTCAGGAACGATCCCTTCCTGAGCCAGCTGATCCAAAGCCTGCCCCAAAAAGGTTTCAGCAGGGCCATAGGCGGGTGCCGTCTCCAAGTGATTGATCCCAGCGGCATGGGCTGCCCGCAAGACGGCAAGCATTTGGGCACGATCTTGCAAAGCACGCATCGTCCCAAGGGTGAACAAGCTCACCGCTGGACCCGTACCAAACGCACGACGAATCCCAGCACCATCCAAAGGCTCTGTGGTCATTCCAGAGGAGTGTCCTCGTTTGTTTCCTCGTCCTTGGGTTGTCTGGACTGCAGGTGGCGGACCATGGCGGCAGGGCTGACCTGATCTAAAAATCGACGAAACTCGGTGCGATCCTCTGCATCCGCTTCTGCATCCACAGCGATCGAGGCTTCAGCAACGACTTCCTCCAACATCCAAATGCTGCTGCCAGTGCGGATGGCAAGCGCAATGGCATCACTGGGCCTGGCATCGATGTTCAGGAGATCGTCCCCTGTCTGCTGCTCCTCGATCGGCTCATAGTCTGCGGAATCTTCCATCTCATCGACTGGTGCGTCGTGGCTGAGTTTCAACACAGCGCGAAAGGTGCTGTCTTCAATCGCATGGATGATGACCCGTTCGAGGTGCAGCTCACCGGCAGCCAACAAGCTCACCATCAAGTCATGGCTTAAGGGGCGAGGTGAGGGCTCTCCATTCAATCCAGCCATGATGTTGTGGGCCTGGGCCTGATCGATCCAGATCGGCACTTGGCGCCGTCGAGATGGATCGCGAAGCAAAACGATCGGACTGCGACTGGCGGCATCTAGCGCAATGCCGATCACGCTCATTTCCACCATCGACGGCTCTCCCCCCCTTCCTCGATTATGACCAGTGAACACACGCTGAAGGCGCAGCATGTTCACGGGTCTGGTGCAAGCTGTTGGTCGGATTGAGCGCCGCGGCAGTGGCCTCGTCGTGAGTGGCTGCAATCCATTCGCGCCCCTGCAGCTTGGAGACAGCGTCGCCGTTGATGGCGTCTGTCTCACGGTGGCGGCACTGGTGGGCGATGGGTTTCTTGCCAATGTCAGCGAAGAAACGCTGCAACGAAGCACCCTCGGACGCAAGGCCTCAACAGGCGGGGCGGTCAATTTGGAGCCAGCCCTACGCCTGTCCGATCGCCTTGGCGGGCATCTGGTGAGTGGTCATGTCGACAGCATCGGCGAGGTGCTGGCCATCGAAGCCCTCAGCCAATCCTGGAATCTCGAGTTGCGCTGGAGAGATGCCGCCTATGGCCGCTACATCTGTGAGAAAGCCAGTGTGGCCGTGAATGGCATCAGCCTCACGGTGGCAGGGTGTTCGGATGCAGGCGCACGATTTTGGATCGCCGTGATTCCTCACACCTGGATGGCCACAGCCTTGCGCGATCTCGCACCCGGGGATGAGGTGAATTTAGAAATCGATCTGCTTGCTCGCTACACGGAACGCCTGCTCGACCACTCGCGGGAAGGCACTCCATCCGCCGGGGGCAAACACAGTTCTATGAGCGCTGAGTGGCTCGCCGCCCACGGTTGGAGCTGAGGCTTGAAGCTGAGGGAACATCACAAAAACCGGTCAGATCCTCGGGGAATCAATACCTTTCGTGAGTGTCTCTTTTGCAACGTTCATGACCGCTGACGATCGTCCCGATTCCCTCGGGACTTTTAAAGCTTTCGCCATCGCCGAAGGCATTCTGCTGATGATCTTAGGAGTGATTGCCCTGATTTTTCCGGTGCTTGCATCCGTATGGGTCACCGGAGTGATCGCCGTTGTCTTTCTCGTTGGAGGTGTCGTGGGGTGGATCAGCAATCTGGCCCGTTCCAAACGCATGGGCCGCTGGATTTGCTTTTGGCGATTAGTGGTTTCAACCTTGTTCATCGTTGCGGGTGCATCGATGCTCAGCAGTTTCGACAGCGCTGCAGCGCTTAAGGATCAAGTCATCTCCCTATCACTAGTGGTAGGGATCGTGTTTCTTGTTGAGGGTGTGGTGGCCTTTTTCAACGGCCTTTCTCATAGCAACCGTCCTGGAGCGGGCTGGGCCGTGGCCAACGGCGTGATCACCTTCATTCTTGGTCTGTTGATCGTGACGCTGAATTCCTGGAACTTGGTTTGGGTGCTGGGAATGCTCGTGGGGATCAGCTTGCTTTTCAGCGGCATTGATCTGATTGCCTTTAGCTCAACCATTCACAACGATCAAGATCCACCAGCTGCTGCGTGATCACCACGCAGCCAGGCTCTTTAGGCCAGTGAGCGCAAGGGCCCGGGTTTCATCAACCTGGGTCTTTTTTTGCAGCTTGATCAGCACTCACCTCTGCAACCTTGAGCTCCTCGTTGTTCATTGGCAGTAGCCAGATGGAACGGGAGTCTTGACGCAATTCAATCCGAAACTCTTGGCCGGGCTCTAGGCCAAGGCGACGGGTGCAGGCATGACCGATCAGCAGATTTCCATTGCCATGAACCCGGGTCTTGAATTCGGCTTGGCGACCTCTCGTTCCACCCCCACCACCAGAACTGGAGGAGGGAAGCTTGTAGCCCTTCGCTTCCACTAGGGCTTTGTAAAAGCCCTTGCGTAGAACTCGACCACTGGGGCCGACATACCCGCATCCACGGGCAATTTCGTCTTCAGAGCGATTGCTGAGTGACCGGGCCCTGTTCAGCAATTCCTGGCCAGTGAGCATCTAACTCAAGAAATTTGATTTAATTCTGACCATAACGCTCATACCAAGCAACAAAAGTATCGAAATAACATGAGAGGCAAGAGCGACCAAGCTTGCTCAGATGAGATAGAGAATCACAAATAAGACCACCCAGATGCCGTCAACGAAGTGCCAATAGAGCTCTGCGGCTTCCAAGGGAAAGTGATTATCAGCGCTGACGCGTCCCTCAGGAGTCCGACATTGCCACCACACGATCAAAATCATCAGTGCGCCCAGGGTCACATGCAACCCATGGAAGCCAGTGAGAGCGTAGAAAGTGCTGGCATAGAGGTTGTCAGTCAAGCCAAATGGCAAGGTGAAATACTCCACCATCTGACTCGCCAAAAAGGCCAAGCCCAGAGCTGCCGTCAGCAGTAACCAGCTTCTGCAACGTTGCATCTCACTTCGGCGCAGATTGACACCAGCGCGATGGAAGGTGGCGCTACTGACAAGCAGGAGAATGGTGTTCAGGGTTGGAAGCGGAAGTTCCAACTCATAGACAGCACCAGGCAGGAGAGGATTAACAGCCTTAAACGTGAGATAGGCAGCGAAAAAGCCTGCAAATGTCATCGCGTCAGCCACCAAGAAGGTGGCTAGGCCAAACATGCGGTGGTCGGGATGGCTTTCTTCGTGATGCTCCTGAATCTCAACAGCTTGATCTTGGGGGGAAAGGGAAGTCATCGGCCGCTGCTCCATAAATCACTGCCACTGGCGTCTTTCAAGTCGATCTTGTCCGCTGGGATTCCATATCCATAGGGGTGAGTGACCAAAGGAGGCTCACCTTTCCAGTTCTCTACAGGAGGCGGAGAGCTGGTCAACCATTCAGGGGTTAAGGCTCGCCAAGGGTTGTCTCCAGCAATTTGGCCTGAGCGTGCACTCACGAACACGTTCCAAAGGAAGGGCAAGGTGCTGAGGGCCATCAGCAGGGCGCCAACACTGCTGATCTGATTCACAAACGCAAATTGGGGGTCGTATTCAGCAACACGCCTAGGCATGCCGTTGAGACCAAGCCAATGCTGGGGAGCAAAGCAAAGATTGAATCCAATAAACGTCAACAAGAAATGAAAACGTCCGAGATTTTCATCCAGCATCCTCCCCGTGACTTTTGGAAACCAGTGATACACAGACGCGAAGATCACAAAAACCGAACCCCCATAGACAATGTAGTGGAAGTGAGCGACTACGAAATAGGTGTCATGAACATGAACGTCAAAAGGCACTTGCGCAAGCGCTACACCAGTAATCCCGCCCAACACAAAGTTGATAATAAAACCGCAAGAGAACAGAACAGCGCTATTAAGACTGATTTTTCCTCCCCACAAAGTGGCTAACCAGTTAAAGAATTTAATTCCGGTGGGAACGGCAATAAAGGCCGTGGCAATGGTGAAAAACAGGCGCATCCATGGAGGCGTGCCGCTGGTAAACATGTGATGGGCCCAAACAACAAGCCCAAGAACCACGATTGCCATAATCGAATACACCATCGTGGTGTACCCAAAAAGAGGCTTCCGGCAATGAATCGGAAGGATTTCACTCACCAAACCAAAGGCCGGCAACACCATAATGTAGACGGCTGGATGCGAATAAAACCAGAAGAGGTGTTGATAAACAACAACGTTTCCACCCATGCCTGGATTAAAGAATCCCGTATGAGCAACGATATCGAAGCTCAGAAGAATCAAGGTACCTGCGAGAACGGGCGTGGATAAAACAACGAGAATGCTCGTTCCAAGCATTGCCCAGCAGTACATCGGCAATTGCATCAGCTTCAATCCAGGCCGACGCAATTTCAGAATGGTGGCAATGAAATTAATTCCGCCAAAGATGGAACTTCCACCAAGCAATAGAACGCTCAGGATCCAAATAATCTGTCCACTCGCAGGAGTCGTCAGACTGAGGGGTGGATAAGCTGTCCAGCCTGACTGTGCCGCGCCGGTAATAAAGTAACTGGTGATCAGAAGTAGACCAGCAGGGGGAATCAACCAAAAAGCAACAGCATTCAGCCTTGGGAAAGCCATGTCCCTGGCCCCCACATAGAACGGAATCAGATAATTGCCAAATGCACCATTCACCACCGGGACGATCCAGAGAAAGATCATCACAGTGCCGTGCAGGGTCAGGACCTGGTTGTAAACATCCCGGGGCATAAAATCAGCTACCGGGCTTGTCAGCTCTGTGCGAATAGCGCCAGCCAGGGCACCACCAATCAGGTAAAAAGCAAAGCCACACACCAAATATTGAAGCCCGATCACTTTGTGATCGACGCTAAAACTGAGGTAGCGAAGCCACCCAGTTGGTTGCAAGGAGGGGGGTTTGCTTTGCTGGGGAAGAGTAAGTGTCATGCCTCAGATACAGGGAGCTTGCGATTGGCTTGGAACCAGGCGTCGTAGTCGTCGGCCGACTCAACCACCACTGTGGAGCGCATTCCACCGTGATAGGGGCCGCAAAGTTCTGCGCAAACCACTGGGTAACGCCCTGGACGGGTGGGAGTGAAATTGAGCAAGGTTGGCTGGCCTGGAATGATGTCCTGCTTGAGCCTGAATTCTGGAACCCAGAATGCATGGATCACATCTTTAGCCTCCATTTTCAATGAAACAGGTCGTCCTGATGGAACATGCAATTCTCCAGAGATAATGTCGCCTTCGGGATAGTGGAAGAGGAAGGCAAATTGCATCGCCGTGACCTCAACAGGAAGAGGCGCTCCAGCCATTTCAGAACTCGCTTGCATTGCCCCTGCTGTGCCAATTCCTCCCCAAACCCTTTCTTCTGTGGCTTGAGAGTCACCGTGGCCCCCATGTCCAAGGGGAACCATTCCCCCCATTCGTTCGTAGATGTCGTAGCTGAATAAACCCACGAACAGGACAACGATGGCTGGGACAGCCGTCCAAAAAATCTCCAGCGGCAAATTGCCTTCCAGTGCAATCCCGTCACCAATCTGTCCAGCTTTGCGGCGGAAACGAACAAGGCTGAATACCACCAGCCCAACGATTCCCACAAACAAAATTGTACCGATGCTGAACAGAACACGAAACAGTTCGTCGTAAATGGGTGCATTGACGCTGGCATCAACAGGAAGAAGGTTGATGTTTTGGCCAATCCACAATCCACCCAGCACAAGGATCATTCCCAGCACAAGAGTGAGAATCGCCGAGGGGATAGGCACGAAACTCCTGGTACATCTCCCTTAAGACTATGGAGATCCCGAGCCTTCTTCATGCCGTGATTGTTAAAGCAGCCTGTAGTTCCTGCTAACACAGCTGTTTCAGGGCGTTGTTGTCAGCAAAGGGAGATTTTGGCGCCCATAAAAATGTCGGAGACCTGTAAATAGCGTGCCGCTTCAGATCAGATCGCTAGTTTCCAAAAATAAACCGCGTGATTAGGAGGAACAGTCGTTGACTTCATCGGCAACAGTTCCGATTCGTTTGCGCCTGGCGCAACTCGCAGCTCACCTGGTCGTGGCTCTGATTGCTCTAGTGGTGATTGGAGGAGCAACCCGTGTCATGGAGGCCGGGCTGGCCTGTCCTGATTGGCCTCTCTGTTACGGGAGCCTTCTTCCTGGACGCCAGATGAACCTCAAGGTGTTCTTGGAGTGGTTCCACCGCCTAGATGCCTTTGTTGTAGGCGTCGCCCTGCTCGTCCAGCTCGGTGCCGCCTGGTTCTGGAGGAAGGAATTGCCGCGTTGGTTCCTGCCTCTGTCCTTCCTTTTGGTCCTGTTAGTGGTTCTTCAGGGAGGCCTCGGGGCCCTAACCGTGCTTCAACTGCTCCCCTCATCGGTGGTGACAGCCCATCTCGTTCTGGCGTTGACCCTGGTCATCGTGATGAGCGGACTCACCCAAAGGCTGCTGCACACCGGATCGAAAGATGCTGCCGCCCCTCGCTGGTGGCCCTTTCTTGGCGGAATCAGCCTGGCAGCCGTTTCAGGCCAATGCCTGCTCGGAGGGCGGATGGCCAGCTCATGGGCGGCCCAACGTTGCTTGCAGGAAGGTCAGTCCTGCCAATGGCTTCATTGGCATCGCAGTGCCGCAACCCCAGCTGCGATTTGCGTCCTGCTTTTCGTTGCAACAGCTCTGATCGCCGGCGGCTGGGCTCGTCAGCAATGGCCCCTCCTGATCACAGCCACCCTGCTGGTCTCAACCCAAATCGGTTTGGGAGTTCTCACCTTGCGGCTTGGTCTGAGCCAGCCAGCGGTGACGGTGGGTCATCAACTCGTTGCCTGTCTGCTCGTGGCCGTCCTCGCGGCTCTCACCTGGAGACGCCCGTCAGCACCCGACTCCCCTCTCACGATCGCTCGCGATTCTTCAACCCTGGAGCCCTGTCATGGCTAGTTCAGCTTCCGTTGCTCCAATGCCCCCATCCCTCACCAGGGATGAGGTGGTGCCATCTCGCAAGAGAATCAAACTACCCCCCTGGCTTGAGGTTGCCAAACCGAGGCTGATCCCACTCCTGCTCGCCACCACCTTGGGAGGAATGGCTCTCACCGAAGGCTGGCCCCTCTCATCACCACGGCTGGCCTGCACCCTTGGTGGTGGTGCATTGGCCGCTGCCGCCGCTGGCGTTCTCAACTGTTTGTGGGAGCAGGAGCTGGATGGACGCATGCTGCGCACGAGCGGCCGAGCCCTTCCCTCTGGGCGGTTGTCTCCATCCGCGGCCTTTGTTGGTGCGGTGTCCTGCACGCTTGCTGCAGCGGCGCTTCTCGTCAGTGGCGTGAACTGTCTTGCAGCTGGACTGTCTCTCCTAGGACTCTGCAGCTATGTCCTGCTTTACACCGCGCTTCTGAAGCCCCGCACCACGCAAAACATTGTGGTTGGCGGTGTTGCTGGTGCCATCCCACCCCTGGTCGGAGCGGCTGCAGCAACAGGCCACATAGGCCTGAGCGGATGGTGGCTGTTCGCGCTTGTGATGGTGTGGACTCCTGCCCATTTCTGGGCACTTGCCCTGCTTTTGCATGACGACTATCGAGCCGTCGGCATTCCCATGCTCCCTGTCGTCAAGGGACCATTGGTCACCACGAGGGCGATTCGACGCTATGGATGGGCCACCATATTGCTCAGCTTTTTGGGCATTTGGGCCCTACCGGAAGGTGGTGCCTTGTATGGGCTCTTGATCCTTCCCTTCAACGGTCGCCTTCTGCAGATGGTGGAGCGTCTGGCTGCGGAACCCAACAACCGAGATCGCGCCAAGGGATTGTTTCGTTGGTCAATCCTTTATTTGTTCGGAATCTGTTTGTTGCTTGTCATGAGCCGAATGTCTGGTTCCGCTCAGTTTGATCTGGAAGTCAGGACCGTCGTTGACATCCTCGCGGGCGGATTTCTTCCTGTCGCTTCCTAGATTCTTAACTCTCGCTTTTGGACGGTTCCATGTCCCTGATCGTGCTCGATCACCTGGAAAAGTCTTACGGGACGATTCCAGCGCTCAGGGACTTGAGCTTGCAAGTCCCTGAAGGATGTCTGTATGGGCTGCTCGGACCCAATGGTGCTGGCAAAACCACAACCCTGAGAATTCTTGCCACTCTTCTGGCTCCAGATCTTGGCGATGTCCGCATTGCTGGCCTCGATGGCTTGAAAGACCAACGCGAGATTCGACGGCTGATTGGATATGTCGCTCAAGAGGTGGCGATTGACAAAATCCTCACGGGGCGGGAGCTGCTAGTCCTTCAAGGCGACCTCTACCACTTACGACCCAAGCAGAGGAACCAACGAATCGACGAACTGATCGAGATGTTGGGCATGGATCCCTGGATCGACCGGCGATGCGGCACCTATTCAGGAGGCATGCGTCGTCGCCTTGATCTCGCGGCAGGTCTCTTGCATCGCCCCCAACTGCTCATTCTCGATGAACCCACGGTCGGACTTGACATCGAAAGTCGAGCCGTGATCTGGAACGTGCTCCGGGACTTAAGAGATCAGGGAACAACGGTCTTGCTGAGCACCCATTACCTCGAGGAAGTGGAAGCACTCGCCGATCGAATGGCCATCATTGATGCCGGAGCGGTGATTGCTGAAGGCACACCAAACGATCTCAAGAAACGTCTGGGAGGGGATCGCGTCACCTTGCGGGTGCGTGAGTTCAGCAACGAGCAGGAAGCCGAGACGATTCGTGACCTCCTTGAACCCCTTGATGGCATCCAGAACATTGTGATTAATCGCTCGCAGGGCCACTCCCTCAACCTTGTGGTGGATGGGGAACAGGTCCTTCCTCGCCTTCGCCTTTGTTTGGAAGAAGCAGGGCTTCCCGTCTTTGCCCTTGCCCAAAGCAGACCCAGTCTTGACGACGTTTACCTTCAGGCCACAGGACGCACCCTGATGGACGCCGAGCTGGCCATTGCCGGGCAGCGTGATCCCAAGCAAGAACGCAAGCAAGCCATGCGCTAACCGCCTGCTTCCACCTCCAGATTTCCATCAGTGCTCCCCATGACCACTCCCCATCTGCAGATTGATGCCAATCAAGCGTCCTCCCGAGGAGCTTTGACAGAGCTGATCCAGGAAACGACGGCTTTGACGCGTCGCCTGTTCGTGCAGCTCAAACGGCGTCCCTCCACGCTGATTGCCGGTGTTCTGCAACCCCTGATCTGGTTGATTTTATTTGGGGCTTTGTTCTCTAAGGCTCCCGAGGGGCTGCTACCCGGCGGCATGAGCTACGGGCGTTTTCTCGGTGCTGGAGTGATTGTGTTCACAGCGTTTAGCGGTGCACTCAATGCCGGACTTCCGGTCATGTTTGACCGCGAATTTGGATTTCTCAACCGACTTCTGGTGGCGCCACTGAGAAGTCGAAGTTCCATTGTCTTCGCTTCGGTGATTTACATCACCACATTGAGCCTTGTGCAGAGTTTGGCGATCATGTTCACAGCGGCCTTACTCGGCTATGGATGGCCTGGAGCTGGTGGCCTCCTGCTCGTTCTGTTCACCCTGCTGCTGTTGGTTTTTGCCGTAACGGCCTTAAGTCTCGGTTTGGCTTTTGCTTTGCCTGGTCACATTGAGTTGATTGCGGTGATTTTTGTCGCCAATCTGCCGCTGCTATTTGCAAGCACCGCATTGGCACCTCTGAGCTTTATGCCTGAGTGGATGGGCTGGCTAGCGGCCCTAAATCCCCTTACCTTCGCGATAGAACCCATTCGAGCAGCCTATGCAGGCCCTCTCGATCTTTCGGTGGTTCTTTTGGACGCACCCTATGGACCCGTCACTGGACAGACCTGCCTATTGGTCCTGACCGTGCTCACCGTGGGGCTGTTTCTTCTCATCCGACCACTGCTCAATCGCAAACTCTCTTGATTCCGTGTCTGTTTCTTCGTTTCAGCCCCTGAACCCCCGCCAACTAGACCTGCAACGTCGCTTGCTGGTCGCCAATGAATTAAGAGAAGCCTCCCTCATCGCGCAATTGGAACTGCAGTGGGTGCACCGCTATGGGGTGACCTCTCTTCCCAAACGGTCGGATGAAGCCTCCCTGGAGGCTCTCCCCTCAGCTCAGAGTCCAGAGGTGGAAGTAGAGGTGGAGCCAAAGATCCAAGGCCTCTCTCTCGTGAGCGATCAAACGGTCGAAACAGAAACACCAGCTCTGCACGTCGCACCCCTTCCGAGTCCTTCGCAAGCTGACGAGGCTGAGGGGATGGAAGACCTGGCTGATCGTTCTTCAAATCCGCCCCATACCATTGCGCCTCCTCCGTTTGCACGCGGTGCGCAGCGCTTTCGTCGCTGGATGGTGGCATCCTCAGCAGTCCAAGATCTGCAGGCCTCCTGAGGACGATGTCCATCCCCATCCCATCCCGCGCCCAACTGAAGGGTGGCCTGATCGTGTCCGTTCAGGCTCCGGAAGGATCACCCATGCGGCATCCCGATGTGATTGCGGCCATGGCTGAAGCCAGTCTTCGCAACGGAGCCACTGGTGTTCGCCTCGAGAGCCCAGAGCACATCGGAGCTGTACGCAACCGCTGTCCTAACGCTTTGATCATTGGCTTATGGAAGCGAACGCTCCCGCAGAGCTCCGTCTACATCACGCCTCGCTGGCAGGACATTCAAGCGGTCTGGGCAGCCGGTGCCGACGTCATCGCCCTTGATGCCACAGCGCGTCAAAGGCCAGAGCAGGAAGACCTCGCCGAACTCATTCAACGATCGAAGAATGAATTAGGAGCTCCACTCATGGCCGATGTGGACTCCATCGAAAACGGATTGATCGCAGCATCCTTGGGATGCGAATGGGTGGGCACCACTCTTTATGGATACACGGAGCAAACAGCACAACAAACTCCTCCGGGTTTCGGCTTGATCTCTCCTCTAAGGGATCAGCTTCCCGAGCAGGTGACGTTGATTTGCGAGGGGGGCATTAAGTCGCCTGATTCAGCGCTCAAATCGCTTGAGCATGGAGCCGATCTTGTGGTCGTTGGCACGGCGATTACGGGCGTCGACCTTCAAGTGGCCAATTACAACAAGACCCTGAAAAGGCAGAATGGGTGAGTCTCGCAAGACTCAGGCATGTTGCTGAAAGTTGCTTTTCCTGTCGTCCTCAGCGGAGCCTTCTTCGGTCTGCCCATCGCAGGGTTGCCGATGACAGAACTGCAAGCCCTCAATCGAGAGCTGGGGAGACTGTGCAGCCATCCACCCCGGGAAGCCTTATCCGTGTGTCGCATCCACGCAAGGCTGGTGGGATCCCTCTAAAGGGATCCCACTAAAGGGATTCCACGGTGGGAATTACATCATTCCCATGCCGCCCATGCCGCCCATGCCGCCCATGGGATCCATGCCGCCCATGCCGCCCATAGGGTCGCCACCGCCGCCTGCAGGTGCAGGGGGCTCAGGTTTGTCTGCCACCACGACTTCAGTGGTCACCACCAATGATGCAATCGAAACCGCGTCCTGCAGCGCTAGACGAACCACTTTGGATGCATCCAGAATCCCGGCACTCATCAGGTCTTCAAAGTTTCCGGTGAGAGCATTGAATCCCTGTCCACTGTTGCGGACACGATCCACCACAACGTCACCGTTAGAACCTGCATTTTCAGCGATCTGACGCAGGGGAGCGCTGAGGGCACGCTGAACGATTTCGACCCCGGTCTTTTGATCACCCTCCAAGCCTGAGGTCAGAGCATCGAGTTCTGCAGAGATGTGCAGAAGGGTTGATCCACCTCCAGCAACAATGCCTTCCTCGACCGCTGCACGGGTGGCATTCAAAGCATCCTCAATGCGTAGCTTGCGGTTCTTGAGCTCCGTTTCTGTGGGGGCACCGACCTTAATCACAGCCACTCCTCCAGCGAGCTTGGCGATGCGCTCGTTGAGTTTCTCCTGGTCGTATTCCGAATCCGTGTTGTCGAGCTCACGCTTGATGGAGGCAACACGAGCGATGACGGCATCTTTGCTGTCATCGCTCGCCACGATTGTGGTGCTGTCCTTGCTGATCGTGATCCTGCGTGCCCGGCCCAGATCGTCCAACGTCACCTTGTCGAGGGTCATCGCCCTGTCTTCGCTGATCACTTGACCGCCGGTCAGCACAGCGATATCAGCAAGAGCAGCCTTCCGGCGCTCGCCAAAGGATGGAGCACGCACTGCCGCCACCTGCAGCACCCCTCTGTTCTTGTTCACAACCAAGGTTGCTAGAGCTTCTCCATCCACTTCTTCGGCCAAGATCACCAGCGGTGAGCCCGATTTCTGAACCGTTTCCAACACGGGGACCAAATCGGTCACCGAGCTAATTTTGCGATCGGTGAGGAGCAGTAACGCATTCTCAAATTCACAGATCTGGCGGTCACCATCGGTGACGAAATAGGGAGAGCTGTAGCCACGATCGAAGGCCATGCCCTCTGTGACTTCGAGCTCAGTGGCCAAAGACTTGGATTCCTCCACGGTGATCACACCGTCAAAGCTCACCCTGTCCATAGCCTCAGCAACCATTCGCCCCACCTCCTCATCACCGCCTGAGCTCACCGTGGCAACCTGGCGAATCGCATCGCCGCTCACGGACTGACTGCGCTGATTCAGGCTGGCGACCACCGCCGCCACAGCTTTTTCCATGCCTCGGCGAAGTTCGATCGGGCTGGCACCTGCGGCGGTGTTGCGAAGCCCCTCCTCAACCATCGCCTGGGCGAGCACGGTGGCCGTTGTGGTGCCATCGCCAGCTTTGTCCTTGGTCTTGGACGCCACCTGCTGGATCAGCTTGGCTCCGATGTTTTCGAATGGATCAGCAAGTTCGATTTCTTTGGCAATCGTGTCACCGTCATTGACGATGTCAGGTGCGCCGTAGGACTTCTCGAGCACCACGTTACGGCCACGAGGTCCGATGGTGACCCTAACGGCATCGGCAAGGGCATTCATGCCTCTCTCGAGGGACTCACGTGATTCGTTCGAGAAGCTGAGAAGTTTGGCCATAGTGTCAGGAGCCCGAGAGTCAATCTCGTCCAGCGTCTACGACCAACCGCTCCTCTCGGAAGTGGGGAAAGCCGAATCCATGGACCAACGGCGCAAACGATCTGGTTAAGGTTTGGACATGAAGGATTCCGGAGCGCTGTTCTTCGTTTTCATGGCTGCCATGGCAGCAACCATGACGTTGGTCTACGTGCCGCTTCGGATTTATCTCACGGCGACGGACCGCAGTCGGAGATTGAAATTGCTTCAGCGCATTCGCCGCTTGAGAGAGGAGCTTGGGCAACCTCTCCAGAGCTGATCCTCAACTCATGACCATCCCGCCATCCACCTGAAGAACCTGCCCGGTGATGTAAGCGGCGGCCGGATCGGCAGCTAAAAATCTCACGGTTCCAGCCACCTGATCAGGGGTCCCAAACCGGCCCAAAGGAATGGCAGCAAGGATGGCCTCGGCCTCAAGATCTTTCGTCATATCAGTGGCAATAAATCCAGGTGCCACCGCATTCACCGTGATTCCACGGCTTGCCATCTCCTTGGCGCTACTTCGGGTCAGTCCCACCACGCCGGCTTTGGCGGCGGCGTAATTCGCTTGACCGGCATTGCCCATCAACCCAACCACCGAGGTGATGTTGATGATGCGACCACTGCGCTGCTTCAACATGGGGCGTGTCACAGCCCGCGTGCACAGAAAGACTCCGGTGAGATTGAGATTGATCACCGCCTGCCAATCCTCGGTTTTCATCCTCATCAACAGGCCGTCGCGCGTAATCCCCGCGTTATTCACCAAAACGTCGATGCGTTCACTGCGCTTCAACACCGTTTTCATCAAGTCGTCCACCGAAGCCTCGTCCGCCACGTCGGCCTGGAGGGCATAGGCGGAGCCGCCCTTGGCCTGAATTTCAGCAACCACCGCCTCCGCCGCATCGGGTGAACTGGCGTAATTCACCACCACTTCTGCGCCCTCAGCGGCCAAAGCCAAGGCCACTGCGCGACCGATGCCACGACTTGCACCAGTAACAAGGGCGGTTTGACCGTCAAGAGAAGCGGATGAATCCATGAACGCTTTTTTTTACGATCGTGTGATAGTAGGGATCATTAGCCCTTTCAGTCATCAAGGCCAGCTAGACACCCCGCATGGTTTCAATCGTGTCGATGGCATCACCCAGCAGATTGCGGAATAACTCCAACTGCTTCTGACTGCCCATCACCACAAGAAGTTGACCAGGGCCAAGCCGTTCTTCCCCGCTGGGATTTCCCTTTAATGCGCTCCCGTCACGGATGGCCAGCACCATGGCCCCACTGCGCCGACCGAGCTGGAGCTCCGACAAGCTCTTGCTGGCTAAGTGACCCACGAGCAAGGGATCACGACTTAACCGAAATTCTTCAATTTCAAATTCCGACCCAGACAACAGATCCATAAAGTCCACTGCCAAAGGCCTCAGCGCTGTTGCTGCCATCACCCTGCCCCCAGCGACATAGGGACTCACCACAACCGTGGCTCCCGCCAGTTCAAGCTTGGCTGCCGCTTCTTCTCTATCGGCCCGAGCAATGAGCCGGCATCCAGGCTCCAAGCCTCGAGCGCTGAGCGTGACGTACAGATTGGCAGCATCGCTAGGCAAGGCCGCCACCAGGCTTCGACAACGATGAAGTCCAGCCTCTAGGAGCGTTTCATCGAGGGTGGCATCGGCCTGGAGCACAGGCAAACCACGCTCCTCTGCCGCCAGACGGCGAGCAGAATCCAACTCCACAACAAGCACAGGAACGGTTTCCAAGAGCAGCTGTTCAGCAATCTCCCGGCCAATGCGGCCATACCCGCAAAGAATCACATGATTATGCATACGCCGCAGATTTCGGCGAAACCTCAACTCCCGCAACTGACGGAAGTATCCGGATTCTGTCAGGCCGAGAATCTTTTGAATCGAGAGCTGCACCACCACGATGCCCCCAGCCACGATCAAAACGGTCACCAGCCGTCCGGCCTGGGAGAGGGGCTCCACTTCTCCATAGCCAATGGTGCTGATCGTGATCAGCACCATCCACAAGCAATCACCCCAGTCCCACCCCTCCGTGATCCGATAACCAATCGCACCCCCCATGATCACGATGGCGAGGGCTAGGACGGGTAAAAGCCATGGCCTGGCCAGCTGGCGTAGCTGAGGCCGATAAAACTGAACGGAATAGGGCTGAAGCCGACGGCGTTGTGGCGACCTCCGTCGAGGCTTCTTCATCCGAAGCCCATCGCCTCCAACACATCCCCTTCTGAGAGTGAGCGGAGATCGTCATTGCCGAGATGCCGAATCACATCCCGCTCGGGCAGTTGATCGTCAGCCAGTCCGAGGGCAACCAACGGAACACCGCAAAATGTTGCCATCAGACTGGTCACAGGACAACTGGTCAACACCACATCGGCACAGGCAATCTGCGCGGCTCTCTCGGAAAGCGAGCTCTCATCACCGAGATGGATGGTTCGCAACCCAGGAAGCTTGGCTTTGATCGTGAGCGGTAATTGTTTCCAGCGTTCTGAGGGCCAGTCTCCTGCCTTGGCCGTTGGTTGAAGCATTAACAGGGGACCATCTCCCTGCGGCTGCCTTTCGCGAGCCTGGCTCATCAGCGCGGCAGGCAAACTGATCCGAAAGGCTGCGGCATCCAAGCTGAGACCAAGCGGAGCCAGAAATCCAGAGAGGCGCTGCGCACTCCAGCCATCAGCCTGGCTCGCTACAGCATTAGAGGCAAATCCAGCCTCTGCAACCCGCGTCGGGATATGGCTCATGGACAGCATCAGGTTGACCTGACGTCCGTCCGCAAAATTAAGGCATATTTGGAAATCAGGTTCTCGGACGGAGCCAAGGAGATTGGCCCAATCGGCCATGGTTTGAGCTGCAGAAAAATCAAAGGGAATGATTTTTTCAACAGAGGGGAGCAACGTCCACAGCGATCGGTAACCAGGGGAACAGGCCACCTGAATCGAAGCTCCAAGCGCGTTGGCACAGGCTGCTATGGCAGGCATACGCTCAAGCTGCTGTTGAGCTGTTCCTGGGCTTAAAACGAGAACGCGCATGAAACAACAGCACAAGGGGTGCGAGCTGATTGTATGGAGGCCGTTTCAGGTTGCTGGGAACAGGAGTCGCTTATGCATCTGTTGATCGCAGCCGCTGGTAGTGGGCGGCGGATGGGAGCGACCCGCAACAAGCTGCTGCTGCCACTATCTGGACAACCCGTGCTGGCATGGACGCTGGAGGCAGCTCTCGCAGCTGAAGCGATCCATTGGATCGGAATCATTGGCCAGGAGATTGACCGTTCCGAGATTCTCGATCTCGTGGGAGGCGCTTCCAAACCCATCGTTTGGATTGCCGGCGGAGACAGTCGTCAAGAGTCAGTGGAACGGGGGCTGGCGGGCCTGCCAACCGAAGCCAAGCATGTGCTCATCCATGACGGAGCCCGCTGTCTCGCCACTCCCGACCTGTTTAACCGCTGTGCAGAAGCCGTTCGCAGCGGCCAAGCTGTGATTGCGGCGACCCCTGTCACCGACACGATCAAAAAAGTCGATGCATCAGGCTTGATCACAGCAACCCCAAAGCGCGCAGAGCTGTGGGCGGCCCAGACTCCGCAAGCTTTTTCAGTGGATGAACTCCGCCAGGGTCATCGTGAAGCCCGTACGAATGGCTGGACGGTCACCGATGACGCCTCCCTTTACGAGCGTTTGGGATGGCCAGTCAACGTTCTTGATGCTGGTCCCTCCAACATCAAAGTGACCACCCCTTTTGATCTCACTGTGGCTGCAGCAGTGCTGGCCGAACGCCAGGGTTAGCTCCCACGCGCAAGACCCCCTGATCTCCATCGAGGGTCGCGATCGCGCCCACCGGCAAGGCTGCATTTCCCCCCGGACCATGCCCCACTAGAAGGTTCCCCACCACAGGAATCCCTAAATCATCGCTGCGCTCTCGCAACACCTCTTCCAAGCTGAAGCCAGCAGAGTTCGAGGCGTCATCGCAATCCAGAAATCGACCGAAGCCAAGGCCGGCGAGCGATTGGAGCAGACCTGCTAGTCGCCACTGGGTGAGCATGCGATCAAGGCGATAGGGCGCTTCGCCGATGTCTTCAATCACCAACACAACGCCTCGCAGATCGGGAAGGAAAGGGCTCCCGATCAAATGGGACGCCACCGTTAAATTCAGGGTCAATAACGGGCCTACAGCCACGCCTCCCCGCCAGGGCACCCCTTGAAGATCCGGGAGGCCGTGGCCAAAGAGCAGATCATGCAAACGCCGCTGACTCCACTCGGGTTCATCGGCGAGGGTTGTGATTAAGGGCCCATGGACGCCCCCGCTCACACCGGCCGCCATACGAGCGCAGAGCAGTGCAGTCACATCCGAGAAGCCCAGCAACCATCCAGGCTGCCAAGCGAAAGGATGCTCCAAAAGTCTGGCTGCTCCCCAGCCGCCGCGTGCACAGGCCAAGAGGGCGGCATTGGGAACCGCTTGGAAATCACGACGACGTTCCTCATCCCGTCCCGCCAGATAGCCCCAGCGCCGTTGGCTGATGACATCCGGACGGATTCGCAATCCCCAGCTGTCCAGAATCGAGAGCCCACGCCAAAGGTTGTCTGTGTTGTCAAGCGCAGAGCTGGCGGCCACCACGGCCACCTCATCTCCCCGTTGAAGAGGGGAAAGCAACACGTCAGAGCCGTCTGGGCTGTGCATCAGCCCAGCCGCCCGAGAACGAGACCCAACAACAGCAACGCGCCCAAGCGCACCTGCTGACTGAAATGAAGGCCATACACCGACATGGATTGTTGCTGGACACTTTTGAGCGCTCGCGTTGCACGTTGCATCCCAAAGGCCACCACCAACCAGAACGGCCAGAAAATGACTCCGATTCCGGCAAAAGCGGCGGCAACAGCCAGGGCCAGCATCGAGAGCGCATAGGTGATCCCCACGACGCGCAAGACGGACGGACCGAGACTCAGTGCGCTGCTGTTTAACGCCATCCGGGCGTCATCCGGACGATCCGCCATCGCATACACCGTGTCAAAAGAAAACGTCCAAAGCAGGGTGGCAAGCCAACAACCGGCCAAAGGCCAGCCACCATCCAGATTTCCCTCTTGAGCGGCCCAAGGGATCAACACCGCGAAGCCCCAGCACAAGGCCAGGACTGCCTGGGGGTAGGCGAACCAACGCTTGGCAGAGGGATAGATCAAGATCGGCGGCAAGGCGAAACACGCCAACACAAGGCAGAGGTTGCGCACGGAAGCCGGCAAGCTCAGCACCACGCTCAAACTGATGATCAACAGCACGATCAACACAACAACGGCCTGGACAACGCTCAAACTTCCTTGCGCAAGCGGACGCTGCTTCGTGCGTTCCACAAAGCGATCGATGCGTCGATCCCACAAGTCATTGGCGATGCAACCCGCTCCACTCACCGCCAGACCGCCGAGCACGATCAAGAGTGCAAGGGCTGTAGAGGGCGGGGCATTCGGAGTGAGCCAGAGACTCCAGCCGGCGGGGATCAGCAAAATCAGTCTTCCGCTGGGTTTGTTCCAACGCAACAGGGCCACCCATGGAGCCAGGGTTTGACGAAACAACATGCGCTTAGCGGAGCTGACTGACAAAAAGAACTCCAGCTTGGAAACCTTAAACAGAGCTTCTCGCTGTCTGCTTGAGGCAAAGTGGAAGGGCTTTCAGCGCGGTGCGTGAAGTGACAGCAGGGCCGAGCTTTCAAAACGGTCGAGCCTTGCGGAAGATTGCCGCAATCGATATCGGCACCAATTCCACCCACCTCTTGGTGGCCTCTGTCGATCCGGAGCTACGAACCTTCAGCATCGAGTTAGCTGAAAAATCCACCACGCGGTTGGGGGAAAGAGACCCCGAAACAGGCAATCTCTCCGAGGCCGCCATCGAACGCGGGCTCGAAGCGCTTCGTCGCTTTCGCGAGCTCGCCCTGAGTCACCAAGTGGAACAGATCGTGACCGCAGCCACCAGCGCGGTGCGAGAGGCCCCGAATGGTCGGGACTTTTTGCAGGAGATTCAGGAGCAGCTCGAGCTCGAAGTTGATCTCGTGAGCGGCCCAGAAGAAGCCCGCTTGATCTACCTAGGGGTGCTCTCAGGCATGCCTTTTGGAGACTGTCCGCATCTTGTGCTGGACATCGGAGGCGGCTCAACAGAGTTAATTCTTGCGGATGGTCGTGATGCTCGAGCACTCACCAGTACAAGAGTTGGCGCGGTACGACTACAGCGTGATTTCATTCAAGATGACCCGATGCCCCGGCAGCGTCGGACCTTCCTGGAAGCCTTCATCCAAGGGTCTCTTGAGCCTGCCGTCAACAAAGTGCTGCGCAGGATCACCCCTGAAGAAACACCCGTGATGGTGGCCACCAGTGGCACCGCAATGGCCCTCGGAGCCCTAGCCGCCAGTGAGGAGGATCGTCCACCGCTGAAGCTGCACGGTTATCGCCTCAGCAAACAACGGCTCGACCGGGTGGTTGATCGCTTGGTGGTGATGACACCGGAGCAACGCAAAGGGTTGTCACCCATCAATGATCGGCGCGCAGAAATCATCGTTCCAGGGGCCTTGATTCTTCAAACCAGCATGCAGATGTTGGGAGCGAAAGAGCTGGTTCTGAGTGAGCGAGCGCTTCGCGAAGGCCTGATCGTTGATTGGATGCTGCGTCACGGCCTACTGGAAGACCGTTTCAGCTTTCAAAGCAGCATCCGACAACGCACCGTGATCCACCAGGTGCAACGTTTTGCCGTGAATCAAGCGCGAGCCGAGCGTGTGGCCTCCCATGCCCTCACTCTTTATGACCACACCAAAGACCATCTCCACCGTGATGATGGCTCAGGCCGTGACTTGCTTTGGGCTGCCGCGATGCTTCACGCCTGCGGCCAACACATCAATCTCAGCGCTTATCACAAGCACTCCTGGTATCTGATTCGCCATGGAGAACTGCTTGGCTATTCAGAAGCGGAGCATTTAATGGTGGCTGCCATCGCGCGCTATCACCGCCGCAGCCTTCCCAAAAAGAGGCATGAATCCTGGCAAGCGCTACAAAGCCGTGCAAATAGACGCACCGTCTCAGAGATGGCCTTACTGCTCAGGCTGGCGGTTGCCCTTGATCGACGTCCAGAGCCGGTGGTCAAAAGCTTGCGGGTCCACGTCCAAAACGAAGATCTTGTCCTGGAGCTCGTCGGAGAACAGGCTGATCAGAATCTGAGTGTGGAGCAGTGGAGCTTGGAAAGCTGTGCCCCCATTTTGAAGGAGGTCACCGGGTTAAACCTCAAGCTCACGGTTCAGGGGTAAGGGGATACCAACGCAACTGATCGATTTTGCCCAAGGCCTTAGGTGATCCATTCCCGTAGCGCAATCGAACCAAGTCGGGTCGTCCCGCGAAGACTTCAAGCCCCTGATCGCCCTCAAACCGTTTGAGTTCGCTCAGAGTGCCCTCAAAGATCACCTCTCCACTCCCATTGCGGACGGAGACCCAGCTCGGTTGTGAACTATCAAGGGCGACGGATCCTGGAGTGTTGTTATCGACGTCAACCGCCACGTCCACAGCTGAACCGTTGTCACTCGCTGCCATCGGCTGAGGCAGAGGTTGCTCCGTTGCTGCCTCGCTGCTCACTGCTGCTGGTTGCTGACGGTTGCCGCGAAAGGCAATAGCGCTGATCGCTGTCACCCCAACGAGAAGCAAAGGAATGCCTGCATTCCTGATCCAGCGACCCATCTGTGCATCGTCCTGCTGGCCCTGGGGTGCGTCGGCAGAGCCGGAGCGCTGGTAACTGCCACGCTTTGTTGGCGCCCCCTTCGTCTCACGGAGCTGAGCTTGGAATTGTTGAACCAGAGGACCGGGATCCAATCCCAATTTCTGCGCGACTCGCCGCAGCATTCCGCAAATAAAAACGGATTCTGGAAGATAGTCCCGATCCCCATTCTCTAAAGCTTCAAGCTGTTCTTTGCCCATGCGCAGCGAATCGGCAAAGGCTTGGCAAGTTATCCCTTGTCTTTCCCGCTCTTCCTTTAAGACACGGCCCAGTGAAACAAGTTCGTCCTGACGGAAATCTGAATAATCGATATCCTCCCTAACTTCAGCCATTCCATGGATTCAGCATCTAAATATTTTAGTTGCGTTTCGACAAACTGTCAGCCAGATCATTTGTTCACCCAATCAATGAGTGAGGTAATTTTGAAATTAAAGGGTTGAAATGGGCGATACTGGATTCGAACCAGTGACCCCTTCCGTGTGAAGGAAGTGCGCTACCACTGTGCTAATCGCCCCGAACGCAAATCTTAAACCACAACGGGGAAGCCTGATACTTAATGAGTAGGGCGAAACAGGTGATCATGCTCTGGCGAGTAAAGCTTGGAGCGCTGCCGTCCTGCCTTTAGCGCTGGACTCACGACGTAAAGAGTGGTCCGGATCAGATTTTGCTCGCGAGAGATCGCTGCCATGCGATCCAATGGGACGACTTGCAACCATTCATCAGGCCAACTCACACGGTGACCAATAGCAACCGGTGTATCAGGCGAATAGTGCTTCAACAATGTTGCTTGCACCTCTTCAACATGGCGAGCACTCAGATAGAGACAGAGCGATGCTTTGAGGCGGGCGAGATTCTCCAAACTCTCCGTTTCCGGAACCCCAGTGCGTCCACCGGCCCTCCCAAGAACAATGGTCTGGACAAGACCAGGGATCGTGAGTTCAGCCCCTAAGGCCGAAGCGGTCGCCTGATAAGCGCTGATACCTGGAACCACATCGACAGCAATACCAGCGTCGTTTAAACCACAAATTTGCTCTGAAAGCGCTCCATACAGGCAGGGATCACCATCATGAAGACGCACAACCTGCAGGCCCTTCTTCGCTCGATCAATCATCAGTGGAAGCACGTCTTCAAGCGTGAGGGTGCTACTCCGGATCGTTTCGCAGTGATCAGGAGCTAGAGCCGCGATCTGAGGCGACACCAACGAATCTGTCCAGATCAAAACCTGAGCAGATTGCAAGCGATTCTCCGCACGGCGCGTGAGGAGATCAGGAGCTCCGGGCCCTGCACCGACAATCGACACTGTGGTCATGAAGTACCTGGTGTGCGTAAGCCTGGATCAGGCAATGACTTTCGTTTCCCGTATAGCCAAAACAAACCAAAGCCCGCAAGCAGCAGCAATGAGAGGCTCATCAATTGAGCAATCCTCAAGCCTCCATCACAAAATGGTGGAACGCCTCCCAAGCAGAGCGGATCAATGCGCAGGCCCTCGATCCACACACGGCCAAGGCTGTAGCAGAGCAGATACATGCAACTCAAAGCGCCTGATGGGAGTGGAATCCGTCCGCTCTTCCCCCATTGAAATAACGTCATCAGAAAAATAAAAATCGCCAGATTCCAAATCGATTCGTAAAGGAATGTGGGATGAAAAAATTCTGAATCGGCAAAGATTGGAGGGCGGCTTGAATAAGGAATGAACAACTTCCAAGGCAATTGGGTAGGAACCCCAAAGGCTTCTGAATTGAAAAAATTTCCCCAGCGACCGATTGTTTGGCCAAGAATGACCGATGGAACCAAAACATCGAGCAGGTCCCAAAAGGAAACTTGCCGCCAACGACAGAACAAAATCACGGAGATCGTGCCTCCAATCAATGCTCCATGGATTGCAATACCCCCTTGCCAAATTGCAAACACGTCCCACCAAGAATTTTGATAAGAGCGCCATTCAAAGGCGACGTAGTAAAAACGCGCGCCGATAATTGCAGCCAACACAAGGATGGGAAGGAGGTCGCTAATCAATCCAGATTCGAGATTTCTTTGTTTAGCCAACCAACTGGATAAATTCAGACCTATGAGTACGGCTAGGGCAATGAGTAGCCCATACCAACGCAAAGTAATAGGCCCGAGCTGAAAAAGCACGGGCCCAGGTGATGTGAAGACAGCGGGAATGATCACCTTGATCAGACGCCTTCTGCGGCTTGAACCTTCTCAATCTGTCGCTTCTTCAGAACCAGCATGATCTGAGCCAAAGCAACTGCTGCAAAGAACGCAAGCATGCCGTAGATGCGAACAGGATTCTGAAGAACGACTTCGGTATCGAGCTGACCGAAGCCACCAACATTGGGATCGTCGGTAATGGGGGCTCCAGCTTCAACAACATCGCCAACAGAGACCAGCAGTGCGGGCCCCACTGGAACGGTCTCGGTGATTTCAGAACCATCAGCAGACGTCACGGTGACCAGGCTTGCGCCGTTGTCACCAGGTTCAATGGAGCTGACAGAACCAGAAGCTGGCGCTGTATAGACAGTGTTGTTGCTCTTTTCACCGGTTGGGTAGACCTGGCCGCGGCCGCGGTTGCCACCAACGTGAATGGAGTACTTACCAAAACTGATGCTGCTATCCGTTGCGGGATCAGGGGAAAGCACAGGGAAGACGATCTCTTGATGCTCATCACCAGGGATTGGACCCACCAAAATCACATTGGGTTGGTCATCGCTGTACTCGCTGAAATAAACGCCCTCCGTTTCCTCTTTGATCTCGTCGGTCCAGCGATCCTGAGGAGCCAGCGTGAAGCCATCAGGAAGCATCACAACAGCTCCCACCTGAAGGGGAACCTGGCTGCCATCAGCACCAAGCTCTTGAACGCCGGTGTCGTATGGGATCTTGACAACGGCCTTGAAGACGCTGTCCGGCAGAACCGACTGAGGAACTTCTGCCTGAGTGAGCTTTTGAGCCAGGTGGCAGTTCGCACAAACGATCTTGCCAGTGGCCTCCCTTGGAGAATCGTAATTTTGTTGTGCCCAGAAGGGATAGGCCCAACTTGCAGTGGGTGCACTGAAGACAGCAAGACCGACGATCAGTGCGGCAAATGTTGAGGAGAGCAGGCGACGCATGGGAAAGCGAGGGAGGAAAGAGACAGCAAAGAGGAGGGGCTGATCAGGACCACCAGGGCTTTTCGCCCGTCCGGAAATCGGTTTCAGTCCACTGACTGACAAACACGTTGTCGTTATCGACGCTGACATTGGCCAAGGCCAAGGACAGAGGGGCTGGGCCGCGAACCACCTTGCCTGTGGCGTCGTACTGACTGCCATGGCAAGGGCACATGAATTTGTTGGCGCCGCTGTTCCAGGGGACAACACAACCCAGGTGGGTGCAAATGGCGTTAATGCCGTAGCTCCCGATCGCATCAGGGCCTTCCACGATCAAGTAGGTGGGATCACCTTTCAAGCCTTGGACAAGGCTGCGATCACCTTCGGCGTGGCTACTCAACCAGCCGCTCGCGGTGACTGCATTTCCGAGCTCGTCTTTGGCGCTGGTTCCACCACCACCCCCGGCAGCCCTGGGCGGGATGAAGTAGTTCGCCACCGGATAAAGCGCCCCCAGGGCCACGCCTGTGACGGATCCGAAGGTCAGCAGATTCATGAACTGCCGACGGCCCATACCGGGCACATCACTAGCTGGCATCTGAGTCATGGCTGACGCTCAAGCAACACTGAATGAGGTCCATTATGGAGGGTAAAGGTCCCGTCACGCTTTGCAACGACTGGGCTTTTAGATGATCCGCTCAGCCGTTTCCGTGCTTGTAGACCCACCCTTGGAACAATCCATCCCTCCATTGACGGTCGACGAGGTGGTTGACCTGCTGCGGAAGCGCTGGCAAGCCAGCTACGACATGCAAGTCGTTGTAAGGCGAAAGCGGATGTACCTCCAAGTGATGTGGGCCTATCTGGAGCAGCAATCCTTCCCCTTAGACGAGGAGGAGTACCGCACCCATCTAGCCCAAGTGCTGGACGTGGTGAATCGCTTAGGCCAAGCAGGCGACGTGCGTTCGTGGTTAAACGACACACGGGACCGTCCCCGACTGGGCAAAGCCCTCAGCCTGCAGCTGCAGGGGGAGGGGCGTCTGGAGGAGTTTCTGGTTTGAACCGTTCCACGGCCGCCACGAGAGCGACGCCAATGAAAAACAAGCCTGAGATCGCACCGGCTAGCAGCGACATCGTGATCGGATCGGTGGATGGCGTCAAAACGGCGCCGGCCAGCGCTGCCAGCAACACGACCCAACGCCAGGCCGAGAGCATCCGCTTCCAACGGACCAACCCAAACAAGCCAAGCAGTAGCTGCAGAACGGGCAACTGAAAAGCCAATCCAGTGGAGAGCATCAGCAGAAGCACAAAATCGAGGTAGCGCTCGATCGACCAAATCGGCTCCACCACATCAGCCCCGTAGCTCACCAAAAAGCCAAGGGCCGCTGGGATCAGCGCCCACCAGGAAAAAGCAATTCCTGCAAAAAACAGCACCGCTGAGCCCGCCACAGCGGGAGCGATGAGTCGACGCTCATTGCGTGTGAGACCGGGCAAAACGAAAGCCAAGCCTTGATACAAGACGTAAGGAATCGCCAAGGTGAGTCCTGCATAACCGGCAACCTTGAACGAAACGAACAGGAATTCTCCAGGCGCCAACTGAAGAAATCGGATCGATCCCGCGGGTTCCTCCAAGATCCTTACCAACGGTTTCACCGCAACAAGGCAAGCCAAAGCACCCATCACAATCGCAATCAGGCTGCGAAAAACGCGCTGACGGAGCTCCTCCAGGTGATCGACCAGGGACATCTCCACATCGTTGGGTGGAAGCTGGTCAGGCCGAGGGGTCAGCCGGATCGGCTCGGGAGCGGGAAGCACTGTTTTTTCGTTCGTCTCGGGAGGGATCAGTCCGACTGCACGTGGGTGAACTCAGGCTAAGAGCTTGCCGGCGATCAGTTGCTGTCTGGCTCGATCTGGCTCGGCCCAAACAACCTCACCGTCTTTGTGTTGCACCGTTCCAAGTGCTGCACCAGCAATCCGTTGGAGATGCTCGACAGGGGCTTTCACCACAGCCACCCGGCGGTTTCCCCGCGCGCGGCTAAACCATGCCGCCAGGTCAGCCGCAAGGGTGACGTCGTCGTCGTCCGCAAAACCAGCCGAAGCCTTCAACACAACGTGACTACCCGGACATTCCTGGGCATGAAACCAAAGGTCACCAGGTCGTGCCCGCCGGAGGCTGATCCAGTCGTTTTGACGATGGTTTCGGCCCACTTGAATTAGCAAGCCCGCGGGGCTCAGGATCTCGAGCGGCTGGGGGTCCACGCGACGCGATCCCTGACGGCGGCGGCGGCGAAGACGTTTTGGAGCCAACAGATCATCCAGCTCCTCTCGCAGATCAAGAAGGCTTTTCGTGCGCGCCTGTAAACCATCCCAGTCCGCACCAATGAGCTCTTCGAGAAAGCTTTCACTGCCCTCGAGCAAGACCAACCGGCTTTGGTGATGCTGCAGCCGTTCTTCCAGCGCTGGCACCGCCCGTCTCAGTTTTCGCGCTTTGCCATACAACTTCTGCGCGCGATCGATGGTCTCCCGATTCGGACTCACCTGGCACAACAACGCATCGCCCTGCTGTTGCAAGTCATCGGCACCGCCCGTCTCCTCTAAACCAGCTCTCTGGTCGGCCAAAAGAGCCTCCTCACGGGTCCTTAACTGCTTGAGCTGCTTTTGCAAATCCTGCGTGGCGCGATTCAAGTCCTGACGCTGGAGAACGGTGGCGTAGTACCGACCCAAACGAAGGCTGAGGGGCTCCCCACCCGTTGAACACTCCTCTAACGACGTCCCTTCAGATGACGATGCAGAGCCAGGATTCCAAACGCGATAGGAATTGGGCCCATCAAACTGCAGCTCAAACGCGCCGGTCTCCAGCGCCTTCAACCAGCACTGCCAACGCTGGTACAACAGCTGCCACTCCTGCTCGCTCAGCGCATGAACGCTTGTCGCCAATCGCGCTTTGGCTGCATCGTCGTGCTGGTCAGCTAGATGCTTCGCCAGCACCGGGCTAATGCCCTGGTAAGCACTGCGCATCGCCTTTTCCAGGCTTAGCGGCAACAGCTCCAAGCGCTCTCTCCAGCGCTGCTGAGGCTCATCCAGCCGGGGAGCCATGCCTTGAAGGGCCGGAGGAGGGCTATAGACATCCCCCGTACCAATCGGCCTAATTCTCGACTGATGCGAGCGGACCTGACGCGCAATCGCCGTGATGCGTTGCCGCTCATCGAGCAACAACAAATTGCTATGGCGCCCCATCAGTTCGAGCACCAAGGTGCGCTGGGGAGGCTGTCCAGGTCGAGGCGCCAACTGAAATTGCACGACCCGTTCAAACCCTTCCTGACAGAGCTCCGTCAGGGCCAGTTGACGAAGCCCATGTTGGATCTGTTGCGCCAGCGTGCTTCCTGCACCCTGCTTCGGTGGCGGCGCGATTTCAACCAACCGGGGAACCTCTGCTTTCCAACTCAGTTCCAACCAAATCATTCCTCGCAGGGTGCGAAATCCGAGCTGAAGCGTCTGAGGATCAGGCTGTTGCGCCTTCTCAAATCGGCTCGGTAGCAACCGGGCACGTAAATCCGCCAGCACAGCCCTCAGGCTGGTGAGATCCATCACTTGCGGACTTTGGCTGGCCATGGATTGCCTGAAAACAGGCTGAACAGGAAGCCTTCCTACCCTGCAATGCAGTCTCAAGCAACGTATGGCTCCTGCTGGATCAATCGCCAGGCCCACGGTGCTCACCGGCCCCAGCGGCGTAGGGAAGGGCACCTTGGTCGCCCGCCTGAGAGAACGCCATCCAGAACTATGGCTCTCAGTGTCCGCCACCACGCGTGCTCCACGCACGGGGGAACGCGACGGAATTCACTATTTTTTCCACTCCAAAGAACGGTTCCACGAACTCGTTCAAAGCGGTGGATTGCTGGAGTGGGCTGAATTCGCTGGAAACTGCTACGGCACACCTCGGCAACCCGTCAGCGAGCGCGTCGCGAAGGGAATTCCCGTGCTTCTTGAAATTGAATTGGAGGGTGCCAGGCAGGTTCGAAATAGCTTGCCGGAAGCCACGCAAATCTTCCTCGCACCCCCAAGTATTGAAGAGCTTGAGAATCGGATTCGCGGTCGCGGAACGGAAGCAGAAGAGGCGATCCAGCGGCGTCTCAAGCGAGCGAAAGAAGAGTTAGCAGCTCAAACAGAATTCGATGCTGTGATCGTCAACGACGATCTTGAAACAGCTTTAGCCGCGTTAGAAAAACAGATGAACTTGACCGTCTCCCAATAAAAAAGGGGCCCCAAGGGCCCCTTTTTTATTGATCTTGTGGAAGAAAGAATCGGCCGAAAAGATCGGGACGATCAGCCCATGGGGTGGAAGAGGAGATCAGGGAAAAAGCGATTCCACTCGATCAGAATTCCGGCGGTGAGCGTGAACCAAATCGCGGCAACGACTGGTGCAGTAGTAAGAAATTTCTTCATCGTGAGAAAGAGAAGGACTTCGGGGTGCGAGTTCAGCGAGGAGAGATGGTCACCTTGTCGTCGCTTTCAAGCAATTTGCCACTTGTGAATTCACCGAAAGCAGCGATCGGCCATGTAGCTGAGGCCAGCAAGGACTTGATGGCAAGAGAGACATCAATCTGAATCTCTTTCATGTACTGCTCCTTGGTGCCGCGAGTGCCTTTGAGGTACTCACGACCCGCCCAGCCAATACAACCAGTGATGTAAAGGAACATCAGGCCTGGGAAGACGAAGTCACCGGCATGGCTCCAACGGCCATCCACGATCAAGTGAGGCAGCCCATCTTCACCACAAACGGCCTCGCTGTACATCTCGAAGCGAGCCTTAGCTTGAGGCGTGGCGGCAGCGCTTGCACGCTGCTGAAAACGGGCACTTTCGGCGCAAGGGGTCAGACCCGCTACATCAGCCTTGGCGACGGGGGCAAAGCCGAACACCAGCAGGGCCGAGAGCGCAAAGGCGAAGAGACGACGCATCGGAACGGTTCCTGTTGAGCCTGCCCCAAAGCGGCAGGATGTCACAAACGGACAGTAGGGGAGCCCCCTCCAACTTCATGCCCATAGTGCTTGCCCTCGAAACAAGTTGTGACGAGTCAGCCGCGGCGGTGCTTCGTCAGGAGGGCGACCAGCTCACGGTGTTGTCCCACGGCATCGCCTCGCAGGTGGAGGAGCACGCGCAATGGGGTGGGGTTGTTCCTGAGATTGCCTCGCGCCGGCATGTGGAAGCGCTCCCTGTCCTCGTGGAACAGGCCTTAAAAGACGCGGATCTGGTTGCTGCAGACCTCGATGCCATCGCGGCGACCGTTGCACCTGGCCTTGTAGGAGCCCTGATGGTGGGCTCTATCACTGGGCGGACACTGGCGGCCCTGCATCAGAAACCGTTCCTGGCCGTTCACCATCTCGAAGCACACCTGGCTTCGGTGTTTCTGGCAGAACACCCACCACAGGCTCCTTATCTGGTGCTTCTCGTAAGTGGCGGGCACACGGAACTCATTCGCGTGGATCTCGATGGAGACATGAAACGCCTGGGACGCAGCCATGACGATGCGGCCGGCGAAGCCTTCGACAAAGTGGCTCGACTGATGGAACTGGGCTACCCCGGCGGTCCCGCGATTCAGGCCATCGCCCTGGAGGGAGATCCCAAACGATTTCGGCTACCAAAAGGGCGCGTCTCCAAGCCAGGAGGAGGCTTCTACCCCTACGACTTTTCATTCAGCGGTTTGAAAACTGCCGTGCTTCGGCATGTGGAAGCGTTGAAGCGAGAGTCTGAGGATCTTCCTCTTGCTGATCTGGCCGCCAGCTTTGAACAGATCGTGGCCGATGTGTTGGTGGAGAGAAGCCTGCGCTGCTGCCTCGAGCAGGGGATTGATCATTTGGTCATGGTTGGCGGCGTTGCCGCCAACCAGCGGCTGCGTTCTCAAATGCAAAGCGCCGGGCAGAGCAAGGGGGTGTCCGTGCACATCGCGCCTTTGGCCTATTGCACGGACAACGCAGCGATGGTTGCCGTCGCGGCATTGCGTCGACTCTCAAAGGGCGTGGAACCCAGCTCCCTGGAGCTCGGTGTTTCAGCGCGATGGCCATTAGAGAAAGCATTAAGCCTGTATGGCTCATCACCCCCTTTTTAAGATTATTCTCTTACGATGGCGTCCCACGAAATCCTTCTGATGGCTCCTAACACTGATCTCCAACAGAAAGTTGTGGCAGAGCCAATCGATCCGGTCGAATTGAATGCTTGGAAGCGAGGATTTACCCCTCAGGCTGAAATCTGGAATGGACGTCTTGCCATGCTCGGACTTTCGATTGGCATGGCAACACTGTTGATCGTTCGGATGTTTAACAACGCAGCCTGAACAACTTCAACTCCGACCTCTTAACGCCTGCGCGAGTTCATTCGGACGAGGACTCACAGCAACCGCCTTTTCAGCTTCAACTTGGCCATACTCCACAAGCCGCTGCAATGACTGATTCGCAGTCATCATTCCATCGAAATCACTTCTGCGCATGATGTCTTCAACATCATCAAGAGCACCTTTTTTAATATAATCCTTACAGGCGTCCGTATTAATCATTAGATCGTGATAAGCAGCACGCTTACCACCAGCACTTTTAATTAATCCCTGAGAAATAATTCCCAATAATGATTCCGCAAAAGACTGTCTAACACTTTCTTGCTCTTCAGGTTGGTACATGCCAAGGACACGTTCAACGGTTTTAACCGCAGAGTTCGTGTGCAAGGTCCCAAACACAAGATGCCCAGTCTGAGCCGCTTCCATCGCCGTACTTAGCGTTTCTTTGTCACGAATTTCCCCAATCAAAATCACATCTGGATCTTCTCGCAGCGCCGCTCTCAACGCATGGTGAAACTGGAGCGTATGACGCCCTACTTCTCGCTGTCGGATTAACGACTGCTGGCTTTCATGCACAAATTCAATGGGATCTTCAATCGTGAGGATATGCCTGCTTTGATTGCGATTAATCCAATCAATCATGGCTGCCAGCGTGGTGCTTTTACCTGAGCCGGTAGGGCCAGTGACAAGCAACAATCCTTTCGGACGAGCGCAGAGCTCTTGCAGAACGGGCGGCAGCTTGAGGTCGTCCAGAGAAAGGATTGTCTGAGGGATGAGGCGCAACACCATCGCCGCGCCCCGCAGTGCATCAAACAAATTGATGCGCACCCTCACAAAAGAAAAAGCATGCGCCCCGTCGAACTCCTTGCCCTGCCTGAAGTGGTCAATCTGCTGTGGAGTGAGCAATTCTCTGAGCCAATCCTGAAACTCACTGGGTTGGGTGGGAGGCCAATCAGAGCGAATGATCTCCCCGCGGGCTCGAAATCGTGGACTCTCCCCAATCCCAAGGTGAACATCGGAATGCCCCTGTTCATGAGCGATGCGAACGATCTGCTCCAAGGACGGGGATGGCGACGCGGATGACTGCGGAGCTGGTGCAGGCGGTGGAAGAGGGGGTGGAGATGTGGTGGATGTGGTGGATGTGGTGGATGTGGTGGATGTGGGCCGCGCTGGGATGCCAGGAGGGAAAACGGGCTGACTCATGCTGATGGTGTGCGCTGTATGCAGCTTCGCGATGGTTCGTCATCTGGCAAGTTGATGCCAAGACTTCCCGGGCAGATCGCCCGTAGGATTAATCCACAATCTGGATGGTTATGGCTCGCCTGCCACGCGTGACAATCGTCTTGGGCACGAGGCCTGAAGCCATCAAATTGGCGCCTGTGATCCAAGAATTCCGGGCCTGTGAGGCCTTGGAAACCCGAGTTGTGCTGACAGGTCAGCACCGGGAGATGGTGTCTCAAGTGATGGATTTGTTTGGCCTGAGTGCTGATCTGGATCTCAATCTGATGGCACCACGACAAACGCTGACGCACGTGACTTGTGCAGCGCTGCAGGGCTTGCGAGATGAATTCCAAGCATTTCCTCCACAGCTTGTTCTGGTTCAAGGAGACACCACCACGGCCTTCGCGGCAGCCCTCTCCGCTTTCTACGAGCAAATTCCTGTTGGTCACGTCGAGGCAGGACTGCGTACGGACAATCTTCTCGATCCTTTTCCAGAAGAAGCCAACCGTCGTTTGATTTCTCAAATTTCGCATCTTCACTTTGCTCCCACACAGCAATCAGAAGCCAACCTCCAAGCGTCTGGGGTTGTTGGTCGCGTGTTGCTGACAGGCAACACGGTGATTGATGCCCTGCTGCGAATGTCAGAGCGCGCCCCTGCGTTGGGCGACTTCGCCATCGATTGGGACGCGCAAAGGGTGATTTTGGCGACCGTGCACCGTCGCGAAAATTGGGGTGACCGCCTCAAGAACATCGCGGATGGAATGCTGCGTGTGCTCGACAGTCATCCCGACACCGTGTTGCTGTTGCCTTTGCATCGCAACCCAACCGTGCGTGAACCTCTGCAGGCCCTGCTAGGGGAGCATCCCCACGTGGTGCTGACAGAGCCTCTGGATTACGACCGCTTGGTGGCAGCCATGAAGGGCTGCACGCTTCTACTCACAGACTCCGGTGGGTTGCAGGAAGAAGCACCCGCTCTCGGGAAACCGGTTCTGGTGCTGCGTGAAACCACCGAACGACCCGAAGCCGTTGAGGCCGGAACAGCCCGATTGGTGGGGACGGATCCCACCACGATTCACCGGGAAGCATCCCTGTTGTTGGAGAACAGCGAGGCTTACAACGCCATGGCGAAAGCCGTGAATCCCTTTGGCGATGGCCACGCGAGTGAAAGGATTCTTGGGGCGGCCCTTAAACTCTTGGAGTGCTGAAGCAGTCCTTAGTCCTTGCGGTGCTTACCGCTGGTTGCTGCATCGGCCCATTCAATCCAGGCATCACAGCTCGGAAGCGAGACGGGTGCTGCTGTTCGTTGGAATGAATCCGTCGCGAGCCGATGGACAGCGAGACGACCCAACCCTGCGACGGCTTCAAGGCTTTTCCCACCACTGGGGGTATCACCATCTTGTGGTCCTCAATTTGTTTGCCCGCATCTCCCCCTCCCCCTCACAGCTCTGCCGTTGCACCGAGCCAATCGGCGCTGAGAATGATCTGATTTTGCACAGCTGGTTCCAGCGGTGGGCCCAACAGCCCGCATGGGATCTCTGGCTGGGATGGGGGGTCGGCGGAGGACTGCAGCAACGGGATAAGGCGATCTCGAAAATGTTGAGCGACGTCAGCGATCAACGAGGAGAGCTTCCACCCCCTTTTGTGGCTGGCTTGACCAAAGCGGGCTATCCCCGCCACCCCCTCTACCTTCCCCGTGATGTACAGAGAGTTGCCTGGGCAGTACGGTTCCTAGATGAACCGCACTCCGCGCCGGTATCGGATCTCCCTTCACCTGTCTGGCGGACAGACCGAAGTGGTGCATTTCACGTCACTTGATCAATTCCAGGATTGGTATCAAGGCCTGGTGAACGCCAGTGCTGAAGGGGCTTTTGTGAATGTTCCCCTCAGTGAACTAGACGGTGAGTTTCTGGTCGTGCGTCCAGATGCCGTCATCGGAATGCGGGTTGAACCGCAATACGCCTTGATCGATGACGCCTGAGCGTTTAGGGCTGCTTTGGGGCATCACGGTCTTTGCGGGTGCAGGGGCGAGGCTGCTAGCGGCTTTATCCAATATCAATGGCGTGGTTTTGCTGTTGCTTTCAGGGCTGCTGATCGGGCGCTCTGGCCTAGGGCTCGTTGAGCCACTCGATCTCGGGCAAGGGCTACAAACCATCGTTGGACTGTTGGTGAGCTTGGTGTTGTTTGACGGAGGTCTCAACCTTCGTTTACCAGGGGACACGATTAAAGCCACCGTGCTTCGCATCTCAGTCCTGAGAATCTTCATTTCTCTTGGTGCGGGAATGCTTGCTGCGCACTGGCTCGCCGGCCTTGGATGGTCCTTGGCTGCAGTCTTTAGCGCCATCGTGCTGGCCACCGGGCCCACCGTGGTCACCCCGATCGTGAAACAAATCCGCTTAGCCCATCCCCTGGGAGATGTGCTGGAAGCGGAAGGACTGGTGCTCGAGCCCATTGGAGCGGTGTTGGCCCTGCTGCTCCTGGAACTCGCTTTAGGCGACTTGCACGGCTGGCGTGAATTAGCCCAGGGCTTGCTGGCACGCCTCGGAGGGGGAGTGCTCATTGGGGTCACGGTTGGTTGGCTTTTATCTGAGGGGTTACGACGCCTGAAGTCTTCGCAACCCGTCGGATTGCGCCTACAGCTCACGCTTGGGGCGTTGTTCCTGATGTTTGGGATTGCCGAATGGCTCCTGCCTGAATCAGGGCTACCGGCATCCGTGGCCGCGGGCGTCGTGGTCGGTCGTCGATCAACCGAAGAAGCCGGTCAGCTCGATGAGCTGATCCGAGAATTGGCTGCACTCGCCATCACCATGCTGTTTCCGTTATTGGCAGCAGACGTGTCTTGGGCTGAGCTCAGTCCGCTTGGATGGGGCGGTGTGAGCTGCGTCTTGCTGCTCATGTTTGTAGTGCGACCAGTCGCCGTGAGTGTGGCCACAGTCGGTTTGCCCTTGGTGTGGCGACAAAAATTGTTTATGGCCTGGCTGGCTCCAAGAGGAATCGTCACAGCAGCTGTGGCCTCATTGTTTGCCATCCGCCTTGAGCAGGCTGGGATTTTGGGTGCAGGTCGGCTGCAAGGGTTGGTCTTCCTCACAATTTTGATGACCGTTGGCATCCAAGGCTTAACAGCGCAACCGTTGGCGCGCGTTCTTGGCTTGATTGCTGAGGGGCCAGAAGACTCTGACCCCACGGCATCTGCCTCGTCAGAGGCAGCGACGCAAGCGCTGCCGATCGTTCCCGAGTCTGGCCAGTAACGCCCATGTGGTGATGAGGTCTGGCCCCTGCAGGCGCCCGAGCAACGCGGCCCTAAGACTCTTCATCAAGACGCCCTTTTTGACGTCAGCGGTGGCAGCCGCCTCTTTGAGCAAGGTTTGGGCGCGCTCAACATCGAGACCATCCCATGGATTCAGCTCAAGAACGGAGAGAAGTGCCTGAAGGGCAGGACGCGCTCCTGCTTGCTCCAGTTGCTTCAGTCCATCCTCTTCTAAGGAGGGCTCTTCAAAAAAGGGCTGGGCTTGGGTTACTCCGTCTTCAATCAAGGTGAGCGACGGTCCAAGCAAAACAGCTAAGTCGTTGGCCCAAACAGGATCGCTAGCAACCCAGCCTTGTTGCCGCCAGCGAGGTTCAAGAACTTCGAGAAGCTTTTCAGGCGAGCAACCATGCAAAACCTGGGCATTGAGCCAGTTGAGCTTGTCCCAATCGAATTTGGCTCCTGCTTTGTTCACCCGATCAAAACTGAAAACGTCGGCTGCTTCCCGAAGCGTGAACCGTTCCTCCATCCCTTCCGGTACAGACCAACCGAGCAGTGTCATGTAATTGGCTAAGGCCTCTGCGGTGTAACCCATGGCCTGAAAATCACCAATGGAGGTCACGCCATCACGCTTCGACAGCTTTCGACCCTCTGGATTGAGGATTAAGGGAGTATGCGCAAACGTTGGGCAGGTCAACCCAAGCGCCTGATAAAGCAAAAGTTGCTTGGCCGTATTGGCAATGTGATCCTCACCTCGAATCACGTGGCTGATGGCCATAGCGGCATCATCAACCACGACCACGAGGTTGTAGAGGGGGTCACCAACCGTGTTGGCAGGAGCGCGTCTGGCGATCACCATGTCACCGCCAAGATCCGCTCCTCGCCATTGCATCGGACCGCGCACCATATCGGTCCAAACAATGGTGGCTTCGTCATCAATGCGAAAACGGATCACCGCCTCTCGCCCTTCAGCCCGATAGGCCTCCTCTTGTTCATCACTGAGATGGCGATGACGGTTGTCGTACCGGGGTGGCTTCCCTGAAGCCCTCTGCGCTTCACGCATGGCATCCAATTCTTGCTCGCTGGCATAACAGCGATAGGCAAGACCTTGATCGAGCAATTGCCTGATCGCCTGTCGATGGGATTCAATCAGCTCGCTTTGGATGACCGGTTCCTCATCCCAGTCCAGGCCAAGCCAGTGCAAGCCATCAAGAATGTTTTTTGTGAACTCTGGCTTGGATCGCTCTTTATCGGTGTCCTCAATTCTCAGCAAAAATTGGCCATTTTGGTGTCGGGCAAACAGCCAATTAAAAACAGCTGTGCGAGCCGTTCCGATATGCAACGTGCCGGTGGGGCTTGGGGCCAGACGAACGCGAACCGTCACTAAGCCGGGAGAATGAAAACGGGACCGACGGGATTCGAACCCGCAACTTCCGCCGTGACAGGGCGGTGCTCTAACCGATTGAACTACGGTCCCAGGTTGAAATCAATAGAAGGAGCTTTGCCCACAAAGAGTGACCTTTGCCGCTCGCGCGACTTGGTCAGTATCAACTGCCGCCCTGCCCTCCGTCAACACACTGGTAGGGACACCAACGTTTTCTGAGCTTCCTCCTGTGATCTGCCATTGGAGGGTCTGGACGACACAGCCTCTTCAATGGCCAAAGACGTCACCAAACGCTTGGAGAATGAGACACGGAACAGTTCAAGCCATGGATGGGCACACTCCACCCTGGAGGGGAGATCAAACCCATTCCACGAAAGGCGCAGAAGCAAACAAAAAAAATCCTCCCTCTGCGAGGAGGATGAAAGATGAGGCAAAGCCAAAAATGCGGCTCAGGGACGGAATCCAGCTGGTTCGATCAAACGCACTTGATTCCCTCGAGCCGTGAATTCACGGCCTTGGTCGCTTTGAACGACGACTCGTCCACCGGACTTGACGCGAATCACTCGTGCACGAACCCAGCCGAGAGCGGCTGATTCGAGCACTTTGACCACATCACCAGGTTGAAGATCCAACTCCATGCTCGAAATCAGGAAAACTGCAAGTAAGGGGTCATCGGACGCGCCGTGGAGGACTTGAACCCCCGACATCAGGTTTTGGAGACCTGCGTTCTACCAACTGAACTAACGGCGCAAGGCGATGAACCCCTCAGCCATCGAAAAACGATGGCATTAATTCGTTGAAGCGAAAGCCTCAGCGATCGAAGCGCTGCTTCACGCGAGTGGCCTTGCCCACCCGGTCCCGCAGATAAAAGAGCTTCGCACGCCTTACTTTACCGCGACGCTCAATCTTCACTGACGCCACTTGTGGGCTGTGGAGCATAAAAACACGCTCAACGCCAATGCCCTGGAAGATGCGTCGCACCGTGATCGTCTGATTGAGACTTCCATGGCGCTTAGCGATCACAACGCCCTCATAGGGCTGGACACGCTCCTTATTGCCTTCGCTGATGCGAACACCAACACGCACGGTGTCGCCGACGTAGATCTCAGGAAGATCGCTCTTCAACTGAGCGTCCTCGAATTCCTTAATCAGTGCTGAAGCACTCATTTTCTTCGAATCTTTCGCCGTTGATTTTTCAGCAACAGCAGTTGTACCGCTGGTCGCCTCAGTGGCGACGTCCACAGACGTCTCTATCGGGTCCACTGCCATCCCAGCTCCTGGTAACACGCCAAACAACCACCTTAACCCCCAGCCTCCTTCCTTGACGCGATCCACTGCCTCCGAACGTTTTGCAGAAGAAGCCAGGACCCCGTCGCCAACATCCACAAAAGGCCAACCGCGTTGAGCAGGACGACGACTGGTTCGAGGGCAGGCCCCAACCACTCGCCCTCATGGATCGTCATCAACCAATGGACTTGGTCACGGCTCACCCCCCCCCAGTCCTTCGCCAACCGATAGGTCACTCCGGTACTAACGGTGACCAGCAAAGGGAGCACAACGAGAGGAGCCACCCAGCGATGCAATTGGCGTACGCGAACCAACAAGCGGGCCACCGTCGATCCCTCCATTGCATTGATAGCGTGACAGGAAGACTGTCTGTGGAGCGTCCGCTGTTGCGGCCTGCTTTAACGGCCTGAAACAAGAAACGCTGAAACTCGATGAATTTGTTTGCTGACCTCCTCGCCTCCACAAAAGCTTCCACCGTTACAGCCACAGGACCGCGCATCCAGCAGAGACGCGGCGTGGAAATCAAGTCAGCTCGCGAGCTGAAAATCATGGCGAAAGCCAGTTCGATCGTCGCCACTGTTTTGCGCGAAATCATGGAGCTGGTTGAACCTGGCCAGACCACTGGCGATCTCGACGCCCATGCCGAGCGCCGCATCAGGGAAATGGGTGCAACCCCCAGTTTCATGGGTTACCACGGCTTCCCTGCAAGCATCTGCGCCAGCATCAACAACGAGGTGGTGCACGGCATCCCCAGCAACAAACGGGTCATCCATGCTGGCGATCTCCTCAAAGTGGATACGGGGGCCTATTTCGACGGCTACCACGGGGATAGCTGCATCACCGTTTGCGTCGGCGACGTCTCGGAAGAAGCACGAAAGCTCAGTCGTGTCGCTCAGGAATCACTGATGGCTGGACTCTCCCAGATCCGTGCCGGGAATACGCTTCTCGACATCGCTGGAGCCGTTGAAGACCACGTCAAAGCCAATCACTTCAGCGTGGTGGAGGATTACACCGGCCATGGAGTCGGACGGAATCTCCATGAAGAGCCATCGGTGTTCAACTTCCGAACGGACGAGCTTCCCAACGTCAAATTGCGCCCAGGAATGACGCTCGCCGTTGAGCCCATTCTCAACGCAGGAAGCAATGCTTGCCGCACCCTTAAAGACCGCTGGACCGTCGTCACCAAGGATGGAAGTCTTTCCGCTCAGTGGGAGCACACCATCGTGGTGACCTCTGATGGTTGCGAGATCCTCACCGATCGGGGGGATTGATCTTCAAAGCGCGGCAATAAATCCTTCGAATCAGTTCGATGGAGGGCATTAGAAGGTAGGTAAGAGGATTGGGGGTGACGATGATCAAGTTCACCCCAAGGCTTGCTTGCCAAAGCACCTGCTTAGCGACAAAACCAGACGTCATCATCCCAATCGGGTTGAGATTGGAGCGAAACGGCCCGAGGATCAGTTTGCGAAGCCTTAATGCCTCACGCTGCTCCGCGTCACGGTTATTCCAACGCGAGCTGACCAACTCACCGATTAGTCGCTTGCTCAATTCATAGCCAGGGCTCAAGGCCGGTTGGATCTCGGCCTCTGACGTGTTGACCCAGAGCTCCCTTGGCGGTTCGCGGTTGAGATCTTGATCGGCGATGGTCTCGAACTGCTGCATCAAACGCCAATGGCTGAATGCATTCACCTCAAGGGCTTTGGAGAGAGTGTCTGGGCACTGGTCACCACCAGGGTTGATGCCGTGGTTCAAAACCAGCACATCAACACCCTTGAGAATGGGCTCCAGCTGACACTCATCTCCGCAAGACCAACGAACCCACTCTTGAGCTTCATCAGGCGACGCATGAGCTTGGGGGCGCAGACGATGACTGAAAGCAATCACCCAGGCGCCCTCAGCAATCAAAGCCTTGGTTAAGGCACGGCCCAGCGCGCCACTCGCTCCCGTGATTCCCACTGTTCGCCCGGACCAACGCCCTGACAGGGGAGCCGCGGAGGAGGGAGATGCCTGTTTGGCCATGAGAGGGAATTGGGATCAGGGGAGGAAGCAACCTGGACGAAACCATTCACACCTTCGCCGGCCCAACGATGACAGCACAACGGGGCTTGACCTCTAAATTGCTGAATACGCCGGGATCTCCTGCATGGGCAACACACTGCTGATCGGATCCTGTGAGCCGTTCAGCGGCAAATCCGCTCTCGTACTCGGATTATCCCGCCATCTCCTGTCTGAAGGCCGCACTGTGCGCTTTGGCAAACCACTCGCCACAAGTCTTGAGTGGACGGCCAAAGGGTCTCCTTTGCCCGATCCATTGATTGATGACGATGTGCGTTTCGTTGGCACAACCCTTGGGCTCGATGAGACCCGCTTGATTCCATCCCTCCATCTGCTCTCTCCAGAGACCGCAGACACCCGTCTGAGACAGGGCAATTTGGAGGCGGGAACCGGGCTCGAGATGTTGTTGAAGGATCTACAAAACGATCAAGACAGCTTCACAATGCTCGAAGCGGCAGGAAGTCTGCACGAGGGTCTGATGTATGGCCTCAGCCTCGTACAACTCGCTGAAGGACTATCTGCTCCAGTGATTCTGGTGCATCTTTGGCAAGACAGCCGCAGCGTGGATGCCCTCCTCGCAGCCCAGCATCAGCTCGGCGATCGACTAGCCGGTGTTGTTTTGAATGCGGTGACACCTGATGAAGTCGAAGAATTGAATCAACACGTGGTGCCGGCTCTTCAGGCACTGGGATTAAAGGTCTTCGGGGTGATGCCCAGATCTCCCCTTCTACGTAGCGTCACCGTTGGAGAGCTGGTGAGACGTCTTGATGCGCGAGTGATTTGTTGCAAAGAACGCCTCGAACTCCTGGTTGAGACCCTGAGTATCGGAGCCATGAATGTGAATTCAGCAATGGAATTCTTCAGGCGTCGGCGCAACATGGCTGTTGTGACAGGCGCTGATCGCACCGATATTCAGCTGGCAGCACTCGAGGCCTCAACGCAGTGCCTGATCCTCACCGGCGCTGGAGAGCCTCTCCCCCAACTGGTCAATCGTGCCGATGAATTGGAGGTCCCCCTTCTGAAGGTTGAGCACGACACGCTGGCCACGGTTGAAGTGATTGAACAGGCCTTCGGACATGTGCGTCTCCACGAAACAGTGAAGGCCACCTATGCCTTCCGACTCGTTGAAGAGCACTGCCAGCTGAGCGAATTGTTTCGTGCCGTTAGCTGAGCGTTTGCGGATCGATCACCTGGGCACACCTCTCTCGAGGGGCGCTGCTAGCGTTTGAAACTGCCAGTGGGATGTCATTGAGCCGCTCTCTTGATCTTCCTGCACTCGACAGGGTCGACACACTTGCCCAAGAACTTGCCCTTCTACAGGACAAGGGGAAGCGGAGAATTGCCATTCTTGGCAGCCGCCACGTGCCGGTCGTCGCGATTCATCTCGTAGAACTGATCTCTCGGTCCTTGGCACAAGAGGGGCATACGTTGCTGACCTCGGGGTCTCAGGGTGTCAATGCAGCCGTGATTCGGGGGGTCTTAGCCGTTGATCGCGAGCGACTCACCGTGCTGCTCCCCCAGAGTCTCGATCGACAAGTCCCGGAAATTCGAGACCAGCTAGATCAGGTTCTCCATCTGATCGAAAAACCTGAGCATGACGATCTGCCGTTGCCCATCGCCAGCAGTCTCTGCAATCAAGAGATCATCAACCGTTGTGATCAATTGATCTGTCTCGCATTTCATGACAGCGAAACACTCCTTGCTAGCTGCAGATGTGCAGAAGACATGGGGAAAGTGGTCAGTCTTCTGTTTTTCGATTAATCGGTTTCGATCCGTTGAGGGCTGCTCGCTGAGGCGGTCATGCCGATTGAAGAAGAGCTTTCAGGCCTTCCACGTACAAAATGCCTGTGCAGAAGAGCGCCGACGCCCAGCACAAGCCTCGTAAAGGCGCAATGTTGCTGACGTAAGCACCGATATAAACAAGTCGCAGGATGGGCTGAATGAGGGCCACAACGGCCGCTATATCTGGCAAAGGTCCTGTTTGAAGAGCGGCGATTAAAGCCAACAAAGCAGCAGGAGCATGAAGACCAAACGCTTCAAAACTGTTCTGATGGGCCCAACTGGCCCGCTTCCCCCACGCGGGCAGGCGATCAAACATCGCCCTTGGCGCATTCATGTCAGTCATGGTGAAGTCAGCCTGGGAGCGCGCCGCACCTAGAGGAACAATGCTGACAATCACAACCGCGCCAGCCAGCACAAGCGACCAGGCATAGGGAGCTGCTGGAACAGCCGTCAACAAAGCAATTAGATCCATGGGCCAGCCAAATACAAATCCTTTCTAAACAGCCATCTTCTGGATTGTGATGTCGTTCCACTACCCAAGACGCCTTATCCCTGCCCTGACAACGCAGGGGTATGCCGCCACACCAGCCCTTCTTCCCTCCATTGTTTTCAACTTTTCAGCAAGAAAAGCTTAAAAATGCGCCATCAAGTGGCGCATTACATAGTCATGGGGCATCCGAATCGCTGACATCCGATCCAGAACCAACCTCATCATTGAGACTTTGACCTGGACGCCAACCGCTGGCCCAGATCTCTCTGCATTGACGATTAAGTGTGTCGCGAGTGAAGCCCCAACCAGCGACAACTTTCTGCAAGTCTGTCTTGATGTCATCAGCCCCAGGGAAGTCTCCATAACGCGTCGCAAGTCTTGCTGCGGACGTCAGCTGGTCGGGGCCAGGAACTCCTTCAAAACCAAGCAAAGAGTCCAAAACATCTCGATCCGATGCATAAAGCGGATGAGTTTGCTGAATGTCTTCTGCCATAAAGGGTTGGGTCTACAAGCGACGAAGCACAAAGGACCAGACATCCCTGGTGATACTCAAGCGCATTGAGATCTACACCGTAAAGCGATCAACCAAGGTCAACCAAGGGAACCCCAGTGGTGACTGAACCAGGTCATCGACTGATGTAGCACCTGTTAAGCACCATCAAAGGGCTGGGTATGCACTCATGACACCCCAGCCAATCAAGGCAGCGATGCTGCCCCAAACCAAAAGGGATGCGCCAAGCAAACGAAATCTGTTTTCATTCTTTGGAAGTACGAGCTGACGATCCATTCGATTTTGTTCACAACCCCTTTGATGACAACGCCCGACAATGGTCGCAAGCAATTCACAGGGTTAGCTGACAAAGATGTCAAGATGAAAGAGCGTGTCTACCTTGCACGAAACGTGAGATCGACATGGGCTTCGACAAAGGAGATAAATTCATCGATGACGCGAAGCAACGCGCCCACGATGCAATTGGAGAATCCAATCCAAAACTCACATCTCTAGAAAAAGGCTTTTTGCACGCCATGAAGCGACGTGAGGCCCGCGAAAAGCATGCCAGGAAAGGAAGCTGAGACGCTCCAAATAGGGACAAGGCACCAACGGTCATATTTTTCCAACCACAATAGAAGAGGCGCAGATATTCGCAGACTTATCAATGAGTTCTGCAGTGAATCTATCTCCACTATCTTCTGACGAACAACCGGCTGTATATCTCGCACGGACTTTCTTACTGCATAGGATGCTATTGAATCGTTTCGCATGCGTCATCAAGCCAGCAACTGATCGCTTTGCACCCATGCGCTAGCTCGACCTCTCTCATCAGATCGCCATCGCATCGGCTATTTCAAGAGGCAATCTGAAGAGCGAAAAGACTGTGGCAACTGGCTTTGAATGCTTTTGGATTTGATAGGGCATGCCAAGAATGTTTTAAATCCACAAAATCCCATTACGATGTCAAGCCGTCTAGGAATGAGATGCTCAGATCGATTGCTTCGCTGTTGTTTGCGGCTGTGATGTGGGTTCAGGTCCCCCAGTGGTCCAACGATTGGTCGAAATGTGCCGTAGACGTCCCTGATACGGCTTGTCATTGGTATGTCGTAGCGCCAGACAACACCTTTGGGGAAGGATTCAGCTGGGCCAATGCTCCTTGGTTTAGCGCTGAAGGTCTGCTCGACATTGGTGATCTCACTGACACCATGAGCAACATCCACCTCGGCGCGGTTGAGAACGCTTAGAAGCGTCGGACCAGAGGTCCCATGCCATTGGTTGGGACCCTAAAAGCATGGCTATCGAGTGGTGTAAGAGCTCTTTCGATTTGCGAAGTCTTCACAGAAGCGAAATCGATGCGTGGTGATTAATGGAATCCACATGAAGGTGGCTCATTCACTCCATAAGAATCTTCCACAACGGCAGAACTCCGAAGATCATCCGTCTTCAGATTCAACATGAAACAGTGTTTGAAACCCCAAAGCTGTCAGCAGCAACGCTCTGGAGCTAAGTAGACCTAGATGGAACAGGTCGATCTATTTCTTTTTCAAGTAAGGCAAATCACTTGGCTGAGAGAGGGTGAAGACAACAGCGGCTGTAATGAGTGCACCTACAGCCAACATTGCATAAATCCAAATAGAGTAATCAGTCATCAGTTAATTCCTAAAACGCCAAACATGATTTGGCTCAGAATGCCATGACCTGTCAAGGCCTCAGTGAGCACGCCGATCACAATGCCAAGCATGGCTAAGCGTCCATTGAGGAGCTCTGCAGCAACAAATCGCCCAGACTTGCTTTGCTCTGAAGAGCCGTTCTGGAACCAATCTTCTTGGGACCGGGAGACGGAATTCATCAGCTTCTAATAAGTTCATCCATATTACCCGCTTTGCAACGTTTTGCGAAGCATCGCCATGCGGCCCATCCAAGCCACTGACATCCCTTTGCTACGCGAAATTTTCGTGGATGCCATCCATAGCCAAGCCGCTCAGATTTACAGCCCAGAACAAATACACGCTTGGGCAAGCCTCGCTTGGCTTCCAGGAATTTTGGATCGCACCTTGGAAGAAGGCCAAGGCTGGATCAGTGGAGTCGATGATGGGTTCGCGATTCGCCATCCCTCCAACCGACTGTCAATGCTGTATTGCCGAGGTCGATCGTCTCGACAGGGACATGGCTCAGCGCTGCTTCAGGCCATTGAATCCGATGCCCAACGCATGGGATTCAAACGGTTGCAAACAGAAGCCAGCCTCCTCAGTCGGCCCATGCTGGAGCGACGGGGTTGGATGGTGATCGCTCCTGAGTCATTCACGATCGCCAGCGTGCCGTTCTTGCGCTTCAAAATGGACAAAAGCTTGAGCTGAGTCCGCTCCCTCAGGCGAATCGCTAAAGCCTTACAAATCGCCGACAGCGATGGCGAAATGATGCAAAAATCATCGAGATTTTCAAGACTGGGCGAAGAATAAAAACGCTGATGCTTGCTGATTCGCCAAATTCCGCTCTCAGCATCTGTTTTTCCACACCAATTTCAAACCAAACCAGATTTTTGCTCACGTCATGGCGTTGGTCAGGCTCATCAAAGCCAACCGAGCAGGTTCAGTCATGAATTGAAGCAACTTTTGCATGACAACAACGTGAGCTCGCTTACACGCAACAAACCCTTTCTATGACAGCTGTACAAACAATATAAAATTGATTCCATCCGCATCGAACAACGAAATAAAGCAATCTGAAAACAGAAGCAGGACGATCGATCCCCGGCTACCGCGTTGCTCGGACTCCAAACAATCAGGATTCAGCGGCTGTGGAAAAGTTGTGGAAAAGCATGGAAGTCATCCAAATCGCCCCCTGACCGCCTAGTTCTTAGGGTGGTCCTGCATCCCCTAATCCATCCTGGGAGGCCTACGACCTTGCAGGAAATATCCAAGAACGTTCAGCTGGCGATCCACGGCGTCACTGACGAAGATTGCCTCAAGTCTGGTTGCCACCGAGCATGTCTTCATACCCTTCGTAGGGGTCATATTCGGCCCATCCAGGGCTGGCTTGATCCATAAGCCCATATTGACCATCAATCATCTGAGTTCTTGTGTTCCCGTAAGGCACCGTGTTGCAGGTCACGCCTCCACCAGCCACCGGTTGGCAGTCATTGAAACGAACCTGGCTTTTCACGGAGACGCCAACCAGGGAAACACAGCCGATGAGAAGGGGAACCACTGCGCTTAAACGCCCATCAAAAGGTCGCTGGATCTGCATGAGCTGCTGAACAACTGAAACCAGTTTGACGGCATCCAGCCTCAAAAGCCCTGACACTGAACATTCACAGCCGTCAAAAAATTGACAGCGTCTTTTCCACGTCCAGCACGGAGCTGCACCATCACGAGATCGGACTGCAGACCCAAAAGCATGGTTTGACAGGGATAACGGTCGCGTGCTGATGCACTGCGCTGCAGCTGTTCAGCACGGTCTAAAGCTTCCTGACAGCTAGCGATTCGCTCGAATCGAAAACAATCCAACGCAACAGGATTGACGCTCCGAAGCGAAGCAGCAGAAGCGGAACCGATAAAAGCACCACCAAGGACCAACAGAATTGCCCCAGAAATCGCGATCTCCTGAGAGGATGCGACAGCTATTTCTCGGATCGGATGTACACCGACTGGACTGCTGTCGCCCTTCTGCTGTTCACCACTGTGCCTTTGTTGGCTGTCGTGGTGACCGCCGCCTTCTTTATTTGGCAACAGAGGAAGAAACAACTGCGTTAACCGGCTCAGGAAGGGCCGTGGAGTGCTGAATTCCAAGGGCTGGCAGTGACATGCCTAACTCCTCATTTTGACTCTTCGTGGGCTCTCCCTGTCCCAAACAATCCAGACAAGTACGAAAACGCTTGTCATTGATTCGCTGAATGCCACTGCCGCCGCAGCTTCTGCAGGTCATGGTTGCTGTTGCCGTTTCAAGACGTTTAGTTTGAGGCCTTTTCCCAATTGCGATCCCGAACTTTTCCTGAAGAATCAGCCCCCACAATCAATGACGTGAGCTTGTCCTGACGCTCTCTCAGCTCCTCCAGCAATTCTTCAGCCGAAATCGCATGCTCGGGAGGCACCAGCCCAAGTGATGAAGCCAATTGGCCAGTCAATTGCGCTGCCGTATCTCCACGATCACGCAGCGACCTCACGCCTGTCGCCTGCTCGCGTTTTGACAGTTTTTGGCCGGACGGATCACAGAGCAACGGCACATGCCCGTAGCGCGGGGAGGCCATTCCCAGGCTGGACATGACAGCGATCTGGGCGGCACAGACCGACACCAGATCTTGCCCTCGCACCACCTCACTGATGCCCATCGCCAACTCATCGATGCACGTAGCCATGTGATAAGCGATGACTCCATCGGCGCGACGAAGAACGACATCTCCTACCCGAGCGGAGAAGGGCTCAGCAACGCGCAATCTCCAGGCCGGTAATCGCGCATTCCTCAAGCCCCAGTCTTGTTGGAGCCGCCTGCACGTTCCTGGATAGATGCTTGCACCGTCAAGCTGACGGCGACTACAGCGACAGGGATAGAGATAACCCTGCTTCCGCAAGCTTGAAAGAAATGAGCCATAGAGGCCTCGGCGTCTGCTCTGGAGCACAAGGGGGCCATCCCAGTGGAGGCCTAGCCAGCGGAGGTCCTGCAGCACCGACTCAATGGCGCCAGAACGAATCCTTGGCGTGTCGAGGTCATCGACCCGCAACAACCATTGCCCGTTGTTGACTCGGGCATGCAGCCAGGACAGAAGAGCCGTCCTCACATTGCCGAGGTGAAGTGGACCGGATGGCGTGGGAGCAAAGCGCCCCCGGTAGCCGTGTTGGCGCAGTCTCTGGCCGTTCTGCAGGACTCGACTCAGGTGATCGGGAAGCTCGATAGCCATCGATAGTGCTGATCGCTCATATCAACAAAAAAGGGTGGTCAGAAGACCACCCCTGATCAGCAGAGAGTCTTTGATCTAGCCCTGGACCCGGTCTTTGAACATTTTGCCAGCGGTAAAGGCGGGAACACGCTTGGCGGGAATTTTGATCTTTTCACCGGTTTTGGGGTTCAGGCCCTGACGAGCAGAACGCTCGCGTGGTTCAAACGAACCGAAACCAAGGATGGAAACTTTTTTCCCTTCGACGACGGAATCAATGATGGTGTCGATAGCGGCGTCCACAACGAGGGAGACGTCGGTTTTGGTGAGTTCGGTGCGAGCAGCAACGAGGTTGACGAGATCAGCTTTGTTCATGGAAGGAGTGATATGGAGCGAGAGCGCGATGGTTGACGTTGCGGAGGTCAACATCCGCACGGCTTCCTTGAGCGTGCCAATCGTATGGAGGTCAGCGCCTTGAGGCAACCGAAAAAGCCTGTGCCGCAACGCATTCACCCAATCAGTGTTAAGAAAGCAGGTCTGATTGGGCGGGACTCCAACTGTCGAAAGGAGCCAACCTCCCACCTCGCAGCGCCCCAAGGCCTGCTCCAGAAGCCAATGCTGGACTTGATTCTGGAGGAATCCAATCGCGCAGACGCTGAAGGCTGAGCTGCTGCCTCGGCCAATGAAACGTGCGTCGATGACGAAGAGGAGCCATTTGACCTTCTTGAACTGGAATTAATAATCGTCCGCAAAAAAGCACATCCAGAGGGGCTGGAGCGTGCACAACGCAGCTTCCTGGCGTGGGTCCAGGCGTCCAAAGCAGCCTTAAACCGGAGGCTGTGATGTGGGAATCAACAAAAGTCTCAAGGGGTTGAACCCCTGGTAAGAGGTAAGCCTCTTGCTCTTGAACCAACACAGGCCATCCCAATCGTTCTTGCAAGCGACGAAGGCGTCCATGCCCCTCTCGACTCGTCAGCAGAATCCGAGCTGAACGATCAGATGCCAGGTCATGCAGGGCTTGAAGGCTGGCCTCGGTCAGCGGTGGGCAATCAATCAGGACGGGTTCTGGGTCCAAATCGAGCCACCAAGACGACCCACCACGACAATCTCGATTGGGTGGAAACAGCCAAAGGTTGTCCAAGATTTGCTGAGGTGGTCGGCCTGACTCCAAAGCCGAGGTCATCGTCATTTAGGTGGAGTTCCATCACACCCTCTAGCTTGAGGGAAGTACGTCCTGCGATCTGCGGGCGGATCTTTGAACACGATCCATCGCGGCAGTCCCTGGCCCCTAGGCAGCACGATCACACCCCGCGGTGTGAATTTTTCTGTTGCGGCGCCAGCGGCCAATCGGCTCGAATTGCTGATTTTTTCCGATGCTGAGGCAAAGGCACCCGAACAGGTGATTGAGCTGTCGGAGCAGCATCGCTCCGCCAATTATTGGCATGCCGAGGTCGAAGGTCTTGGTGCTGGGTGTTGCTACTGCTATCGGGTGTTTGGCCCCATTGAGCCAGGTGGCCATGGATTTAGGCCCGCCAAGGTGCTTGTTGACCCCTGCGCCCGCGCCATTGATGGCTGGAATGTCTATCAGCGTGGAGCGGCGACCGGCGCATCACCCAACTCCGACAGGTGCTTGAAATCGGTGGTTTCCGAGCGAGATGCGTTCGATTTCCAAGCCCATCCCCGGCCTCGCCATAGCTGGCAAGACACCGTGATCTACGAGCTCCACATCGGAGGGTTCACCAAACGCCCCGCAAGCGGTATCAGCCCCGATCGACGCGGAACCTATTTAGGCGTGATCGACAAGATCCCCTACCTAAAGGAGATCGGAGTCACCACGATCGAACTGCTACCGATCCAAGCCTTCGATCCCAACGATGCCCCCGCGGGTCGTGACAATGTTTGGGGTTACAGCCCTCTGAGTTGGTTCGCACCACATCACGAATACGCGGTAGGCGCGGATCCCCACTCCGCTCGAGACCAGGTGCGTGAACTGGTGGCGGCCTGCCATGACGCAGGAATTGAGGTGCTTTTGGATGTGGTTTACAACCACACCACGGAGGGCAACCGCAACGGACCCACCCTGAGCTGGAGGGGGTTTGCCGATCGCAACTACTACCACCAGAGCGATGCGGGTGATTACATGGATGTGAGCGGTTGTGGCAACAGCATTGCTGCCAACGATCCACTCTCCAGACAACTCATCCTTGAATCACTGCGCTGCTGGGCCATTGAACTGGGCATTGACGGCTTCCGCTTCGACTTAGGGATTGCTCTCAGCCGCGGAGAGAAGCTGAAACCTCTGGAACATCCACCCCTGTTTGAAGCGATGGAGGCTGATCCGCAGCTGAGTGAACTCAAATTGGTGAGCGAACCCTGGGATTGTGGTGGGCTTTACCGGCTAAGTGATTTTCCGGCCAAAAGGATTGGCACCTGGAACGGACACTTCCGTGATGCTTTACGCAGTTTCTGGAAAGGAGATGAAGGGAGCACCTGGGCTCTCGGACAACGCTTTCGTGGCAGCCCCGATTTGTACAACGGGAAAGCAGCCAGTCTTGGCAGCTCAGTGAACCTGATTACGGCGCACGACGGCTTCAGCCTCTTGGACCTTGTGAGCTTCAACAACAAACACAATCTGGCCAATGGTGAAAACAACCGAGACGGTGAGAACCACAACAACAGCTGGAATCATGGCGTCGAAGGGCCGAGCAGCAATCGCGCCATCCAGGCACTACGTCAGCGCCAACAACGCAATCTGCTCAGCACCTTGCTGCTGAGTCGTGGTGTCCCGATGCTGCTGATGGGCGATGAAGTCGGGCGCAGTCAGGGAGGAAATAACAACACGTGGTGCCAGGACAGCCCTCTCAGCTGGATGATCTGGGGAGAGGATCACTGCGATCATGAATTACAGACCTTCGTGCGGCGCCTACTCGATGTGCGCCAACAACTTGCGAGCTTGTTCAATCCGATCCAGCCTCACAACGAAAAGAAACCACTCCGATCAGGAGATTCAGACAAGTTGTGGCGCCAGTGGCACGGAGTAGAACTCAGCAAACCTGACTGGGCGAATTGGTCCCACTGCTTAGCGATGAGCTTGCAGCAAGGACATCAAGGTGCCGTGCTTTGGATGGGCTTCAACGCCTACTTCAAGTCCATGCACTTCGACCTGCCGGAAGCGGCCTCGCCATGGTGTCGCTTGATCGACACAGCATTGCCTGCTGGAGAAGATCTACCAACGCAAATCGAACGGTGGACGCCCTCTGGGGTTCCATTGGAGGCGCGCAGCCTGGTGGTGATGGTGGCTCAGGAGTATGGAGACCGGCTGAGTCTTTGAATCAAGCGGGCGGCGGGAATCGAACCCGCATCATCAGCTTGGAAGGCTGAGCCATAAATCGCCCAATCTCATTGCCGCCACTGACTTCTCAACAAGGAAATAGCCGTATGTGAGATGTTTGGTGAGACGTTTTCCCGTCTAATCCCTTATCAGCACTAGAAAGGGGCATCAGATGAGCGAACCAAAGGAAGACCGTGAGACAGCAGTTAGGACCAGCGAGACGGCCGCTTATGTGCCCGCTAGGGCCAGCACTAGGCTGGCCTTATTCAAAGGAAAGCCCTTTCCCTTGAATTAGATCCAACGTTATTCAAGGTTCGCCCCAGGGGGCTCCATGCGGCGCGACGCCACCGGGCGCTACGAGATCACCAGCACCGCCACTGCCGCCTGATCCTCCTCTGGAGCTGACGGGGCCGCTGCAGGCACTGCACGAGCGGGCGCTGCTGACCTGCGGACGGCTTGACGGGATCTCCTCCCTGCTCCCTGACCCCGAGCTGTTTCTCTACGCCTATGTGCGGCGCGAGGCCCTGCTCTCCTCCCAGATCGAAGGCACCCAGTCGTCCCTCTCCGATCTGCGGCTCTTTGAGCTGGAGGAGGCTCCCGGCGTTCCCCTTGATGACGTGGTGGAAGTCTCCAGCTACGTGGCTGAATTGGAGCACGGCCTGGCCCGGCTGCAGGAGGGCTTTCCGCTCTCCTCCCGCCTGCTGCGAGAAATCCACAGCTGGCTATTGGCCCGGGGACGTTGCGCTGATCGACTGCCGGGGGAGTTCCGGCGCAGTCAGAACTGGATCGGCGGCACCCGGCCGGGCAATGCGAGCTTTGTGCCCCCACCACCAGGGCTGGTGGACGAATGCATGGCCGCGCTGGAAACCTTCATTCACGGCGGACACGCGGGAGAGAACGCCTTGCCGGTGCTGGTGCGGGTCGGGCGACAAAAGGGTCAGACCCGTGCTGGTGGGGTCCCGGAATCATCAATGGGCGACAAAGCTCTCACCGCAGTGGATCAGCTGGCCGTAGGACCAACCGCTCCAGGCCAGGCGGTAGTGGAACAGCAGGTGCGGGAACGGCTCTCCCCGCAAGGTGATGACGACACGCTTGACCTTGGTGAAGTCACAGAAGCCGATCTCTCCGGGCTGATACGCCAGAGGGAACATCACCTCCGGCGTCGGGCCATGCAGAGATTTCCAGTGCTGCACCCGTCGCTGCAGGGTGCGTTTCAGTCAACTCCAGTCCTGATCTGGCTTTTGCTCCTGCAGGTGCTCCAGCAAGGTGGTGGGTGTCAGGGCCGGATTTCAGAAGAACTGGGTATCCACGTGATTACCCTCTACAAATAGAGGAAGACTTGTCGGTTGCAGAGGGAGGCGGTGCACGCATCCGAGAAGGACATTGACGTCTGGAGTACTGACGACAAGTTCCTAGTGCTGTGCCCTCCCAGATCGTCAGAAGTCGCTCTGCGGTAATGCAGGCTGACCCTGGTGCGTTCAATCGCAAGGGTGCGCTCTACTCACCCACAGCACCCAGCAGCTGAGACAGCAGCCTTCCGGTGGGAGTGGACGCAGGGCTGATTCAAAGTGTGTCACGGTTGCTCTGGCCTGAGCTGCCCGCATGGGGTTTGCTCGGTGGTATCGCCTCCTCCTTGTGCCCGACACCGCCTCTGCAGCAACCGATCTCGATCTGATCAGCCACCTCAAGGCGACCCCGGATGCCCAGATGCGGCGGGGCGTTCGCACCCCGGCCTGGTACCTGTTGCTGGTGGCGGTGCTCGGGATCCTGAGCGGTTGCCAGAGCCTGCGGGATCTGGAGCGCTTTGCTCGCCGTCACCACGGCACGCTCACCAAGGCGCTTGGCCTTGAACTGCGGCGGCCCCCATCGGATTCAGCGTTCCGCTACTTCTTCCTGCAGGTGGATGTGGCGGCCCTGTGCGCGGCCATCCGTGATTGGACGATCGCCCACATCCCTTATGGTGCATGGGATCTCGATCAGCTGGTGTGTGACGGCAAGACCCTGCGAGGCTCGATCGAGACCACACCCGGCGGTGGTTAGGCGTTCATTGCCCAGGTGACGCTGTACTCAGCTGCCTTGGGTGTGGCGATCTCGCAGGCCTGCTACGCCATTGGCGCGAACCACGAGCTGGCAGTGCTGAAACAGTTGCTGGGCGAGCTCGACCTGGAGGGGGTACTGATCCAGGCAGATGCGCTCCACACCCAGAAACCGTTTTTCAACAGCTCACCGAGCAGGGGGCCGACTTCCTCCTGACGGTGAAAGCCAAAAAGAAGACACTGCAACGCCAGATCCGATGCCAGTTTCAGGGGAAACGCCATATCCCTGTTCAGGCCTGTGTTTTCGAGGAGAGTCATGGTCGTGTCATCAACTGGATCGTGGAGGTGATCGCCGTCGGGACCCGCGACGGCAAGACCTTGCGGCAGACCCATTTCTTCCTCACCAGCTTGCGCACAACCCCAGAAGCCATGCTGCAACTGGTGCGCGACCGCTGGAGCATTGAGAGCTGGCACTGGATCCGTGACACCCAGCTCGATGAGGACGCCCATCGCTACAGGAGCAATGGAGCTGGGGCGATGGCGACGCTGCGGACGGCAGCCCTCAACCTGCTGCGACTGGGCGGCTTTCAGTCCATCCGAGCCGGCATGCAGGCCGTAACTCACGACATCGCGGCGCTACTGGCGATGGCGACGAGAAAGCCAGAACCAAGCCCTAGTTAAGACTTTGAATCAGCCATGTCCAGCACTGCCACCACATCCTTGGCCTTGCAGCGGCTGCCCATCCGGATCGCCAGGCAGAGGCAGCAGTTGTCGTCGATCACATTCAGGACATTGAGTCTGCGGCCATCAGCAGTAACGTCGAACTGAAAGTCCATGGCCCAGATATGGTGGGGATGCTGGGCGCTGTGACGCCTGACTGAGCCGTCTGCGGGCCATGCCCGCTTTCTATTCCTGGGGGTAGGTAGACCGCTGCTGACCTTCCCCTCGCCAGAGCCGTTGCATCCGCTTGTGGTTCACGGTCCAGCCCTCCAGCCACAGCAAACGGTAGACCATGCGGGGGCCCCAACTGTGAGGCCTTGGGGTGGACGTTGAAACCAGGACCCAGGAGAATTCACACCTATTCGTAGACTTAACAACCTAGTAGGACAACAAAACGAGTCGCAAAAAGCACCACTAATCAATCATACTTGCAGAATGAGTCATTTCCGAATGAGATATGCATAACAATGGAATGCCATCTTCAGAGGTAACAATACCTTCATAATAGGCTTTGCTTGTCAAGCTATTGACGTCAATTACGCGACCACTTGCTATGTACTTACGACCAGCGACAGGTGCTTCATAAATGTCGACAACAAGGCGATTAGGTAATGCACTTGTCTGGTACAGCTCTCTAAGGATAGCCAAGCCCATTTGAAGAAGACCATCCAAAAGTGAAGGGTCCAAAAAGCCTTCTACAGATTGAGAAATACCCAACAGCTTAGATGTGCCATGAGACACTAACGTAGATAACATAATATTTGAATCAGGCAAGATTATGGACGGGCTATTAATGACTCTGAAGACGCCATCGTGGAATAAGTACTTGTCATAAATTTCAGCTTGATCAATAATAATAGAACCATCTTGATCGGACAGGCCAGAGGAAAGGGCAGAAAGAAGACCATTGCTTAGTTCCGGCTTAGAAATTTCCTGCACCTGTGTTCGGTAGGAGAGTCGCTGAGAATTAATATGCTTAAGATTGCATTCTAGCGAACGATCGACTCCCCTTGCAACTTCAAAAAGAAGTTCACGTGGTTCAGAGTTATCAAACACGATGCCAGACAACACTTCAGTACTAACCCGGATTATAGAATCACTTAACTGAAGAGATTTCGAGTTATTGACTCTCTGATAGGCCTCAAGAGCGAAGACGCAGGAAGCCGCTGCAGGCATCACTGGACGACCAAATTTACAATGGGATTTCAGGTAAGGAAGAGAATTAGGATCAAGCCAAAACTTATAAACTTGAGAATCGCAATCATCCTTACTGGTGGTTGAAAGGGATAAAGCATGATTGCCTAAAAAAGGATAATTTTTCGATATAGATTCGATATCATGGTCGGAGCGAGTAAATTTTGAAGAGTCATAAAGACCTGTGGTCACCTCAAGGGGAAGAATGCAATCCGTAGTAAGCAATGAAGCAATGCATTCTGCACCAACATCAAGTGGAATTGGAATTATTCCCTTTGCAGCAAAAGCCTCATTGACCTCCTTGGTAGCCATACCAGCAGATGCCCATGGTCCCCAGTTCATAGAGTTGACTTTGAGTCCAGGGTAGGAACGTGCTGAAAGCCAACTGCCTGCATTGATTAGCTCATTAGCAGAAGCATAATCAGATTGGCCAAAGTTACCAGTTTTACCGGCAATTGAAGCAAAATTCAGAAGCCTGACAACTGGATGAGATTCAATAAGCTGGAAGGTAAGCTTCAATGCGTTGAGTTTAACTAGCAATACACGTTCAAAACTTTCTCGATTCTTTTTTGCTACCAATGAATCCTCTATAATACCGGCTACGTTTATAATTGCATCAACTTTTAAGTCGCTTGCGGACAAAGCCTCTAAGACTACTTGATGAGAATTCGAATCAAGGAAATCAACTTGAATATACGTTACCGAAGAATAGAGCTTTGACAAACGTTCGATTGTTGCAATTGCCTCCAAAGAAGACAGTATCTTTCTCAACTCCCTTTCAATGATAGCCGGAGTAAACTTTTCGTCCGAGTCTCGATGAAGTTGAATCAAATGGGATCTTAGCTGGGGTACCGTAAAAGAAGAGTCGTACCACTTAGGCAGAGAGAGATGTGATCGGCCGGCGATAACCAAGGAGGTCTGCTTGGAGCCAATCTTTTCTAAAGCTGAGACAGCGATACCACGGGCTCCGCCGAGCGCCAATAAGCACTCTGGATACGTGCAATGATCTAAACTCAGTGAGAAGTCTGAAATCGACTGATGTGGGGTTATGGTATGAACATGCAAACCAGACTTGTTAATAGTATACTCATGCTCGGGATCCTCAAGGGAGCAAATAAAATCCAAAAATATTAACGCATCGTCAGACTCAAATACATCACGGTTAATATCAATAACAGTTGAATGTATAGATTGATATTCTGATACAACTGACTTAAGCATGCCCGAAAGTGCTGATATATATGTCAAGCTAAGGCGTGAATCTTTAAAAGAATCATCAACAGTAGAGCGTCGACCGAAATCACCATGACCATTATGAATGACAATTAAACGAAAACTTCTAGAGTCATTTACCATTGCAAACAAAATGGTACGTATATTATCAAATACTGTCCAAAGAGAAGAAGCAGCATCTTTTGGTTCAAAATGCGCTAGTGCATTAAGGTCCTGTCCAAAGTCGTCTAAATGAACTATATAAGTGATGTCATTCTTACTGCCTACTATAGTTTGACCGGAAGGCTGAAGAGCGTGATTTGCTAGATCAGGAGGAAGTGAGAATGATGAAGAGGAGATGGAGGCTTGAAATATCAGAGCTTGGGTTACACCATTGAATAGTTTTGAGTAGTAGTCCTGCTTATTCTCGGGAGCAAGTATCACATAATGGTGCCTTTTACTGACTAGACATTTCCCAGATCTCGGGGTTGTCAGTGGATAAGAGACACTATCAAAGTGGGATAGATGATCATGCCTTAATTCATCTATCCCGCCAACTACTTTCCCGGCTGAGAAACCTCTGCAGCAACTTCACGATCAGCAGATCCGTTGAGAATAGCTGCAATTTGCTCAGAAACATCCCTAAGGGTTCTTAGATCTCGAGTGCCGGTTTGAATGCTTTGAATGGCTTCAGGAGAAACATCTGACAGTGTAGACATTAAACCTCCCATGACTTCAATTCTCTTGATCGAGTCAATCCCAAGATCAGACTCAAGATCTTGATCGGGATCAAGCAATTCAATTGGGTAACCACTCTTCTCAGACAAAAGAGAAGTGAGCTGGGATAAAATGCTACCTGAGTCAAGGTTACGGATTTTCGTTGATTCTGCTGCTATTGAACCATTTCCATTGGTAGGCGAAGGGACTTGAACCTCTACTGGTTGGCTGTGTTGAGGACCTGGAACAGGATTGGTTAGAGTTGGAGATGGAGTTTGATGATGGATGACTCCTCCGTTGCCATTCGACTGGGATGAAGATGCGGAGGATTGAACAGGCTGTTTCTGGTTGCTGGAAGGGGTTACCGGAGTGGTGAAATGAATTGCCTCAGGTGTGGAATATGAAATGGCATCCGAAGAAACAGTCGGGTCAGAAAATGGTTGTTGGGTATAAATAAAGTCAGGATTATCAAGAGAGGCAGAATGCTGTGGCGAGCCACCTAAAAATGCTGAAAATACTTGTGTCTGTGAATTAATCATCATACGTAGCGTTTCGTGGTATGTGCGAAATGCTTCGAGCCGAAGGCTGCTGAGCTGGCTGGACTGTGTGGGCTGGATGGGTTGGTTCATTAGGGCGACTTGGTGGTTGGAAGAGTGCGATTGAACAGATGGCGACAGAAGTGTATCTGGAATATTTTGAGCGGGTATATGCTCAATAAATGGCCTTGCAATCTCCGACAAAGCATGGTGCACATTATGCTGAGGACTACTCTCTAACTTATATCTAGATTTCCATGAATGGGCACCATTAACGTAGTATAAGTAGCCAGGCCTTTTAGAAACTGCATTGGAAACTCCTACTGAAGAGTGGTTCAAGTATAGAGACTCAGCAGGCTGAAGCATTGTACTCAGCCTAGTCCAGTTCAAAGGAACTCCATGACTGGCAATCTGCATGATAGATCTCAAGAAATCCTCTGTTCCTAGAGGACCGTCGAGAGAAACTACATTTGAATCAAGAGAATCAATAGAAGATCGAACCAATTTCGATAAGACTTTCTTTGGTCCTACTTCAATAAAGAAGGAGCAACCAAGGGCTTCAGCCTGTTTTGCAGACTCAATGAAGTCAACTCCCGAAGTCATATGTGATCTGATGAGGTCTCTAATGTTCTCCTTAGTAACAGGACCGGACCGAGGGGACGTGCTAAGAATTGACTGACGTGAATGTGGAAGGTCAGCCTTAAGCTCCAAGGCACCCAAACAATCCGAAAAGATAGCATTGCATTGCTGCATCAAAACAGAGTGGAATGGTTGGTTGGCTTGCATCCATTGGGTTGAAACACCACCCCTTAAACAAGTAGCCTCAATAATTTCAAGGTCAGAGCGCGGACCAGACAAGACGATTTGTGTTGGCGAATTGATATTGGCCAATGTAATTGAGTGTGACGCGACCGAACTTAGTAATTCATTGCCTTGATCAGCCGAGCAGAACAGGACAAGCATGCCATAGCCGTCCTTTTTGAAATTGCTGATAGCTTGGCCACGAGAATGCAGTAATTCGACTAGCTGTCTGTCTGACATCCATCCCGTCGCATGAAGGCTTACAAAATCGCCAAGACTATGACCAAGACCCAATGACCATGGGATTTCAAGATGATTAAGAATTTCGAGGTATGCGACCTCAGTAATCGCTAGCAATGATTGTTTCAGTTCAGCAGCAGGAGCCTTGCCCTTCTCTTGTTTGCAAAAGAGATAATGATCAAGGACGTCTGCGCGTGACAAGTAGTCCGGTATAAGTTGCATCAGCAGCTCATGGGAACGAAGTGGCATCGCTCCCATGCATGTTGTGCCCATTCCGGGATAATCAGAACCCTGGCCTGGAAACAAAAGAGCAATCTCGTCAGCATTCTTGGATTTAATCTGAAGTCCAGCCGATTCTGACTGACAAACGAGCCACTGACGCATCATGTCAGAATAATCTTTCTTTCCTTGCAGAAGGTCGTGAACAATATCCAGCTTGTCAGCAATATCCGACTCACTGAGATCAACTAAAATGATGGCATAGTCTTTGGCAACGCTACGAAGGTGAGTAGAGATATCTTGGCTCTGAATTGTGTCTGCAATAAGTTGATTCACAGATGTGGCATACCCATTCAGAGCGCACTCCTCCTCAATCTGACGGGAGTGGGTCAATGCTGAATGGATAGATTGAACAAGGCTGCCACCATCAGCTGTAAAATAAAGAAGCCTGCATCCACAGGCAATCTTGGGCTGTTCGATTACTTCTTCAGCATCTACAACAGGTTCCGGTACATACTCCTGCAATACAACGTGAAAGTTGGTCCCCCCAAATCCGAAAGCGCTGACGCCAGCAGTCCTAAGTTTACATGACTCATTTTTGAGCCAAGGAAGATTTCCAGTCGGTAGATAAACAGCCTCAGAACTTACCACTTCGTCAATATGTTCTTCAACTCTGCTATGGATTGGTATTGACTTATTTTTCAAGGCTAGTGTGGCCTTCAGAAGACCCGCTAATCCAGCAGTACTTTTTGTATGACCAATCAGAGTTTTCACTGAACCCACCGCACAGTGAGAACTCTGACTTCCCTTGGCTTCCAGGAATGTAGTCAACGCTCTGATCTCGGATCGATCGCCAACAGGTGTACCTGTCCCATGAGCCTCGTAGTAACCAAGCATGGCTGGATTCACGCCAGCGTCCTCATAGGCTCGGGCGAAAGCCTGAACCTGTCCCTGATGGGACGGGGCAGTCATCGTCCTGCCACGACCATCGCTCGAGCTGCCAATGCCCTTGATCACGGCATGGATTGAATCTCCAGCAGCTTCTGCATCTTCGAGCCTCTTGAGTACCAGGATTCCAGCACCCTCACCAAGAACAATGCCATCAGCTTCATTGGTAAACGACTTGGCTTCACCAGTTGGGGAAAGGGCCTGAGTTTCCGAAAAACAGAAATAGGCAAAAGGAGACTGAAGCGTGTCAATTGCTCCGACAACAGCCATATTGACATCACCCTGTCTCAGCTTACTAACGGCGACGTCTAAAGCAGCCAGAGAGGATGCACATGCAGCATCAACAGTACAATTGGTGCCACCAAAATTAAATCTATTTGCAACTCTACCTGCCGAAACATTTGGAAGAATACCCGCAAAACTATCACTAGTCCACTTTGGCAGCAACTGTTCAACTTGAGGATGGCTGTTCAAAAGAGGAGCCAGTTCCGCCTGCATTACATAGCCTTGACCCAATTCGCCAAGGCCACCGCTATAGCCAAGGATGACGCACGTAGATTCACGATCATATATACTATCTTCAAAATAGCCTGCGTTGTGAAGAGCGTCTTTCACACAAACAAGTGCTAATAGCTGGGCTGGATCAATCGAAGACAAGGATTGCGGAGGAATACCAAATTCAATTGGATCAAACTGAACAGCATCCAAGAAGCTGCCCCACCTAGAATGTATTTTATTTGGATCCTTGGTATCAGCTGAATAAAAGTCGCCAATGGACCAACGCTCTTCTGGAATCTCCTTGATCTGGCCTCGAGCACGAACGACCAAGTCCCAGAATTGTTCAGGGTTGTTAGCGCCAGGCAGCTTGCAAGACATTCCAATGATGGCGATATCCAGATTCCCTCTATAAATTTCATTAGCTTCACGAATAGAGGCCCGTTCAGTAATTTCGAATTCCGCCGCCTTGCTTGGTGTTTCCAAGCCTGCCTTAATGCTCTCATGCAATTGGTGAATGGTTGTCTGGTTATTAATCAGACAGACAGCTTCACCAAGCATGTACATTCCTAACTCAAGTTGATCCTCTTCTGTAACCTGAAGCAAACCATTCTCACCTCGCTGCAAACCCTTGGAAGCCAGTCTCAGGCGTCCTAAAATTAATCGATCCAACTGATTAGAAATCTCCCTGACAGGAACCTGAGATCTGACCAACTCATCACGCTTGGCATTGAACTCTCGAGAAAATGCTGTATCGGCGCATCTGCTTTGATGCCCTGGAGATGTCTCTAAGAAGACAGTATTGGTACATTCGATCGTAACCTCCTGATATGTTGGAGTTATCGCTTTATCTTGAACAATTTCACGAGTAGCAAGATAAGCAGAGCCAACAAGTAACCCACACGTTGCACCAACCTTGGCTAGATCGTCTATCATATATGCAGCAAAAGATGCAGAAGTCTGATCATGAATCCCCCCGGCCAGCACCAAACAGACCTCTCGACCAACAGCAGGACTTTGCTCAAGCACAACTTTGATAGATCGTTCCCAAAGATTCAGAGAACTCAAGGGACCTATATGTCCGCCGCATTCACGTCCTTCAAGGATAAAGTCTCTCCAGCCTTCTTTTATGAATAACTCGAGCAATTCAGGAGTGGGTGCATGAATAAACACACGTAAATTCTTAGATGCAATCTCCTTCGCTTGTGCTGGAGTCCCTCCGGCGAGGATGCAAAAACTTGCACTAGAATTCTTCAGAACGGAGATTTGAGATTGCAAATGTGTTGAATCAATAAATCCAAGTAGTCCAACTCCCCAAGGTAAATCTGGAACCAATTCAGCTGTCTTTACCAGAATTTTCTCAAGCGCTTCAGCCGATAGCATCGCGGCAGCGATGGTAGGCAGAGCACCACCTCGCGCTACGCTTGCTGTAAATTCCGCGTTATCACTAACGCGTGACATTGGGCCCTGAATTATTGGATATTTAACACCAAACTGGTCTGCAATTGTATTCGGTTGTCGTGTAGCCAAACCGCGAGATACCCGAATAGACCTATATGCAGAAATAACTCTGCCGAGAGTGCAATATTTTATACAGAATTCCTTGGCAAGATCAATACCCTCCCCAACAGGAAATATCCACTCAGACTTCCATCTTGCAATTTCGTTTAACTCAGAAGCATCAATACTAATTCCAAATAAATACCCTGGAGCACCTTTTCCAGGCAACGAGACACATCTCACTTCTTCATTATTATCCAAGGCTGAGCGCAAAACAATGGACTGCCTTCCATTGACTCTATTCAGTAACTGCTTGGTCCTCAGTGGCAGATAGGAATCATGAAGTAGCAGTGTTTGCTCGTCAAGTAGAATGGAATGTATTCCTTGACTGTTAAGTGCCGAGAATGAGAGTAGCCCAATTGGCCCTGATACAATCATTCTACAATCATTAAGGCAACTCAAAGCCTTTTGGAAAAGAATATATTGAGAATCACGTCCGCAGAGTGCGCCCGATTCGTAACCCTCGATGATCACACAAGGATCATTCTGTTGATCCCAGGGAGACTTGGCATACTGCTCTACATCCTGAATGGAGCCCAGCCTGGGAATTGGATTCAATCCATTCAGTTCAACAATCTGTTCACGGCTGACTCGATGCCAAGGGATAATGACTCTCAATGATCTGGTTAACGCTGAGCCATTCAGTTCAGCGATCGCCTGCAACGCCTTAGCTGTCTTGAAGTCTTTGCATGAGACAGCAAAGATGCCTGTTATGAATTTGGCCAGGCATTGATTCCAAAGCTCCTCAATATGATCTTCAAAGCCAAAGGTCTGCAAACATACAGATGCTCCAGAAGCTACAGCCTTCTCTGTGGTCTTGATCCAGTCTCCAACGGGGCGAACCGTCACCAAAACCTGATTGGTATTATTCATTACCTTGTGCTCAATAGAGTTTATTTTAGCCCATCCAACCAAAAGTCAGACGAAGTTCCACTGATCCAGTGGCCAGATCATATATTGCACTCATTACCTTAAACTATCAAATTCTATCATACATAAACTACTATACATATCCTTGGAGTTCGAATTTCAAAGACTAAGGCGCCTTGTAAAGCTGATTACAGCCGACTCTCATCAGACTTCATTATAATTAACAGATTCCTGATCAATACAGAAAAAGATGCAGTTTCGCAAAAATGAAAGGTAGAGCTGGGGTTCCACAGATGTTATGGACAAGACAATTTCGGGAACATTATCACGACCGGACTGTCTATTCATGACAACCCCCCCAGCCTGTGAGCGTGCATGGCCCTTCCGACGGTCGAAAAGGGCGCAATGACGTCCCTGACGATGCAGTGGGGCAAGCAGCGCTGGTGCCGTAGAACCACAGCCTGCTACAGGTGCTGCGGATCGGGGGTCCGCCGCTGGCTGCGTTAAACACCCCGCTGATTCTCCAGAGCAGTTGCCCGGCAGAACGATTGGCGAAGCTTTCTACGATGTAGTGGATTGCCAACCGCATGGGACAATGAGGTCAACAATTGTCTGATCATCAACCACTTGGGAGAGGCCCCTGAAGTCCTCCAAATTCTGGCTAATCAGGCCGTAGCGACAGATCGGTGTCAGTCGAGCATGGGGGTGCAATTGCGTGCAGTGAGGGGTCAGGGGTATTTGGGCCGTACCACAACTCCGACGAACTCGTTCCTTCATTATCAGCTGGAATTACTTCATTAGACGAAATATTAACCGAATATTCGAAAGCTTCACTGCAAATATCCGACCACAAGTAAGGGCCTAAAAGCAATGTTAAGAGAATAAAAGGCGGCAAGCTCAAATATGACATTCCGTAGCATGGATGTGGCTGGAGTTAGCACCTATCTAACATGCCTCAAAGAACAGAAAAGAGCAGTCATTCATAACCATTACGACAAAGTGACTGTGAGCTGAGTGCACCACCAAGAACTGAAACAAAATCGTGTCAAGCTTCAATTAAGATTAACATCTACATGAATATCAGTAAGGCAAGCCTGTCAATGGAGAAAAACCAGTTCTCAGGGCCCAGATGAGGCACTCTGGATCCTTAGGTGAATCCGCTTGGCTTGACTGGCATGATGCATTCTCACCACGTGGAGCTATGCTCTTAAGGTCCAGTGATGGCAACTGCGTATCCCATGGCGCCCAAGAAAGACTTGGGCGAGCCACCATATGCATGTCTCCTCTGAAATCGTGTTAACAGCAGGCAGCTCTTTTTTGACAATGCTACAAGACATCTTAAAGATTATTGATGAGTACTGCGCAAATAATGACATCTTTTACGACGAAACGCTTTCTGCAGGCACTCAACTCATTGCTGATCTTGGACTTACATCAGTTGATTTTGTTTCTATTTTCCAAAAGTGCCAAGCTCTCGGGAATGAACGACTGTCCTTCATAGAACTAGTTATGCCTATAGAGGGTCAATATGTGTCTGATCTAAAGATAGGAGAGTTGAGCGATTATATCATTGAGCAGTCGGCACTTCGTCCTCCAGCAAACGAGCAACGCGCAAGTGTTGACAATGGATATTCAGAGCAAACAGTGAACGACAGCAAATACAGACGCTCCCTTTTTGAGATAAAACAGTTTGACGAATTTAAATCACTAATTCAAAAGCCAACATTTTCGGACCAAGGTCCTGTCGCAACAGACTATCAACTCGTTTTTATCCTGTCCTCGCCCCGATCAGGATCAACCTTGCTACAAAGGATGCTTGATCAACATCCAGATATCGAGTCTCCTGAAGAGTTGCATCTTCTTCATTACGACACATACGCGCAGCGGCACGCAGCCTTGAGTCAAGCTGAAACTAGGCATCTGCTTGGTGGAACTGCTCGACTGCGCGCAAGAATCAATGGAATCAGCATGGATGATTCCAATCGTCTTGAATTGAAATTTATCGGTGCTGAAGAACCCGCTCTGAACTTCTTCACTGAAATCAACAAGAACTTCTCAAAACAATATCTTGTTGACAAGACTCCATCTTACGCCTATAGCAGAGAAACACTTGAAAGAATTTCTACACAGTTTCCTCTCGCACGGTTCATTTATCTTACACGTCATCCGTCAGCGGTTATTAAATCGTTGATTGATTCGCAGTTGCAGGAAATCATTCCATTTGCACGTCGCTATTCGGGCGATACATCCACGATTCCCGAGATGATCTGGGCATTGTGTCACGAAAATATTCAGTCCATTCTTCCCGGCATTAATCTCAATCGCCTGCATTATGTGAGCTACGAAGAGCTTGTCATGAATCCTGAACAAGCCATGACTTCAATCCTAAATTTTCTACATCTACCTTTTTACCCCGATTGTGCTAATCCATATATCGAAGGTCAGAAACAGCAGATTGAAACTAATGAGTATGCTGGCGACTTGAAGTTCTTTCTTGAGAATAGGATCGTAAACGATCGTGCTGAGATATGGAAAGCCTTCCCTGCTCTTCATTCGCTATCAAACGTGAGCCAAGGACTGATGAGCGGCATTCCTGGATATGAGGGCTGAACGATGACAATAGCCTTACATAAGCACGTCAATCCAGCTCCTGTATGTGCTTGCGGATTTGGAGACTCCTATAACGCCTACGCCTACTCGGCAGCAGTCTTTAAAGGATCTATGTATATCGGTACAGGCCGCGCTAACCTTGTCTTTCTACGTTTTGGCATGCCCAATGTTCACATTGACATGTGGCCGGTGCCAATTGAATATAAGAATTACGAACAGGCCTTTGAAGAAAGAGTTTCCGCAGCAGAGATTTGGCGTTTTAGCCCGGAATCATCTACGCCTAGGCGTGTCCATCAAGCAGATTGGTATCAACCAGAAACAGGGACGCCCTTCAGACGACATTACGGTTATAGGAGCATGTGCACATATAAGGAAAGATCATCAGATAAGGCTCTGTACGTCGCGTCTACGTCCCGCTCCAGAGGTGATGGCCCTGATCTGATGGTCAGCTATGACGGAGAAAGTTTTCAACGACTCCCTAAACCAAGTATTGTCTCGGAGTTTTCATCCAATGAAGTTACACTTACTTCGATTCGTTCACTTCTTCAATATGACGAACTTTTAGTTACAACAATTACAGGCGCATCAAATGGGAACGTTAACGGGGCCGGCATCACCACAATCTTTGCAACAGATGACCCTACAAGCGGTAAATGGTTTTCCATCAACGGGAAGGGGCTAGGGACTTTCCCTGAGGTTGTTGTTGTCTACGAACTCTGTATCCACCAAGGATTGCTTTATGCAGGGACTGGCGGAATTAATGGCTTTCAGCTATGGAGAGGCCAGCGCATTAGCAAGTATGATTTTAAATGGGAATTGGTGGTTAAAGATGGGGGTGGTCGAGGAGCATTAAATCAGGGAATCATATCTTTATGTAGTCACAGAGATTATCTTTATATCGGTACTGGCATCCAAAATGGTGGGCATGATCGAACCAACAATGTTGGGCCAGCAGCAGCAGAAGTTCTGCGACTGGCTCCCAACGACGAATTAGAACTGGTTTGCGCCAATCCACGTGATGGCTTGTTACCGCTAAGTGGGCGAGGTCCTGGCTTTGGTAATTATTTCAATGCCTATATTTGGAAGATTGTAAGTATTGACGGTAAACTGCTCCTAGGAACTATGGATTGGTCGATATTTGGTCTTTGGGCATTAAGGGATGAACGGAAAACCAGATTTGGCAGACTTCTTGATTGGGATACTATGCAAGTCTTTTTATCCTCTTATGGTGGTGCAGAGCTTTGGTGTTCGGAGGATGGAGTCGACTGGAACTGCATGACGCATAACGGCTTTAACAATATTTACAATTTCGGTATTAGAAACATCATCAAATGGAATAACCATACCTATGCCTGTACTGCAAATCCTTTTGGACCTGAAGTCTTGACTAGAACATCAGACTTGGACCCCGGCGAATACAGATTAAATCCAAAGGGAGGGTGTCAAATCATATCTATCTAACATACCATTTGTTCGGAGTTGCCAAAGTAGCGATCGCGAAATATTGGCGATATTCAGCTCTATTCTATATAATATTAGCAAATATGAGTTGAGCGGTAACTGAACAGATCCTTCAAAGAAATATTTTTCAAGTCTTTGGTTGATTCTTGGATGTGATTGCAAAACCTCCCAGCTTTTTAGCGGCAATCGGTGCAATAGAAAGTAATTTTTCAAAATTCGAAAATAGTCTCATAGCAGCCGAGGTGAGAGATAATTGCCTCTCGGCCTCGTCAATAGAAATTTCGTTCAAGTGATCGAGATCTTCTGCAGATATCTTATGAAACTTATTTGGCAACAAATTAAGCTGTCTGACCATCTCAACGTGGAAAGACTGATCGAGATCCGGCTTTTCGGTCTGCATGTTACTGATCCAGATTCGCAAGACAATATTACTGCATGCTTCCAGATCAAATGGAACGTTCAATGCAGAGGCATCTGCTGATGGTCCTGAGGTAGAACCGCTCCACACTGTCGCCTTCAGGATGTTCTGGGGGACAATGATGGTTGGGACAGGTCCTTTGTTGGGCACATTACGGCTACATTCTGTGATGACCGCTTTCAAGCCGTTGCAAAGGGATCAAGTAGCCAGGGATCTTGGCCCTTGCATGGGAGATCTGTCATGTGCTTCAGTGTCGATACGATGTGGAGAAATGGAGCACCGCTGTACGGGCACGCTAGGTCTCCATAGCCAGCCACATTACGGCTATGAAGCGCTTACAGCCCCTCAGCGACGACAGCCTGGAAATGCCGGCTTCCTTACATCTTTGCTGGAGTTAGAAGTTGGGCCTTACTTATATGTGTAGAATTAAAACTACTCATGTTAGAATTCCTAGGTGATGACCAGATAATTACTTATGATAAGTTGATTCATTACGATGAAAATAGTGGACATTACAACGCTGAGGCCTATTGCATAATTCCATCGGCGAGACAATGAATATCTCATGCGTCTAGCTGGATCCATTTCGCATTGACATAGGTTTCTCATGACATTTAGCTTTTGGCAGTCTTTGAATCGCTGCAAAAATAACCTGCTGAAACCGTCGACGCGAAGATCATCAATACGCCTGCGTCCAAACATAGCAGTTCAATTTCATAGTGATGTATGCTATGGGCCTGCGCTCATTGCCGCGCATGGAAGCAAGGTCACCCTTGATGCCTATCAACTTTCCTCTATCTCGGCCAAAGGAACCGTTATCTTTCTGCATGGAGGAGGGCTGAGAAGAGGGTCAAAACGTCATATTCTAGGAAAAGACTTATATTTCAACCATCTAGGTTATAACTTTATCTCTTGCAACTACCCTCTTTCTGCCGAAGGCACTGGCTCTGTCATAGATGATCAGCTCTTGGCTTTAAGGTCACTTGACCAGTGGGTCAACTCTGATTTGCCAGTACTTTGTCCAGTTGACCCATCAGCACCAGTCATCTATCTTGGACATTCAGCTGGTTCCTATTTACTCGCATTGGGCCTTTCCAAGGGTCTATTCTCGAGACTTCACACATCATTTATATTTGTAGACTCTGCGGCCTATGACTTATCTAAGCGTTACCGTGCTGCACGCCAAAATGTAAGACTTGAGATAGAACGTTTAGTTGGCCATGATGCCAACACTAACGCCAGCTTGAATGAACTGATAAGCAAATATTCTCCAGTAGAATGCTTATTGAATAGGACTGCGCTCGCTCCTAGCGATGTCAAGGGCTGGGCCTACTTTGCAACAACGCAAAAGCGCTTTAGTCATGACAGCTCTTTGATCCTTGCCTCACTTCTAAAGACTAAGCTGAATATGCAGACAACGGTCAAAGCCTACCCGTTCAGCCATACGGATATATCACAAGAAATTTCCGAACCTAACAGTAAGATTGGTAGAGATTTGGCCCAACTACTAAGCAACTAGCTGGAAACTGAATAAACACATAACATGGCCTAGGGCCGAAAGCACATACGACTGAAGGGGATAACTAAGACAAAGGCTGCATTGCCACTGAAATAATCCACGCATCTTCTACAATACCCTCTCCAGCAAATCTCAGGTCTGCGAAGGCCCCTTTAAAAGAAAATATTCCTCGGTTCATCAACGGCTGATCGGCAGGGAAGGTGATGGAAAGTAACCGAAAGTCAGACTGGGCAACAAGACCGCCAAAAAGCTTGAAGCCGGCTTCATAAATTGTCCAGACACAACAACACAAACCTTCGATGGATACTTGATGGATGGGTGTAGGCATAGGCCAGCGCATGTAAGCGAAAATCGCAGGCCAGTCATGACCTAAGACATGCTCTATATCAAGGCCGAATGCAGACTGTTCAGTAATGCCAACCAGCACAAGTCCTCGGGAATGGGAAACAGATACATTGAGATTACTGAGATCCCGCTTGCAGAGATAGAGCTTTGGGGGACAGGATGGCGGACCATAAAGTTCTAGGTCAGTTACAGCGATACAATCATGTTGAAGCCACTGAAACAATAACAACTTACTGGCTAGCCGACTGGTAACGTAATCTGATATTCGTGCAGAATGCCGAAATGTAGAAAGACATCTCTACTCTTGACCAGATAAATAGTGAGCTGAAAGTTGCTGGCACAGCCTTGTGTCAATTGCCTGTACCAGCAACAATGGCATCGATCAGTCAACCTGATTGAAGATCTGCTTGGACGTGGAATCAGCGTTGGCCAGGATCGTGAGGATCGTTCGGCTGTGTTCGAGCAGAAGTTGATGTCCCAGCACAGGATCCTGCCGCACAACACCTGGGGCAGGTGACGCGGAGGTGCTGGGCATGGTCTGGTTGCCAGAGGATGTTAATTCCTCACTGACGGGAGTCGCAGAGTCAACTCCCTGGTCCAAGGTCTGGCCGGAGAACTCATGTCGGTTTCCGGCAGGTGGAGGCCCGGAGTCCGATGACACGGATGCCAGGAATTCCCGTAGCCCGACTGAGTTGTACTTTGGGATTTCAGAAAGAACGGGGACAGCCGCAGCAGGCCTAGTCACGGTGGCCAGGCCGGTCCTGTATCGTTCCACGAAGAGACCATCAAGTCCCACCAAATCAAGATCAAGACCAGAAGTCCAGAGAATCGCTACAGACTGGAGGAAGGCTGTCGTACTGTCTTTTCGCGAGGTGCCCAACGAAACTGCGACAATATCAGAATAGTCAGAAAGCGCTTCTTTAGTGTAGCTGGTTAGTGTAGTGTTTGGACCTAGTTCTACAAAATACCTTGCACCATCGTTATACATATTTCGAATGGTTTCCTCGTACCTGACAGGATTAAGCCACTGATCAATGAAAATCTGAGTTCCTTGCTCATAGTCATTGGGGTAAGGCTGTGTAGTCAGGCAACTGTATATAGTTGCGTGATCTGGTTCGAACTGTATTGAGTGAGGAAACTCACTGTAGAGCTTGCGATGCGTTTCTGCTCCTTGCTTGAAATAGCGTGTGTGATAAGGACGTGTCAGTGGGGTTGGCAGCAAGGAGCCTCCAGCAGCAAGCACCTGCTCTTCCAGTTCCTTGCTAAATGCAGCCTCAGAAAAGACAATACGCTGCGAACGACAATTATCGGAAATTAAGGACCACTCAGGCCGACGTTTGAGGATCTCTTTGAGCTGAGTAGTATCAAGTCCAGAAATGGCAAATGTCGACCCCTTAGGAAATTCATCAATAGAATTCTCATTAGAAAAGAATTCATGAATCTGCTTCACCCGAGTCTTTAAGTCGTCTTGATTTTTCATCGTGGCAAGACTTCCTGAAAGCATCACTGCATTTGATTCACCCTGACTATGCCCAACAACCTGATCTGGTCGCAAGCCTATCCGAGAAGCGATTTCATAGAAAGACATCAGGCAAGCGGCAATGATTTGCGTCGCCGAGTCCTGAGCGTAGAGGAGCTCCATTCGCTTAACATTGGCGGTTTGAGTACAGCTCAGATCAGCGTTCGGCATACAAGTAACCAAGCCGAGTGGTATGTCACGATCCAGCGCTTCATCCATAAAATTATACCAATAAGAAAAGAGATCAATATTATTTGTCAGATCACTGAGCATCTCAGGAGCTTGAACTCCTTCACCTGGAACCAGAAATGCAACTTTACCGCGTGATTTGACGCACTCAGAATAGATGAAATGGCGTCCACGATGACTGGATGTTGAAACATTCCCAGCTAACCAGGTCGAGGCATCCTGCAGACCTTCTCCGAGTTTCTTGAGAGAAGAAGCAAAAATAACTAGCCTGACCGATACCTCGGAGGACTGATCATGGCCATGAGGGGTGCTGAATAGGACCGCTTGGTGGATCGCCTCAACATCAATGCCAGCCATCAATTCCTGCAATTCTGAACGGGAGGTTGCCGCTAGAAAGATGGCCCGACCAGTAGTTGTATAGCCATGGTGGCGATACTGGAGCATGCCACGGTAGGTTCTTCCAGATGAGTCGTTGTCGGAACTCAGGCCTGCATCATCAGAGGGCGCTTTTGATCCTGAGGCTGGATATGGGAAAAGGACGCTAGGTGCTGGATTTTCAAGGTTAGGAGCTATAAACTCCTGAAGTATCAAGTGACCATTAATGCCTCCAAAGCCAAACGAATTTATGGCGGCAACACGCGGCTTTACTGGAGAATGGAACCAACGTCGAAGTGTGCGGTTGATATAAAAAGGTGTGGAGTGGTCAGCAACAGCCTCCAAGGGATCCGGACAAATTGAAGGGGGAATCAATTTGTTCTGAAGTGCGAGTGAGATCTTGATCAGACTGGCCACTCCAGATGCAGGGATCGTATGGCCTATCAGTGATTTAATAGATCCAATAGCAATAGTGGAAAGACCACGGTGACAATCAGCAAACACTTCAAGCATCGATGAAAGCTCAGTGTTATCTCCATGAGGAATTCCCGTTGCATGAACTTCGACCAATGAAACATCTGAAGGTTTAATATCACATTTTTCGTACGCCCTCTTCATCGCCGCGACCTGCCCCTGTCGATTGGGGGCTAAAAGTCCCTCACCTTTTCCATCACTGGCCAAGGCAACCGAGCGAATTACAGAATAGATTGTATCGCCAGACTTTACGGCATCTGACAAGCGTTTCAAGGCAATAAAGCCTACTCCTTCAGAGAGAAGTGTCCCAGATGCGGACTTCGACATCGGGAATATTCCCTCCTCCGACAAAGCATTAATTGTGCAGAACAATTGATAAATAGGAAAGTTCATCGTAGCCTGCACACCACCTACCAGCATCAGATCGGCATCACCGGCATCCAGTTGCTTGATTGCATGATCCACAGCAATCATGCCTGAAGTGCAGGCACCATCCACAAGATAGTTAGGGCCAAGCAGACCAAGCCTGTTTGCAATCGTTCCGGAGACTACATTGGATATAAGGTTTGGTGAAATTGCTGGATCAGCAACCAACTCATAAGTTGAAGAAAGCAGAGAGCGGAGTTGCTTCCTCCGCTCCCCTTTCAAAACTCCACCTACTGAATCCGCAAGAACGTCAATGAAATGCTCCATAATCATGCCGTTCATCAGCGCCCCGACGATCCCTCTGTGAGGGTGGTCACCCATGCCGACCACCACACCTGTCCGCTCATGGGGAATCCACTCTGGGGCCCGTCCGCGCAAAGCATCTGCCATGGCCTCGGCGGCCACCTGCAGGCAGAGGTACTGGGACGGATCTCCTTCAACGAGATTAGGAGGAAAAGCAAACCTTAAAGAATCTATCCAACTATCATCAGCTATAGATCCATACTTTTTAGTGTATATCGTGGAATATGATTCTCGTGGATTAGACCTGTCTTGGTCTTTATTGTAGTAAAATCTGGACCAAGAGTCAGTCATCTCCCTGAGGAGTGACTCTCCGTTAACAAGTGCCTGCCAATATGATGAGGTGTCCTTAATTCCCGGATATCTGCAAGCCATGCCTACAATTGCGTAGCCCTGCATATAAGCCCTATCAATTAAACTAGTTTAGCATGAATAAGCGCAGGTGAAACTGTGGATTAGATCGCCAACGGATGGAAGAAGCACCTGGCTGAGACGGGGAAAGTGATGCACTGTCAGCCTGGGAATGATCCGATCGAGCCTCACGTTCCCATCGCCACAGGCTGCGCTTCCATGTGTCGCATCACTGATCCAGCCAAAGTGATCCAGTACTGCCCAACCTGAGCTGATGTAAGACCAGTTGACAGCCAGGACCATGAATCCAACCTTGGCTCCTTGCTGGGGGCGCAGACCCTCATGCTAAGCGACATTACCCACGCCCACTCCGCACCGATCAGCCCGGGGATCGCCTGATGACTCAGTTCCCTGACAGGGTGTGCTTGGAGGATGGCCATTAAGCCCACCGGGGACCTTGCAACTGAGGGATTCAGTGATTCCTGCAGAATCAGCAGATCTGTTGCGACAGGGTCAGGGATGAGCTGACAAGAGAAATCCACCAAGTGTTCGATCTCATTTGCAGAGACAAGGTATAGAGATCAACGTTTCAGAGCAGCCAGAATGGCCGCCCCCGTGCTGCTTTCAGGCTCTCCGATACTCTTGTGCATACCTTTATGGTCATATGAATGAGCCGAAAGATAGGCGTTGAAAGCCCTGCAATCATTGAGTGCACTGGCGAACGACCTGATTTCAGCCTGCTGTTTTTCGGGCCGTTGGGTTGAATACATAATCATCACATCGGTTGGTGATGATTTCTTCGGGCATGATGTCCTGACAAGCTCAGCAGGGACCCATTCGGCAAGAAGGGAGTTTTTACCCGATCCGCTCATGGCGCTTTGTCCAAAAATAGTGGCCAGACTGTTTTTGTATCGTCGCACTTTGCCTGTATACCAGTTAGAATCATTTAGAATAAGCTTTTGGTAAGAATCAGCAGTCGCTCGATATCGCGGACTAGTGGCAGTCAGCGCTGCCAAATATGCTCCAGCTGAATGCCCGATCATGGCAGCACCCTTCATGGTGCATGAAGGTCTGATTTTACTGAGATTGGCTTCAAGCCATGCCGTGGCGGAAGAAAGCGCAGACATCTGCTGCTCGATCAATCCGTTGACAGGACGTCCATAGACTGGGTAGTTCAGGGAAACAAGACAGAAGCCATTGCGATTCATAAGGTCTGGCATGGAACCGACACTTCTTTTATCGCCTCTCATCAGAGATCCTCCATGAACATAAACAAGAGTCGGGCATGGTGAGCCAGAAGACTGCTTACAGGGAAAAATATCGAGGGTATTACTGCCCGCAGGAGCACCAGGAATCAATGGCGAGTAAGCCGAACCAGTTGTAGACACATTGACTGATTTAGACGCTGCAGATTGCCTATTTCCCTGAACGCGACGCTTGAACGACCTTGGCATCGCGCAACCTGCGAGCATGGCCTCCATCAGCAGAAACATGGCCAGCAGAATCATAGAAAACCTCCATCTGGCTCTGGGCCGGCGGCAACCATTCTCTGGTGACAGAACAGCAGGAATTGCGTCAAACAAAGCAACGGATTGCGATTGTTTTCTTTGTTCCAGTTCAATACATGAACATTCGGATTTCATCGTGATTTGACCCGACATGTCGCCTCCATTGATTTCAGTTTTATGAGTACTCGGCTCAAATACCATCATGTACGAGTGCTTCACTAGGACATCGTACATGGCATGGTGAGAACTTGACAACATATGAGCGAAAGATATTTTCGCGCGAATGGCTCGGGTTTTCCAGAGTCTCCTTAGCATCGTAAAAACTAAAATCAGCCGCAAATCAATACATAACAGGGAGATGACAATAGACGTAGCGCAATCAACACGCAGCCGTGAACGTATCAAAATCTAAATTATATTATAAAAGATTTAGGAATGAAAAGGGTTTTCTCTTGGTACAAAGGTTATGAGATGCAAACATCATCAAAGAAATAAATATTTGAACGATCAATTCTAGACGAATAGAAAAGCGTTTGGGAGTAATCTAGATGATGCACAAGCATCGGCACAAGATCATGGTCACGATGCACGACTTTGTCGATTGGTACAAATGTAGAACCAAAGTCAGATGAACAATAAATAGAAGTTGTTGTATAATCTAGAGTGAATACACAAAGCCTGTTAGGATGAGAAAGTTGAGTAGACAAGTCACAATGCTGTGAAGAAGCTAAGACCAAGCCTAATGATGGGTGGACTAAGGCTGACGCAGAAGGAGCAATCGATAATGAATTATCAATGGAGAAGAGAGAACGTCCAAGAACAAGAGTAGGCTTAGCTGAGCCCTTACAGGCAAACAGTCTGGATTCAACCCCACAACTTAAAGTTCTGATAGAAGAATCATTGGCAATAAGTGCAACGGTATGATCGCTGAGCTCAATAGCATCAACAGGCGACAGGTACGGATAGTGAGATTGAAAGACAGAGATAGCGTTAGCAATTTTCGAATTACAATTATAATAGGATGATATGAGAGATGCAGCAGTTCTTATAGATAATACATCTCGATAACTATGAAACGGGACACAAACTGAGGTCAAGGTAGTTTCGTAGAAGGCATTATCATTAAGCAAAGGAGAGCTATTTAAAGTAGACGCACCTGCCAAGTTATCACGAGGCTTGCAAAGTTTAAGTAATTGATTCCAATGACTAGAATTACAATTAATCTCAGCCTTAGCAACCTTGATGCCCAAAGAAGCGTCATAATGTAAAATATACAACAAAGACTGAACACCTTCAGGCTCGTCAGTTATAAAATAAAGTTGACCATTGAGCGAAGAACCAAGATAAACAAAATGGTAAGGAAGCACAAAGCGAGCATCAGAAAACGATGATGTAGAATAGACAATAGTTCGAGATGAAGTCGTAGAAAGAAGAACCCATAGTCCGACTGAATTGATTGACTGATGGACAGCTAATATTTGCTGAGTCTCGCTGGTCCCTCCAGGGAGGGGAATAGAAAGCAAATTCATTCGTTCAGGCGTAGCCAAGTTGTGCTTCGATATCTAAGACTAATTCAAGGAGTGAGTGATTCCAATCTTGTAAACGCGAAATAACTGCCTCGCTACTAGACCTCTCAATATAATAGCGAGTAAAGTTTGATCGATCATTTGAAGTTAGGTAGGTCCTGACTTGTTCGAATGAATATTCCTTTCTGCGCATCGGCCTAAATTCAGGATTAGTAATAAATTTTGGATCATTGCCACATGGAGCCATACGAGGTCCAAAGAAGGCATATGGCGAATTCTCTGGATGGAGCATTTCGTCGATACTTCGTTCGTCAGTCGACACTCCTAACCACTCGCAGATTTGAGGAAGTACTGAATGTGGCTCAATCAGAATAGACTCACCCTTGACTGTAAGAAAATTGGACGGAGGTATAATGGAACGAAACTTTAATATACTCTTATGAGTAGCATACCACATTAAAGCATAGTTATCTTTAACAAGTGGATGTCGGAGACTCTTGCGCTCACCTTGGTTTGAATCACGATGTTCAAAGAACTCCTTAAGTGACTTAGAAGAACCTACGACACTCCGAGTAAGATGGATGAATTTGGCTTTGGGATAAAATTTGAAAAGTCTTATCATTCGATCAATGGACCGAGTATTTCCAGGCGATTTCTCAATGCATAGCTTGGGATCATGCGCTACACACAAATAATCAAACAATTCCTTAGTAGATAGAGATCTATGATTGGCAAGCCACATCCAAGCACGGCTACAGGCTGCACTATCTTGTTTGTTTTCGTGAACCTCTGCAATTGCTCGCAACAGTCCACTAGGAGCATAACGACATTGAGTAATATTAGATTTACTTGAAAGAACATGCTCAACATTATCGCGCCATAACAGATGTAACTCCGGAAAACAATAAAGCTGGGGATGTTGTCCAATTATAGACGATACAACGGAAGAAAAGGAACGAGGGGGACTTAACAGGAAGATAGGCTCACTCATGAGATTGATTATTAAAAAGGTTTCTCTTAAGAGCGTTGTAACGATGCTGTATTCGATCCTTCAGATTCTGAAGATCATTAATGAGTTCAGTGGAAAGAACCATATCAGGTGACTCGTCATTTAGAATAGGAGGATCAATTGGCTCAAATAAGAATTTAAATAACGCTGCATTTTCAGACTCCATCTCACTGAAGGGCTCCGTTACAAGCTCAGAACTTGATGGCTGAGGATCAAGCTGATGATCAGCATCTTCGTCATCCGAGACATGAATGTAAGACTGATCAGCATCTTTTCGGGATACTGAAACAATTTGCGTGAGTGTATTGTATTCTATACTATTTTTTCGACCAGCAACAGTACTGTCAAGATTAGCTCGCTCCATCAGGACTTCAAAGTAAGAGTCGAAGGTATTAGCGGTCTGGTGCTGCGAAGGTTCACTTTCATGAGCTTCATGAGATGAGTCGTCAACTCTTTTAGTGGTCATGAAATTAAAAAGCGAGGAATGCTTCATTGTTAATTCGAATTAATTTGACGAACTCAAGAGGGTGCTCGTTAGTAAGTCACTAGAAGTGACTTGTGCGTGGCAATAACGGAAGATAAATACAGCTTATTAAAATCATCAAGCTTTTCTGAATCAAACGTCAAACAATCATGTGACTTTAGTGGGGGCAAGGGCCTTGTGTCAATGACAACTTGACTAGATATGACATCTTCTAACCTAGATGACTCCGTGAGAACACTAATATTGTTTAATCCAAGGAGTGTTGAATGGTATAGACACATTCTCGAATGTCGATCCTCAGCATGGATAAACATTCTAACATGTGTTCTGGAAGTTCTTGCCCTAATCCCAGTCCATGAAGAAGGAACATGCAAGTATGAATCAGCTGGTCCTGAAATGAGCAGTACGCCGTTGAGAATGTGATCTATAGCCATAACTGCGGCGTGCCCTGCTCCTTGACTATGACCCACGACAAGTGCGTGAGAAAGGATCTCATGATCAGAAATTGAATTACCATGACGTTTCTTAACTTGTTCTAGAAAAGATCCCATGACTGAGTCCTCATAGGCAATCGAAAGTCTTGAATCCGATATTGATTGGCTACCATAAATTAACTCTCGACGGACCTGGAGCATACAATCTGAACTATAAATCTCAGAATTTAGCTTGGCGACAGTAGTAGAAACCGGATAATCAACAGTATAAAAGTCACTATTTTGAGCCAAACAATTACTCAACCAGACATAGTCGGAACTTCGGCGAAAACTGCCAGGCAGAAAAAGAGTAAACATGGAAACTGTTGTTCAGAGATTAAGAATAAACAAGGATTGGTGGGGGCTTACCTTACCAATGTGCTGGCAAACAAACAAGGGGAAGGGAGAGCTTCGCAAGACTTTTCAGAACGGGAATTGAGCAGTGAAAACGCCAAGGTGATGGCTGATACTCAGAGAGCATGGCATGGCTGTGTGTGCCTTAGGGCTGCATTGATCCACTTCGACGATGTACCGGGATGAGCACTCCAGGATCATCCAGTGATCAAGGCAGTGTCCAGCCAAATTGATCATCCTGAATGACGCACCTCTTCGGGATGTTGAAAGTTGTTCAAATGAGGTATGACTTATCAAATTAGTGCGTATGCTATTTGAACTGATGCTGCACTCAGGCTCGACAAGATAGGGCATAGGCAATAATTGTTGCATCCTAATAGTTAGGGACAAATCACAATTGCGTTCAACTAAGCGGACTTGAAGGGCCTTACCTCAAACAGTTCATCCGCCTTGACGTACTACTCTTTATATCCAAGTAATCTATGCATGTTCGACTGGACGGATCTAAACTTGTGTAACAAGTATGATCTTGATTCACAATGACTAAGGTTCAAAATAATGATCACAGCAGCCTAGTAGTTTACGAGATAAGCAAGAGAGCCAAGGATTTACTCCAGCCAAACAAGCGAGAAATGCCAAAGTCAATGAATGGTGGTTTTCCAGCGGAAGTAGTTGTCTTTATTCTTTATTGTAGAATCATCCATTCGCTCAGTAAGACGAGTTCGTAAAAATTTGATAATACAATGCAACAAAAACGATGATGAGACAGTCACGTTGAGTCGTTAAGGAATTAACTGTTGGAAAGAGGTTGGCTCAGAATGCACTGGAAAGGTAATCCATGCAAATGTGAACCAATTAAAAATTCCTAATGATACCTCTAAAAATCCATACTCTCCGGCGGCAATTATATTTTAAATTATCGCCAAGTATCCAGAGTTGACTACCGCTGGTTTACGGTGCTAAGATTAACCAGTGTAGAGATGCTCAACAATGGCCGTAGTGCTTCCAGGTCACCTAAAATCAACCTTCAAGGAGGTACGGTCTCTGATCGTCAAAGATAAAAATTTTCCTGAAGCAAGAAGGGTTCTAGCTGGAGTTCCTGATGGGGAACTCTACGCTCCATATCATGTAGCCATGGCTGCAATTGCCCGATCAGAAAGTGATTCCGCAGTTGCAATGGCTCACCTTGAAAAAGCACTTTCCTTAACACCTGAAGACATCAGATTGCTTTCTCGTATTGGTAAGTTGAGGCTTCAAGAAGGCAATAAAATGTTAGCACAAGAGTGTGCAAACAGGGCTCTTCTACAGAAACCTAACAAGAAGTCGGATGTAACTGCACTAGCATCATTTTTGCAACAGCTCGGAGATCCTGATAACTCAGCCAAAGTTTTACGAGAAGTAGTTCTTCAAAATCCTAACGACATAAAGCTACGCAGGATGCTTGCTATCTCTCAACTACAACTGGGACAGCTTGATGAATGCGAACGCAATCTTAACAATTGCTTGAGACTTGATCCGAAGAATCATTATTCACAAATCCTCCTTGGTGAAATTCTCATTGCACAGGGTAATAAAGTTCGTGGTTTGGCAATAATTCGTTCAGCAGACAATGATGAATGTCCTTCTAAACTCAAAGAGCGCTTGTCAATCGATGCTGCTGAATGCTACATAGATCTTGGTGAATACAATGCCGCCAAGGATGAACTTACCCGAGTGCAAAGTAGCAACAGTCCTCGCTTTAATTTTTGTTGGGGTAAGATTCAATATCAAGACAAAGACTATGAATTTGCATTGACCAGTTTGATGGCTGCTTCAAAGTCCATTGGAACAGATGGGGACTCGACAGACGCTTCAATTGTTGATCCCTCAAGCATTACAAAAGAGGATCAGCAGAGTCGCTGTGAGCAGCTGATTCACGATTTGGGAGGAAAATTGGAAAAGTTGAAAACAACTACTGGATATGGATCATCTCAAAGTGGAGTGGATCAAAGTACTATATTCAATGATAATGACGATGAATTCTAAAGTCCTTTGTACTCCCTAATCTTTCATTCATTATCATGATAGTAGGTGATAGTTGTTTTTACTGTATCAATCCATCATTACGAACTTCTCCCCTGGTAGAAGGGCAATATCGTCTATATTTTGGTGATCGAACTACTTCGTTTAAGCTGTCCGCGTCTGAATGGGATGCCATTCTCAATGTTGATTCAAGTGGTGGTTCGGTCGAGTTTCTTTTTTCTAATTGCAAGAACTTTTTTGATACATCTCGCTCTGAGATTAATCGAGATGAATACATTTCTTGGTTATGTGAAAAAGGAATATTGCTTCCAGTTGATCCTCATCTCTATCCGACAAACTCCAAGACAGACTCATTGTCTTCGAATGGATCTACAAGTTCCTTATATCAAGCCAATGGCTCAAGAACGGATCACACTAAGGTAAAAACATCAAAGGAAGATCGTAAAATATTACTTTTCAGTTTTAATTGGATTACCTCCCGTGGACTGCTAAGACCTCCGAGAGCCTTAATCAGCCTGCAAGCCTGGCTTTTTCCCTCTGACAGTAATACTGTTTGTAGGTACTATTTACAGTTTTTACTTTGGGGTAAAGCCACTAGCCGTATTCTTGTCACAAAGGTCTGATCCACTGACAGGTTTGTCGCGCCTCTTGATCATGTTAATTGTGATTAACTTGATCAGTGTCATGACATCTATTCTTCTGTCATATTCCCTAAATATAGATGATCAAAAGTTATATCTTAGACTAAAATGGGGTTTTTTGCCCAGATTAGCCAAAGAACAAAATAGCAAGGAAATCAAGCAACGAGCAACTAAGCTTGAAGAATTGATACTAGTCGCCCAACCACTGCTAGTACGCTTATATCTTGTTGTTTTTTCAATCCTTTGTTTATATATTTATACCCCAATCCCTGACTCCTCACCTTATTCTCGCCTTAATATCCTAGTTGCAATCATACAAGGCGCATTGGCAAGTATGATTATTTTGTTGATACCAGTACGTAATACTCCAGGCAGAAGACTACTTGAGTTCTTTGGGGTCATGCCTAAGAACTATCTCAAGATTTCAGTAAAGCGTGCTTCTACAACATTCTCTCATCTTTTCAAGGGTGAATTCAGTCAAATATCCTTGTCAAAGTCTGATATCAATAGCTTGCTTTTCCTAGTTGCTTTATTGATAGCATTTACTATCAAAATGCTTATACTTTACAATATTCTCATCCCAAACATATCCGCTGAGGTTCCACAGTTTGCCGGTCATTGGACTGCATTGATAGTCCGAATTGCACTAACCATCTTACTTATCCGCTTCTTGTACTTAACTTTTTTCACAAAACTGATAGCAAGTCGCACTTCCAAAAAAACTGATGAGTTGCTTATACGTGCTACGCCAAAATCCTATACATTAGGTAGACCTGATGTACCTTTGCCAAATCAATCCCTTGGTGTGGCAAACTCATTTCTACATTCTTTGCACTTCGGTATTACAAGTTTGTTTAGCAGCAAACTTTTCCTAGCCTTTATCCTAATTATCATATTCTTGTTTCCATTCAGGGCATCCGTAACAGGTTCTGCAAATGTAACTGAAGGTGAATCTCTTGACATACGTTCTTCGGAAACAGCAGCTGTTAAACAAATCTTTCAAGATGGACCATCATCGGTTATCGTTAAAAAGGGAACAAATATACTTGAATTGTACTCACCAACATTAAGTTCTCAGCTTAGCCAGCAGGTGCAACTCATTTCAAAATTGGATTCAGATATTCGAACTCAAAGGACACTTATTCAATCTATACGAACTGGAAGCATTAAACTTGAAGGAGAGAACCGTGATGAAGAACTCCAAAGTGCATATGCAATGGTTCAGAAAGTAAAGTCAAAGATTACATCCCTACAAAATCAGATTAAGATTCAGAACGATCAAATAACCAAATTGAGACGTTTAACAAAATCTGGAGCAATCAGCGAATTTCAACTTCAAAACCTATTATCTTCTCAAGAAGCGCTTACAGGCGAATTAGAGGGTGCCAAAAGTGAGTTAACATCTGCTTTGGCAGATGTAGCAATCGCGCAGAGAAAACAGAAAATCGATCAAGATGTAAATTCAGAAGAGCAACTATCCAAAGCTCTAGATGAATTGAGTTCAGCCGAAAGTAGCTTGGAAGTTGGCAAAATTGCATTAGAAGCTTTAGAAGCTCGTATCAGTCATCTCATGCTTGTAATGCCTTTTGACGGAGTTATCAGTTCAAATACTAGAACATTGTTGAACAGAACTGTAACACCAGGAGAGACAATATTAACCGTGAAAGCTCAGCCGCTTACTCAGACAAATGCCTTGATTCCTGAATATGATCGGGCACGAGTTCGTACTAAGTTGCCTTGTGTCCTGAGACTGTATTCTATTTCGGATCAGGAATTTAAAGGTAGAGTTTCATCTATTAGTCCATCAACAGTTGAGCTTGATGGCCTACAATACGTTGAAGTTCAAATTCAATTAGATAATAGTCTACCTACAAATTTTATTGGTTCAAAAGGTTATGCCAAAATTGACGTTGGCCATACCTGTATTCTTTTAAATCTCATATCCCCCATAACTAGGTTTATCAACGTGGATCTTTGGTCTCTCCTTCCCTAGCCAAGTAATGACTACCGTTCAACGTGCATTACCGCATGCAAGTACGTCGCCAAATCCCATCGACTTTTACCGATTAAACTTTGTTATCAGTGCTCCTAGAGGTGGCGCAATATCATTCAGCAACAGAATGAGTCAGTTGGGCCAGATTGGTCTTCCGCATACTCACCTTCCTATAAGAAGCGATTCTAAGCACCTGAAACAAGTTAATTCTATGCTCGATCTTTACAGCATTGATGATGGCTTAATTCGTGCCTTGTCTGGAATTATCTATGGTGGCTTTGAAACCTATCAGCTTGAAGCGGCACATCATGATCTCAACATGATGTATTCAAGAGATACTTTTGGCCAGACTTATGAAAGACTTTTGAGCAACAGCAACTGCAATCTATATGATCCTTCGTTCAGCCTCGCATTATTTCCTGACCATGTTTCTCAACTAGAGTCTCAGTATCCAGGTGCTCGTTATATATATTTTTTCAGAGATCCCTTTTTCTATGCCTCATCTATACTGACCACAATTCACGGCTTAGACTCACTTCTGATTTGGTGGTCAATTGCAAAGCAACTGCAGCCGGACATTGCGCTTGATCCACTAATAATGTGGTGTTCAATCAATGAATCACTGCTTGCATCTAAGGAAAAGCATCATACTGCTAGCTCTGTTCAAGTCATGCGCCATCCTGAAGCAGTTGGTCGATATTCATTTGAACGTATTAGTCAGCTCATTCGATCAGAATATGCGTGCTATTCGCCACCACTAAGCTATTCTAATTCTAGTAACTTTGTCAGCTCATCACTTAAGCGAAGGATGTCCATGAGCACACGACTAAGTAGACCGACTACTCCAAAGTCTGAGGCCATTGTCTCACTAATCAAAGACAGGACATCGTGGTGGCTTGATATTACTTTAGGGGGTGATCCATCTGCAAGCTTGCCCCATCATTCAAATCCAGCCGAGATAGTACCTGACTATTGGAAACAGATAATACACAATTCTGAACTGGTTGAACGCTGTGATAATCTTTGCAGAATCTTAAGGTTCAAGCCTCTTTCTAAAAGGCTAATGAGGGATTCCTGAAAAATCCAGATCACCTGCAGTGCAACAGGTCTCAGTGATCAAGAGAGGAAGTCCTTAATGTTCCTCTTGAGCTTTCTGCTGAATATTAAAAGCTTTCTCAAACAATTAGAAACCTAAGAAGAGCCTTTGAACTTGGTCTCTTTCATGACTGATACTGAGGCGGGTGGTATGTGTTCGCGACCACGCACAACCTGCTCAAGCCTCTAGCATATATGTAATCTCAACAACAGGCGCTGGTGGCGGCATCGGGATAAGGGGTATCGTCAGCTTTGGCCGATGTGGCCGGGGTTGACTGAAGTCCATTGATGGGCACGCACAGAGTAAGCGCACTGCCGACGCCGACGTCAGCGCAGCCAAAAATTTTACGATCGCTTCGCTGTTGCTATATGAACAACAAACCACTAGATTTCCCATTCTTACGATCGAAAGTTGTGACTACCGTTATTTCCGCAAAAACAAGCGTCGCCCTAGATAGCAAGTTGACAGCAATACAAAATCGACTGTTCGAAAGGGCTCACGTAGAACCGATGGAACTGAAGTTCCTTGGGATTGCACTTGGCAAACAGGGAATCGTTGGCGACGCTATCTACGCCAATCCCAGCATGATGCCTTTTCCAATCCAGCGATGCGAGTATCTCAAATCACTGAGCAATCGGCAGATCGCCATTCTGACGGCCTGCTTTTTCGCCAATTTCTACAAGACTGTGGCCAACAGTGAATCGCAGGCCCTAGTCTCCAATATGGCGGCTGCCGAAAAATCTTTTGAGCCTTACTCCGATGAATATATGATTCTCCATCAGGAAACAAGCGAGGAGATGGACCATATTTGGACCTTCCGCTCCGTATACAACATGGTCGCTAGGGAGACAAGGTCGGAGGAGCCATTTGAAGCCCCTGGCTTTTTCCTCGGCATGGTTGGCTCCATCCCACAAGATGATTACAATTCTGTTGACACTCAGTTCAGATTGAGTGAAGAATGCTCGCATATTCTAGAGTTGTTGCACAAACCTGAGGGCTTGCAAATACTTCTAGACGAAATGAAGAAGAAAGGCCGTGGGTTTCGTTACCGCACCCAGCATTTCCTGATTGGGGATGCCATGCGACTTCTCCCTGCCGAAGATGTCCAGAGCCTCGGTCTAGGAGGACTCTGGCTATTGACACGGTTCGCGGCCAACGTCGAGCTAAAGCAGGGAGAGTCTTACCTATTTGTAGATCCAGAAAAATTTAACTACGAGCCTTTGGCCTACAATATCAATCAGGGCCACCTCCATGATGAGGCCCGCCACTACACCACATCTTTCGATATCGGCCTTACGCTTTACCAGGCGGCACGTCCTGAAGCGCAAGCGTTCATACGTGAGCTAATGAGGATGACCATGGAGGACTACATTAAGGGCCAATTTCTCGTCTTTCCAGAAATGTTAGAGGCGTACAGCAAAGGATGTTTGACCATCCCCTTTTATTTTTGCAAGCAAACCCTAGAGATGGCAATGTCGCATCAAGAGTTTTCCGATAAGCTAAATAATATTGATGACCTATTTTCATCCTGGGCCCAGATGGAATGGCCCAAGAAGTTACCCCCTTTCGACGCCGGCCTGCTGACGCAGAAGCGCTGGCGCTACATTTCTCAGCAATACGAGCGCATTCGACAGGCGATCGGCATCGAGTATGACGTCGCTAGCCTCGGCAATCTGTTACATCGCTACAAGGATATCCTCAAGCAGGAAAACCTCACTGAGGCCTTTATCCTTGCTTGAAGCCAAGGTTTAAACTACTTTTATGGCCACCACGTCACCCATCACTATCACCTTCGAAGACACCGGCCTGGTGGTAACCACCAGTGTCGGCCGCACCTTCATGGAGATTTGCGATGAATTCAACACTCCCGTGCTGATGGGCTGCCGCTCGGCCTCCTGCGGCACCTGCCTGGTGCGGATCACCTCCGGCGGAGAAAAACTCTCACCCCCGACGGAAAGTGAAGCGATCATGCTTGATGTCCTGGCCGACGGCGATCTCCAGGCCCGTCTGGCTTGCCAGTGCAGCGTGTACGGATCTATCGTTGTTGGGAGCTTCTGATACAGTTAATAACTATTTTAAAGCAAAACGAGCCTGAACCGCCGTCAGGTTGGAGGAGCGTAGCGCACTCAGGGAAGATTTTTACTGCCGGCACATAGCCGGCGTCGACATCTGCAAGCTGATCTCCTTTCGAAAGAGGTGTATAAGCAACAGCCAAGCGATTCGGGAGAACGATGCGGCGCTGATCTAACCTTCGTGTGAGTGTTACGATTCCGTGGCTGTAAATGCAGCATCGTATCCGGCGATCGCTGATCTTGGTGCTTCAAGAAACTGAGGCGCTCCACCTGCTTAAAGTTATGATGGTGGTCTCATCCCTGCTTCCACACCGCGACTACTGCGGCGATCACTACCCTCACTGTGGTAGGTGACTTTTATTGGACAGTTCTGGTCCCTGACATCGTTAACTCTGGGCGGGAGAAACAGGGTTCGATTTCAATGTAGACCTCATGGGGAGTTCTGCCTCCCAGAGAGCTGTGTGACCTTACATGGCAGTACCTCCAGAGGAATCGGGCCAGGCTGATCTCAGCCTCCCAGACATCGCTGTGTGCATGCAGATACACCTCCTCGTACTTGACTATGCGCCAAAGCCGTTCCAACAGGATGTTGTAGTAGCAGCGATTCCTACCTGACCAGCTGATCTTGATGTTCTCTGCTTGCAGTCTCGCCACAAAGTCAGAAGAGGTGAATTGGCAGCCCTGATCGGAGTGGAAGATCTTTGGCTTGCGACCACCTGCCAATGCCATCTCCAGGGCATCGAAACAGAACTCCGTGTCAAGGCTGTTCGAGAGCTTCCAGCTGAGCACGTTTCTGGAGAACAGATCCACGATCGCCACCAGGTAGAGGAATCCTTTCTGCAGCGGGATGTAGGTGATATCTGTCGCCCAGAACTGGTCCGCTGCACTGACCTGCTTGAGGTCCACCAGACAGGGAAATCGCTCGGATGGTTCGCCTGGCACGGTGGTGCGGGGTTTTTGGTCAATCGCGCCTTAAACCTTGGGAGCGCATGAGGTTTCGCACCCGATCGCGGCTAATCGGGATGCCTTCCCTGGCCAGGTACTCGACCAGCCGGCGGCTACCGCTGCAGGGATCCTCCAGGTAGAGAGCATCGATCCTGGCCATGATGCGCAACGTCGATGCCGAGTGGCTCTGGATCCTTGATCCTCTTGATGGCACCATGGATTTCCTGCAGGGCACCGGCGAATACGCCGTTCACCTCGCCCTGATCCACCAGCAGCGCCCCGTCCTCGGGGTGGTTCTGCTTCCGTAGCTCGATCAGCTCTGGTTCGGGCTGGTCGCTGCCGAGCCTGGTGATTCCCAGGCCTGGTGCGAGTCGCCGACTGGGGAGCGTCAGCCGGTGCGTTTCAGCAGCAGGGCACGCTTGCCTGAGTTGATCCCGGTCATCAGCCGCAGCCACCGTGATGATCGCCAGGAGCCGCTGATGGGCTCACTTGGAGTGGCCCAGGGCCTCGCCCGCGGGAGCGTAGGCGGCAAGGTTGGCGCGATCCTGCGGGGCGAAACCGATTTGTATGTCTCCCTTTCGGGCCGCACCTCCCCCAAAGACTGGGACATTGCCGCGCCGGAAGCGGTGCTGCTGGCCGCTGGCGGAGCCTTCACCCAGGCCTTCTTCTCGATTGGCACGGGCATCGGCTGCATCCTGGCCTATTCGGCCTACCTGAGCCGGCGCGCCCACCTGCCCCGGGAAGCCGTGGAAGTGGTGGGGATGGACACCGCTGTGGGCTTGCTGGCCGGCATGGTCACCTTCCCCGTGGTGATGAGCTTTGGCCTCCAGGATGTGATCAGTGGCTCCACCCTGGGCACGATCTTCATCGCGCTGCCCACGGGCCTGGGCTCGCTGGGCGCCACAGGTCAGCTGGTGGCGGTGCTCTTTTTTGCTCTGGCCCTGATTGCAGCGATCACCTCAGCGGTGTCACTGTTGGAGGTGCCGGTGGCCTGTTTGATCGATCGCCTGGGGTGGAGCCGCTCCCGGGCCGTCTGGTTGTCCACTGCCTTGATCTTTGTGGCCGGTCTTCCAGCGTCCACCTCCATGGAGGTTCTCGGCTGGATGGACTCCGTGTTTGGGGGCCTGATGCTGATCCTGGGGGGCTTGCTCCTGGCCCTGTTGCTGGGTTGGGTGCTCCCCGCCCGTTTTCAGAAGGAGCTCAGTCATTCGGGGAGTCCGATCTGGCTGCAGCGCTTTCTGCTGGTGATGCTGCGCTGGATTTCACCGCCGGTGATCACCGTTGGTCTGGTGATCAGCGTGATTGATTTGATCCACAGATGAGCAAACACTTGAGAGTGCGTTTGTGAAGTACTTAAAAACTAATTATTAAGCTGCTGTGCTGGCATGAAAGTAAGCAATATTAAGTAGCCACTGTTGTAGCTATATAAAATTATTAATTTTTGAAATTATTGATTGTATTAGTGATATTTTACTTTAAAAATTGTGGATAGATATAAGCCTGATTAAAATAATATTAATTAGAGGTTCTTTTTAAATTAACCAAGTTTAGAGTGCAACATTTGTTATAATACAGTTTCAGCGCCCCAAATAACTTCAAGGGCATCGTAATCGTTTTCAGTAAACTCAGTTCCCCATTCGCCGCCAAGGCTGTTGTAAGACATAACAGTATCTTCTACGGTATTGTAATTAGGATTATTAGGATTTTCTCCTGGGTGAGAAAGGCCCAATGAATGACCAATTTCATGAGTGATTGTATTTTGATCGAAATCGTTTAACTCATCTGTTCCAGGTGACGTGTCTTTCCAGAGCACGAACCAACGATTTTCAGTTTCAACAACTTGGCCGACGACTCCAAGCCGTGGCGGACCCCATGGAGAGTAGCGATCAACAGAAACAACTACAATTTCCGCATCTTTTACGTTATCTGTAGTTTCAAAATCAAGCTCAATTGCATCATCGACTTCATTAAAAGTATCGTTAATAAGTTGTTCCGCTTCATTGCTATGTTGGTTAGTTGTAACGCGTTTTGTATCTCTTTCTTTGTCCCATATTGTGTAAGTTAATGTATCATTGTTTGGCCAATCGATATAATCTTTTGTTATATCTCCAAAGGTTGAGCTGATTAAAATCTCGTCATTGAAGTCTGATCCGCTTTGCAGATTTGTGGCCCCGCTTTCAGCGCTATCTAGATTGGTCGGAGATTTGCATTCGCTACAGGCGCAGGTTTTTGTATGAAAGCTGTCAGAATTTAGTAATTGGCGCCGGGCTTTCCAGTAGGACTGCTCGACGAATTTGCGGCTGAAGAGTGCTGGGGAAGTCATTCCGACACTATCAGGGATCCCACGATTATGGCATTGACTGGCTTGGCGCGCATCCTGTCCTTGGCTGGATTTCTGGGTGTGCTCTTGGGGTCAGTGTTTGTTGGCTTGGACCCCCTCTGCCAGGAAAGTTGACACCTCTCCATTTCGATCACCAAGGGGGCTTGATGGAGCAGAGCTATGCGTCGCTACAGCGAAGCCGTCAAAGCTGATGTGAGAAGGCGAATGAGTCCGCCACAGCGGCAGAGCGTGGCCCAGATTTCAGCAGAGCTGGGCATTCACGTGGTCACCCTCTACAACTGGAGGAAGACGTGGCGGTTGCAGGGAGAGGTGGTGCCGGCATCCGAGAGGGATCCTGAGGGCTGGGGCGCCACTCCTGATCCGCGTCAGCCTGGCGGGCTGTCCAGGTGAGGGCATCGCTGCTGGTCATAACCCGGTTGCCCGTGCCACTGCTGGCGACCGCCACCAACAGGCCAAGCTCTGGTGCCCAGCAGACCCAGGTCCAGTTGTTATTAGCTGGCGTCTGGCGCAGGCTCCAGCTGCGCCCATCCGCTGAGGTCATCACCCGATTCCCGATTCCGCTGTCGCTGACGGCAACAAACAGCCCCAGCTCCGGTGACCACAGGATCACATCGTAACCAGCACAAAGACCACCCACCGAATGCATCTAGCGATGCCGGTGGAGATCGCGGATCAGTTGACCGCGTTGGCGGCACATCACCGCCGCACCCTCACCGGCCAGATCATCTGGCTGATTAAGCAGGCCCATCAAGAACTCAAGAAAGCCCAAGACGGTGAGTTCGAGATGTTCAAAAAGATGTCCCCCCAAGAGCGTGAAACGTTTTTCACCCGGGAGGGCCATGACCTGATGACCCTGCGCCTGCAGCAGGAGGGCGCATGACTTGGCAGATGGCCACGCAGGCCCATCGCGATCGCATGAGCGAGGCCTGGAGCTTCATCAGTGACGAGCTCACCGAAATGCAGAAGGACCTGGGCTGCCCTGACCACTTCGTGGCGGAAATGCTCGACGCCATTCAGGCCAATTGGCAGGAGGCCGCATGAACCTCCCCCAGACCCTCGACGTCGGAGACGGGATTCAGATCCCCCTGCTCGACGCCCTGCAGGCCACCCGGCACGTCATCACCGCCACGTCCCTGATCCAGCAGGAGCCGCGCCTGTCAGCACTGGCCCTCGAGATCGCGCAGGACAACCTCACGCACTTTCTGGGCGGCCCCGATTGGGAAGAGACCGCATTCCAGTTGATCGAACACATCACCACCACGGAGGCATCGAAATGACCACTGCCGACTTCAAGCAACAGCTCGCCAATGGCGCTGAGCTGAATAGAGCGGTCACCGCCGCACTGGATGACTTCCACAGCCTGGAAGAAATCGCAATCGTGCTGCGTTACCTGCAGCTCAGAGACAAGGTGCTGCACCCCCATGACTCCTGCGGCTGGGGGGCCGATGGGGCTGACCTGCACATGAAGCACCTGGCCGAGGTGCTCGATCGCCAGCACAAATACGAAATGGTCGAGATGGGGGCCCGGAAGCTCTTCGCTCAAGTCCACCTGGCCCGCACCACCATGCGGGAGATCAAAGACGCAACTTCCGACTGGGGCGGCGCTATCGCAACCCTGGACGACTGGTATCCCGCAGCGGGGGGCAAATGACTGACCCTCGACTGAAGGTGATCGCATCCGCTGCGGCTGCCCGCGGCTGGTCTGCTGAATTCGTTGACACCCCCCATCGCACTGAGCTTGTGGTGGTGCCCACCGTCTCCAACCCGGAGCAGCAGGGCTACATGGGCATGGGCTTTGGCATCACCCTTGGCGGCCAGTCGATCGCCATGTGGTGCTGGGAGTCATGGGCCGGCTCTTTGTTCGAGCCGGATCTGCAGAAACCTGTTGGCCTGGATTACGAGCTGGACCGCTTCCCCCGGGTCCGATCGCTCGAGGATGCACTGCTCATCTTCGACAACGCCAGCCGCCGGTATCTGGCCGAGATGCGGGGCCTGGATCCCGAAGAACCAAGCGCATGGTCTGACCTCGAGCCGCTGGCAGGAGGCGCGGCCTGATGACTAGCCAACAACTCCGGCACCTCAAAGACGAGCTGCAGCAGATCGATGCACGGCTCGCCGGCTGCAGGGGGCCGGCATCACCAGAACAGATGCAACTGCTCCGGTTGCGGCGGGAATGCCTCGTCCGCATTCGGGATGCAGAACGCGCCAGCTGGGGCGATTAACTCCGGGGCATTCGGTCCGAGTCACCAGGGGCCAAAGGTTGCACTTCCGGATTCTGCTGAGGCCGATGTAAGGCCCCTCCATGTCCACCTCTATTCACAACACCATGGCCAATCAAGAACAGACCCCCAGGGTCAAGATCAGCAGCCTCTGGACAAACGAAACCAAGGACGGAAAGAAATACCTTTCCGGCGGTAACGGCTCCATCCGTTACTCCATCTGGCCGAATGGTTTTAAAGAGAAAGACACTGATCCTGACTGGGTTCTTTATGTCGAACAGGCCAAGAAAAAGGAAGGCACTGATTCATCGGCCACTCCTTTCTGACCTACCGGCTCCTCACTCGAGGGGCCTTTTTTTTCGCAATAAGGCTGCTTGTTGAGAAAACCTCTCTAGTCTTTTCACATGACCAATCGCTACCACCGCAAGGTGACACGTCCCTCCGATTTCGAGCCCGCTGAAACCTTTCAGAAGCTCTCCGTCACCCTCCCCCCTTCCTGGATCCGGAACGTCAGAAAGCACGGCCATGGCACCACCGCCGGTGCGTCTGGAGTGATCCGTGAAGCACTGGCCCTCTGGGCCCTCGAGAACGACGTTGTGCTGTCCAGCAAGTAAGCGCAGCGATCCAGCTCTCCCGGCGACCAACCACGGAGCTGAACCACCACCAGGACCCGTAAAGACCCTTGAGACACTCCAACAATAGCCAGAAATATCCACCGAGGGCTCGCCACTGTCAGGCCGCGGCGATCGTTGATGAGTGGTATCCAGAGTTCAACAAGGCGGCCTCCCTTCGTGTTGATCACTTGCTTGTAGATGACACGGCATCTACCCATGCACGGAGGTGGTCCTGACCGGTGGTCTCCCCTCGCCTGCCCATTGACTTTGACCTGGAGGAGGAGCTGCTCCCCCGGCATCTCGAGGAGTGGACCCGCGGCAGTGGTGTGGCTGAGGCGATCGTCCGCGCCAACGTCCAGAGCTACGCCGGCGAATCAGTCCATGAGCTGCTGATTGGTGATCGGCTCGAGCAGGCCGGTGCCCATGGCCAGCAGTACGCCACCCGCGCCGTCCGGGCACTGCTCAACAACCGCGACACCCTGGCCCTCGGCGGCTGGGCCTGCCATGGCGTTGACCTGCAGAACGGCTGCCATTCCGATACCGGCTTCGTCGTCTTCAAGCCGGATCACCCCCGGACGAAAAAGAACGGCCGCATCGCCAAGTACGAGCACCCCGCCGGGATCCCGGAGCGGATCGTGGCCCTCCGGATGCCCGGGGATGATGACTACTGGGCACGGATCAAAGCCAACCCCTCCATCGACATCGTTCTGGATGAGTCAGGGGGAAAGAAGCTCGGCGCCTGGCTCACGGCCGGCATCCCCGCCCTCGGCGTTCCCGGCATCTGGGCTGGCACCCCGCCGCTGGATAGCGCCGACCCCGAGCCGACCACTGGCTTTGGCTACGGCGAGATGTTGAATCGCAACCAAGCCAAGAAGGAAAAAGATCGAGGAGGCCACTGGTCAACGCGACGTTGGCAGCAGTAAGACCAGTTCTGTTCCAACTATTCCTCCAGCGTGGATAGTGAAGTTCTTGCCTGAGAAATTCAGTCGCCAACATAAGCCAATGATTTAACTGATGAGCTTTCAATCGTCATGATCGCCCTGCTCATCGGTGGTGAGGTTTTTTCTTTGCTTCCCGAACGCAATTTCATTCCTCCCATGCGCTGTAGCCCTATCTCGGATGCTTAATCCTTAGTGATTTGTACGAGTGTCAAATACACTTCAGTAAGACGCCTGGACGTGTAACTCCTGTCGAGGTTGCAGCCTTTTGGCTGACTCGCCTCATCTGCGTCGCGCTATTCGTAGAAGTCTTGCACTGATGTCGTGCTTCGTGTGCAGGTGATCTTGTGGGCGGATGCTGAGTGGGTGATTTGTGGGCCGCTGTAGCGATTGAAGAGGCCGTTCATAATGCTGGAAAACGCGTATCCACTCATGCCCTTTATCGAGACGAAGGTCGATCTTGTCGTGATCACTGCCCTTTCCGAAGAAAAGAAAGCACTTAAAGATTGTTTCGGAATAGACTTTGAGAGGGTGACCAGAGATGGTATTCATTACTATCTTGGATCCTTGAATTATGGCGATAGGCAAATAAACATAGCGGCTGTTCAGTCTGTTGACATGGGCCCAGTCTCGGCGGCTGTCATTGCTGCTCGATCAATCGTCGAATGGAATCCATCATTAATTGTCATGACTGGAATATGTGCTGGGGTGAAAGGATTAACCAGGCTAGGCGACCTGGTCGTCGCAAGTCAGGTTTTCGATCATACGGCGGGAACGTATAGGGAAGGCTTGATCATTCCCTTTCAGCAATCAATTAGGCAAGAGCATTGGGTGCTTCAATTTGTTCAATCAGTACTCGAGGATGAAGCTGTATTTGATGAAATTGCTGCGTGTTATCCGATGCCTGTAAAGACATCTGTGAAGCCAGATATTCATGTTGGCACAATGGCCGCTGGTAGTTTCGTGGTTAAGGATTCTGGTTATGTGAGTAATTTGCTGGAGAAGACTTCAAAGTTATACGGCATTGATATGGAGTCTTATGGTGTTGCATCAGCCGCCGAGATATGTAGTTCTGCGCTTCGCAGAGTGACTTGGCTTGTGATTAAAGGAGTAGTGGATCATGCGGATATCAAGAAAACAGATAATTGGCATCCTTTCTGTGCCTTTGCAAGCGCAAAATTTTTACATACATTGATTTATCAGCTTTTGTCCAGGGATGCGTCGTATCAATGGTTGAAGCGTTCAAGAGAATAAATTAAGGGGATACATCCTTTTCGTGACATTGGCTTGAGGAAAGTGTGTAGGCCAAGCGGAACAAGCTAACTGGCCGAGTGTGCCATTCAGTTCTATCTAGAAGCCTACGCTCAATCGAAGAACCTGTCATGAAGGCCTAAGAACTTCTTGGTCTGCCTGTATAGGCATGCGTGTTAACAGAAATTCAGGGAAAGGAGGCAGCCGTAGCCTCCAATCCGCTACGCCAGGAAAGGTCTATGGTGTAGCTCTCAATTCCAGGGTCTTAGCTCTTCTCGCCGGCCTTGCATTGATAAGATTGTGTGACCTTATTGTGATCGGCACAGAAGGGGCTGGTGACCATCAGCCGATGGCATTGATACCCCAAAGCAATGGGGCACATGGCATAAAAAAGGCCGGTCACATGGACCAGCCCTTGAAGGGTTGGACGTTGGACGTCAGAACCCGCCGGGTTCGTTCGGCTTCTCGCCGCTTTGGAAAAGGGTCAGCGTGTATTGCCCTTCACGGGTCCAACGGATGAAGTCCTTGGTGTTTTGACGGTTGAAGGTCTTGTCCTGTTCGGAGTGGGGAAAGATGAACGCCCAGCGAGTGCTGTCGACATAAGCGCCGCCCATTGTCTGGGTGAAGTCACAGCGGAATTCCTCCCGTGGCATGGCGTCGTCATGCCTGGAAAGGACGCAAAGGCAGTCCTTCACGGTGTCGGCCATGGCCACTGGTGGATCCATGGGCTCGCTGACGGCGAGGAGGGCAGCAGCGGAGGCGATGGCGGTGAGTGTGGTGCGGAGCATGGGGATGGGGCGTTGGTGGGCAGTGCGTCGCCTATCTGGTGGGTTTACTCCCAGTTAGCAATAGGGTCTGAGCCTCAGGACATACGCCTCGGTATCTCGGGGGTGCACAAGTGACGCTGGTGGATCCCGCATTCAGACCATGACCGACATCCAATCCCTCCAGCAATCGATCGCCGAGCTGGCCAACGACACCACTGATGAGACGTTGCTGGCTATGGCCTGCCAGGTGCTGCGGGGTGAAGCGGATCAGGTTGTCTGGCCTGACCAGACTGAGCGCTGAGAGTCACCGCTGCGGATGCTGCGATCCCTGGGGGAGCACCTGGACATCGCCAGGGCGGTGCAACTGCTCGGCCAGTACGACCTCCCCGAAGGCATCAGCCACCTCGGTGGTGCGCTCCATCTGCTGCAGCGGGATCTACAGATTGAGCTCGATTCGGACGAGCCGTTTGTCTTCGACGACGGCCTCCCGCAGCAGGTCCCTGATCTCCTGCCAGATGCCCGGGCCGATGCCGGCCTCGCCATTGATCGCTGCTGATCGGGCATTCCGCTCCCATGACTGCCGCAGTGCAGTAGCCACCGCCTGCTCCTCACTGGTGACCTCCACTTCACTGGTAGGCACCATCTCTCCACCGCCTGGGGGGAACACCCCGATCACCCGCTGCCGGCGCAGTGCCCATGCCCGCAGCTCCAGCAGGTGGCCCCCTTCACTGGAGCCGGCCTCGAGCAGGGCTGCGATCTGTTGATCCAGGGTGTCGATCACGGTCTGCACTGGATCGCCGTTGGCCAGATACCCCAAGTACCGCTGCCGGTCGTCCTGGAGCTTCTGCACCTCCGGAGCACTGGCCACCGCCTCATCCCGGCGCCGGGCCTGCCGCTCCATTGCTGCAGCCACCACATCGGCCTGGCCCGCCATGGCCTCCAGCACCGCTTCGAGCAGGGGGCGCTCCGGGATGGAGTTGCGCCGGCGTCGAGGGATCAGCCATTCGCACTCCTCATTGCGGCAGAAGTAGCGGCCATGGTCTGACCGGGTAACGGTGCCGCGCCCCATCAACGTGCCGCAGTGGCCGCAGATCACCTTGCTGGCCAGGACGTGCTGCACCCGCTTGTCGGCCGTGTTCCGCCGCGCCATCGCCCCGCGGATCATTGCCTCGAATTTCTGGTGCTCCTCTGGAGCGATCAGGGGCTCGCCCCCGGCTCCCTCCACCACATCGGCCCAGGTGGCCGCCGTCTTATTCCGCTTGCCGACCCTGGCCCCCCGCAGCGCTGGATTCAGCAGCAGCCGCCTCATGCCGGCACGGTCCAACCAGACGCCGTAGGTGCTGCCTAGATGACGCCATGCCGAGTGCATTGATCCGGCGGCCGCGGCCTGGCTGAAGGCCTCCAGCAGCAGGTCAGCCCGGGTGAGCTCGGCCCTGCTTTCGAGGAGACATATGTAAGGACGCCGATCGGGTTGGAGCAGGCCGCCCACCACATGAGTGCCGAACGGGGCGACATCAATCAGCCCCTTGGCCTTCCGGTGTGCCTTCCCTGCAGCGGAGCGCTCCCGCAGCCGCTCCACCTCCCCCTGGGCGATCACCCCCAGCAGCCGCAGCTGCATCCGGCCGCCGATCGTGGTCAGGTCCATCGGATCATCCAGCAGCACCAGCTCGGGCGCACCATCGGCTGCGAACACATCCACCAGGCGGCAGGTCTCTGATGCGGACCGGGAGAGCCGATCCCAGCGGGTGGCAATGACCTTGGAGACGGAGCGGCCATCCACCCGTTTCAGGAGCTCCCTGTATTTCGGGCGCGCCGTGGTGGTGCCACTGATACAGGGGAGGCTCCACCCGTCACACCACTTTCAGAGCGATGAACAGCAAAAACACGTCATCCCATGCAGCTGTACCTCTCGCCTCGGTGGATCACCCCGCTCTGGTCTCCCGCAGCTGGAACGGCACGCCGATCTCTCGTCGCACAACCGACGGCTCGGTCTGTTTGAGCGGCTCAGCGGCCGGGATCAACGCGATCAGCTCCTGTTCAAGGACATCGTGCGCAGCAACGTGCTGACCGCGAGCTCGGGATTGCTGCTCGGCGCCCCGACTGACGAGGAGCTCACCTTGGGGGATGCCTGGCTGGAGGTGTTCCAGCAAGCGCTGCCGCGAGCCAGTTTTGCGCAGCCGGCAAGCTCGTTGCCAGGGCTTACCGCGAGGAGTTCAAAGAAGAACCCCCTCGCCACCAACAGTTTGTTGACGGGGCCCCGCGCCAGGTCAAGAGCTATCGCCGCTCCTGGTTGATCGACACCCTCAAGCGCTGCCGTGCCCAGCTGGCAGGAAGCTGATGGAAACCGCCACAACGCCAACCCGCCAGCGGGTCTGGGTCACGACGGCAGAAGCCTGCACTGCCCGGGGTGAGCACTACAGGCGTTGGGGCTGCACCCAGGGACGCGGTCCCCTGCAGGGGCACCTGGAGAATGTGGAGGCCACCATCACAGGGTGGAGCCGGCGGCATCTGCGCCTCTGATGCCTAAACCGCCCGATTGCAGAGGTGGGAGGGAACTCAGAGAGAGGAATAACCGTTCCGGTCGGCCTGGCAAGGGCCGGAACCCCATCGACGTGTAGAAGCTGTGGAGGCGATCGCGTTCCGCTTCTCCAGCAGTGCCCGCCACATCGAGCAACATCAGCCGCACACCCAGGATCTGCCCAGCCCGTTGGCACTGCTGCATGGCATCCACCAGCAGGATGCGCCCCAGCCCCTTGCCCTGCTGTCTCCCATCGACAGCAAGGTGGCTGAGAAAAACGCCTGGGATCAGGTTCGAGCGCGGTGCCCGCGGGGCAGCAGCGGAAGGCACGTCGGCCACGCCAATGGCATGGGCATTGATGGCGTAGAAGCCCAGGCAGACCCGAGGTTTGCCTGCCTGGGCGGCGTCAGTGGCGACGTAGAGCCGGGTGTAGCCATCACGCTGCTGGCGCTTGGCGGTGCGGCGCAGAAAGTTGTCCTGGCTGTCGCTGCCGCAGCGGAAGTCCTTGGTGTCGTGCAAGCCATGGTCAAAGGCTTCGATCCAAAACAACACCGGATCAGGAGCGCACAACAAGGTCTTGGTGCAGCTGCCAAGCCTCCAGCAGGGCGGGGGTTGGTGTGGTCTCTTCGTCGAGGGCGGCGAGCAGGGCCTGGTGATCGCCCTGGCTGAGCAGGGTCTGCTGCCTCCCCCTGAGCATCTCCTGAGCTCGTGCATACGCCGACATCACCACAAAGGCGGAGGCCTCGATGCCCATCAGGTCTGCTGCCGCCTCAATGCTGGCCTTCACCGAGGGCTTGGTGCGCTGATCCATCCGAGCCGAGCGGGGCTCATCGATCGCTTCGATCACCGCATGGAGCGTGGTCTCGACCGGCGACATGGCACACAAGGAAGCAGTCTCATTATTGTACGGGGCATGGCCGTACATGGTCGCCACCCGATAGGGGCTGCTGAGCCAATGAAAGGCTGAGCAAGGCCATCGGCTCTGGACAGGGCCTCAGCAGGCACAGGACACGCGAACCTATCGCCCTTGCAGATGCTGCAAATATTGCGATTATTTCGATTACGGTTCACATGGCCTTTCCCTACTCCTGCCCATAGCTTTCGCTCTCCCCAGCTCCATTGAGCCTGTGATCCCTACGGCTGAGGCCGCAAGGGCGAGCTTGCGCGATCTCGCCGGCTTCCGTGCCAGCCATGGCCTGCGTCAAGCCTGCCTCTCCCTAGACATGGAAGATGGCCAGCGCGCATCCGTCCCGATCCCGGCTGCGGTGCTGGAGTTGCTGCAGGGAATTCTGGTGCAGATGGCCTAGGGCAATGCCGTCACGCTGGTGTCGTACACGCCGAGCTGACCACCCATCAGGCCGCTGATCTGCTGAATGTGTCGCGGCCCTTTCTGGTCGAGCGGTTGGAGCAAGGGGAGATCTCCTTCCGTAAGGTCGGCACCCACCGGCGCATCCGCCTAGCCGACTTGATGGCCTACAAGCACGCCATCGATCAGCAGCGTGCCGCGGCCCTCGATGAGCTGGCTGCTCAGGCCCAGGAGTTGGGTGTGGGCTACTAAGATTAGTTGCTTCACCGTCGTCTTCTACGCTTGTGTGCTCTATCCAGCGCCACTCCGCGATCTGCTGATGCGCCTGGCGCTAACGGATCTCTACCGGGCCCGCTGGAGCAACCAGATTCACGACGAGTAGATCAACGCTGTGCTGCGGAACCGGTCTGATCACTCCAGAGCGCAGTAGGAGCGGACCCGCGCGCTGATGAATGCTCACGTGCGTGATGCGCTGGTGGATGGCTATCAGCCCCTGATTCCAGCTCTGGAGTTACCAGATCCGGATGACCGCCATGTTTTGGCTGCCGCCATCCAGTGCGGTGCCGATCTGATCCTCACCTTCAACCCGGGCGATTTCCCGGATCACGCCCTAGCGAGTTATGGCATTGGCACCTGCCATCCCGACCCATTTCTGCTGGATCAGTTGAACCTGGATACCGAACGGGTCGGCATGGCGATGCGGCAGCACCGAGCGAGCCTCAAGAACCCACCCAAAGCAGTCGAGGAGTACCTGGTAACCCTGGAGGAACAAGGGTTGATCGGGTTCTCTCAGGCCGTGCGACATTACGGCGCTGAGCTCTGAGCACGTAAACCATGGGCCAGCAGCTGTAGGCCGCTAGATGGGTCTGCACGCTGTGGCCCATCGCCGCGGCCACCACCTTGGGCGGCAGGTTGCAGATCACGTGGGCGCGGTGGGCGTAGCCGTGCCGGCAGGAGTAGGGCACGAGCTTCTCGCCCTTGGCCTCGTACTCACGCCGCAACTCCTTCCAAAGCGGTCGATTCATCAGGTAATGGCCCACATAGCCACCGCCCAGACCAGGACCAGGCTGCATGGGCGGCAGCTCCTGGGTTGGGAAGCGTTCCTCCAGGCGCCAGCCGCCTGCCCAGTCGTCACAGGGCAGAGGCCTCAACACTCTGGGACGGGTCTTGCCGCGGGAGGCGAACTTCTCATACGTGCACCAAAGCCGGCCCTGGCGAATCTGCAGATGCTGGAGCTCCTCTGGGCGCAGTCCATAGGTCGCCATCAGCTGAAAGGCAAAAAGGTGCTCAACCTCCAGGGGTGTCGTGATCGCCTTGGCGGCACGCGATCGCCCCACGAACACCGCCAAGTCCTGAGGCGGCTCCCAGTCCTCACCAAGCCGCCGCTCCGCCACAGCCCAACGCAGCAGGGCGGAGGTCGACTGAATCTGGATCTGGCGGGTGCGCCCGCCCGGCTTGTCCGCCCAGATCCGAGCCAGGGTCTCCAGCAGCTGCTTGGCGTTCTGCGGCGGGACCGTCACATCCACGGCACCGAGCACGTGGTTCATGTGGTGCCGGCAGACCCGTCGTAGACCTACACCACGGCGTCGCGGATCTGATCGACCTGGTCGCACTCCAAGGGGATCGGCAGCAGCACCTGGCGGCGCTTGCCCCCATCAGCACTAGCAGCAATGCTCAGACGCGCATGACCACGGTGATTCAGCACCGTCCAGCCCCTTTGAGACAGCGCGTGAGACACGACGGCCCTGATCGTCACCTCCCAATCACGGGCCGCCGGCATGTGAGACGTTTGGTGAAATGTTGCGACTCATAGCCTGGCACTGCCAAACAGGCGCCGGCAAAGGCTGCGAGCCCCAAAGCAAGTAACAAAAAAAAAGGGGGGGGGTGAGCTGAAAACCCTTACTGAGACAAGGAAGCGGGCGGCGGGAATCGAACCCGCATCATCAGCTTGGAAGGCTGAGGTTTTACCACTAAACTACGCCCGCACTAGTACGTCAGAACTGCTTGCCAAAAATGGCAGCCGTTGAGTCGTGTGCCCAAGCATTATGACGGTCCGCGTGCCCCATGTTTCGGATTGACCTCTTCAACAGCTCGCCCCGAGGGCTCCCGTCGCCGTCTCATGCTCGCCTATGGGCTCGGAGATGCAGGTACCGGACTAGCAGCCACGACGCTGGGGTTTTACCTGTTTCCCTTTTTCACTTCTGCAGCAGGGTTGCCAGCTTTCATTGCCGGCTCACTACTCACAGTGATCAAACTTTGGGATGCCATCAATGATCCCTTGATCGGCTGGATGAGCGATCACACCAGTAGTCGATGGGGCCCAAGGCTTCCCTGGATGTTTGCGGCAGCACTGCCCTTGGGTATCAGCCTGGCGGCGATTTGGTGGGTACCTGAGGGCAGCACATTGCAACGTACGGCGTATTACGTGCTGATGGCGATCCTGCTGATGACGGCATACACAAGCGTGAATCTGCCCTATGCGGCGCTCTCCACCGAGCTCACACCGGATACGGCGATTCGCACGCGGCTGAATGCAGCTCGATTTACCGGATCCATTTTGGCGGGAACCATCGGGTTGCTCATCGCTGTTTTCGTCTTGAGAGAGGGAAGTGGGGGCTACCTCCTGATGGGACAAATCTCAGGAACGATCGCAGCGCTCGCCACATTGCTTTGCTGCTGGGGTCTTGCTCCCTATGCCAAAAAAGCGCAACGCCCCAGTGGCAACAAAGAGCCCCTGCTGAAACAACTGCGGCGCATTCGCTCCAACTCAAGATTTCTGATGGTGCTAGGGCTCTATTTGCTGCTGTGGTTTGGCCTACAGCTGATGCAAGTGGTTGCCCTGATTTGGCTCGTCCAAGTCATCCACGTTCCAGCTGGAATTGCCACATTGCTCTTGCTTGCCTTCAATATCGCCGCCTTGGTGGGTCTCCAGGTTTGGAGTGTGCTGTCCAACCGGCATGGACGAATTAAGGCATTGGGCTGGGGATCGAGCATTTGGATTGCAGCCTGTCTCCTGTCCATGACCCTTTCACCACTGCAGGAGAGCAGCGTGCTTTCCCTGATCCCCGTGATCGGCCTGATCATGCTGGTGGGATTGGGGGCCTCAACGGCCTATCTCATCCCCTGGTCCCTGCTTCCTGATGCGATCGACTCGGACCCCACCCGCCCAGCGGGCCTCTACACCGCTTGGATGGTGTTTGGCCAAAAACTGATCATTGGCCTCAGCATGAGCGTGTTTGGAACCTTGCTCTCGCTCACCGGATACATCTCAACGAAGACAGCTGATGGCGCCTTGAGTTCTGTCCAACAGCCTGAAACAGCACTGATTGCTATTCGTCTTTGCATGGGCCTAATTCCAGCGGTGTTGGTGGTGCTCGGGCTTCTGTTGATGCGACGCTGGCCTGATCGCGGCGCTCATCTGCACAGCGCTTAAGCCTTTTCTCTGATCTCCACTTAATGAAGTCCCCTCGCTGGCTGAACCGACTTGGCAGCAGCCTGCTGATCGGCGGACAAGCTGTCTCAGCTACGACCAAAGGCCGCATCAATACGATCGATCTGTTTGATCAGCTTCAGGAAGCAGGTCCTGGAAGCTTTTTGATCGTGATCATCACGGCCTTAGCGGCAGGCACCGTGTTCAACATTCAGATCACAGCGGAGCTCAACAGCATGGGCGCCGGATCCACCGTGGGGGGTGTTCTCGCCATTGGCCTAGCGAGGGAGATAGCTCCACTGCTCACCGCGACGCTGCTCACGGGAAAGGTGGCCACTGCCTATGCCGCCCAATTGGGAACGATGAAGGTCACCGAGCAGATCGATGCGATCACCATGCTGCGCACCGATCCCGTGGAGTACTTGGTGGTCCCGCGCCTCATCGCCATGGTGGTGATGGCACCGGTGCAATGCCTGTTGTTTTTTGGAGTTGCGATCTGGAGCGCCCAAATCAGCAGCACCAGCCTTTACAGCATTCCTCCAGCTGTGTTTTGGACAGCCGTGAGGACCTGGCTAGAACCTGATGACTTGCCCTTCATGTTGGTCAAAGCGTTGGTCTTTGGTCTTCAAATTGGTGTGATTGCCTGTGGATGGGGAATGACCACCAAAGGTGGTGCCAAAGAGGTTGGCACCAGTACCACTGGAGCTGTGGTCATGATCCTTGTCACCGTGGCCCTGATGGATGTCCTACTCACCTCAATCTTATTCGGCTGATTACGCAACCCCATGACACCCTCTCCAAAGACCAACAGCGTGATCATCAGCCCAAGCCCCAGGCTGGCATTGGTGATTCTTCTGCTGAGTGCAGCCCTTTGGCCCTTACCCCTCAGTCCCTGGCCGTCCCTTGTGGTGGGGTTGTTCGGTGTGTTTCTTCTGGTGCAGACCTACATCCTGAAACTTGAATTCAGCGAAGACGATCTGGTGGTGTGGCGCGGACAACAAGAGTTACGCCGTTTCCCTTTCAGTGAATGGATGGCTTGGCGTCTCTTCGCACCTTGGCTACCCGGACTGTTTTACTTCCGTGAAACTAAAAGCATTCATTTCCTTCCCATCCTGTTCAATCCAGTGGAACTTCAAGAGCAACTGGAACAGCGGGTGGGGCCCCTACAACAAGCCAAGCCCTGAGCCAGAGTGAGTGAAAGTGAACTCTTTGTTCAGGCGCTGGCGTAACGAAAACGAAATGCTTTCCACACGTTTGGACAGAAGGTTCGACTTGCGTCGCGCGATCAGCTGAAATAGTTTAAGGACGAGCAGACCATGCCTGACGACACCGATCTGACGACCCAGGAGCGTTCCGACGAGACAGCCGAAACATCGTCACCTGAACCAGAAGCACCGCAGAGCGACGACTCTGCTGAGGACACCTCTGCTGAGGGCACCTCTGCAGAAACGACTTCAGGCTCCGCTGGAGAAGCCTTGATCAGCCTCGCCCTGACCGAGCTACAGCAGCGCCGCGATGCCTTGCAACAAGACATCAACAGCCTCAACCAACGCAAGCTGCAGCTTGAGCAGGAGATTGCCGGAAGCTTCGTCGGTCAGTCCGATGCCATTGCGCGGCGCGTCAAGGGATTCCAGGAGTATCTGAGCGGCGCTCTTCAGGGCATGGCGCAGTCGGTTGAGCAGCTCGAGCTGGTGTCTCAGCCAGTGGTGGTGCAGCCTTCCCCTCTGGATCAACAGACGATTAGCACCCAGGAAGGGGCCCCCATTGCAGAGCTAACTCCAGCCGTCGCCGACACCTTCCGGCCCGATGAAGCCCTGATTCGCACCAACCTCGAGCGGTTTGCCGAGCAACCTGATTTTTATGCCGATCCTTGGAAGCTGCGCCGCAGTCTTGACCACAGCGATATCGCCCTTCTTGAGGACTGGTTCTTCAATCAGGGCGGACGGGGAGCCCAATCCAGTCGAGGGAATCGCCCGCGCAACGTTTTGGTAGGGAGTGCCCTGATCGCCATCCTTAGCGATCTTTATGGCGATCAATTCCAGACCCTTGTTTTGGCCGGGCAACCAGAGCGACTCGGCGAATGGCGGCGCGGATTACAAGATGCCCTTGGCCTAGGCCGGGAAGACTTTGGTCCAAACAGCGGCATCGTGCTGTTTGAACGGGGTGATGCCTTGGTGGAGCGCGCCGACCGCCTGGAAGAACGCGGTGAAGTTCCTTTGATTGTGATCGATGCCGCTGAGCGCGTCGTCGACATCCCCCTGCTTCAGTTTCCGCTGTGGATTGCCTTTGCGGCTGGCCCCGGTGAGATCTACGACGACGACGACGAGCTGCTCTGATGGATTTCTTTTCTCTTCTTCTCGGCTACTTCCTCGGATCGATCCCCAGTGGCTGGCTTGCAGGTCGCTGGCTCAAAGGCATTGACCTGCGCGAACTCGGTTCGGGCTCCACGGGAGCCACCAATGTGCTCCGGCAAGTGGGCAAGGGTCCTGCGTTGGTCGTCTTTTTGATCGATGTTGGCAAGGGAGCCACCGCTGTCTTGATCGCCCGCGCTCTTGGCCTCGGCGATTGGATTCAGGTCTTAGCAGGTCTGACCGCTCTGGCTGGTCATATTTGGCCTGTTTGGCTGGGCTTCAAGGGCGGCAAAGCCGTCGCGACCGGATTAGGGATGTTTCTCGGCTTGGCATGGCCGGTGGGGCTGGCCAGTTTTGGCGTGTTCATGGCGGTGTTCAGCCTGAGCAGGCTCGTGTCACTGGCGAGCGTGTTAGCGGCAATCAGCCTGCCGCTTCTGATGGCAGCCGATTCTGGCAGCACGGCCAATCTGGTGGTAGCCCTGGTGGCGATGCTGCTGGTGCTCTGGCGACACCGCAGCAACATCCAGCGGCTGATCAACGGCACCGAACCGAAGCTGGGCCAGAAGTCTTGAGTGCAGCGGCCGGCCTGGGCCTCCTCACGCTGATCGCCCAGGTGAAGATCGCCGGCCAAACGCGGGTGCTGCTGCTGGATGACTGCCCTGCTGGCTTGGATGGGTTCTACGCCCCGGCGCACAACCGGATCGGCCTCTGCCGCAACAACCACAGCAGCGATGCTGCGCTCAAAAGCACGCTGCTGCATGAGGCGATGCACCGGCTGCAGCACTGCCGTCAGCCGGAGCTCGACGATCACCTCGACAACGCTCATCGCGTGGATGCCCTGGAGGAGGAAGCCAGAGACCTGCAGAACTGGTGCGACGAGAAGCCCGGCGCTGCCGCCGATTGGTTGCGGCGACAGCTGAAGGACCAGTGCAGCGATCAGCCGAACTGAGGGGTGAACTGTGCACACCATTGGATCAGAACAGCAAGCTGCCCCTCCCGCTGACGCATGGCTTGCCGCTCGGGCTTACACCCAATACCGTCGTATCTTTGGCAACGGGCGAGATGCGCTTCGCCTGAGCTCGCCGTGTCGACGATCTCCTGAAAGCGATCAGTCCATCCGGCGCACGGGGCCGGGGTATTGCGCAAGTTGCTGATCCGCTGTGATCAGCAATAGGCCATCGGCCTGCGCCTGGGCGAGCAACAAGCGATCGAAGGGATCACGATGCAGCGGCGGCAACTGCCCCACAGCCAAAACGTGGTGCGCCTCCACAGGCAACTCACGCCAGCCAGCCTCCGATAGAGCCTGGCGGAGCAAAGAGGGCTCCAGCTGAAAGTCGGGCCGATCCAGACCACGTTTAATCACCAGTTCCCAGAGGCTCACCACGCTGAACACCGGTGTGTTCATGGGGTCTTCCAGCAAGCGAACCAGCGCTGGATCCAGACGCTCGGGCTCCCCCATGGCCCAAACCAACAGGTGGGTATCCAACAACAACTGCATTCAGCTCTCGGCAATCCCTTCAAACAAGTTGGCAATCGCCTCCTGGCCCATTTGATCAAAGTCGTTAGGGACCGAGCATGCGCCCCTCAGAAGACCAAGCCGCGAGGACACCGGGGCCAAATCTCCGGACTGGACCAGGGGCGTGACGCGCACCATCGGCTTACCCGCCTTGCAGATCACAAACGACTGACCGGCTGCCGCCTCATCCACCAAGCGCGATAAATGGGTTTTGGCCTCGTGCATGTTGACCTGCTTCACCACGCCCCTCCTGATTTCAACCAACTTAGTCGACTAACTAAGCACAGGCTTAGTGCAAACCTCACCCCCCTGCTGCTCCTGGCCATCGGCTACCTGCTGTTGGCGACACCGCAGCAACATCCAAAGAGTGATCAATGGCACCCAGCCGAAGCTGGGCCAGAAGTCTTGAGTGCAGCGGCCGGCATCACCCTGATCACCCAGGTGGAAAGCGCCGGCCAGACGCACGTGCTGCTGCTGGACGACTGACTTCCCTGCAGGTCTGGAGGGGTTTTATGCCCCATCCCACAACCGCATCGGACTCTGCCGCAACAACCACAGCAGCGAGGCGGCGCTCACCAGCACGCTGCTGCATGCGGCGATGCACCGGCTGCAGCACTGGAACCCAACGCAGCGATCAGCCGATGAAGTCGGGCAAGGCGTAGCTGGTGGAGTAGTCGTAACTCCAACCACCACTGCTGTTGTTGAAGGTGCGAAGCCCAAAGAGGTCGCTGTAGATCGCTGGGAAATTGGCATCACTACCATCACCCATGCCCAGCACCGACACCTGCAAACGATTGGCCGGGTCGGCTTGCTGCGCCGCGATGGCATCGAGGGTTGCATTCAGGCGGTTCTGCATCGCAGTCCACTGCTGCTCACCCGCGTTGTTGTTCAGGAAGGTGGCATCACCATCGATGTCGTAAAGCAGGCCGGAGCTGGTGATCGAATCGCCGCCCAAGCTGCCTGGAAGGGGCACCGACTGACCCGTAAGTGAATCGGAACCAGCGCCGGTGCGCGTGTCCCACCAGGCACGACGCTCAGGACGGCCATCCGTGGTCATGTTGATGTAAGTGGTGATGGGATCGGCATCGGAACGATTCAGCTTGGCCGCCAGCAAGTGCTCTAATCCCTCCAGCGCACCAAGCATTTCTGTGCCTGAGTAGAGATTGGAAGCGGGGCGCGCCTCTCCCCAGAACGTGTCATTCGCGGTCACGGCGGGCAGCCCACGCTCGGCCCACAACACGTTGCCGTCGATCGAATTGCCGTAGATCTGATCGGGAGTCTGCAAGCCGATAATTGCCTCGGCGGCTCGCTTGCCTGCACTGGGATCGTCTGCAGTGATCGTTGCGGAGCCGTAATCCACGGCATAGCCGTAGCTGATCCAATGCAGCTTGAGATCCTGCACATCTCCAGAGTGATTGGGATCAACGATCACCTCAAAGTCGTTGAGCACCTCGGCCAGATCAGCAGCAGAGTTCTTGATCACCGCGTCTTTGAACGCAGCCGTGGAGAGCACACCGCTTTCGCCCTTGCGGCTGAAGCCATAGCCCGCTTTCTCCAGGGCCTGTTGATAGGCATAGAGCGACACCCGATCCTGGCTTTCCAAATGATTGGCCTGTCCCGCCAGAGCCGTCGACGGATCGGATTGCAACATCGAGGTGGAGTTGTCCATCAGCAGGTACAACGCCACATCTGTTTTGCCGAGTTCATCAGGAGGAACAGGAGCACAGTCGAGCTTGGGCTGGATTGCCAACTGGGGCCAAGACAACGGCAACCAAACCGTGCGCTACATCGAAAGCGGCAACAGCTACTCCTATGGCATGAGCACCGAGAACGCCAATGGCCTGCTGGTGGAAGCCGGCCTCGATTACACCACTTTCAATTTCAGCGACACCTCCGTTGGTGTGTTTGTGCGTGGGGGCCCGGTGTTCTGGGGTAGCGATCTCGGCACCAGCTGGCGAGCCTGGGGCGGTCTCAGCCTCACCTTTTAAGACACGGATCAGCCGCTAAACCCACTGAAGCAAGCGGCAAACGCAGCGCTGGGGTTTTCAGCCTTGGTGATCGGCCGGCCGATCACCAGCTGACTGGCACCGGCTGCAAGTGCTTCGGAAGGCCCCATCACCCGGGCCTGATCACCCACCGCCGCTCCCTTGGGGCGAATCCCCGGGGTGACAAGCGCAAACGGCTCGGGATGCTGCGCCCGTAACGCCGCGGCCTCCAAAGGCGAACACACACAACCACCGATACCTGCAGTTGCCGATAGCTGCGCTAACGCCGGCACCCGCTCGGCGATGCCTTGGCTGATGGCGAGTTCCCGTTGCAGCCGCTGCTGCTCCCAGCTGGTGAGCACCGTCACCGCCAAAAGAGTTGGCAACGGCTGCCCGCTGCTTTGCGCCCCCTCCACCGCCGCGGCTTGAGCCGCCTGCAGCGCTTCGCTGCCAGCGCAGGCATGGACGGTGATCAGCTCCGCTCCGAGTGCCGCCGCCCGCCGGCAAGCCCCTGCCATGGTCGCCGGAATGTCGTGAAATTTGAGATCCAGAAACACCCGCAAACCCTTGTCCCGCAACTGAGCTACCACCTCCGGCCCCGCTTGCACGAACAGCTCCAGGCCCACCTTCACCCAGCGCAACCCTTCCACCGCGGCCGCAAACTCCAAGGCCTGCTCCGGCGCCATGCCATCGAGGGCCACGATGATCCGTTCCGCTGATTCAGGCGAGAAAGAGGAAGCCACGCAGCATCTCCGCACGACCCTCATCGTGATGGGTCATGAGCACCCCCTCAGGTCAAGCCGCCACTTGAAAAGGATCGGCAGGCAAACCTTTCACACCCACATCCGCCTGAAACAGGCCACCAGCCAAGGGCTCAGCCGCAATGGCAGCAGCATCCATCTCCCTTCTTGCGGTCGTAATAAACAACTGATCCAAGTGGGGACCGCCAAAACAACAGGAGGTGACCTGACGACAAGGCACCGCCAATCGGTCGAGCAATTGACCGCTGATGGGATCCCAGCGCGTGACCGCCCCACCACCAAAGAGGGCAATCCAAAGCCTTCCCTCCGCATCGATGCACATGCCATCCGGAACGGCATCCCAATCCTCTGGAATCTGCACACAGATGCTGGGTTCTGCGGCGATCTCACCTGAGCTGGTGAGCGGGAAGGCCATCACCTTCAGCGTTGGCGAATCAATGAAATAGAGCGTCCCACGGTCTTGGCTCCAAGCCAATCCATTGGAAATGGTGAGCTGGCGGCGTTGGCGCGTGATCCTTCCATCACCATCCAGCCGCCATAGAGATCCAGCCAATGGCTCGAAGTCATAGGCCATCGTGCCGGCCCAAAAGCGGCCCCATGGATCACATTTCCCGTCGTTGAAGCGATTGCCAGGCCGGTCGACCTCTGGATCCAACAACAGGGTCACAACCCCGGTGCTCGGATCCATCCTCATCAACCCCGCCGCTGTTGCCAAGAGCAAATCGCCGACGGATGTGGGAACAACAGCACCCACGTGGGCAGGAAGATGAAAAAAATCATTGTTGCCTGCTGCAGGATCAAACAGGCCAATTCTGGAAGCCTCAATATCCACCCAAAGAAGAATGTTCCGCTCAGACCACCAGCAGGGTCCTTCTGCCAACCCTGCGGCGATCGGCAACACACAACGACAGCTCATCAATACAAAACAGGCCTATCTACACGCTTCCTTCCCAGAATCACGCGCTTGACCACACCTTCTTTCTTGGTGTAGTTAACTAATTTATCGCCCTCAATGGTATTCAAACTCATCACTCCGGCCTGGCGATAGTCACGATCAAAGGGCAAGGTCCATGATTTACCGCTGCGCATCACATACACAACAAATCGACGATCCTCACTGATACAAAACCGTACGCTTACCTCATCAAAGACACCAACATCGCTTCCATATTCAGCCTTGTTGTAGTCACACGCCTGAGCTCGCTCATATTCATCCTTAATCCCAGCATGGGCCGGTACTGTTATTCCCACACCCGCCAAACAGGCAAGGACCACTCCGAAGACAGAACGCGAAGAGTTCATATCAAGCATGCTTCTCCTGGTTTTGAGCTGGAGCAGTCATAGCAGCACATCAAGGAACCAATCGCCTAAATGTCTTTTTGCCTAGCTGAAGAACCTTCCCTTCCAATTCGAATCCTGAAGCAAATTCTTGATTGGGGTCGGTGATTTTCTCTCCCTCAAGGCGTGCGGCTCCCCCTTTGATTTGCCGGCGCGCCTCACTACTGCTGGCACAGATCCCTACCGCACTGAGCAGATAGAACGCCTTGGCAGGAAAGTTCACTGCAGAAAGTGATGCCTCTGGCACATCCGCCGCTAATGCACCCGATCCAGCCACCAACGTGGCAGCATCCGCCTGTGCTTTATGGGCCACCTCCATGCCATAGCGGCTTGCCGTCACCGCCAAAGCCATGGCTTTTTGCTTTTCACGGGGATTCTCCGGCAATGCTTCATCGGCCAGATCGGTTAGCAACATCAGATAGTCGTGAATGGCCGCATCACCAACTTTCTCGAGCTTGGAGTACATCGACAGCGGATCATCTTCCAAGCCCACCGTGTTACCAAGGCTCTTACTCATCTTCTGAACGCCATCAAGACCAACAAGGATGGGTAAGAGCAAGCCGAACTGCGTTCGTTGGCCGAAGTGACGCTGCAAGTCACGCCCCATCGCCACATTAAATTTCTGATCCGTACCCCCCAGCTCCACATCAGCATCCACAGCCACAGAGTCATACCCCTGAAGCAAGGGATAGAGGAACTCATGCAGGGCGATTGGGGTACCGCTCCCATACCGCTTGGCAAAGTCATCCTTGGCCAACATTTGACCCACGGTGGCCGTTCCCAGCAAGCCAATCACCTGAGGCAAGTCCAGGCCCTCAAGCCATTCGCTGTTGCGTCGCACCTCCAGGCGTCCAGGAGTTTCAAAATCAAGCAGGGCCCTTTCCTTGGGTTGTCCTTGCCCTAGCTGGCGCAGATAGGTCGTCGCATTGGCCTCAACCTGATCCGTTGTGAGCTGCACGCGTGTAGCACTCTTGCCCGTTGGATCACCGATCCGAGCGGTGAAATCACCAATAATCAAGACGGCTGTATGCCCCACATCCTGAAAAGCGCGCAGCTTGCGAAACAAAATGCTGTGGCCGAGGTGAATATCGCTTCCTGTTGGGTCAATGCCCAACTTCACCCGAAGTGGACGGCCATCCTTGGCAGCCGCGGCCAAGCGCGCAGCTAACGCCTGATCCCCATCATCAGGATTCCCGTCCGGAAATAAATCGGCCATCCCCCTCGCCAACCAGTTCGGAAGTGAATTGCGGTTGACTGTCATCGAAGAAGGACTTTGCTGTGCGACGGATCGTACGGCTCACTGACCTTCCGATTGCTCGAGCTGACTCTTCATCCGCTCCAAGGTTTGATTCATCTGTTCGAACATTTGCTCAGGCGTGATCCCAAACTGCCCAAGCTGCGTTCGCAACTGTTCGACCGTGAGCTTGGCTTGAAAGTCTTCTGAGAGCTCAAAGCGTTTCATAAAAACGCGGTAACGCTCCATCAGGTCTTCCATCGTGTCGATGAACTTCTTCTTCCCTTCTCGGTCGAATTTTCCATAATCCGACCCGAGCTGCATCAACTGTTGGTAATCGCCAAAAAGATGCTTGGCCTCCTCCTGCACGATTTCGGAATCGAAGAAGGCCATGGTCCTGAGAAAGAGTCGCCCACATTTTGAACAATTCACGCAATCCCTCACAGTGCGGATCCACTCCCCCTCACCAAAGCCAACATGTGGAGAGTTTCAAAACGGCTTGGATCTCACCTCCCAGATCCCCAGACTTCAGACCCGCAGCAAGCAGGGACACAGTCTTTTGCGTAGTAGTCGCACAGCGATTGCCAGTGGCGATCGCGTGTTGTTAGCCAGCTGGATGGGCTGGTTTCAAGATCTTGGGCCCCTTGTTGCTGCCGCCACAACAGAAGAAGACAGTCTTCAGAGGTTGCAAACAACGGATGCCAACCTCTTGATCTGCACGGACCAGCTTGAGGGTGGCAATGGCCCGAGCCTCGTTCGGCGCGCCAAGCAGAACAATCCCAGCTTGAAAGCGTTGCTGCTCGTTCAGCGTCCAATTCTGCGCACCATCCTCCAGGCGATCGACGCACCCTGTGATGGATTGTGCTCCCATCAAAATGTCGGGATGGGAGGCGTGACAGCTGCGCTGACCGCCATGGAATCCGATGGCATGTATCACGATGCCGTGATCGCCGACGTTCTCCGGCACGGTCGACTGGGACGCACCGCCTCCGGCGCCATTCCTCCCGAACTGAGCCTGAAGGAAGAGGACGTGCTGCGTGGACTTTGCAAAGGAATGAGCAATCAGGACATCGCAGACATCCTTGTCGTCTCCATCGACACCGTGAAATCCCACATCGGCAGCCTGCTGCGCAAACTGCAGGCCAACAATCGCACCCACGCCGTGGTGGTGGCTTTTCAACAGGGACTGATCGAAATCCCAACCCTGCCTCCACGCTGGAACCCCTAACACCTGAGGCTTGGGCTCGGTATCGTCCTGGCCAAGAAGCAAGTTCCCAAATCAATGGCGCGCCAGCACTGGCTTGACCCCCTGGCTCGCAAGCTCTTGCAGGCCACCGGCGATCTACCTCCAGATCCTGTCAAAGCAAAACAAACAGCAAAACAGAAAGCGAAACAAAAGCTGAGCGCTCCCCCTACCCCAGCAGCAACCTGGAGCCTGGATGTCAACAGGGCAACCCCTGAGCAATGGCAACAATTGCCTGGTTGCAGTGAGGCGATGGTCGACGTCTTAATGCGACTCCAACGGGGTGGGGTGCAATTCACCCAGCTGGATGATCTCGTTCTTCTGCTGAACCTTCCTAATGATCTGGTGGAGCGCTGGACACCCCACCTGGTGTTCCGCTGGCATGGGGATGCTCCCGTGCTGCCTGAACAGCCCCCCCTAGATCTCAATGCCGCTGCCCCCACCTTGTTGGAGCAGACGCTCAACTGGCCAAAACCCCGCCTCCAACGTCTCATTCAAGAGCGGCGACTGAAGCCGTTCGAGCATCTCGCCGATCTCCAGGAACGGGTGTGTCTGCCCCCTGATGCTGTGGAACAGCTGATTGGTCGCGTGAGTTTTGGGGCGCGGCCATCCGGCCCCAGCCTTCCTCCAAGGGGCTAAACCCATGGGCATTCCACCTGGGCAGGGCAACCTTTTCGAGCAGCCATTGGCAGAATCCAGTGGCCTGATCGATCCTTCCCTGCCCCTGACTGCGGAGCTGTTACGGGGTTGGCAAGAGCGCATCCATCAGTTCCAGGCACCGCTGTTCGCGCCTCCATTGGAGTCTCAGTCCGGGCATCGAGATCAACCAACAGGACAACAGCATCTGTTTGCCAGCGACAACACCAATCCGCTGAGCAATTTCCAGCCTCTTCAGCTCAGGCCCTTAGCGTTGAGCTTCTGGCGTTGGCCCAACAGTCCCCATCAAGGGGCGGCCATCTATCTCGTGATGGATCGCCCGAAAGAACTCGACCATCCCATCCTTCTCTACATCGGAGAAACCAAGGCGGCTGATCGTCGCTGGAAAGGCGAGCACGACTGCAAGGCCTACTTGGCGAGTTACCAAGAGGCCTGCATGGGCACGGGCTTGTGCTGCAGCACAAGCATTCGTTTCTGGGCCGATGTTCCGCAGGACACCCGTTCACGACGACGCCTGGAACAAACCTTGATTCGCCTCTGGCAACCACCCTTCAACAAGGAAACCCGTGCGCGTTGGTCCACACCGTTCCATGCCGATTAAGGGTGCCCCGTAGCATCGACTCACGCGCCCAATCTCCATGCAGATCTCCCTCTCTTCGGCCCAGCCACAGGCCTGGTCGGGAACCGTCTTGGCCCTAGGCATTGCAGAGGGGGATCCCAATGGCTGGATCCCAGCGATGGAGGAACGCTTTTCCATCTCCCTGGGCGACTGGTTGGAACAACGCAAGTTCCAAGGAAAAAGCGGAGAGCACGCGAGCCTTCAACTCCTCAACCCCAACTGCTCATCCCTCGTGCTGATAGGCATGGGCCCTCTTGAAGCACTTGATGTCCATAGCTTTCGGAAGGCTGGAGCTGCTGCGGCACGGGCGAGCAAGGAGCAAGCAGGCAGCCTCGGATTGCTCTTGCCATGGAACGCCGTGAATCCTGCAGACGCAGTCACCGTGGCAGCGCAAGCGGTCAGGCTTGCTCTTTACAGCGATCAACGCTTCCGCAGCAAACCCGAGCCCAGCATCCACCCCGAGCGGCTGGAACTGCTTGGCCCTCTCCCCAACACGCTCAGCAGCGCCCTCGAAGCGGTGCATCCCATTTGCGCGGGGGTCGAGCTCGCACGAGAACTGGTTGCGGCGCCTCCGAACAGCGTCACCCCATCCGCCCTTGCGGACAGTGCCGCTCAGCTGGCGCATGAGCATGGCTTGGACTTGAAGGTGCTCGAGCGCAGCGACTGTGAAGCCAGGGGAATGGGGTCATTCCTTTCCGTCTGTCAAGGCTCAGATATGGATCCCAAGTTCATCCATCTCACCTACCGCCCCTCAGGTCCGGCCACAAGACGGGTGGTCTTGGTGGGCAAGGGACTCACGTTTGATTCCGGCGGTTACAACCTGAAAGTGGGTGCTGCTCAGATCGACATGATGAAATTCGATATGGGAGGCAGTGCAGCCGTTCTTGGCGCGATGCGCTCGATCGCTGAGCTTCGCCCCGAGGGGGTGGAAGTGCACATGCTGGTGGCGTCATGCGAAAACATGATCAACGGATCTGCCGTGCACCCCGGCGACATCGTCACCGCGTCCAATGGCACCACGATTGAAATCAACAACACGGATGCGGAAGGCCGTCTCACCCTCGCGGATGCCTTGGTTTATGCATCCGAGCTCGAACCCGATGCCATCGTTGACCTGGCCACATTGACCGGAGCCTGCGTGATTGCCCTGGGCGACGAGATTGCCGGGCTTTGGACTGGAGATGATGTGCTTGCCCACGCCTTAGAGGGAGCAGCAAAAAATGCAGGGGAAGGGATCTGGCGCATGCCGATGCACCAGGAGTATCGAAAAGGTCTGAAATCACTGCTTGCGGACCTGAAAAACACAGGTCCTCGCCCAGGAGGCTCGATCACAGCCGCTTTGTTCCTCAAGGAATTTGTCCAAAGCTCCATCCCATGGGCCCACATCGACATCGCCGGCACGGTGTGGAGCGATAAAGGAAGGGGAATGGATCCTGCTGGAGCCACAGGCTATGGAGTCCGCACCTTGGTGAATTGGGTGTGTGCTCAAACCCAGCAAGCCGAGTCTTAAGTTTTCCAAGATTGTGAACCCACAAAAACAAATGGCTTCCAGACCCTTGCGCTGGTACGTGCGAGCTCAACTTGGAGTTCTGCTGTTACCTGCAGGTCTCTGCCTGTTCGGGGAAGCGATCAGTCGAAGGATTATTCAGCTACTTGGGCAGGACCGCGGCCCTTGGTTCTGGTATGGAACGCTGAGCTTGATCTGCATCAACGCAGGAATCGGCTTAATGATCGAAAGCGGTCTTCTCAGCGGTTATCCAGGCCGAAGAGCTGATTAGGACGCAACCGCAGTCATCGCACGTGGGCACTCGAGGGCATGGATTTGCCAACGCGCCCGCTCAGAACATGTCAAAAGCACACGATCCAAATCATCCGAAGCCTGCTTCGTCGACGGATAAGGACCAACGTGACGCGTCACCAGACCATCCTTGATCGTCAGCAGATACATACAGCCCCTCCACAAATCTTGGGCTAATGGTAGGGACAAAGTCCTAGAGCGTCGAGAGGGGAATACCCGCATCTTCACTGAGAAACGCCTGAATGGGATCAAAGATCTAATTACAGATTTTCTTCGGTTTTCAGGAAGGTGTCATGGCGCTAGCTCAGAAGCAACCCAGGATGCACCCGATCTTGCGCGCTCGCCCCACACGGCATCAAGACGGCGATCACGCCCACAACTGAAGCGGTAATAACGATAACGAAGTTCATTTTTATTGGCATAATCTTGGTGGTAATCCTCCGCCGGCCAAAACTGAACTACATCGCGAATCTGCACTTTAATCTTAGATTGTGAGACCCCTAATTCACTTGCAGCCGAGGCAGCACTTGCTTTAGCGGCGGTGGCCTGCTGCTCACCAGCGGTAAAAATCACGGGTCGATATGAGTCACCCCGATCACAAAACTGGCCTTGTCCGTCAAGCGGGTCAACATTGCGCCAATAATGTTGCAAAAGGGTGGCATAACTAATTTTATCGGAATCAAATCGCACACGTACCACTTCTTGATGCCCACTTTTTTCACCACTCACTTGTTGATACGTGGGATTCTCCACATGGCCACCGCTATACCCACTTTCAGCCGAAATCACACCTTCAACATCCTCTAAATCATGTTCGAGGCACCAAAAACAACCACCCGCAAGAACAGCATCTTGAACGGCTGCCATCGCTGACATCGGGCTTAACAACATGATGCTGGTCAAAACCAGCGGGATCAACGCACGCATGAGCTCAAGAGGGCTGTTGGATCTGGTCAAGAATGGCTTCGGCAGCACGATCGGTCACACCCGGTTCACCCAGGGTGTCACGCAAGCGCTGATACCCATCCAAAACCCTTTGCCGATCCGCTTGGTCATCCAACAAAGGAATGGCCAACGCCACAAGCTGATCGGCATTGAAATCCTCCTGCAACAGCTCAGGCACCAGACGCTCCTTCAGCAAAAGATTGACCGGCGAGATGTGATTCACGTGGAAACGGAGAATTCGCCGCGCCACCCAGGCGGTGACACGGCTGACCCGATAACCAACCACTTGCGGAACACCCTGAAGCGCTAATTCCAAATTCACCGTTCCCGATTTACCCAGTGCCAAGTCCGCAGCGGCAAATAGGTGTGGCTTCATGGCATCGGCCTGATCAGCTGGAATCACCGTCCCTCGAACCCCCGCTTGATCCAGGGCCTGATGCAATGGCTCCTCAAAGCGCTCCAATCCGGCTGGCACGATCACATTCAACGATGGGTCACGCGCTTGAAGGGTGGCGGCAGCCTGCACCAATTCAGGCATGAGGTATCGCAGTTCCTGAGGCCTTGATGCAGGCATCAAGACCAAGAGGGCCCCTTCCGAGGGCAAGCCCAACGCACGCCGAGCAGCCTGTCGATCGGGGGAGACCGGAACCATATCGAGGAGGGGATGCCCCACCCAGGTGACGTCAGCGCCTCGACCGGCATAGAACTCGGCTTCTTCAGGAAAAATCGCCAGGATGCGATCTGTGAACTGCAGCAAACTTTTGGTACCTCCTTCCCCAATGCGCCAAGCCCATTCCTGGGGGGCGATGTAATAGGTGATTGGCACATCCGGCAGACGATCTCTGAGGCTGTGGCCTAAGCGCACATTGGCGCCCATGTAATCGATCAACACCACCCCATCGGGTGGGCGCTCTTTTAAGACCCGATCCACCCTGGCTTGCAATCGAATCGTGGGGAGAACCAAAGGGAGGGCTTCCCAGAGGCCAATCGCGCCCATCGGCGAAGTATCGGCCAGCAATTCAGCTCCAGCAGCCTGCATCCGCTCACCACCCAGAGCGAGGACTTCTAAATCGAGTCCACGACGCTTCGCGACACGCCATAGGGCCTGAATCAGCAAGCTTCCCTGCAGATCTCCCGACACCTCGCCGGTGCTGATGAGCAGACGCACCATCAGCGACTCGAGGGAGGAGGCATGGGCCCCCGTCGACCTGTCGACAAGGAACCCTCCAAAAACGTACAGAGATGATTTGCAGCAGGGAGCAAAGCCTGCTTCCTCGCAAGGTTCAAGCCGTCAGCAATGACGTGATCGGAGCGGTAGAGCAACGACCAGATCTCCTGAAGCTGTTTAAATTCCTGCCCTCCCTCAAGGCGATGCAGGCCTTGACGTCTCAAACCCACACGATTCAGACCCCGCACCCTGCCTGGATGGCCTTCGACAAGACAGTAAGGAGGAACATCACGATCCACACGGGTCATGCCGCCAACCATCGCCATGCCGCCGATATGCACAAATTGATGAATCCCTAAACAACCACCGATCACAGCCCGATCTTCAATCAGCACATGGCCGGCTACCTGGATGCCATTCGACATCACAATCTTGTTTCCAAGCAAACAATTATGCCCAAGGTGGCAATAAGCCATGAGTAAATTGTTGTCCCCAATTCGAGTCTGCTCACCTTCATCGGTGGCACGATTAATCGTGACGCATTCACGAATCGTGTTGTGATTACCAATGACAACCTCCGTCGGAGCGCCTTTGTATTTCAAATCCTGAGGTTCTTGCCCCAAACAGGCACCCGGGTAAATGCGATTGTGAGCGCCAATGCGCAGAACACCATCGAGCACCACGTTGGGACCAATCCAGGTATTCGCTCCGATGCTCACCTCAGGACCAATCACAGCTCCAGGACCGATCACGACACCATTGGCGAGTTGCGCTCGGGAATCCACCACCGCCATCGGATGGACCCGAGCGGGGCGATCGTCCGTGATCACTGATGTGGAGAGCTCCTCACTCATCACGATCAATCCACCAGAGAAAACATCAGCTCACCGGAGCAGACAAGCTGTCCATCCACCGTGGCCTCCGCCTTTACTTTGCCAAAACGCTTTCGTTTAAGGCTGAGCAACTCGCAGGTAATCCTCAATTGATCGCCAGGAACCACTGGCCGACGAAAACGAACACCGTCAATTCCTGCGAATACGAACAAGCCCTGGGGGAGATCCGGCATCTGAGTCACGATCAATCCACCCACCTGAGCCATCGCTTCAACAATCAACACCCCAGGCATCAAGGGACGACCAGGGAAATGCCCCTGGAAATGGGGCTCATTGACGGTGACATTCTTGATCGCGACAGCGCGCTCACCTGGAACGTGCTCAAGCACCCGATCCACCAAGGCGAAGGGATAACGATGCGGCAGCAGACCCATGATCTGCTCAGCATTGAGCACGGCAGAAGGCGAGTCGGTAGAGGCAAGAACGGTCAAGTGGCTCAGCGTTGGGGAACGAGTTGATCGGCAAGTGCCGCGGCCAGATCAGTATGAAGGCCGTGGGATCCGCGATAGGCAAGCACCTGGGCTTGAGGGAAACCCACGAGAGCGAGATCTCCGATTAGATCCAAGATCTTATGGCGCACTGGCTCATCTTGAAAACGCAGCGGCGGATTCACCCAGGAATCGCCGTCACAAACGAGGGCATTATCTAAAGCGCCTCCACGAATGAGACCCGAGGCGCGAAGTTGCTCCACTTGCTCGCGAAAACCAAAGGTCCGAGCAGGCGCAATCTCTTCCACAAAGGTCTGAGGAGTGAGCTCGAGGGCCAATTGCTGGCGACCAATCGCTTGTTGAGGGAAATCAATCACGCCAACCAGCGTGAAGCGATCAGCAGGTGTTGCCACGATGGCGCTGTTTCCGCGATAGAAGGCCAGCGGTGCCGACAGAACCAACGGGGAGCGGCGGGGTGTCGACGCTGTGGTCAATCCAGCTTCAGCGATCGCTTCCACCCAGCCCAAAGCAGAACCATCAAGTAGCGGAATTTCCGTTCCTGATACCTGCAGCTCAACATGGGAAACTCCACAGCCAGCAAGAGCCGCGAGCAGATGTTCCACGGTGGAAAGCTGTCTGTCTCCAAAATCGAGGGTGGTGCACAGCTGGCTATCGCGCACCTGTGAGGGATCTAAACGAACGGATTCTGAGGTTTGATCAAGCCAGCGCACATAGAAGCCTTCCTGCTCAGAAGGAACCAGGGTGACTTCACATTGCTGCCCACTGTGCAACCCAATCCCGGAGCGCGACACCCTTGATGCCAACGTCCAAGGCCCGTTGTAATCAGCAGGCCAAGACACCATTAGAATTTCCAGCCCACACCTAAGTTGAATCTCCATTCACCGGTGAAGTCCTGACTGGCAACCTCAAGACGAAGAGGGCCGACAGGCGTTGTCACAATCACACCTGTTCCAATGGAGAAACCTGAACCTGGTTTTTTGAGCAATTTGCCAGGCTTTCCAGGAACACTGCTCTGGGAACCAAAGTCAGTACCTGCATCAGCAAAAATCTCTCCTGCGAAAATGCTGATAATCGGGAAGCGATATTCCAAAGTTGCCTCGCCATAACTACGCCCAACCGCTAGATCGCAGTCGTACCAACCACGCACTGAGTTCGAACCGCCGAGGCAAAAGGCCTCGTAAGGAGGCAAGTCTCCGACAATGGAACCAGCCTTGAGTTGAAGACCAATGGCTTGTGGACAATTTGCTTTTTCGCCGGGCTTGGGCCTGCAGCCTTTCGCAATTTTCAACCAATTCACGGGGAAGAATTGGGTATAGCTCGCTTTTACACGATTGAAAGTTGGTGAATTCTCACCAACAGACAGGAATTGCTCGGTACCGAAACTGAAGAAATTACCCGACGTTGGATTGCGGGGGTCATTGAGGGTGTTGTAAGTAGCCGCAAATCTCAACCCGGCAAGGTTGTTTTCAGTGGAGCAATTATAGGAAATACAGATAATATCTTCATTAGGAATACTGTCGTCATCTCCTTCACTTGGAGTGCCATAAACTCGGGAAGTGCCCTGGAAATTAATGGGTCGAACATTCTGAATATTTAAACCAGCAAGAATCTGCCATGGCGCATTCTTATAGGGGTCACCGCCATTTAGAGGCCTTGCAAATATGATATTCCCCCCAACCCTTTGCAAGGCAACAGAGTCACCTTGATAATCAAACCAACTGAACTCGGGAAAGAGTTCAGTTGCCTCATCAACATCATCAAACTTCCTGCCAGCAGGATTGTTACTTGTACTGATTTCGTAAGCTCGGGAAGAATTATTATCTTGGTAATCAGTGACAGTAACAATATCTCCATTGTTTTGGCTCTGAAAGACCTGAGGCACCTCACGACTCAAGAACAAAGAGGTCCTGAAGGATGTGCGATGCGCATCACCCTTGATCCATGGATCAGTAAACGTAAAATTCGCCAAACCGCCATACTGACCGTAGGTAAGGTTGAGAGCTAGGTTCCAGGCGCGGCCAAACAAATTGCTGTCTTGAACCTGAACCTGTCCAAACACACCCTGACTTTGGCTGTAGCCCAAGCCGCCTGAGAGAGAACCGGTGGACTGCTCAACAATTCCCAAAATAATATTGACTTCGCCTGGATTTCCGGCAACGGGCTTCAATGTGACTTTGACGTCACTGAACAACGATGTTCCGTAAAGGCGTTTGATATCACTCTCAAGTTGGTTGCGATTAAAAGCCTCACCTGGCTTGATCGATATTTCTCTTGTAATCACCCAAGGTTTGGTTTTTCCACGAATCGGTTCACCTTTTTCGTTGGTGGTTTCGCCTTCCTTGTTCAGGAATTGCACCTCAACGCCCGCAACCGTACCGACAACAACTTTGAGCTGCACAACCCCATCTGGACTGACTCGGGTCGGTCCTGTGACCCTGGCAAGGGCATACCCCTCACTGGCATACCAAGTCTGAAGTTCTTTCATCCGAAGCTGAAGCTCGGAGAGGTTCAGCGTGCGTCCGTAATCGGAACTAAAGGCATCCTCAATAACCTGTGCAGGGATCTCATTGTCTTCAGGCAGCAATTCAACCCTGGTCAGTACAGGGTTGGGAATAACCTGAACAACAAGTTGCACACCAAGAGGACCATTAACAGGTTCGATGCGAACGTCTGAGAACCAACCAGTGGCGTAAATCGCCTCCAAATCAACTTTGAGTTCATCCCTGGTGACGCGGCTACCAGGACGCACGGACATGGCGTCATAAGCAGCCAATTCCACCCGCTCTTGCTCGGGGTGACCATCGATCCCTTCGATCACCACCTCTGTAATAAGAACTCTTGGCTGCTCAGGGCCCTCGTTTTCAGCAGCAACAGGTGCTTCCTGACCATCTTCAAACACTTCCACCTCAACGGATTGAGGTGCAGATTGCGAATCTGGAGAATCCCCAGTGAGGGCATCCTCGAGCTGGATCTGTTGCTCAGAACTCGGATCGGAGTCAGCCTCAGCTTGCGCTCGAGCCGGAAGGGTGGTCAGAAGCGGAAGGGCCAGTGCTAGCCCCAAAGCTCCTCGCCGAACGGCGTTCCTGGTTCGGCATGAGGAGAAGTTGACCATGAGGTGGTGCGGATATCGGCCAAAACGACCGGAAACGTCCGGTGACCTTACCTGTAGTTGCGGGGGTTAGGGGTTGCCCCTTGGACCCGTTTGCAGACCTCCCCGTAGGCCTCGATCACTCCTCCGAGATCTTGACGGAAGCGATCCTTGTCCAAAATGCGCTCTTTTGCATCTTGGCTGTTCATGTCCCAAAGACGGCAGGTGTCTGGGCTGATCTCGTCAGCAACAAGTAATTCACCCGCAGCATTGAGCCCCAGCTCGAGCTTGAAATCCACCAATTGCAAATTGAGACCCGAAAAGAAAGGAGTCAAAACGGAATTCACCCGTCTTGCCAACGTCTCGATTTCCTGACGACTTTCCTGACTCACTAAGTCAAGTAAGAACAGGCGCGACTCGGTCAAAAGAGGATCACCAAGATCATCATCCTTGTAATAGAGATCCAGCAGTGCTGGATCCAAACGAGTGCCTTGAGAAATTGGGGTTTGACGGCAGAGCGATCCAGTCGCCACGTTGCGCAGCACGACTTCAATCGGAATCACCTGGACCCGTTGGACCACCATCCAATGATCGGACTCCAATCCGCAGTAATGGGTTGGTATTCCTTCCCGTTCCAGCAACTCAAACAGGCACGCTGAGATCTGACAGTTAAGTCGCCCTTTGTCATCAAGTTGTGCACGCTTTTGAGCGTTGAAAGCCGTGGCATCGTTCTTGAACTCAACCAAAACCTCAGCCTCATTGTTTGAGGCATAGATGCGTTTGGCCTTGCCCTCATAAAGAAGAGGCCCATGGGTGCTGGTCATGGCGTGGGCAAAGGATTAGAAGCAGGAGCTTCGGATGAATCCGATTCTCCCAGGGAGGCATGGCCACCGGGCGCGCGAGGAGAGCGAAGCTGATCCTCAAGGTCTTGCAAACGCTGAGGATCCAGCTCAGGGGAGATCTGTTCCAGCTCGAGCAGCGTTAATCGGTCATCAACCCGGCTGGCCAACCGTCTCAGCCGTTCACGAGGCCGATCAGCATCCCCACCTTGCTGCAGGGCCAAACGCAACTGCAGGCGAAGCAAATCTTCTGCCAAACCCCAAGCTTGCTCAGCGGCCGCTTGATCCAAGGCTGATTCCAACAACAGATCACTGCGATCTGGATCAAGAGGTGCCAGCAGCTCAGCGACTTGACCAAGCCTGCGCGATGCCACAACTCCTGGGGTACGACCCGCCAGGAGAACCGTGACGGCTTCCTCCGGCCGGCCGGCTGCCAACTCATGGTTGGCCAGCAGATCGAGGGCTGAACGGGTGAGCGGCAAGCCATCATCCGAATAGCCCACGATCAACATTTCAAAATCAAGACGCGTGAGGTCTCCATCAGCCAAACGCCGAAGTGCAAGCACTGCGCGGTCTTGATCGAGGGCCGCACTGGCGGCTTGCCATGACAGGAGCAACCACTCCCTTCGCGCTGATCCTGGTCCAGGCCCAAATCGACTTAGAACAATCTGGGTGCTGTCTGGAGCCTTGCAGGCCATCAGCGCCCGAGCATTCGCCATCACAAGAGCAAATGGTTGGGGAGCAGGCGCCACCAGCATCAAACGATCGCGCAGAAGACGCAAGCGCTCCTGCAGGCCAAAGCGATCGGCATCGGCACAAGCCGCCGACAACTGGGGAATGCCACCGTCTTCGAGGACCGTTTCAAAGGCCTCTTTGGACATCGGCAGAACGACAGGCTGCACAGGGGCCGAGGCCAACGGCGGTGTTGCCGCCAACAAAAAAAACAGTGGCAGGGAGGAAAGCCCCATGGGCTGACAGTCGCTCAACAAAGATGGACAGGTCAGGACAACGCGCCGAGCATTGCTCCTGAACTCCAAACCTAGGGGTCACCCCCCGTTCCGCACCCGCCCATGTCCATCTCCACCACCCGTCCCCTCTCGCTCCCACCGTTGCGCAATGTGCTCGTGGTGGGAGGTGGCGGACGAGAGCAGGCGTTGGCCTGGGCGTTCAGGCGCTGCCCAGAAATTGAAGGCATTTGGATCAGCCCAGGCAACGCTGGCACCAGCGATTTAGAAGGCTGCACTCCACTGGCCATTGCAGAAGCCGATCACGACGGCATGGTTGCGGCATGCAGAGACCACCGCATCGATCTGGTGGTGATCGGTCCAGAAGCCCCCTTGGCCGCTGGGCTCGCAGACACACTTTGCGGGCAAGGCATCGCTGTCTTCGGTCCGAGCGCGGAGGGTGCCCAGCTCGAGGCGAGCAAAGCCTGGGCGAAGCAATTAATGCAAGAAGCAGGCATTCCCACGGCTGGGTACTGGACCGTGTCCAACGAACAGGAGGGTCTTGCCCTTCTCCAACAACTGCAGCGCCCCCTGGTGGTGAAGGCGGATGGGCTCGCGGCAGGGAAGGGGGTAACGGTGGCGAACAGCGTGGAGGAGACGGCCACCGCCATTCAAGAGGCTTTTCAAGGACGGTTCGGACAGGCCGGTGAGCAGCTCGTCTTGGAAGAACGCCTAACGGGACCTGAAGTCTCCGTGTTTGCCCTTTGCGATGGCGAGAACATGGTTCTGCTTCCGCCTGCACAGGATCACAAACGACTCCTGGAGGGGGATCAAGGACCGAACACCGGGGGGATGGGGGCTTATGCACCGGCCCCCCTGCTCGATCAAGCGCAACTAGAGCAGGTGCGCGAACGGATCCTGGAACCAACCCTTGCGGCCTTGCGCAAGCGAGGAATCCTCTATCGAGGGGTGATTTATGCGGGTCTGATGCTGACGCCCGATGGGCCCCAGGTAATCGAATTCAATTGCCGCTTTGGCGATCCTGAATGCCAAACCCTGATGCCTCTCATAGGGCCTGAACTGGCTCGAGTGCTGCAGGCCTGTGCCCTCGGACGTCTAGCGGACGCTCCAACACTCACGCACACAGAGTTGTGCAGTGCCTGCGTGGTGGCGGCAGCCGCTGGCTATCCCGACAGCCCCCGCAAAGGCGATCCCATTACCATTGCGCTCGAACCGGAACCAAGCACCACGCACCAACTTCAGTTGTTCCATGCGGGAACTCGTCACAGCACGGAGGGGGTGCTGAAGACCTCCGGCGGCCGCGTTCTTGCAATGGTGGCGCAAGCGCCAGATTTTGATCAGGCCTTCGTTAAGGCCTACAAGGGATTAACGCGGGTTCGATACGACGGAATGCAATTCCGAAGAGATATTGGCCATCAAGTACGCGCACCTAAGCTTTATTAAGCATTGATGCGCCATGAGTAGCGGTTCGGCACCAGCTTCTGCGAACTCCACTGCGTCCTCATGGGCAGGGTCAGTCTCTTCGGATACGGCCCCAGAGCAGGATGGCCTTTGGAGTGGCATCGGCCTCTGGTGGGCCGAATTCAGCCTTCAGACCAAACTTCTGGCCATCGCCACGCTGGTGGTGAGCCTGATGATGACCAGCATCACCTTTTTTGCACTCAACGGCATCCAGCGTGATGCGGTGATGAATGACACCCGCTACGCCCGCGATTTGGGGCTGTTGTTGGCGGGCAACGTCACCGAGCTGGTGGCCGACGGACACGACCGAGAACTGGCCAATGTGGCCGAACAGTTTTGGCGTTCAAGCCGCAGCCTTCGCTACATCTTTTTTGCAGATCCAGAAGGCGTTGTGTACCTAGGGATTCCCATCAGTGGGAATGACGCTGACACCAGAGGGGACCTCCGTCTCAATCGACGCTTGGAACTCCCCAGCGAACTGAAATCGAGACCTAAAAATCCGCTTGTTCGTCAACATCTCACCCCTGATGGTCAGGTCACCGATGTTTTTGTGCCCTTGATTCAAGAGGGTCGCTATCTCGGCGTCCTCGCCCTTGGAGTGAATCCCAATGACTCGGCCCTGGCGAGTGCCTCCCTCACCCGAGAGGTCACCGTGGCCGTGTTCATCTCGATCTGGGTGCTTGTGATTCTTGGTGCTGTCTTCAATGCGCTGACCATCACCCGACCAGTCAAGGAACTCCTACGCGGCGTGCGCTCGATTGCAGCGGGAGATTTCCAAGCCCGGATCGGCCTCCCTGTTGGTGGCGAACTTGGGGAGTTGCTGGATGGATTTAATGCGATGGCCTCCCAGCTCCAGGACTACGACGCAGCCAACATCGAGGAGTTACAGGCTGCCCAGGTGAAGCAGGCCTCGCTGATCGCAACGATGGCGGATGGCGCGGTTTTGCTGGATGAAAAAGGTCAAATTGTTTTGGCCAATCCAACGGCTCGACGCTTATTTCGCTGGGAAGGGCGAAATCTTGAAGGCCAGGACTTTCTCAATGCCATGCCTGACCTGTTGGCCATTGAGCTGCATGAGCCTCTCGATGGAGTCCTGAATCAAGGCCGTGACAGCAATGAATTAAGAAGCAGCATCGGGGAACCACCGCGCACCCTCCGTTTCGTCCTCCAAGCCGTACGCGAACCCAGTGGAGAAAACCTGAAAGGGATCGCGGTGACCATGCAGGACCTCACCCGAGAAGTGGAGCTCAACGCAGCCCAAAGCCGCTTCATCAGCAACGTGTCCCATGAGCTGCGCACGCCACTGTTCAATATCAAGAGCTACGTCGAAACCCTCTACGAAATGGGGGATCAACTCAGCGAAACAGACAAGCAAGAATTTCTCGGCGTTGCCAATGCAGAGACAGATCGACTGACGCGGCTCGTCAACGATGTCCTCGATCTTTCAAGGCTTGAATCCCATCCCAGCGTTCAGTTTTCTGAACTCGATCTCAGGCCTGGTCTGGAGCAAACCCTACGCAGCTATCAACTTAATGCATCCGACAAACAGGTCGAGCTAGATCTCGAGGCATCGATCGATCTGCCAGACATTCTTGGCAATTGGGACTTACTTCTTCAGGTCCTTGATAATCTCGTTGGAAATGCTCTCAAGTTCAGCCGAAGTGGCAGCCGCATCGTGTTGAGGGCCTACACCTGGCCTGATAGTTGCGTGATGGGACCGCTTCCTGAAGATTCGCTTAAAGCACCGCAATGTGAAATGGTTTCACCTCTTCCGAAATTGCGCGTGGAAGTGAGTGACACTGGTTATGGGATCAGCGAAGACAAACAACAACGAATTTTCGAACGGTTTTACCGCGTAGAAAATGCCGTCCATACGGAGGTAGGGACAGGGCTTGGCCTCTCTATCGTGAGGGGAATTTTAGAAAAACACAGCAGCGTGATTCGCATGGCGAGCGAACCAGATGTGGGCACAACATTTTGGTTTGACCTACCGCTAGCCCAATCCGACCAAGACGAAATCAAACTGCAAGCTGAGCGACAAAGTCGCTACGAGCAAGACGAAGCAGAACTGAGTTGATACGTTTCTGTATGAATTCAGCATCAACAAGGCTCGTTTAATCCTCAATGATTGAAATCTACTCTGGAGCCACTCCACGAGCGATACGCGACAATTCACTTCGCTCATCCATCGTCACGCGATGCGGAACGCCACTAATAATTCTTTCAAAGTTCGAGAATGAATCCTTAATTTGGGGACCATTACCGGTGATCAAGAATTCACGAATTCCGCGATCATGCCAAGATCCACGCATTTTGAAGACATTGAGAGCGCGAGCCATCTCACCACGAATTTCTACATATTGAAGCAACAAAATCGTGTCAGTGATGGTAGAAATGTGCGAGTCTGTAATTGAATGACTTCCCATAAATTCTTCCGACGTATTCGTAAAGAATCCCGCGATTTCCTCCTGTTTGGCATATCCAGTCACCCCGATCACAAACTGCCTAAAGGCGTTATGGCTAACACCACGTGCGAGCGCTGATAGGGAGTCAATCGCCATGCGCGTGGGCTTGAATTGACTAATTTCAGTTTTAATAATCTGGAGGTGATCTTCCAGACCAGTCGATTCTGGGTAAGCGCAGATGATCTTCAGCAAGCCATCTTGCTCCATCTGCTCAAAATCAATGCCCCAACTCGTGCCATTGCGTAGCAACTGAGCACGCGATTCTTCATAAGCAAATAAAATCGCACGCTCTTTATTACTGCATGCGTCTTCAATAAATTTGGAGACCAGCAGCGTTTTACCGGTACCAGTTGCTCCGGTCGCAAGAATGATCGAATCCTTGAAATACCCGCCACCACACATCTCATCCAGCCGCGGCACGCCCGAACTCACACGCACATTGGATGAACGCTGCGTCAGCCTCATCGCGCCAAGAGGGAAGATGCTGATCCCATGGGCACCCATCGTGAACGGAAACTCCCCCTTCATATGGGTGGTACCTCGCAACTTGAGAATCTCAACGGTGCGCCGTCGGCGCTCGCCCTCCAGCACATTGCGCAGGATCACAACATTGTCAGACACAAACTCTTCAACGCCATACCGCGCGATGGGCCCATATTCGTCGATGCGCTCAGTGGTCATCACAGTGGTGACACCGATCTCCTTCAGCCGGGCGATGAGACGAAAGATCTCCCGGCGCACAACAAACACGGCGTCGTACTGCTGAAAGACCGCCGTAATCGAATCGATTGCCACCCTTTTGGCTTTGTACTTTCGGATGGCGTAATTAATTCTTTCAATCAGTCCAGACAGATCGAAGCTTCCCGCCACATCCTGACCATCTGGATCCGGTGAGGCATCAAGAATAAAGAGCTTGTCTTGCTCGACCATCTCCTGCAAGTTCCAGCCAAAACTTGCTGCGTTACGCAAAATATCGAGCGGCGACTCCTCAAACGTGACAAAAATCCCCGGCTCATCGTAATGCGCAATTCCGTTATGGAGGAAATGCAAGGAAAAAACTGTTTTACCCGTTCCGGACGTTCCGCTAATCAGGGTGCTGCGTCCAACTGGCAAGCCGCCATGACACACATCATCAAAGCCCTCGATTCCAGTCGGAAGCTTCTGGACCTGCATCTGAGAAGAACCACTTGAGCTAGAAATCTGCATAACCGCGACCTTGCTCTTCAACGTTAATAAGGAAAATCCTTCGCATCCGCTAGATCACCCTGTGACTTAAGAATCTGCTTCCGGGATGTCCGGGTCTTCCAACGCATCCATCAGCGAAGAGCCATGGCTGTTGTCAACAAGCTCGTCGTAAAGAAGATCGAGTCCGATCAGCACCCGTTCGCGATCAGAAAGGTCTCCAATAATCCGACGCACAGGGGGCGGAAGAATTTTGGACAACGTGGGTGTAGCCAGAATTTTGTCCTCTTCTGCAAGCTGAGGATTTTTCAAGACATCAATGACCTTCAAGGCGTAAACACCTTTGAATTCAGTTTCAAGGATATTTCGAAGCGTTTTGAGTGCACGCATCGAATTCGGCGTGTTCCCAGCTACATAGAGCTTGAGGATGTAAGTCTTCCGGGGGCTCACAAGGTCACCTCCGAATCCTGAAGCTGGCGACGCTGAGATCCTGAGGGAACCAAGGGAATATCTCCAGGGACCGAACGTCGGTACATTTCGCAAAGGTGAGCCATGACGTCCAGCAGTGCAAGGCGGTAATCCTGAAGGAAGTCGTCTTTATGTCCTTCAAGTCTGAGTTGTTTCCAAAAGTCGTCAATCAGATTCATATGGATCTCAACGGTTTGGGTAATGGGCAAGTCGCCAAAAAAAGCGGTATTGACAAAACTCTCTAAAGCCTGGTTGGCCGCCGCGGGGTCACGGAAATAACCAATCAATAAATCTCGGTAGGTGCGCTGCAGCGACTGCAGCAACTCACGCTGTTCATGGGGCGGAAGATTGGCCAAGAATCGAGAGGGATCGCGCTTGTAGAAGACCCCGAGGTAACCCAGCCTTTCCTGCAAACGACTGGACAACTTCCAGGCACTGCCCTCGGGCTGACCACCAACCTGATCCGATTCAGCGGATCCATCTTCAGGGCGAATATCTTTCTGCCCGTGACGCAGAAACCGTGAAATCGCTGCGTCAACGTTGTAGCCCAGCTGCTCGAGCTGGTCGCCTGGCAGGTGGACTTCTTCGGGGTGGTAATCGACACGCCCCATCAATTCGCCCACCACAACGGCAGGAAAGAGCAAGCCACGAGCCAATAAGTCCTCTCGTGTCTCCTCTTCCAGAAGAGATTGTTCAATCACAACGGCATCAACAGCCTCCCGTTGTCGCTCCAAAGCGGAAACGACATCGACGGCAGAATCCTCAAGTCCAAGGTCAACCCTGGTGTAGCGATTGCCAGGCAACCACTGACAGCAAGCCGATTCAAGCTCAGGCGACCTCAACAAGAACGCAATCGTGAGTGCCGGCCTGCTCATCCAAAACGAAAAGTGATCAATTGAATCTTGACGAAAGAGAGCACGAAGGTCGAAGATCTTTGTTTGTCTTTCGATTGCGGCACAGGCCAAATCGGCGGCTTTCAAGTCTCCGAGCCTGTTCGCGTCCTGTAGCCCATGGCAGAAACCAGTAGCACCAGCTCACAAACCACTCCAGAGACAGGCTCATACGCCATTATCGAAGCCTCTGGGCAGCAATTTTGGGTGCAACCCAACCGTTATTACGATCTCGACCGTCTGCATGCAGACGTCGACGCCAAGATCACCCTCGACAAGGTGCTCCTCGTCAAGAACGGTGACGTCGCCACCGTTGGCAAGCCGTACGTCCAGGGCGCCAGAGTGGAGCTCAAAGTGATGGCCCACCGTCGCGGTCAGAAAGTGATCGTTTATAAAATGCGCCCTAAAAAGAAGACACGCCGTAAGAATGGTCATAGACAGGAGCTCACACGAGTGATGGTCGAATCCATTTCCGTCGGCGGCAATGCCATCAGCTGATTGCTTCAACCAGCTTCCCCTTCACCACCTCTTTGATTTCCCATGGCCCACAAGAAAGGCACAGGCTCAACCCGTAACGGACGCGACTCCAATTCCAAGCGCCTCGGCGTGAAGGCCTACGGCGGCGAGAGCGTAACGGCTGGTTCGATTCTGATCCGCCAACGCGGCACCTCTGTCATGCCAGGCGTCAACGTTGGTCGTGGAAAGGACGACACCTTGTTTGCCTTGACCGACGGGATTGTCAAGTTTGAGTCGATCCGCCGCGGACTCCGCAATCGCAAGCGCATCACCGTTGCAACAGCAGCTCAATAGAACAAACAGACCAAGCAGCGTCTTCAACGATAAAAGCCGATTCATAGAAGAGCCGTGATCTTTTCCGAGATCATTGCTCTTTTTTTTATTGCAATCATCCAAACAATAATTTCCAATCTGCAGCCGCGGCAAAACTCACCATTAAGGCAATCAATGTAAAGATGGAAGCCACTTGTTTTGAGCGACAGTTGACCCCCTTGATGACTCAAAGATATTCATATCAACCATGGCAGAAAATTCAAAAAGTCGTCAAAAGCATGATTAGCAGACAACCAACTCACACGTCGACAACCAGTTCCATTCAAAAACGGAAACAGCTTCTAAATAATTGCTGGTGAGCTCATCAAAGGGAACTCTGTTCGCATCCCGCATCTCTTGCTGATTCCTGCAGAAAAAGCTCCAAGATTGAGGTCAATACCCAATGTCCACATCAAGCCAGATCTCTATCCGAGCCAAACCATTGGCCAAAGGGAAGCCCATCCATTATCAACCAGCTTTCCGCAAGCCTACACAGCACCTTTGCAATTTATGCCTGACAAAAGGCTAAGGAAAAGAGATTAAATTATGGTTTCATTAAACCATAGACAATCAAGAAGCTAAATTGGCATCTTCAAATATACTGAGACATGGGCAAATATCTTTACATCCATCGAATCGTCCTAGGCCTAAGGACCGATAATCTCAGCCAACAAAGGGGCATGACTTCACACAAATAATTTTCCAATTTTTCCTTATGAGCCTGATATGACACTCAACGACTAACAGAATCCGACATCAGAGAAAGAAGCCTGGTCAGCTTTAGCGTGCTATTACAACCACACCCAGCAGGCTTTAGAGAAAGCAGAAACCACTCAAGACAAGCCATGATTATCAACTTAAGCCCAGGAGTCAACAAGCTACTTTGATCGCCTATCAATCAATTCAATCAAATGAACGCCATGCTTATCACAAAACCCAGGAAGACATTGCCTCAAAACATGGCCGATCGACAAAGGCTTTGTACAGCAAAGAAGCTTGAGCGGATCGCCCAACCAGTCCTCGCTTGCTTTTTATACAACCTGTGGCCTCCCTCTTCAAGGTACATATAGGCATTAAACCATAGTATTTAGAGGGATTCGAAATTCCCCGAAGAAGATCCCTTCGAGTAAGCCTACATAAACAGGAACAGACTTCATGATCGATCACTAAGCCAATCGATTGGCGTAAATCCTCAAGAGCATGACTGGCCTGGCATTCTTCAAATTCATCAAGCAACATTACTCGCCTAATATATATACAGTTGCAGAGTATGATTCAGAATGTTTCTCCCATGAGTCACCTGGATTTGAACGAAAAGCATTAAGACCACCAAGACTATTATCGGTCATATTGAAACCATCGCAATATTCATGAGGACAACTTGCTTTCCATATTGGTGTTATCCAATTAAAATCGACGGACCAACCTGTGCCCCACCCCTCAAGCAAAAGAGGCTTTGATGCACCAATCTAGGCCATAGCCATACAAGAAGATCTTTCATGCGCCATTGAATAACTACCTTCACCAGTTTCAAACAGAGTGATTCTTGTAAATTGACCATATTCCCGAAGAGTCTCAGGCAATCGTAATGGATCTGCATAGAGAAGTTTTACTTTGATGGCATACTTTTTCTATGCAAATTAGAGACAAGAACACTCATTTTGCCTGCTTTATCAACGCCCCTTAAGGACTCTCTTTAAACGCCTTAAAACAAAGACTTTGAAAAGAATTGCAATTTTCAAATCCATAACGCAAAGCGTTGTGCTGCTTAGCGCGTTTCTTCAGACCTCAAGGAACATGTGGATTAAAGTAAGATTTTTTAACTTGCTCTAGGCATATACTCTTAATTAAATCAAGCGCATTCATACCAAAGGTCGATCCACATGCCTGGCCCAGAGATTCTTGCTCCCTGAGGTTTTTTTCAGGGACCTTAGAATGCAATCACTGTGCAAGCTAGGGGGTAACACTTAGTGGTGTATAGACCCTTGTGGTGATTAACAATGGGTGAAAGACCTCAAGAAAATGCGATTGCAATGTACGAAAAAAGCAATCAACAAGATCAGGGGCATCAAAGTGAAAAGGATATTCGCCGCTGTGACCTTTAAAGAAGTACCAGTTTAATAAAGCTCGTGCATCCTCACTCATGAGTGCATGAAATTGCATGAGCTGATCCGACGGATCAGGGAGGTGCTCCAATACATCAAGACAAACGACCGTATCGAAACGTTGGTCAGTGAGATCTGAAAGATCACGATGCATCGACATCTTGTGTTCCAGTCCAAGAGCCACAGCCCTGGACCAAACGAACGCCCTGTTCTGTGGATTCAGATCAACGAAATGAACCCGATCAACAGCGTCCAATGCCGCTGCAGCCAGAGCGTGGGTGCCGATCCCTCCTCCAAAATCAAGAACGGTGCCTCGAGCGAAATCCTCCTGCAAACGCAGCGTGTCCGCGATGTAATCAGAACTGCTGAGATGCCAAGCCGCCAACTCAAAGAGATGCCCCGTCCCTACGGTGCTTTCATAAAACTCCGAAGCTTGATCCGCTTGAAAAGCACCCGGATGGAGTGCGGCTAAATCATCCTTGCCATCGGGTAATCGCTGGTCAACCTGCTCCAGCGTGAGCTGAAGGTGTTCAGCCAAATGGGCACGAACAGAAAAGCCGCTATCCAAGAAGGTCTCGATGTCCACGCGGGGAGAATTGCTGAGACGTTGCATCTTCTGCCGGTCAGACAGCGTCAATTTACGTGCAGACCGGATGCCACATTCAGAACAACTGCCGTTGAAACCCCTTGGATGCACCACTTGGCTTCGTGGTGATCGACAAGCCATCAGGTCTCACCTCCCATGCCTGCGTGAGCCGGATGCGTCGCGTGCTCAAAACCAAAAGAGTGGGGCATGGAGGCACGCTTGACCCTGCAGTGACTGGCGTGCTGCCCATTGCCGTGGGCCAGGCCACCCGACTGCTTCCCTACCTGCCAGGAGAGAAAACCTATCGGGGTGTGATCCAGCTGGGGACCAGCACGAACACCGATGATCTTCAGGGAGAGGTCGTTGCGGTTCAAAACTGGCCGCGATTGAGTCTGGAGGACATCGATCAGGCGCTCGATCCGTTCCGCGGCAGCATCGCGCAGCGCCCTCCACAGGTTTCGGCGGTTCACGTGAACGGTGAACGCGCTTATGCCAGGGCCCGCCGCGGTGAAGTGATGGACTTACCTGCCCGCAGTGTGACCATCCACACACTTTCACTTGAGCATTGGGATTCAGAGCAAGGAAAGCTCACTGTTGAGGTGCACTGCTCCGCTGGCACCTACATCCGTTCCTTGGCAAGAGATCTTGGCCAGTCGCTCGGATGTGGCGGCTGCCTCAACTGGCTGAGGCGCACCCAAGCGCTGGGATTCGTAGAAGCCCATGCCATCGCACTCCCAGTGCATCCCAATGAACAGAACACTTCAGGGCTGGAGCCGCTCACCCTCATTCCTCCCCAACTCGCCTTAACGCACCTCCCCACACGAACACTCTCCGAAGGCGAGCGGGACGACTGGAGCTGCGGACGCGCGATTCCCCATCAAAATGGAACCGGGGCCACCGTGGTTCTCAGTTCAGACGACATCATGCTGGGAATCGGACTCGCCAACAGCGAAGACCAGCTCAGACCCAAGGTCGTGTTTGAAGCGCGCGGCTGATCCCTCTCCTGCTCCCTATGGCTGGCCACAGCAAATGGTCTCAAATCAAACGCACCAAGGCGGTGGTGGATGGAAAGCGAGGTGCGCTTTTTACCAGGCTTGGTCGAGAGATCACCGTCGCAGCGCGCAACGGAGCTGACCCAAACGGCAATTTTCAACTACGAACGGCGATCACGAAAGCGCGCTCGGCAGGTCTACCAGCAGGCAACATTGAACGCGCGATAACCAAAGGATCGGGCCAAGGAGAGGCCACTTCCAGCCTGGAATTGATTCGCTACGAGGGGTATGGCCCTGAAGGCATAGCTGTCCTTGTGGAAGCATTCAGCGACAACCGAAACCGCACGGCGGCCGAGGTTCGTCTGGCCTTTAGCAAACACGGTGGAAAACTCGGAGAGACCGGATGCGTGAGTTATCTCTTTCAGCATCGCAGCGAGGTGCGACTGGAGGGACATTGCGAAGAAGAGCCTCTGCTAGAAGCCCTTCTCGAACTCGATGCAGAGGGATATGTGTGGCAAAGCGATGGCAACACCATGGTTCATGGTGGCTTCGAAGCCCTCGAACAACTTCAACAGGGGCTCCAGGATCGAGGCTGGTCCGTGATCGATTGGGAGCACTGCTGGCACCCCTTGGCGCTTGTGGAGATCCAAGACCAACACCTTGCAGAAACGTGCCAACGTTTACAAGAAGCCTTGGAGGCCCTGGATGATGTCTGCAGCGTGAGCACCAATCTTGGGACTGCCGAATTCACTGAACATTGACGCAGCAAGACAGTCATTTCGTTTTTTGATGACCTCCAGCCCCTGCAGAGCCATGGATAAATGAGCGCCAGACAATTCAATAACCCCACGCATGAGTGCAGGGTATTAGGGCCATCAAGATTTAATCAGAAACCTCGATACATATTTTGGGAGGCATAGTTTGGCTTAGGCAGAAATGGTCCTGAAGAAGCTCCCCATTTCACAGCACTATCGAGATCGTAGACAAAAGGGTTAGGGATCTTGATCTCTTTCACTTTCAGTTCCGGCTTGAGAATTTTTGCGAACTTGTTTTCAACACCTCCACCTGCCATTATTTGCAGCTGATCGAGGCTGAGTTCAGCGTTATTCATTGATTTGTATTGGTTGAGTGAGGCGAAGAGGGTGACACCTCTCCGATGCACACACCATCCCACCGATCCATGGCTGCAGTCACGAGCTAGATCATCTCGACCCGTGATCTTGGCCAAAGGATCTCACAACAACCAAAAGCCAGCACTACTACAACGACCAATGCCCCTTAACCAATAGGCCCATTCTGATTTCTCAGCATTGAAGAAACATTAGGTGTCTGTTTTACTCACAGCCTCGTCATAGGCATCAAATCTCACCAAATCCTTCAGTTCAGAAAAACTGAGCATGTTGTCTGGTGTTTTTCCGTTCTGAAGATCCGTCACCGCTTGCCGCATGGCGTACGCGGCGGATGCAAGCAGGGTTAGGGGATAGGCCACTAAATGAAACCCCATGGCGCCGAGTTGTTCGGGCAATAGCAAGGGCGTCACCCCTCCCTCCAACATGTTCGCCATGCGCTTTCCCGGTACCTCGCTGCAAAAGCGAAGCATCTCTTCGTCTGAACGTGGCGCCTCAAAAAAAAGCACGTCAGCACCAAGATCAGCAAATGCTTTTAATCTCCAAAGCGCTTCATCAAGTGCACGCTCCTCGCCAAAGCGTTCCGCAAAAGCCGATCGCGCATCCGTTCTCGCCACGATCACGAGATCGGCTCCCTGGCGGCGGGCATCAACCGCAGCGCTGATGCGCTCGATCGCGAGATCACGCGGGACTACCTCCTTCACCCCCGTATGCCCACAGCGCTTGGGAGAGACCTGATCTTCAAGCATAATCCCAGCAAACCCTGCCTGCTTGAACTGATGCATGGTGCGCTGCACATTGGCCGCATTGCCATGGCCTGTATCACCATCACCGATCACTGGAATCGAAACGGCATCACAAAGAGCACGACCCTGATCCAGCATTTCTGTGACCGTGAGCAGACCCGTATCAGGCAAACCAGCACGGGCTGCAGCCACCGAAAAGCCACTCATGAACGTGAGCGGACAGCCCGCTTGTTCCACAATCCTTGCCGATAGGGCATCAAAGCAACAGGGCATGACATGGCAGGCTTCTTGTGACAACAACGCCCGTAAATCCGCGCTGGTTCCTGTTGCTGAGGTCACGGTTCAAACTCCTCAATATGGATGGTTGGGCAATGGAAAGAATCAAAGCAAGGCCATGAATACTGGTTAGGTTCACTGTCATCACCAATCTTGCACAAGACTCATTCCGCTGACGTCATCTAGATTGAGATTTGGATCATCACCGCAAAGATTGGAGCAATCCATTAAAAAGCTGAAATAGCAAAGATTTTCTTGCTTTTCACAAACAAGTTTAAATCCATCTGCAAAATGTTGCTGAGTCAGAAATTCTTATCAGGATTTGCTCTTCAGGCAACGCTTCTTGGTGCATGATCGAGGAGATGGATTGTAGCCAATACTTAGACCCAAGACAAACGTTTTAGAGTGGCTTGAAAAAGTCTGATTTTGATTTTCCTCATCAAACTGCTGTTGGAATAGCGACTCTTTCTCTGAGATCAATCGCCAACTCCTTTGCTCCATTCAGCGAGCAAGCAAGAAGCTTCAATCACTGAATCACCCAAAGAATTGCTTTGCCTATGAGAGAAGGCGAAACAGCAATTGAACGCCCTTGGGCCAATTCCAATATGGCTGCATTTTGAAAAGAAGATACTTACAAATCAAGATTTTTAAATCTCCATTCCAAAGCGAATAAAACCTGAAAAGCCTACAAACATAGCGTGGGCTTAGCCATCTCACCAACGGATACAAGCTCTATCGATTCACCATCTGCGAACGGCTTCTTTCCCGCATGCCCCTTGCACGGTTGTTGTGACTGGCATAGATGATCGTGCCAACAACCCAGGCACGCAAGCCAAGCCTCAACGCATCAAAAGCCAGACAGCAAGACCACCGATTCCTACACCCTTAAAGAACTGAGCCCAAGTCAGCCCATAGGTATCAAGCTGGAATGACCTCATCATCCAATTGAGAAGCTCTTTGTGCTTGCGAATCAAAAGGGGACTATCCGCCGTATTCAGCTGCTGAATTTGCTTGAGCTTTATCTCACCAAGCTTTGCCACGAACCCTTTCAACAAAGAATCACAATCTTAAAGCCATCGAGGTGATAGCAAGCTGTTGAGCGGCACGATTCCATCGCCCCCTTCGCACGCCAAGCAATCAGTCGATTCGCATGCCGCGACATCGAAATCCAAATATCGGGACGAATCCACAAAAAAATCATCAAAAAAGCACGAGCAACCTAACATTTAAAGTAACGCATACAACGAAAGTCAAATCAATGCCTGATGCAAGCTTACTTTTACCCACAACCATAGAATAACACCTTTTCAGGTAGAAAAACTTCACTCTGGTTCTTTTATGTGTTGACCGCGATAACACTTTGGTGCAGCCAACACCACTTACTCGCGGCCGATGGAGGTACACAATCGCTAGCCACCATCCGCTTGACACCTATTCAGCAGAAGCATCAGGAAGCGTTATTGGGATATTTACACTTTGGGGTCTATCACAATTAGTCATCGGAATCATCTATCTTGCGACATGCTTGAGATACAAAGCACTCATACCTCTTTTATATGCCCTTGGCAGCATTGAATACGGAGTAAGAGCTTTTTATATTGGCCACTACAAACCAATTAAGACAATGGGTGAAGCCCCAGGAGCCATCATCAATATACCTTTAATGATCATCCTCATCGCCATGCTATTGCTGTCCTTATGGAGAAAGGATCATCCAGAGCGACGGCAATCTTATTAACTATTCAAAGTAAACATGAATCCATGGGCCTTCATAACCCCAGGACCATGGCCATATCCCGGAGCTTGGGTGGCCGGCTCCAATCGCAACAGATAGGAGCATTTCAGCACCAGTCATTGATCAGAGCCCATCTTGATGAAAACAATTACACCCTTCATCACAATCTTCTTGAGGTGAGACCACAGTTTTCACCAAGCAGGAATTGAGTGGCAATCTTGAAACGCAACAGAGGATTCAAAGACCTCCTACAAGACCTCTTCACGAGACAATAACAAAACCAAACGAAGGACAATTGTGCTCTCTAGCCCCACAAAAGCGCCAGAAAGGCTGATTTTTTTAGATCAAATCAACGCAATTATGATAGCCCTAGTAATCGCCAGTCATACGATATTTGTAGGAATACTTTTCACAACAGACACGAGACAAATGATTGCGTTATAACCTATTTACGAGGCAGCGAGCAATTGGTTTGGCTGGATCTGCAACACATTTTACATGAACATCCTAATCCTGATCTCAGGCTACCTATTGCCAAATTCAGTGCATAAACGAGGGGTCAGATGCCTTGCCAAGCACCGCCTTCCTCGCCTTGGAATCCCTCTGATTATTGCAATTTTGATACTTAATAACATAACGCCTTTAGCCGGTCTCGCCATCCCAAACAGCACCGTATTTGCGCAAGAAATCAACACTCTTCCACTGAATAGAATTGGGCCTCAATGGTTTCTTGTAATACTCATTTTATTGAATGCAATGTACTGCTGCTGAACCTTCATTCGAAAAGCCGATTTTCAGTTAAGAATACACAACAGTTACCAGACTGGCGTTCCTGGCTGATGAGTGCTGTAATTATTGGGACACTAGAGATCATACTGGGACACTTCACAGGATTCTGGTCAAACTTAAAAAATCCCATTTAGATGGTCTTGGCTATCAGGGAATGCACCTTTGGAGTGATTACTTTTTATTCTTTTTGGGATGTAAAGCAGCATCGCATCAATGGTTAGAACGTATGAACAATCGGCACGCATTGCGATGGCTACAACTTTCATTACTGATCACACTGGTATTCATGGCTGCAAACCACGCACCATTTCAAGTCCCCCTTAACGAGACAGACTCGCAAACGTTTACGCCAATCATGAAATTTTTAACACCACTCATTGGCTGGGGATATATGGCCGCAATTTTAGCTTGGAGTCAAGACCACCAACAGCCAGAACAGCATTGGCTTGTCAAGGCAGGCAAGGATAGTTTTGGCGCCTATTTAATCCACATACCACTCCTCGCAGGAACCATGATCACCTCCTATTCTCTGGGGGAAGAAACATCTGGTTGCTTGGATTAGGATCAACAACAATGTCGATTTTTTATCATTTTTAGCAAGCCATCAATTGCGCCGAATTCCTGCCATTAAGGGCATCGTGTGACAAAATATACCGAAAGAAGGCTGAACCATCAGGTGCAAAACGCAGCAAGATGCCAATTCAATGTGTATCAAAAGCCACATGACTTTTTGAGCAGTCGTGCAGAATAGACAATTAACGAAAACGTTCATGACATTTTTAATGCATTGGTCATTTAAAACTGGTTATCACGCCATTGCCGCTAAAAAGTTTTTATCCACAGGGGCTCCATTCCCTGAATGCAAATCATGGAAGCGGTTTCACGGTCCTGGCTCAGTAGAAGGCTGGATTTTGGTGGAAGCAGATAATGCTGATGCCTGCTACGAACACGCTGCCGAATGGGCCGAGTGCTTGGATTGGGAAGTGACCCCCGTTCTTACGGACGATCAGGCAGCTCCCTTCATGGCCAAGGTTTACAGCTGATTTCAACCGGAAGAAGGAACGCTCGCCACCAGCAAAATTTTCGTTGTGTGGCTTCCATTCCTTCCGAAGCGCCACCTCTTGATAGGGTTCGCATGATTGGAATGCTATCCAATACAAACTCTGAACACATCCATCAAGAAGAGCACAACCGCTGAGCCAATCCATAAATGCGAGCCAGTACAAAAAAATTCTCTAGCCTATCGTGATATATTGGTAAGAAAGGATCAAGGATGACCGCGAACCTATCAAGAACATTCTTACGAAATAAGGCAATCAAAAATCTTTTCATTACCTTATCTTTCGTCTTTACAACATCAATCTTGTGGCCATCATTCGCAAACAGCGATGAGGGGCACTCAGCAAGCCATGGAGTCAAGGTTGAGGTATTAGCAAACTCCACTAAAATGTGGAATGGGATCGTGTTACCCAGCTATCCCAAGGGACAGCCCAATATCAAAATACTTCGGATCCAAGTGTCAAGTGGAGTGACATTACCCTGGCACTACCATCCTGTGATCAATGCCGCCGTCATTCTCCAGGGAACACTAGAGCTCAAATTAAAAGATGGCACTAAAAAGACTTACCAACAAGGCGATGCTCTCATAGAAGTTGTCAACACGATTCACGAAGGCAAAGCATTAGGAGCAACCGATGTAGATCTGATTGTATTTTATGCGGGAGAGAAAGATGTGCCAACCACAGTTCTCATCGATCCTCAAAACAATCAGTAGCAGTATGAAGCTGCCTCCGCGTCGATAAAAATGCTAACGATGCAAAGGGAAAAAGAAAGAAGCACTCGCCTACAATAAAAACATCAAGAGAAGAAACCTGTTGAATGGCTTCAGCTGATGGCAAAGCTTGCTCATTCACTACACTCCTTCTCATCCGCTTTCAAATGTTCGAGCAAATAGGAGTACCAGTTACAATACGCAACAGCAGCATCCTTCGTGATTTCATTAGCCTCTATTGCTGCAAGTAGTCGATATGCAGCTGCTCGTTGTTTTTGATCCAATGCCCATTACCCCCCCCGATCATCGAAAGGGAGTGAAGCAAAGTTGGCGCAGGCATCTCAGATACGAACTTCGAGAAAGAGATCTTCGTTTGACAATAGTTGGGCTCACATTTAAACGGAGAAGACATTAATTCAACAAGCTCTCTCCGCTCTTTCTTCATAGCAAATACTGGCAATTCAGGCATCAATGTTGGTTCTGAGTGATGAGATCACTATCGCCCACACACATTCAAAAGAACTCCCCCAAACGGGTGATCGTAGACATCGAATGAATCACCTATTCAGGGGAGACAGAAGGTTGGATGCACCCAGCACGGCATCGCCCATCGCGATGAAATTCCATAAAGGGCATCAGGAGCAGGCAATTGAGACCACTAAACTTGCTATGAGCTCAACGCAGAATCTATTCACATTGGAGAGACCCATGAAAATAAGACAACGAATACCGCCTAAGCTAAGTAATCTGATCGACAAAATCAGACGAAGGATTGCCTACGTCCCAGCCGTGAGCGATACGATTTCATCCATGAAAGATCTTGGAATCGACCTGAAAGAGGACAAAAAAAACAACGAATGAAAGGCCTCTAGGGAAACCAATGATCAGGATCATGGATTCCGCCTTGGTCTTGCCCTCGTGATTCCTGGTTTCTATGCGTCAATCTCGACGCTCCAACCCCCCAGCCCCTTGCAGTGACTTGAGAAACCAACAGTCACAACCACCATGCCCTGTTTGGCCAAGAGGGTGTTCCATCTGGAGGAATCCCCAAGCCCGATACAGCTGTTGAGCAGCAACCATTCCAGAAAGCGTTTCGAGATACATCCAGCGATAGCCCATCACACGAGCCTGTTCCAACAAGCTCCCCATTAGGCGCCAACCAACACCCTTTCCTCTCGCTGACGGAGCTAAATACATCTTCTGCAATTCGCAAGTAGCCTCCACACCCCTTAGGGGTCCTATTCCGGCTCCGCCAAGAACATTGGTGCCCTCCACTGCAACGAAATAAAGACATCCAGGGGCGTCGTAGGTCTTGCTCATTGCATCGAGCTCTGGATCTTGCCAAGCAAAACCAGGGCGATCAGCACCAAACTCAACAAGTGCCGACCGAATCACTTTGGCCAACGCTATGTCGTCCGACGGGTGTAATGGGCGAAGCTTGATGACAAGCCCTTCACTCAAAAGGATGACCTCCAAATCGAGAGACCTGTTCGAAGTTCAATCGAGACAACCCCAGTGAACTGGATCTGATGAGAGACATCGTCAGCAACCAAAGCGGGCAAAGGAACTCAACATCAACATTAATCAAATCAGCCAAAGAGCAAGAAAATCAATCATGAATCCTATGCATTCAGCAGCTTTGATATGACAAGTGCCTCCAACGCAACAACAGGTGGGGCACTAAGCCATAGCGGTGTTCATGCTAGATTCAAGAAAATATTACCAACATGCTAGATATTTTACCTGGATATTATATTGTTTTCTTGGCACTAGGACTAGCAGCCGTTCTCGTGGTCTTTTTTTATTCCTTTACTCGAAATTCCAACTATGAAGTGCAACAGCGAGCCAAAAAAATCCAAGAGAAGAGGCAAAAAACATCAAAGCCTAACGATGAATAGCCTCTAACACATCTGCCAAGTGTTGTGCTTACAGTTTCAAGTCTCTGCTTTTTTGCCAAGGGAGATCGAAACCAAGCGTAAACGAGCAATCTTGGCATTGAATCAACTAATTACTTTCAATGCAGATTTTGCGTGCTCTGCACGAATAGTCATTCACAAAAACATGCTGATCAATCCCAATTGCCCCCAAACCATTCATTATCAGACATTGGCGCAATATAGCCTCAACAAAAAGTTGTTCGTAGCGTGCATCAGCGAAGCAATCTCTTTAGTTTTTTCCAAAAAAACTCTCAGCCAAGATGTTCAATTCAAGAGAGCAAAGCAGAATCACTTCAAGCTGGAAACGGATTGTCGCCGTAGGAGTGGAGGGCTTTGCAAGTGGTCTTCCACTGATGTCAGTTAGCACGCTGCTTCAGGGATGGCTAACCGCTAATGGGATTCCGATTGCAACGATTGGGCTTCTTGGACTCACAGAACTGCCCTACACCCTCAAATTGTTTTGGGCGCCCCTGATGGACCACTGGGCCATCCCATGGCCAGACCGGCGCCGAGGATGGATCGCCCTCCTACAGCTAATGATCGGCATTGGCTTGGTGAGTTTCGCCCGTTTCGGGGCAACAATTTCCACAAATGAGATTATCGCGATCGGCGTTGCTGCTTTTGTGATTGCGATATTGAGCGCATCTCAAGATGTTGTCGTTGATGCCTATCGGACGGACCTGCTAGCTCCACCCGAACGGGGCGGAGGTGCGGCATCAGCAACACTCGGTTACCGAGGCGCCATGTTGTTTATTGGCGCCGGCTGCTTCGTGATCGCGGGCCAATTTGGCTGGCAAACATCCTTCATCACGGCTGGAAGCGCCATGTTGGTGATTGCGCCCATCACCCTAGCTGCTCCAATACTCCCTGCAATCCAAAACCCGGTTCCAACCCTCAGGGGAGCCGTTCTTGGACCTTCCCGTGAATTCATCACTCGGACAGGCCGAAAGCGGGGCGTTCTGATTTTGCTCCTTGTGATGCTGTATCGCTGGCCCGATGGGCTTCTGGGTTTGATGGCCGTTCCATTCCTGATCCAAAGCGGGTTCTCTCCAGAAACGATTGGCACGGTTCAGGGAGGCTGGGGCATTGGCGCTGCAATCGCTGGCACTGCGGTCGGTGGACTCTTTTTTTCCAAGCTAGGGCTCAATCGTGCTCTATGGGTCTATGGCGTGATCGGGGCCTTCAGCAACCTCGCCTACTGGGCACTAGCTCGATTTGGAGGCGGCTTCAAAGGTCTTCTGGTCGCTGTGAGCGTAGAGAACTTCTGTAGCGGAATGATGGTGAGTGCCTTTTTAGCACTGCTGATGAGTTTATGTAATCCTCGCTTTTCTGCCGCTCAATATGCACTTTTATCTGGAATTTATGCCCTCAGCCGATCACTCTTGTCCACGCCTGGAGGCGTGATTGCAAGTCAGGTGGGCTGGAGTACGTTTTTTGCTCTCACGATGGCAGCGGCGGTTCCATCTCTACTCTTGTTGTGCGTGTTGGCTCCATGGAAAGAACGCTTGCCCCGCGGTGCATTCGACCTCAGTCGAGACGCGGCCTAACACCACTTGATCGTTTAAAGGAGAGCAACAAGCAAGCCACTTTCAGTCTCGTCGGTTTTGGTTCTAGTGGCAATGCGCGATTGCACCGATGCGCTGTCCACCCGTCTAAGCCACACTTTGTGTATCGAAATCGGAGGAGCCATGACGGCCGACACTCCACCTGAGCAGATCACAGAAGCAGCCTGACCACTTGGCCCCTGCTCCAACAGTTTTTTCACCCAACGGCGAGTTCCGTCCTTCGGTAGGCAATCTCTTGAGCGCCACGTCGATCGACACTCCATCTGCACCGAACCAGGTGCCCTAAGGAGTTCAAACACTCACCACTTAGGAACCAGGCCCCAGGCGCCGAACGCCAGACGCTTCGCACTCCTCTTTCCATTCACTGTTGTCGTTTCGAGGTTCACACTTCTCCGATACAGATTCACTGGATATTGGTTAGCGATATGCATAAACGAGCGAGCTAGGCCGTCTCTTCCATCCGGGAGGGGCGGCCTCTCCTCGTCGGTTTTGGTTCTAGTGGCAATGCGCGATTGCACCGATGCGCTGTCCACCCGTCTAAGCCACACTTTGTGTATCGAAATCGGAGGAGCCATGACGGCCGACACTCCACCTGAGCAGATCACAGAAGCAGCCTGACCACTTGGCCCCTGCTCCAACAGTTTTTTCACCCAACGGCGAGTTCCGTCCTTCGGTAGGCAATCTCTTGAGCGCCACGTCGATCGACACTCCATCTGCACCGAACCAGGTGCCCTAAGGAGTTCAAACACTCACCACTTAGGAACCAGGCCCCAGGCGCCGAACGCCAGACGCTTCGCACTCCTCTTTCCATTCACTGTTGTCGTTTCGAGGTTCACACTTCTCCGATACAGATTCACTGGATATTGGTTAGCGATATGCATAAACGAGCGAGCTAGGCCGTCTCTTCCATCCGGGAGGGGCGGCCTCTCCTCGTCGGTTTTGGTTCTGATGGCAATGCGCGATTGCACCGATGCGCTGTCCACCCGTCTAAGCCACACTTTGTGTATCGAAATCGGAGGAGCCATGACGGCCGACACTCCACCTGAGCAGATCACAGAAGCAGCCTGACCACTTGGCCCCTGCTCCAACAGTTTTTTCACCCAACGGCGAGTTCCGTCCTTCGGTAGGCAATCTCTTGAGCGCCACGTCGATCGACACTCCATCTGCACCGAACCAGGTGCCCTAAGGAGTTCAAACACTCACCACTTAGGAACCAGGCCCCAGGCGCCGAACGCCAGACGCTTCGCACTCCTCTTTCCATTCACTGTTGTCGTTTCGAGGTTCACACTTCTCCGATACAGATTCACTGGATATTGGTTAGCGATATGCATAAACGAGCGAGCTAGGCCGTCTCTTCCATCCGGGAGGGGCGGCCTCTCAATTCACGAATTATTGATCCCTCAGATCATGCCGCAGAGTATTTCTGGCGATATGACTGATACTATATCGATAGTAAGCCTTAACAAATAACCACTGACTATTGGTAGCCAACTAAAAAATCTGAAGCCAAGCCAAAACATCTTCTCACTTAACTGCTTACATCAATCCCAAGAAAAAATCAGCCTCAAACAAGGCTTAGTCAACGACAACCCCCTAACCGATTCGACAATAAACAGAACGGACAGCTTAGGCATTCTTGCTTAATCACCAAAGCAACGAAAAGTATATTTCACAACGTTTAGGAGCCTCATGCACTCTCTCAAAGTTAGTCGTTACTTATTATCTTAAAAGCATAGACGCCTTCGGGGCATGAAATTCAATCTTCGCTTAGTGCTCTCTGCCTGGAACCAAGTAGGGCTGGACCTTGTCAAGGGAGCAGAGCGTGGCCCAACGATAAGTAGTCGCTTTTACGCTCTTCTCAACATGGCAATGTGGGAGGCACTTGAATTTATTGAATCCAAACCTTCTAATGACTTATTCACAGATATTTTCGCATCAGAGCAGGAATCTGCAGCATTTGCTGCTCATAAAATAATCACAACAATTGGCATTGACTTGTTGAATGATCAGTATTTAGAAAACAAATGGGATCTTTCTGAGGGTACAGGAATTGCGCCTAATAATCCGCCAAAATTTGGAGATGATATCAGCGCATCCGATCAAAAAAATACTTTTTATCCATTGCCGATAATCTTTTACAGAAAATCATTAGTGATACAGGCTTAAATTCAGCCTATTCTGAAAAGATAGGGCATGCAGCAGCCCTCAAAGTCATTGACTTCTCATATGAAGATGGAGCAGATCAAAATGGAGATTATCAAGGTGAAAGCTCATATCAAATTCAACATTGGATTGAAGATCGTGATCTTGGTCCACTGATTGAGCGGCCTACATCATCTGATGGCACCCCACTGACCAACAAGCAGATTAACTACAACTTCTACGACGAGGATCGCTGGATTTATAAAAATTTTAATCCCAATATTGCTCTTGCTTCATTACCTGAGGGTTTTGTCATTTCAGAGAAAGGAGTCTTAAGCACTTCAAATGATCCTGGATTTATGGAGATCAACCTAGCCGTTAAGGCTGGTCAAACTTCTTTGACATCTACATGGCAGAGTATTACTGATTGGGGAATTTTCCCCACTATTGATGATGGGGGCACCCAAAAACCACTTACTCCTTACTGGGGAGATGTTGATGTATATTCTTTCGATACAGCTGATGATTATCAATTAACGTCATATGAATTGCCCTATCTTCCTGATGGCAGTTTGAATCAGGCTTTTGTTGATGAAGCAAGACAACTTGCCATCTTATCGAAAGGACTTCAGACAGGTCAATCTGATGCAGCACATAATAGAGCTATTGCTGAATACTGGGAGCTTGGTGATGGTTCACCTTACCCATCAGGCCACTGGATTAATCTAACCAATGATATCCTTCTTGATTCTAAGATAACGATCTCTGACGATATCGCCTCTGATTTATTATTTGCAGTGTCACAGAGTGTACGTGATGCAGGTGCAATTGGCTGGGGATTAAAGTACAACTTGGATACAGTACGACCTTTTACAGCCATAAATCAATTGTTTTACGGCTCTATTACTCCTGACTGGGAAGGAGACGACTTGGCGCAGATCGATGACAGAGAAGGATGGAACCCTTATCAATTAAGACGAAATTATACGCCGCCATTCCCGGACATTGTTTCAGGCCACTCGGCTTTCAGTACATCTTCTTCTGTTGTATAAGAGGTATTCTTGGAAGTAATTATTACCCCTATCAATCAGTTGAATTTAATTCCCGTTTTTCCGGTAACGATGGATTTGACGGTATCTCTAGCAATGGTAACGAAACACGTTCTTTGCAATGGAATTATTTCTCACAACAAGCAGAGGAAGCAGGGTTTTCACGAATGCTAGGAGGAATTCATATGGCTTCTGGCAATGTTGAAGGGATGAAGCTTGGAATTGAGATCGGACATCGAGTACTTCAACGTCTTAAACTCGATCAAGAGGGCTTAGAGCTTGAGGGAGACGTTTCAGAAACACTTTCCACCATGATTCCAGACTTGATTTTTGGGACTCTGGTAAACGATTCTATCACCGGTACATTTTCTTCAACAGCCAAAGTTGGTGAGGTATATGCTTTTGGCGGAGACGATCTGATTAGTTATAATGTTTCAGACCATTCATGCCTGGATCAAATTCATTTATTTGGCGGTTTAGGCAATGATCGTTTTCTGCTGGACGCTGAAGCTGTCAGCATTAATGTAAGAGTAGCTGACTTTGAAGCCGGTGACACCATCGAAATCATCAACCTAGGCTCAAGCGATAGCGTGGGTGATTTTAAATTTAGCATTATACAAACCGATGCAGGGACTCCAATCACTCAAATCATGCTAGACAATAATTTATTGTTTGAACTTGATGGCTACTTTGAACGCAACCTACTAGAAGCAATTAGCATAAGCTAGTGATTTATTTAACCGATCAACAATACAATCAGCCCAAGGATCTTTTCGTCAGCGCAAGTCATCACTTCGTGAATCAATGAATTTCCTGAGTAACTTCGCTGAACATGAGAGGCAACTATAGTCTATTGAACGTTAACCTGAGAGGAATAGTACTCCTGTCCGGAGCAAGATTACGCCCTAAAGATCGCTGTCAATCACTAGGCAGACTGCTTGATCCCTACCGCTTTTAGCACCTCAAACCCAAGTCAAAAACGATGGTTTTAGATATTTTCATTTTACTTTGCAGAGTAATCCTCCCCTGCGCATTCAAAGCTTTTATTTTCTTCCCGTCAGCTCATCCCAACTAACCGCAGCCTCAACATTCTCAATGCTTTGATTCAATCGACAGTGAGGATTCTGATGACGGTCAAAAAGGGAATACTGCTCAATCACTTTAGGGTCGATCAATCCGAGCCTACTTAGAGGCTCCTGCTTTGCATCAATAGAATCAGACATACAGCCATCTTCATCAAGAGCCATGAATTCAGCCTCAAAACAGATTTTTCGACAAATATTAGAACTTAAATCATTTAGACAGCTCAATTCCATCGTGATAATCATCTAAGAGCAAAGAAAACCCATTAAAGTAAGCACAGAGTTCACCACGCAGCTGTGCGTAATAGCTCAAAGCTTCATTACTATAAGCCTGGCTCATTTCTTTTAAAAGGTTATCAGTAAGTCTATCCAATGCTTGATGGGCGACAACCAAATCAACATGGATCAGATCCCTCCTTTCGTTCGAAGTGATTGGGTCATTACTGCTAGAAGCACAGCAAGGATTCGCCTCTATCAATTGCTGTCGAAATGCTTCAATTTCGCTCATCGGATCATGAAACCGTTGCCCCAGAAACATAGAACGTCTGCTCCCATCAACCTGGTTAATCCAGATACACAACAATGTGTTCGAGAACACGCATCACGCATCTACTCCTAAGAACAAATCATTCGCTAGCGGAGTCTAATCCGCATCAATAGCTACAAAGCAGCTAAACGTCAAAATACTCATGACTGAAATTTAGTATCATATTTAACCAGAAAAAAACGTCCAAGTAGCATTCAACACTCCCCGTCAGGATCGCCCCAAATCATGGTCAATGGAGAACAATTTCATAACCATGGAACTATTTGTTGGGATCTGCATCATTCCCTTTTTGAGCGCCCTCTTTATCCAAGCCGGTCAAAATGACGACGCTGACGACCATGATTTCCTTTAGCCAAGAAGGTCCTTTCTTAGGCAACCGAAGACATTGAGTCTTTGATTGATTGCGTTCGTTCCGCCATTCCCCAGCCGCCACCACCAGGCGTTGCAATCCAAAGCCGATCACCGGCTTCAACCCTCTGCTCGAAACAGCCTGATTGTTTCTGCCAGGGACCTCCCTGTTCACTCAACCAAGTCATCCCAAGAGCACCTGCCTCTCCACCAGCCAAACCAAATGGCGGCACGCGCCTTGACCCAGACAGCAAAGCCACCGACATCGGAGCAAGAAAACGAATCTGCCGCTCAAGCCCATCACCACCGCACCAGCGGCCGATGCCTCCACTGCCTCGGCGCAGCTGAAAGCGTTCCAAACGCACTGGGAATCGCTGCTCGAGGATTTCCGGATCTGTGAGTCTGGAATTGGTCATGTGGGTTTGCACGCCGGATGACCCCTGGAAACCCGGACCGGCCCCGCCGCCTCCAGTGATCGTTTCGTAGTACTGAGATTGCTCATCTCCAAACGTGAGGTTGTTCATGGTTCCCTGCGCCGCGGCCATCACTCCCATGGCTGCAAACAACAGGTTGCAGAGCGCCTGAGAGGTTTCCACATTGCCTGCCACCACGGCAGCTGGGGGAAGCGGATTCAACAACGATCCTTGCGGGACCACCAGGGTGAGCGGCTCAAAGCAGCCCGCATTCAGGGGGATCGATTCATCCACCAAGCAGCGCAGCACATACAACACAGCGGCTTTAGTCACCGCTAGCGGAGCATGAAAATTGTGCTCCCCCTGGGGACTCGTGCCCGTGAAATCCAGGCGCGCCGTCCTCGCTTGGTGGTCCACATGCACAGCAAGCTGCAAACGGCCGCCATGGTCTAACTCCACGCTGAACTGCTGGTCCGCCAAACGGCTGATCACACGACGCACCGTTTCCGCCGCATGGGTTTGAACAAAACGCATATATCGACTGACGCGGGCAGCTCCCTCGCGCAGCATCAACTGTTCGAGATGGTTCACGCCGAGGCGGTTCGCCGCCACCTGAGCCTGCAAATCTGCCCAAAGCACATCGGGAGAGCGCGGCGGCTGCCGCTCTGCCTTCAAGATCGCGTTCCAGCCATCCCGATCCAAAACACCCCCACGCAGCAGTGACCAGTTGCGGAGCCGTAGGCCTTCCTCTCCGATCTCTTGACTGAAGGGAGGCATGGAACCAGGCGTGAGTCCCCCAACATCGGCGTGATGTCCGCGACAAGCGACGTAATAGCTCGGCCGTTCCCCCTCCCCAAAGACAGGGGTCATCGCCGTGATATCCGGGAGATGGGTTCCTCCGTGATATGGGTCATTGCTGAGCACTGTTTCGCCCGGCTCAAGCGGCGGACGCTCTCCGCGCTGGATCTGATTCAGCAGGTCCAGCACCGCCTCACCCATGGATCCCAAATGAACGGGAATATGGGGTGCATTGGCAACCAAGGCCCCGTTGTGATCGAACAACGCGCAAGAGAAGTCCAGCCGCTCGCGGATGTTCACAGAGCGGCTCGTCTGCCGAAGCCGCTCCCCCATCTGCTCAGCAATCACCATGAAGCGGTGATGAAACAGGCTCAGATCCACCGGGTCTGGACCATCAACAACCTGATCCCGCGCTGCCCGTGGAACCGGAAGCTCCTCACCGGTGAGGAGCAAGCTTCCAGCTGAGTCACAGCAGGCTGACCAGCCAGGCTCGAGCACGGTGCAACCCGTGGCATCAAGAATTAAAGCTGGACCCTGCAAAGGCTCACGCAACAAAGCATCGGAACGCTGCAGCACCGGAACCTCCTGCCAGCCCAATCCAGGCCAGTGAATGGTGGCTGTTGTGCTGAGAGCTTCCCACAGCGACCGTGGCTCTGAAGCCATCTGGCTGTCGTCCTGAAGGCGTGCGGGTGCCGTAAACACTTCAACCTCCAACCGCTCCACGATCAAGGCGGTGGTGCGGGGAGGCTTGTAGCCAAAGCGCTGAGCATGGGCTTGGTCAAAATCAGCTTCCAACTGTGAGAGTTGCAAGGTGGGTGCGAGCTCAGCGATCGGGATCAGCAAGCCACGTTCTGACGCAGCATCCCGAAGCTCCAGCCGAATGCGCCGCTCAAATTGAGACGCAGGGCCTGCACCCGCTGCCTCCAGCTTTTCCTCTGCAACGTCCAACTCCTGGCGAATCATTCCAGGAAGGGACGTCAACAATTCCGCGTCAAGGGCACACCGCACCACCACCTGACGCCATTCCCGCAGGCGCGCCTGACCCAGGCCAAAAGCCGACAAAACGCCCGCGAGGGGATGGATCAACACTTGGCGAAGACCCAACACTCCCGCCACTCGGCACGCCAATTGCCCGGCCGCTCCGCCATAGGCCACAAGAGCTCCAGCACGGATGTCATGACCCCGCAGCAACGACACCTGCTGAATCGCACCAGCCATCGTTTCCACGGCCAGGTCAAGCGCCCCCTCCGCAAGCGACTCAGGATCCCGTCCCAATTGGCAAGCAAGCTCCCCGAAGCGCTTGCGCACCACCTCCAGATCCGGACGCAAATCAGCCGCCGGACCAAACACAGCGGGGAAGGCCTCCACCTGTAAACGACCCAGATAAAGATGAGCGTCGGTAATGGTTAGGGGGCCACCACAGCGGTAGCAAGCGGGTCCAGGGTTTGCGCCCGCAGAGCGAGGACCCACCTGCAAACGATCGCCATCGGTATCAATGATCGAGCCCCCACCTGCGGCGACGGTCTGGATCGGAAGTCGCGCAGCAGACAACTCGAGGCCGGCAATTTTGGTCTCCGCACTGCGCTCCCAGTCCTTATCAGAGGCTCCTGCTGGCAAACAAAACACATCGGTGCTGGTGCCACCCATGTCCACACCGACAAGCGCCTGACCTGCCAAACCAGCAGCCTCTGCTGCGGCAACCGCCCCAACCATCCCTCCAGCGGGCCCAGAGAGAATCGTGTCCTTCGCGAACAGTTGATCAAGACCTTGCAAGGCGCCACTGGAGGTCATCACCCGCAGGCGTGTCTGCCCTCCAAGGGACTGCATCACTTGCTGGAGATAACGAAAGAGCACCTGTTCCACCGCCGCCTCAACGACGGTGGTCTCAGACCGAGGAACCAAGCGCGGCAATGGGCTCACCTGGTGGGAGCAAACCACCGTGGTGAAGCCCACCGATCGGGCGAATGCCGCCAGTCGCCTCTCATGGCTTGGCTCACGCCAGGTATGCATCAGGGCAATGGCGCAGGCGTTGATACCGGCACTCCGATGAGCGCGGAGCCGCGTCTCCAGGTCGGCATCGAGGCAAAGCGGTTCTACCTCTTCTCCATCGGCATTCAATCGCCCTCTGGATTCAACAACCGCCACGGCCAGCGACGTCCGAACTGGAATCTCTAGAGCGAACAGATCAGGGCGATGCTGATCACCAATCAACAACAAATCCGCCAGACCCTGGTTGGTAATCAACAGAACTGGCTCCCCTGCCCCCTCAAGCAGGGCATTGGTCGCCACGGTTGTCCCCAAGCGCACCTCCTGGATCAAACCTGGCGGAATCTGAGCTGCCGCAGGTAAACCCATCAGCTCTCGGATGGCACGAACAGCGGGATCACCACAATCGATCGCTTGCTCTGAGAGCACTTTGCGAACCACAAGCTCACCACTGGGGGCGCGACCAACGAGATCCGTGAAGGTTCCGCCACGGTCAATCCAAAAGTTCCATTGGGTCGCCGTCATCGGTTCACGGTCCTTCCTCACCCCATGCCGCATCGTCCACCCACAACCAAAGCCTTGGGTGACGCCGTAGCCAGCTGGCCGGCACCTCTGGATCACCATCACGATCCAAAGCCTTGCGCAGGATCCCCGCCTTGGATGCACCCGTCACGATCAGGTGAAGTTCATCCGCCGCCAAGATCTCTTGAAGGCCAAGGGTGATTGCTTGCTCGGGCACCAACCCCGGACGTCCCTGGAACGCAGAGGCATTTTGAGATCGCGTACTGGAGCTGAGCCTGACCACGCGACAACGCACCTCTGGACCGCAGGGGGGCTCGTTAAACCCCACATGGCCATTGCTGCCCAATCCCAACAGCTGCAAGTCAATCCCCCCGGCGCTACGGATAGCGGCTGCATAGCGATCAGCGGCTGCTTCAGGGTCGGCAGTCGCTCCATCTGGCAGCGAGACCTGAGCAGGATCCAGGCCTAGAGGCCCCACCAGGTGGTGTCCCATAAAGGCGGAGAAAGAGCTGGGATGCTCCGCTGCCAAACCCACATATTCATCAAGGTTGAAACTGCGCCAGTGCTGACGCAAAAGCTCTAAACGATTCGTAGGCCAATCCCTTAAACGAGAGACCAAGGCGGCATAGAGGGGCTCCATGGTGCGTCCAGTCGCCAAACCGAGGGGCCGAAACGCCTCTGACTCAAGAGAGGCCAGCAAGCGTTGCTCAAGCTGATCAACCACAGCCTCCATGAGCTGCAGCGGATTGCGCTTGCGACTGATCGTGGTCGTGTCCGAGATCTTGAGCACGATGAACGGCCATTGTCATCAACCCCACCAGGCTGACTCTGAACGGAGCCGAAGCGCCACAGCTGGATCATCGCTGGAGCGATAAGGGCGAATTTCTGCACCGCGGTAGTAATGCAAAAGAATCTGACGAAAATCAGCACCTTGAAGAGCCAAACCATGGGCTCCCCACTGACTCATCCCAACCCCATGTCCAAAGCCTTGACCACGGGCTTCGAGCACCAACTCGCCCTCCCTGACATCAAGACGTGGACGGTTGAAGGCTGAAGGGTTGCGTTGGGGGAGTGGTGGCGGTAGTGGTGGTGGCAGGAGAGACGCCAGTCGACTCGGGGGGCTGGATGTGGTGGCAGGACCCGTGTTGTCAGAACCACTCGCAGAGTCCTGCCACAGACCGATCAAAGGCGGAGCTGCTTGAGAGCCGGATTGTGAGGCTGTCCAAGACGTTGTCCGAGTAGCTGTGTGAGTCGATGCCGTTGGAGGCTCGACCGAGCCATTGATGAGCTCGAATTGAACCATCGTGCTTTTGAGACCGAGACGCTTGCGCAGCTCCCTCCCCGTTAGCAGCAAAGAGCCTCGTGGACCCTGCACACGCGCCGAACGCACCCGACCCGTCGAGCTTTTCTTGAGCACCTGCAAGCGCTTGACACCTCCAGTTTCACGGAAGAGATCGCGCAGCTGATCGTCATCAAACCGTTTGTTCCAGCGATGCACCGGACTGTGTTGATCGTGATCCGCAACGCTGACCAGATAGGGAAGTTGACTGCGCCAAACCTCACCACTGGGTTCCGTTGCACCACCAGAGCTGCTGTGAAACACAGCGTTAATCAGCCGGCCGGCATGGACTAAAACCAACGAGCGAGTGCTTTCCACGGCTTCGATTGTGCTGGGGGTTTCGGATTCAACCCCGCGGTAAACCTGGCTAGAGACGGTGGCCTTGACATCAAAGTCTCCTGTCTTCCCGCGCTGCCTGAGGGCATAGGTGCGCGCCGCAACCGCCTGCGCTTGCAAGGCCGGCAGTGGCCAACGATGGGGCATTTCACTCCCCACAACACTGGCTAAATAGGTCTCAATCCCAATGTGATTCACCACCTGCACCTGGCCGCCACGCACTAAAAACTGCAACCGGCCGCGATAACGGCGAGAGCCGAGCCAAATGCCGCGGGGGTCATTGCTTTGCACCTCGATCGCAGAGCCAGCTGACAGGGAGCGAGCCGAGCCGTCACTCATCTGACCACTGATCTTGAGGCGCCCGGATCTCAGACTGACCTCCATCGAGCGCATGCGTTGATCGCCGCGGCCCAGACCTCGCACCAAGAAAGGCTGATCTGCATCAGCGCGCAGACGCACCACCGAGGCTTGTGACAGCAGCACTCGCATCGACGGCTCCTGTGCCGCCTGCACAACCCGCTGCTCGAAGCTGACCGCCATCACAGCAATCGGCATGGCCAAGGCAGCAGTCAGCACAGAAAAAAACGCTGACGTACGTGTGAGCACTGCAAGCTGAAACCAGGCAGCTCAGTGTGACCTGATGATTCGGAAGCGGCTAGGTCCCCGTGGCAGATTTGATGGCTCAGCGCGTTAAAACGTGCAGGTCACCTTTCTTGGAACCAGTTCAGGCGTGCCCACCCGGGGTCGCAATGTTTCGTCTGTGGCACTGCGTTTGCCGCAGAGATCGGAGCTGTGGTTGTTCGATTGCGGAGAGGGAACCCAACATCAATTTTTGCGCTGCGATTTGCGCCTCTCCCAACTGAGGAGAGTGTTCATCACCCACATGCATGGCGACCATGTCTTCGGACTGCCTGGGCTGCTGGCAAGTTTGGGGCTGGGCGGCACAAGCAATGGGGTGGATCTCTACGGCCCTGATCCTTTGGATGCGTATCTCCAAGGGGTTCTGCGCACGAGTTCAACCCGCATCGGCTATCCGCTGGCGATCCATCGCGTGCGCGAAGCGGCTGAACAACACACCGTTGTGTTTGAAGACGACGATCTGATCGTGACCGCGGCCCCCCTCAACCATCGCGTTCCGGCCTACGCCTATCGAGCCGAACAAAAGCCAAGAGCAGGACGTTTTGACATCGACAAAGCGAGAGAGCTCCAAATCCCGCCAGGGCCTGTGTACGCCGCCCTAAAGCGCGGTGAGTCGGTCACGCTGGAGGACGGTCGAACCATCGATGGCCGGACCTTATGCGGGCCAGAACAACCGGGTGTGAGCGTTGTGTATTGCACCGACACCGTCTTCTGCGAAGCAGCGGTGCAGTTGGCTCAGGGAGCCGACCTGCTGATCCATGAATCAACCTTCTCCCACGCCGAAGCCGATATGGCTTTCAAAAGACAACACTCCACCAGCACCATGGCGGCACAGACCGCTGCTGAAGCCGGCGTCAAGCAGTTAGCGCTGACCCACCTCAGCCCGCGCTATGCCCCTGGAAACGCAGTCACCGCAGACGATTTGGTGGCAGAAGCCAGGGCCATTTTTCCGAACACGATTTTGGCCAAGGATTTCCTCAATGTGGACGTCCATCCCTCTTAATCCGTGGGCGCGCGCTGCAACAGTTCGTGATCACTAGACCCTTAAGGGGCTCATCCGCATCCCACCCCGTGATACAAGGACTTGGTGCGCTGTCTACGTCAGTCTCTGACATCTTTCATGGCCTCTTTTTTCTCCACATTGCGTCGATCCTTGAATCGACTGTTGATCGCCCTGCCAGTGCTGCTTGGACTGTTGATCAGCGCCCCCGCCCAGGCCGCCCAGTGGGATGCCGAGATTCTCACGGTGCCAGCTGACGGCGATGGCGCCCTGGTCACCTTCAGTGAGCAAGAAATCAAGACAGGGCGGAAGGTGTTCAACGTCAGCTGCGGCACCTGCCACGCCGGCGGCATCACCAAAACCAACCAGAATGTGGGCCTGGATACTGAAACGCTTGCGCTGGCCACTCCAGCCCGTGACAACGTCGCGTCTCTCGTGGATTACCTCCAAGACCCCACGTCCTACGACGGGGAATACAGCATCGCCGATTTGCATCCCAGCATGCGCAGTCGCGATCTTTATCCCGCCATGCGCGATCTCACCGATGAAGATCTCCGCCTGATGTCCGGATACATCCTGGTGGCCCCCAAAGTCTTGGGTGTCGAATGGGGCGGCGGCAAGATCTACTTCTAACGCCCAAACAAGTTCCCAATCGCTCAGCCTGCTCTATCGCTCAGCCTGCTCTTCGGAGCAGGCTTTTTTATGGAGTGTCCTCCGTGAAAGGCTCTGATCCAGAAAGCTCGGCAGGTGAATCATTGTCAGCAGCCATGGACTTCGGTTGACGGCTGTACCACCACTCCTGCAACTCAGGCGTCAAGCACATCGAAAAGAGCGTCAGGAGCGTGGCCGTAGGGCGAGATCCCGGCTGGAGCAACTCAACGGAATAGGAAGGGCAGCGCCTGGAAGCAAGATCTGGAACAAACCGGCGACCCACCCGACGCCAACTCGGCTCTTTGCTACGCCAAGCCAAGCGACAACAGGGCCAGGGCAGCTCCTCACGATCAAACAGACGACAACAGGGTCCAATCACCCGAAAGCTGTACTGTCCGCCTGGACTGGCATGCACCGTTCCGTGCTCCAGCAGTGCCTGTACATCAGAACGCAGAGCAGGAACAGGTTTCACAGGGATGATCAAGCACTTAGAGCCGTCATCACATTAAAAAGCCACCCCGAGGGGTGGCAGAAAGATCGCTCGGATAGGAGACCTCAGCTCGAAGCTGCAGAGCTCAATACAGCTCTTCTTCAGCGTGAGTTTTGATGGTGCAATCTGAAGTGGGGTAGGCCACACAGGTCAGAACGAAACCAGCTTCGATCTGGTCGTCGTCAAGGAAGCTCTGGTCGGACTGATCAACGGTGCCGGCAGTGATTTTGCCTGCGCACGTGGAGCAAGCGCCTGCACGGCAGGAATAGGGGAGATCGATACCTTGCTCTTCAGCAGCATCGAGGATGTACTGATCGTCAGGAACTTCGATGGTCTTGTTGAGGCCTTCGCTCTCGCTGACCAGGGTGACCTTATAAGAAGCCATGGATGGATGTAATGCGCAGAGATCGAATCGATCTGAACCTGCTGGACCGAACCCTTCTACATCGGACAGACACCTTGATACGGGATTCATCAGGGTTTTCCGTCCAAGCCCAATCAAAGACGGAGCATTGATAAGAAGGGCTTATTGAATGAGTCGCTTGATTTCGAGCAGGCCCCAGCGTCCTTGTTCCCCGATTGGCCTTGCCTGCCAGCCGCATTCAGCTAAAACCTCAATCAGCCGAGGCGCCTGATCCACCAACAAACCACTCAGCAGGCCGCGGCCTGTGGACTTGAGCACCGAAGCGAACTGCGGGGCTAAAGCTTCGATCACCGGAGCAAGGATGTTGCAGAGGAGCAAATCCGCCTCCTCTCCGTTCAACAGGGCCGCGAGCGCATCGATCGATCCATGGCTGACGCGAAGTTGTTCGGCTGTCAAAGCGTTCAGGCCAGCATTGTCTGTGGTCGCCCGAACCGCCAATGAGTCGGTATCAGCCGCAAACACCTCACGCGCGCCAAGGGCCAAGGAAGCCAAGCCCAACACTCCACTCCCACAGCCCAAATCAGCCACCCGCTGATCGCGTGGAGGCATCGCCTCAAGCGCTTCAAGGCAGAGGCGGGTGGTGGGATGACTGCCGGTTCCAAAAGCACTTCCAGGGTCCATCTTCAAGACCAAGCGGTGGGCGTGCTCTTCAGGGACCTGCAGCCATGCCGGAAGGATCAACAAGCGCTGACCCACGGGATCGGGTTGCCAATGCTTTTTCCAACTAAGACTCCAGTCTTCGTCGGCCAACTCCTCCCAAAGCGGCTCTGCCAAGGCCAGTCCGAACGTGGCCGCCATCGGGCGAAGGCTGTTCAGCAACTGGTCACGTTGATCTTGCGGCCACTCCGACGCTGGTAGCCATGCCAGCAACGTGCGCTGATCTGGCGACTCAGGGGCATGTTGAACGGCCAAGCGATGCAGCCCAAGGGACTCCAGCTTCCAAAGCAAGGACTCCTCAAGGACTGGAGGCAGGGGCAGGGAAAGGCGCCACCACATCACAGCGTGACGGGGTGGGCTTCCTGAATGCCGTTAATGCTGTGAATGGTGGTCAACAGAGCGGGAGGAATCGGGTCATCAATGCTGAGAACCATCACGGCATCCCCACGCACGATGCGACGCCCCACCTGCATGGAAGCGATGTTGACGTTGTGCTCACCAAGAAGGGAGCCGAGGTGACCAATGATGCCTGGCATATCGCGGTGCCTGGTGAACAGCATGTGACGGCTTGGCGGAACATTCACGGGGAATTCATCAATGCTGGTCACGCGTAAATCACCATCTGCAAACACCGCACCGGTCACGCTGTGACCTCCCTGACCACCGCGAGTGGTGAGCTGCAGAGACCCACCCGCAAAATCACGGCTGGCATCATCTTTAATTTCCAGCACATGAATGCCGCGGCCCTTGGCCTCCAACGATGCATTCACGTAGTTAATCCGATCTCCCAGTGCCGTGCTGAGCAAGCCCTTCAGAGCCGCCACTACCAGGGGTTGTGAGGGGTGGCTGGCGAATTCGCCTTGCAAACGCACCTCCAACTCCTGAATCGGCCCGCCACTGAGTTGACTCACGAGCAAACCGAGCGTTTCGGCCAGCTGGAGATGGGGCTTGAGGCGCTCCATGATCTCGGCACTGAGGCCTGGGATATTCACGGCGCTGCGGGCAGGCAGTCCCAGCAACACATCACGAATTTGTTCGGCGACATCAACCGCCACATTTTCTTGAGCCTCTTCCGTGGACGCTCCGAGGTGAGGGGTCAACACAAGACCTCGCTCCACAGCGCGCAGAGGGGAGTCTGGAGCTAGCGGTTCAGATGCAAACACATCCAGACCGGCTCCAGCGATCACTCCGGATTCAATTGCTTCCGCGATCGCAGGCTCATCGACAATTCCACCGCGCGCACAATTCACAATCCGTGCCGTACTTTTCATCGTGCGCAACAGCTCGGCATTGACCAGATTTTCTGTATCCGGCGTACGCGGAATGTGCAGGGTGATGTAATCGGCCTGCTGGAACAGAGCCTCCAGAGTGGTGAGCCGCACCTGCATCTGTTGGGCACGCTCTGCGGAGATGAACGGATCAAACGCGATCACCTCCATACCCATCGCTTTCGCGACGCGAGCGACGTGGGAGCCAATTTTGCCCAACCCCACCACGCCAAGCGTTTTTTTATAGAGCTCATTCCCCACGTATTTTTTGCGATCCCAGGCTCCAGACCGCATCGAACCGTGGGCTTGGGGCACGTGACGAGACACCGACAGCAACATCGCAAGCGCATGCTCCGCCGCGGCGATCGTGTTGCCCTCGGGTGAATTCACCACCAACACCCCGCGCTGCGTCGCCGCAGGCACATCCACGTTGTCGACCCCCACACCCGCACGGCCGATGATCCGCAACCGATCAGCAGCCTCAATCACATCCGCTGTGACCTGGGTGCCCGAACGGATCATCAGGGCGTCGTAATCGCCAATGATCGATTTGAGCTCTTCCGGTGACAACCCAACGCGCTGATCGACTTGAGCCACTTGGCTAAGGATGTCGAGCCCCGCCTGATCAATGGGGTCTGAAACGAGAACTTTTGTCATCCAGCGGCGGGAGAAAGCCACCATTAACTGTAGAGATCAGCCCGAACGGTCTTTTCCAAGTGTCTTCCAGCCCAAACAGTTCCAAGAGAATCGGCTCCAGGGGCAACAGTTCCGAGCGAGAATGAAAGCTCGGCTGCTGATGTTTGATGCCCGTTTGCGTTCTGGTTCTCAATGAGCGCACTGCTGCCGACCGTCTTCGCCTGTCGCTCCAAGAGTTAGGCACGCCATTGCTTCGCGTCGCCCTCGTCGCACCCGCCCCCGGGAAAGGCGCTGAGCCACAGCAGCAAGAATCCGCCTCTGGTTCTGATCTCCCTGCTGAGGCGATGGACGATGTGGACCTGCTCAACCCCAATCTGGCCCGCAGTCTCCGTCAAAAGTCGATGGCACGCTGGTTGATGCCCTTCGGGTTTTTCGCCGGCGCCACCTTCACCCAGATCACCACGCTCGATACGTTTGCGAGCTTTGGTCCCTGGGGTGCAGCCTTTATTGGGGGATTATTGGGCATGGGGTCGGGCCTGATGGGCAGCTATGCCGCCGCCGCCAGCGTGCCGTCGGAAAACGAGGATGGCGTAAGAATCCTGCGCAATCGACACCTCGAAGGCTGCTGGCTCCTGCTTCTAGAAACGAGGCCCGGGTTGGAATTGCCTTGGCAAACCGTCCAAAAGGCACGTCCCCAGCAAGTGGTTCGGCTCAGCGAACTATGAGCCTCCCTCGCGACGCGCTGCTTCGGTCCTGCAGGCATCCCACAACGATGGCCGCCTTGATCGACATTGCGGAAGACGTTCTGAAGACCTGGCAACCCCGATGGAGTCCTTTTCTCTCAGCCCTCATGCTGGAAGATGCCCATCAGCTTGGGGCCCTGGCAGAACTGAAGATCAGCCGTAATGGCGGCTACCCAGGAGCCGAGCGACAACGGTTGCTCATCCAACATGCGGCGTCCCCAGAGCCTGAGCCCCCTTGTCCTTTGGCGGGTCTCAACGTGGAGGGAAACTTCCTGTTCGACCCAACCTCACCCGACGAGATGCGCCTGGCCCTGCAAGGCATCGGGGTGGATGACGCGGCTCTCGGTGATCTATGGATCCGTGGAGACAGGGGTGCTCAGGCCATTTGCACTCCGGAGGCCGCGGCCCTGCTGCAAGGCCAGCGAGGCAGCGTTCGCGAGGTGATGATCGCCTGCGAATCTTGGCCACTCGAGGCCCTGCAATGGCCTATTCAGCGGGCTGCTCGCCGCTTGAGCAGCGTTGAAGCTTCATGCCGTCTTGATGCCATTGCCTCTGCCGGCTTTGGCATCTCTCGCTCAAAGGCCGTGAAACAAATTAAGGACGGGCGGTTGCGCCTCAACTGGGAACCGGTGCGGCTGGCAAGTCGCGATTTAAAAGTGGGAGACCGCCTGCAACTTCAAGAAAGAGGCAGCATCGAGGTCATGAACATCGAACGCACGAAACGGGAGCGATGGCGCATTGACATCCTCCGCCAATAAGTGGAGGGAATTCTGAGGGCACTCCAACTGCTAACTTCAGTGCCTGGTTGAGCCATTTATCAACCACCCGTCTCAAAGGACAAATTTGAGAATTGGGGGCGATTAGCTCAGAGGTAGAGCACTACCTTGACACGGTAGGGGTCACTGGTTCGATTCCAGTATCGCCCACTTCCCTTTAGGGACAGGAGTAGGACAATGGCATGCAGCTTGATCGTGGGGCTTGGCCGCTCCGGGGTCGGCGCAGCGCGCCTTCTTCATGCCCAAGGTCATCAGGTTGTTGTTCTCGAAAGGGATAACGGTCCCGAACAACAATCCAAAGCCCAACAACTAAGCGATCAAGGCATCCAAACCGAATTGGGATGCCCTCTGGAATTTTCCAGCTTTCAACCTTGGCTAGATCAAGTTGAGCAAGTGGTGATTAGCCCAGGGATCCCTTGGGACCATCCCACCTTGATGCAGCTACGCAACCACGGCGTGACGGTGAGAGGTGAAATGGCCGTGGCTTGGCAAGCCCTTCGCGATTGCCCTTGGATTGGAATCACCGGCACCAATGGCAAAACCACCGTGACGCACTTGCTGCATCACGTTCTCAACCAAGCCGGACTGCATGCGCCGATGGCGGGGAATGTGGGCCATTCCGCCGCCGAATTAGGGCTGCAATGCATGGATCCATCCCAAACCAAACCGGATTGGATCGTGATGGAGATGAGTAGCTACCAAATTGAATCGGCGAATGAAGTGAGACCAACCATCGGCATTTGGACCACGCTGACGCCCGACCATTTGGAACGGCACGGCTCCATGGCTGCCTATCGAGACATCAAACAAGGCCTGCTTCAACGCTCCAAGCATGCCGTTCTCAATGCCGACGACACCGACCTAAAGAGCAGGCAGGCTCACTGGCCGGATGCCCAGTGGGTTAGCTCTGCACAAACGAACCATGAGCCATTCAATCTTGAGCTTTGGGTGAACCCAGAGGGTTTCGTTTGCAATAAAAAAGGTGCCCTCTTTCCAGCCAATGCTCTAGCCATGCCTGGCGAACACAACCGCCAAAACATGCTGCTCGTCACCGCAGCTGCCTTGCAAGCTGGATTAGAGCCGCAAGCGATTGAGCGCGGCTTGCGCAGTTTCCCTGGAGTGCCCCATCGCCTAGAGAATCTGGGATCGCTCCACGGAATGAACGTCTTCAACGACAGCAAAGCCACGAATTACGACGCGGCTGCCGTTGCACTTCAAGCCGTACCAGGCCCAATCATTTTGCTTGCCGGTGGATTGTCTAAACAAGGCGATGCCAGTGGATGGCTGCAATTGCTTCAAGGCAAGGTTTGCTCCATCGCCCTATTCGGAAGTGATCGAGATGTTTTATCAGGCCTGATTCGCGGCTCCGGCTATACAGGAGACTTGACATCTCACTCCACCATGACGGATGCCGTGACAGCAGCGATTGAGCAAGGGAAAAACAGAAATGCCGCCTCTCTGCTGTTATCACCCGCCTGCGCAAGCTTCGATCAATACAGGGATTTTGAAGCACGCGGCAATCACTTTAGGGAGATGATTAAGCAATACTCTCATAGCCCATCAACGCGAGCAAACTAAGCCCATACGAGCGGTTTACCTGGCAAATCCATAGCCTTCTAAATCAAGGTTATCAGGATCAAGGTACGCTAGAAAGCTTTTAAAAAATATTTACTAAGACAGTGAAGACCCTATCCATTCGAAGTCCAGACAACCCAGAGTTCGACTCCTGCGATCCTTTCTCAGCACAGCAAACAATTCTCTCGAAAATCCAGACAAGCACCAGGCGCATACCCTAAATTCGTTGAATGAAGACATCAAAACGCCTTCTACCCTTCGTCCTCTTTGTCTTCTTGGTGTCTTGCAACGCCAAGGAAGCCAAAGATCAACAGACTTGCTTTCTTTACAACTCTGACAAAATTGACGCCGTCGAAGCTCTCGAACGCTTAGGGCTTCAGCCCAACACGAACGGGCAAAGGTTTGAGCCAGTTGAAACAACCTGTGCTTCCTTCAAGAATTCTCCTTGAAAGGGCGAAAAGCCCTTCTTCTAAGCAAGACAGATCCCTTTCCCCCAAGCAGACGGACTCGAACAAAACGAGGGAGATAATGATGATGGCCCCTCTTTTACTTAAAGCCATTTCACTTATCAGATAAAGCCATTAGCCAATCAACACCACAAGAAGATAGAGACATTTAATCAATGCATTTCCAAGAATAAGAACGAGTATTCGTGGCAACCACGCTGGATTGATCGGCACGAACAGCTAAAATCGATTGACTCCCGGGGCAATCTTCAAAGAATGCCGCGCATACGACCTGAGTAATGCACCCCCATCATCCCGCCTCTTCAAACTTTTCATCATGAATAAAGCCTCCTACTGGCTCATGAAAAGCGAGCCAAATGTTTACGGCATTGAACATTTAAGGGATGAAAAAGTTACACTATGGGATGGAATCAGAAACTACCAAGCCCGAAACTTCATGCGAAAGATGAAGGTCGGAGATCAAGCTTTTTTCTATCACTCGAATTGTAAACCTCCAGGAATTGTTGGTCTCATGGAAGTTACAGAAACGGGCCTTGTCGATCCAACCCAGTTTGATGTCAGTTCTAAATATAACGATCCAGCCTCCAAGCAAGAGTCTCCACGCTGGGATTGCGTGAAACTTGCCTATCGCGGCCAGTTTTCTGACATGCTGACCCTAGATGATCTCCGCGAGTCCTACCAAGCAGACCAGCTAACCGTCGTTCGTCGCGGAAATCGCTTGTCCATTCTTCCGGTTGACACAGAAATCGCGATGGATTTATTAAAGAGACTTGGACCACTTCAATGATCCGCTCGGAAGGATTTCTACTGAGCGACTGCCGATTGCCACCATTATTCCCAGGGCCTGGATTGGCTTCAGGAAAGCGCCCTGGTCCTTCATCGGACTGACAGCCTTGATGCTGATCAGCCTGACGGGCTTAGGGGTGATCGCACGAGATCTCCAACTCAGCAGCAATCGTTTCCTTCAATACACGGGCGATCTTGTGCTCGTGATGGCGGCCCTTGTTCCGCTCGCGCCCCTCTTAGCGCTTCTGCAGCTGGCAGATGAACACTTACCAGGGGGATTGGATCGAGACCCAGAGCAACCCGCGGCAAGACGCCGATTTTTTTGGCTTCTAAAGCAGACCTGCGGCCTCGTGGTTCTAGAGGTCCTCATCGGCATTGGAGGGATCAGCTCGATTCGTCTTTTGAGTCAGTTTTTGGCCCCCCATAGCGGCGTTCTTGCCAGCTTGGCCTTCCTGTTGGGTGGTGTCAGCATCGCCATCTGGATGATTGGCCAACTGCTCTCCATTCCGTTGCTGATCCATCACGGCTATCGGCCACTCCGAGCCATGGAGCACAGTCGCAAACTCGTTCAGGCCAATCGCCTCAAAGTTATGGCCTTGCTGGGACTTCTTCTAGGAATCAACTTGCTTGGCCTCATGGCCGCGAGCCTTGGGCTGCTCTTGAGTCTTCCGTTTAGCGCCCTCTTGTTGATGGCCAGTTGCCGGACTCAAACGCCTTGGCGAAGGGAGTCGCGACGAAACATTTTGCCGACGTAAAGGCGGGTGAGCTCTCTGGAGTCCACCCCATTCTGAACAAGAAATCCCGCCAAAGCGGCCTGCACGAGTCGGTACTGATCCCAATTCGGACAACGCTCAATAAAGTCCGCCATGGCCTGGTGCAAAGGCAGGGGCATCTCAGCTTGAAAACTGACGATGTCTTCACCCTGGATGGGCTCAGGCATTGCTTGGCCTGCACCAACTGCAACGGACTCAACAACCTGATCAGTCACCAATTGGCCTTGAATCACTCCTCGTCCCTCATCACGACGCCCCAAATCTATGGCCTGTTCTCCACAATCACAAGGGGCCGTCAACATAAGCCGCGCAGGCCATTGCCAACCACTCCGCCCCTGCGACCTAGGCCAAAAGAGCAGTCCAGGACAAGTGTTTTCCCTTCTCAAGGGAGTCCACTTGCCGCACTCGGGCAATAGCACACAATCTCCGAAACCGATGCTTTTCCACAAGGCGAAGGCCTCCACTCAAAACAGCCAGCGAGCCTGTGGAAAAGCTGTGCAATGGGGCTGTCCCAACGTGGAGAAATCAATCAATCCTGATTGATTAGACCAGTTAATAAAATCTTCAATCCCAAACCGTTCTCAGCGCAGCCAGGAAAGCTTGAGCCGCTGGAGCAGGCCAAGCGCCCTCGAGCCCTCGACTCCGCATCCCCTTGCCTTGAAGCACCACACGCAGCCCCCAGTGGTCACGGGTGCCATCAAGGCACCCCCACCACTCCTGCTGTTCCAGCTCCAAGGTGATGGATTCTTCCTCCATCAACTGATCACAAATCAGCTTGTGTTGATGGTCGAGCTCAACAAGAAGGGCCTGCAGCCCCTTCATTTCCATCTCAGTAAGCTCGACAGCCCAAAGTTCCCCTCCGATGAGGAAGGGAAAGCCGTCACGGCTGAAATCACGGGCGAGACGCCAGCCAGGCCCCTCCTCTTGGATCATCCAGGCAGGAGATCAGGCTGATCCTGCTCGTCGGAAAGCTCAACGATTGCGCGATGAACCGGCTTCACACTGGATTCCTCTAAAAGCCCGTCGAAGTCGTCAAAACGTCGCTGCTTAGCGCGAAAAGCGATTTTGACTGTTGTCAGATAACGGTTGGTGGACTGACGAATCAAGCTCTCACCCCGCTTCGCGAGGTCCTTTGAGTCCACACCTGCAGAAATCATTCCCATCTAGTCATCGACACTTCACTCTATGTGAGCAAATCGCTGTGAAACGGAACCTGCATGGGATAAGCGCGTTGGGGACGACCCGGCACTCGCAAAACGATCTGGCGGCCTAACCCCATCGCGAGGAGTGGACGTCTCAGGTGCGTCATCAAACCACTCACCTCTTCAAGGTGCTTCCCATCCATGCACTCAATACGAATGCATCCCCAACTACGGGACATCCGGCAATCACGTAACGGTTCCAACTCAGCTTCAATCTCTGGGTCCTCCCTGTAGAAGGAAAACACCAAGCGGCTCAACCGATCCATCGCTAGGCCCCGTAGCCTTAACTCCTTATCAAGATGGCCATGGCTGAGGATCAGCCCCTAAAGGACGAACAAAACCTTCATCTTTCTCTTCAAGGAACACTGGCCATCGACCTTGGGAGCACCAATACGGTGGTGGCCTTTCACGACGGCAGCGCCTCCCCCCCCCAACTCCTCGATCTCGCCCCGATCAGTCAACGACCGGGGGAAGTCCCGAGCCTCATCTGGAGCAACGCTCTTTCCAACCATCAGCCTCTCGTTGGCCGGCAAGTCCTCGACAGCGGACTCTCCGATGGCACATCCCCGGAACTTCATCGCGACTTCAAGCGCTGGATCGGCGTCTTAGACAAAACCGACCTTCCAGCACATCCCCTCAGCCCTGAGCAAGCTGGCGAGATTCTTTTGCACCAGATCTGGAAACGCCTACCCACGACCGTGTCGGTGAAGCGGCTGGTGCTCACAGCTCCAGTGGATCAGGCGCTTGGTTATCGCCAATGGCTGTTGCAGGCCTGCACGATCCTTCCGGTTGATGAGGTGGCTCTCGTGGATGAGCCAACAGCCGCGGCCATGGGCGCAGGACTGCCTGCAGGCTCCAAGTTGTTGGTGGTGGACCTAGGCGGGGGGACATTGGACCTCTCCCTTGTCGCTTTAGAAGGAGGCGAGGGAAGAGCAGCTCCACTAGCGCAGCTGTTGCGCTTTCGGGGACGTGATCTCAAAAACAGCAAGCAAACCTTGCGCTCGGCAAGGGTCTTAGGGAAAGCCGGCATCGCCTTGGGTGGCAGGGATCTCGATCACTGGATCTTGGATCACCTTTTTCCAAACGATCCGGATCTAATTCTGAGAAGTCAGACGAGCCTTTTGAATGCGGCTGAACGCTTGAAATGCCGCCTGAGCAGCCCTGATGTCGGAAATGAGGAGACCCTCAGCGAGTTAGCGAGCAGCATCGACCTCGCGCAACCCATCACCTTGTCGCTTAATCGCAACCAACTCCACGCGCTGTTTGAGCGCCGGGGATTGATCAAGGTTCTTGAAGGGCTGCTCGATCGCACATTGGCCTCGGCCCGCCAACAAGGCTGCAGACCGGAAGACCTCAACGCCGTCGTCGCCGTTGGAGGAGGAGCCCATCTTCCGCTGGTGCGCCAATGGTTATCAGAGACGATGCAGCCGGTGCCATTGCTGACGCCACCACCCGTTCAAGCCGTGGCCACTGGTGCTCTCAATCTCACTCCAGGGGTAAGGATCAGAGATCTCCTCCAAAAAGGCGTGTATTTGCGCTGCTGGGATCGTCGCAGTCGTGCCCATCACTGGCATCCCTTATTTCTGAATGGCCAACCATGGCCCTCGCTTCAACCCTTGGTGCTGAACCTGAGCGCAAGTCGCAGCCATCAACAGGACATCGAGCTCGTGCTCGGTGAGCCCCAGGGCGAGCGGCGTCACGAAGTGGTGTTCGTTGGAGGGCTTCCCACGATTAGGGACAACAGCAACGTTCCGGACACCATTCAGCCTCTTCCAAGCAAGACCATTCGTCTTCAACTCAATCCCGTTGGCCAACCAGGTGAAGACTGCCTCCGCCTAGCTTTTCAACTTGATGACGATGCTCAACTTGTGATGAGCGGGGAAGATTTAAGAACCGGTTTGGCCATCGAACCGTGCACTCTGATAACTGTGCAGTGAACAGTCCGTCCACATAGCGTTGAGAGTCCTTTCTCCCCTCCATAGAAAGGAGTTTCTCTAAAGAGGCTTTGGACTTTGGCGCTGCGTCGCCACCTGCCACATTTTTGGATCATGGCGACCCTTGGTGGAGTCGCAGCACTTTGTGCTGGAGCTTATTTATGGGAGCAACAGCTGCCGCGGAAATTGAGTCGGGCGCTTGCAGCTAACGACCTGCCTGCCTGCCTGCGCTACGGAGAACAATTAGCTGCCTTGCGTTGGCTCGGCCAGAAAGCGCCCGAAGAGCTTGCCGTATGTCGACGCAGACTCGCTCAACAAACCTGGGATCAGGCTGATCCAGGTCGAGCTCTGCTCCTTCAAGAGCAGCTCGTGAATTCAGGCGTTGGCTCTCCACAGCAAAAAGAACAAGATCAACAACAGCTCAAACGCTGGCGTGATCAGCTACGCGAACAGGCTCTCGCTCAATTTCGCGCTGGCAAGTTAAACGAGGCATTGACCATGCTTCAGCCGCTGGAGAAGCACGATGGACGCCCCGGAAGTCACTTAAGTGACGGCTTGAAGGAGAGCTGGAATCGCAATCGCCTTCAGCTGGAACAGCTGAGAGAGCATGTGAACCAAGAACAATGGTGGGAGGCACTCAGCGCCCTCAACCAGCTCGATCATCCCTGGTGGCAACGCCAAGCCGAACCCATGCGTCAGGAAGTCGAGCAGGCCATTGACGATTTAAGGGACCAGAAAGAGCACCACAGCCACGGAGCCTTGCCGGCTCACACGGTGGCGAGAAATCAATTGAACGAGGCAGTGGATGCCCACATCCGCGAGGGCATGGCTCCCTGGGAGGCATTCATGGCCGGTTGCAGCGATCTAGGCGGCACCATCGTTGAGGACGGTCCTGAGACGCTCTGTCAGGCCAAGAATTAAGGCCTTGTTTTGACTTCCCGTGAGACAATCGCCTGACTTGAACCGATGTCCATGCAGCCGGGTGACAAGGTTGTCGTCTCCACCAGCGTTGTGGTTTTCAACCACCCCCAACATCGAGGAGAAAGTTTCGATATGGAAGGAAGTGAGGGAGAGGTTTTCCAGGTGCTCGACGATTGGAAGGGGCGTCCCATCAGCCCAACGCTTCCGATTGTTGTGGCTTTTGGTCGCTACAAGGCCCACTTCCGAGTTGACGAGCTAACCCCAGCCGGGTGAAGCAAGCCTGATCATTCAGGGTTGTTTTCATGAACGCGTCGAAGGAAAACTCCCTCCTCCCCATCCAAACCAAGCAGGCGCAGTTCAATCGTTTCCGATTGACGCGTCGGCACGACCCTGCCGCAAAAATCCGGATGGATTGGCAATTCGCGATGGCCTCGGTCCACCATGACCAGCAAGGACACTCGCCGTGGTCTGCCCCAGGCCTGGATGGCCTCCAAGGCGGCTCTCACGGTTCGCCCCGTAAAAACAACGTCATCCACGAGCACGACATCCCTTCCCTCCACGCTCACGGGCAGGTCGGTGGCCTGAACCATGCGCACACCCACACGACCTAAATCGTCGCGATGAAATGTGGGGTCAAGAGTGCCCGTAGCCACAGCGTGACCGCTCTGATCTTGTAAAGAGCGAGCAAGGACACCCGCCAATTGAACTCCGCGGGTTGGGATCCCCAGCAACACCAGAGATTCCACGTTGGGCACGGACTCCAACACCTGGGACGCCAGACGCGTCACCGTTTTTCGCAGCTCATCCGCAGAGAGAATTTCAATCCGATCATTCCCAACGTCTCGATCTGCCATCGCTTTCTTTTAAGGCGATCAGTGTATGAATGATTTTCCCCAGCACGATCAGCTTTTGCAAACCTGCAAGGCACAAATCAGAAGCTTTTGGGCAGCAGGGAGGTAACTTGAATCTGTAGAGGGACTTAAGAACTGAGATTGACGGAGTGAACGTACCGAACAACCTCGAACAAAATCTTCCTCGCAACGCTCCCGTTGCACCTGTGGTTCTTGCGATCCTGGACGGCTGGGGAATTTGTGACTCCACTGAGCACAACGCCATCCGCAGCGCGTCAACTCCTGTCATCGATGCGCTCTGGCATGCCTATCCCCACGCCCTGATTGAAGCGAGCGGATCCCATGTGGGCCTTCCCGACGGTCAGATGGGCAATTCAGAAGTCGGGCATCTCACCATTGGAGCCGGTCGGATCATCCGGCAAGAGCTGGTGCGTATTAGTGAAACCGTGCGCGAACGGCGGCTTGGCAGCACCGCAGCGCTTCAAACCGTCGCCGACCGTCTCCGCAGCACTGGTGGCACCCTGCATCTGCTCGGTCTCTGCTCCGATGGCGGCGTACACAGCCATGTAGACCACGTTTGCGGACTGCTCGAATGGGCGGCAGAAGAGGGGCTTAAGAGCGTGGCCATCCACGCCATCACGGATGGACGAGACACGCCAACCCAAAGTGCACCGACACACCTGAGCAAAATCCAAGCCGCAATCAGCAGCCATGGAATTGGACGAATTGCCAGTCTCTGCGGGCGCTACTGGGCAATGGATCGTGACCATCGCTGGGAGAGAACAGAGCGGGCCTATGCCCTCCTGACGGATCCTGACTTGGCCAGGACCGACGCTGAGCCCTTATCCGCACTGACCAGCAGCTACGACCAAGACATCACCGACGAATTCTTAGAACCCGTTCGCGTCTCCGACGATCCACTGCGAGATGGGGATGCGTTGCTGATGTTTAACTTCCGTCCAGACCGAGCCAGACAGATTGTTCAGGCGCTCACACTCCCGGAATTTGACGGTTTCAAGCGTGTGCATCAGCCAAAGCTGGATGTCGTGACGTTTACTCAATACGAAACGGATCTACCAGTCTCCGTTGTCTTCCCACCCGAATCCCTCGATCAGCTTCTTGGACAGGTGGTCGCAGATGCCGGCCTCAAGCAGTACCGCACAGCCGAAACGGAAAAATATCCCCATGTCACCTATTTCATGAACGGGGGAATTGAACAACCCCTTCAAGGCGAAAAGCGACATCTCGTCCCCTCTCCCCGGGTCGCCACCTACGACCAAGCTCCTGCGATGTCCGCAGACACGCTCACCGAAAGCTGCGTTGCCGCTATCCAGCAGGGTGAACACTCCCTGGTTGTCATCAACTATGCCAACCCCGACATGGTGGGGCATACCGGCCTGATGGAAGCCGCTACGCAAGCGATTGAGACCGTTGATCGCTGCATCGGCAAGTTGCTGGATGCCGTTGGGCGAATGGGTGGCACCTTGCTGATCACGGCAGACCATGGAAACGCTGAGCGGATGCAAGGACCGGATGGTCAGGCCTGGACAGCACACACCACCAATCCCGTGCCGGTTATTTTGATCGAGGGAGAGAAACGCAAGGTCCCAGGATTCGGGAATTCGATTCGACTTCGAGAGAATGGGGGCCTTGCCGATATTGCGCCAACGCTTCTTCAACTGCTCAACTTGGACAAACCCGAAGCCATGACGGGCATTTCCTTGATTGAACCGATCGAAGCCTCAGCTCCAGCAACGACCAAGCTGCCACAACCCGTTTAAGTAAGATCCACTCATGCTTACGACTGTTCTCTCTTGGGTCTGGATCGGCAGTGGTGCCGTTCTGATTCTTCTCGTTCTCCTGCACAGTCCCAAAGGGGATGGAATGGGAGGTATTGCGGCAAGTGGAAGTTCATCGTTCACCAGCTCTAGCAGTGCAGAAGCAACGCTGAATCGCATTACCTGGACAACACTTTCATTTTTCCTCGCACTCGCTGTGATTCTGAGCGCAGGCTGGCTCAGCTAAATCCTCGGCTCAATCTAATGTCATCCCATCCCGTCAATTCATCGTTCACGCACGCATGAATTGAGTCTTAAAAGACGAGTTAAAGACCATATATTTGGAACAAAATCCCCGTTGTTTTAATTTTTTTTCGTCGGCTCAGCAGGGTTTTTTTAGGGCTTCCTGAGAAAGTGAGTTACAGGAGAGATGAAGCAGAACGAACTGGCCTGAGCAGCAATTGAGCGATGCTCAAGCCCCGTTCACCTGATAACTCAGCCCTCTGTTGTTGGAGCTCAAAGCCCGTGCAGCAGAGACCATGAGTTGCCAGCAGAGTGCACAAAAGAGATAAAGAAGCTCCAGCAGCTTCTCGAGGTTCATCACCAGCACATTCAGTGCAATCATTGAACCCTGGGTGATGGCGAGCTTCTCACGGATCAGACCCAATCCAAAGCGCCGCTTGCCTTGTCCAATCTTGCCTTCAACGGCATTCCTTTGGCGCTGGTCATCGATGAACTGCTGCTTCTCGGCGGCTACCAACTAAGGATCGTTCTTCGGCCGTCCCAGAGGCGGGCCGCTTCAACGGATTCCATGACGCTGACAGAAAGCTCGATTGGCGCGAGATCTGGTCAGCACAGATCACTTCCGGGTAATGACCGTGACGGCGGCGATAGGCCATTGCTTGAGCCTTGAGGTCTTCTCCTTCGTTGTAGGGGTCATAACTCAGGCGATCGAGAAAAGTGAATCCCTCGCTGCTGACAGAGATTGAGATCTACCGTAACCGGAAGCCCTTTGGGCTAGGGCTCCAAACTCAACATTGCAACGAGCTTTCCCACGAACAATCGGCCTGATATGGGCCTGGCCGAGACTGACGATGCGATCAGGGATGCTTCTACTGTCTGCGTGATAGAGAATTGTCTGCTGGCGGACCAGCTCGCTGATCACCAGCAACTTCTGATAGATATGCCGTCCGGCGGCCAGAAGGCATCCACCACAAGCGATCAGGCTGTCGATGCTCGCCAGATTCCGCTTGAGGTAGCCAAGCTGCTGCTTGATGGCCTTGCGTATCTTGTTGATACGGGGTCTCTTTTTCTTCTCAACAGCAAGAAACTGCCGCCTCGCCTGTTTGCGGTGCGTACGCGGCTTATGGCCAAAGCTTTCTCTGACCTGAGGATGCATCGCATCAATCAGAATCTCAGTCGCCTCCCTCGCTTCATTGAGCAGTGATAGATCTGTTGGATGACGGATATCTACAGGCGCGCAGGTGGCATCGATCAAAAGTGATCCCTGATTAGGCTGCTTCTGCGAGGATGATTTTGGCTGGCCTGCAGAACTGGTCGATCCACCACCACTGCCATTGATATCGCCTGGGCCCTGGAAATCGGATGAGCGAATCACTTTCGGGCCATGGCGCACAATTCGTTCATTGCAGTCATTCACAACGGCTTCCGGTAGGCGCTTGCGGAAATAGACCATCATCGATGAATCGAACGGCGCCGAATACTGGAATGCTTCCAGGCCGATGAAGAACTGGAAGTATGGGTTTTCCTTGATCTGCTCGACCAGTTCTTCATCCGTGAGCCCGAGACGGGCCTTGATGATCAATGCAACCAGTGCCATTCGAAAGGGTTTTGCCGGTGCTCCAAAGCCCTTGCAAAATTGCGCCGCATAGTCGGCCTCCAGCGCGTCCCACAGGATCAGCTAAGCCAGCTTGATCCAGCGATTGTCACCTGAGAGTTGTCCACCAAATGGCAGGAAGAAATCCTTGAACGAGAGCTGATGACGATGCTCGCGCCGATACATGTGGAAAACTCCGGGCGGCTTTTGGGCGCAAATGGACCCGTTTGCGTACATTTTACCGCCAGAAATTGCTCAGATCCATTGGGGCGCAAATGATCTGGCTTTATTCAGAAGACCCTTTTTAAAGAAGCGTGATGATGCCCTGGGCCTTGCAGGTGGACATCATCACGAGAGGAATCAAGACAGCTGCCGTAGCGATTCACTGGAATTGAGGAGAACCAACCCGTTCGGCATAGGCCTCTTCTCCATGGGCCTGCACATCATTCCCAGGTTTTCTGCTTCTTCTGACACCCGGAAGCGCAGACCCAGACCCCTCAAAACGAACGCGATCAAGAACGTGCCAACAGCTGCCAGGCCATAGGCCACCAAGACGGCTTGCAGTTGCCCAACAATCAGAGCACCCCGTCCCTGTTCGATCAGAACGTTGGCAGCAGGATGCCCAGCAATCAAGTCAGAACTGGCAAAAACACCCGTTAGCAAGGCGCCAATCGTGCCCCCCCACACCGTGAACCGCATAGGTATCGAGAGAATCATCAAATCGAAGTCTCACTTTGAGCTGAACTGAGGCAAAGCAAAACAACGACGTGATGGCACCAATGGCCATTCCCGCACCGGGGGTGACAAACCCAGCCGCCGGGGTAACACCAACCAAGCCAGCGACAGCACCTGTGGCCATACCAACAACGGTGGGTTTGCCACTCCTCCACGTCTCGATCAAAGACCAAGCCACAAAGCCCGCGGCTGCTGAGATGTGTGTTGTCGTAAACGGCAACTCTGCACCGGCTACCGCCAACTGACTTCCACCGTTGAAACCAAACCAACCAAACCAAAGCAGACCCGTCCCCAGAAGAATCTGACTGACATCGTGAGGAGGACGCACGGCCTTAGGCCACTGACGGCGCGAGCCCACCAGCCCAGCGAGCACCAAGGCCGATACGCCAGAACTGATATGAACCACCGTCCCACCGGCGAAATCAAGATCTTTACCAAGGAAGCCCCCACCCCAAACCATATGGGCCAAAGGGGCGTAGACCAGCAACAACCAAATCGGGCTGAACACACACCAAAACTTGAAACTGATCCGCTCCACCAGCGCACCCGAGATCAAAGCAGGCGTGATGATCGCAAACATGCCCTGAAAGAGCGCAAAGGTGAGACCTGAGATCGCCAGTCCATCCCAGACGGGAGGCACGTTCTCCAACAAAGCAAAGGAGAACGGATTAGCCACCACAGCTTGCAAGGCACCCCCATCGGAGAACGCAAGACTGAATCCAAAGGTGACCCACACCAACGTGGCAAGTCCCATCATCACGAAGCTCATCGCCATCGTGTTCAGTACGTTTCGAGATTGGACAAACCCGCCGTAGAAAAACGCCAAACCAGGCGTCATCAACAGCACCAAAGCCGAGGACGTCAGAATCAGGGTGTTGTCAGCTGCCAAAAGGGCCGTCTCTCCGGCGTAGGCAGGAAGCAAGGCAGCACTCAATAGTTGAAGTGCTGCCACCACCCATAGGGCGATGAGGAATCGACGAAGACGGGACGACAAAAGAGCCCTTTTGTATTCAGATACCGACGCAAGCCAAAGCTTGAAAAATTGTTCACTCTGAACAATTTTTCAAGCTTTGGCGAATCGAACGACCCTGATCAGATTTCATTCTCTGAAGGCGTCACGCTGCGTAACTGATCGCCCCCGCCATTAAAAAGGCACCCGTGAAGGCGCCAGATATGTTGCTAGTTGGTGTCTGATCCGTATCAGAGGGTGTTTCCACCCCCTCATTAGGGTCAGTAGTCGAAGTCGCCGCCCATACCACCGCCACCAGCAGCAGCTTCTTTCTTCTCAGGCATGTCAGCCACGATGCATTCGGTGGTTAGCACCATGCCAGCGATCGATGCAGCATTTTGCAAACCAGAGCGGGTCACCTTGGCCGGATCAACAATGCCAGCAGCAAGCATGTCGACGTAGTCACCATTGGCGGCGTTATAGCCCTCGTTAAAGGACTTGGATTTGACGTTTTCGGCAACGACAGCACCGTTCACACCAGCATTTTCAGCGATGCGCATCAAGGGAGCAGTCAGCGCTGAGGCCACAATGTTGGCACCGATCAACTCTTCGCCAGAAAGGTTGGCGGCTGCCCACTCTTCCAAGATTGGTGCCATGTGAGCCAAGGTTGTACCGCCACCAGGAACGATGCCCTCCTCAACAGCTGCCTTTGTGGCGTTGATGGCATCTTCCAGACGAAGTTTCTTGTCCTTCATCTCGGTTTCAGTGGCTGCTCCCACCTTCACAACAGCAACGCCACCGGCCAACTTGGCTAACCGCTCTTGGAGCTTCTCCTTGTCGTAGGTGGAATCGGTCTCATCCATCTGCTTCTTGATCTGCTCGCAACGCATTTTCACAGCCACCTCATTGCCTTCGGCAACAATCGTGGTGGTGTCTTTGTTGATGGTCACGCGGCGGGCAGTGCCCAACATCTCCAGCTTGGCATTTTCCAGCTTGAGACCTTGGTCTTCCGTGATCAGCTGACCGTTGGTCAGGACTGCCATGTCTTCGATCATCGCCTTACGGCGATCACCAAAACCAGGAGCTTTTACGGCCGCCACATTGAGCACACCGCGCAATCGGTTCACCACCAAGGTGGCGAGGGCTTCTTTCTCGATGTCCTCGGCAATGATCAGAAGAGGCTTTCCAGTACGAGCAATTTGCTCAAGGACAGGTACCAAGTCTTGTACCAAGCCGATCTTCTTATCAGTTAAGAGGATGTAGGGCTCGTCCAAAACCGCTTCCATCCGTTCCGTATCTGTTGCGAAGTAAGGGGAGATATAACCCTTATCGAAACGCATACCCTCGGTGACCTCAAGCTCGGTCTCCATGGATTTCCCTTCCTCAAGAGAAATCACACCTTCTTTACCAACTTTATCCATGGCGTCGGCAATCATTTTGCCAACCTCTTCGTCATTACCTGCAGAGATCGTGCCAACCTGAGCGATTGCATTGCTGTCTGCAATTGGCTTAGCGTTTTCTTGGATCTTCCCGACCAAGAAATCGGAAGCCTTATCAATACCCTTCTTCAGAGTGATTGCGTTGGCGCCAGCTGCCACGTTACGAAGGCCAGCTTTCACCATGGCATGAGCCAAAACGGTGGCCGTTGTGGTGCCATCACCAGCAGCATCGTTGGTTTTAGATGCGGCCTGACGAATGAGAGAAACACCGGTGTTTTCGATGTGATCCTCAAGCTCGATCTCTTTGGCGATCGTTACTCCATCATTGATGATTTGAGGAGCACCAAATTTCTTCTCAAGAACCACATTGCGACCCTTGGGGCCTAGGGTTACTGCGACAGCTTCGGTGAGAATGTCGATGCCTTTTTCGAGAGCACGGCGAGCATTCTCGCTATAGATAATTCGCTTAGCCATAGGAGGCGATTAAAAAGATGTAAGAGGAAAATTCAGTCGTTTCTGAGATAAAACTCAGAGAGATTGCGGTCAACCCACAACAGCAAGAATGTCTTTCTCGGACAACAGGACGTACTCGTCGCTGCCAAGCTTGATATCTGTACCGGCGTATTTGCTGTACAGAACCTTGTCGCCAATGCTGACTTCAGGAGCCTGACGGCTTCCATCGTCGTTGGACTTACCAGGACCCACTTGGACAACTTCACCCACCTGAGGCTTCTCTTTGGCCGTATCAGGAAGGAGAATGCCGCCTGCAGTCTTCTCTTCGGATTCAGAGATTTTTACGAAGACGCGGTCTCCAAGAGGCTTAACGGTGGAAACGCTGAGAGAAACAGCTGCCATAGGTATTTGAGAAGCAGGGACAGGGCGCTCGGCGCCGCTCGATCGACGCGAGTTAGCACTCGGGATCGATGAGTGCCAAAGCTAGGTCGGTGCATGGGTCAAGCACCAGCGGTGACCTGTGCGGGTGACCGAACAGCGAGAGCAACATCAAGACGGTGTTAAGGTTCTGCCGCTCAGGAAGGGATCGTCCTGTTGCGCGTCCCTCTCACTTCTCCTTACTTATGGCCGCTGCTGCTCCTGCCTCTACCGGTTCCAAGGGCGTTGTCCGTCAGGTAATCGGACCGGTTCTGGACGTGGAATTTCCAGCCGGCAAACTCCCCAAAATTCTCAATGCGTTACGTATTGAGGGCACCAACACTGCTGGTGAAAAGATCGGCCTAACCGCCGAAGTCCAGCAATTGCTTGGTGACCACAGAGTCCGTGCGGTGGCCATGAGTGGCACCGATGGTCTTGTGCGCGGAATGGAAGCCTTGGACACTGGCTCACCCATCTCTGTCCCTGTGGGAGAAGCCACCTTGGGCCGAATCTTCAACGTGCTCGGAGAGCCCGTTGACGAGCAAGGCCCCGTCAATACCGACGTCACTTCCCCCATTCACCGCGAAGCTCCCAAGCTCACTGAACTCGAAACCAAGCCCAAGGTGTTCGAGACAGGCATCAAGGTCATCGACCTTCTCGCCTCTTACCGCCAAGGAGGCAAAATTGGCCTCTTCGGTGGTGCCGGAGTTGGCAAAACCGTTTTGATTCAGGAGCTCATCAACAACATTGCCAAAGAACACGGCGGCGTTTCTGTGTTCGGCGGTGTGGGTGAGCGCACCCGCGAAGGCAACGACCTTTACGAAGAATTCAAGGAGTCCGGCGTGATCAACGCCGACGATCTCTCCAAGTCGAAAGTGGCCCTCTGCTACGGCCAAATGAATGAGCCTCCCGGCGCTCGTATGCGCGTAGGTCTCTCAGCTCTGACCATGGCCGAGCACTTCCGCGATGTGAACAAGCAGGACGTTCTGCTCTTCGTGGATAACATTTTCCGCTTCGTGCAAGCCGGTTCTGAGGTTTCTGCTCTCTTGGGTCGGATGCCTTCAGCTGTGGGCTACCAGCCCACCCTGGGTACTGACGTGGGCACTCTTCAGGAGCGGGTCGCTTCCACACTGGAAGGCTCCATCACCTCCATTCAGGCCGTTTACGTCCCTGCTGACGATCTCACCGACCCCGCTCCTGCCACAACATTTGCTCACCTCGATGCAACAACGGTTCTGAACCGTGCCTTGGCTTCGAAGGGTATCTACCCCGCGGTGGATCCTCTCGATTCCACAAGCACCATGCTTCAGCCAGCCGTTGTGGGCGATGAGCACTACCGCACAGCACGTGCTGTTCAATCCACCCTTCAGCGTTACAAGGAGCTTCAGGACATCATCGCCATTCTTGGCTTGGATGAACTGTCTGAAGACGATCGTCAGACTGTGGATCGTGCTCGCAAAATCGAGAAGTTCCTATCCCAGCCCTTCTTCGTTGCCGAAATCTTCACCGGAATGCCTGGCAAGTACGTGAAGCTTGAAGACACCATCAGTGGCTTCAATCAAATTCTTGCTGGGGAGCTCGACAGCCTTCCAGAGCAGTCTTTCTATCTGGTCGGCAACATCGACGAAGTCAAAGCCAAGGCCGAGAAGATCGCGGCTGAAGCCAATTGATCCCCATCGGGGCGCTTGCGCGCCCCGAACATGATCAACAACTCGCTTTCCAACTCTCCGCAGTCTTCTTTCCATGTCCCTCACCCTCCGCGTTCTGGCACCAGACCAGAGCGTGTTCGATGGTTCGGCCGATGAGGTGATCCTTCCCAGCACCACCGGTCAAGTCGGCATTCTTCCTGGCCACGTTTCCTTGCTCGCAGCGCTCGACGTTGGAGTTTTAAGAGTTCGTACCGATAGTAATTGGCAATCCATCGCCCTGATGGGTGGCTTTGCTGAAGTTGAATCCGATGATGTCACCGTTTTGGTGAACTCAGCCGAACTCGGCGTCAATATCGATTCCACATCAGCTGAAAGTGATCTTTCCGCTGCACGCACTGCTGTCACCAAGCTCGAAGGCCAGCCCTCCACTCCTGAAAAAGTGAAAGCGCAGCAGCTTTTTGAACGAGCCAGAGCACGCGCCCAGGCAAGCAAATCAACCTAAGTTGTAAAAAACAACGCCGGATCTGAAAAAAGCACCCTGAACAGGGTGCTTTTTTATGGATTGAATGTGTCTCCCAAAACTGATTTCAACATTCAACATTCCCCGTCGCAAAGACATAAAAAAGCCCCGTCGAAACGGGGCTAAAAACATGATCATTAAACGAAGAGCCTTCGTTCCGTTCCAATCAGGCAGTACCGCAAAAAGTAACGTCGGGGAACTTGAGTTTTGCTTCGTCAAGGCTCTTGCCTTTGCCTTCTTCTTGCCAGTAGTTAATGACCTCAGTGGCCTTGTTCAAAACTTCAACACGCTCGTTATCAGTGATCCAGCTTTTGCCTTCCAACTCACTTTTGAGAGTCTCCCAAGCATCTTCACGAGGCCAGAAGAAATAAGCCGTCAGTGGGCTGGGGCCACCGCCAACAATCTGATCAACCGCCAAAGCCACGTTATCAGGAAGCCAGAGAATCTTCAGCAAGAAGCGGCCTTCATCGGCTTTTGGGGTGTAGCCAGAGGGAACTCCATCCGCATCGATGGTGGCAGAAGCAAGTGCTGCACTGCCGCCGCGCATCACTGGACGACCTTCTTTGGGCTCCTGCTGCTGATCTGACACTTCACCCTTAGGAGTTGCATCTTCGCCCTGGGGAGCGGCATCACCCGCGGGTGTTGCGCCGGCCTGGGGTGCTGCATCAGATGCTGCTGCCTCTGTTGCGACCTCCTGGTCGACGGCTGCGCCTTCGGAAACCGTCATGGTGTCAGGGCTCAAGGATGAAGGACAAAGAACTAACTTACCAGTTGCTGAAGCCAAATCCCCCTGCAATCTTCAGGATCAAAGCCACAAGCAATCCTGCTTCTCGACATTGATGGCGTTATTCGGGATGTGGCAGGCAGCTATCGCCGTGCACTCCAGGCCACCGTGCATCACTACTGCGGGTGGAAGCCTGGTCACGAGACGGTTGATGCCCTGAAGGGTGAAGGACGCTGGAACAATGACTGGGATGCAAGCCTTGAACTTTTACGTCGGCACGCGCTGACCCATCCCTCACCCAACTCGTCCTCCCATTCAGCGGCCCTACCCAGTCGCACTGATCTGATTAACGTTTTCAGCCGTTTTTACTTCGGATCTGAACCAGAGGGCGATCCCTTTGCTTGGGATGGATTTATTTGCGATGAGCCCCTCCTCGTCGATCGAAACTTTTTTTCAGCCCTGACGAATCGAGACATTCTTTGGGGATTCGTTAGCGGAGCAGAGCCCCCTTCTGCTCGCTTCCTACTGGAACAACGTCTCCGCTTGCAGAACCCTCCCCTGATAGCGATGGGGGATGCGCCAGACAAACCTGATCCAGAAGGACTCATCAGGCTGGCAAGCACCCTTGTGGATGGCAACCTCGGTTCCGACGCACCGCTGATTGCCTATCTCGGTGACACCGTGGCGGACGTCAACACCGTGATTCGAGCCCGGGAGCAGGTCCCGCAACAACGCTGGATGAGCTTGGCGGTTGCACCTCCCCACCTACAACGCCCAGGGCAATCTGAGGCGCGAGCGCACTACGAGCAGACCTTACGGGCTGCAGGAGCAGAGGTGATCCTCACCGACACCCAAGCGGCACTCAACTGGAACCCCACTCAGCGTTGATGCGCAAAGAATGGCCCTTGCTTGTTGGAGCGGTTGTCCTCATCGGTCTCCAAACCACCCATCTCCTGGATTGGCTCTTGCTGCAATCGGCAACGCTCGTCTTAGGCGGATTAGGGGGACTCAGCCTCTTGATTTTGCTGCTGGCGAGACGCATTGCCAGCCAAGCCGATCATCTCGCCGAAAAGCTCGGTGAACCGCTTGGAACGCTTGTGCTCACAGGTTCCGTGATTTTGATCGAGCTGGCTCTCGTCACCAGCACCATGTTGAGCGGCGAAAGCAATCCCACGTTGGCGCGGGATTCGATGTTCTCGGTGTTGATGATTGTGCTCACTGGGGTGAAGGGAATCACCTTGATTTTGGCTTCGCGATTTCAAACAGCGGGGATCACGGAACCCTTCCAAGCAGAAGACATGGCCACCGTCAACCAAAGCGGTGCCTCCACTTACATCAACTTGATTACGACGATGAGCGTGCTTGTGTTGGTGCTCCCTAATTTCAGTGCTGACAGCACAGAAGCCAACTTTTCCCTCCCGATCAACTGGCTTCTCACCGTTGTGGCCATTGGGCTATACGCAGCTTTCCTGCGCTTCCAAACCGGCTCATACCGCAATCTGTTCCTTGAGGCCTCCCAGCGGCTGGAGTTGCCCAAAACCAAGGAGAAAAACGGGCTGACCCAGGCATCCAATGGCGATAACGACTCGGCTCTTCGGAGCGGCGTTCTCATGGCGCTCGGCCTCTTGATTTTGGTTCTGATCGCAGAATCGATGGGGAGCCTGATCGACATTGGCATCAGCGACCTCGGGCTCCCAAGCTCCCTGGGTGGTGTGCTTGTTGGCCTCCTCGTCGTGGCTCCGGAAGCGCTAAATGCCTTCCAAGCGGCCAATCGAGGGGAAGTGCAACGATCTCTCAATACCCTCTATGGATCGTCCTTATCGACGCTTTGCCTCACCGTTCCGACCGTGCTCTTCGTTGGAGAACTCACCAACACCAAGGTGATCCTTGGCCTCAATCCAATGGAATCCGTGTTGCTTGTTCTCACACTGATCTTGGTCCGCCCTCTCAGCGGACGGGTCAGCGAGCTCGATGGCCTGATGCTCTTGTCCGTTGGTTTGGTCTGGATTTCCCTGCAAGTGGTGAGCTGAACGTCATCCACTCTCCATCGAGGCAACATCCTTCAAGGCCGTAGCCGTCAAGACCTCATGACCATCCTTGAGAACGGCCACATCATCTTCAATGCGGATACCAATGCCTTTCCAGCGGTCATCGATTTCCGGCTGGCCATCCGGAACCGGTAAGCGGTCACTGACATAGAGACCAGGTTCCACGGTGAGCACCATGCCTGGATCCAGTTCGACATGGTGCTCACCAAGCCTGTATGCGCCAACGTCGTGCACATCCAACCCAAGCCAGTGCCCCGTGCGGTGCATGTAGAGATGGCGGTAAGCACCCTGCTCAATGATTCCGTCAGCCTCTCCAGCCAAGAGTCCAAGATCCAACAGGCCCTCCACAAGCGCTCGCAAAGCGGTCTGATGCACCTCCTCCGCTGTTCCTCCAGGCCTCACGGTGGCAATGGCCGACTCCTGAGCACTCAGAACCAATTCATAGAGCGCGCGCTGTTCACCGCTGAAGCGGCCATTCACAGGAAAGGTACGGGTGATATCACCGTTGTAGTAGTCACCGATTGAGCACCCGGCGTCGATCAGCAACAGATCACCGTCCTTGAGCGGATCCTGATTGTCGATGTAATGCAGGACGCAGGCGTTATCACCTCCCGCAACGATTGAGCCATAGGCAGGGCCCCGTGCCCCTTGATCAAGGAAGTGAAACTCGATGAGGGCTTGCACCTGTCGCTCATTCATTCCGGGCTTCACAGCGGCACGCGCCAACTCATGAGCCTGGGCTGAAATGCGGCACGCCTCGCGCATCCGATCCAGCTCCGCTGGATCTTTGCGCAAGCGAAGTTCATGCAGGACCGGGCAGGGCGCCACCAGCCCTAAAGCCGCGGCTCCACGTCGCGACGCCCGATCCAATTGTTCAGACCAAACCTCGAGCACCACGGACTCCACCGCCGGGTGATGCCCCGTGCGGAAGGCAATGCCCTCGGCATCTTTCAGATACCCACGCAGATGTTGGGCCAATTCAGAGCGGGGATGGGCCACATCCGCGCCGAACTGATCCACAGCCCCCTCTGTGCCCCACCGCCGCCCTGTCCAGACCTCGGCCCCTGGCTCACGAGGGTTCACAAACAATACGTAGCGCTCGCCTTCAGGCCGATGGGGCAAAAACAGGGCGACGGCATCCGGCTCATCAAAGCCGGTGAGATACCAGAAGTCGCTGTTCTGACGAAAGGGCCACTCACAGTCGGCATGGTGTGTCATCAGGGTTGCCGCTGGAATCACAGCCGCCGCACCGCCAAGATGGGCCATGAACCGCTGACGCCGCTCGGCGTAACCCTGAGCATCAATTGGGAGCGAACTATGAACCACGACGGAGACAGGGCACCAGGTAAACGTCAGGATGGCAGGCAAAGCATCCAGGCATGACTCACGACCTGCTGATCCTGATTCTGCTTGTGGTCGTGGTCCTCACAGGATCCGCCTTGTGTTCTGGCGTCGAAGCTGCTCTGCTCTCCGTCAACCCTGTTCGCGTTCTCGAACTCGCCGGTCGATCCAAACCGGTGTCCGGTGCAAGGAGATTGGCCCAACTCCGTCAGCGACTCGGCCGGACCTTGTCGGTTCTGGTGATTGCAAACAACGGCTTCAATATTTTCGGCAGTTTGATGCTCGGTGGCTACGCCGCTTGGCTGTTCGAAGACATGGGCATCAGCGCCGTGGCTCTGCCCCTGTTCTCCATTGGTCTCACCGTGCTGGTGATTCTTTTGGGGGAGATCCTCCCCAAGGCGATCGGCACCCGACTGGCGCTGCCTGTTTCACTCGCGAGTGCTCCGGTCTTGCACCTGCTTGGCGTTCTCATGCGTCCGCTCGTCCTTCTCCTGGAAAGACTGCTGCCGGCCTTAACCCAGGAAAGCGAACTCAACACAGACGAAGAGGAGATTCGACTGCTGGCCCGTATGGGGTCCCAAACCGGCCAAATCGAAGCGGATGAAGCCGCGATGATCGCCAAGGTGTTCCAACTCAACGACCTCACCGCGAGGGATTTGATGACACCAAGGGTTGCTGCTCCGAGCTTGGACGGAGCGAGCACACTGATGCAGTTAAGATCCGCCCTGCTCGAAAACGAGGCGCAATGGTGGGTGGTCCTGGGTGATGCCGTTGACAAGGTTCTTGGTATCGCAAGTCGAGACCGATTGCTGGCGGCACTCGTTCAAAATCAAGGTCAACTCACCCCAGCCGATCTGAGCGAGCCCGTCGAATTTGTGCCTGAAATGATTCGGGCCGATCGCCTGCTGACAGCCTTTCGTCGCGACAACAGCGGGGTTCGTGTTGTGGTGGATGAATTCGGAGGGTTTGTGGGCGTGATTGGCCCTGATGCGGTTCTGGCCGTGCTCGCTGGCTGGTGGCGCAAGTCAGCAGGAGCCAATGGGGCGTCATGACGACGTTCTCGCCTACATCCACCACGGAGCGCTGCCTTTCACTGCTGCAAACCTGGCGATCTCAGCTTCAGCTCAACCGCCGGGAAGAAACCATTTTAGCGGGTTCGCTCAGGAGCTTGGACCGGCAATTGGAGCGCTTATCGACTCGGAAGCTGCGCGTCGCGGTCTTCGGCCGCGTGGGAGTAGGGAAATCAAGCCTCGTCAATGCACTGATCGGTCAAGACCTCCTGGCCACCGACGTCGCTCACGGCTGCACGAGACAACAACAAGCGCTGCCTTGGACGATTTCCATTGCTGGTCTCCACGCGATTGAACTCGTCGACACACCAGGAATCGATGAGGTTGCAGCGGAAGCGCGCGCGCGACTGGCAGCGCGGGTGGCCCTGCAGTCCGATCTTGTGCTGCTCGTGTTGGATGCCGACATCAGCAGGGTTGAGCTCGATGCCTTGGAGACCTTAATCAGCAGTGGCAAGCCGGTGCTTCCCGTGCTGAACCGCAGTGACTGTTGCCCCCCAGAGCAACTCGACAGCCTCCGGCAAAGCATCAGCCACAGGATCCGGGAGCGGTGTTACCGCAACCATCACGCAAGGATTCCTCAAGCGATTGCCGTTTCAGCCGCCCCTCGCAAAGCCTGCCAACGCTCAGATGGCCGGGTGCGCAGCGAGCGACAGCCAGCGATGGTGAAACCACTCCGCACTGCCGTGATCAATCTGCTGAAAGAGCAAGGCCAAGCCCTCTTGGCCTTAAACGCCCTCCGCCAAGCAGAACGGCTCCAACAACAACTGGAATTAGGGCGACTGGAGCGCCGACGACACGATGCGCAAGGCCTGATCGGCCGCTACGCAGCACTCAAGGCCACAGGGGTTGCGGCCAATCCTTTGGTGTTGCTCGATCTAGCCGGAGGCTTGGCCTGCGATACCGCTTTGGTGGTTCAGCTCTGCAAGCTCTATGACCTGCCGATGGGAGGCCCAGCAGCACGACGGCTGATGCAACGGCTATCAGGACATAACGCCATGTTGGGAGGCGTCCAACTGGGACTTCAGCTGGCGCTCTCTGGACTTCAACAGCTGTTGCTGATCGCCGCACCCTTTTCCGGAGGCTTGAGCCTGGGTCCAGCGGCCCCCGTCGCCGTCGCCCAGGCGGCTCTCGCTGTGCACACCACGCGCAGAACAGGTCGGCTCACAGCACGTTGGCTGGTCGATCAACGCGGTCGTGGCAGGAGGGGCAATCCAGCACCGACGACCCTCATGCGGCGCCTGGTACGCAGCGATACCGGCATGCAACGTCTGCTTGCCGAGTGGCCACAGCCGCCCAAGCGGCCCCGGCGTGACGGGCTCTTGCCATGACTGCAACCATCGCCCTGCTCGGCACGAGCGCCGATCCACCAACGCTTGGGCATCAGGCTCTGCTTGAAGGCCTTTTGGATCACTTTCAACGCGTCGCCACCTGGGCTAGCGACAACCCAATAAAACGCCACGATGCCTGCCTCGAGCTCCGCAGCGAGCTGCTCCAGGCCTTGGTGATGGCCATCGACAACCCACGGGTGAGCATCGACCAAACCCTCAGCAGCCCGTTCACCATCACCACGCTTGAACGGGCAGCACGTCGATGGCCCAATCACGAGCTCTGCTTTGTGGTGGGCAGTGATTTGGCCGCTCAGATCCCCCATTGGAAACAAAGCGAGCTTTGGCTCAAGCGCTGCCAGCTGGGGGTGGTGCCGCGGAAGGGTTGGCCGTTGGAGCCCGAACACCTCGAACGACTCCGCCAGCTCGGCGCCCAGATCACCGTGTTGCCCTTACAGATTCCTGAGACAGCCAGCTCAAGCATTCGCAAAATGAGCGCTGCGGATCAAATCCCAAAACCGCTTTGGCCCCTCCTCTTGCAGCACAATCTTTATGGACTCCAAGACGCTCCTTCCTGAATTGCCATGCGCATCGCCCTGGCCCAGACCAATCCTCTGGTGGGCGATCTGTCCGGGAACGCCAAACGGCTCCTAGACGCTTGTCTCAAAATCAGCCATCAGGCGCAGGGCTCCGCTCCCGCCCTTGTGGTGAGCCCAGAGCTTTCCCTTTGGGGATACCCACCTCGAGACCTGCTGCTGAGTCCTGAGCATCTCCAGCAGCAGAGCGAGGCCCTCAACCAGCTGCAACAGGGGCTTAGGGAGAAGCTGCCGCAAACGGCACTGCTGGTGGGGGTTGTGGAACCAGCCCCAGACCAGCAACATCCACGACTCTTCAATGCGGCAGCCCTTGTAGAGGCCAACGGTTGGCGCGTCGTCGCCCGCAAACAGCTCCTTCCCACCTATGACGTCTTTGATGAATCGCGTTATTTCAGACCTGCCAACCAACCCAGTGTTCTGAGCTTTGAATCGGAAGGGCAGACTTGGCGCCTGGGGCTCACCATCTGCGAAGACCTGTGGGTTGAGGATGCGCTTCAGGCACAACGCCTGGTGGGACCAGATCCGATTGCCAATCTCATCCCGGAGCAAGTGGATGTGTTGCTGAACCTCTCCGCGTCCCCCTTCGGAAGAACCAAAGCATCCATCCGACATCAGCTCAGCGCCCGCGCTGCCAACCGTCTTCATTGCCCAGTGATTTATGTGAACCAGGTGGGGGGCAACGACGAATTAGTGTTCGATGGCGGCAGTTTCGTGATGACAGCCAGCGGTGAAGTGGCGTTGCAACTTCCCACCTGCCAGGAAGCCATCGCCTGCTGGGACAGCAGTGAAAGAGGTTCTGATGCATCGGCAGGCACGTCGGCCCCCACGGAAAGCGCTGATCTTGAGCAACTGTTCCAAGCCCTTGCGCTCGGCGTGCGGGATTACGCCCAAAAATGCGGTTTTCAACGCGCCCTGCTGGGTCTGAGTGGCGGCATCGACTCAGCTCTTGTGGCGGTCATTGCAGCAGCGGCACTCAAAGCAGACCGCGTGCAGGCTTTGCTCATGCCCTCTCCCTGGAGCTCTGTTGGGTCGATTGATGATGCAGAGGCGCTTGCAGAACGCCTGGGAATTTCCACGACAACCGTACCCATTCAAACCTTGATGCAGGGCTTTGAAACCACCCTGACCCCGGCACTGGATCAAGCACCGTCGGGCGTCACGGCAGAAAACCTGCAGTCGCGCATTCGAGGCACTTTGCTGATGGCTGTTGCCAATCAGCAAGGACAGCTCCTGCTCTCGACGGGCAACAAATCAGAACTTGCCGTGGGGTATTGCACCCTTTACGGCGACATGAATGGAGGGCTCGCGGTGATCGGTGATCTCTACAAGTCCACGGTGTTTTCCCTCTGCCGCTGGTTAGACAGCTCTGATGCCATGGCCTGTCGCCAAGAACTTGGACTTCCAGAGCACAGCGACTTGATCGGACGAGAAATCCTGACCAAACCTCCGAGTGCTGAGCTACGCCCTGACCAACAGGACAGTGACTCCCTTCCCGACTACGCAACGCTCGATCCGCTTCTGAATGATTTGATCGAGAAGCACAGCTCGGGCACTCAATTGATCGCAGCTGGGCATGACCCGGCGGACGTGAAACGGATTGAGCAACTGTTTCGCCGCGCGGAATTCAAACGCCGCCAAGCTCCTCCTGTTCTGAAAGTGAGCCGACAGGCCTTCGGGACCGGTTGGAGGCTCCCAATCGCCGCCCGCTGATTTCAAGACGCATAGACCAGTGGCCAATCCGGCTGAGCAGGGTCAGATTGAAGGATCGTCTTCGGCAGCCATGGCTCAATCCGTACTGACGGCTCCGATGGCCACCATCGGAGTCCCCACAGAGATCAAGGTTGATGAGCAACGCGTCGCGCTGACACCGGATGCCGTCAAAGAACTCGTCACCCATGGACTGGAGGTGCGGATCCAGAGCGGTGCCGGCTCCGGAGCAGGCATTGACGACGAGGCCTTCGCCGCAGCAGGCGCAGAGATCGTGGATCAAGAACAAGCCTGGGGTGCTCACTTGGTTGTCAAGGTGAAGGAACCACAGCCGGAAGAATTCCGCTTTTTGCGAAATGACATGGTGCTGTTCACCTACCTGCACTTAGCGGCTTACCCAGAGGTGGGAGAAGCTCTTCTCGCAGCTGGCACCACGGGGGTTGCCTACGAAACAGTGCAACTGGAAAACGGAACCCTGCCGCTGCTAGCGCCCATGAGCGAAATCGCTGGCAGGCTTGCCGCACAAGTGGGGGCTCGCTTGCTGGAGCGCCCCCAAGGAGGCAGAGGAGTGCTGATCGGAGGCTGCACTGGTGTGCAACCAGCCCGGGTGGTGGTCCTGGGTGCAGGCACGGTGGGTTTGAATGCGGCGCGTCTGGTGGCTGCCATGGATGCGGAAGTGATGCTTCTGGATCGCTCCCCGGAACGGTTACGCAGCCTGGAGGCCTATCGAAGCGGACGCCTGATGAGCGTGGTGAGCAGCCGCGGGCTGCTCGAGCGCTTAATCCCCACTGCTGATCTTCTGATTGGCGCCGTCTTAACCCCTGGAGGCAGGGCACCAACGCTGGTCGATGAAGCGATGGTGAAAGGAATGAAGCCAGGCTCAGCGATCGTTGATGTGGCCATCGATCAAGGCGGCTGCATCGCCACGAGCCGCGAAACAACGCACACCAACCCCACCGTGACCATTCACGGTGTGCAGCATTACGCCGTGGGCAACATGCCTGGCGCCGTGCCGTTCACCTCCACTGAAGCCCTGGTGAGCGTGACCTTGCCTTACATCGTTGGCATCGCAGGGCGCGGCCTGGAGGAAGCGGTCACGGAGCGACCTGAATTGCTGTCTGGTCTCAATACGGTGCAGGGCTCCGTCTGCCATCCAGGCGTCGCCAAAGCCTTAGACGTACCACCTCGTCATCCAATGGCCTGCTTGCGTTGATCAAACCCAGAAACAGTTCAAAGCAAGCACAGATATAGGCCCCAAACAAATCACTTCAAACGTATATATTCCAGCAGTTCGCCTCAAATCAAGAGACAAAGGACACAGACATGCCCAAATACTTATTTCGAGAAGGGGTGGACCTCAGCACAGATATTAACGACATTGTTGTCACAACTCCCTATGCCACGCGATCAAATCCCCATCGCCAAACATTTCGCCTCAAAAACGCAAAAGAGCCCCTAAAAAAACTGCTCGCAGCACTTTCTCAAGAAGGAGTCGAAAGCAATCAATATTTAGCATTACCAGAAACAACAGAATCTGCTGCCACGCATTTAGAGCTTGGACTGCAACTCAAAAACCTTTACGAGAAGGGCTTACTGATTCACGCAATCGATGGATGCAACGGCAGGGCAATGTGCCTGCTGCCGATGAAACCAGGAATCAAACAACAACCCTGCCCAGACGACGGAAAGGCATTAAAACTTTCGAAATTTACCAGCATTCACCCCTGCCTTGAAGGCCTCGATGTCACAACTCCCTTATCACCCACAACGTTGCGACTACAAGACCATCGGCTCTATCCACTCATCCAGAAGCTCCTGTCGCCCTGCACAACAGACATCATCAGGAACGTCCTCCCTGAAGATCTACGCATTCACCATCGAGAGCTTATTTCCCTCTTACTTTCATCTGGCGTGGCCGGAATCTGCAATACAAATCACAATGCAGACATCGACCAGGAGGCCATCGAAGCTGGCTGGAACAGGCAAGACCTGAGCTTCCATCAACAGACGCGGCGCCATATTGTTGACTTCAAGGCACAAGAGTCTCTGCCAAAGCCAATCGACAGGAAGGCCCCACCAGCGAAGCACCAAAGGATCATCCTCAGCACAGTCTCCTTACCAACACCATCGATCGACAATCAAAAAACAAATTTTTACCAGGTCATTCAACAAAGACAATCGATTCGTACCTACGACTCCAATCCTGTCAGCGCTGAAGCTTTAGGCAATCTACTCTGGTATTCGATGCATACCCGAGAAGAGATTCTCTGCGACCCAGCCCTACCTCGATCCTATGAAGGCTTACTGAGACCTGTCGCCAGCGCTGGAGGCCTTCATTCCATTGAGCTCTATCTATGCATTCATCTATGCATCGGCATCAGCCCAGGCTTTTATCATTACGACTCTTTTGAGCACTCACTCGGAAAAATCAGCGACCTCAACAGACCATGCGAAAGCATGCTTGAAATGGCAGTCAATACAACATGCCGAGCACCTCAGGCTTCCTCAGTATCACCTGGCTATGGACAAAGGCCCGACGTCCTCATCGTGATGGCCGCGCGCTACGAAAGAAATGCAAGCCTTCATTCTGAAACCGGGCTGGCCTATGCCCTGATTCTTAAAGATGCAGGGTCGCTTTACCAGCAGCTTTATCTTGTTGCCACAGCTCTTCAGCTCGCCCCCTGTGGGTTGAGCTTCGGAAGCAGTGAATTGTTCGAACAAGCTTCCGGCATCTCCAGCAAGGCTGAATGTTCCGTAGGTGAATTCATGATTGGCAATCCCAAGTAAGCCATCAAAACAATGCCCCCATCCCCCATGGCTTAAGAATGGCCAAAGAGCAAGACGGATGAAAACCAGGAAGGGGAAACAGGAGCCTGGGGATCCAATCCCAACAGGGCAGGTAACAATCTGTTACGATTGGTGAAATTGCGTTAATTCAGATGAATGACTCCAAATTTGGTTTCTCATCCTTTGCTGAGCAATGGAACGGAAGACTGGCAATGATGGGTTTCGTGATTGGCTTAGGCACAGAACTGCTCACCGGACAAGGCATCCTTTCCCAAATTGGTCTCGGCTGAAACAACTAGTTCGATTAGACAATCGAACACTGACGACAAGAGCTGGGATTTTCCAGCTCTTTTTTTTATGGAAAGGCAGCAGCTGTCGGCATTCCTTGAAGTCAACCAATGGTCCTTTGCGATCATTGATAGATCAAGATCGGTGCATAAGGTCGTCCGTACCAAATGGACCACCAGCGCGTGGCACGAGCTTCCGCAGCTCGCCGAGCCTCCACCGCCATGCGGTATTGGTGTTCCCTCTCTTCCCGCAGCTTGCGTTCACGGAATGCCTGCTGGCGATCATCGTTAGCCGCGCCTTCTCTCTCCATCTGGGCTCTAGCAGCTGATTTAAACCAAACCGATTCAACCCCCTACAGAGGCTTGATATAAAGCCAATGGCCTTTTGGATCCCTATCCTTGCGCTGGAAGAGCGACGTTTCAGTCATCACATTGCGTTGCCCCCCGGCTGCAAATGTGGCCTCAAATGTCACTGTGCCCTCAAGATCATTCACACCGCCAGCCTCCACAGCCTTGATCTTCAGGCCTAACCAACGCGCTTCGCGACAATTCTTCCGCAACTCTTTTCGGCGTTGAAGCAAAGGCGTCGCAGCATCGGGATGCGTTGCGATCAAATAATCCACGTCTGCAAACGCGAAAGCCGAATAACGCGAACGCATCAACTGTTCAGCAGTCGCAGCCCATTGCTCCCCTAGATGCAGAGGTTGGCAACATCGTTCGTAGCTCATTCCGCTCAAGCAAGGGCATGGCTCTCTACTTTTTGATGATCCAAAGCCAGCAGCTCTTGCCATTACGTCAACTCCTTCAAAGCAGGTAAGGGTCGCATCAAGGCGGATAAGGCCACACCCTCGCGTAAGGCCAGCACCATGCCAGCCGCTTCTGCATAAGAGCGCGCTTGCAACACCTCATGTCCCAGGCCAAGCGCCGTTGACGTGACTTGCAACACGGACGGATTGGCCACACTGATCACAGGAACCCTGCGCTCAAGACAAGCCAACACGGCTTCTCCACCCAGAGCCCCCTCTGGAGCAACCAACACTCCCAAATCATCAGCCACCAGATCCTGTGAATGAGCAGCAGCACGCTGGAGCAAATCTGGTGCCTGACTTAAACCCACCAACACGCATGCCAAAAAGGTGTAACCCAACTCTTCGCCTGCAGCACGAGGATCCAGCTGCTCATCCAGCGACAACGCTGATAAAGCCGGTGCATGAGCACAAGGAATCTGCAGGTGCCGCACCAGTAGATGACTGATCACGGCTTCGGCACCTGCAAGGGCATCCACGCCGCTGCCATGGCGGTAGGCCTGCAATGCCTCACTTCCCTGGTCGTCGGGGAAGCGGGCAACCACCGCAATCGCCGTTGCTCCATGGGCTCTTAAGCGTTCCCCCGCGCGCAATAAGGAATCCGGGCGCTCAAGGGTGCCCCAACTCGCACCGCTCTGGCCCAATCCCATGTGCACCCCTAACGGCACATCACTCGACACCACAGGGCCGATCTCAATGCCCAGCGTTGCCCTGCAACCATCGGCCACTTGAAGGTGACGTTGACGCAGCTCCGGTTCGATACCAGCATCCAAAAGCAAACCAATCCGCTGCTGACGAGCAGGCCGTAGAGCCCAATCGCCGACGGCAAAGCGATCGAGGCCATACCCCTCCACATAGCTAATGCGAGGGTCTTTCCAGTACAAGGACGCCCCATTCATCACGTTGGGGTGGGTGATCAAACAGCCGGAGGCCGAAGCGAGAAGCCTTGCACTGGGAAGCGCATCACCCGCATAGCCGCCGATCGCACATCCAATCCCCGTCGGCACCACCATCAACGTGGGCAGGGGAGATCCCAAAGACAGCCCCTCCTTCACTCGATCAACACCGCTTCAATCTTCAAGACAGCACTGTCTTCCTGCGTTGAATGATCGACAGCGGTAATCGCCCAACGCAAGGGATCACCATGAGCGCGTAATTGACCTTTCACCCAAGCGCTCAAATCCGCCGCCTTGCAATCTTTAGGCCAAAGCAAAGTCAACGTTTTCGACGTCAACCTCATTTTTGGTACTGACCAAACTGAGCCTCATAGAGCGCATCCTCCTGACCTGCTAACAGCTGAAGATCAGAACAAGGGAAGGCAACACAAAGCAAAGTAAATCCTTCGGCGCGTAGGTCCTCCTTGACACCCATCGCATCAGATTGTTCCACCGAACCGCTTTTTAAACGGGCGGCACACGTGGTGCAAACGCCTGAGCAGCATGAACTCGGAAGCATGACTCCTGCTTCTTCCGCCGCCGCCAACACCGTTTGATCTGATCGACAGGAAAAGCTGTGTTCAACAGCATCCACTTCGATGCTGACGTTGTAGGTGGCAACAGCACTGGCTTGATCGCTCATCCTGAAAGGGAAGCCTTGGTCATTCATCTTCTCAGGGCAAGAGGCGTCATGACGACAAATCCGAGCAGGGACTCCAATGAGAAGGATGGGGGGCAAGGTATTCCGGTGGGTTGCCCTGCTCAGGAGCCGTGAGCACAAAGTCGAAACTGATCGAGCAGCGCAGCGACTCAGGATCGCCATTGGGCAACACGCTGTGATCAAGCCTGGAAGGGAATAGCACTAGCAGGCCAACCTCCGGAGCCAAGTCCCAGCTGTCTGCATTGAAAGGATGATCAATCGCAATCGGCCCTGCATGGCCAGCGGACAGTCCTGGCAAGAGTTCATTGCTTTGCAATGGCGAATGAACACGAAGCACACCCTCCTCACCTGAGCCAGCCCCCGTGAGATACAACACGGCGCTGAGGTGGGCATTCGGATGGTGATGGCGGCCAACCAGCTGATCCCAATCGCTCAGCACAGGCCAGCAGCGCTGAAGATGCAAAGCCACCTGGCTGCAATCAAACCCAACCGCCGCCAAATAACGCTCGGCCTGGGCTGACACCTGTTGAACCAACGGAGCAAATTCAACTTGACGATGCAATTGCCAAACGCCGTTGATATCACCTGTCCAAGCGCAACCTTCACTCGGGTTGCCAACGGCCTCACCCCTAAGCGCTATCAGCGTCTGCAAATGCCCAGCAAGGTCGAGTGGATCGATTGCCAACTTTGTTGTGGCGACAACCGTTGGGAAAAGCTGGTGAAGGGTCAAAGTCATCACCCCATTAAAAAAGCCGGCCCAAAGGCCGGCTCAATCATGGTGAACAGAAATTTAGGCGCCTGCTGCTGCAGATCCACCCACCACTTCCAGAATTTCCTGGGTAATGGCTGCCTGACGTGCCTTGTTGTAGTCAAGCGTCAGAGTCTTAGCCAACTCCTTGGCATTGTCACTGGCATTGTTCATTGCCGTCATTCGGCTTGCCAGCTCGGATGCTGCTGATTCCTGCAGGGAACGCAAGAGTTGATTTTGTAGATACAAAGGCAACAACGCATTCAACAATTGATCAGGACTTTGCTCGAAGACGATGTCGGAAGGCAAAGGAGGCTGTGAATTATCAGGAGCACTTCCTGTTTCAACAGACAAGCGACCTTCTTTTGTTGTAAGCCTGAAGATTTCATCTTCGGCCTCAGCAATCCCTTGGGGATCAAGAGGCAGAAGCGTTTGCACTACTGGCTTGCAGCTCACCAAGTTGATGAACTTGGTGAAAATAATCTCAACTCGATCTGATGCCTGAGAAAGAAACTCAGCAAAGATTTCGCTAGCAATGGACCCAGCTTCATCAGCAGTAGGTACTTGCTCCAAGCCCGTGAAGGTAGCTTGGATGGGATAACTACGATTGGTGAAATAACTAATTGCTTTGCGTCCAATCAACACAAGAGTCACCTTGTAACCCTGGCTCTGAAGCTCAGCGAAACGCTTTTCAGTGCGCTTGATGATATTGGAGTTGTAACCACCGCAAAGACCACGATCGCCAGTAACGGCCATCAAGGTGATGGTTTCAACAGGACGCTGTTCCAGCAAGGGAGCATCCGCATCTTCAAAGCGCATCCGCGCTTGGAGGTTTTCAAGCAAACGTGCGAGCCGATCAGCAAACGGACGGCTGCGCAGGACTTGCTCTTGGGCTCGACGAACTTTGGCCGCAGCCACGAGGCGCATGGCCTCGGTGATCTTTCGGGTGTTCTTGACCGATTTAATCCGGTCCCGGATCTCTTTGAGATTTGCCATGGCTTAGCCCTCAGTTGGCGGAGGCCAGCATGGTGGACACAACTTCAGCAATCGCCTCTTTGAGAGTGGTTTCAGCTTCAGGGCTCAAGACCTTCTCCGTTTGGATTTTGCTGATGAACTCTGGCTTATTGCTCTTGAGGTACTCACGCAGTTCACGGGAGAACTGAACAACCTCTTCAACGGGAACATCATCAATCAGGCCTTTAACACCTGCATAAACAATCGCCACCTGCTCGGCCAAGATCAGTGGGCTGAACTGCGACTGCTTGAGAAGCTCACGAAGACGTTTGCCTCGGCTGAGCTGCTGCTGTGTAGCGGCATCGAGATCAGAAGCAAACTGGGAGAATGCCGCCAGTTCATCAAACTGAGCCAATTCAAGCTTAAGTGTGCCGGCAATCTTTTTGATCGCCTTGGTCTGAGCTGCACCGCCAACACGACTCACCGAGATACCAACGTTGATCGCTGGACGAAGCCCGGAGTTAAACAAGTCAGAACTGAGGAAGACCTGACCGTCCGTGATCGAAATCACGTTTGTAGGGATGTAGGCAGAAACGTCACCAGCCTGGGTCTCAATAATCGGCAGGGCGGTCATGGAACCTTTACCCATGGCATCAGAAAGCTTGGCAGCACGCTCAAGCAAACGGCTGTGGCAATAGAACACGTCACCGGGGTAAGCCTCACGACCGGGTGGACGACGCAATAGCAATGACATCTGGCGATAAGCCTGGGCTTGCTTGGTCAGATCGTCATAGATCACCAAAGTGGCCTTGCCCTTGTACATGAAGTACTCAGCAATCGAGGCTCCGGTGTAGGGAGCCAAGTATTGAAGAGCGGCAGGTTCGGATGCGTTAGCTGCCACCACGACGGTGTAATCAAGAGCGCCGCGCTCGCGCAGCACCTCTGTGACCTGTGCAACAGAAGCGGCTTTCTGTCCGATCGCCACGTAGACGCAAACCACATCCTGATCCGCCTGGTTCAGGATCGTGTCGATACAAATAGCTGTCTTGCCGGTCTGACGGTCACCAATGATCAACTCTCGCTGACCACGGCCAATGGGAATCATGGCGTCGATGGCCGTGATGCCCGTCTGCATTGGCTCATGGACAGACTTACGCTGAATAATTCCCGGGGCAGGAGACTCAATCAGCCGGGATTCAGTGGTGGCGAGGTCACCCTTGCCGTCAATCGCCACGCCGAGTGGATTCACCACGCGGCCAAGCATGGCATCACCGACGGGGACAGAAGCAATCTTGCCCGTTGCTCGGACGGTACTTCCCTCCTGAATGCCAAGGCCCTCGGCCATCAGCACAACGCCGACGTTGTCGTCTTCGAGGTTGAGGGCAATCCCTTCTGTGCCGTCTTCGAACTCAACCAGCTCTCCAGCCATCACCTGCTGCAGGCCATAAACGCGGGCGATTCCATCGCCTACTTGCAGGACTGAGCCGACGTTGCTTACCGATACGGACTTGTCATAGTCCTCGATCTGCTGCTTGAGAATGGCGCTGATCTCGTCGGGTCTGATGGAAACCATGGCGGGAAAACCCAGGGGCGGGTGGTGAGTGGAAGGGCGAGATGAAGGTGTGGCTTAGCTCAGCTCGCCTTAGCGAGTGCAAGACCAAGGCGACGAACCTGACCGGAGAGGCTGGCATCGATCACCTGAGAACCGAGGTTGACGACAAAGCCACCAATCAATGAAGGATCGACCTTGAGATCGATTTCAACAGCATTGGTTCCAGCCATTGACTGGACTTTGGCGGTCAATGAGGCCTGCTGCTCTTCTGAAAGAGGCTGAGCAGCACGAACATGAGCTAGGGCAATATTCCGAGACTCCCTATAGAGCTCGAGATAACGGCGAAGCACTGCCTCCAGAGCCGGAAGACGTTGGCGATCTGCCAAAACCTTGAGCAAGTTCAACAGCGAAGGCGCGACTTGTTCTGAAAGAAGGCTGGTTAGAACGCTCTTCTTGGCATCAGGCTCAAGGACAGGAGATGTCATCGCGTCACGAAGAGGCTCTGAAGACTCCCAAGCAGCGAGAAGGTCCTTGCACTGAGAGGCAACTTTTTCAGACTCCTGACGAACGTCAGTGACCTGAAGCAGGGCATCTGCGTAAGGGGTTGCGAGAGAATTTAAAAGAGGCATCAGACATCCTCCAAATTAGAAATAGAAGTGTCGATCAGCTTGGCTTGAGCTTTGCTGTCGAGGCGATTAGGCAGTTCAGTCAAGGCCTTATCAATGGCGGAAAGAGCCGCTTCTCTACGGAGTTGTTCCGTAAGTCGAGCACCCTCTGCAGTGAGGTCGGCTAAGGCATCTTGCTTGAGAGCAGCCATGGCCTGAATCGTTTTCTTCTCACCATCAGCACGAATCGCTTCAGCACGGGCCTTGCCGTCTTGACGGATTCTTTCAGCCTTTTGCTGGGCCGCCGATAGCTCCTCTTGAGCTTTCGACAGTTCAACCGTGGCCGTCTTCAAACGCTTTTCAGCATCTTGAAGATCTTTGAGAATGGCCTCGCGTCTGCGCTCGAGCATCCCCCCCAGAAATCCCTTCAGGAACCAATACAAAACACCGATCACAATGACCAGGTTGATCAGATTGGTTTCAAAGAGATTGAGGTTGATTCCGAATCCACCCTCAGTAGCAATCAAAGGAAATAGGACAGTCATCAAGCAGCTAGCAGTCGTTCAATGATCTGGGAGCTGAGCTGATCAACCTGAGCCATCAACTTTGACTGAGCAGATTCACGTTGAGACTCAATTTCTTTACGAGCTTGTTCTCGGGTGCGATTCGCTTCAGTTTCCGCTGTAGCTAGTGCCTCGCGGTAGAGAGCGTCAACTTCCGTTTCTGCTTCAACAATGGCTGACTGCGCAGCCTGTCTAGCGCCTCGAAGTTGATCTTGAAGGTCGGCCTCGAGACGACGAACTTGCTCAAGCTTTTGCTTGGCGTCAGCACGACTCGTATTGATATATCCCTCACGATCTTCCACGACCTTGCCAACCGGCCGGAAGAACAGAGAATTGAGCAGAAAGGTTAGGAGAACCACTTGAAGAGCCATTAAAGGCAAGGTGGCATCGAGGTCAAAGAGACCTCCCTCCGGAACCGCCGCTTCAGCGAACAGAAGCCAGGTCATGGAAGAGGTGAGCTGGAGAGGAGCGAGAAATTGCGTACAGAGTTATGCGGGGAGCGACATCACGGGAGACGCTCCCCAAATCTGCATCAAGCGAATGGGTTGGCGAACAGAAGAACCAGGGCCACCACAAGGCCGTAGATCGTCAGAGACTCCATGAATGCCAGTGAGAGCAGCAGGGTGCCGCGGATCTTGCCCTCAGCTTCAGGCTGACGAGCAATGCCTTCAACAGCACCTTGGGAAGCGCTGCCCTGACCGATACCAGGGCCGATGGCAGCCAGACCTACGGCCAGACCAGCAGCAACGACGGAGGCTGCAGAAGTGATGGAATCCATGTTGAGTGCGTTTGGGGGCGCGCCGGAAGGCGCTGAGAGTTATGAAGTGGGAGTTAGATCACCCTGCGCAGGGACACCGTCACTAAGGAAAGTGGGCCCGAATGTTGATGGTCGGACCTGCGCACAAGATTTTCTAGCAGACGAGCCTTTGAAAAGGCCGTGAATCAACTAGTGCGCTTCGTGAAGACCTTCACCGATGTAGAAGGCCGCAAGAGTCGCAAAAATAAGAGCCTGAATAGCACTGGTGAAGAGGCCAAGCAACATCACCGGAAGGGGAACAATAAGGGGCACAAGATAAACAAGCACACCTACCGCTAATTCATCAGCAAGGATGTTTCCGAAAAGACGGAAAGAAAGAGATAGAGGCTTGGTAAATTCCTCGATGATTTTGAATGGGAGCATGATGGGAGTTGGCTCCACGTAAAGCTCGAAGAATCTCCAACCCTTCTTGCTCAAACCAGCATAGAAATAAGCCAGTGTCACAAGCAGAGCCATCGCCACCGTGGTGTTGATGTCTGCGGTTGGAGCTCCAAGTTCTCCTTCAGGGAGTTCGATCACCTTCCAAGGGATCAGTGCACCACCCCAATTACTGACAAAAATGAACAGGAACAGGGTGCCAATAAAGGGGAGCCATTCGCGGTAATACTTCTCTCCGATCTGATCACGAGAGAGATCACGAATGTAATCCCACAAGAACTCAAGAAGGTTCTGCGCACCTTTTGGATCGCGACTAAGATTTTTAGTACCTACAAGCACAAAGGCGAGCAGGGCACCGATCAAAATCCAGGAGCTGAGGAAAATCTGGCCGTGCAGATTGAGGTTACCGATCTGCCAATACAGATGGTGACCAACCTCCAGTTCGGCGAACGGCAGTGTGAAAGGCAGCAAAGCCATGAATGCAGAAGAGGGAAGCGCGAGATCAGCCGTCGAAAACGGTCTGAAGAATCAAGGCGGGCTTGTAAAGGAGAAAACCTACAAATGCAGGTAAGAGGTCGAGCTGGGGAAATCGAGCTGCTGAAACGATGAGAACAATCGGAACAACGAGCTGAAAACGACCAACTTGACGGGAACCTCCACCGAGCCGGGCCACGCTGCGGGCGAGTAGACGCAAGTAAAAAAGACCAGCGACAGCTCCAACAAGCAGGCTTCTGGCTACTAAGAGATCGAAGTAAAACGCTGTGAACAAAATCACAACGACAGACACGATCACTGTGGCCAGCATCAGACGCACTTGAAGCCGAGCGAAAGACTCCATTCCATTTTCAGCTGAGGCGTTCACCGCAGCTGAATCTGAGGAGGGCAAGGCTTGCAAATTGCGCCTGAGAAAGCGGCCGGAATCTATCACGTGATTCCGCTGAGTAACGCATCGTTAGCCTCGAGCAAAAGCAATTTTTTGCTCATGAGGCCTCTGGCTAAAGAAGCAGTTGTTGGGTCTCCACTCAGGATTCCTAGGGGAACGTCAGGGTTTTCATCCACTAAACGGAGCAGGCTCATTTCCTCATCTGAAATGGAGATGGGTTCGAGATCTGGGCCCAACATGCTTCTGGAAGGCCACCCCCACAGACATGACTGGCGTCGACCAGACGCTTGGAGCAGCGTTTTGTCGTTGGGCCAACGCCAAGGCTTTATGGGTTGTGCGCTCACAAAAAACTCAAAGTGGCTGATGTCGGGGTCGAGCTGCTCGACCAGTGCCCATTGATCCGCTGGCGATAGAGCTTGAGCACGGGATAGCAATTCACCCTTGAGCAATCGAGCGGGGTCCCAGACAGAAGGATTGGAGAAGCCAGCGAAATAAAGCCCCGACGCCTTGATTAAGGCCATCAGCCTCCCGAGGTCGTAGCTGGTCTCCTGAGGGTGCAAATACATATCGGCAAAGTTGGCGTCAGCTTGGGTATCAAGCGCCCAACGTTGGTCGTGGGTGCGGCGCAAACGGTTGGTCTCAGGCAAGTCTGAAAACAACTCACGCCCCAACCTCAATCCGTCCGAACCCGTCCCAGCGTCCAATAGCTCCAGAGCTTTCTGCGTGCGATGAATCTCCCAACGGCCAGCGTCGGCATAGAGAAATAGATGCAAAATCCCCTGAGGAGCCAGTCGCTGGCCCAGTGCTTTCAATCCAGCCAGTGGGTCGCGCAGGTGATGCAAAACCCCTACGGAGTTGATGTAATCAAAAACACCTTCATCTTGAAGATCCAAAAGGCTGCGCTGCTCTTGTCGTAGGGATCGGACCTGTTCAGCACCTCCAGAACGGCGCAAGCGCTCCCGCGCCACATCGAGTGCTCCCGCACTGATATCCACGGCCAAAATCTCTGCGCCCGGATTGAGGTGACAGAGGTAGTCCGTACTGACTCCTGTGCCACACCCCGCATCAAGGATGCGAATCACCTCATCCTTGGAATCCTGAGCTTTGAGCCCTCCCTTCACCGCAGCGAGCACGCTGTCGTGGCACCAGCGCCAGTTGTATCCAGGAGGCGGACCGTCTTGAAGGGGGTCTGCTGGATAGGGGAAGCGGTCATAAAAGGCGCTCACCACAGGGGTCGCCACATCCGAGGGAGGAGTGTTCATAAAGCCACCAGTTCTGGAAGTAGACGCTCAAGCGAGCATTTCACGGGACATTGCCCTTACAGCCAAAACCTCATCCGAGCTGCAAACATTTGTTCATGGCTGCCCAGAAGCTCGAGAGATGGGCCGTAACCTGACGCAATCCGGCTTGCTCTCGTTCATGACAGTGACCGCTAGTAGCGGCAGCCCAAGGGTTTCCCCTCAGCTGTACGACACCCTGCCGCTCTCCAGTGTCCGTCAGGCTGAGCAACAAGACCGCTTCCCAGACGGCGGTGAGCTCGACACTCTGATCACTTTTTTCCGAAGTGGAAACGATCGGCTTGACGCAGCCCGACTCCTAGCGAGCAACGCGGAGTCCATCGTGGCCCGTGCCGCCAATCGAATTTTTGTAGGTGGAACTCCTCTCTCGTTTCTGGAAGAACCTCTAAGCACTGGAGAGGTGGCAGCCACGGACGCCACTCCTTTGGCCGCTGATCAGGTTGCATTCCAAGACTCGGTTCGCACCTTTACGGGCACTGAATCCGGCAATACCAGCGGTAATTTCATCAGCAGACTGCTTCAGGGCAGCGACGACGGCGATGTACGCGTCGTTTTACCAACGGGCTTTACCGCCATCAGCGTGGCGAAATATGGCCCAGGGAATATGCGCAAATCGGTGCGCGACCTGGGTTGGTTCCTTCGCTACGTCGGCTACGCCTTAGTAGCCGGAGACCCCAGCATTCTCGCGGTCAATACAAGGGGGTTGAGAGACGTGCTCGAAAAGGGCTGCTCTCTCGTCGCAACAAACGTGGCACTGCAAGAAATGCGTGCTGCTGCTGCGGCCCTTTTGAGAGAGCGCCCTGAAGCACGCCGACTCGCGATCGAATGCTTTGACGTTCTGCTCAAAGAGCTTGCTATCGCTACGCCTTCGACGCGCCAGAAGCTCGGAAGCGCTGTTCGACAAGGGCTGCAACTCCCTGCCATCTATGCCTTAGCCGCTGAAACGGCTCAGCGCTTTGAAATGCGGCCTGGACTCTCTGGAGCTGAAAAAGCAGAGGTTGTTCGTGCCGCCTATCGGCAGGTGTTTGAACGTGACATCGCCAAGGGCTACTCACAAACACCCTGTGCAGTGGAAGCCAGCCAGCTCGTCCAAGGCAAACTTTCCATGCGCGAATTCATTCGTGCGCTCGGAAAGAGCAAGGAATACAGAACTCAGTTTTACGGTCCCTTCGTCAACAGCAGGGTCGTCGAGCTGGCTTACAGGCATTTCCTTGGACGAGGGATCAGTTCTCTCGAAGAGTTCCGAAAAGCCTTCTCGATCGTCAGCAACCAAGGTCTCAACGGTCTTGTCGATGTGCTGATTAATGGTGCGGAGTATGCCCAAACCTTCGGAGAGGAAACCGTTCCTTATCTGCGTGATCTCGGGGAAGAGGCCCAGGAAAGTGCTGGCTGGGGTTCCAATCGCCGCTTGTTCCGATTCAGCGCTCCCTTCGAATCTGCGCCGCAATACGTCACCCTGTATGCCTCGTACCGCCAACCCTTAGGAGACCAGCACGTCTACGGCGGCGGCAATGATCCGATTGGCAATCAATACGGAGCCATTTTCCCGTCTGCCACGGCATCTGTTTCCACACGCCCAGCACCTTTCGGATACGACACCCGTCGTCTGCTTGTGAGCAATGGGCTTGCCCAGCCTGGGCAAATGGACAGTCCCCAGTTCCGCGGCAGCCGACCACGCCGACTTGGGCCCACGGTTGTCCGCTTACAACAGATCGCCACTGGGGGAAATTCCGTGCCCCGTCGGGGCGGACAACCCAGCATCCGTGGGACAGAATCCAGCACCCAGGCTGTCATTAAAGCCGTCTACGTGCAGGTTCTCGGAAACACCGGATATTCCGGAGAGAGGGTTGAAAGCGCCGAAAACAGACTCGAAAATGGCGATATCAACTTGCGTGAGTTCATCCGCCAAGTTGCCTGCTCTAACCCCTTCCGACGTCGCTATTGGGACGGCCTTTACATCACGAAGGCCATCGAAGTGATGCATCGCCGATTACTTGGTCGTCCCACCTTTGGTCGTTGGGAAATTGATGCGCTGTTTGACACCGCAGCTCGCAAAGGCTTCTACGGAGTTGTTGATGCCCTGATTAGCAGCAAAGAGTTTTCCGACTGTTTCGGAGATGACACGGTTCCCTATGAACGGTTCATTACTCCGAAAGACCTGACTGTGAGGCGCGCTCCTGGGCTTTGCCGAGAAGTGAAGGTTGAAAAACTGACTGATACAACCTTGCGCCAGCGGCCTGATCCCATTCGAAACAACAAGTTCCTTGGCACTGCAGACCTCACGACACGCAATCTGAAGCCAGTGGGATCTATCCCTTCCCTTTGGAGTGCCAACGTCAGCAACGCAACGCCTTCAGCGCAGTGGACAAACCTGATGCGTTCCCGTGGGGCACAAAACACCTCAGGAACTTCCCCGTTTGCATCACCAATCAGTCGAACGATTGGCAGCTCTACCCCCAATACATCTGAAGCTCGTCTGCGTGCAGCCCTAGCCACTGGCGAGCCCGACGGATATCGCTTCCGTGGAGGATTGCCAACACCGGCCATGCTGCGAAGACCCGCTGATGAAAGCGAGCTGCGCCAAGTCATCAATGCTACTTACCAGCAACTTCTCAATAAGGTTCCACTCGAAAATCAACGGATGGTCATCGCCGAGTCCAAACTGCGCGATGGTCAGATCGATCTTGATGAATTCGTTGAAGCCGTTGCCCTCGGAGAGGACTTCCAAGAGCGTTTGTACTGCATGGCACCCCTGCGAGCAGCCACCGCTGCGTCGTTAGCCCTTCTCGGACGCGCCTCAACGCCATCTGAAACGAGTCGATTCCTGAGAATCAGATTTGAATCAGGTCAGCCAGCAGCCGTCAGTGAAGTTTTGGCCCAGAGGAGTGAATCCAAGGAGCCATCAAGCGTTCCAAGTCTCGATGGAATGAACACCCAACCGGGTGTCCCTCAGGAGACAATCACTCGCACTGCGTCTCTTTACCGAGGCCCAGCGGGCATGTCGCCGCCACCACGAAAAGCTCTTTAATGTTTTCTATTGCTTAAATAGCCCTAAAAAATAATAAACAAAGCCGGGATTAAATTTCCGGCTTTTTATTGCCTTGTTATCATAAAAACAACGCAAAAGCCCTTTAGTCGCATCAAGTTTTCGCTTTCTGAGCAAGCAATGAAGATCTGTTACCGATGTCAATTCAGACGGGCAGATTGCACGAAAATATCCTTGGCAGAGACAGGTTCCGCTTCACGAAGCCGACCCAGCCTTGGCCCCGAAACGTCAACAGATACAACATCTGCGGGCCTTTCGACTCGGATCTTCCGATCCACCCCCCTTGCGGCACTTAAGCTGCTCCACGATCTCCTCGGAGATCTCCCCACACACCCATCACTCACCGGATATCGGTCTCCTACGGGCGGCCGCTTGTTTCGAGGTAGAACTGCATGAGCATCGTCTCCAACTCGATCATCAACGCGGATGCCGAAGCCCGCTATCTAAGCCCTGGCGAACTGGACCAAATCAAGTCCTTCGTCAGTGGTGGCCAGCGTCGCCTGCGTGTTGCCCAGGTTCTCAGCGAGAGCAGGGAGCGCATCGTCAAAACAGCAGGCGGCCAGCTTTTCCAAAAGCGTCCTGATGTCATCTCTCCAGGCGGTAACGCCTACGGAGAAGAGATGACCGCAACCTGTTTGCGAGACATGGATTACTACCTTCGCCTTGTCACCTACGGCGTCGTGGCAGGCGATGTCACTCCGATCGAAGAGATTGGCGTCATTGGTGCCCGTGAGCTGTATCGCTCCCTTGGCACTCCTCTTGAAGCCATGGCTGAGTCCGTGCGCGAAATGAAGTCAGTCGCCATGGGCATCCTCACCGGCTCAGACGCCGAAGAGGCTGGTTTTTACTTCGATTACGTGATTGGCTCCCTCGCCTAAATCAACGAAACCATCTCTCTCCACGTCATTCCTCTGATCCATGCAAGACGCGATTACCAACGTCATCAACAAGTCGGACGTTCAGGGCCTGTATCTGGACACCACGTCCATGACCAGCCTCGAGTCGTATTTCGCCAGCGGCGAACTGCGTGTTAAGGCTGCCGCCACCATTAGCGCTAACGCCTCTTCGATCATCAAAGATGCGGTTGCCAAGGCCTTGCTGTACTCGGACATCACACGTCCAGGCGGCAACATGTACACCACGCGTCGCTATGCAGCTTGCATTCGCGACCTGGATTACTACTTGCGCTATTCCACCTACGCGATGCTCGCTGGTGACACCTCCATCCTTGATGAGCGTGTCCTGAACGGTCTTAAGGAGACCTACAACTCCTTGGGCGTGCCGATCGGCGCAACCGTCCAAGCCATCCAAGCTATGAAGGAAGTCACGGCTTCCCTGGTTGGCCCTGATGCCGGCAAGGAGATGGGTGTCTACTTCGACTACATCTGTTCTGGTCTCGGCAACTGATGCGTCTCTTCAAGGTCACGGCCTGCATCCCCTCGCCCGAGAAGGTTCGTTCACAGCGTGAGCTGCAAAACACCTTCTTCACCAAGTGGGTGCCCTACGAGAGCTGGTTCGCTGAACAACAGCGAATCCAGAAGCAAGGTGGCCGCATCATCAAAGTTGAACTTTGTACCGGTGGCCGTCAGGTCAACGTTGGTAACTAACCACCGAGGCGTTTCATTGCATCACTCCAACCCGGCCTTGGCCGGGTTTTTTGTTGTCTTGGCTTGGCAAAACGTTCAGAGGGCGGCTCAATAGGAGCTGTACTCTTCATCTCTTCATCTCTTGAGCGACACCAGCGTGACCTCCAGAAGGAGCCGACCCACGCGGAAGAGGGCTGGGGCTTTGAAAGGCCCTAAGGACTCAACGTCTCGTCCGCGTGGATTCTGGCAAAGGTTGTTGCCTCTCGATTGGTCCCTTTGGCCAACAGAGGCGAGGCTCCTCCTGAGTCTGACTGCCATCTGGTGCATTGCTGGATTGTTGGTCCTGGCATCCGCCAGCTGGTGGGTAGCCGCTCGCGAGCAAGGAGAAGGGGCTTACTACCTCAAACGCCAACTGGTCTGGATGGTGGCTAGCTGGAGCCTGATGGCCTTCGTTGCTTCCACTACGCTGAGACGTTGGCTCAAGATCGCCGGTCCTGGCCTATGGATCGGCTGCCTGATGGTGGCAGCCACATTGGTGATGGGAACCACGGTGAATGGAGCCAGTCGCTGGCTGGTGATCGGTCCCATCCAGGTCCAGCCTTCAGAGTTGGTGAAACCATTCGTCGTTCTTCAAGCTGCCAATCTCTTCGCCCATTGGAAGCGAAGCGCACTCGATCAAAAACTGATCTGGCTAGCAAGCTTCGCCATCCTCGTTCTGCTGATTCTTAAACAGCCGAATCTGAGTACCGCAGCACTGATCGGTCTGTTGATCTGGTTGATGGCGTTTTCAGCGGGGCTTCCCTTGCTTCAGCTGTTTGGAACCGCACTAGCTGGAGGCATGCTCGGAATCAGCAGCATCCTGATTAACGAGTACCAGCGGATCAGAGTGATCTCGTTTCTCAATCCTTGGAACGACCCCCAGGGCGATGGTTATCAACTCATTCAAAGCCTGTTGGCGATTGGTTCAGGAGGCATTTTTGGCCAGGGATTCGGCCTTTCAACCCAGAAACTGCAATACCTGCCAATCCAAAGCACAGATTTCATCTTCGCTGTCTACGCCGAAGAGTTCGGTTTCGTGGGGTCTGTGATGTTGCTGGTATTTCTGATGTTGATGGGCTTCTTGGGTCTTCGTGTTGCCTTGCGTTGCCGAAGCAATCAGGCAAGGCTGACAGCCATTGGCTGTTCGACCCTTCTGGTTGGACAATCACTCATGAATATTGCCGTGGCCTCCGGTGCCATGCCCACAACAGGCCTCCCCCTCCCACTGGTCAGCTACGGAGGCAATTCATTGCTCTCGAGCATGGTGATTATTGGCCTGTTGATCCGCTGCTCACTCGAATCCACGGGCTTAATCGGTGGTCGCGGCCTCCGAGAGCAACAGCGTCGTGGATAAGGTGATCTTGAATTGATCCCGGCCTCACCGGTACAACCATTTTCTCATTCGAGCTGGCTTTGTCCGACCTTGCCCGCAGCAGCGAGCAACTGCTCAGCCATGCGCTGCAGCAGCCTGGTCCCATCACGGTGGCTCTTGTCTTTGCAGGAGGAGCTTTAACCAGCCTGGGGCCATGTTCCCTGTCGTTGCTGCCAATCACACTCGCCTACCTAGCAGGCTTTGATAGCCAGCAGAAACCTTGGCAACGCAGCCTGTCGTTTTGCGCTGGCATCGTTGGCGCCCTGGTTGTGCTGGGAAGCCTGAGTGGTTTGCTCGGCCGCATTTACGGCCAAGTTCCCGGTTTGATCCCAACTCTTGTTGCGGCGTTGGCAGTGGTGATGGGACTCAATCTGCTTGGAGTGGTTCGAATTCCCCTTCCAGCCGGGCCGGACCCGATGCGTTGGACCAGCAGGGTGCCCGCTCCGCTTGCCCCGGTGACAGCCGGGTTGGCATTTGGGCTTGCTGCTTCACCCTGCACAACCCCCGTACTCGCCGTCCTGCTCGGCTGGATTGCCAGCACGGGACGCCCCCTTCTCGGCGTGCTGATGCTCACAAGCTTTGGGATTGGTCAAGTGCTGCCTCTCATGCTTGCGGGCAACTTGGCAGCCTCCCTGCCGCGCTTGCTGGCGTTACGCCCCATCGGCCGGTGGGTTCCACCGATCAGTGGCGTGATCCTTCTTGCCACAGGCACTCTCACCTTGCTAGCGAGATTGACCTGATCCGATGCCTGCACTTCGCCGACTCTTCGCGCTGCTCTCCGATCTTCGTTTGGCGATCCTGCTCCTTCTGCTCATTGCAGGAGCCAGTGCCCTTGGGACCATTCTTCCGCAGAACGAAGCGCCTGATTTGTATCTCGAGCGTTTCAATGCGGACCCATGGCTCGGATTGATCAACGGCGAGCAGATGTTGCAACTGCAGCTGGACAGCATCTATTCCAGCGTGTGGTTTTTAAGCCTTTTGGCATGGCTGGGGTTGGCCTTGATCCTCTGCAGCTGGCGTCGTCAATGGCCAGCGCTGCTCGCCACCATGCGCTGGATTGACTATCGCCAACCCAGGCAGCTGAGCAAGTTGGCACTGGCCGAATCAATTCGCTGTTCCAACGGTGCATCGGCCCTAGACGCGCTGAGTTCCCACCTCCAGCAGCAAGGCTGGGCGGTCCAGAGGCATGAGGATCGGCTTGCGGCGCGGCGTGGCGTGATTGGGAAGGTAGGGCCCCTGTTGGTTCACACCGGCTTGGTCCTGCTGCTTATCGGGGCTGCATGGGGAGCACTGGCTGGAAATCGCTTGGAACGCTTCCTTGCCCCTGGCCGAGCTCTCGATCTTCTAGACCCGTCTGGAAACAACAGGCTCTCGCTGACCCTCGAGCGCTTCGAGATTGAGCGTGATCCAGCAGGACGCACCGAACAATTTCGCTCAACGCTGAGGCTCGATCCGCCAGGAGGCCCCTCAGAGCAGCGCATGATCAGCGTGAATCATCCACTCCGCTATCGAGGGATGACGGTCTATCAAGCGGATTGGTCGCTTGCTGCGATCACCGTACAAATCGGCAAGAGCCCTGAATTGCAATTACCTCTTCGGAGTTTTCCCGAGCTCGGTGAACAAATTTGGGGTCTTGTGCTTCCCACACGGCCGGATGGATCTGAGCCAGTGCTGATGAGCACAAGCAGCGAACAAGGCCCTGTTCAGGTGTTCGATGCCGACGGATCGCTGCTCGGCAACCTGCGACCTGGCGGAGCATCCACTGAAATCAAAGGATTACCCCTGAGGGTGGCCGACATCATGCCCGCCAGCGGACTGCTCCTTAAGCGTGACCCTGGCGTCCCACTGGTTTATGCAGGCTTTGCGATCACACTGCTTGGCGGAGGACTCAGCTTGATCGCAACCCGACAACTCTGGGCCGTGCTTGACCCAGAAACCTTGCAGCCATCCCACAGAAAGCTGCACATCGGCGGACTATGCAATCGCAATCTCGCTGGCTTCGCGGCTGAATTACCAGTCCTGATCAGCAGGGTTGACGGCTCCCATGACTGACCCTCACAACCGTGTGAACGTTGCCACGAGGGTTGAAATCAGCTTCTAGCTCCATCCATACAGGGGCACAGGCCGCGACGAGATCATCAAGAATTTTGTTCGCCACCTCTTCATGAGAAATCGAAGTGTTGCGGTAATGATTGACGTACAACTTGATCGCTTTCAGCTCGACCACCCGAGGTCCCGGCTGATAAATCAAGCGCAACACCGCGAAATCCGGGTAACCCGAGAACGGGCAGAGGCAGGTAAATTCCGGCAATTCGATCGACACCTCATAAGGGCGCCCAGGCCTTGGGTTGTCGAAACAGATCAACTCGGCATCTGCAATAGCCCTTTCGCCATACAGCGGAGTCTTGGTGAGCTCAGTGCCGGTTTTGCTCATAAAACGAATACGGAAATCTTTAGCGCTCGACCTTAAAGCCAGCCCTCCACAACCGCTGCGTGAACCTCTGTGCTGTTTGATTTGGTATCGATACGTACAACACGTGGGCCGAAATGCAGGCCTAATGGTTATGAAATGAATGTGTATGCGATGGATCTCAGACTGATTAGCGAAGGACAGGCCTTCCGACTCCAGCCTGAGAGCGTCCACGGCATGCTCTGGCTCCAAACGCATTTTGAAAAGTCTCACTGGGAGCTTCTGGCTGAGGGCCTTGCCACGCTGAGCCCAGTCAATGTCGATGAGCTGATTGAGGACGCTTCGAACGCCGGATTGAACCTTTCTCCTCTTCCGGCCCTGTCATCTCAGCTCAATTCCTGACACACTCGAAAGATCGATTACTAACAATTCCATGAAAAAGGTCGAAGCCATCATCCGTCCCTTCAAGCTTGAAGATGTCAAGTTGGCGTTGGTCAATGCCGGCATCGTCGGCATGACCGTGAGCGAAGTGCGCGGATTCGGTCGTCAGAAGGGGCAAGTGGAGCGCTATCGCGGTTCTGAATTCACTGTTGAGTTTCTGCAGAAGCTGAAAGTTGAGGTTGTGATCGACGATGACCGCGTCGATGATGTGATCAACGCCATTGCAGAAGCAGCAAAAACAGGCGAGATCGGCGATGGCAAGATTTTTGTCTCCCCAGTCGAAACCGTGGTACGCATTCGTACAGGCGATCGCGACAGTTCAGCCCTCTGATTGCAGAGTGTCCTGAACCACCTTCCGAACCACTTCATCAGAGAGGTGGTCTTGATCATGCTCGCCTAACCACAACAAGTACTCGTGGTTGCCGGCTGGACCGGTAATCGGAGACCCCACAACTCCCTGGGCATTCCAGCCCAGGGAGTGTGCCGCGGAGATCACTGATGCAATGGCATCCCTGTGAGCCAAACCATCTCGCACCACTCCGCCCTTCCCCACCCGTTCGCGTCCCACCTCAAACTGAGGCTTAACCAGCACCAAGGCTTCGCTTCCCTGCGGTTCCAACAAGGCGCGAATCGCCGGAAGCACGAGTGCCAAAGAGATAAACGACACATCTGCGACAGCCAGGGTGGGAAGAACGTCATCAGGCCCGTAAAGCTCAGCTGCGCTCAATCGACGCAAATTGGTGCGCTCCCTGAGCACAACCCTTTCATCCGTGCGCAAACTCCAGGCCGTCTGGCCATAGCCAACGTCGATGCCATACACCTGACGGGCACCATGTTGCAGTAAGCAATCGGTGAAGCCACCCGTCGAAATTCCCCCATCAAGGCAGGTGCGCCCCTCCACCTGGACAGGGAAAGCCTCCAACGCTGCCAGCAACTTTTCACCCCCTCTCGACACAAACCGAGGAGGCTGCTCCACGATCAACGCAAGATCGAGCAAAACCGTGTGACCTGGCTTATCGAGCAGCTGGCCGCGATGGTCTCTGACCTTGCCGGCGCGAATGAGTTGTTGTGCTTGCTGACGAGATGCCGCCAAACCCAACGTCAGCATGTGGAGATCTAAACGCTGTTTACGAGCCATTTCGACATGAAAGCACCGTGAAACCGAAACAAATACCGGAGTTCCTCCCCGGGTTCAGCAGACCTCCCTGAAGATCTTCGCAAGCCGCACGCAAGTCCGTGTCAGCCAACAACGTCTTCAATATCAAAAGCGGACTCCGCCCATCCCTTCGGGCCAGATTCTGTCGCAAGTCCAGCGAGGCTTCGAACCGCGTCCTCGAGCTCTTGGCCCCAGGCTCATTCGTCACCCTCGACAACCACCCCAAGGATCTCCCCCCCTTTCAAGTGATCGAATGTCGGGGAGGCCTGTGCTGGGTCCGTCAGCAAGCCTGGGGACAGAATGTTCAATGGGAAGTGGAGCATCGCCGCCTCACCTCTGCTTAACGCCACACGCCATATCCCAGCCTTCAGCGCCATACATTGGTTGAGTTGTCGCCACGCGCTGGCCCTTGATCGAGAGATACACCCTGCCCGAGATGGGCGAGATCTGGACAGACCGGGCCAAATACCAAAGTTGGCTGGATGTTGAGGTTGCGGCCTGTGAGGCCAACTGCAGGCTTGGTCGTGTCCCCAAGGACGCGATGCAAACGATTAGCGAACAGTCGGCGTTTGAACCGGAGCGGATCCTTGAGATCGAGGCCGAGGTCCGCCATGACGTGATCGCCTTCTTGACCAATGTGAACGAGCACGTTGGCGATGCAGGGCGTTACATCCACGTCGGCATGACCAGTAGCGACGTCCTTGATACAGGCCTAGCGCTGCAGTTGAAAGCCTCCGTCGCTCTCCTGCGCCAAGAGTTGGCGGCCTTGGACGCCGCGATTGCCAAGCTGGCGGTGGAACACAAAGCCACCGTGATGATCGGCCGTTCCCACGCGATCCATGGAGAACCGATCACCTTTGGCTTCAAACTGGCTGGCTGGCTGGCTGAAACCCGCCGCAATGGTGAACGTCTGGCTCGCCTGGAGCGTGATGTGGCCGTAGGCCAGGTGAGCGGAGCGATGGGCACCTACGCCAATACGGATCCAGAGGTGGAGAAGATCACCTGCGACATTCTCGGCCTCACTCCCGACACGGCGAGCACCCAGGTGATCTCTCGCGATCGCCACGCGGACTACGTGCAGGTCCTAGCCCTGGTTGGGGCCTCGCTCGATCGCTTCTCCACCGAAATTCGCAACCTGCAGCGCACCGATGTTCTGGAGGTCGAAGAAAGCTTCGCTAAGGGGCAAAAAGGCAGCTCGGCCATGCCCCATAAACGCAATCCGATACGCAGCGAACGAATCAGCGGGTTAGCGCGCGTGCTGCGCAGCTACGTGGTGGCAGCCCTGGAGAACGTGGCTCTCTGGCACGAACGTGACATCAGCCACAGCTCAACGGAACGGATGATGCTGCCGGACTGCTCTGTGACCCTGCACTTCATGCTGCGTGAGATGACCGCCGTCATCTCTGGCCTCGGGGTTTACCCAGAGAACATGGTCCGCAACATGAACGTCTACGGAGGCGTGGTCTTCAGCCAACGGGTCCTGCTCGCCCTCGTGGATGGTGGAATGAGCCGGGAGGATGCTTATCAAGTGGTTCAGCGCAACGCCCACAGCGCTTGGAACACCAACGGTGGTGACTTCCGCGCCAACCTTCAGAGCGATCCTGAGGTCAGCAACAAGCTCAATGCAGACCAACTGGCGGAGTGCTTCAGCACCGAGCTGCACCAAGCCAACCTGGGGGTGGTCTGGGACCGACTCGGACTCTGAGTGAATGTTCTGGACTCCTTATGCCGACTGGATTTATGTGGTGGTGAGCGTGAGTGGGATGCTGCTCATCATCTTGCTGGTGCTTCGCCCTGACGCCAAGTCATGACCCAAACAACTAGGACCGAACACGACAGCATGGGACCGGTCAAGGTCCCCTCTGAGGCCCTCTGGGGGGCACAGACCCAGCGGTCTCTCCAAAACTTCGCCATCAGCGATGACCGCGTTCCTATTGATCTGATCCATGCCTTAGCGCAAATCAAACAGGCGGCGGCGATTGTGAACGCTCGCCTGGGCGTGTTGGATGACCACCGACGCGACCTGATCGTGAAGGTGGCTGCTGACATTGCCAAGGGGCATCACGACGATCAGTTCCCCCTGAGGGTTTGGCAAACCGGTAGCGGCACCCAAACGAACATGAACGTCAATGAGGTGATCAGCAACCTGGTATCCCAGGGCGAAGGAGAGCCTTTAGGCAGCCATCAGCCTGTTCATCCAAACGATCACGTCAACCGTTCTCAGTCGACCAACGACGCCTTCCCGGCAGCGATCCACATCGCTGCCGCCGCAGGCATTGAGCACAGACTGTTGCCGGAAGTCCAACGTCTGTGCGAAGCTTTTGCCGCCAAAAGTGAGGCTTGGCAAGACATCGTGAAGATTGGCCGCACCCATCTGCAGGACGCGGTGCCGCTCACCCTTGGCCAAGAAGCGTCGGCCTGGCGGGATCAACTCGGCAGTGCCGGGAAGCGCATTGAAGCAGCGCTGCAGGAGCTGTACCCACTCCCGCTCGGCGGCACCGCCGTTGGAACAGGCCTGAACGCCCCGGAAGGATTCGCCGACCAGGCAGCGACTGAACTGGCGCGGCTGAGCGGCTTGCCCTTGGTCTCGGCACCAAACAAATTTGCGGTGATGGCAAGCCATGACGGGCTGGTGAATGCCATGGGCCAGTTGCGACTCCTCGCGGTGAGCTTGCTGAAGATCGCCAACGACCTCCGTCTCCTCGCCTGTGGCCCACGTGCAGGCCTAGCGGAGCTGCACCTACCTGAGAACGAACCCGGTAGTTCGATCATGCCTGGCAAGGTGAACCCCACCCAGTGCGAGGCGATGGCCATGGTTTGCACCCAGGTGATCGGCCTCGATGCAGCCGTTGCGATGGCCGGTGCCGGAGGCCACCTGCAAATGAATGTCTACAAACCCCTGATCGGCTTCAACCTGCTGCAAACCATCAAGCTGCTTACCGATGCCTGCCATTCCTTCCGAGTGGCCATGGTGGAAGGCATTGAACCCAACCGCAGTCGCATCCAACGCGATGTAGAGCAATCCCTGATGCTCGTGACGCCACTGGCCCCTGTGATCGGTTACGACAAGGCCAGTGCGATCGCAAAATACGCCCACGAGCAAGGGACAAGCTTGCGCGATGCAGCCCTAGAGCTGGGCTATGTGAATGCGACGGAGTTCGATCGAATTGTCGATCCCGCGGCCATGACGAACCCTTGATGGGCGCCATTCGCAAAAGCAGGGCACGCCCTGCAGCGATCTCAGGCAGCCCGCTCCGTGGCCGCATTGAGACCGCTGGATTCGGCAGCCGCGGCCTTGAGCAGCTGATCAGCCTCCGCCACGGGGAAGCGATTAATCGCGGTTAAGGCCGCACGGGCGTTCTTGCGCAGCTGCTCACTAATCGCCTCGCAATAAGGCACCTGGGCCAATAAATCCACCGTGCGCCGCATGATCCGCACCACATCTCCTTCATCCAACGAGGTGTTAGCGATCAGATCATTCCAGGTTGTCCCCTTGGCCCAAGCCTCCACCAATCCCATCAATTCAGGCTCCCACCAAGCTGGCACCACCACTTTGAAGCGGTCCTGAGCCCGCAAAAGCTCCCGACGGATCCCCGACAAATCATGCAGGGCCTCTTCTGCAAGAGGAGGCGCCGGGAATGCGCTCCAAAGATCTGGCCGATTCACCTCCGTGCTGATGGCCTCAAACACTGCGGCTAGTTCTGCTGGAGGCAACTCGTCGAGATGACCGCTCATCAGTGCCAGGCCAAGCCAGAGCTCGTTATCGCCACGAAGAGCGGCAACGGTGCGACCGATCTCCGTAGGTTCCAACGCATCCAGGCAGCCAAAGTGCCGCAGGATCTCAATGAGAGCCAAAAAGGTCTCCCAGTGCCGGTTGGAGCGGTGATGGAGCAATTGCTCGCGCTCACGAATTTCATGTTCAAGATCTTCCATGCGTCTCCGGTGCTTCTTGAGTTGCTTGCGATCCCCCCAGCGATGAGCCGGATGCCCCTCTAGCTGATCCTCCAACTCCTGGACGAGGCGAACTTGCGACAACACTTCGCCAGCCAAGTCGTACTGAGCGGTGGTCATGTCATGACGCCTTGCCATGTGAGCCACCGCCAAAGCCAAACGGCCACTGTCCTGATCGCCATGACGGAGCTCACCAGCACGGCTGAGATCAGGCGACGTCACGCCATCAACCTGCAAACAACTCAATTCCGCATGCAAACTCACCACCCCCTGGCAGGGCAACAGCATCCAGACGTTGTCCTGCGTTAGGCAAAGCAACAATGGGAACTGCCCTGGGCCATCGCATTTCTCCACGATCACGGCCGGCGTGACCCCTCCTCGCAGCCGTGGAGATTTAAGGCTCACCAACGTTCCAACGCTTGCGAACTGGAGGGCAATCGTGAGTTCGTGGGCCAGGGTTTCTTCTGCCTGCTGCTGAAGAATCCTGAGCAGTCGCCTCTCCTCGCGGACACGGCCACGCTGTTTTTCGTAGTCCTCAAAGTCTTCCCAAGGCACGTCACCAGCCGTGCCTTGCAGTTGGGCAAGCTGCATCTGCAACGCACCCAGATGGTCTTCTTCCTCCACCAAATCCAAGCTGGCGAGGTAGCGACCAAAGCTCCGCTCTACCAGCTCTCTGGCCTTGGCCAAGTCATGTCGCTGCAGCAGGTTGAGCACCATGCCGTAGCTGGGGGTGAATTGACTCACCAAAGGATCAGAAGGGCTCGTGGCCAGCTGAGCCGCCTCACGCACCCCCTCAAATCGACTCTGAACAGTCACCACATAGCCCTGGGTATCTAAGCCGCGACGGCCGGCGCGCCCAGCCATTTGCAGAAATTCACTGGCCATGAGGGGGCGATGCCCCCGTTCGGTGCGCTTCGAAAGGGATGCGATCACCGTGCTGCGCGCCGGCATATTGATGCCCGCTGCCAATGTTTCGGTGGCAAACACCACCTTCACCAACCCCTGCTGAAACAACTCCTCGATCAGCTCTTTCCACGCAGGCAGCACGCCGGCGTGATGGGATGCGATCCCACGCAGCAAGGCATCAGCATGCAAACCATCGCGAACGGCCTCCGGATTTGCGGCTGTGTAAGCCTCAAGCCGGTCCCGAATAATGGCTTGCTCAGCCTCGCTGACCAGGCACTGCACCCCTAGGTCGCGAACAGCCTTGTCACACCCACGGCGACTGAAGATGAAATAGATGGCGGGGAGCATCTCCCGTTGCGCCATTTGCGCCACCACAAAACTGATCGGCGGTGCTTCCGGCTGAGGCGGTCTTGGCGAGCGACCTTTGCGCTTGTGCCCTTTTGGCGCACGCCAAACCTTGCAATTGGGATGGATTCCAGTCCCCTGTTCATTCAAAAGTGGATGGAGCCCCTTGGCACTACAAAAACTGAACTGCAGAGGGACAGGACGAAAATCACTGAGCACCAGACGCGTTGGACCGTGCACCTTCTCGATCCAATCGGTGAGTTGCCCCGCATTGGCAACGGTGGCGGACAACGCCACCAGTTGGACAGAAGGCGGACAGTGAATGATCGATTCTTCCCAGACGGTTCCCCGCTGGGAATCATTCATGTAATGGCACTCATCGAGCACGACCGACTCCACATCGGCAAGCGGATCGTCATGCTCATCCGCTTCTGCGTACAGCATGTTGCGGAAAATCTCGGTGGTCATCACCACCACCCGTGCCTCGCGGTTAACGCTCAGGTCACCGGTCATCAGGCCAACATTTTCAGCCCCAAACTGTTCACGAAAATCGCGCAGCTTTTGATTGGATAAGGCCTTGAGCGGTGTTGTGTAAAAGACCTTTTGGCCATGGGCAATGGCCCGATGAATCGCGTACTCGCCCACCAGCGTCTTGCCTGATCCCGTGGGCGCACTCACAACAACGGAATGCCCTTGATTCAAGGCATCAATTGATTCCAACTGGAACCCATCCAAAGGGAATGGGAACAGCTGGGAAACATCCGGTGACACCATGTTCGGATCCTAGGGATTGTGCGAGCAGAGAGCAGCAAACTGACTCCCATGAGCAGCCCGTCTCAAGCACGCCGACGCCAGCTACGCACCTGGAGGCCCAATCCAGATGGATCAGGGCTGCTGCCGGTCAACGCAATCGATCAAGAAGGGGAAGCGTCGCCGTGTCTGGTGGATTTAGCCAGCAACGATTACCTCAATCTGGCTCAGCACTCAGAGCTCATCGCGGCAGCGACAGAAGAAATCAAACGAAGCGGCGTGGGGGCCGGTGGGTCCAGGCTGGTGAGCGGCAGCCGCCCGGTGCATGACCAACTCGAGCAAGAGCTCGCGCACTGGTTGAATCGAGATCGCGTTCTGCTCTACCCAAGCGGCTTTCAAGCCAATCTTGCCGCCGTTCTTGCCCTTGCCGACCGCCATACGCCAGTTCTGGCGGACCGGCTCTGCCATCACTCCCTCCTCACAGGCGTGCAAGCCAGTGGTGCCAAGCTTCAGCGCTTTGCCCACAACGACCTCATCGATCTGAACCGCAAGTTGGAGCGCTGCCGGGATCGACACCCAGAGCAGCAACCCTTGGTGATCACGGAGAGCCTGTTCAGCATGGAGGGCACCAGTCCCAACCTGAGTGCCATGGCAGAGCTCTGCTCCAGCCATGCTGCCCGACTCCTGGTCGATGAAGCCCATGCCCTGGGCGTCCTGGGGGATGGGGGACGTGGTCTCAGCCATGCCTTACCGACCAAGGCCGTCACCCTGCTCAGTGGCACCTTCGGCAAAGCCTTTGGAAGCGGCGGTGCGTTTCTGGCCTGCGATGGAGATCTCGGCGAAACCCTGCTCCAAACCAGTGGCGCCTTTCGCTACACAACAGCGTTGGCACCACCCCTTGCCGCGGCCGCTCTTGCTGCATTAACGCTGATGCAACGCCATCCCCATTGGTCGACAGAGCTCATCGCAACGAGCCAGCACTGGCGCTCCGCTCTCGCTGCCGCTGGTTGGACGCGTCCAGGTGGGGTCGGTCCGATTCTGCCCCTGGTGATCGGTCCAGACCAAGCAGCCCTCGACCGCCAACAAACCCTGGAAGCCGAAGGGCTGTTGAGCATTGCCATCCGCCCCCCCACCGTGCCCGAAGGAACGGCACGACTCCGTCTGGTGGTGCGTCGGAACCTGCCCGATGGGACATTGGACGCACTGCTGCACGCCCTTTCTTTCGGCTGATAGGACCCGATGAAACAGGTCATCGCCATGCATGGCTGGAGCGGAGACAGCCATTCATGGGTGTCCTGGATCCGGCATTTCAACCATCACCACTGGTCTTGGCAAAGCGGTGAACGGGGTTATGGCAAACGCCAGGAGCACATGCCCTTTTGGCAAGACGATCAAGAGCCAACAGAACGGCAAAGCCGCGTGGTGATTGCTCACTCCCTAGGAGCGCATCTGCTCCCGGATGCCGTGCTCGCCCACGCCACCGATGTGGTGTTGCTGGCAAGCTTTTCCAGATTTGTGCCGCAAGGAGCCAAAGGTCGCGCTCTCAAAACCGGTTTAAAAAGCATGCGCCGCTGTCTTGGCAGCGACGCTGAAGCCGAGATGCTCACGAACTTTTTGAGGCGGGCGGCAGCGCCATCGCCAGCAGACGGCCTTCCACGCGGCCCCATCCATGAGGGGCTGTCGCACGAGGGCCGTCAACGCCTAACCGACGACTTGGATCTGCTCATCGCCAGCGCAGAGTTACCGCCAGGGCTGCAGGCATCCAGCAGAGTGCTGGTGGTCGAAGCACAACAAGACGCCATCGTGGTGCCTGCCGCCAGACAGGAACTGCGCGATGCCATTCAGACCCGCCTCCAGCATCCAGCGGAGCACTGGTTCATGCCCGGCAGCGGGCATGCCCTGTTGGTGCCAGATCTTCTGATGCGCATCCAACGCTGGCTTGATCAGCCCCCTAGAGAGCGATGAGCAACACCTGGGGAGAGAAGGTTCTACAAAGCTTCGATGGCGCAGCAACCCAATACAACCGGGCCGCCCGTCTGCAAACGGCCATGGCCTGGCGACTCGCCGGGCACTGCCAGCGATTACCCATTCCATCAGGACGCTGGTTGGATCTCGGGAGTGGAACGGGATTGCTTGCCGATACCATCGAACAACGCAACCCCGGCAGGGTGGTGGAGCGCATCGATGGAAGCCCGTCCATGCTGGCCCGCAACTCCCGTCCAGACCACACGCAGCTGTGGGATTTAAATCAGTCCCTCCAAGCCTGGGACGACGCTCCAACGCTGATCGCCTCCAGTTTCTGCCTCCACTGGTTGTCCGATCCCGGCATAAGACTGCAGCACTGGTTCGAGTGTTTAGCCCCAGGTGGCTGGTTAATCGTGGCGCTGCCGGTTGAAGGTTGCTTCCCGCAATGGCACACGGCGGCACGCCAAGCGGCCGTCCCCTGCTCAGCACTGCGCTTCCCAACCAGCGAAGCGTTGATGGCGTCGTTACCCAAACAGCAGATCAGACGCCAACAGCAGCTCCGCTTCAGCGAACAAGCGAGCCAGATCACAGCTCTATTGCGGCCCATGCAAACCATTGGCGCGGGCAGCAGCACGCGCTCCGCTCTCAGCGTGAAGCAATGGCGTCAGCTGAGCGCCCACTGGCCTGAGCGTTCTGCTCAAGGACAAGTCAGATTGACCTGGTTGATCCAACTCCTGGTGCTCGAGCGATGAACACGCCTCCGCTTCGATTGGTGATTTGCGGAACCGACACCGATGTCGGGAAAACGATTGTCAGCGCCCTCTTTGTTCAAGGCTTCGAAGCCACCTATTGGAAGCCGGTCCAAAGCGGAACCGAAGGCAGTGGTGATCGTCAACGGGTGATCGATCTTCTCGAGCTTCCACAGGAGCGATGGCACCCAGAAGCCTATGCATTTCAAGCTCCCGTCTCTCCGCACTGGGCTGCGGAACGAGAGGGAAAATGCATCGATCCAGACCAGCTCAAACTGCCAGCCATCGCTGGTCCGTTGGTCGTGGAGACCGCTGGAGGCCTGATGGTGCCACTCACACGCCAGTGGTTACAAATCCAACAATTGGAACGGTGGCAGCTTCCGGTGGTGTTGGTAGCCCGCAGTGAACTGGGCACCTTGAACCACACGCTTCTCAGCCTAGAAGCCCTAAGGAAACGGAACATTCCGATCCTTGGGCTGGTGATCAATGGTCCTGCCCATGCCGACAACCCCCGCACCCTGAACGAACTCGGCCAGATTCCTTTGCTGTGCGAATTACCACCGCTGGAGCAACTCAATGCCGCGGCCCTAGCGAGGCAATGGCATGTTCAGAACGTGAAAGCTAAGGTCGAAACCGAGATCAATCGTTTACGGGCTTCGAGATGAATCGCCGTCAGACCGGAGCCGCCGTGGCTATAGCCCTCCTTTGCGCGGGGATTTTGGTGTTATTCACCGACGTCGAAGTCGGACTGGTGCGTTGGTTTAACTGTGGCCCGATCGCCACGGAAGCGGAACAAAACAGTGAGATGTGCCGCTGACATCAGCACAGACGAATCCATCCACTGGCAGCTGCGACGACGAAGTGCCTCAGAACCACCATCCCCACCTTTGGCCTCCGTTCACCCAGGTCTCGACAACGCCTCCCTTAGAGAAAGTGCTTCGAGGAGATGGTGCCCTTCTTTACCGCGCTGAAGGGCCTCCGTTAATCGATGCAATCAGCAGCTGGTGGGTCACCTTGCATGGGCATGCCCACCCTCATGTCGCAGCTGCCATCGCTCGTCAGGCAGAAACCCTTGAGCAGGTTATTTTCGCTGAATTCACGCACCCTCAAGCGGAACGGCTCGCCGATCGCTTAGCAGCCAAAACCGGATTGGAGCGGGTATTTTTCTCCGACAACGGTTCCACCGCCGTTGAGGTGGCACTCAAAATCGCGATTCAGTGGTGGCACAACAAGGGAGAGCCAAGGCAGCAGGTCATCGCATTCGACGGCGCGTATCACGGAGATACGTTTGGAGCGATGGCCGTCGGAGCACGCAGCCTGTTCAGTGAACCCTTTGACCCCTTGTTGTTTCCGGTCGCCCGCATCCCATGGCCGGCAACTTGGTGGGACGACGATCAGGTTGAACAGCATGAACAAACGGCCCTGAACCAGCTCGAACAAGCCCTCAAGACACCTACCGCGGCGGTGATCCTCGAGCCGCTTGTCCAGGGCGCGGGAGGCATGAGCATGGTGCGTCCAACCTTTCTGCAAGAGGTAGAAAAGCGTGTTCGCAACGCTGGAACCTTGTTGATCGCCGACGAAGTCCTGACAGGATTTGGGCGTTGCGGTGATTTTTTGGCGACCCAACGGGCAGGGGTCAAACCCGATCTCGTCGCGCTATCCAAAGGCCTGACCGCTGGATTTCTTCCCATGGGAATCACCATGGCCAGCAGCGCTGTTTTCGACGCCTTCGTTGGCAAGGACCCGAGCTTGACGCTTTGGCATGGCCACAGTTTCACCGCCAACCCCCTGGGGTGTGCGGCAGCGAACGCCAGTCTGGATCTCCTCGAAGCAGAACCAGAGAAATACCTGGGGTTTGAGGCGAGACATCAATCGCGCCTAGAGGGATTGGCACGCCACCCAGGCATCAAGCGTGTTCGCGTAACGGGGACCATCGCAGCCTTTGATCTCGTCGTCACAGACCAAGAGGGTTACCTCAACCCTGCTGGAAAAGTGCTGCGCTGGCTGGCGAGAGACCGGGGCGTCCTGGTTCGGCCTCTCGGTCAGGTGGTGTATCTGCTTCCACCGCTTTGCATCAGCGATGAGCAGCTCGATCACTGCTACTCCGTTCTCCAGGAAGCGCTCGACATTCTGCAAACACAAGCCACGAACTGAGTTCTCAGGGCCCTAGACGCAGGGCCGCCTCGACATCAGCGCGGGACAGTCCATAGGGGAACAGGCAGGGGCGAGGCGCCTCATTCGGACTCCAGATCACCGCGAGATCCGTTTGTTGCAGACGGATCTCAGCCGTCCATCCCTCCTGCTGCCATGACCAGCCACACGGATCGTTGTCTAGCCGCTGCGCTCCAAGCTGCTGGAGCCAATGCTCAAGAGCTTGGAGCGAGTGCTGATTCAAAGGAGTTTCGGCTGGAGGCATCGACACCATCAAGGACTTCCTTAATCAACGGCTCGTCTTGAGTCTGCTCGGCCACCAGCCAACTGGGCTGAACCTGAAGCTCCATGCCCCGACTCCAGGCGACCCCAACTCCCAGCGATAGGCACAAAAGCAAGGCCCCGAGCAACATCAACAGCGACAACCACTCCCCACCTGAAAGGGGTCGCCGCTCACCAATCGCCGTTGCAGAAGACACGGCTGGGGATGGCAGCGGAGCGTGCTGCTGTTGCCAGAGCTGATCCTGCTGGATTAATTGAGCGTCATAGAGCCGCCGCAACGAGGGATCCGCCAACTGGTCATAGGCCTCACGCAACAGCTGAAATTGGCGCGCTGCTTCCGCGGCCGGCAAGGTCGTGGTGTCGGGATGAACCGACTTACTGAGCCGTCGAAAGGCGCGACGTAGCGTCTCGGCGTCGACTCCACGGCCGACTCCCAACCGTTCGTAATGGGTCGAGGCCGACATCAGGTCTTCTTCGAGCCGAATCACGAAGGTGCATTGTAGGAAGAGTCGCTGCCCTGGCAGCCATGCCAGAAGCAAACAGCTTTTCTGATGCCGGGCCTGACCTATGGGAGTGTCTGGGCTGGCAACCCAATGACACCCAGCTCTCACAACTCAAAGAGCTACAAGCCCTGCTGCGCCATTGGAACAGCAGGGTGAATCTCACCCGTTTAGTGGAGAACGAAGAGTTCTGGATCGCCCAGGTCTTTGACAGCCTTTGGCCTCTTGAGAAGGAGCTACGCACCCCCGATCTGACCCGTCGCTGCATCGATGTGGGAACGGGAGGTGGGTTCCCTGGACTGGCTGTTGCCATCGCCCTACCTGGGACCACGCTCACCCTTGTTGATTCCGTCGGCCGCAAAACTGCAGCGGTGGAAGCCATGGCCAACGCGCTTGGCTTAGGAAAGCGCGTGGACGTGCGCACCGAGCGCGTAGAGGTGACCGGTCAGGAGCGGGCTTGTCGTGGGACGTTCGATTTAGCGATGGCCAGAGCCGTCGCCACACCCCCGGTGGTAGCCGAGTATCTCGTGCCCCTTTTGAGCCTTCAAGGCCAGGCGCTGCTCTATCGCGGCCATTGGAGCGACGACGACAAAACAAACCTCAAACGAGCCTTGGTTCCACTCAAAGCCAAACTTGCCGACTGCAAGCAAATCAACCTGCCAGCCGGTCGGGGGCTGCGCACATTGATTCGAATTGAGCCCTTGGCACCTTGCCCCAAGAGCTATCCCCGACCCGTTGGACTACCCAGCCGTCTTCCCCTCGGGACTCAGGCTGACGACAAGCGTTCCTGAGGAACGCCGCCCACCCGTTCCTTTAACCCCCTAAGGATGCCTGGGATCGTTTCAGCCCAGGGGCTTTGGTTCAAAACAGATCGGAGCTCACTCTCGCTGACCTCCTGATCAAAAGCATCGGCGTTCGCACCAGGAGCCCAATGTCCTGCATGACCAAGAATTCCATAACGCGCCTGGGCATAACTCTCTAAATCCCACGCTTCCATCAAATTGTGGAGCCAGAGCAACACAGGGAGGTTGATCCCCCCTGGCGTGTCTTTCCAATGGGGCAACCCCTCACGCCAGGTCATCAGCCAAGGCTCACCAAGAGCCCGCAGAGCTTGCGCATGCAAACGGTCTTGAATCGGAGCGATCAGCGCTTCAGCGCTATCGAGTTGCCCCACAGCTTCAAGATGAAGATCAAGATCACCCGGCCTGGATGCGCCAACACTGATGGTGTGAACGCGGGGATCACGCAGGCAGAACAGATCGTTAAACACGATCGGGTGCAGGGGAGCGCAGAGCTGCTTCAACAGCAGCGAAGGGGTATGCAGATGGCCACCTTTATCGGTGGGGCTAATGATGAACACGCCCATGTCGTGACGTTGAGCTGCGTTCAACGCGGGGTCGTTGTCTTGCCGGATGTAATACCAATGCAAGTTCACGTAATCGAAGGCATCGGAGTTGATCGCAGCTTCGATGACACTGGTTTCGCCATGGGTCGAGAAGCCCACATGGTCGATCCGGCCCTCTCGCTGCCAGCGGCGGACCACCTCCATACAGCCCCCTGGTCGCAGCGTTTGCTCCAGATGATCCAAGCGGTTGATGCCATGGATGGCCAGCAACTCAATGCGCTGAACGTTTAAGCGCTCCAGGCTGAGTTCAAGCTCGGCTTCAAACACCGCAGGGTCCTCCCTGGGCGGCACCTTGGTTTGAAGGATGCGATCTGGATCAGGGGCAAGGGGAAGGGCCCAGCCCAGTTGTCGTTCGGAGCTGCCGTAATGACGCGCGGTTTCTAGATGGTGAAACCCAAGCTCTACCGCACGGCGGAGGGTGACCTCCACCGTGCGTTGAGACTCCTGAGTAATCCCGTTCGCCTCAAGATCCGACCAGCTTTGCTGAAAACGCATGCCGCCCAGGGACAAAACGGGCATCGCCAGCTCTGTGCGACCAAAGCGTCGTGTTGGCAAAGCCGGGAAAGCCAGGGATGACATCGCAGTTCAGTCTTGAGACTGCCGAGGAAGAATCCGTCTTGGACGAGCCGGTGAGGGAAGACCTAGGGGAAGAAGCTCCTGAGAATCCAGCTGCGCTTGGAGGCCCTTGAGGTCATCAAAGGCAACCCAGTGAATGCAGTCCACAGGGCAGGTTTCAATCGCCTCTTGAATGCGCGCAGAACTGTCCCCGTCCTGGCGAACCGCACGGGAGCGCCCCAAATTCGGCTCAATGATGAAGGTGTTGCAGGCCACATGAGCGCAGTACCTGCAACCAATGCAGACAGCCTCGTCCACCCAAACGGCTTTTTCGGCAAGGGCACCACCCAGTACGGGTTCCATGCCGGTGGATTGCAGATCCTCCTCAAGGGAGGACGCGCTGTAAGCAGCAGCGGGATTACCGGAGGGGTCGTTCACGGATTGCCCGCCCGCCCGCTGCAAATCAGGCATCCCAACGGGTCACGACAAGTTCAATGGATCCGTCCTGGCAATCACGCTGCTCGGCAACAGCGAAGCCCTCGGTGAGGGAAGCCTTCAACACCGTGTTGAGGGCATAGCGCTGGGTGAGACGAGACAAAAATCTCTCAACTGGCATGGACTGGCGCCACAAATCCAGATCGGTCACGAACTCATAGGCACCGTTGGCTTCGTTCCAAACGAACCCAAAATCAGCAGAGTCCTGAACGGTCACCGATAGCTCAGCCTCCACGGTTTGGCCGCGATATCCGCGAACGGAATGGCCTCCCTGTTTGGGCTCATAACCAAGATCTTCAAGAGCGGAGACCAAAGAATCCCGCTGGCGAAGTTCGGTTTTGACAGTACTGAAATGGGACATCAGGAGGGCTCTACGAACTGGGACTGGGACTGGGACTGGGACTGGGACTGGGACTGGGACTGGGACTGGGTTTGGGTTGTGACGTAGGCATCAGACGTTGGCTGACGGCGTTCCACCGTGCCTAAAACTGATTCCAACCGTTCCGTCAGTTGCAGACAAGCGTCGCCTTCAACGCCTTCCACCTGCTCCTCGACGCGGCCATCCGGACGAATTCGGAAACGAAGCGTGCGCTCAGGCATGCACCAGACCCAACAATGAACAGATGTTAAAGGCGAGAACGCGAAGCTGATGGGGGGTCGTGTCAGTTCGTCCGATCAGCTAATCAATCCCTCGTCCATCAAGGTCTGCAGTCGATCCAAAACATCGGGGGATTCCATCTGCTCAAGAGCCGTGCGGGCTTCATCGCGAACAGACCTTTCACAATCTTGCAAAAGGGCACGCACAAACACCTCGATCACCTCAAGGCGACGGGGCTCAACAAGATGCTCCAGCAGGCGGCCAAGAGCCCAGATGCAATTGCTTCGCACCACGGGTTCACTGTCGATTCGCAAGCTAATCAGCAACTGGCCAGCCGCCGGATCGGCCTTTGCCGCCGAGGTCACACCGGCTTCAGCAAGGGACACCGAAGCCCACAAGCGCACCGCTGCCACATCGGTTTGCAAGGCGCGAATCAAGGGATTCAACACCGGTGCATCGGGGTAATTGCCAAGGCTCCAGGCCGTGGCTTTGCGCACATAGGCATTGCTGTCATCTTGCAGCAATTTCAAGAGGGGCCCTACAGCGGGGGGGGAGGGATTCCGGCCGAGGGCGTAGACGGCGCTCATCCGCACAACGGGGCACACCTCTTCCAGAAGAGGCAGGAGCAGCGGAACCGAGCGGGGATCTCGATGTTCACAAAACACGCGCAACCCTTGGAGCCGCTGGTCATGCCCTTGCTGCAACCAATTCAGGGCCTCATCGCACTGGCGGATGGCCTCTAGGGCGTCCTGCTCTGGATCGTCGAGATCGATTTCATCGAGGGGATCACCCACCTCTTCTGCTTCAAGCTCACGGGCGAGCACATCGGGATCGATAGCCAGATTGGCCACACGTGGTTCACGATCCAGGGGCAGGCGATCGGTCATGGCATTGATCGTAGAAGCATCAGGTCAACTGACCGGAGCTGGCGCAAGCATGTCACCAGGCAACCAGATGCGGGCGCTCACTGCAAACAAAGCGAGGCCAAATAAAGCCACGATCAGAACAGGAAGAATGGTGCTGCGAAAAAAACTCACGGTTCCGGTTTTCAGTCCATTGTGAAGGGTGACTAAACGGCTAGACGGGAATGCCGCCCTCGCCAGAGCAGCGAGAGGGAGACAACCGTGAGGATCAAACCAGACCAACCGGCCACTTGCTGATGGAGAAGGAAGGCACCCGACCCAAGCAGCGCCCCAAACAGAACACAACTACTCAGCAAAAAACGAGTGAGCAGATCTTGCAGCGATTCAGAGGCCTCCACCTCACAGCGACGCCTCCAACGACTCCAGCCAGGCCCCGGGGGCTGAACGCGCTGCACGAACCGCTCCAGCACCTCCGCTGATTCCGGCGGGGTGATCAACATCACCACCACCCAAACCACTGCGGTGATGGCCGTGGTGACCATCAACCTGAGCCCGTAGTCCGAAATTTGAAGAACGGGAACCACAGACGTGGCCAAGCCAACAAAAAATCCACACACCATCGATGACAGCTCTGCTGCAGCATTGATGCGCCACCAGAACCAACGCAAGACCAGGACCACTCCAGGTCCCGTACCGATCGCAATCACCAACCGGAACACGGTGCCGATGCTGTCACTGATCAAAGCCGTTAACACCCCTAACACCAACAAAAGAACGCTGGTTGCCTGTCCGACCAAGAGCAGCTCTTTCTGGGAGGCGTCAGGCCGGACAAAACGCTGATAGAGGTCATGGGTGAGATAACTCGCGCCCCAGTTCACAGATGTGCTCACCGTGCTCATAAAGGCCGCCACCAAGGAGACCACCACCAGGCCAAGCACCACAGGCGGGAGGTAGGCCACCGCTAAAGCCGGATAACTCAATTCCCAGTCGGCCTGATCGGGCAGCAGCACCAGAGCCGCTAAGGCCACCAACACCCACAACCAGCTGCGCAGCAGGTAATTGACCACCAGAAACACCCAGCCCGCCAACCGCGCCTGGCGTTCATCGCGGGTGGCAAGCATCCTTTGAATGAATTCACCACCGCCATCACTGCGTCGGAAACTCCACCACTGCACCGTGAGGTAGGCCAAGAAGGTGGAAGCACTGATGCCCGCCCCACCAATCCAATCAAAACCAGCGTCGGTCCAGCGCCAAGGAACCAGTGACAACACCTCGGGACGACCCAAATCGTTGAGGCTGGTCAGCAGAGCATCCATGCCACCAGCGGCATGGATGGCAGCCCAAGCCACAGCAAAAGCGCCCAGCATCGCCAAAATCAGCTGAACAAAATCAGTGATCACAACGGCCCACAGGCCACCGGCCACGGTGTACACGAGAACCAAAACAGCCACGATCATGAGCAACAGAACCGTGTCGGGGAGACCGCCAAGTGCTGGAACGGGCTGATCGGACACAATCCCTAGCGCTTGCACCACCTTTCGCATCGCCAAGAACGCATAGCCGATGCCGATGCAATTGATCGGAAGAGCAAGCAAAAAGGCTTTTGTGCCCCGCAGCCAAGCCGCCGTGGCTCCTCCATAGCGGAGTTCGGTAAAGGCAGCGTCTGTCATCACACCGCTGCGCCGCCACAGGGGAGCAAACACCACCGCCATCGCCACATGAGCAAGGCCAAACCCCCACCACTCCCAATTCGCCGCCAGCCCTCTGGTTCCCACCAAACCGGCCACGTACAACGGTGTGTCGATAGAGAAGGTGGTGGCCGCCATCGAAGCGCCTGCCAACCAACCGCTCAAGCTGCGTCCAGCAACGAAATAGTCCTCTTCACCCTGGTTGCGTCGAGCCAACCAAAGCCCGAGGAACAAAGTTCCGATTAAGTAAAAGACCAGCAAAAACCAGTCAATCGGTGCCATCGGATCCAATCAAGTCTGCGTCTGCAGTCTCCTCTAGGACCGTCGATTGCGACGCAACTGTCCACAAGCTGCATCCTGATCCAAGCCGCGGCTAGCGCGCAAACTCACCGCGACGCCACGACGCTCCAGGACGCGCCGAAACCCCTCAATCCTCTGGGCTGTTGGTCGCTGAAACTCCTCTTCCTCAATGGGGTTGTAGGCAATGAGATTCACGTGGCTCTGGAACCCGCCCACCCGATCGGCGAGTTCCGCGGCGTGGTGCGGATGATCATTGACCCCACCCAGAAGAATGTATTCAAAACTCACCCTCCGACCCGTCTTTTGGAGGTAGTAACGACAATCATCCAAGAGGGCCTCGTAGGGATAGGTTTTGGCCGTGGGAATCAACTCCTCTCTTAAGGCTTGGTTGGGGGCATGAAGGCTCACGGCTAAGGTGAACTGAGCGCGCCCCAACTGTTGGAGGGCTAAGTCAGCAAGCCGGGGAAGGGTGTGTGGCACGCCAACGGTGCTCACGGTGATCCGACGCTGACCGATGCCCAGATCGTCATTGATGCAGCGAATGGACTCGAGCACAGCCTCAATGTTGAGCAGGGGCTCACCCATGCCCATGAACACCACATGGGAGGGACGACGCTCCATCACCTCTCGAATACTGAGCACCTGGGCAACAATTTCATGGCCCGCTAAGGAACGTTGCAAGCCTCCCTTACCCGTCGCGCAAAAACGACAGGCCATCGGGCATCCCACCTGGCTCGATACACAGACCGTGAGGCGTTGATCAGTAGGAATACCTACCGTTTCCAAGGTTTCGCCGTCCTCGGTGCCCAACAGCAATTTTGTAGTGGCATCAGCAGCGACCCGTCGCTCTTGCTCATGCAAACGGCCCACGGATATCCCCTCGTCTTGAAGGGATGCGCGCCAAGCCTTGGGGAGCACCGTGATGCCTTGAAGATCCCTAGCCCCCTTGGCGTAAAGCCAATCATGGAGCTGCCGACCGCGAAATGCGGGCTGGCCCTGAGCGACAGCCCACTCCTCAAGCTCGGACTTGCTTCGACCGAGAAGGGTGTTGATCACCAGATCAACAAGCCATGACCAATTTTGAACTCCACAACCAGCAAGGCAATGAAGCCGAGCATCGCAGCACGACCATTCAGCTTTTCAGTGTGAGTATGAAACCCAAAACGAGGGAGTTTCCGCTTGGGGATCAAAGAGGGCTCAATCATGAGCGACACCGATAAAGAGCAACATTCTGGAGCGGCAAGAGCCGCTCATGCGAACGGGAACGAAAGAATCATTCATCGCTTAAGAGACCCTGCTCCTGCAGATTCTCCACAGCAGCCGGATCCAAAACTTGCTCTTCCGCAAGCTCGTTATCGGCATCTGGACGTGTAAAGGCAGCAAAATTGCTGGCCTCTGCCTCGATGCCATGGCGGCTGCGGGTGGCCTCTAGGTCTGCGGCACTGGGATCGTCAAGCAAAGCCGTCGATTTGGCGGCAGGAGCTGCCGGCATATCCACCGTGTAGTCAGGGCGAAGGTTCTGCATACGGCGGTAGCCAGCAGGATCCTCCGAGAGGATGTCGGGATGAGGACCAGCTTCCGCTCTCAACTCCTCTTCAAAACCACTGAAGCCTGTACCGGCAGGAATCAAGCGACCGATAATCACGTTCTCCTTGAGGCCCCGTAGCCAATCGCTCTTGCCTTCGATCGCTGCTTCAGTGAGCACGCGAGTGGTTTCTTGGAAAGAAGCCGCAGAGATGAAGCTATCGGTGTTCAGCGATGCCTTGGTAATACCCAGCAAAACTGGCGTGAATTCGGCAGGCGCTCCACCCGTAATCGACATCGCCTGATTGGTGTTTTCCACCTGGCGGAGTTCGATCAACTCACCGGGAAGCAGCGTGGTGTCACCAGCATCCTCGATCCGAACTTTGCTGGTCATCTGGCGAACAATTACTTCGATGTGCTTGTCGTGAATCGCCACGCCCTGCGACTTGTAGACGTTCTGCACTTCAGTCACAAGGCGATGCTGAAGCTTGGCGATCGCTTCCTGAGCCGCATCCATCAAGGGCTTGCGGCTGCGCAGGTCTTCAAAGAAGCACTCCAGCAACTCATGGGGGTTGATGGGCCCGTCTGTCAGAAGCTCACCAGCTTTCACCTGCTGGCCATCACTCACCATCACGTTCCGACCAAGAAGAATCGGATACTCAGCGATCGCGTCGTCGGACTCGATCACGGTCACCGTGGTGAACTCGTCGTCTTCGCCCTGTTTGATTTCAACGGTTCCTGGCTTTTTGCAAAGAATCGAAGACTCGCGGGGACGCCTCGCCTCGAGCAACTCCTCAATACGAGGTAGACCCTGGACAATGTCACCGGTCTTCTGACGTTCAAAAACGAGAAGAGCTAATCCGTCACCGCGTTGGACGAGATCGCCATCGCGCACATGCAAAAGCGAGTCGGGCGAAATCATGTAAGGACGGCCCAAACGCATCGTGATGGAGCCGTTTGAAACCTGCTCGACTTCACCGCAGCAATCGGAGGGCTGACCAGGAGCCAGCTCTTCGCCATCCACGACGCGCTGACCAACGGTGACGACGGGGGCTCCAGATGTATTGATCGTGATCGTGTCCTCAGGCCTTTCAACGATCAAACGCCGAACGGGCTCATCTTCCGTCGCTTCTGGCATCTCAGCGACACCAGCCTGCTTACAGAGAATCTGGGTGGTGGCAACAACATCACCCGCCTTAATGGACTGCCCGTCTTCCACCTGGAGTTCGGTGTGAGTGGAGCCATGGCTGGAGTCTGAAATGGTGTCGCGACGCACCAAAATGCTTTCCAGAATCACGAGCTGGAGTCGTTCGATCGTTTTGGCCCTCTTGTCGGGCACCGCTTCCACGTCCACAGTCATCTGCGGTGTGGTGTCAAACGTTTCCAACATCAATTGAGTACGCAGCAACTCAACGCCCTCAACCGATTTGACCAATTCGTTGTCTTTGAAAGCCAAGCGTTGGGTGGCTTTGATCCCGAGATGGGGTCCATTGGGTTGCTTGACATGACCCAAATCAGGAAGCTGGGCCTCATTTGGAATCGTGTATTCCTCCACAGGACGGAGGAGCAGGCCAGTGCCCTCAGGGGTTTCAACCGCTTGGACAAACACCATCGTTTCGGTACTGATGCCCTTAGCGATCGCTTCTCCTGGATTCACCATGACGCCATCGCCCTGGAAACGCTCAAGCGCTTTCTTTTCCGTACAGAGATGGAAACTGCCGCTACGAACAATAATTTCGCGAAGAATATCGTTCTTCTGAGTCACACTCACGATCCCTGCAGTCTGGCTGAAAATATCCTTCACCACTTCGGTGCCGGCTTCAATCCATTGACCGTCAGTAATCATCAGCAAAGAAATATCTTTGTTGATTTCATGGGTTTCCTGAGGGATCCACAACAAGGTGCCCCCCTTATTGACCTCATAACCATTTTTGGCTGAGCGCGCTTTCTTAATCGCAAGCCCCGGTGCGAATTTGACCAGGCCACCGGTTTGTGTACGGAAGCGATCATCAGCGAGTTCGGCAATCACTTCAGCGTTGCCGATTTTGCTTCCAGGGATGGTGTTCAGGCGATACCGCGTTCCATCCTTAGCCTCCAGATTCCAGATCTCACCAGCATGGGTTGATTCGCCCAGAAGCTTGAAATCGCGGAGTGTCATTGAAGTGGTGACGATCTGCACTTCACGAGAATCTCCCAGAGCTTCTCGCAAACGAATCGCACCGCCATACTCACTGGCCTGACTGGCTTCAGCCAACACTTGAGCCTCGACAACAGAGCCTCCCGCCGAGACAACAGGCCGAGCGTTTGGCGGCAAGTTGTAGACATCCCCGGCAAGAACCCACATCCGGCCCAGACGCTGAGCTTTGTGGGTGATGTTGCCCTGCCTGTCAGTTACCTCGCGGGGCTGAATGGTGGGGTCATAGCTGACCTGTCCAGCCAGGTCGCAGATCACATCTTTGGTCGCTTTCTCAACGCTCTTCTTAACAGCGCCAGCCGCAATGGTTGCCACGGTCACGTCCGAGGCAATCTGCTGACCGTCATCTACAAACAGCAACGAACCATTGGTGATTTCGATCTTCTGTGGCTTGCCACTTCCGCTGGGCTTAATCGTGAGCAAAAAGTCCACATCGGACTGCTGTGCATTCACACCATGGGGGGTGCGGTAGGGGCGAACTCTTGCCTTGGAACCAAATTCAACGGTGCCTTCCACTTTGGAACGCACCACACCACTCTCAGCCGTTGACACACCACCGGTGTGGAACGTTCTCATGGTGAGCTGAGTACCCGGCTCTCCAATGGATTGAGCCGCGATAATTCCAACAGCTTCACCCAAATCAACCAGCTGATTGTGGGCAAGAGCCCAGCCGTAGCACTTACGGCATACGGAGCGATTAGCTTCACATGTGAGCGGAGAGCGGACCATCACCGTGGTGACACCAGCTGCCTCAAAACGTTTGGACAGCGGTGGATCGATTTCGATATTGCGTTCAGCAATCACCTCACCATCAGCACCAAGCACCTGATCAGCGGTCAATCGACCAACCAGGCGATTGCCAAATCGACCGTCCTCTCCCTTCACCATGATCGAGCGCATGGTGCCGCAGTCGTCCTCTCGAACGATCACGTCCTGTGCGACGTCCACCAAGCGACGGGTGAGATAGCCGGAGTCAGCTGTACGGAGAGCGGTATCAACCAGTCCCTTACGGGCTCCGTACGAAGAAATCACGTACTCCGTAACCGTGAGACCCTCTCGGAAATTGGTACGGATCGGAAGGTCAATGATCTCCCCTTGCGGGTTCGCCATCAGACCGCGCATACCCACCAGCTGACGGACTTGGGACATATTGCCCCTAGCCCCAGAGTTGGCCATCATCCAAACCGAGTTGAGCGGATCGTTGTCGTTGAAGTTCTTTTTGACAGCATCAACCAAGCGCTCATTGGTCTCAGTCCAGGTGTCGATCACCTTGGTATGACGCTCAACCTCTGTGATCACCCCAAGTCTGTAGGACTCTTCGGTTTCAGTAATCAGCTCCTCAGCCTGAGCCAACAGGTCTTGCTTGGCTTCAGGAACTTTGAGGTCATTCACTGAAATCGACACGGCCGCCTGGGTGGCGTACTTGAAGCCGAGATCTTTCAGTTGATCCGCCATCGCCGAGGTGGCAGCGGTTCCATGGTGCTTAAAAGCCCAAGCAACCAGCTGTTTCAGGGCCTTCTTGTCCACTACGCGGTTGCGGAAGGGAGGTGGCGTTTTGGCCAGTGCTCGAGATTTTGCAGCGGCAGCAGCGGCAGCCTTGGCGGCCTTGGTGGCCTTAGCAGACTTGCGGGATTTGGAGGGAGTGGAAGTCATGACAGCGAGTGGATCAGGTTGAAGGGGTAGGCGTTACGAGAGGGGCTTCAGGTGGCTGCCACCGCGTCGATGATCGTGTGATTCATCACCACGCGTCCCACTGTCGTGAGGATGTAACGGCTGATCAGGGCACCGTCTTCGTCAAAGCGATCACGGCGATAGGTCCATTGTTCAAAGCGAGTGCCGTCACTCAGGGTCTCGCTGGTGATGGGCTCTTCACGCTCATCTTCATCTTCAACCTCGCCGTTGAAGCGAACCCAAACCCAGTCGTGCAAGGTAATTCGATTGTCTTCAAAGGCATGAATCACGTCTTCAAGACAGGAGTAGGTGCGGGAGCGATCACCAAACTCAATGGGATGCATGTCGGGCTGCAGTGCCGTTAGGTAGTAAGAGCCCAGCACCATGTCTTGGGATGGCGTGATGATCGGATCGCCAGTTGCTGGAGACAGGATGTTGTTGCTCGCCAGCATCAACATGCGGGCTTCCGTTTGTGCCTCGATCGCGAGCGGCACGTGGACGGCCATCTGGTCACCGTCGAAGTCGGCGTTGAACGCTGGACAAACAAGGGGGTGAAGCTGGATCGCTCTGCCATCCACCAACTTGGGTTCAAAGGCCTGAATCCCAAGACGGTGGAGTGTTGGGGCTCGGTTCAGCATGATTGGGTGACCATCAATCACCTCCTGAAGCACCTGCATCACTTCATCGTCAGCTCGCTGAATCAGCTTCTTCGCTGCCTTGATGTTGTTAACGATGTTTTGACGAATCAGGCGGTGAATCACAAACGGCTGGAAGAGCTCGATTGCCATTTCCTTAGGCAATCCACACTGATGCATCTTCAGCTTGGGTCCCACCACGATCACAGAACGACCGGAGTAATCGACACGCTTACCAAGCAAGTTTTGGCGGAAACGACCTTGCTTACCTTCAATAATGTCGCTCAAGGACTTGAGCGGACGATTATTAGCTCCAACAACCGTGCGACCGCGTCGTCCATTGTCGATGAGGGCATCAACCGCTTCTTGGAGCATCCGCTTTTCATTGCGAACAATGATTTCCGGAGCAAGAATTTCCTGAAGACGGGCGAGACGGTTGTTGCGGTTAATGACCCTTCTATAGAGATCGTTGAGGTCAGAGGTTGCAAAACGTCCACCATCCAACTGCACCATTGGGCGCAGATCTGGAGGAATGACGGGGATCGCATCCAACACCATCCAATCAGGACGAGCATCGGTCGCAATGAAGTTGTCAATCACCCGAAGGCGCTTAATCAGTTTGGCGCGTTTTTGCCCCTTACTGCCAGCAATCTCTTCACGTAATTGTTCAGCAACAGCATTGAGTTCGAGATCTTCCAGGAGCTGCTTCAGCGCCTCAGCACCAATTCCAACAACAGGTTCGTTCTCAATTTCTGAATCTTCTGCATAAATCTCGTCTTCAATTTCAAGCCACTCATCTTCTGTGAGCAACTGCTTGTACTTCAGATCTTTATGATCGCCCGCATCGAGTACCACATAGCAGTTGAAATAAACAATCTGCTCCACATCCCTAAGAGGCATGTCCAAAAGGATGGCCACATAACTAGGGATCCCTTTGAGATACCAAACATGGGAGACCGGGGCTGCCAACTTAATGAAGCCCATGCGGTGACGTCGCACCCGGCTCTCGGTGACCTCAACGCCACAGCGCTCACAAATGATGCCGCGGTGACGGACACGTTTGTACTTACCGCAATGACATTCCCAATCCTTGGAGGGACCAAAAATCTTTTCGCAGAACAAGCCGTCCATTTCCGGCTTGAGCGTGCGGTAGTTGATGGTTTCAGGCTTGGTCACTTCTCCAACCACCTGTCCATTCGGCAAGGTGCGCTGGCCCCACTCCATCACCCGATCGGGTGATGCGAGTGTGATTTTGACGTAGTCGAAGTGGTTCTCTGTACGCAGATTGCTGTTGGTCATTGGCGTTTAAGAAAGAAGGCGGTTGTGTCGATTCGTTCGTTGATCCGTCAGTCCTCGTCGTAATCCGCGACGCCTAGGGATTCGTAGGTAGGCCTGCTTGGGGTGCTGCGGCGTGGATTCACGTCTTGCATCAGGTCGACTTCCTTGCCCTCATCGGTGAATACAGCGATATCAAGACCAAGAGACTGAAGTTCGCGCATCAAGACCTTGAAGGACTCGGGTGTTCCAGGCCGTGGAATCGGCTTGCCTTTCACGATCGCGTTGAGAGCTTCATTACGGCCCTGCATATCGTCTGACTTAACCGTGAGCAGTTCTTGCAGGGTGTAGGCGGCGCCGTAAGCCTCAAGGGCCCAAACCTCCATCTCACCCAAACGCTGACCACCTTGCTGGGCTTTACCACCCAATGGCTGCTGAGTCACCAAGGAGTAAGGGCCGGTGGAACGAGCATGGATCTTGTCGTCGACGAGGTGGACCAGCTTCAGGAAGTGGGAATAGCCAACAGCCACAGGTTGGTCAAAGGGTTCGCCTGTCCTTCCATCTCGCAGCAGGAGTTTTCCTGGATCTTCAGGGTTGTAGATCCAATCTTTTCCTGGCTGACCAGCCGCTTCCTTGAGATAGGCCTGAACCGTTTGTTGAGACTTTTCAGCGCCATACATTTCGTCAAAGGGAACGATTTTGACGCGGCAATCAAGGTTGTGAGCAGCCCAACCCATCAGCAATTCAAACACCTGTCCCACGTTCATGCGACTCGGCACGCCCAAAGGGTTCAGAACAATGTCTACCGGTGTGCCATCGGGCAAGTAAGGCATGTCTTCGCGGGGAAGAATGCGGCTGATAATGCCCTTGTTGCCATGGCGACCAGCCATTTTGTCGCCGACCTGAATTTTGCGACGTTGAGCGACATACACCCTCACCACCATGTTGGCGCCAGGTGGCAACTCATCACCTTGTTCACGGGTGTAAATCCTGACATCAACAACGCGGCCGCGCTCAGTACTGGGGACGCGAAGGGAGTTGTCGCGAACGTCACGGGCTTTCTCACCAAAAATCGCTCGAAGCAATTTTTCTTCCGGGGGCTGGTCGGATTCACCTTTCGGCGTCACTTTGCCAACAAGAATGTCTCCACTCTCTACAAAGGCTCCGATACGAATAATCCCCATTTCATCGAGGTTGCCGAGACTTTCTTCGGCAACATTAGGAATCTCCCGGGTAATCTCTTCCGGCCCTAATTTGGTTTGACGAGCCTCAATCTCATACTTCTCAATGTGAACAGAAGTATAAAGATCATCATTCACCAAACGCTCACTCACAAGAATTGCATCCTCGTAGTTGTATCCCTCCCAGGGCATGTAAGCGATCAGGACATTCTGGCCAAGAGCAATCTCTCCGCCTTCACAGGCTGAACCATCGGCAAGGACTTGGCCGATGATGACCGGATCACCCTGTCGGACGATCGGACGCTGGTTCAAGCAGGTGTCTTGATTGGAGCGCTGATATTTCTGAAGGAAATGGGTGTGGTCGTAGCCCTCTTCATCTCGCACCACGATCGCCGTCGCATCCACGAAGGTGACAGAGCCATTCACCCGTGAGATTGGGACCATGCCTGAGTCACGGGCCACCTGAGTTTCAAGGCCAGTGCCAACGAGAGGACGTTCTGGACGGAGCAAAGGCACCGCCTGACGTTGCATGTTGGAGCCCATCAAGGCACGGTTGGCGTCGTCGTGCTCCAAGAAAGGAATCAGTGATGTCGCCACCGAAATCACCTGTACAGGCGACAGCTGCACATAATCGACCTGCTCAGGCGGAACTTTCTCGAAGTCCTGCCGGTAGCGAACGGGAATCAGCTCAGCCAAGATTTGGCCATCCGCATCGGTCGCAACGTCACCGGGAGCGACGCGACACTCATCTTCAAGGTCAGCAGAGAGATAAATCGGGTCTCCGCTCTTTTGAACGACTCCGTTCTCGACTCTCCAGAACGGAGTCTCAATGAAGCCATATTCATTCACTCGGGCATGGGTCGCCAGAGAGTTGATGAGTCCAGCGTTCGGGCCTTCTGGGGTCTCAATCGGGCAAAGACGACCGTAATGAGAAGGGTGAATGTCTCGTACAGCAAAGCCTGCGCGTTCACGGGTGAGGCCACCTGGACCAAGCGCCGAAATCCTGCGCTTGTGCGTGAGCTCAGCCAAAGGATTTGTTTGATCCATGAACTGGCTCAACTGGCTGGAACCAAAGAACTCTTTGATCGCTGCCACAAGAGGTTTGGGATTCACCAATTGAGCGGGAGTGAGCGAGTCGGTTTCCCCAACCGTCATCCGCTCCTTGATGATCCGCTCAAGACGATTCAAGCCAACGCGAACCTGGTTCTGAAGAAGCTCTCCAACAGAACGAACGCGACGGTTACCCAGGTGATCGATGTCGTCAAGACTTGCGCCACCCACATCAAGCTCGAGATTGATGAGGTAATCGAGGGTCGACAGAACATCCTCATGCGTGAGGGTGCGAACCGAGTCGGGAATCGTGAGCCTTAGCTTTTTGTTGATCTTGTAACGGCCGACGCGACCAAGGTCGTATCGCTTGGGGTCAAAGAAGCGGGTTTGCAACAGCTGCTGGCCACCACTCACAGAAGGTGGTTCACCTGGTCGCAGCTTTTTGTAGAGCTCAAGGAGCGCTTGATCCTCGGAACTAATGCCTTCGTCGTTGGCAGCCTCGATCGATTTCTTGTAGTACTCGGGATGCCTGAGCTTGTCGACAACATCGTTGTCAGACAGGCCCATCGCACGCATCAAGACGTGGGCATTGATTTTGCGTGTTTTATCAACGCGAACATGCAAGAGATCATTTTTGTCGGTCTCAAACTTCAACCAAGCCCCACGATTGGGAATCACGCTTGCGTTGTAAGTACGACGGCCATTCTTATCCTGCTCATCCTTAAAATAAACGCCAGGACTACGAACGATCTGATTAACGATGACTCGCTCAGCACCATTAATGATGAACGTTCCACGTTCAGTCATCAAGGGGAGTTCTCCAATAAAAACTTCTTGCTCCTTGATCTCACCGGTTTCCTTATTAACCAAACGGCAAGTCACATACATCTGAGATGCAAAGGTCGCATCACGACGTTTTGCCTCTTCCACATCGTGGCGAGGACGCTTCAGGCGATACTCACTGCCTACAAAATGCAGTTCCAGCTTGCCGGTGTAATCCGTAATAGGCGAGAAACTCTCCAGTTCCTCGATCAGGCCCTTATCCAGAAACCACTTAAAACTTGCCCGCTGCACCTCCACCAGATCGGGCAGGTAGGTGACGGTCTTGGCGACTTGAATCGCGCTGCTGCTCATGCGGAGACCTGCAGTTGAAAAGTGGGAACAAAGGCCTGAAGAATCGTCAAAGATTCAGAAAACCAAAATCTCGTCGCTACAAGAATAGGCAGCCATCCCAATCAAGGAACGACTGCCGTACTCAGTGGCTTTAGAGGTTTTTGATCTGAACAGATGACGTCGTCAATGAACCGGAAGAAAATGGACGCTTCTGGGGCCGAAGACACAGGAAATGCATCTTGGCCAGGCCGGTTAAATATCTTACACTTTCGTATCGACTCCAAAGGAGCCTTTGTCAGGGAAGCCCGAACAAGCTTCTGGCGTTGGCGGTGCTGGCATCAGCCACTTCAATCACAGTCTGCCCCCTTAGCTCGGCCACGCGTTCGGCAACTGATGCCACAAAAGCAGGTTCATTTCTCTTTCCGCGCCGAGGGACTGGGGCCAGGAACGGGCAATCGGTTTCCACAAGAAAGCGATCCTGCGGAACGTCTTTCGCGCAGAGATGCGTGTCGACGGCTTTCGGGAAGGTGACCGTTCCACTGAAACTGATGTAGAAGCCAAACTCAAGAAAAGCTGCCATTTCCGAGGGAGTCCCGCCCCAGCAATGCATCACGCCCCTGGGGCAATGGCCGTGGAGTTGTCTTTCACGCAGTTCAGCCAGCATCGGTTCAGCAGCATCCCGGCAGTGAACAATCACGGGCAAATCAAGCTCCACTGCGAGATCCAGCTGAGGCCTCAACACGGAGAGTTGCTGATCCAGATTCTTATCTCGAAACAGATCTAGGCCAAGCTCCCCAATGGCCACAACACGAGAATCGTCTTTCGCAGCGGCGCGTAAAACGTCAACAGTATCGGCGGCCCAATGCTCCGTATCGAGAGGATGCACGCCGACGGAGTAACGCATCTCAGGGAAGCGATCGGCTAAAGCACGAATCGCCGGAATCTCTGAAGGCTCCACGCAGGCATGCAACAGAGAAGTAACCCCGGCCTCTCGCCATCGGGAAGCCACCTCATCCAGATCGTCATCAAACGTGCGAAAGACGATGTGACAGTGGCTGTCGATCAGGGTTGGAGTGGACATCAGATCAGGACCCGAAACGCGCCTTCAGGCCCCATTGTGCCGGGATGGGATCAGCTAACGCTTGGCTCGGTAGCGCGCTTGACAGCCGTACTCAAACGAGACTTTTGATGCGCTCCGGTGTTGCGGTGCATCACACCACGCTTGACCGCTTTATCAATTTTGCTGAATGCTGCATTGAGGCTGGCGTTCAACGTGGTTTTGGCCTCATCGCCTGGGGCCTCGCTGTAAGCACTGCATGCAGTGAAACAGCGCTTCATGAGGGTACGCAGCGCTGATTTATACGCCTTGTTCTGTAAGCGATTGCGCTCGCCGATCTCGACGCGCTTTTTCGAAGACTTGTTATTGGCCACAGAGCCGGATTTCAGTTCAACAATCCGTGACCATAACCCACCGCGCTGCAAATCATCGAGCACATGGTTCAAGGGCCACGTAGTTTGAGCAAGAACGACGATGGGGTGACGAGAGTGCTGAGCAATGAGCATCCGCCTGCCGGTCTCATGCGCTGCATCAGCACCGCTGCGCAAGCCGAGCAGGAGCTCGATCGGATCGCGACCAGAACCACCGGAGCGACCCAACGCGAGGCGGAGCAACGGGTCCAAGAGATTTTGGAGCAGGTCAAGAGGGAGGGAGACCAAGCTCTCATCAGCCTCACAGAGCAATTTGACGGCTTCCGCCCAGAACCTCTTCGCATCGATTCAAACCTGCTGGAACAAGCCTGGAAGGACACCCCTGTCAATCTTCGCGATGCCTTAGATCTCGCGCACCGACGCATCCAAGATTTCCACCAGCGCCAACGTCCCACTGACCTCAGCGTTTCCGGGGTTCACGGAGAGCAGCTCGGTCGACGTTGGCGCCCAGTCCATGCAGCCGGCCTCTACATCCCAGGGGGTAGAGCGGCCTACCCCAGCACGGTCTTGATGAATGCCGTGCCAGCCAAAGCTGCGGGCGTGAAGCGAATCGCGATGGTCACCCCTGCTGGGGCCAACGGATTGATCAACACCACCGTTCTGGCAGCAGCTCACATCGCTGGGATCCGCGAGGTGTATCGAGTGGGCGGTGCACAAGCGATCGCAGCTCTCGCCTATGGAACAGACACCGTCCAGAAGGTCGATGTCATCAGCGGACCAGGAAATCTTTTCGTGACCTTGGCCAAAAAATCGGTCTATGGCCAGGTGGGGATCGATTCTTTGGCAGGTCCGAGTGAAGTTCTGGTGATCGCTGACCAAACAGCAAAACCAGAACTGGTGGCGGCTGACCTCCTAGCTCAGGCAGAACATGACCCGCTTGCTGCCGCCATCCTTCTCACCACGGAAGAGGAGCTCTCTCGTTCCGTCCCAGAGGAGATTGAACGTCAGCTTGCCTCCCATCCACGAGAAAGCATTTGCCGACAATCCTTAAGCCAATGGGGTCTGATTGTGACTTGTGACAGCCTTGAAGATTGCGCCAGTCTCAGCGATCGCTTCGCTCCAGAGCATTTAGAACTCCTGGTGGAGCGACCAAGAATGATGGCTGATCGCATTAACCATGCAGGGGCCATTTTTATTGGCCCATGGAGCCCGGAGGCTGTCGGGGACTATCTAGCAGGGCCCAACCACACACTCCCCACCTGCGGCGCCGCCCGATTCAGTGGGGCACTCAGCGTGGAGACGTTCATGAGTCACACCTCCCTGATCGAGTTCAACAAGGAAGCCCTTGATGCAACCGGGGTGGCGGTGGAAACCTTGGCCATGAGCGAAGGTCTCCACAGTCATGCCAATTCAGTGCGGATCCGGCTTCAGTGAACAGCCTTAACCCACACGCTCCAAGCTGCGGACTCCGGCAACGCCATCACTGATTTCACCCACAAGCACTTCGTCAGCCAGGTTGACGAACAGTCCGTTCTCCAAGACACCTGGAAGGTTGTTGATGTCACGCTCGAGAGCAATCGGATCAGAGATTCCAGCTTCAAACCGAACATCCAGAACAAGATTGCCCTGGTCGGTCACCACAGGGCCCGCTTTACGCGTTGCCATTCGGAGCTCTGCAACGCCTCCCATGGATTTCAGACGGGATTGAACTTGCACCCATGCGCCTGGAAGCACTTCAACAGGCAAGAGGAAGTCGAGATTTAAACGCTGCACAAGCTTTGTGGAATCAACCACGACGATGAACCGTTCGGCGCGGTCAGCGACCAGCTTCTCTTGCACATGGCAAGCTCCACCACCTTTGATCAGTTGGAAAGCAGGATCCACTTCATCGGCACCATCGATCGCCAAATCAATGCGATCAATCGCGTTCAAAGCCCGCAAAGGAATCCCCAACTCAGCAGCAAGAACCTCTCCTTGAAACGACGTGGTCACGCCGACAATGTCATGAAGCTCACCTGCTGCCAGTCGCGCCCCGAGGCCTTGAATCATCAAAGCGGCAGTGGAACCCGAGCCGAGGCCAACCACCATGCCGTCACGAATCTGTGCAACGGCCGCCTCCGCGACGGCCTGCTTCATTTGAGTTTGGAGATCCGACATCGATCAGCTGCTGAGGGCGAGACGGTAGCAAGAGTTCTCAGCTCATTCCTGGCAAAGGAGCCGGTTTCACCGACAGCTGCAGATCTCCCCCATTGCGCAGAATCTGCAACAGCAACGGCTGATCAATTTCCGCTTGGTCCACCTGTTTCAACAAATCCTGAGGATCTCGGATGGTGTCTTCTCCAGCATGAACAATGAGATCACCGCGCCTTAACCCGGCACGTTGAGCAGGGCTGTCGGGCAGAACCGATTGCACCAAGGCACCAGAGCGTTCCGGCAATTCAACGAGAGCATTCGGATCACGGTTGTGATCTCGCGCAATACGAGCGGTGAGAGGCACAAGTTGGACTCCCAAATAAGGATGCACAACCTCACCATCTTTTTGGAGTTGCTCAGCCACTCGGGAGGCCAAATTGATCGGGATCGCGAAACCCAATCCGGCCCCAGGACCAGAACGCACCAGCGTGTTGATCCCAATCACCTCCCCGGTTGCATTCACAAGGGGTCCACCGGAATTTCCAGGATTAATCGCGGCGTCGGTCTGGATCAGATCGAGACGCTTATCGGAAAAGCCGAGGCTGCTGATATTGCGATGAAGACTGCTGACAATGCCCAACGTGACCGTTCGTTCCAGGCCGTAGGGAGTGCCTAGCGCAATGGCCCAATCACCAACTTCCAAGGCCTCAGAGTCTCCCAACGTTGCCGGAGAGGGCAGAGCCCGACCAGACAGACGGACCAGCGCGAGATCGGTGACAGGGTCTTGACCAATCACTTCCCCGTCTCTCTGTTCCCCATCAGACAACGTCACATTGACAGTGCTGACTTGATCAACGACATGGGCATTGGTCAACACCAGGCCACGGCCATCGATCACAACCCCTGACCCCTGACCCCGCTGACGCTCAGGGCCGATCCCATAGCCGGGTTCTCCCAGGAGGTCTCTCAGGAGAGGGTCAATCAAGTTCGGATCAAAAGGCTGCCGTTCGATCAGGCGCTCAGTGTCTATCCGAACAACCGAAGGTGCCGCTTCTCTGACGGCATTCGCCACAAAACTATGTCCATCGGCTGAGAAGGTCAGTTCGGCCGCTAGAGCGGGGAAACAAGAGCCGGTGAAGAAAGAAACGATCAACAAGGTTGCGAAAAAACACCCTCGAATCAATGGGAGAGACTTCATACCAGCGGCGAAGGGCGCTAACGCATTGGCTTATCACGCTAATGGCCATGCGCAAAAGATCAGAGTGGAGCCAGCTCTCCATGAGCATCTCGAAAGAAGATGACTTTCACATGCAAATCCAACCCTGCATGGCCACACAGCAAACAAGAGAACAGGTTGTAGGGCAGAAAACCCCAAATCATTGCTGAGCCTAATCAAAGCGGTTTGCTGCCACCAGATGAATCAAGGTGCCCCACAAATCATGGTTGAAAGATGGTTTGACATAAAGGAGGAGATAACAAGACTCCTCCTACACATCACGCCTTGGGAAAAGGAGAAACAGATCAATCTTAACCAGAACTCCCCATCAAGCTGAAAGGAATCGTTTCCAAAAGCAAAAAGGGAAACAAAAAAATCAACAGACTCCGAAACATCAGCCAAACAAGTCAAACAAAAAAGTTGTCATCTGTAATCTCAACACCACTAGCTGTAATATCCGAAGATACAGCATTAAAGTTAACGCGAATCTCTCCATCCGCTGGAATCATTGAGGTCCAAGATTTTGGAGTTAATGTGACTTGCGTTGTACCATTCCCAAGATCCTCCGTTTGAAAATCACCACCCCAACCCTGGAAATTATTTGCATTGGCAGCGAAGGAAACACTCCAATCCTCTATGTCACTATTTGTAGTATTGGCAAGAATCAGATCTGCGCCGAAGCCACCTCCAGACCAAGTCATACCCTCAATATCCAGTTCAATTCCATTCTGAGAAGGGTTCATCATCATTCCAGTAATTGGATCTGACGCCGAACCTATTACAGGCATATTCATCTCTCCCTGTTCCATTCCTGGCATCGTCATACCCCCCATATTCATCCCAGACATATTCATTGAAGACGATGTCTCATTAAAGAAATTAGCTGGAGTAATCGCGACGTCACCAGCTGTTATATCAGTAGATTGAGCATTGAAATTCACGCGAATTTCACCATCGGCAGGGATTGTTGCATTCCATGCTTTGGGCGTAAGAGTCACTTGCGTTAAACCATTTCCAAGATCCTCCGTTTGAAAATCACCTCCCCAACCCTGAAAGCTATTGGCTTTAGCCACGAATGAAACACGCCAATCCGTCAAAGACTCATTAGACGGATTTTTAAGAATCAGATCAGCACCAAAGCCACCACCAGACCATGTCGTTCCCTCAATATCTAATTCGATTCCATTCTGAGTTGGCCCCATAGACATCATGACATTCTGCATAGCTTGCTGAAAGCCATCACCTCCAGGCACACCCGTAACCGACTCGGAATTCATCATCATTCCGGCAGGCATATTTCCCACGGTCATCAGCAACTCGGCGCTTTCTTCCTCTGTTTGAGCGACACCTGGGATCGTTCCATCGTTGCGAACAAACTGGCCTAAGCGCTCCTGAAAGCCATCCGTAGGCCCGCCCTCAGGCGTAAAAAGACCTTCTCGACTCACCAAAGTCAACTGCTCTGGAGTAAAACTAAAGGCGCGATCTAGAAGATCTTCAACAATTTGATCAAAATGAAATTCTATATTTTGACCGATGAGGTCCTCTCGCTGAACATTAGTAAACCTGAAGCTTTGACCAATAGGCTCTGAACTAATCACCATATCAGGACCATCGTTTTCGACCAAAAGCCGCTCACGGGTTCCGAAATACAAAAAACTAATCTCATCGGTGATTGGATCAAAGCCATCGACAACTGTTTCGCCGATGTTTTTTTCATGCGAACGAATATATACCGTGTCACCAGCAATTACATTACCGCCAGCATCAAAAGCAGGCCCTAGCTTATTTTCCCATGAATACACACCACCGATATCTCCCCTGAGATGTTCATTTCCCACATCAGCAAAATTAGCTGGAGAAAGATCACTCCAACGAACACCCTCAATGCGCTGAAATGAGTTCGGCTGCCATGGATAAACGATCGTAGCCGTGCCGTCTACATCATTCCCAAGAATCAGACTATGAACTGAGATATTGCCAAAATCCAGCTGATCAGACGATGGATCGAATCCAGTGATGTCTTGACTGAAATTCCCAACAGTGAAAATGGCCATAATCCAGAAGTTCACTTAGAACATATCAATTGTGCTGACTAACAAAAAATTTTTAAACCCTTCATTCGCAGGGTTTATCGAAGCACTTGAACATACCTATAAGCTGCACAGTCACAGATAAGACGTCTCCGAGAAATGTCCTGTCACATCCCATCAACACACCGTTAAGCGTCATGAGCAGGAACCAGTCAGCAACAAAGAATTGGGCATCCCTTGAATAAATCTGCTGGGTCATCGTTCAGCAATCCCATCCAAAAGGAGCCTTAGCTGACCAAGCGACGCCGTATCCCTTCGACGGCGGCCGCAGTCCGATGACGCACATCAAGCTTTCGCATGATTGATTGCACATGGCCCCGTGCCGTCGTTTCCGCAATTGTCAGCTGCTCAGAAATTTCGCGATTCGTCAGGCCATCACAAATCAATTGCAAAACCATGCGTTCACGTATTGATAAGCCATGCGCATGCGGATCACCTTGTTGAAACAAAGACGCACTCAAAAACGGATCAACAAATCGTTCCCCATTCAAAATCGAATCCCATGCATGAATAATCGCGTGCAAATTGAGACGTTCTTCTGCGAGAACCACATTGGACGGACCAGAAAGGGCCTCACGGACGAGAGTGGGGTCCTCACTTTCCAGCAGCAAAATCGTTTCGATCGGAGCCTGAGGCAAAGACCGCAACTTGAGATCCTTGACCAAGTCCACCCCACGACCTTCATCAAGAACCTCGCTCACGCACACCAAAACTGGTCCTTTCGCTGAATCGAGACTGTCCAATGCGTCCTGAGACGTTGTTGCAACCCCAATCAAACAATGAGATTGCTGCTTTGAAAGTTTAAAAAAGAGCCATACCACGAGCCAAGCCAAAGGGCGGTTGGAGGTCGCCACCAAAATGCTGTGTGGACATGGAGAGATCTCTAATTGATCAATCAAAGATTGAATGCTGTCATTTAATTCAATCAGCACGCTCTATTACTCTTCATATCAAATTTCAAAACAAGACAAAAGAGCTTGGGGAAACAACTGAGAACCAGCTTTGATGCAAGGCATTCCTAAAAACAAGTGTTCAACCGGGGAAAGCCTTTATTAATCGCACCGCTACCAAAAAGCGGTGCAGAAAAGCAATGGGGAAAAGAGATGGAGAAACCTGCTCAGAAGCTGGGACGACACTGGTCAGCGGAACCGTCAAAAAATCGAGGCCAATTTAAAAAATATCCCCAGCATACCAACCGAATCAAAATAGCACAAAAATGCATCACTATATTGTCATTTATTTTTTAGCTTATCGCAATCATGCCGCTATTCTATTTCGGCAACCACGTCAACGTGCCAACAACTCAAAGCAGCAATAAAAAGAAAGCCGCGCAGGATGATTCAGTTGATTTTGCCAGAGCAAATATCGAAATACTTTAGAAGCTATCAGCTGTTAAACACAACCTAAAGACCGAGAAATTACATCTTCTGTTGAGAACAAGACAGCAACACAGAGAGGGGAGGCATCTTCGTTCACTCTTGACAGCTCAGCAGCACTAACTTGACCATCCATTCATCAAAGGAGAGAAAGCACCATGCCTTCAAGCCAACGGCTGAGATGCGAGCTCTGTCAGATCGAGATCAATGAAAATGCTGCTCAAGGCGATGAGGTCAAGTTCAGTCGTGGTGCCACCGGGAGTCGCAGCAAACTTTGGGCCCGCGTCTGTCAGTACCTGAAAACAGATGAACAGAAGGCTGCTTGCATCAATCAAGACGCATCCCAACGCGGCACCGAGAAGCCTGGTGATCGCTACGAAGAAATCGCACCTGTCGAGGTCGGAGGCACTCAGGCCAAAAACTGATCCCGATCGTGCATGATCCAATCCTCAACTGGCGTCTATCTAAATTCATGTCTATGACTACCCTTAGGTACGATGTCAACGACCGATCATGCGCTTGCTCAAAGCGGCCGCTACTGGCCTGATCGCGCTCACTTCGGTGGGCCTTGTGGCTTGCCAAAAGTCAGCTCCCACCAGCGACAAAGGAGCTTCAAGTCAGGCAGGTAATGTATTTGAGACAGGAAAGCTCAGGGCGGTCGTTCTTGACGATGTCCTCCCCATGGTTGACGAGAACGATGGGAAATATGAAGGCCTTTCTTTCGTCGTGCTCAACGCGATCCGCGATCAGCTGAAATCAGCCTCGGAGAACACGTCCGATGACATCGTGATCGAGCCTGTTTCCATCAAGTCTGCACAGGATGGACTGAACAAAATTCGCTCCGGAGAAGCCGATATTGCGTGTGGCGTTGCCTTCACATGGGAACGACAAAGAACCCTTACTTACAGCTTGCCTTTCGCAACAAGTGGCGTTCGTGTCTTAGCCCCTAAAGGCAATGACGGAACACCAGAAAGCCTCAAGGGCAAAACAATTGGTGTCGTGAAAGACACGGCAGCAGCAGCCGTGCTGGCTAATTCCGTTAACGATGCCCAATTCCAATTCTTCTCAACCCCCACAGAGGCCCTTGCAGGTCTTAAGGACGGAACCGTTGAATTCCTGGGTGGCGACACCCTTTGGCTGAAAGCAAGCCGTCAAGCCACAGCTCCGGATGCTGATCTTGTCCCCACATTCCCTTACGCAAGATCCAGCGTGGGCTGTGTTGTCGCGGACACCACTCCTCACCTTCTGAATTACAGCAACTTGGCCATCGGTCGCATGCTGACCGCTTACGTGGATGACAACAAAGACGTACGCACAGCCGTCAATCAGTGGATTGGTCCTGATAGTCAGGTTGGACTCAGCGAAAACATGATTGGCGATTTCTTCACCATCGTGCTCGCAACGACAGCTGAATTATCCAAAGGCTCCTGAGCCCTAGTCCCTAACTCCATTCACATTTCACGTCACCCATGAACAAAACAACCCTGCTGAGCATCGCTGCAATCCTCGCCTCAAGCTCAGTGCTCACTGACGCCTCCCACTCCGCTGTTCTCAGTGAGCCCGACCTCGGGAATGCTCTTGAACAGCGCATTGAAAAACTCTCCCATAACGCTTGGGCACGCTTGGAGACCAGTGATCACAACACTGGACAGTCGATTGCCCGCGCTTGGGGCAACGGCAACGGCCGTGCCTTCGCTAACGGTGGTGGTGCTCGTCGAGGCTTCGCTAATGGCGGCGGCGGCGGCTTTGGCAATGCCTATCGCGCAGGTTTCGCCAATTGGTGAACCACGCTGATTACGGACCCATTGGCCTCTTGGTGATTCAGGCCACATCACTCTGCAATCTCGATTGCAGTTACTGCTACTTGCCTGATCGCCAAAAACGCCGGATCTTTGATCTCAATCAATTACCTGTCTTGCTGAACAGGGTGTATGAGAGTCCCTTTTGGGGCCCTCATCTTTCAATCCTTTGGCATGCAGGCGAGCCCCTGACGTTGCCCTGCAGCTTTTATGACGATGCCACTGCCATCGTGCGTGAGCAAACGGCTGAGCTGCAGGAGCAAGGGGTTCAGATTGAGCAGCACGTGCAAACGAATGCCACGCTGATCAACGACGCCTGGTGTGAATGTTTTAAACGCAATCGCATTGTTGTTGGGGTGAGTGTTGATGGGCCGGAAGAGATCCATGACTCCCATCGCCGATTTCGGAATGGGAAGGGCTCTCAGGCTCTAACCATGCGTGGCATTCGCAAGCTTCAAGAACAAGAAATTCCCATCCATGCGATTGCCGTACTCACCAGTGCTGCCATGGAAGATCCAGAGAAGATTTACTCCTTTTTTCGGGACAATGGGATTCATGATCTCGGCTTCAATGTCGAAGAGCAGGAAGGCGTCAATGCCAGCTCTTCCATGCAAGGAATCAGCCGAGAAAAGCAATATCACCACTTTTTAAAATGCTTCTGGGAGTGCAATCAAAGGGACAGTTTTCCGATTCGGCTTCGTGAATTCGATCAAATCACCGAGATGATGATCAGCGGTCAAAGACTGCTTCAAAACGAAATGAATCGCCCATACTCGATCTTGAGTGTGGATTCAGCCGGTAACTTCTCCACGTTTGACCCTGAACTGTTATCCGTTGAAACCCAAAAGTATGGGTTATTCAACTTAGGCAATATTCGCGATCAATCTCTTGTCGCAGCCACTGAAAGCGAGACATTTCAGCAATTGCTTCAAGACATGACCGCGGGCACAGCGCTTTGCAGAGATCAATGCGATTACTACGGCTTTTGCGGAGGCGGAACTGGAAGCAACAAGTATTGGGAGCATGGAACCTTGGCCTCAAGTGAAACCTGCGCCTGCCGCTTTTCAACCCAAATTCCAGTTAAGGTCCTTCTCGAACAAATTGAAGATCAGGGTGTAAAAACACCCTGATTATTTCAACAGCAAATATGTTTTCTCTGGCACTCAAAAGCCGTCGATCCACATCAGCCATCGGCGTCGTCGCGGCTTGCTCAACGCTCATTTTTGCTCACGCACCAACAGCTCAAGCAGGTTGCACGTTCCTCATGCCAATTGGTGGCAATGGCGACGGCCCCAAGCCTTACATCGTCAAAAAGAAAGTTGAGCGTCCGAAGGGCCTCATCGGAAAGGCGGTGGGTCGGACTAACTGGAACACCGATTTTGTGGTGAATCAGCCTTTTGCCTCTTACAAACTCTTCTTCACAGCAGATTCAACCGATAGCAACCCTGGCTCTTACCCAATCGAAGCCTTCCTGAAATTTTCAGACGGCAGCAATTTAAAAGTTGTCAACGAATTCATGAAGCCACCAACGGGCACGGGAGCCCAGTTCGGGCCATTTCAGTCTCCTTCCGGGAAGGCCGTGAGCCAAGTGAATTTCAGAATTGGCGCCAACAACGATCCTGGGGCGACCGGATTCAGTTATCGCATCTCCGTACAGGGCTGCGACTGATGGAGGAAGGGGCAATCAACTACATTGTTGATCGGCTCGGTGAGTTCCTCTTTTAAGGGGGTGATCGCAGTATCAACCATCGGGCCAATGCCCGACTCTCCCTCCGATTGTCCTTGCCCCATCCTCTGCTCCCAGCACTCAAGGAATTGGCCTCTGCCACAGCAGTAGGCCACGGATTTGAGCTGGCTAACTTGCAGGTCTTAGCCCACATGCAACCCATGACGGTGCAGATCCAAATTCGCCGTTCCAGCGGAAAGGATGTGACCCTCGATGATTGCGCCGGTTTCAGTGCACCGATGGGACAAGCCCTGGAGAATTCTGCTGTTCTCAGCGAGGCTTATGTCTTAGAGATCAGCAGTCCAGGGATCGGAGAACAGCTTCAGTCGGATCGCGATTTCCAGACTTTTCGTCGCTATCCAGTCGACGTGATTCAACGTGATGCCGAAGGAACTGAGCAGAAACATTCCGGGACCCTCTTGGAGCGAACGGAAGACCACGTAAAGATCAGTATTCACGGGCGAATTAAACAGTTTTCGCGAAGCTCCATCATTTCTGTAGTGCTCACCAGTCCCACAGGCTGATGCTTTAAGCCTCTTTCCAACCTCACTCTCCTCCAAGACTTTCATTCCCGTCCTCGATGGCTCTCGTCCTTCTCCCCGGCCTCAGCAACCTGATCGAAGACATCAGCGAGGAAAAGAAACTCGCCCCTCAGGTCGTTGAAGCTGCCTTGAGAGAAGCTCTCCTCAAAGGCTATGAGCGCTATCGACGCACTCTTTACTTAGGGATCAGTGAAGATCCTTTTGACGAGGAGTATTTCAGCAATTTTGATGTCGCCCTGGATCTCGACGAAGAGGGCTACAGGGTCCTCGCCAGCAAAATCATTGTTGACGACGTCGAGAGCGAAGACCATCAGATTGCCTTAGCCGAGGTGATGCAGGTGGCTGAAGACGCCCAGGCCGGCGATACCGTCGTCCTGGACGTCACGCCCGAGAAAGAGGATTTCGGTCGCATGGCAGCTGCCACGACCAAACAAGTGTTGGCTCAAAAGCTGCGTGATCAGCAGCGACGGATGATCCAAGAGGAGTTCGCTGATCTTGAGGATCCGGTCCTGACCGCACGCGTGATTCGATTCGAGCGTCAATCGATCATCATGGCTGTGAGTTCAGGCCTCGGCCGCCCCGAAGTGGAGGCTGAATTACCCAGACGCGATCAGCTCCCCAACGACAACTACCGAGCCAACGCCACCTTCAAAGTCTTTCTGAAAGAGGTCAGCGAGGTCCCACGCCGTGGGCCTCAACTCTTTGTGAGTCGAGCCAATGCGGGATTGGTGGTCTACCTCTTCGAGAATGAAGTTCCTGAAATTCAAGAGGGCTCGGTACGCATCGTTGCTGTCGCCCGCGAAGCCAATCCTCCATCGAGGTCGGTAGGACCTCGTACCAAGGTGGCTGTCGACAGCATCGAGAGAGAAGTCGATCCTGTTGGAGCTTGTATCGGAGCCCGGGGCTCGCGCATTCAACAGGTCGTGAATGAACTCCGAGGCGAAAAAATTGATGTCATCCGCTGGTCCCAAGACCCCAGCCAATACATCGCCAACTCGCTGAGTCCGGCGCGCGTTGAAGTAGTACGACTTGTGGATCCCGAGGGGCAACATGCCCATGTTTTAGTGCCACCCGATCAATTGAGTCTTGCGATCGGACGAGAAGGCCAAAACGTTCGTCTTGCGGCTCGATTAACGGGTTGGAAAATCGACATCAAGAATTCAACGGAATATGACCAAAGCTCAGAAGATGCTGTTGTTGCTGAGCTCATCACCCAAAGAGAAGAGGAAGAAAGCCTTCAACGCGAGGCGGAAGAGCGCCTTGCCGTGGAACAGGCCGCCAGGGCCGAAGAAGATGCCAGACTTCGTGAGCTCTATCCCCTTCCTGAAGACGAGGATGGATCCATGGAAGATGGAGAGTATTACGAAGACACCGAAGCGTCAGCTGAGGAGCCCTTGGCCGAAGCCAACGAGGAGTCAGTCGAAATAGCGGACACCGAACGACAGGCTGAAGAAGAGACCCCAGAGCCCATTGAGCAACAGGACACTGAGCTCGACTCTGAAGTTGCCCCCAGCACAAGCGATGACGAGGAAGGAGCCCGGTGAACGATTCGCGCCCCGTCCTCCGTCGCTGTGTCGCTTGCCGACAGCTTCTTGATCGAAGCCTGCTTTTGCGAGTGATTCGTGACCATCAGGATGGGGTCCTCTTCGATCAGGGGATGGGCCGATCGGCCTACCTCTGCCCGACTGAGGCCTGTTTTGAAGAGGCACGCCGCCGCAAAAGGCTTCAGAAATCCCTGCGTTGCCAGGTTTCTGACGACTTACTGACGGCGCTGCAAGAGCGGCTCACCGAACCTCGTGTAGCAGCCGCTGAGGCAAGATGAACATTGGCACCACGCGTGTGGAGCCCCGAGGCACACCGTGCCCGGACCGACCGGAGACCTGAATGACCAGCAGCGGCAAAGTCAGAATTTATGAGTTGTCCAAGGACCTTGGCTTGGAGAACAAAGATGTCCTGGATGCCGCCGAGAAGCTGTCCATCGCGGCAAGGAGCCATAGCAGCTCCATCAGCGAAACAGAAGCCGGCAAAATCCGAAACCTTTTGAAGCAAGGTGGGAGCCCAGTTACGTCTGCTCCTGTCAAGCCCGCGCCTGGAAAAGCAATTCTCTCGGTCAAAAAGGCATCCAGCCCAGCAGCCCCGTCGATGCCCAGCAAACCTGCGGCTCCTACGGCAGCAAAACCATCTCCGAAACCTTCTGCACCTTCACGACCAGAGGCGCCCCTGCCCTTGATCGTGCAGAAGCCCGTGTCGCGTCAAGCCGCACCACAAAAACCGGTGAGCCGACAAAGCGCCCCCGCCGCGGCCGCGCCAGCACCGTCTGCCCCAGCACCTTCTGCCCCAGCACCTTCTGCCCCAGCACCGTCTGCTGCAGCACCGTCTGCACCCACACCACGGCCCAAGCCTGCAGTCTCTCCTGCGCCCTCAGCGCCCAAGCCCTCATCCCCTGCGCCGACAGCTTCTGCTCCATCGGCTCCTGCAAGGCCTAGCTCGGCCAGACCGACACCAGCCCCTGCCCGACCCACAGGCACCGCTCCGGTGAAGCGCCCTGGCAGTGAAGCCAGTAGCCCGAGACCAACGGCTCCTCCAGCGCGTCCGCAACCAAAAGCCCCAGTCAACCGAGGGGCACCACAGCGCCCTGCCCCCAAACCAGAACTCGTGGGCCGGCCACAGCCCAAGCGAGCTGCACCTGGTGCCCCCGTGCGCCAGATCGGACAACGCCCAGGAGTGAGTCCTCGGCCAAGTGGGCCTCCGGGTCAGCGGGCAAACATGCCGCAGCGCCCCGCCGGTGCTCAACGTCCTGGGGCCCCAACACGACCTGGAAATGCCCCATCGAAGCCCGGGCAACCCCGCGCAGGTGCGGGATCACTTGAATTGGTCGGCAAACCCATCCGCAGAGACGGCAGCAATGATGGCGCCGGTGGCCGTGGCGATGGACAAGGGCGTCCCCCTGGTGCAGCCAGACCTGGAGCCCCCCGTCCTGGTGGCATGCCTGGGATGCGAAAGCCGGTGGCCCCCGGTGAGCTCATGCAGCTCCAAAAACCGAACAGCCGCCCATCAGCACCACCGCCGAGACGCGTGGATGGCACTCCTGTCGCCACCCGAAGCGGTGGTGAAGCTGCCGCTGGAGGAGCCAAAGCCACTCCTCCTGTTTCCCGTCCTACCGCCACTCCCCCATCAGCACCCAGGCGTCCAGGCTTCAGACCTGGCCCAGGCGCTGGTGGTCAGCGCAGGCCTGGACGGCCTGACTGGGATGACAGCGCCAAACTGGAAGCGCTGCGCAGTAAATCGCCTCAGAAACAGCGCCAAAAGGTTCACATCATCGGCGAAAACGATGATGCCCTAACCGCTGAGACCGGAGGATTCGCTGGCGAACGCCAGGCGATGGTGCTATCCGCCAGCTTGGCCCGTCCCTCCAAACCAAGGACCAAGCACAAGCCAGCGCCCAAGCCAGTTGCTGCTATCAGGAAGCGGCGTAAGGAAACCGCACGTCAGCGTCAACGTCGCCGCGCGATGGAGCTGCGTGCAGCCAGAGAGGCCAAGCAGGTACGGCCAGAAATGATCGTGGTCCCCGAGGACAATCTCACGGTCCAAGAGCTCGCTGACATGCTCAGTATCGAGAGCTCTGAAATCATCAAATCCCTGTTCTTCAAGGGGGTCATTGCCACGGTCACGCAGACCTTGGACATGCCAACTATCGAAGCTGTGGCACAAGAATTCGGCGTGCCTGTACTTCAGGACGATGTCGAAGAGGCGGCCAAGAAGACCGTCGAGATGATCGAAGAGAAAGATCTCGAGCATCTCATTCGCCGTCCCCCTGTCGTCACCGTCATGGGCCACGTCGACCACGGCAAGACCAGCCTCCTCGATGCGATCCGTCAAGCTCGCGTCGCCGCGGGAGAAGCCGGTGGCATCACCCAACACATTGGTGCTTACCAAGTCGAGATTCAGCACAACGACGCCCCTCGGAAGCTCACCTTCCTGGACACTCCTGGTCACGAGGCGTTCACCGCCATGCGTGCTAGGGGCACCAAAGTCACTGACGTTGCCGTCTTGGTGGTTGCGGCAGACGATGGGGTGCGTCCTCAAACCTTGGAAGCCATCAGCCATGCACGAGCGGCAGAAGTGCCGGTTGTTGTGGCGATCAACAAGATCGACAAAGAGGGAGCCTCCCCCGATCGCGTCAAACAGGAACTGTCTGAACAGAACCTGCTAGCGGAAGAATGGGGAGGCGATGTGGTGATGGTGCCCGTCAGTGCCCTCCGCGGAGAGAACATCGACAAGTTGCTTGAAATGATCCTCCTCGTCACCGAGGTTGAGGATCTTCAAGCCAACCCCGATCGCCTCGCTAAGGGCACTGTGATCGAAGCCCATCTCGACAAGGCCAAGGGCCCTGTGGCCACGTTGCTAGTTCAAAACGGCACATTGCGTACGGGTGACGTGCTCGCCGCAGGCCCAGTTCTGGGCAAAGTGCGCGCCATGGTGGATGACGGAGGCGGCCGCTTGAAGGAGGCAGGTCCTTCCTGTGCTGTGGAAGCCCTTGGCTTCAGCGAAGTGCCCACGGCAGGCGACGAGTTTGAGGTCTATCCCGATGAGAAGTCAGCACGCGCCGTGGTCGGCGATCGTGCTTCCGATGCCCGGGCGAGTCGTCTGGCTCAACAGATGGCCTCCCGTCGCGTATCCCTCACAGCCATGTCTGGCCAAGCGAAAGAGGGCGAACTCAAGGAGCTCAATCTCATTCTCAAGGCCGATGTTCAAGGCAGTGTGGAAGCGATCCTTGGCTCGCTTGAACAGCTACCGAAAGACGAGGTGCAGGTCCGTGTGTTGCTGTCCGCTCCTGGCGAAGTCACAGAAACGGACGTAGATCTGGCGGCAGCCTCTGGCGCAGTGATCGTGGGCTTCAACACCTCGATGGCATCAGGCGCCAAACGGGCAGCAGATGCCAACAGTGTTGATGTTCGCGACTACGACGTCATCTACAAGCTGTTGGAGGACATCCAGTTGGCGATGGAAGGTCTCCTCGAACCAGAACTTGTCGAAGAATCCCTTGGAGAAGCGGAGGTTCGAGCCGTTTTCACGATCGGCAAGAGCGCTGTGGCTGGTTGTTATGTCACGACCGGAAAACTGCAACGGAACTGCAAGGTACGGGTGCGTCGCGGCAAAGAAATCGTCTTTGCTGGAGACCTCGATTCCCTGCGTCGCAACAAAGACGACGTCAAGGATGTGGCCACAGGCTTCGAATGCGGTATTGGCTGTGATCGCTTCGCGAATTGGAAGGACGGCGACATTGTTGAGGGCTACAAGCTCGTGACCCAGCGCCGCAAGCTCGCCACCTAATGTCACCGCGCAACGAGCCGCTTCTCTGGCTCCAGTTGGTGGCGATTGGAGCCATTCCACTGGAGCTACAGCTGCTTCGCTTGATCCTGGCTGGCTCGGATCTTGGTCCTGTGCCCTCTGTGGAACGCCTTCTTTGTTGGGGAATCGCCGTTGTTGCTCCTGCTGTGTTGTTGTGGAAACGGCCTGTTGATTGGGGCTCCCTGCTCCTCGTGCGTCAACCCCTCAAAGGGCGGACAAGCTGGCAACGAAAAATCAGTCAATTCCAAGAAAATCTGCTCTTAAAACTGGTGGGAGCAGCAGGAGCTGTTCTTTTGCTCGCCGTGTTCTGGTCGATCGATAGATCCTCGCTGCTCATTGCGGATTTATCGCCTTTCAACAGTGGCTATCGCCTTCAATGTCTGCTGATTGCAACCCCGCTGCTGGCAATCATTGTTTGGCAATGGAATCAGCTGGTGAACGCGATCTGGCTGCTCACGCGTCCGTCAACGGCCATTGAAGGGGCAATAGCGCTAAGCGACCGACAGCTAGAAGACGCAAGGTGTTCATTCGGCTTGGACCTTCTCCGCCTCGAGACGTTGGATTGGCACACTCCGGATCGCAAGACACCAACAGTTGAGGAGCCGAAGGAACCTCAAAAGACCATCGAAACGCCTCCAGCTCCTGAGCTATCGATGGAGGCGGAAGAAGAGGAACTCTCAGACCATGACTCCAACGCCTTGAACGGCCCAAACGCAGAAGAACTGAATCTTCCTTCCGCACCAGACTCAGGACTCTCGCGTGCGATCGAACCAGAGCAAGCTGCCGAACAGAACGACAGCGCCGATCTGGATCCCCAGGTCACTGAGGACAACAGTGTCTCCAGCGGTGACCTTGAAGGTCATGACGAACAGACCAAGCCCGCCGGAAGCGAAGAGAGCGACCCAGAGCAAGCGCCTTAGAGAACGCCAGGGAGTGCGTGCTTCCTGTAGGAGCCGCGCCTTCAATTCTGGATCCAACTGTCTTTGAGAGTCGCGGTCGCTCAAACCCTGTGCTGCGCAATGCCAAATGTTAAGTTCCTAAAGATGCCGATGTAGCTCAGCTGGTAGAGCAACGCTTTCGTAAAGCGTGGGTCGCCTGTTCAAGTCAGGTCATCGGCTTAAGACATCAAGCCAGTTTCAGCATGAAAACGTGCTGTAGCTGGTTTTTCATGGCTCGAACCCGCCTAAGAGCAACATCAAAACTGATGTGCGTTAGCTGATGAGATCCCATGAACCTATTCACTCGCTTATGCACGGCCTACGAATTCAGATCCATGGGCATAGCGCACATTGACAGGAACCCCAGCCTGACAAAGAGGGCAGTCATCAGCAGGCCAGGACGGGAGGAGGACTTCATCTGAAAAAATAAAATTTTCTACCCCAAGATCTACCGCCCTCACATTGCCCCTGGTCACATAAGCTCAATTCCCATCGGATAGCCCCCTGATTGAACGACTGCGTCACAGGTAAGACGAACTGAAAATTGAGTATTAATGACGCCATCAACAATCAGAACAGATTGACCTAGAATAACTCATCATATCCTTGCTTAATTTCAAACTTTTCCGTTTTTCCTCCCTCGCCAACCAGACGCTCTGCAAAGACGCAACGAGCTTTAAGAGCCAAAGCCACATATTGAGCACAAATCGAACTACCAATTGCAGGGGCACAGATCAAGTCAGACCTGAAACCTTGAATTTGAACTACTTCGACCAAGAATTGACCAGATGGGCGAATCCTGGCCTTAAGTTAACAGATACTCAGCAACCCATCCGGATCCATGACCTCCAAAAACATACACAAAGTGATCATTTTCGATCAGCGTTCCACTTGATTCCAGGATTTTTCTTGTCATTTCCTGTCTCTGCTTCGTAGACACAACAATGATGGATGACCACTACAGACAGATTGGCAACAACCAAATGGTCTTACAACAAAGCAAAGGGGGAAAACAAAGCTATCACCAGACAATCGTTGCAATAGCTTCAACCCAAGGCAGCCTCGTCAAGCATGAAGCGCATTGATAGCCAAGCAAATGAGCACGTGGCCCATGAAAATCTGCCTCAACAGAAAAGCAGTGATCGATGAATTCAGTCTTCAGACTGATTGAGCACGAGGTGCGCAATCAGTCGGGGAGCTGCAACAAGCCTCAAAACGACTGGAGATCAGCAGCAATTACAGCTCTTGCAGCATTCCTCTGAGCCAGAATGACCATCTGCGCAAGGCTGTGAGCAATAGGTCTTGCCATCTTTTTCGACAGCGGATTCAACAGACACCATGCAAGTGCAGGGATCGCAGTCACAAATTTGATGGGTGGTTGCCATGTCTTCAGTGGAAATCGATCTCTTTCATACAGCGAAAACGTCGCCAAGTCCATCACCCGTTTGGGGGAGAGCACCCACCTCCAAATGATGTAGGCATTGATGCATGGTTGCTGGATAGGGCCTGATCGAAGACTCCAGATCCGTAGCAGTGCATTGAGGTTCTCGCCGACGTGCCATCAAACTGAAACCATCCAAACCAGAGCTCATGGCCAGCATCGAACCCAGCAAGCTCGATCGCATGAAACGCAGCTTTGGGAGCGATGCGGAACTCGATGAAGTGTTCATCGTGCTGAGTATCGGCGCAGGGCTCATCGCAACCCTGGGATTACTCGCCAACAGCCCCGCTGTCGTGATCGGCGCCATGGTTGTCGCTCCATGGATCATGCCCCTGAGAGCCGCAGCGTTTGCAGTGCTCTTTGGTGACATCCCACTGCTCACCCGCGCTTTACGAACGCTATTGGTGGGCGTGTGCGCCACCACTCTCCTGTCCATTGTGCTCGGGAAGCTGGCCGGGTTGCCTCAATTTGGCTCGGAGGTAGCAGCGCGGACATCGCCAAACCTTCTTGACCTCGGGATCGCTCTTGTGGCCGGTGGACTCGCCACTTACGCCAGGCTAAGAAGTGATGCGGTGAGCTCACTGGCAGGAACTGCCATTGCGGTTGCTCTTGTCCCACCGATCTGCGTGATGGGCCTTCTCCTCTCCAATGCTTACTGGGAAGAAGCCGTTGGAGCCGGTCTCTTATTTACCACCAACCTTCTTGGAATTTTGACCGGCGGTTTGGTGCTGATGGCCTGCAAAGATTCCTACTTTCGCCACGAACTCAAGCGAAGCCATTTAGGGGCCGCAAGCTTTGCACTCACCGGCCTACTACTGATTCCCTTAGGAACCAGTTTTATCAATCTCCTTGTCCAAGCGAGAAACGAGAATACACGCGAATCAGTGGAAAAGACCATTGAACAATTTCTAACCCGCGAGACATTGACCTTTGGAGATAAAAAGAAAGTAGATGTCGAGAGAGTTGATATCGACTGGAATCAAAACCCACCGGTCGTAAGGGTGATTGTGCGTGTTGCAGATCCAGAGCTTCCAACCTTCAAACAAGTTTCAGCTGTTCAAGAAGAGATCAATAAACGGCAAGGACTGCGATTTCGGCTTGTCGTTCAACGCACTGCGGTGGATGTGGTGGGCCCCAAAGAAGCACCCAACCTTCAAAGTCCAATCTCCAAACGACTGATCGATTCAACGATTGAACCAGTGGATGCAACAAAACCCGTTAAAGACAGGAGACCCTTCCAACAAGTCCCCCGAATCGAGCAATTGCCTTTTCTTGACAACATGCAATTCGTTGAAAAGGGAAAGGAGAAAGAGAAGGGAAAAAGCAAGAACAACAACCTCAACTCAACATCTGAGCTTGAGACGATCAAGGCACCAGAGCTGCCTTTGGAAAGTCAAACGCCGGCTCAAAACTTGGATTGATATGAGTTGGATCCATCCATGAAACCGCTCTGAGTTTGAAACCGAGCAGCCATCAGAAATTCATCCACAGCGTCAGAGCCGACAGGGTGCTCACGACCTGCTTCTACATCGCGATAGAGATCAGCAACACTCCAGGCCGCACTGCGCTGATCTGCCTGAAAACGAGGAATTAAATGCAAGTGCAGATGACGCGCTCCCTCCCCGAAGGCAATGGCATACACCCTGTCGCAGCCACTCACCGTCTTAACGAGTTTGGAAGCTTGCCTCACCACTTGTCCCCATTCATCGGCTTCATCGTCCAGAAAATCGATCGGTCCACCAAGATGGCGACGCGCATCGAGCAAACACCAACCAAGCAGCGGAGAAGGATGGGGATGATGACGCAAGAGCCAATGGCGATTCCGCCAGATCTCTACTTCACGAAGATGCTCAACATTGGAATGAAGCTCACAAATCGCACATTGTTCTAAACAATCAATCAAATCAACAGTTGGAAGCATTCCTGGATTGATTGTCATCGCTTAAGGCCTGTGATCACTCCATGATCCTGATCGCAGCCCCATCACCATGGCTGGGATGCTGCTGGTGATTGTCACTTCAAAACCGTCCATCAAACTTTCCAATGCCAACAAAAAAGCCCCCTCTTTGAGAGGGGGCTTCCTCGTTCAGTTGATCTGAACGTTGGATGGATTCCAGATCAACCGATTGCAGGTGCTTGGAGAGCCACAGGTGTGGACTCAGCAGCTGCCAGGTCGAGGGGGAAGTTATGAGCGTTGCGCTCGTGCATCACTTCCATACCAAGTCCAGCTCTGTTAAGAACATCGGCCCAGGTGTTCAGGACGCGGCCCTGACCATCAAGGATGGACTGGTTGAAGTTGAAGCCGTTCAGGTTGAAGGCCATGGTTGACACGCCAAGGGCGGTGAACCAGATGCCGACAACAGGCCAGGCAGCAAGGAAGAAGTGAAGGCTACGGCTGTTGTTGAAGGAGGCGTATTGGAAGATCAAGCGACCGAAATAGCCGTGAGCTGCAACGATGTTGTAGGTCTCTTCTTCTTGGCCGAACTTGTAGCCGTAGTTCTGGGACTCGGTCTCGGTTGTTTCACGAACCAAGGAAGAGGTCACCAGTGAGCCGTGCATGGCGGAGAACAGTGAACCACCGAAAACACCAGCCACACCAAGCATGTGGAAGGGGTGCATCAGGATGTTGTGCTCAGCCTGGAAGACCAACATGTAGTTGAAGGTTCCAGAGATGCCCAGGGGCATGGCGTCAGAGAACGAACCCTGACCGAAGGGATAGACCAGGAAGACTGCAGATGCAGCAGCAACAGGTGCGCTGTAGGCAACACAGATCCAAGGGCGCATGCCCAAGCGGTAGGAAAGTTCCCACTCACGTCCCATGTAGGCGTAGATGCCGATCAGGAAGTGGAACACAACCAGTTGGAAAGGACCGCCGTTGTAGAGCCACTCGTCGAGTGAAGCAGCTTCCCAGATGGGGTAGAAGTGCAAGCCGATGGCGTTGCTGGAAGGAACAACAGCACCAGAGATGATGTTGTTGCCATACATCAGAGAACCTGCAACAGGCTCGCGGATGCCGTCGATATCAACCGGAGGTGCGGCGATGAAAGCGACGATGAAGCAAGTGGTAGCGGCAAGCAGGGTGGGGATCATCAGAACACCGAACCAACCGACATAAAGACGGTTGTTGGTGGAGGTGACCCACTCACAGAACTGCTGCCAGCCGTTAGCGCCGGAGCGCTGCTGGATGGTGGTAGTCATGAGAACGGAAAAGAAGGTCTCTCAAGGAGACGGTTACGGAAGGGCAGGACGCCCTGCCTGTTCAATTGTAAAGCAAGTTTGCGGTTTGTGATCGTCCATTAAGTGCTCGAATCGTTTTTCGCCCCGCGAGAAGGGCAGCTTCAGGAAGGCTTAAGATTTGAATGAACCCCGTACCGAGAGGCTCATGGTTTTGATCCGATGGCTTCACGCTGGTCAACGCACGGAAGAAACGGTTCCCGTTGCCATGGCACGCCACAGGCGTAATGAGCTTGAAGCACAAGGAGCTGTTGTGTACTGGAGCGAGCGCCTAGGCAACGCCTTCTAGCCATCCACACTGGATTCGTCGCACCAGGAACCATGACAATCAGCTCAAGGGCATTCCGCTTCCGAAGTGGGGTCATCACTGCTGCGTTAGCCAGTTCAGCTGCAGTCGTTCTCAGCGCTTGCGGATCCAAATCAGTTCCTGTCAACACATCACAGGGCGAAGCGATCAATCGCTTGGGAAAGCGCCTGGAGCAGCTGGAACGCCAACTTGCAGAACAGCTTCCAGCGCCTTCAGACAACAGCAATAAGGTTCCTTCAGGCCCCGTCAGTTCCATCACCTTGAGGACAGGAACGGCTGATGACCGGTTGAGGATCTACTGGGCTGATGGCACACGCAGTGATCTTCCCTGCACCCAGGAACAGAACACTTGGGCCTGTGGGTAGAGCTGTCCCTGAGACGCCAGTCACAACCGTTTACACCTGCAGCTCGCTTGAAGCATTGAACAAGCGATTCATCGCGCCAAAATTGCGGCATGAATCAGTTCAAAACAGGCTTGGTGCTGATCAGCGGCCTTTGGCTATTGGCTTCCAATGCTGCAACAGCTCAGGCCACAAGGCCCTTACCACTGGCCCAACCGAAGGCAGCCAATCTCGCGCGCATGCGTGCAGAGTCGCTGAACGGGGGCTTAAGCCAATACAGAGCAGCAAGCTGCATGTACGAAACCGGAGCAGGGTCCTGTCTCGAATCCATTAGCGACGGGGGGTTTCTGTTCCGCTTCCAAGGTGGGCCGCCTGGTTGGCAGCAGCAAACCCCTCCCAACCCAACCATCGAGACATCGGTGCTGGTCTCCAGAGACGGTGACCGCATCCTGGAGGTCACTTACAACGGAACGGTCCGGTAAGGGCACGATCCAGTTGACAGATCGGGGCACCATGATTCCGATGTAGGTGCACTATCTGGTTCTGCATGAATCTCCGTACCCTCTCGGCCATGGCCGTCATCACCGGTGCAAGCGTGATGGGCGCAACCCCCGGGCTTGCTCAAGACCCCATTCCAGCGTCGCAAGTGAGAGCAATCAACTTGGCCCGCAACACCGCCGTTGCTGAGAATGGTGGCCTCAACGTTTATCGCCCTCAGCCCTGCATGTTTGAAACCAGCACTGGAGGAGGAGATTGCCTGGTGAATCAGGACGCCAACGGATACACCTTTCAATTTCTGGGAGGCGTCCCAGGCTGGCCTGAAAACGGCAGTTCACCCACCACGGAAACGGAGATCCAGATTGCTCCAGATGGGCGCAGCGTGAACGAAGTTCTCTACAACGGATCACCCCGCTGATAGCTGCGCTTGAAAGGCCTCTGTCCATTCATAAGACAGAGGCCAGCACTCTCTGTGGGTCAGGCTCAAGGCAATGGCCTTCTCGGCATAGGCCGCCTCATTGATAAAGACTGGAACCAGTCCATCCGCTCCCTCATAGGGAACACAGCTGCCATCAGCCTTCTGAAAGAGCGGATCGCCGCCACGCATGGGCTGCCAGTCCGCAGCTTGTCGCTGAGGGTGGAGGAAGGCGTCTGGGGAACCGGATGGGGAGCGTGGGAGATCAAGACTTCCCAGATGGCGATGCACCACCAATTGATTGGGATAGCGGGCTCGTCCGGCCAGCGCATCAGAGCAAGCCTCAAAAACGGCCTCGAGAGCCAGGCGCGTTTGCGTCAAAATTTTGTGGTGACGCACCATCTGAGGAACGGGCCCCACTTCTATCGCCAGGCCACAGGGCCAGCTCTCCACAAGAAATCCCTGCTGATCTGGATCAGCTTCATGGAGATAAATAGGTAGGCCCAAACGTCCCTGAACGAGGGCCGCCAACGCCAAATCAGCAGGGCGACGTCCGTGGACCACCAATGAGTTCCCCATCGAGGACGTGGTGCTGTGAAGATCAATCACCACCCCACAGGCATCGATGCCCCCTATTCCGTAACGGCTAATCAGATCGAAGGCACGCTGAACTTCGCGATCCACCTGGGACGGTGGATTCCGCTCTGAGCCAGCCTGCCGAAGAAGGCCTGGCTGGAATGAGCGATTGAGATCGCGATCGAGATAACGACATCCCTTGGCATAAGCCTCGGGGTTGCCAATCACCGGGAGCACCTCGCATCCATGGGTCTGAATCAAATCGGGCTGCTGCTGCCACTGTTCCAGCAACCAGGGAGCATTGATTTCATTCCCATGGGTTCCAGCCACAACAAGCACACGAGGGCTTGGCATCAACTCTCAGCAGTCATCAACAATTTGATGGAAGATGCGTGCAAATGGAACAAAGATGGCGATCCATCCACTGATTGTGCGCGGCGCTCGTCAAGGCTGGCGCTGGCAATGGCTTCGCTTGATGGGAGGACTAGGCCCTGCCGATCAAGGTGGACACTATCGGCGCCCTGACAGCACACCGATGCAAACCCTCGTCTTAGAGGAGCAGGAGCTTGAGGCGCGAAACAGCAAGACAAAACCCCACCTGATCGTTGGCCGAAGTTGCCCATGGGCCCATCGTGTCTGGCTGGTTTTTCAACTGAGAGGACTCAGCGCAAGCATCAACCTGTTGAAGGCCGATGCCAATCACGACGAAGGACGTTGGCGACTGGAGCCGACCTGGCTCGGCTGCGACAGCCTTCTGGATCTTTACAAGCTATGCGGAGCACCTCCCAGCTACCGAGCCACGGTGCCGGTCCTGGTGGATCCAGGTGCGAGCCCATCCGATCAGCCCCGATTGCTGGGGAATGACAGCACCCCCTTGAGCGCTGCACTGTGTTCGTGGCCAGCAGAGGCAACGGCACGCGATCTCGCCCCCAGCGAATTGAAACCTGCGATTGCGTCATGGCAGGAATTGATCCAACCCTCGATCAACGACGGCGTCTATCGCTGTGGATTTGCACGAAACCAAGGCGCCTTTGACCAAGCCAGCCAAGCCCTGTTCTCCGCTTTGGACCAAGTGGAGAAGAGCTTGCAAACCCAAGGGCCATGGCTCTGCGGCGAGCAAATCACGCTGGCAGATGTGCGTCTTTTCCCCACGTTGATCCGTTGGGAAATGGTCTACGCGCCCCTGTTTGGTTGTAGCGCCAAGCCGCTGTGGATGTTTCCAGCACTTTGGAGTTGGCGTCAACGCTTTTTTGCACTTCCTGGGGTCGGTGAGAGTTGCGACAGCCAAGGCTGGAAGCAGGATTATTTCGGAGCACTGTTTCCCTTAAACCCCAGCGGAATTGTTCCAAATAGCCCTGAGCTGAGCAGACTGATTGGAGCGGGAGTGGCACAACCGGAATGACAACCAACAGCAAGACAAGAGCAGAACAATCGGAACCAAGCTTTGAGGGAATGTATGGCCCCTATTGCATCACCCTTCAGGATCAGCGAGAGGTTCAGCTTTACCGAAGCTGCTTGCTGGTGTGTGGATTGAGCTTCAGTGCAGGCCTCGGACAATGGATCCTCGTAGGGCCGCAGCTGGCGCCCCTATGGCTGTTGCCCCTTGCCGTATCACTTGGCCTGGCCTTGCGCTGGATTCACATCTATTTGCGCCCTCTCCATCAAGCCCTTCAATTGTTTTGGGCGGCTGGATGCATCGGCTGGCTGGTCTTAGCCATCCAGGCCGGTCCATCGGACATTTTCAACGCACTCGAAAGCCAGCGTCTTTGGACCCTGGCGATTGGCCCCCTCTTTGCAGCCCTGGCCGGCATCGGCTTCAAGGAGTTCTTTTGCTTCAGACGGCCAGAAGCCATCGGACTCACCCTGCTTCTGCCCGTTGCCCTTCTCGGTCATTTGAGTGGCCTGATGGCAGGACCAACAGCCATCAGCTTGATGGCGATTTCCGCCGCTCTTCTGGTGCTTCTTGCCTTGCGCAAATTTGGAATGGAAGCCGCTGCAGATGTAGGCGATAAGAGCGTATTTGCTTATCTGGAAGATCTGCGTAGGGCCGAGAGCACGTGAGCCTGATCAGTCTGATCGATGCATCCAAAGACTTCGGCATCCGCACGCTGTTTGCTGACCTAACCCTGCACATCAGAGAGGGTGATCGCCTGGGACTGATTGGCCCCAATGGGTCAGGGAAGTCGACCTTGCTGAAAGTGCTGGCCGGAGAGGAACCGCTTGGGGGAGGGGAACGACGCTGCTCGTCGCGGCTGAGAGTTGAGCTCGTGGGCCAAGAAAGCACCGTGGACCCAGGCCTCACCGTTCTGGAACAGGTGTTGGCAGGGTGCGGAGAGAAACGAGATTTGCTGCTGCGTTTCAGCGAACTCAGCGAAGCCGTTGCCGACAATCCAGACAACTCCGAGCTCCTAGCCGAGCTGGGGGTTCTGAGTCAAAGGATGGACGAATCCGAGGCGTGGAGCCTCGAACAACAGTGCCAGGAAGTGCTGCAACGGCTTGGGATCGCAGATCTACACAGCCCTGTGGAGGCTCTTTCCGGTGGTTATCGCAAACGCGTTGGACTGGCATCGGCCCTTGTGGCTTGTCCTGATGTCCTGCTTCTCGATGAGCCCACCAACCACCTCGATGCCGCAGCGGTGGAGTGGTTGCAAAGCTGGCTGGATCGCTACCCAGGAGCGGTCGTCCTCGTCACGCACGACCGCTATGTGCTGGATCGTGTGACCCGAAGGATCGTGGAGGTGGAGCTGGGGGAAGCGCGAAGTATTGACGGCAATTACAGCGCTTACTTACAGCGAAAAGCCGAGCAAAATCAGGCCGATGCCGCTGCTGCTGCGAAATTCAAAAGCGTGCTCCGACGCGAATTGGCTTGGTTACGACAGGGACCCAAGGCCCGTAGCACCAAACAAAAAGCACGTCTGCAGCGGATCGACGAAATGCAGACCGCGCCGACAAAACAGAGCCGCGCTCAGCTGGAGATGGCCAGTGTGAGTCGTCGGATCGGAAAAGTCGCGATCGAGGCGGACCAGCTTTCCGTCTCGGCGGATGGCAGCAAAGACGGGCCGTTTTTGCTCTCAGACTTCAGCTACAGCTTCAGCCCAGAAGATCGTGTCGGAATCATTGGCCCCAACGGCAGTGGCAAATCAACCCTGCTGGACCTCATCGCAGGACGGCGTCAGCCGACCTGCGGGTCCCTTCAGATTGGAGAGACCGTTCATCTCGGCTATCTCGACCAACACACCGATGTCTTGAGCGATGGGAAAGGGTTGGAGCGCAAGGTGATCGACTTTGTTGAAGAAGCAGCCTCAACAATCGACCTTGGTCATGAACAGCTCAGTGCCTCCCAGCTCTTGGAACGGTTCCTCTTTCCACCAGCCCAACAACACAGTCCCCTCAGCAAACTCTCTGGTGGAGAACGACGGCGCTTAAGTCTTTGCCGCATGTTGATTCAGGCACCCAATGTGTTGCTGCTCGACGAGCCAACCAACGACTTGGATGTCCAGACCCTGAGCGTGCTCGAAGACCTCCTCGAAGACTTCCGTGGGTGTGTCGTCGTCGTTTCACACGATCGCTACTTTTTGGATCGCACCGTCGACCGTCTTTTCTGTTTTGAGAACGGGCGCTTGCAGCGTTTTGAAGGGAACTACAGCGAATTTCTTGATCACCGCCGTGATCTGGAGAAAGCGCAAAGCGAAGCTTTGGCAGCACAGGAAACAGCTCAACGCGCAGCAAAATCAACCTCTAAACGGGTCTCTCATCAAGACAACAAGCCGAAACGGCGCAGCTTTAAAGAATCGAAGGAGTTGGAGCGCCTGGACAGCGACCTTCCCGCCCTGGAGAACAGAAAACAGGAGCTGGAGGAGGCCATTGCTAGCGGCAGGGGCGATCTCAGCTCTTTGAGCTTGGAGCTGGCCACGTTGTTGGACTCGCTTCATGCCAGTGAGGAACGCTGGCTGGAGCTCAGTGAACTCGAGCCATAAGCCCTTGCACCAGCAAGTCCTTCCTCCATTTGAGGGAGGACAAACATGTTGTTACGGAAACCATTTCGCCTACAGCACTGGTGGATTTAGAGGAAACCGGTCGTAAAATATTTGTATTGCAACTGGCTTCACGAGCAGCCGATTCCATGAAATCCATCGACGAGCACATCAAGAAAGATCAAACAGAAATTGAAGCCGCTCGTGCTTCAGGCGATGAAGCAAAGCTGCGTCACCTGACGACCGAGCTGCAATCTCTTGAGGAATACAAAGAGCACAACCCTGAGGACAAGCACGATCCCACCTCACTTGAGCTTTATTGCGATGCAAACCCAGATGCCGAGGAATGCCGCGTCTACGACGACTGAGTCGAACCAGCGTTCATTGGTCATGAACCTGCCCCCCAGGGCAGGTTTTTTTATGCCTTTCGATCCAGCCGCCAGCCCTAGATCCCCAAGTCGCTCCAGACACGATCCAACAGGTGATTCAGTCCGCGACTCATCGCCGCCGAAATCAGCAGCGGTGTGCTCCCGCTGGCATCAGTGAGAGCGGAAACAATCGCATCTAGATCTTCTTCCTGAATCAGTTCCTGCTTATTAATGACGAGGATTCTGGGGCGCTCAACCAACCCATGCCCATAGGCCTCTAGCTCCTTTTCAACAACGCGTAGATCCAACAAAGGATCCTCGGCGCCGCCATCCACCAGGTGAATGAGCAGCCGGGTGCGCTCGATATGACGAAGGAAATCGTGGCCCAACCCCGCGCCCTGCGCAGCACCAGCGATTAAACCCGGAATATCCGCAAACACGGTGCCGTCTCCTGTCGGCCGGCGCACGACCCCAAGATTCGGGATCAGCGTTGTGAACGGGTAGTCGGCAATTTTTGGTCGCGCGGCAGATAGAACACTTATCAAGGTGCTTTTCCCCGCATTCGGGAGCCCAATAATCCCCACCTCTGCAAGCAGCTTGAGCTCCAGCTGCAAAGGCCATTCTTCGCCGTCGCGACCCTCCGTACATTTTTCTGGAGCGCGGTTGCGATTGCTGAGGTAATGGGCATTACCCAGCCCTCCCCGCCCACCAAACGCCACGGTGAGGCGTTCTCCATGGGTGGTGAGATCCCCAAGCACGATGCCCGTACTCAGATGACGAACTTCGGTGCCACAGGGCACTTTGATCACCAAGGGCGGACCTGAAGCTCCAGTGCAGCGATTGGGGCCTCCCCGTCGCCCATCGATCCCAGCGAACAATCGCTTGTATTTGAAATCCAAAAGGGTTTGCAGGTTGGAATCGGCCTCTAACACCACATCCGAGCCCTGGCCTCCATCACCACCGGAGGGGCCTCCCGCTGGAACATATTTTTCTCGACGGAAGGCCACGATGCCATCGCCACCACGGCCACCCCGCACGGAAATGCGCGCTTGGTCGATGAACTGCACAGCAAGCCTCAGTTGGGGCCAATTCCCAACCCTAGGATCGAAGAGTACGAGGACAAGAGCTTGGCCGGGGTTCGCTTTGAAGCACTCAGCAAGAACTATCCGGCCCGCGGGGGGGGCAAGCCTGTTGAGGTGATTCGCGATCTCTCCCTCAGCATCGCTGACGGTGAATTTCTAGTGCTCGTTGGTCCCTCAGGTTGTGGCAAAAGCACGCTTTTGCGACTCATGGCAGGACTGGAATCCCCGAGCTCAGGCGAGATCCTGGTGGGGGACCAACCCGTGTCTGGCCTGAGGCCAGCCAAGCGCAATGTGGCGATGGTGTTCCAAAGCTATGCGCTTTACCCCCATCTGAGCGTCCGCGACAACTTGGCCTTCGGCCTGAGGAGAAGCCAACAGCGCACGAGCTGGCAACAGCTCCAGGACCAACTTCACCGCAACACACGCCGTCTCCCTTCTCCGCTGAGAGTCCCTTCGCATCGAGAGCAACAGCTCGAGAAGCGCATCCAGGATGTGGCGCAATCTCTGGAATTGGATCAACTCCTCGATCGTCGACCGAAAGAACTGTCTGGCGGACAAAAACAACGGGTGGCCCTGGGCAGGGCCATGGCCCGTAAACCAGAGGTCTTCCTGATGGATGAACCACTGAGCAATCTCGACGCCAAATTGCGCGGGAGCACGCGCGCGCGGATCGTTGACCTCCAGCGCCAACTCGGGACCACCACCATCTACGTCACCCATGACCAGGTGGAAGCGATGACGATGGGCCACCGCATCGCCGTGCTCAACCAAGGGCATCTGCAGCAATTAGGCACTCCGATGGAGCTGTACCGCTGGCCTTCGAACTTGTTTGTCGCCCAGTTCATCGGCAGCCCGCCGATGAACGTGCTCCCCGTGCATGTTGGCTCTGGCGGCACACTGATGCTCGAGGACAGGCGACTCAACGTGGAGGGACCGATCAGGACCCTGCTTCAGACCCTTGAAGGCCAACAATTGAGCGGAGGAATTCGTCCAGAACAACTCCATGTCGCACCAGCCACCAACCGAAACCTGCCAGCTGAGGTGAGTCACAGTGAGGTTTTAGGGAACGAACAACTGCTCACCTGCCGGTTGCTGGATGGCGACCATTTGGTGCAAGTCAGAGCCGATCCAAGCCTGAACGTTTCGATTGGAGGGTCCATTCACTTAGAAGCCGATCCAGATGGCTGGCGGTTATTTGATGAGGCTGGGGACGCCATCGCTCTCCCAACCCCACCACCAGCCGATACCGATGAGCCTCAACTCCCCCCGCTGAGCTGAGCTCAGCGATCAGCGCACCCAAACAACGCTGCAACCTGGACCACCATCTCCCTGATCGGCATCACCAACCCGTTCCACATACGGGAGCGAATCGAGCCACTGACGCAAACCGCGCTTGAGGCGACCAGTCCCGATCCCGTGGATCACCCAAACCGGGCCATTCGCACCACGGAGGAGCTCTTCCACAGCAGCTTCCGCTTCATGCACTCTCTGGCCGCGAACATCCACGGTGTTCCGCGAGGTACGCACCTGAGAGCCGCCGACTCCTCGCCGCGCTTTCACCTGAACCACTGGTTTCTCAGGGGGTGCAGCTCGGCGACCATCCAAGCTTTCCACCGCTTGCAGATCCACCATGCTGCGCATCACACCACAGCGCACACTCAGCTGCTGACCATCGTCTGACACCTCAAGCACCTCAGCCGCTTTATCGAGGGCTAGCAGGCGAATGCGCTCGCCCACAGACGGGCGCCATTCAGGATGATGGCGACGCTCTGGAAGGGAGCGATGGTTGGATTCAAGCTTGCGCAGCCGCTGACCGGCGCGGCGAGCGGTTTCACCATCCGCTTTCTGATCCCGCAGCCGACGAATCAGATGACGCACCTCTTTTTGACCATCGCGAATGGAGCTCTCCAAACGCTGACGGCCCAACTCCTGCTGCTGAGCTGAGTTTTTGCGTTGCTGCTCCCAACGCTGAAGGAGCTCCTCATGCAGCAATTCGGTGCGAGCCAAAAGTGCCGCCGCATCTTCAGCCGCGGCCTGTTGGCGTTGCCGCTGCTCTTCCAGGCCACGGATCACAGCGTTGACATCGCCATCGCCACTGGGCTTAAGCAATTGCCTGGCTTGTTCGATCACGCCGCTATCAAACCCGAGACGCGTCGCAATCGCCAGCGCATTGCTGCGTCCTGGAATCCCCCAAAGCAGCTGGTATGTCGGCGAAAGGGTATCGCTATCAAAGGCAACGGAGGCGTTTTCAAAGCGTGAATCGCTGTACTTGAGTGCCTTGAGCTCGCCAAAGTGAGTTGTAGCAATGGTGAGTCGGGCGCAATCGGCCAAATTGCGCAGCAGAGCAATCGCCAGAGCCGTGCCTTCACTGGGATCTGTGCCAGCACCCACCTCATCAAGCAGCACTAACGCCGGCGACGGACCAGAGGCGATGGATTGGAGGATGCTTCCGATTCTTTTCACGTGACCACTAAACGTGGACAAACTCTGCTGAAGCGATTGTTCGTCGCCGATGTCGGCAAGAACCTGTGCACACCAAGGGAGTGAGGGGCTGCCGTTGCAGGGAATCCACATACCGGCTCTGGCCATCAATGCCGCTAAGCCGATGCTCTTCAAGGTCACTGTTTTTCCACCGGTGTTGGGTCCAGTGATGGCGACAACCCGCAACTGTTCCGACACCTCAACGCTCACAGGAACCACAGGGGCGCCACCCTCCTTGCGCTGCTGCCAAACCAGTAGTGGATGGCGCAGCTCCAAAATGTGAAAAGGGGCATCAGCTTCAGCGTCAAGCCGGGGCGGGACGGCACCAAGCCACTGGCCATAACGCCCCCGAGCCAAGGCCAGATCTAACTTCAACAGCACGGCCATCAAGCGATCGATCACCTCGTTCTGCTCTGCAACGGCAGCGCTGAGCTCCGCCAAGACCCGACGCTCCTCTTCTCTGATCCGACCATCGAGAGCGGCAAGACGATTGCCGAGACCGATCACCGTCTTCGGCTCAACGAAGACCGTATTTCCTGAAGAAGAACTGTCGTGAACCATTCCCGGACATTGAGAAGCGGCACCGGCTTTCACCGCCAAAACCGGACGACCATGGCGTTCCGCGATCACGGTGTCTTGCAGCAACGTCGCCCAACGCCGCAGAACCGCCTGCAAACGATCACGCCGCTCCTGCCGAGCGACCTGCCATTGGAGGCGCAACTCTTCCAACGATTCACTCGCTCGATTCGCAACGCGCCCACCCTCTTCCAAGGCAAATTTCAAACGCTGCTCGAGCTCCGGAAGAGTCGCCACATTTTCCAGCAGTGCTGAACAGTCAGGCCTCAAGTCAGGGTCATCGATCTGACGGCGAAGGCGTCGGGCAGCAGCGAGTGTGTGCGCCACAGACAGCAACTCCTCACCTGAAGCTGTCCCGCCTTTGCAACAGCGGAGCAAAACCATCTCAAGGTCAGACACCCCTTGAAAACTCAATCCGCCATCCAGGAGACCGTCCAGGCTGGCGAGTTCCATACTTCTGACCTGATAGGTCAGCGTGGTGTCCAAGTCAGCTGGCAGCTGACCCTTCAAGCAGTGTTGGCGCCCCTGTGGGGTGCTCGCAAAGGTTGAAAAGTGCTGACATAACCGAGGCCACTCCAGCAATTCCAGGGTCTCTTCCAGGATCGAAACCGAAGGAGATGCCGATGTCATGCGGGGATCGGATGTCATCAGGAGACCCCCGCCGATGCCTCCATCTGATTGGAAGGGATGCCACCGGGGGGTTCATAGAGCATCTCAAGCCAATTTCCATCTGGATCCCGGAAATAAAAAGAAGCTGTTCCATCTCTGTGGTCATGAACCGCTCCAACGCTGACCCCAGACGCTTTGAGTTGGTCGTGGACCACATCAACTTCAGCGCGATCGTAAAAGTGAAAGGCAAAATGCGGCCCTGCTGCTTTGTAGCTGGGTCCCAGAAGCGCTAACCCATCACGGCTTTCTCCCGCCTCGAGATAACACCAGTCGTCCGCCTTCCAAACCAAGCGCATGCCGAGATCACAGTAAAAAGCGATCGCACGCGACAGATCCTGCACACGGATGGCGACGTGGCCAAGGCGCTGTACAGCTGGCATAAAGGCAGTGAAAGAAGACAGTCATTCTGGTGGGTTAATCGCCATCTGTGAGGGACTCCATGACCGAGACCGTCTACGGCATCGCCATCTTCAGCGCGTCCGAAGCCACTCGGCAGCATCACAGGCGTGATAGGTGAGGATTAAATCGGCACCTGCTCGCTTGAAGCTCAGCAAGGTCTCCAGAACCACAGCACGTTCATCAATCCAGCCACGCTCGGCGGCCGCCTTCACCATCGAGTATTCGCCACTGACGTTGTAAGCCGCGATTGGAAGCTCGGACTCATCCCGAAGACGGCAAATGATGTCTAGATACGCCAAGCCTGGCTTCACCATCATGATGTCGGCACCTTCTTGTTCATCAAGCTGAGCCTCCGTGATGGCCTCGCGAGCATTGGCCGGATCCATCTGATATGTGTCTTTGTTTTTAGGGATCACCTTTTCAGTGGTTGCGCGAGGAGCCGAATCCAGCGCCTCGCGGAAGGGGCCGTAATAGGCGGACGAATACTTGGCGGTATAGCTAATAATGCCGACGTGCTCGAAACCGGCGTCATCAAGGGCTTCACGAATGGCGCCAACGCGCCCATCCATCATGTCGCTGGGTCCAATCAGGTCGGCCCCGGCCTCCGCCTGCATCACCGCTTGTTTGCACAGCTGGTCGATGGTTTCATCGTTCAGCACGATGCCTTCTGGGCTGACAATCCCGTCGTGGCCATCACAGGAGTAAGGATCGAGGGCCACATCGGTCATGATCGCCATATCGGGGACATCCCTCTTGAGCTGACGAATCGCCCTGGGGATCAAACCGTTGGCATTGAAACTTTCTGAACCGTCTTCACTTTTCAGACCTTCCGCCACCTTCGGGAAGAGAACCACACAACGAATCCCCAGATCCCAGGCTCGCTGAACCTCAGCACTCAAACGATCGAGACTCCAGCGATAGGCACCTGGCATCGCACCGATCGGCTCAACTTCCGCCCCTTCGTGCACAAACAGCGGATAGATAAAATCAGCTGGAAGCAATTGGTTTTCGCGCACCATGGCTCGTAGGGCCGGAGAGCGACGCAAACGGCGCGGGCGATAGGTGATCTCCATTAATGCGGTCGGACGACAGATGGGGAAATCGTAAATCCCGCCTTAAAGGCTGGCGTTCTGAATCCACTGTTGCCGGAGGTTTCCGTCTCGGCTGCTCTGAAATTGTTCCAGAAGCTGACGCTGTTCGTCTGACCACTGCTTAGGCCACTGAAGGGAAAGGGTGAGCAACAGATCTCCACGACCAGACTTCCCTGGCCAGCCTTTTCCGCGTAAACGAAGGCTTTTTCCAGGTGCCGTGCCAGGGGGAATGGTGACGTCTGCCTCGCCATCGGGGGTCATGACCTTGACCGTTCCGCCAAGGGCGAGTTCATCGAAAGCAACGGGCAATTCAGCGCGCAACTGATCGCCATCCAGCGTCCAGATCGAATGGGGTTGGACCTCAATCACCAAATAGAGATCCCCTCGACGGCCCGTGCCCGGTTGAACATTTCCCTTGCCCTTAAGCCGAAGCTTCGAACCACTCTTCACCCCAGGAGGGATCCGAACCTGAACTCGCTCATCGTTCACAGACAAGGTGCGCTCACCCCCTCGAAACGCTTCCGAAAACGTCACCTTGACCGCTGCTTCTGCATCGAGATTGATGGGTGCTCTCGACCCACCGCGGGAGAAGCCTCCTCCAGGAAAACCTCCTCCAGGAAAACCTCCGCCGCCATACCCGGCGGGACCAGCGCCTCCAGCGGCTCCTCCAAAACGGCCAAGGAGGTCGTTGATGAAATCATCAAAATTTCCGTATCGACCAAAATCAACATCAAAACCGGCGGGACCTGAGCCACCTCCAGGCATTCCTGCCTGATTCCAATATTGGCCAAATTGTTCGTAGCGACGACGCTTCTCAGGGTCAGAAAGCACCTCATAGGCCTCGCTCACTTCTTTGAAGCGGGCTTCAGCGTCCTGATCATCAGGATTCACATCGGGGTGATATTGACGGGCCAACTTGCGAAAAGCACGCTTCACCGTATCGGCGTCGGCACTGCGTTCCACACCCAGCACTTTGAAGTAATCGCGGTAGCCACTGCCGGCCATGGAATTCATCAACCCTTTGGGCTGCGCATCAGATCCAATTGCCAGTTTCGTCCGTGGATGCGGACCGGAGCAATGGCGGGATGCCCGAACGGCAGACCTTTCTTAGATTTGGACCATGGTTGAAATCAACAAGCTGGTGCCTTTGTTGGCATCACTAACAGCGCTCGCACTGCCATTTCCAGCAGCAGCGTCACCCGATCCTGCAGAACTGGCTGACCATCTCAGTACAAGCAAGGCGCTTTACTACGGATCCTGGCGTTGTCCTGCCTGCAGGGCCCAAACAGAACTGTTTGGCGATGCAGCCAACAAACTTCCTTACGTTGAATGCGGGAAACGCAAGGACCTTCCGATTCAGGCAGCAGCCTGTCGAACAGCAGAGATTCGGGCGTATCCAACCTGGATTCTTGAAAACGGCGAGCGACGAGAAGGCGTTCAAACCCTGGAGCAACTCGAGGCATGGACATCCATGCCAGCCCGTCCTTAATCCATGGCGCGTCCAAGACTGGCCTTAGTTCACGGCTTCAGCTGGAGGTACTGGAGAGGAGATTTACTAGGCGGCCTCACGGCAGCCGTTGTGGCTCTACCCCTGGCCCTTGCGTTTGGAAACGCCGCACTTGGTCCGGGCGGAGCGATTTACGGGCTGTACGGAGCGATCATTACGGGCTTTCTGGCCGCTCTCTTTGGCGGAACGCCTGCGCAAGTCTCAGGTCCTACAGGGCCGATGAGCGTCACCGTTGCAGGGGTGATTGGAACGCTCGCAGCCGTAGGAATTTCTCGGGAACTTGGGAGCAATGAGCTCCTCCCGCTCGTGATGGGAGCCGTCTTGATCGGCGGGCTCATTCAGATCCTGATGGGAGTTTTGCGGCTTGGTCGGTACATCACCCTGGTTCCTTATTCCGTGGTGTCTGGCTTCATGTCTGGCATTGGGGTCATCATTTTATGCCTGCAAATAGGACCCTTATTAGGAATCAAGGGCCAGGGCGGAGTGATCACCTCTCTCGGGACAGTTTTTAGTCAATTCACACCTAATACAGCTGCATTACTGGTTGGTCTATTGACATTGGCAGTGGTTTTTTTAACACCCAAGAGAATTAGCACCTGGGTGCCATCGCCACTGATTGCCTTGGTAATCATTACTCCTCTCTCCATGCTGTTGTCACAAGACGGCATCCCCCGAATCGGAACCATTCCGGAAGGGGGATTGAATTTCAGCCTGCCTAATTTTAAAGATCATTTTCCGGTTTTATTACGAGCTGGCCTTGTGCTCGCGGTGCTTGGTGCCATCGACTCGCTGCTTACATCCCTTGTCGCCGACAACATCAGCCAAAGCCGTCACCACTCCAACCGAGAGCTGATCGGGCAAGGCATTGCCAACAGCGTGGCAGGACTCTTTAACGGCCTCCCCGGGGCTGGAGCAACGATGCGAACGGTGATCAATATCAAATCAGGAGGCCGAACTCCCATCTCAGGGATGGCGCATTCGGTGTTTTTACTTGTGCTGCTGCTGGGCGCTGGGCCGCTGGCCGAGAGCATTCCAGAAGCATTATTGGCAGGAATCCTCATCAAAGTAGGCCTAGACATTATTGACTGGGGATTCCTATTAAGGGCCCACCGTCTCTCCATCAAAACAGCACTGGTGATGTGGGGGGTTTTGCTGATGACCGTGTTCTGGGATCTGATTGGAGCGGTCCTTGTTGGAATGTTCGTAGCCAACCTTCTAACCATTGAATCGATAACAACGCATCAACTGGAGAGCATGAATTCAGAGGACAGCTCTCAGCTCGACCAAGAAGAGCAGCATCTCCTCAATCGCTGCGGTGACGCACTCATGCTGTTTCGCTTGCAAGGACCACTGAGCTTTGGAGCCGCGAAAGGAATTAGCGAACGCATGACCCAAATCCGGCAGTACAAAATACTTTTGCTGGACGTCACAGATGTTCCGCACCTTGGAATCACGGCCACGTTGGCCATTGAAAGGATGGTGGAGGAAGCGGAGCACCACGAACGCCAAGTGTTAATTGCCGGTGCCAACGCAAAGGTCAAAGCCCGCCTGCAGCAATTCCGCATTCATAGACTCACAGCAAGCAGAAGAGACGCTCTGGCACACGCAGCTCAGGAACTAGACCCGAACTAAGGGGTCCAAGGCATTCAGCAGCGGTCAGTATTTATACTCAACACAAAGACTGTGTAACCGCGAACACACAGCCAATGGAAATTGCCTGCAGAATATTTATACTTCTTAAATTCCAATGGAAATCCTCACCGCGCTTGCCATCGCTCCATTCCTAGCCGCGCTTGTCCTAGGGGCTAGAGAGGCCGAGCTCGAAGAGCAAAGCAACCGGTAAAGGCATTCCGAATCATTTCCGTGCAGGATTAAACATCATCCTTTACCTAAATCAATCACACCAAAATAACACTCATCAATTCAAAACTTTTACATTTTTAGCAGTTACAACTGCTTCGCCATAGGCGATCGAATTGCAATAACTGATATCAATCTTTTCAAAAGACCACTTTAAAAAAATTGGACAATGAATTAAACTATTTAGATATCTGAGGTTCTGCCATCACAAATCGTCAGCGCGGAAGATCAAAAGAAGACTTGCCCAGAAATCCAATGGCCGTAGGGTCTCGATGAAGCCTCAGCAAATGCCAAAAACACTGTGACACCAATGCCGAGAAGGGTGATCGAAATGCCACTCATGATGGCGATATCGTACAAAGCGCGTATCTCAGAAACGCTGCGCCCAGGAAGGGAAGAACGTCGAGCCATTCACCTGAACAACAAACCACAAATTAGTTATGGAGCATCAGAGAGAAGAAAACAGCTTTCATTGATGAAGCTCATCAATTCGTTTCACGGCGCAACATGGCGTGGCCAATGTTGCTGAAAAGGAAAGAGTCAGCGCAAAGGAACCGGCTGTACAACAAACTTGCACACCTGGATGCAGCTCAGGCGATATCAGAGTCTCTTTTACCGAACAGGCGGATAGCAGCGCTGCCAACCCGCCTCACGCATGGTGTCCCAGGTGTCGACTGCCTGATGACGAAGCATCCGACGACGCGATAGGGGGACTGGCGGATAAGGCGGTTTCCACTGAAATGTCCTTAACGCGATCAATTCGCCATCAGCAGAGTTGCCAGCAGACTGGAAATGCACAAGCTGCTGTTGAAGCTCGTTAGAGAGCCAACCCTCACCACCAGGGATGTCTGGCAGGCGTTTTGAGTCCGGTCGGAGACGTGGCATGTGTAAATTATGACAGCCTCAAACCAAAATTGTCAGAATTAATGATGAATAACAGATATTTGTTCTGATTCAGGTGCGAACCAACTGAACCACTAGAAGCGTTTACAAACCAAAAGGAATCGGAGTGGCAAGCCAGCTCAGCGAATCAGAACGGGGGTCCCCACCTCAACCAGATTAAAAACTTGAATAACGTTATTATTCAACATTCTGATGCAGCCCAAACTTGCAGCAGCCCGAAGGTGACCCAGCGTGGCCAAGCCATTCCATGAACGGCATAAACCTTTCCATCTGAAGCCGCCTTGAGATAAGGCATAAATCGAACATCCACTGGATCATTAGACCCAGCAGGGAAAACCCTATGATGAGACTTTGAATAACAAGTAGGGGCTTATACTTTTTTCAGAATGCTATAAACACCCGGAATCGTGGGGGTTTCAGGGGCGCCGATCGCAATTGGATATCCCTTGATAACAGTTCCTGAGCCTTTGAGCCAAACGAGACCCTCTTTGAGACTCACCTCGATCTCAATCTCAGCTTTTGCTTCCACTGAAGAGATACCGGTTAAGGCAATGGAGCAATGGAGCCCAAAGAAGCAGCCAAAAATACATTTAAAAGAGACCTTGGCGAAAGCATTGGGCCACACAAAAAAGTTCAGAGATGCTAAATCAATTAACAGCTCAAAACGCAGCAGAGCAAGGCAAGAAGCATTGAATACCGAGAATTACGATTCAACCGCTTGATCGCCCTCTTCCAAACTCTTAGAATCTTCAATTTCTTTGAGAATTCTTTTATAGATGCTTGCAATCACCACTCCATCAGCATTTCGCAAAACAACAGAGTCGATACCAACAGAGCTTTTGGACAAATCCACCTCATCTTCATGCTTGATTTTATCTTGAGATATTGCAAATTCGATTGCTGGCTTAAATGAAAATGAACTCGTCATCAAGCAGTTGCGACTGCGACCAAGCTGACAGGCAAACAGAACACTGGCAGCAAATACGGTTTTACTTAAGACAGCAAAGGGGCAGGCCGCCAAGTTAAGCAGCCAAACATCGATCAGAGAGAAGGAGAGATGGCCACAGGCTTTTGGTGGATCAAGCTCTTAAGAGCTGGCCATATCAAACCGACTGATGCCTGCTGAATGCGCAGACTCACGGTAGAAGCGTCAAAAATGGGCTGTTATGCCTATCGCCTTAGGGATACTCGGCTCCCTAGAACGATTGAGTGATATTTCCAAGCAATGAAGCTCGATAGTGCAAACGCCCAACCGATGGGAAGCCTGATCCACGATGGAACTCACACACCCTTCCACGCCCTTGCCTGCCCCTTGAATCCCCGCATGGTTCGAATCGGCAAAAAAAGATAATCGGCCAAATCTTGATTGGGGCAATGATTAAAAAAGCAAGACATCAGCATTGGCCACCGAACGCCCTGATCGCGCCAGACGCGCTGAGCTAATCAAATCCTCTAAAACAATAAAAAACCCCGTGTCGACGGGGTGGATCACAACGATCAGGGCGACGTTAACGCGCCAGAGGAGCAAGCTTCGTAGGCGAAAGATGAGCGGAGGTGTAATCAATGCCCTCTGAATGGACAGCGAAACAACGCTGAGCATCTTGAAGACGTTGTGCCTTCAGCTCTTTTTCTTTGATCAGGAGGAGGGTGTTCATGGGAACGACCGACAGCGCCTCAAACCCCGTTGCTTGTTTGAGATCGAACTGCGTCCCCTCATGGGGACCAACGTGATCTGAATATAAGGGAAAAGGCAGGGATAGCAAAGCCATGAACCGAACCTTCAATGGCGTAACAACCGTTCCTTCCTCAAACCCCATAGCTGGGGAGATAAAACCCGCCACAGATAGCCACGGGCCCATGCCAAATGCCCCTCCACTCCCATCACCGCTGGGTTGGCTTGCATCTGTATCGGTGAACAGTGAGCAGACCCTGAGATACTTGGTGCTGAAGGCGGGAGCAGCTCAAGTGGCAGGAAAGTCTGGCTTCACACAAAGCGAATTTGAAGAAATCAAACGCCTCTACGTGGAAGAGGGAAGAACCTTTTCTCAGATCGCCAAAGTCATCGGCAAAGGTAGCGAAAATTCGGTACGAAATTCTTTGTCAAAGGCACGTGTTAATCGCGCTTCTAACGGAGAGAGGAAGCTCGAAAGATTTAAATCTGGACAGAAATATGGAAACATCACTCTGCTCACAAGGCTCGTAAAGTCCAAAAAACTTAGATACCATGTAGTTTGTGATTGTGGCTATGAATTCGACATTGATCCATACTTCCTGACACTTCCTGATGACCACAAAAACAGCATCTCACAATGTCAGAGATGCCGAGCAGGAAAGTAAAGAAATCAATCCCAATAAGGTACTCCAGTGCTGCTGAATCACATCAAATGGAGACGGAACGTAGCCCGATCAACTTGACGAATATTGGCCTCAATCGTTGTCCGGCCGAGACGCTTATGCGCTGTATACCGATGGCAGCCATTAAATCCATAGAACCTACCCTCAAACTCAATGAGATCGATAGGTTCTTGAAGCCCAATCTCCTTGACGCTTCTGATCAAATCATCAACTTTTCTTTCATCAATCACACTCTCATGAGGGCGGTTAATGGACTCAATCGGAACGGCTACTCGCTTTTTCATGATGAAGCAGTTGGTGAGAATGAAGCGATCGGTAGCGCCATCACCGCCGAGATCGAACAAAAGCAAACAAGTTGTTGACCTTTTTGAGCAACTGTAGAAAAAGGCCGCGCTGCTGAGGTCCGCTTGGTCGCTGCAACACCATGGTCTCCAGCTCTGGACCTTCGGATTGAAACCCATCAAAAGCCATCAAGGCTTCGCCAGCCCCTTCCAAGTCATGCTCAAGAATGCGCTGATTGACCTGAGGGCTGTGGTGCGAGTGCGAGCGGTTGCGAATGGAAGACATTCTCTACTCCTGATCTGACTCCTTTCTGTCTGAAAAGCAAGAGAAAAGCAAGTGTAGCGAGATGCTTCTTTAAGTAATCTTTAATCAACTCAGAAAGGAGCTGGATATCGAAATCAGAAGTGAAACCTATCCCAATGACCGATATGAATCACATGAGTATCATCTGAAACACATTGATTCATCGATCACCCAATCAAAACTTCCTGGGATAGGGATTATTACCCGCAAGCTCCACGTTCACTGCCTTGCAAATATTCATCATTGCCACAAGACCAAAATTCACACCCATCGGGCCATCAAGGAAATCCTGAAACTGCTCAGGAGTCATGGCTGTCTGCGCAGCAGACCACCAATCCTGAGCTTTTCCATGGCAAAACTCATGTTGGACACTGTCACAACGCAAACAAACAGAGTCAGAGAGAGAGTGCTTATATCAATGGACAAATTATTTGCCCCATGGAAACCACCATCTGGACCTTTAGCTTGAGTGTTCCCTTCGCACAGTGGGCTGCAATTTATGACAGTCAAGATGTAAGCAAAATGCACAAGGCCGTTGGGTTAACGTCACTGTTTCGTGGCGTTAGCAAGAGCGATCCATCCAAGATCTGCGCCATTCAGCAAGCACCCGTTGGTGTTGCCCAGAAGATCTTTGATGACAACAAAGAAATGATTCGTGGCAGCGGCCACATTATTGAAAGCACGGTGATCAGTGCCTATGCAGAAGAATAGTTGACGAACGGATTGGTCGTTTCCGAATGGCCAGTCAATTTCGTATTGGCTGATGACCTCTATCCCCATCTCTTCACTAAAGACGTGTAGGCAGCGGCAGCCATGACTTGTGGTAACAACAAGCTGATCACTGCGACAGGGCGGCAATAAAAATCCCCGCTCCTGGCAGGGGTAATGAATCAAGAGCCTTGGATTAGTGATTCCTCGGCTCAACGTGAATCCTGCAGGCATCTGACTTAGCCAGTTCTGCGTCAGCAGCACAAAGCCGCCTCATAAGATCGTCCTTATCAAATTCAGAAAGCGAGCCGTCAGAGGCCCACTTAAGACACGTTCTGCCAAGGCAGTTCTTGGCAGGTTTGCCCCCAGAAGATAGAGCCATAATGCAATTCGCGATGGGAAACTCGCCTAGCTCTCTCGAGCATGCATGGTTCACACCGAGAGTGCTTCAGAGGTGTGAGAGGGCAGCCCACCTGCGGCAGATGTGGGAGTGCTCTTTCATGATTCTTCGCTTCCGACACCTCTGGGAATCCAGAAACCAGAGGTCAAGCCGCATGCTTCAAACGTCAGGACGAAGTGTCGGGCTTTGATGAGCAACTGGGGCGAATGTTCCAGGTGATGGACCTTCTGGCTCCGATTGGAGTGCCCCCCAGCTTGCTAAAGCCGGGATGAAGGGCGTGTCCATGGATGGTGAGAAAACTCGTGGAGCAGGTGCTTAAAAGGCCAGGCAGCTTCTTACTTTTGCTGGGGGGGAGTGTTTGCCATGCTTGGCACCTCCGATCTCGGTGAAAGTATTCTCCACCCGATGAGCATTTTCTGCATCGGTTTAAACGCGCATTGCCTTCTGAACAGAAACAGCCGAGGATTGCAGAAGCATGGCCAAAAGCAGCTAGTCGCTCATACCAGGCACACACAAAAAAAGAATGTGCTCAGCACGGGGCCATCAGAAGACTGTGATGCATGGAACGCTGATGACAATCATGCATTTGCACTCGATGCGCATCATGCAGCCTTCTGGCAGATCAATCCAGGGACTTGATTAAAACACGAATGGGCCGAGCAAAGTTATCGAGGGCAGAGACATTTCTTCTCACTAAACCTAATTCAAGACACTGCAAGTGACGCCCTTCGCTTCATAGCCACAAGCCCTCACTCCCTCCAGTCTAGCGGTCAATAGATGCATTCTCTTGGCATCCATTTGGCAACCAGATGCAATGCCTAGACTTAAAAAATTAGCCAATAGCCCAAGCTCTTAAACAATACAAGCGGCTTTTCCAAGCCAACGTCATACGGATCTGAACCTAAAGACTTCTAGAACCCCCAAGAACATCAATGATCCACCGATAAAATCAATAAAGCAATTCACATTTGCTTGGCTAACACAAATTCACTCCCTGTCGCTTTCCAGGATCAAATCCAAAGCATTGCAGAGAACAAGACTGCTGATCGTGATGTCGTCATCAGCCTCTATGAGTATATTAAAAGACGATATTTCGAAGAAAATCCAGACTTTATTACCTCTAACTGGAATTGGGGAACAAGCAAAATCAATGGGACGGCGCTCGAAGGAAGACTGTTGCCATTGCAAGACGAAACAAGAGTTATTGATGAAGTCATCGGCGAAAACAGATTAATTGTCAACCTAGGCACACGCAAAGCGGGAACAAGAGTCGGAATTCACGTCCATGAATCGGGAGGTTTAACATTTGTAGTAAGCGGAGATGGAGCAATAACTGACTACGTGGAAGGCATTGAGAACACTTTTAACCAGGTTGGTGATTATTACTTTATGCCCTACAACACCACCATGTCAGCAGCAAATCTAGAAAGCGAAGACGTGGTTTTGCTGGATATATTTTACTTCCCGATCAACAAAACCCCTATTACGATACTAGAAGAAGGATATCCCTTATACGATCCACCTTCATATTTTTATACTTCGATATTTCTAGAACCAGAAGATGCAAAGCAAAAAATAGATGATTCTATCCTTGACGGCAGCCAAAAGCAATTTGAGGTTCTGGGTGGCCCAAAAAATCTTAGATCGATTGATGTATCTTTCAGCGAAATTGAAGGCAACAGCAAAGTAAGCCTGGATCGAGAGACAGCAGGAGGAGGAACCATTAAATCCAACTCTCCACTACCCATGCAACAAACAACGGAATATAATCTTGATGGAATTTATTTTAATAGTGATGCGGGGAATGATTACATCGCTGGCAGCAAAATGAACGACTTTATACGCGGCGGTGCCGGTGCCGACAAAATTGACGGATTAGCAGGAAACGACATTATTCGCGGCGGATCTGGTGGAGACTTAATGAGCGGAGGAGAAGGTTTTGACAAGTTTTACTTCACAACCGATCAGATCGATGATGCCATTGATGTGATTACCGACTTTAACAAATCAGAAGACAAAATAGTTATCCAAGGCGGCATTGAGATCATTGCAGACAATGACAGTTTATTTCTTGGATACAAGGGCTTTGAACTAGAGGTCCAAGTTGGCGCTCTGGTTCCTTTGGCTGACATTTTGATCAACGAAATCTGATTCGTTCATTTCAAATATTTTCTACTATTGCGAACATCGCTTCATAGACACCACATAGACGCAAGTACACACGAGACCCTGATTAGGCAGTGCTTAGAATCTAGCACCCCTTCAGGAATATCAGCCATACATTCTTTATACCATCAGTACTCCTGAAGCAATGCCAAGAACGCAATCAAAGCAAAGTTCAAATAAATATCCTTTTAAGAAGCATTCCATGAAGCAAGCATCACGACCTGCTTTAGAAAATTTGCTTACGCAGGTCTAACTCCAACGTGCTTCAGAAAAGCCGAAGCCAAAATCCAACTCAAGTGCGATCCACGCTTGTCATGACTGGCCTACTTGCGGTTCAGGTACTTCCAGCCTGCCCAGATGATCACAGCGAGAACAATCCAACCCAAAAATGCACGCAGGAGCACGACACCAATCAAGAGCACCACTGCCGTGCCAGCGGTATTTTTAACGATGGCCTTGCTGCGATCAGACATGTACTGCCAGCGAGGAATCAGAGCCATGAAGTCACCTAACGACAAAGCCACAGTGACAGTGGTAGGCGTTTCTGTCACGTTTGGGAAGGGGCAGCGATCACCGGCATCCTCAAGAGTGTCTGAAGCAGCTTCGATGCACCTGTGCTGAAGGGTGGCATCAGGTTGGATCATGATGAAACGATCCGTCTCACAAAAGGAGATCAAGCTCCGAGTTAAGAAAGATCGCCATGGCTACGTTCAAGATGATCATCCCCACAGCCATGACCTCTTCATCCAAGCTTAGAGACGTGCACGTTTTTCGGATGTCAATGCCGGAACACGAATGCCCTTGGGGACTGAAAGCCATTGCATTAATGCAGAAGCATGGGATCAGCTTTGAAGACCATCGATTAACAAGCCAAGAGGAAGTCAACACCTTCAAAGCTCAACATGGCGTTGCCACAACGCCACAAATTTTCAACGGCGATGAACGAATAGGGGGTTATACAGAGTTGGCCGCCATGCTTGGAGAAGAAGCTCAGGAAGCTGAGTATTCCTACATGCCAGTGGTAGCAGTCTTCGGAACTGCGCTTCTGATCTCACTGGTTCTGGAAGGCAATGTGATCCAACACTTCATGGGGATTTCCATCTGCACACTGGCGATGCTCAAGCTCATTGACGTGGAGTCCTTCGCGGCCAGTTTCGTGAAATACGACCTGGCCACGAAACGATGGCACCTATGGGGCAAGCTCTATCCGGGGGTGGAACTACTGATCGGCCTTGGTTTTTTAATGAAACCGCCGCTTCCAATGGCAGGGTGGATCGCACTGATTGTTGGTATCCAGGGAATGATTTCAGTCCTCAAAGCGGTTTACATCGACAAGCTCGCTTTGAACTGCGCCTGCGTTGGAGGGAACAGCAAAACACCCCTAGGAATTATTAGCTTCACTGAATATGCAATGCAAAGCCTGATGGGCATCGTTGTCGCCTTCCAATTAGCATTTTAAACTTCTCAAAAAACACATCAACACACTAACAAATCGATAAAAATAAAGCAATATTACCTTGCTATTGCAGAGAACATAGCCAACCTCAAAGCCAGGCTTCAGATGCAGATGAACAATACCAAGCCACTGAAACTAATCATTTCGAGAAATCACTCTTTCTGCCCAATAAAGGCTATTAGCAATGCCAACCTGTTTCACAGGCGTCTTCTCCAAAGAACGAAAGGAATGATAGTAACCAACATTAAAACACTATAGACAGCGGATGGGAGACTAAAGCGACTCAAACCACCTTGAACAAGCTCCTCACTGATCAGCGAACCAACAACAATACCTATCGTGCCATTTTGAAACCCAGCCTCTACAGAAAGGGAAGTAATCTGGGACTTTTTTAAACGCAGCAAATGACCAACAATCAAGCCAACCGCTAGCATGATCACATTAAGCAGCAGCAGAATTGGGCCCAAAGTAGGGAGATTTGCGATAAAAACATTCCACTGGCCAATCAGTACTCCAATCAAGACTGCCGCAAACAAACCATTGGATATTTGACTGCTTAGCTGTTCCCAACGAGACGCTTGCATCGGGGTGCATTGGCGAATCAAAACACCGATCAATACAGGCAATGTTGCCAAAGAAAAAACTTTTAAAATCAAAGGGAGTATTGATAACTCAATGCCTTGTTGTGGAACAAGAACGGGTGCCGTAACACTCAAAACAAGAGGAAGAGTTACAGCCGTAACAAGACTAGCCAGTGCGGTATAAGAAATAGAGAGGGCTACATCTCCACGAGAAAGCTTAGTCATAATATTCGACGTTATTCCACCCGGACAGCAACTCAAAATCATGACACCAAGGGCAAAGTCACCTTGCAGTCCAAACGCCCATATCAATACAAAAGCAATCGCTGGAAGCAGCAAGAGCTGAGCAAGTGCTCCAGCAATCAAGGCCTTTGGCTGCTGAAATGCGAATCCAAAATCTTGCGGCGTTAGAGAAAGCCCCAAAGAAAACATAATGAAAGCAAGACTTCCAGTAAGAAGAAGTTCAATCACAATTGGGCCAATTCCAAGCTAGCCGAGAATAATCCATAGACATGCTCCCGTAGCACAAGCCTGCTCAGCATCAATGCTGCGAAAATCAAGAAACTCTAAAAAGCGTATTCAACCTGATCCTTGATTTGAATCGTGCCAAAATTTGTTCCTACTCAGAAAGATATTGAAGACAAAAATCTAGAGAATAATGGATGCGGTGGGTCGCTCAAGGCATAGGGTGATCCCAGACATGTTTTTTCGGAATACCAGGACCGTATCCAGGCTCTGCTCCGTTGATTCCCCTCTGCTGCGGTTTAAAGCTCGACTAATCTTTAGAGATGCACAATGATGAGCTTTCGGTGGAAGCCACAGACTCAGTACTGATGATGCGCCACGTTCATGAGCATGGCTTCCAGGCTGATGGCTGCACATGGCAATTAGCCAAACAACAAGGGAATAGAGCAATCCGAGGAATGGGCTCTAAAAAGTTCGCTAAGGCTGTTCAGGAGCTTGTCTCTCTCGGCTATGGGGTGGTGAAGATCGAAAAACCTCTTACTTACCGCTCTCTGAAGGAGATGGCATAAAAAAAGGCCTGCTTCCACGCAGACCCTTTTAGTGATTGAAGACCGCTCCCTCAAGCGACGTTCGTTTGCAGATCCCGTCCAAGGAATGCTTTACATACAGTAACAGGCCGGTAAAGCTTTGTAAAGCTCACTGCTCTGGGGATTGATTCAACTTGTAGATGTTGAGAGCGAAGCAGGCTGTCCCGAAGCTCACAAGAAGCACGAGAAGATCTTGGGTGTTCATGGGTTGAACCGGTAAGGAGTGTTCAGAAGGGGACTCAGTTTTGAGCTGATTTTGCTTTCTTCACGACTGGCAGATCGGAAGGCTGGGCAAGGATGTACACCACGGCAGCGGAGACAATTCCGGTGAAGGCGATCAGGCCAAAGATGGCGGTTGAATAGTCGGTCATCAAAAGCACTCGTGAACTTATGCAACAGAACCTAGAGGTTTTTGTAACGGATCGCAAAGGTCGCATGCCTCAAGCTGATCGTGCAGCCTGCATCACAGCAGCGGTTGATGCAGGTCATCAGCTCACTGCCATGGCAGGTGGCATCGCCATGGGACCGTCAATCCCATTAAAGGCAAAGCCTCGATGAGCGAAACAAACAATATTGAACGACCAAGAGAGGACTTCAGCAACGATGACCACAAAAAACAAGCTATTTGCTTCTTCTATCCCCCACCATGGATGAGATCTTGATTGCCTAGGATTTTGAAAAATGTCAGACAATTCCAGCACAAACGAGAAGCGGAAACACTTCTCTCTGCCATTACGAACGAAGTATCAATAGAAAAATGAGTTATTCCATCCAAAGTTTTTTGAAAGCATAGGGAGCAGATTCACGCTGCTCCATCGATGATTCACGAATGAAGGTGATGCAAGCATTTGAACCATCAAACTGCTTGTTATTGATGACCATTTCCATCGCATCATTTAAGCTTTTCCCTTTTTTGAATCCTGTATCAAGAGTTTTTACAGCACCGTCAGGATCGCACTTACCAAGCCTCAGTGGTTCTGTGTCTTTGGCATGGCTTGTTGGAATGACACCGACAGACAGGATGAAGCTCAAGAACAACAGATTGATCAACGTCATCGTTCTATCGCTCATAACAATCATTAAAGCATCCACCTCTCAAAATTTCCGCCCTAGGATATGACAAAAGGTGCATAAGGGAAGTAAAACCGTTAAGCCCTTGATCAACATCTTTCAAGACGATCAGGGTTCTGATGGAAGCGGGAGCGCGCAGCTTTCCCCCAGCACATCTATCGCATAACAACATCACCGCTATACCTGGTCAGCCACAGGCCTTCGGACTGATCACCCGTTTGGGGGTAGAGCGGGAACAGCGCAGCTGTTTTGCTGAAAGCCCGAACAGCCCAGACCTCTGGTCTGATCCGATGAACAGAACCAACGAATTCCTCAGCCCCAAACAAGACAACAAGCTTGGGAAATCAGCTCTGCTGATGCCCCCCCCTACGCGATGTCCAGTTCTCCTTCGACATCGAGGACCACACCCCTCACCAGGACGAATACTGGAAATGGTGGGTCCATAGGATGCAGCTGGCGATCAGTCGCAGCTACGAAAACGATGCTGTGCCAGTCCTGATCACTGACATCGCTGAGGAGTTCAGCTATGCCTGTAAGTGGGAGCTGGAGATCATCAGGACCATCTCAGACATGGCCCTAGAGCTGGGGCGAATGCGTCTCTCAATCAACGAAGAGGAAACAGACGGAACAACTCTTCAAAGCGACTAAGCGGCAAGCTTCTACCCAAGTCCCAGCGGGAATCCCTCGGCAAAAAGCACGAAGCGTTCATTCATATGGGCTGATTGTCATTTAACAGGTCACTGATCAGTTCCGTAAACAAGTGACACTTACTCATTAGAGCCACTGGTAGAGAAGCTAATTGGTTGAAAGTTAATGCAGCACTCTTTGATCGTCTGGAATTTCCCAACAGTGGAAGGGGCTTGGGATGCCTGCACTCGATTTGCTGAATACATCAATGCTGGCAGCCCTAAAGATTGCTTCGATGGCTTTGAGCTCAAATATCGCGTCTGCGAGCCTATCGATGGAACAGCAATGGCCATTGCTGTTGCGAGCAACATAGGCAAGGTGTGAGCCCATCTCGCCCCTTGGATCAAGGGCTCTGGCATCGAATTCGAAGTGACACCTGTTGTTTCCGATGCTGAGTTCGCGGCCATGTGGCCAGGAGTTCAAGCTGCTGCCTCCACTGACTGACCAGCTGGTTGCATCACCTCCACCCTCAGTCCGTTGAATGCTGTGACTGAACGTATTGAGGGTGACTTTGTGATAATCAATGAAATTCAAGGCTCAAAATGGCGACATTCGATCAATCCACTCCCTTCATACTTCTGGCCCGGATCCACGTGAAGCAGGGCTGCGTGGACCAGTATCTAGAGCTGGCCCGTGTGACTGATGCAGCTGTTCAGTCTTCCGAGCCTGGAATGCTTCATCACACCATTGATCAGGATCCGGAAGACCCACAGATGTTTGTTTGGTCAGAGGTGTACGCCAATGAGAAAGCCTTTGCCCTTCACGTCTCAAATCCTCCAGTCCAGGAATATTTGCAAAAGCATGCTGAACTAGGAGATGGATTCAGCATCGAGGATTACGGCACTATTGGCGAGGAGTGCAGAAAGCTGATGGAATCTTTCGGTCTTGCTCTCAAGATTTACCCATCCAAATTAGGATACAGCAGAGTCTAAGCAAAACCAGATCAATGCCAACTTGGTGACTCAAATCGTTCGCACTGATTGAGAACCGTTCCCCGCCACAGGCAGATTTTTTGTTGAAGCAGAGAAAGCCTTATAAACAAAAGCCTCCTACTTGGCTTCAGATCATCTTCCTCAAGACGCCGCTCTAAACATCAATTCCATTCAGCTTTGCGGCCAATACAGCATCGGCTTGCGTTAGGCCGTCAACCTTATGGGTGTAAATCACAGCTTCCGCATGTGCCCAGCCAAGGGAAAACTCAGCATGGTGTCCCTCGACTTCACAGATCGCACCAGCTGCATTCACCCAATCGAGAGCAGTCTGAAAATCGATGAATCGCAACGAACGCGTGAGGTGATGGTTATCAACCACTTCCCAGCCAGGCAGTTGAGGCAGCAGATCAGCAAGTTCTGCTTCTGTGAGTTTCGGAGCACCTACTTGGCAGGGGATACAGGTCTGTTTGGCTAAATCCATTGAGATCACAGGCAACATTTTCAGTATGGCCACAGCATTGATAGACCTGCATTGAATCCATACAGGGGAAGCTGCTGATGGGCATAAGGTCGAAACCTTCCTCAAACGACAGCCTGAGGGGGGAGAAGCAAAACAGACCTACAAGCTTGAAGGCCATGCCAGGGCATGGGCCTCTACAGCCGAAACGGAGGGTCAACAACCATGAATGCAATAAAGACCCTGAAATACATCGAGCCGCTTGGCGAGAAGGATGAACGAGAAGACGCCAAATGCAGAAACTGCAACCAATTCAATGCCGTTAAAGAACATCAAAACCGTTCGTGCTCCATGGAGACGTACAGAGGTGATGCACTAGCAAGGAAAGCTTGGCGCAGAAGCATTCCCTAAATGCAACGAAAAAATTTCGGCATGGCCGATGGCCACCCTTTCTGTATTAAAGACTACGCATATACTTCTAATCAGCAGTAAATTGGAAGGAGCACGCAAAAGGAGAGCAGCGATGGGAATAGAGGCATTCCGCAAACACTTAATTGACGCCAACCCCAAAATGACTTCAGCTGCAAAACAGGAACTGATATCCGAAGATTTAGGCATCCCTTACGAGGCGCTAGACCGCATAACAGACAATCTCGGGAGGTTAATTAATGAGACAAAGGACACCGAAAAGATCGTTTACTACGCACAAATAAGTGGAGAACGATGCTCTCATTTTAATGGCATAGCCATGCTGTTAGAAGACTACAGCCAGGATGTTTAGCAATCACCGTTCCAGGCGACTCCTGATTTTGTATTAGAAATTACCAAAAGCAAATCCAAATCACAGATATAGTTTGGGCAATAAAGGCAAAATCCAATGACAACGATACCAAGAATTCACAGGCCCATCCCTCGATCAGGAGCAGGAAAGCATGACAAATCCCACCCTCCAAATCCAACTGCTACACCCCCGGCTACGTATCAGGAGGCCATCTCGCGTGATTTAGTTATTGCACTTGAAGCAACGGAAAGACTCAACAAAAGCCTTGACGAACTGATTGAAGGGAATGGATGCAGCGAGTTTCTCGCCTCCCATAGACTGCTTGGAGAGAAGATAACGTCTAATCGCAATATTTTGCACATGCTGATTCGAAATACTATGGATATCAGCATCAAGATTGACAAGCCAGAGCTTAAAGCAAAATACCCCGACTATTTTACAAAATAAATCGAGTCCATCAACACATCATTCACCGAAGACAACCAAGTCTTCTGACTGTTTGGTCCTAAGATCAGCTTAGCAGTCAGCTCATCAAATTAATCTTGTAATCGCAAGGATAAAATTTAGTCCCGCCACTAAGGAGGCTTTAATTGCCTACAGAACCCGTGAGTAACATTACAGCACCGCTTGATGTTGCTCGTGAACACAGCAATTAATTCAGGAGATGATGTTTTTAGCAAAGGAAATTCATTTGCTCATGATGAATCAAAACTCTATTTCCAATGATTAACTCTAAAGACAATGCACGTCTGCATGGGCCAATCACCAGCGACGGTTGCCACTATCAACAGTAGGTTCCCGAATCGTGAAAAGGAGTGATCGGAATTGGCTCGTCGATGGCATTGGAGATATAGACCACATGTTGGGCACAAATTTCGCGCTTGGACTGGCAACTCGCCATCAGGAACGAGGCAACAGCAACGGCGGCGATGGGTGCGAGGGGTTTCATCAGTTGTAGCCGCTTGGTCAACGACAAACTTGCTCAAGCATGGCTAAGCAGGCTGATCAGGATGGGAGTGAAAACCAGTCAGCTGTTGTTCCATCACTGAAATGTTCCCTCGTTCGACCTGCATCACAGTCGACCACGACTTTCCAGACATTTCAATCAGACGATCGGATCTGAAAAAAAGACTGGTGAGATGACCCTCACAGAATCACAACGGTTCTCGTAAAAACTCACATCCACCCAGCGTTTCATAGTCCACGCTTCAGCAGGAAGGAGAGTGCACATTGGCAGAGCTAAAACACTGAAAACCAACGGATCGATTGGCTAATTGACTGCGAAGAGTGCAGCGACTGAAGCGAGGGCATTGAATGTGGTTCGAATCATGTCAAAGGAGCCTATAAAGCTCAATTGTGTAATCGCCTGCATTTTTCCTGAGAGGCTTGATTTTCTGCCGATAAACAGGAGAATTCCAGAAGTCAATTGCTGCACACTCTGAAGGGAAATTGATCAACAACGTCACATGGTTTTGATCGCGATTTCCTTCAAGAATGCGAAGTGGTCTAGGGTCATTTAAGTAGTAAGAGCCGGCGTTTTGGTGGAGTCCAGACTCCTTTAGTGCTTGCCCATAAATTGCCATCTGCTGGGGATCATTGGTCACCCCATCAACAACCATGACCACTGGCTTTTGACTGCAGCTCGTAGTGTTATCTGACGCTATTACTGGTGTTGTTAAAGGGCTGGTAGCGAGTGCTACTGCGGTGAGTGTGGTTCGGATCATTAGTTCGCCCCCGTCAGGTGCTTAGTGCTGGAGTCTCCAGCCGTTTCGTCAACGTAGAGCGCCATCCTTCCTATCCCCCGCAAGGACTAGAGGCTGACTCCAAGTTGCCACGCCATAAACCTGTCTCTCTCTACTTCAACCAGCAAAGGCACCATCCACTCAGACTCAACTTCACTCGCTACATCCCTTCCAAGCTCTTCAATGCCAAGCGCAAGCCAAGACTTGTTCCATCAGCGTTGTTAGCTCTCAGCGCCAATAAAAAACCCCGCTCATGGCGGAACTGCAATGTCTGTAGCTGTCAACCTTATTTTAGCTAGCTTGTTTTTGGCTAAATCTTGTTCACTTTTGACGATGATACAATGTTGAAAGCTCACACTTCTTCCCGTTCAGACTTACTTTCATGGCTGGCAAAGCCCTAGTAAAACCTAAGGCTTGAGCTTGGACATGAGATCTAGACTTTGAAAGAATTTGCCCCGTCAAGGACACTTAAAAAAGTGAGGATAAGAAGACAGAGCAGACTACTAGATGGCATGATTAGCACATGAGCATTCGAAGTGTCCTGCGACTTGGTGACCCGTCTTTACGAGGGCGCTCGGCGGAAATTCCTGATGATTGGTTCGGCAGTCAACGCTTGCAGACGCTGATAGACGACTTATTCGATACCAAATCAGCATGCTCTGGTGCAGGGATAGCCGCACCTCAGATCAGTGAGCCGTGGAGGGTTTTTGTACTCGGAATGGAGCACAACCCTCGTTATCCCGAGGCTCCACCATTACCTGAACGTATAGTGATCAATCCTGTATTTAAGGCAATTGGCGAAGAATCGACGACTTTCTGGGAGGGGTGTCTAAGTGTCCCTGGAATGCGTGGTGAGGTGAAAAGATCCAAATACATTCATTTGCAGTATCAAGACCAAGAAGGGTTTTCCCATCAGGAAGAATTGGAGGGGTTTCATGCACGAGCTGTTCAGCATGAAGTTGATCACTTAGATGGAGTATTTTTCACTGACCGCTTAACCAGCACAGTTGCCTTTGGCTTTATTGATGAGCTTCAGGCTCATGGGCTTATTCCTTGATAAAGCACAATTGGCATGAGGACAACGAGTTCGCTGGTGGCGGGACTGGATATTAACTAGTGCCAGGCATTGCAGGCTGACTCATGGGTTTTAGGGGTTATTTAAGCAATAAAAAACCCCTGCGATTGCAGAGTCTTTTGGTGAGCAAGCCAAATCAAAGTTTTGTCTACCATAAACATTGACTTTCAAGTTCTGGCGCGTGCAACACCATAACAACGAAGCGTTAACAACGCATTTATCAGGTGATTAGTAAAAATATGTTGCCCACCAGCCACTCCTTCCAGTTCTTCATCTCAAAGTTCTGATTGAGCTTTAGTTAGGTCGTCGGCAGAAATCATAAATCCCGCCTCTTTGGCAACGGCAATAACAGAATTGGCAGCAGCAGCTCTTGCAGCAGAGCCAGTGTCATCTGAGTGTCGAGGGTCGTGGGGAAAAAGCAGCTGCTTGAAGCATTCCCCGCTGGAATAAAAAACCCCGCTTGTGGCGAGGCTGGTGAATATTCTGTCGGGAGATCGTTAGCGACAATTCACCAATCTGGTTGTTGATTCAATGGGTCGATCATCTCGTCGGCTTCCTCCAGGACATTCATTTCATATCACGCTTAGATGCAATAGCCGTCAGTTTTTGATTGCCAAAGGATTGAGAAGGGATGTGCTGCTAGCTGTGCTCGCGAAAGCCAAACAAAAGGTGCCACACAAGTTGTATTCGGTGTGTCTGATGGCTAATCACCTGCATCTGCTTCTGCGTCCTGATGATGCAAGTGAATTGCCAAAGCTGATGCATTGGATTGGCTGGTACTCAGCCATGGCACTGAATCGTCTTTCTGGTCGTTGCGGGCATTTTTGGGAGGCAAGGTATTACGCCACTGCGATTGCTCCAAAAGATCACAGGAGAGTGCTGAATACATTGCGGTATATCCACGCCAACCCAAAGGCAGCAGGAGTGCGAAAGGGTTTCTACGACCCCTATTCCAACTATGGGCACTACGGAAGGTTGGAATGTGATGGCATCAGCGAGTGGCACCCAAGCTTTCTGCAATTGGCATCAAGCCTAAAAGGCTGTTCCAGGCGATATGCACGGTTCTGCCAGTACTACCGACACAAAGGAAAAGGCGGTTCTAGGTGCCATAGGTAGCTGTTGCAGCAGGGCCAGCGTCATCTGTATATCGAGGGTCAAGGGTTTAGGTCAACTGGTCAAAGCATTCCCCGCTGCAACAAAAACTCCGCTCGTGGCGGGGCTAAGTATTAATTAGTGCCAGGTACTGGATGGCATTTAGCAATGGCTAGGCAGTAATTATAGAAATAAAAAGCTCTTGCTTTGACAAGGGTTTTGGAGGTTAGGATGCGTTTAATTTTACATTTTAAAAACACAAAAGTCACACTTCCTCCGGATTTAAGCAGTTCCCCGCCTTCTCAAAACATTCCCCACCTTCTGAAACTGGAAGGGCCTTAATGCATTGAACCAATTCTTCTCCACTATATAGCTCCTCACACACCGTCCGTGCATCTACACAGCCTGGAACTGTCGATCCAGTGCTGCACACCCTATCGTGCACCCTCACATCCCGGTTGCTTGGTGTTGATGTTAAGGCATTGATTACAGGATGTTCTTGAACATCTTTGCGCTGCACTGTTGTACTCGGACCACCAAAGCGCACTTTAAGATCAGCTGAAACTCTTGTATCGAATGCTTCGTCGTAGGAGAGATTGACCCCTGCTGTGACTCCACTGGTCATTGCATAAGCAACTCTTCCAAGCACACCAGACCCATCAGCAGATCCAAGATCACCGCTTTGGTAGTAGTAACCAACAGAAGCATTCAGCTCAGGCGTGATGAAATAACCAACATCAAGCCCGTAGGTGTTAAGTGCACCGCCTTGGTAAAAGAAGTTGAGATCTTGCTCCGTATCACCAACAGGAATTAAGGCATAAGCGTTGAGGTTCCAGCCATTGGAGACCGCTTCTGCATTGACTGCCACCTGCTGGAAGAACGCACTCTCCTCTGTGCCGCTGACAATGATGCCGGTATCGGTTCCTCCTGTATTCATCGGGCGGCTGTCATAGCCAGCATTCAGCCCGTACATCCAAGAGCGGTCACCATTCAGCCAGCGATAACCAAGCCGTGATGAGGTGCTGATCGTTGTACCAGCCACATCGGTATTGATGATGCTGCTGTTGTTTTCGTAATCAGCGAAATTAGCGTTAGCGAGGACATCAAGAAACCAGACGCTGTTGTCGCCAACAGACAGTGGCAAGAACCCGCCAATACCCGCCTGATTCGGTGTTCCTGCTCCTTGCAATGCACCTTGAAACCCAAAGGTGGGCTTGACCACATCCTTCAGGCTGATGCTCATCACACCAAGATCATCAGCACTGCCCTCTTGCGCAATGGCAGGCAGGGAAGCAAGAGAGATGGCAGAAGCCAAAAGCCCCAGGGAGATACGACGCAGCATGGGGAGCTGATAGATAAGGCAACGATGCCTTGCTTGTGCTGCTGCCGCACGCTGCAGTAGGCAGTTTCAGCTTTGCTGCTATTAAGTAGGCAATAAAAAACTCCCGCTGTTAAGCGAGAGCTGATTGATGTGAAATCCTTGGTTTACTTGGCGTATGACACGCCGCGATAGGTCAATGGTGCCTTCTTGGTTGCATCAAAACCAACACCTTTGTGCTGGACATACTGCTTACCACGATAGGTGAGAGTCATTTGAGGTTCCTCAGAAATCCAGGTCCCCGTTCCGTGGCCTGGCGAGTCTGCGCCTCACAGAAGTGAGGTGAACGTTCTTTGTAGTTGGTACTACTTTATTTTTATAGCAACAACGTCAACGTTTCTGTTGTTCGTGCTGTTACACAAGTGAATCCAATCTTTCTATTGGCAGCATATCTATACAGAAACGAAAAACCCCCAACAGTTAGGGCAGGGTTAGAAGGCTTTAGCGTTGGTTGCCAGAGCTTCATCAGCAGTGCCACGCTTGCGCTTATCAGGCAGCTTGGTCGAAATGATGTCGTCATACAACTAATCCAAGTCCTCACCCGTTATGGGTACAACACCTCCATAATTTCCCAACGGGACTGCAGACTCACGCCTAGCTGCCAAGCCATCAGCGTCATTCGCCCTCAGTGCCATCAGTAGCTCTTGCAGTAGAGCCAGCGTCATCTGTGTGTTGAGTGTCATTTGTTTGGGTCAACTGGTTAAAGTATTTCCCTCTGCAATAAAAAACCCGCTCGTGGCAGCACGGAGGAGCTAATAGTGCCCGAAAACAAAAGCCTCACCTCATCGAGTTCCACAAGTAGAGTCATTGGATGAAAAAGGCATTACTGCTGCTTCCTGTTCTTTTTCTGTTGGTGTCGTGTACCCCTAAGAAAAATACATGCACTCTTGTGGCTACTAAACAGATTGATTACCCAACTGCAATGAAAAGGTTGGGGCTAGAGCCAGATTTAAGTGGAAAGATGGATGATGGCACGCTAGTAAAGGATTTCTGTGAGGCAGTTTGGGGTCCCCCTTAGATTTTGACTAAAAACAGTGAACCCTAATTTCGTAAACAGCTCCTGTAGAAGAACAAAGGTCATCTGAGTGTCGAGGGTCGTTGGGAAAAAGCAGCTGCTTGAAGCATTCCCCGCTGCCTGTAAGTCATTTCTTTCGTCAAGCCTGATAGTCCAGGCCAAGGTAGCGATTCTAAGGGCATCAGTTAAATGCCAATTGAAATCAGTTTGCAGCGACTGAGAGTTGAGTGGTGCTTTTCATGCCTTTGGCGGAAAACAGTAGTGATTCGCACCACGGCTAGCCCAGACAATTTTCTAGAGCAAGTTCAGTGAAGCTTGTCCTCATGGAAATCCATACAGCCCATGGCGAACCCATTTTCGCGCATTGGCTTGCCCAGTCGGCACCAGCTGTCGGCTCACAATCGCGAAAGAACTGACTCGGAAGACCTGAATCAGGATGATCAAGCCAGGAAGAACGTACTCCCCCCCCACTCCCGATAAACTCAAATATCATCTTCCCTATGAAGCTGGAAGATTTCTCTCTGCAAGTACGTGTTCTTGCTGGCTTCATCAGAGAAATATGTTTGTGGCGAACCGACACAACATCTGATGTGCTCGATAGTAATTTTAGTTGCTCAAGTACCTATGTCTAGAAGCACTTGGCTCAAAACACCAACTCGTTGCTCGGCTGCCTCTACATGGCGCTTCTCTCACCAGCCGTCAATAAAGAAGCTGGCATCACCTTCTGAGATCACGTCGAAAGAGTCCTCTTCTGTTCTCAGGGTCGCCTCATGTTCTCCGATGTAATTCAGTGTGTCTTTATGGTTGTGTGTTGACGGGTGTTGATTTGGCTCATGGCGAAAGCAGGTTGGAGCGTTGCTGTTGTCGGAGCACTGGTGCTTGGTATCTGGGTTGCCAATACCTCTTGGCGTCAAAGAAAGCAATTATGGAAGATACAAAGTGCACTTATTGGTGGCTCAGTTGGTTTCGTAGCAGGCAGATTCACCAGCAAAAAGAATTAATCCCAAATACGGATTCTAGGCTGTGTAGAGCAACAAAAACCCCGCTCGTGGCGGGGCTGGTGAATATTCAGTCGGGAGATTGATAGCCACAATCAGTAAGCCTGATCGTTTATGGAATGGGACGTACGCAACGCAAGCTTCCAGCAGGTCACGCCTTTCACATCACGCTCAGGTGCAATAGCCGACAGTTTCTAATTGCCAAAGGCTTGAGAAGGGATGTGCTTCTTGCTGTGCTCACTAAAGCCAAACAAAAAGTGCCACACAAGTTGTATGCGGTGTGCCTGATGGCTAATCACCTGCACTTGCTAATCAGACCTGACGATGCATCACAGCTGCCAAAGCTGATGCATTGGGTTGGCTGGTACTCAGCCATGGCACTGAATCGTCTTTCTGGACGTTGCGGGCATTTTTGGGAGGCAAGGTATTACGCCACTGCGATTGCTCCAAAAGATCACAGGAGAGTCCTGAATACCTTGCGGTATATCCACGCCAATCCCAAAGCAGCTGGAGTGCGAAAGGGTTTCTACGACCCCTATTCCAACTATGGGCATTACGGAAGGTTGGAATGTGATGGCATCAGCGAGTGGCACCCAAGCTTTCTGCAACTGGCATCAAGCCTGAAAGGTTGCTCCAGGCGATATGCGCGGTTCTGCCAGAAGTATCGCCATCACGCCAAAGGAACACCTAAGTGCCATTGGGGCTCAAGCATGCTGAAACGACTGGTTGAGAAAGGCAGAAGCAGTCAAAGCAGGAAGAACCGGGTCTCACCAGGTCAGCAGAAATTACCCTTTGCATTTGACATTCGTCTTAATCAAATTCCAGAAGAGTGGCATCAAGTCGCGGTGAGATTTAGAAGAGCAAATGGCATCCGTGATGGCGATCAAATCCTCAAGCTGTGGTGATTGAGCTAGGAAATATAGATAGAGTTAGGGCAAATTAGTCGAGGCATATTTGTCATGAATACACAGAAATAATTCTTATTGGCTCCTGCCAAATAAGCCATCAAGTCAACTTTCTAGGTTCCAATGGTGCCAGGCATCAAAGACTGATTTAAGGGTTTATGGTGTTGATTGAAGAAATAAAAAGCCCCTGTCGATCGAGGTGCATTTAGCCATAAACTCTATCAATTAATCCCATCATTAATACAGTCTTGGAAGCTAAAAATAATCTCACAGTCATGCACTTTCACATCCCTGTTGGTTGGTGTTGACGTTAAGGCGTTGATTACAGGTAGTTGTTGAACTTCTTTGCGCTGGGTAGTTGTACTTGCACCGCCAAAGCGCACTTTAATATCAGCTGAAACTCTTGTATCAAATGCTTCGTCGTAGGAGATATTGACTCCTGCTGTAACTCCACTGGTCATTTCATAAGCCAAGCGTCCGAGTACGCCAGAGCCATCAGCTGTTCCTAAATCACCATTTTGGTAGTAGTAACCAACAGACGCATTCACCACTGGAGTGATGAAATAACCAACATCAAGCCCGTAGGTGTTGAGTGAACCGCCTTGATAAACGCTGTTGAGTTGAGCTTCTTTCTCACCAACAGGAACCAAGGCATAGGCATTGAAATTCCAGCTATCAGAGACCGCTTCTGCATTGACTGCCACCTGCTGGAAGAAGACGCTGCTCTTATCTGTGACGGATACCCCTGTATCGGCATCACCTGTAGCCATCGGACGGCTGTCATAACCAGCATTCAGCCCATACATCCAGCTGCGATCGCTATTCAACCAGCGATAACCAAGCCTTGATGAGGTGCTGATGGTGGTGCCAGCAACAGTGGTGTTGATGAGGCTGCTGTCATTGCCGTAATCAGCAAAGTTGGCATTGAGCAGCACATCAGCAAAGAACACACTGTTATCGCCAACAGACAGTGGCAAGAACCCGCCAATGCCTGCTTGATTCGGTGTTCCAGCACCCTGCAGTGCGCCTTGAAAACCAAGGGTTGGCTTGACCACATCCTTAAGGCTGATGCTCATCACCCCAAGGTCATCAGCACTGCCCTCTTGCGCAATGGCAGGAAGGGAAGCAACAGAGATGGCAGAAGCCAGCAGCCCTAGGGAGAGACGACGCAGCATGGGGCGTTAGTAGATGCCGTAACGATGCCTTGCCTTTACTGCTGCTGGCAGCTGCAGTAGGCAGTTTCAGCTTTGCTGCTATTCAGTAGGCAATCAAAAACCCCGCTCGTGGCGAGGCTGGTGAATATTTAGCCTGTTATTTTACTTGGAAAGCTCAGACTCAATCACTTTCATTGGCACCTCACCTGGGGGAAGCACGAAAATGTCAACAAGAATCACTGGCTCACTACCAAGATTAGCCGCCGACATTGGTGTACCGGCAGGCATGAAATAGCAGTCTCCAGCTCCATAGATTCGATCTTTCTTACCTTCAATAAAATCTGTTATCTGTCCTGAAATAACGCATGTCAGACCCGAGTGATCGTGAACATGAATCGGAGTACGTGTACCAGGAAGTCGCGTGCCGCGAGCAGCCAAAACTCTTTGCCCATCGTGCCTTATATCATCAACAAGAGTTTTCTTGTCGCGTAATCCTTTGATCAAACCGGGTAGATCCTTTCCGTTAATCTTTTCGATAGGTTCGACCTGAGCCATCACCGAACGAGAAACACTGCTGAGGCTCAATGCAGAGGAGAAGATGAGAAAACAGGTTAGGGCACGTAATAGCTTCATCGATAAAGCGTCTATTTTCTATAAATATAAGATACTTGAAGTAGGCACAAAATCTATCGAATTACCAATTGGCTCCATCGCGCGTAGAACACAACACTTCTCCTACCTTGTGAACTGCACCTGCAGTGCAGAATGAGATCTGGCAGAAGCCAATAGCCCCAGGGAGTGATGACGCAGCATGCCTGAGAACTTGGTGAGAGGCTCACCTTGACTATTCCTAACGGTGATGCCCGCTGAAGTAGTCAGTTTCGGCTTTGTTGCTATTCCAAAATTGAAGATTTAGTTAGGCAGCGTGCAGCGTTCCCAACCAATTTTCTGCAGGTTGATCCACATCTCGATGCCCAGGTGTCTGAGCATCCGCTGTTGTCTGATGGGTTTCCCAATGCGAGCTGACAAGCGGTAGTTGCTCACCAGAACGAACTGAGCATGTTGCGTTGCTGCATCGGGTTTGATCTGGATGAGCGTCCCTTCTTGCCTGTTGACCAGCCAGCCTTCACCGCCGGACTTCTCCTTATATCGGGAGTAATCAGGCTGTTGCTGCCATTTCAGAGCAGTTTGGCGAGATTGCCAATTGGGGTGAAACCCACTCACTCGAAAGGATGAGTCAAGACATAAAAAAAGAAGGCGACTAAGCCTTCTTCGGGGGGTGTGAGGAGCCAAGCCTTGTGAGGAGTTGGCCGGTCACATGCTGAGGAAATTCCGCAGAACAGTCAACCAACTGATACGAAGGGACTTGCCCAGCCGGATTCCTGAGGCATGATTCAAAGGTGAGGAGGGCTTCTTTACGGAGTGGAAACTAGGCAACACGCCCAACAAGAAGCCGAGAGACCCTGCCTTTGGCGGGGTTTTCTTTTCCCATTCATAAAAAAGGAGCGGTGTCCCACGCCGCCCCCATGTGATTTGTCCTTATGTGAGCAGCACGTCGCCGCTGCAACAAGAGCCATGTATCTTTTGGAACATGTTTGCAGTGATACATGCAAAGTCGAAAATTGCTTGAGACAGGCTGTTATCAACTATTGAGTGTGCTCTTATCCCAGTCTCAACGAGCTGCTGTCCCGGGGGTTAGCAGCCACGTAATGCCCCGTAGTTGCACTTGATGAGTGGCCTAGCGTTACCTTCAGCGTGAACACATCCACCCCGCGGCGAATCGCCTGCGTGGCATGACTGTGCCTCAGTTGATGGGGGTGAACATGGAATCCAGCGGCTCTCCCCCATTTACGGCAGACATCCCCGATTGCTTGACGCGTGAGATGCCCATCTCGCCTTGGACTTGGGAAAAAAACTCTTCATCAGCACCACGGCCTAGGCCCTCAAAGAGTTCGAGCGTTGCTGGAGATACTCGGACAGTGCGTCGCTTTGATCCCTTGCCGAAGAGGTGAATTTGGCCTCCATCATTAAGAGCTTCAATATCTTTCCAGCGAACAATCGCGATCTCTGAAACTCTGCAACCCAACAAGTAGGCGCCCTTGATCAAGGTGTAATCCCTGACTGCATTGCGATCGAGATGAGCTGCCCTGGTGATGGCTGCGAACAACAGACCGATCTGCTCCTCATTCAGCGGTTTTGTGGTTTTCTCCGCTTGGAGAAGGGATCGTGGCGGCATCGGATTACGCGGCACACCAGTGACCGCTGAACGGCTTGGCTCAGCAGCCCATCGGTACATGGAACTGATGGCAGCGATCCTGCGATTGAAAGTTCGAGGCTTCATCAAGCCGTCCTCGACTTGTTCCCGCAGCTGGGACACCCAGTCCTGACAGAACGCAGGATTGATCTCCCGCAAATGCAGATGTGGATGGTTGCGATCACGCCAGCGGGTGAACTCGCGAATCTCGAAGCGATAGCCATCTTGAGTCGCCTTGCTGCCGGTACGGCTGCACTGACTGATGAAGCGTTTGATCAACAGCGCATCGCCCCAGAGGACAGCGCCTGCTTCTGCGGCATCAAATAGACGGCTGACGTAGGCCAATGCCTCAGCCTTATCCATGCCGTCCAAGACAGCTGGAAGCCGTTTGGATGACGATTTGGATGAGACAACTTTTAGTGTCTCCGTCACAACCTCGGAGACTTCAGTTGTGGATTGGTTCGAGGGGGGCATTCCACCCCCACGAGTCACTTGGGTGATACGGAGTACTTTTGGCATGACGTGCAAAGAGACTTAGGCCAAAACCAGTTGCTGTAACTGGCATTGAGGGTAACAACTCGGAAGTAAGCGGAATCGAAAGGCGGTAATTTGTCCTGAGATTTGTCCTGAAATTTTGGGTGCGTTAGCTAAGTGGGAGGAAGGCTTCAGAGCAGCGGTCAAAACAGGGCGTCAAGGTTGGACCGTGGGCAACAACAGTGGACGAATGCGGCTCAAAATTCGAGCAAAAGATCTGCGTACCGATTCAGCCAACCTGCCTTTCCCCTGGACAGCAGAAGCAGTTGGAGACGCTCTTCTTCTGATCAATCGCCTCTATCCCATTTGGATGAAGGGCGAGGTCAGCATGAAACAGGCAATCACAGAAGCCTCTGGCAAAAGTGACAACCTCGCTTCAACGGTCACAAAAACATGGCCACAAATCATTGAAAGCTTTCGAATTTCACTTCAAGAAGGTCGAAACCAGATTCTCGACATGACTTATCGGGATAACTACGAGCCCTGCCTCAATGAAGCTCTCCGGCTATTGAGGAGCAGAACAGCTCCAGCCGATGGACACGTCTTACTTCAACGAACACTTCAACGTTGGAAGGGGAAGCCATCTAGCAGAGCTGCATGCTGCCTGGCCTTACGAAACCTGATGGACCATGCGGTTAGTCGTCACAAAATGCCCGCGGGATGGCAAATCAGCCAAACCAGTATTCGGGAACTAAGAGGTCGACCAGCAGAGAAGAAAACGAAAGCGACACTGACTGATCAAGAAGCTCTCGATTTGATCGAAGCAGTTGGCTCTCGCAACGAAGGCTGGGGAAACGTGCTGAGGCTGATGGTGCTTTATGGCTTACGACCGATAGAGCTGCAGTATTTGGCACCTCGTCTGACGGATCAGGGGGATCTGGGTTTGTGGTGCAGCTACAGAAAAATTTCAGGCCCTAATCGCTGCGATCCTCGCTGGCTTCAGCCACTGCCACTAAGAGACAGCTTGGGTGAAACAGTCAATTGGAATCTCTGCCAAACACTGAATGCTGGACTTCTAGAACTACCCGCTGGACGTGATGGTGACTTCAGGAAACTGAACGGCAGATACGTTCTCAATCACCTGAATCGCCAGCCTGAGTGGAAACAGCTCAAGGACAAATACGAAGCCAGCGGAATGTGGCTACGCCCCTACTCATTCCGAGACGGATACAGCGTCCGTGCACATCGCCATGGCATTGAGACAGCTCAAATCTGCCGTGCAATGGGACATGGCCTCGCCGCACATAGCAGGGCCTATGAATCGGCTACAGATGCAACAACTAAAGATGCCTTTATTAGAGCTACCGCCAACTCGTAATGCTGCTGGCTTGCTCAATTACGAAATAAAAGCCATCCCACCACGAGGAGTTCTCTGATAGTTATGAGAGCTTTAAGGATGTCTTAGGGTTTCCTTGCGAACATCAAAACAAGGCGTTTTGGGGAGTTTTTGGGAATAAAGAGAGTTAAAACCTCGCGAAAGATCGTTAAAAAGCCTCTAAACCGCCTTTTTTTGCATTTTTCTGCCAAATAAGTGCTGCCTCTATTCCATTAGATGATGAGGAATAAACGGCTAGCTTTCTAGCAAGGACCAGGAACTCCTCAAAGAGGACCTATTTCTCTCTCCAATCCGATTCTTCCTCGAAAACTCGGAACGGAAACTTGCTTTTACCAGGAACTTTCACCAGAGGTCAGTCAGGAGATCAGGCTTTTTCCAAACACCTATGTGGATCTCTACAGAAGAGATGGCTGAAACCATTGGGATACATCCAAAGACGCTCCTTGGCTTACGCAGAAAGGACATCTGTCCATTTGAAGAAGGGACGCACTACCGCCGCAAGGGAGCTACTACCAAAAGTCCCTTGCAGTGGCAGCCAGAAAAAACTGAACAAGCCTTTACCTATTTTAAAAGGGCTGATCCAGCAGAGATTGAAATCTATGGAGGAAGTATCGGAGAGATTGATCGATGACCTTCAATATCCTTCAACACCTGGAGAAGCTCGAACCTGATGGGGGTAGCAATACTCCCCAAGGTGATCACAGCTTTAAATGTCCCAGCTGCGGATCGTCCAACTTCAAAGTCCATATCAAAAACGGGAAATATGCCGCCTTTGGTTGTGATTGCAGCAAGACAGAGGAAGGGAAACGTCGGATTCGTCATGCACTCTCGCCCTCCAGTCATAGATCTGGAGCCAACACACCTCCCAGCAAACCGATCCGCCCCAAAGCCAAGGCTCACTGGGATTACAACGACATTGATGGCAACGCCCTCATCAGGGTGAATCGAAGCGATGACGGAAACGGCAGACGGAGGTTTTCGCAGTCATCGCGAGTGAATGGAAAATCCGTAAAAGAACTTGCAGCTCAAGTAATGCCATACCGCCTCAAAGAGGCACTTCAAGCATTGGAAGACGGTGCACCATTCATTGCACACGCAGAAGGTGAAGGATGCGTAGATGCCATATGGGCTCTTGGTTTACCTGCTATCACCAGCCTGGGTGGTTGCAATGGCTTCAAAGCTGAAAGAGATAGCGGACACATTGATCCACAACGGTTAGTCATCGTTCCTGACCAAGACCAATGCGGCCTCACATACGCCAAAAAAGTGGCTGAGGCACACCCCGGTTGTAAGTGGCTATTGCCATTCCCAAATTCTCCGCACTGGGAAGGATCCATACCCCCAGATAGCGGACTGGACATAGCGGATTGGCTGGAACAAGGCGCAACCGCAGCAGATGTGATGGAGGGAATCCAAGAAAGCTGCCCTTTCCCAAGCAATGAAGCAATAGAGAAACCCTGTATCAACCATGTAGGAAAAGTCCGATCAGCGGCGGAGCTTCTCAAAAACAGGAAACCCACTGATTGGTTAATTGATCAATTCGCAGCTCGTGGATGCATGACTCTTATCGGTGGTGCAACGGGTACTGGCAAAACGACATTTCTCTATGCAGCGGCGCAGGCCATCTCAACAGGCAGTTATTTCATGAATGAGTTAACTAGCAAGAGAGGCAAAGTCTTGGTAATTCAAGCTGATGAGTCTGAAACAAACTTCAGCGATAAGTTAGACCAAATGGGTATAAGTCCAAAATTTGAAATCAGCTTCGATCCAGCTTTATGGAACCTGGAACAACTCACAAGAATCCAGAAAGAGAAGAACTATGACGCGATCCTTGCAGACAGCCTGACAACACTCTTAAGCGGACAGGGCAGCAGATTTAATGATGCTGAGTTTGGTCTGCCTTGCTACGGGTACAACCACTGGGCCAGTGAGCACAATGTATGGCTTGGGGTTGCTAGTCACCTCAGGAAACAATTCAACGGGGCCGGTTCACCAACGGTGAATGACATCTATGGCGCTGGCACTCAAACATGGGCTGCATCAGATGTTTGGACACTCCACAAGCCCGAAAGGCCAGCGCATGACGATCATGTTGTCCTGCACTGCGTTAAAGCTCGCTGCTGCGAACAAGACACGATCTGGAATCTCCAGGGGAGCAAAGAAGACTTCAGTTACATCATTATGTCCGCCGGAAAAAGCAGTGACCTTTTGCCTAAGCAACAGCAAAGGTATGAACAGGAGGCTTACCAACTACTCAGCCAAAGCAATGGAAAGCATTGGCACTCTGACGATATAGCTGCGGCCATCGGTTGCAACAAGGAGCACAGCCGCAGAGTGATGAGAGGTCTCCGCAAACAGCAACGAGTTGAACGGCATCAAATGGAGTCAACCGGAGGAAGACCACGTTGGATGTATTTCATCCCTTGGCCTTCCCCTTAAAGACTTTTCCTACATCCATGACACCAGGGTGAAAGTTCAATCATTCATCGATCCCCCTCACAGAAGAACTCTCCGCCACCTTTTCTGCGGAGGAACTCTTTTGCCATTGGCCGACATAACGCTTCCGCTGGAGTCTTGCTTAGTTCCACTGCCATTTGGGTAAGCGGTGCAAGAGAAGACTCTTCGCCTGGATCAAGAGGCATTTCAGTGAGTTCTTGCCAGCTCAGGCCTAATCACGAGAGACTCCATGAAACCTCACTATTTCGTTGATTAAACCTCATCGCTATTGCGCCCTTGGGGCAGAGATCAGCAGTGATTTGGTTTTACCTGAACTGACCGTCTCCGAATCGACCAGTAATGCGCTGGTGCAAATCCAACAGGGAGATCATGAGCAATGGCCCAGCCTTGAGCCGAGCCCTCACAGCACGCCAATACTGCAGTTAGCACCCCAGGATTGGCGCCTAGAACTTGAAGGCATTGGCTGGTTTCGTGCCACTGGTGGTGAGCGTTTGGAATGGCAGCGCTGGGACGACAGCGTTAGCGACCGCGACATCCGCACGTTTGCTGTCACGAGTGGACTTGGAGCCCTAGCGATCCAGCGTGGTGCATTGGTTTTGCACGGAACAGCTCTGGAGCGTGACGGTGAGGCCATTCTGCTTTTGGGTCATCCAGCTGCAGGAAAGTCCACCCTGGCCTGGTGTTTAATCCAAGAAGGTTGGCACTTACTCAGTAGTGAGCTAGTTGCCGTTGGCAGTGATGGCATAGTTCAGCCAGGGATGCATCAACTCAAGCTCTGGTATGACGCTGCTATGACTTTGGAATTGGATTATGCACAGCTACAACCTGTACGTAAGGGACTTAAGCGATATGCATTGCTAGCTGAAGAGTTAACTTGCATGCCACAGCCAACACCATTACGGCTGATCTATGCCTTAAATCGCGCCAAAGAAGATTCAGGTAAAGAGGAGGATGCCGATGAGGCAGGAGATGAAATGGAAAAAGTATCTCTTAAGGCTTCACGAATTTTCTCACAAACAAATGCCTTAATGCGCCTGCGTAACCAAGCCTTTCACGCCAGGATGTATCGAGGCATGGACGCAGAAGCTCAATTATTTATGCAAGCAGCTGCATTAGCTCGAACGGTGCCATTGCATGCCTTGATCGTTCCAGATGGAATCAAAGCAATGGCAGAAAGCCTCAAAGAGGTGGACCTGACGCAACCAGAATCGATGCAACAGCGCAGAGAAGCTACAGAAGAGGACGCAAGCAATGACTGAAGATCACAGCTACTGGTATCTGGCCTCGTATCCAAAATCAGGCAACACCTGGTGCAGGGTTTTTATTACTGAATTGATGAGGCTGGCAGGAGACAATCCTGAAGAAGAATTAAATCTTAATCAAGATATTGAAACTGGAGCGATTGCCTCATCAAGACTTTGGCTGGACGATCAATTAGGAATTAATAGTTGTGATCTCAGTTTTAGCGAACTCGATCCCATGCGCGGACGTGCTGGTGCGAGTGCATGGCTATTCGCAGAAGGAGAGCGATTTCATAAAGTGCATGATGCATTTAAATCTCCTGATTCGCGTGGGCGCCCGGTGGTGAGTACAACAGGTTGCTCTGGTGTTGTTTATATCCTGCGCCACCCGGAAGATGTGGCTGTATCACTTAGTCACTTCTTCTCATGGCCGCTGGATCGATGCGTTGATTCCCTACTGGATCCCAATGCAGCGCTGGTGCCAGGGGAACGCTTTGGCGGCCATCAAGTACGACAACACATGGGCCGCTGGGATCAACATGTGCGCTCATGGGCTGATCAAACTCAGCTTCCAGTCTTGATCATGCGCTATGAGGATATGTTGGCAAAAGGATCAGAAACATTCACTAAATTAGCAACCTTTTTGGGCCTCCCGAATGACGCTCATCTAATTGATCAAGCACTCGAAAATACCTCCATTGATCGACTCAAGAAGCTGGAGGAAGATATTGATGGCTTTGCAGAAAAACCTGCCGGTTGTGAGCGGTTCTTTCGCTCAGGGCGAACCGGAGAAGGAGCAGAACAGCTTTCAATTGAGCAGCGAAAGCGACTAGCAAATGGGTTGTCTGAAGCGATGAATCGCTTTGAATATGAGGGTCCAGAACTTGACTGATCCTCGAATTGAATTTGTATTTGGAGAGGTGAATAATCAGCTAAAACGTGAGTTGAGAGCATTCTGGAGCCAGCATGGAAATGCATATCAAGAAGAATTGAAGTCGTTTCGAGCAACACTAAGCAATAATCAGAAGCGCATGGGTCTACTTAAAAAGCCTATATCGCGTCAGCCAGCCGCAATCTCACGTGATCAGTCAGGAGAAATTAACGGCATTGTATTTGTCGTATTACGAGAGTTAGAAGCCTCACTAGGGCTTGGAAGCCATGCCTACTTTCAACGCATGTACATCACGCCAACAGCCCGGCATCTGACAATAAACCTAAGCTATCAACGTTTAGCAAATCAGCTCTTTAGAGCATTCCTTGAAGGATTTGATCGTGAAGTAGAGAAACGTGATCATCGAGCAAAAGTATTACTAGCCGAAAACATTAATCCTGGATTGCAGAAAGCATCCATGCGCCGTTATTTTGCACGCCTTGGCTTCCAAATGCTTGGAGGGAATCAACTTGGCGGTGAAATTTGGGCAAGAAAGCTCAAAACACATTTCTCATTTTAGTCCTCAACCACGGCAATCACTTTCTTCTCCAAGGCAGCTTCCAGCCAAGTTTCGATAGCGGACTTGCATTCATCTGTAGTGACTTCATATTCCTCCTCCAAATACTTGCAAAGCTCAGGCAGTGTTGGCTGAGTCTTGAGTGCATTCCAAATAGCTGAGCCTGTCTCGTTAAGAACAAGATAGTCGCAGGTATTGCTTTGAAATAAAGCTACATCGCCGTCGAGTTCAGTGCAAACAGCTTGGTGATGCTGCTTAAAACGTTTGGTGCTATTAATCATCTAATGTTTCAAACCCATCATTAGCATCTTGTCAATAATGACAGAGAACCTTGGTGAGGATATGGCACGTCAACCGCGCTATCTACCAGCAGGTCACTCCTTTCACATCACACTCAGGTGTAATAGCCGTAAGTTTCTGATTGCCAAAGGCTTGAGAAGGGATGTGCTGCTAGCTGTGCTCGCTAAAGCCAAGCAGAAGGTGCCACACAAGTTGTATGCAGTGTGCCTGATGGCTAATCACCTGCATCTGCTTCTGCGTCCTGATGATGCAAGTGAATTGCCAAAGCTGATGCATTGGATTGGCTGGTATTCAGCCATGGCACTAAACCGCCTTTCTGGTCGTTGCGGGCATTTTTGGGAGGCTCGGTATTACGCCACTGCGATTGCACCAAAAGATCACAGACGAGTGCTGAATACATTGCGCTACATCCACGCTAATCCAAAGGCAGCAGGAATCAGAAAAGGGTTTTATGACCCCTATTCCAATTACGGGCATTACGGAAGATTGGAGTGTGATGGCATCAGTGAGTGGCACCCCAGCTTTCTGCAACTGGCATCAAGCCTGAAGGGTTGTTCCAGGCGATATGCACGGTTCTGCCAGTACTACCGACACAAAGGGAAAGGCGGTTCTAGGTGCCATTGGGGCTCAAGCATGCTGAAACGACTGGTTGAAAAAGGCAGAAGCAGTCAAAGCAGGAAGAACCGGGTCTCACCAGGTCAGCAGAACTTACCCTTTGCATTTGATATTCGCCTCAATCAAATGCCAGAAGAGTGGCATCAAGTCGCGGTGAGATTTACACGAGCCAATGGCATCCGTGATGGTGATTCACGGCCATTGCTGTGGTGAATAAATTGAGGGGATAAGCGTATTGATAGAGATCTTGAATGCAGAGGTTGAGTTTACTTTGCCTAAATATTTAAAGTGGAATTAATTAATATAGAAATCATCAATGGAAGAAATGCTGGCACGATATAGGTGCCAGGTATTGGAAGGCATTTATGCGTGATTAGGCAGTGATTAAAGAAATAAAAAGCCCTTGCAATTGCAAGAGCTTTGGGAGTTAGCCTCTAATTTCTTTCTTCAATTTTTTCTAATTAATTTTTTCTTTGCGTAGCTTGCTTCTGTGTCTGTGTGCCTGAAACAGTTAGTACGTGCATGTCCCTAAGTAAAACGACTTGTCCTGACATCCCTGAATCGTGTCGTGCACCCGTACATCCCTGTTCTTGGGTGATGCTGTTAACGCATTAATTGTTGGATTCTCCCACTTTTTCTTCTTCGCTGCTGTTGTACTTGGACCACCAAATCGCACTTTAAGATCAGCTGAAACTCTTGTATCGAATGCTTCGTCATAGGAGATATTCACTCCTGCTGTGACGCCACTTGTCATTTCATAGGCCAAGCGTCCGAGCACGCCAGAACCATCTGCTTCTCCTAGATCACCACTTTGATAGTAATAACCAACAGACGCATTAACGGCTGGAGTGATCAAATAACCAACATCAAGCCCGTAGGTATCCAGCGAGCCGCCTTGATAAACGCTATTCAGCTGTTGCTCTGTATCACCAACAGGAACTAAGGCATAGGCATTGAAGTTCCAGCTATCAGAGACTGCTTCTGCATTGACAGCGACCTGCTGGAAGAACGCACTCTTCTCTGTGCCGCTGACATTGATGCCTGTATCTGCATCACCTGTATTCATCGGGCGGCTGTCATAGCCACCGTTGATGCCATACATCCAGCTGCGATCACCATTCAGCCAGCGATACCCCAATCGCGTTGAGGTACTGATCGTGGTGCCAGCAACAGTGGTGTTGATGATGCTGCTGTCATTGCCGTAATCAGCAAAGTTGGCATTGAGCAGCACATCAGCAAAGAAGACGCTGTTGTCACCAACAGAGAGGGGCAAGAAGCCACCGATGCCTGCTTGGTTCGGCGTTCCTGCTCCTTGCAATGCGCCTTGAAAACCAAGGGTTGGCTTGACCACATCCTTAAGGCTGATGCTCATCACCCCAAGGTCATCAGCATTGACGTCGTCTTGAGCAGCAGCAGGTAAGAGAGGAGCGTTGGCGAGGGCAAGAGCAGCAACACCGCTCAGCGATAACGACAGGCGCAAGGAACGCTGCATTGAAAAAAATCTATTGAGCGCAACATGACATGCAACGTGCCACTCTTTTACTGCTGCTGCGAGCTGCAGTAGGCAGTTTCAGCTGTGCAACAAGTCAATTGGGCGGTGTGCAGCGTTGCCAACCGATCTTCTGCAGGTTGATCCACATCTCGATGCCTAGGTGCAAGAAGCAAGAACGGGTTTCCCAAGCCGAGCTGACAAGCGGTAGTAGCTCACCAGAACGAACTGAGCATGTTGGGTTGCTGCATCTGGCTTGATCTGTAGGAGCATCCCTTCCTGTCTGTTGACCAGCCAGCCTTCACCGTTGAGCTTCTCCTTGTATCTGGCGTAATCAGGCTGCTGCTGCCACATCAGAGCAGTTTGACGAAATTGCCCAGTGGGGTGAGACCCACTCACTCGAAAGGATGAGTCCCATTCATCCTTCTAAATCACTGTTAGTTCGGTTGGTTTAGTAATTGTTTGATTCCGTAAGCCGCTTAGGACTGGAGTTCTCGTAGTCGGTTGAAACTGATGCTCCTCTGTCCGTTTGATTGCATTGCCCCAGCTGCTGCTCAAGACGACGCTGCTATGACCTTGGAATTGGATTATGCACAGCTACAACCTGTACGTAAGGGACTTAAGCGATATGCATTGCTAGCTGAAGAGTTAACTTGCATGCCACAGCCAACACCATTACGGCTGATCTATGCCTTAAATCGCGCCAAAGAAGATTCAGGTAAAGAGGAGGATGCCGATGAGGCAGGAGATGAAATGGAAAAAGTATCTCTTAAGGCTTCACGAATTTTCTCACAAACAAATGCCTTAATGCGCCTGCGTAACCAAGCCTTTCACGCCAGGATGTATCGAGGCATGGACGCAGAAGCTCAATTATTTATGCAAGCAGCTGCATTAGCTCGAACGGTGCCATTGCATGCCTTGATCGTTCCAGATGGAATCAAAGCAATGGCAGAAAGCCTCAAAGAGGTGGACCTGACGCAACCAGAATCGATGCAACAGCGCAGAGAAGCTACAGAAGAGGACGCAAGCAATGACTGAAGATCACAGCTACTGGTATCTGGCCTCGTATCCAAAATCAGGCAACACCTGGTGCAGGGTTTTTATTACTGAATTGATGAGGCTGGCAGGAGACAATCCTGAAGAAGAATTAAATCTTAATCAAGATATTGAAACTGGAGCGATTGCCTCATCAAGACTTTGGCTGGACGATCAATTAGGAATTAATAGTTGTGATCTCAGTTTTAGCGAACTCGATCCCATGCGCGGACGTGCTGGTGCGAGTGCATGGCTATTCGCAGAAGGAGAGCGATTTCATAAAGTGCATGATGCATTTAAATCTCCTGATTCGCGTGGGCGCCCGGTGGTGAGTACAACAGGTTGCTCTGGTGTTGTTTATATCCTGCGCCACCCGGAAGATGTGGCTGTATCACTTAGTCACTTCTTCTCATGGCCGCTGGATCGATGCGTTGATTCCCTACTGGATCCCAATGCAGCGCTGGTGCCAGGGGAACGCTTTGGCGGCCATCAAGTACGACAACACATGGGCCGCTGGGATCAACATGTGCGCTCATGGGCTGATCAAACTCAGCTTCCAGTCTTGATCATGCGCTATGAGGATATGTTGGCAAAAGGATCAGAAACATTCACTAAATTAGCAACCTTTTTGGGCCTCCCGAATGACGCTCATCTAATTGATCAAGCACTCGAAAATACCTCCATTGATCGACTCAAGAAGCTGGAGGAAGATATTGATGGCTTTGCAGAAAAACCTGCCGGTTGTGAGCGGTTCTTTCGCTCAGGGCGAACCGGAGAAGGAGCAGAACAGCTTTCAATTGAGCAGCGAAAGCGACTAGCAAATGGGTTGTCTGAAGCGATGAATCGCTTTGAATATGAGGGTCCAGAACTTGACTGATCCTCGAATTGAATTTGTATTTGGAGAGGTGAATAATCAGCTAAAACGTGAGTTGAGAGCATTCTGGAGCCAGCATGGAAATGCATATCAAGAAGAATTGAAGTCGTTTCGAGCAACACTAAGCAATAATCAGAAGCGCATGGGTCTACTTAAAAAGCCTATATCGCGTCAGCCAGCCGCAATCTCACGTGATCAGTCAGGAGAAATTAACGGCATTGTATTTGTCGTATTACGAGAGTTAGAAGCCTCACTAGGGCTTGGAAGCCATGCCTACTTTCAACGCATGTACATCACGCCAACAGCCCGGCATCTGACAATAAACCTAAGCTATCAACGTTTAGCAAATCAGCTCTTTAGAGCATTCCTTGAAGGATTTGATCGTGAAGTAGAGAAACGTGATCATCGAGCAAAAGTATTACTAGCCGAAAACATTAATCCTGGATTGCAGAAAGCATCCATGCGCCGTTATTTTGCACGCCTTGGCTTCCAAATGCTTGGAGGGAATCAACTTGGCGGTGAAATTTGGGCAAGAAAGCTCAAAACACATTTCTCATTTTAGTCCTCAACCACGGCAATCACTTTCTTCTCCAAGGCAGCTTCCAGCCAAGTTTCGATAGCGGACTTGCATTCATCTGTAGTGACTTCATATTCCTCCTCCAAATACTTGCAAAGCTCAGGCAGTGTTGGCTGAGTCTTGAGTGCATTCCAAATAGCTGAGCCTGTCTCGTTAAGAACAAGATAGTCGCAGGTATTGCTTTGAAATAAAGCTACATCGCCGTCGAGTTCAGTGCAAACAGCTTGGTGATGCTGCTTAAAACGTTTGGTGCTATTAATCATCTAATGTTTCAAACCCATCATTAGCATCTTGTCAATAATGACAGAGAACCTTGGTGAGGATATGGCACGTCAACCGCGCTATCTACCAGCAGGTCACTCCTTTCACATCACACTCAGGTGTAATAGCCGTAAGTTTCTGATTGCCAAAGGCTTGAGAAGGGATGTGCTGCTAGCTGTGCTCGCTAAAGCCAAGCAGAAGGTGCCACACAAGTTGTATGCAGTGTGCCTGATGGCTAATCACCTGCATCTGCTTCTGCGTCCTGATGATGCAAGTGAATTGCCAAAGCTGATGCATTGGATTGGCTGGTATTCAGCCATGGCACTAAACCGCCTTTCTGGTCGTTGCGGGCATTTTTGGGAGGCTCGGTATTACGCCACTGCGATTGCACCAAAAGATCACAGACGAGTGCTGAATACATTGCGCTACATCCACGCTAATCCAAAGGCAGCAGGAATCAGAAAAGGGTTTTATGACCCCTATTCCAATTACGGGCATTACGGAAGATTGGAGTGTGATGGCATCAGTGAGTGGCACCCCAGCTTTCTGCAACTGGCATCAAGCCTGAAGGGTTGTTCCAGGCGATATGCACGGTTCTGCCAGTACTACCGACACAAAGGGAAAGGCGGTTCTAGGTGCCATTGGGGCTCAAGCATGCTGAAACGACTGGTTGAAAAAGGCAGAAGCAGTCAAAGCAGGAAGAACCGGGTCTCACCAGGTCAGCAGAACTTACCCTTTGCATTTGATATTCGCCTCAATCAAATGCCAGAAGAGTGGCATCAAGTCGCGGTGAGATTTACACGAGCCAATGGCATCCGTGATGGTGATCAAATCCTCAAGCTGTGGTGATTTAAAGAAAATATGAACATATCCTTAGAGGCAACAAATAAAGACAGTGAGCTTATATTGCCTGATTTTTTTATATGAATTATTGAATACTGAACTCACGATGCAAGCTCCTTTAGGACTCTGATCGTGCCAGGTATTGAAGGGCGATATGGACGGTTATTAGAGCTAATAAAGAAATAAAAAGCCCCAGCAATTGCAGGGGCTTTGGGGGTTAGGGTCAATCAAAATAAAATAATGTGGCTAAGAAAAATAATGTGGCTAAGACGTGACCGTAAAGCCGGCATTTCCACCATAAAAAGTACACGACCCGCAGTACTGCGTGTCGTGCACCCGAACATCCCTGTTCTTGGGTGTTGCTGTTAACGCATTAATTGTTGGATTCTCCCACTTTTTCTTCTTAGATGCTGTTGTACTTGGACCACCAAAGCGAACTTTAATATCAGCTGAAACTCTTGTATCAAATGCTTCGTCGTAGGAGATATTGACTCCTGCTGTAACTCCACTGGTCATTTCATAAGCCAAGCGTCCGAGTACGCCAGAGCCATCAGCTGTTCCTAAATCACCATTTTGGTAGTAGTAACCAACAGACGCATTCACCACTGGAGTGATGAAATAACCAACATCAAGCCCGTAGGTGTTGAGTGAACCGCCTTGATAAACGCTGTTGAGTTGAGCTTCTTTCTCACCAACAGGAACCAAGGCATAGGCATTGAAATTCCAGCTATCAGAGACCGCTTCTGCATTGACTGCCACCTGCTGGAAGAAGACGCTGCTCTTATCTGTGACGGATACCCCTGTATCGGCATCACCTGTAGCCATCGGACGGCTGTCATAACCAGCATTCAGCCCATACATCCAGCTGCGATCGCTATTCAACCAGCGATAACCAAGCCTTGATGAGGTGCTGATGGTGGTGCCAGCAACAGTGGTGTTGATGAGGCTGCTGTCATTGCCGTAATCAGCAAAGTTGGCATTGAGCAGCACATCAGCAAAGAACACACTGTTATCGCCAACAGACAGTGGCAAGAACCCGCCAATGCCTGCTTGATTCGGTGTTCCAGCACCCTGCAGTGCGCCTTGAAAACCAAGGGTTGGCTTGACCACATCCTTAAGGCTGATGCTCATCACCCCAAGGTCATCAGCATTGACGTCGTCTTGAGCAGCAGCAGGTAAGAGAGGAGCGTTGGCGAGGGCAAGAGCAGCAACACCGCTCATCGATAACGACAGGCGCACGGAACGCTGCATCTCAAAAAATCTATTGAGCGCAAGATGCCACTCTTTTACTGCTGCTGCCCGCTGCAGTAGCCAGTTTCAGCTTTGCTGCCCTGCGCTCACAAACGGATTAAAAGCTCACGCCAAGCGTCCAAGCCATCAGCCTTATCTACGCGAAGCAGACAAACCACATAGCTTGTCCAGCTGAGATACAGCACCAACAACGGCACCAGGATTGTTTTGCGCCAAACCCATTCGCGCACTCTCCATCAATAAATGAATGGCCTGTGCAATTAAGTCAGTCCTTTCAACATTGCATTGATCAATGTCCTCGCGAATCAAGGCATAAGCCTGTTGAACAGTTCTCTGCGCTGTGCGGCGACTAAGCCCCTTTGATTCCGCCAGCTGCGTCACCACTGCAGTACAGCTGTAACCCTCTAAAAGCTTGGCGTGCGCTTGCTTGACCCGATCAAAAATCTCTACTCGATGAGCCATCAAAGAAGCTCCCAGCGTTTCAAGGCTGCTTTCAGCTTTTTGCTTGTTGCTTGATCAAAGTCCAGCTCAATAAGAGCAGCCTGAAGACGATGCCGATAGTCCTTTTGATCAAGCCTGTTGATCGCGTAATCCAAAACGCTGATCTCAGACCGATAAGCCGCGGCCAAAGTACCCATGCATTTGTCCTGAAATTTGTCCTGAACGCAACAAGCGAAAATCTCAGTGTAGCGAGGATCCGTGTCCTGGAATGGTTAAGGGGGCTTTCCACCCCCAATGAGTCACTTGGGTGATAAGGCTGACTTCACCCCATCTCCCTTAATAGGGTCAGGCAGCAACAGGGGCTGTCTGACGGGAGAAACGTACGATGTTGTTCGCAGTTACGGGATTTGCTCTGACCGAGCAGGCTTCAGTCACCCTCCTTATGCCCCGTCGAAACCATTGCAGCCCCGAAGGGAGAATGGAGCTGAGCGGAATCGAACCGCTGTCCGAAACACCGGTGTGGACCACCTAGTCCGTTCAAGAACGGACTTTGTCATTCTGGCATCCAACACGAGAGATGGCATCGCCGCTGAATCAGCAGATGCACGGATGGAGCAACGCTCTGCCATAGCAAGCCCTGAAAGGCAATCACGCATCAAGATTGAACATACCAAAAATTACTTACTTATCACATGAGCAAGCAATAAAGCCAATAAGCATAAAGATTTTATTACGATTCACCACTTAGAAACTTTCTAGTTCGGGCATGAAGCCTTGGCACCTCTAGACTACCATTTCGAATTATAATAAGACAGCAATTAATATGCTAAATCCAAGACTCCTGCAGGCCTTAAGCACAATCTAAGACTCCATTTAGAACACCTAATCGCATCTCTATTCCGCTTTTTCCTAAAAGTGGCTTTCGCAGAATGCCCTCGAACCACGTGATGGCGACAAGGGCTTAAGGTTCAGATACCTTACTAATCATTGGCAAAAGCGAGCGATCATAATGAAGAAAACAAAAGCAAACTTTGAGCGCATTAAAGGTGTCTCCGTGCTACCTCAAGGATTGGAAGAAGCTGGCGTCACTGAGCTTCTTGCCTTAGGAGCGAAAGCGGTGAAACCACTGCGTAGGGCCGTCTCATTCGAGGCAGATATGGCTTGCTTCTATCGGCTTCATTTGCAATGCCGTCTTCCTTTTCGATTGCTCCGGGAAGTGGCCCGATTCCCGTGTGATGGACGCGAGTCGCTGTATTCAGGGGTGCAGGAAGGACTGAACTGGGAACGCTGGCTGCATCCCTCGATGAGTTTTCGGGTGGATGTCACCGGGACAGCTCCCGGCCTTAATCACAGCCACTACTCCGCACTGCAAATCAAGAACGCGATCGTTGATCGACAATGCGACATCTGGGGACAACGGTCTTCGATCGATCTCGACGAACCTGATGTTTGCCTGCACGTGCATCTCGATCGAGAAGGTGGCGTGCTGAGTCTCGATGGATCAGGCGGCAGTCTCCACCGCCGCGGCTATCGCGCAGAAATGGGGGATGCTCCCCTCAAAGAGAATCTCGCCGCTGGCTTAATCCGCCTGAGTGGATGGACAGGAACCACTCCGCTCGTGGATCCCCTCTGTGGCTCGGGAACGTTGCTCATCGAAGCGGCGTCACTGGCTGCAGGGCATGCCCCTGGCCTCAACCGCAGCTTTGCCCTCGAAGGTTGGGCTGATTTTGATGACGACCTCTGGAGAGAGGAGAAAGAACGCGCGCTCAAGCGCCAAGAGCAGGGCCAATTCCAACCCCTCATCATTGGCTGCGAACAGGATCCATCGATCGCCAAACAGGCTCGCAACAACGTTGAGGCCGCTGGTCTTTCCCACTTGATCTCGATCCAAACGGGAGATTTCCGAGATCTCCAGCTTCCAAAAGGACCGGGAACGATCGTTTGCAATCCTCCCTATGGCTTACGCATCGGAGCCGATCAGGATCTCGAGGCGCTCTACGGAGATCTCGGAGCAATGGTGAAAAGCCAAGCCTCAGGATGGGATTTTTGGTTGCTTAGCGGTAATGCTGGCGTCACAGGAGCCCTCCGAATGAGAGCGTCCCGACGGATCCCGATCAACAACGGAGGCATCGACTGCCGCTGGTTGCATTACCAAGTGCGCTGACCGCAATCGATCAACGCCCCATCACGGCACGGGTGGTTTTGGACAACCCTTCGAGGGTCTGCGGCAGATAGGGCCCCTTGGCCAGCTGTCCTCCAATCCGCAAGCTCGCACCCGCAACCACCACATTCAACGACGCAAGGGTGAGCAACGACTGCAGCAACGTCCAACTGAAAGCGGTCAACGACCAGACCACAAAAGCCGTCTCAACAGCCACGAGAGCCAAGAGCATCAAGGTTCCGCCCATGGCCAAAAACACACCCCCGCCAATCAGGCGGCGCTTCTCTCGACCAACTTCCTGCAGAGCAATACGGACATGCAGGTCCATCACCGAAGCGGCTAGCGAGGTCACTCGACCCGCCGCGCCGAGACTTCTTGGGCGGCTCTCCTGAGATCCAGGTAGTTCACTCATGAGGAACGACGACCTCCGGTGAGCAGGGCACCAACAAGAAGGCCAACCCCAGCAGCGATGGCGATGGCCAGCAGCGGCCGCTCTCGCACGGGGCGTTCAATCTTGGGTCGCAAGGTGGCATTGAGATCATCAAGCAGCTGCTCGAGTTGCTCTTCAAGGGGTTCGAGGGTGTCGGCAAAACTGCGCACGCTCTCACCGGGCTGATGCATCAGATCTTCCAGCTGTTGCTGCACGGTTTGCACCGCTCGATCGCTTTGGGAAGCAATCAAGTGCACAACCTCATCAAAACTGCCCCGGGTGGCCTCTAAGGCTTGATGCGTCACCTCGGGCCAACGACGCTGGATTTCAGGGACGAGAGACTCAAAATGATCCCGAAACCGCTGCGCAAAATCCTTGTCTTCCTCTTGGGATGGAGCTGAGTCCATGGGTAGGGGTAACGCCTTTTTCAGACTAGGGATGGTGTCGAGAAGATGACACCCATCTCAGCGCAACTGTCTCGATACCTATTCCTAGAGCACACGAATGCTCCAGATGATCCGGCATGCAGGCATGTGGATTTACTGCTTGAAGATGGTGAAAGCTGCCGCACCTGGCGTCTGCGCAGTGTGCCACTTCCCAATGGCCCCAGCCTCAAAGCCACCCCATTGCCCAGTCACCGACTGATCTGGCTGGAGCGAACATCAGCGGCCGTGTCTGGAGGGCGCGGTTGGGGACGGCGCATTGTGGGGGGCACGTTCCAGGGGGTCTTACCCGACAACCCAAGGGCGCTGATCAGGGTTGAACTCCGCGGCACTGCCGCCCTTCGCTTTCCAGACCCCTTGATCCTCGAACTAGCCGATAGCCAATGCCGGCTGCATTCATCGGCAGATCACAGACCGACGCCAAGCCCTTGAGCTTTTCAGAAGCTTCGCTAGTTTTGATTTGCTGACAGCTGTGTCACCTGTTGGTCCATATCAATCAGGTCGGACTAACTCACTTCAAGTCCTTCGGCGGGGCGATGACCATCCCCCTCGAGACCGGGTTCACTGTGGTGACCGGTCCCAATGGGTCTGGAAAAAGCAATATTCTAGATGGAATTCTTTTTTGCCTAGGCCTGGCCAACAGCCGGGGCATGCGTGCCGATCGCTTACCCGATCTGGTTAACAGCGGCATGCTCAAGGCAGGCAAGTCGGCTGAGACCACCGTCAGCGTGCGTTTTGATCTGAGCGACTGGCAGCCAGATGCCGCAGAGGAGGGGATTGACCCCCCTGAGGACGGTCCCTGGATTCAGACTGATGCCAATGCGTGGACGGTGACGCGCAAGCTGCGCGTGATGCCGGGGGGGTCTTACAGCAGCACCTACAGCTCAGACGGGGAACCGTGCAACCTGCAGCAGCTGCAAACCCAGCTGCGCCGATTGCGCATCGATCCGGAAGGCAGCAATGTCGTGATGCAAGGTGACGTGACGCGGATTGTCTCGATGAGCAATCGGGACCGCCGCGGCCTCATCGACGAGCTGGCAGGTGTCGCGCTCTTCGACACCCGCATTGAACAGAGCCGCCGAAAGCTCGACGACGTGCAAGAGCGGCAAGATCGCTGCCGCATCGTTGAACAAGAACTCCTAACCGCCCGCCAACGCCTGGAAAAGGACTGCGCAAAAGCACGGGCCTATCAAGACCTACGCGATCAAGTGCAACGTGGCAGGCAGCAGGAGCTTGTGCTGGCCTTCGAAGCCGCTGAAGCGGAGCTGAAGCAGCTCAAAACCCGCCAACAGCAACTCAGCGAGCAGGAGATCCGCGACAGCGCAGCCATCAAGGAGAAGGAAACAACCTTGTCTGAGCAGGCCACACGCCTCCAAACCCTTCAGGAGAGCGTGAAGGCCTTAGGCGAAGACCAACTGCTCAGCGTGCAGGCGGAATTGGCCGGTCTCGATCCTCAGAACCGCGCTCTCGAACGTCAAGCCACGCAACATCAGCAGGAAGGCGAACGCCTGCAAGGACTGCGACAGACCCTCACCAGCCGCCGACAGCAACTTCAAGCAGACAGCGAAGGGCTCAAGCAAGCCAACAACCCAGAGGTGCTTCAGGCAGCAGAGCAAGCCTGCCGCGATGCCGAAGCTGCTGTTGAAATCTCGCGCAGGCGCCTCGGCGATGTCGCCGGGCGATCAGGAGCCTGGCTGGATGAGCAACGCCAAAGGGCCGCACGCCGCTCCGACTTACAAACCACGCTCACGCCTCTTCAGGAGGAACAACAGCAACTCCAAGAGCGTTTGCGTCAGGACGAAGCGCGTCAATCCGAGCTGCAGCTGGAACGGGACGAAGCCGGTGCCGAAGACCGTGAGGTCCAAGACCAGCTGGAAGCCCTGGAACAGGAGTGGCAAGCGCTTCTGGAAAGCCTGCGCAGCGGCAAAGAACAGCTGCAAGAACGCGCTGAAGCCGTTGCGATTCAACAACGCACACGCACAAGGCTGGAAGAGGAACAGACCCGCCTGGAACGGGAAATCGCCCGATTAGAAAGCCGACGGGAAGCCCTGCAGGAAACAAGGGGGACGGGGGCCTTGCGCCTCTTGCTGGAAGCGGGACTGGATGGAATCCATGGAGCCGTTGCTCAACTAGGCGACGTGGAAGATCGCCATCGCCTAGCCCTAGAGGTCGCGGCTGGAGCACGCATGGCCCAGGTGGTAGTCGACGACGACCGGATTGCAGCCCGTGCCATCGATTTGCTGAAGAGCCGGCGGGCGGGCCGTTTGACGTTTTTACCTCTCAACAAAATTCGATCCCAAGCCGCTGGCGGTAGCGGTGGCGCAGCGATAGCCCGTGGCCGCCGACCGGATGGAGACCAGGGCGCCGGCCTGATCGCGCGAGCTGTGGAATTAATCCGCTACGAGCCGATCTATAGCGACGTGTTCGGGTACGTCTTTGGCGACACACAGGTGTTCAGCGACCTAGGCAGTGCTCGGCAACAAATCGGGCGTTTCCGCGCCGTTACCCTCGAAGGCGAACTGCTCGAAAAAAGTGGCGCGATGACCGGCGGCAGCTTCAGCCAGCGCAGCGGTGGGCTGAGTTTCGGGGTGAGCAGTGACAGCGACGAAGCCGAACCGCTTCGGCAGCGGCTGCTCGAGCTTGGCGAAACCCTGGCCGCCTGCAGACGCGAAGAAAGCCGACTGCTTCAAGCTCTCGAGCAAGAACGACCACGGCTGCGTCAGCTGGAACAAAGGCAAGCGGCCCTGGATGCGGAGAGAACTGCCGCCAAGCGAGCCCATGGCCCCCTGCTGGAGCGTTGCCGCCAACGCAGCGAGCGTCTCAACAGCCTTCAAGCCAACCGCACGCAACAGGAACAACGACTTCTCGTTCTCAAAACCACCATCAGTCCTCTGCTCGACGAACTCGAGAGAATGTCCACTGAAGAGCGAAAGGTTCAAGCCGAGGCCGATGCCGGGAATTGGCAACAACTCCAGACTGAACTCGAACAGTCGGACACCGCCTTGGAGCTGGCCCGCCGCCATCGTGATGATCGCCTTCAGCATCAGCGTGAACGCGAGCTGGCGCAGACCCGAATCGCTGACCAACAACAGGCGATCGAAGAGGAAGAAAACACTCTCCAACGCGCCGTCACAGCGCTCGCTGAAGCGCATCAAAGCTGGCGTAACGAACAAAAGGAGCTGCAAGAACGTCGCCAGACGTTGGAAAGCCAGCAACAAATCCTCCAAACCAAATTTGGGGAGGAGCGTCGCGCTCGGGATGCAGCAGAGGCTTCAGTGGCCGAGCTGCGACAGAACCTCCAGCAAGCCCGCTGGGAACTTGAACGCTTGCAGGAGGAGCGTCAAGCGATTCAAGAGCAACTGCGCAGCGGTGGAATCCGCCTAGAGGAACTCAAGCCCACACTGCCCAACCCCCTTCCTGAAATCCCAGAAGAGATCCGCGATGCCGGCCTTGAGGCCCTGCAGGAACAGCTGCAGCAACTTCTGAAACGGATGGAAGCGCTCGAACCGGTCAACATGCTGGCCCTCGAAGAGCTAACGGCACTGGAAGAACGACTGGGGGACCTGGGCGAACGCCTCGACGTGCTCAGCCAGGAGCGCGAGGAACTGCTCCTGAGGATCGAAACGGTGGCCACCCTCCGGCAAGAGGCGTTTATGGAAGCCTTTCAAGCCGTGGATGGGCATTTCTCAGAGATCTTTGCAAGCCTGTCCGAGGGCGACGGCAAGCTGCAGCTGGACAATCCAGATGACCCCCTCGAGGGGGGGCTCACCCTGGTCGCTCATCCGAAAGGCAAGGCCGTACGCCGCTTGGCGGCCATGTCCGGTGGGGAGAAGTCACTGACCGCACTCAGTTTTCTGTTTGCACTGCAACGCTTCCGCCCCTCACCGTTTTATGCACTCGACGAGGTGGACAGCTTCCTCGATGGCGTGAATGTGGAGCGGCTTGCGGCCTTGATTGCCCGTCAGGCCGAAGAAGCCCAGTTCCTTGTCGTCAGCCACAGGCGACCGATGATTGGCGCCTCACAGCGCACCATCGGTGTGACCCAGGCCCGTGGCGCTCACACCCAGGTGGTGGGATTACCCGATGCAGCCTGAACAGCGAGCTCCCTGGTCTTGCGTCAAAATGAGTCGAATTGCTTCGGCTGAGGCCTGCGTTTGAGCTCGTCCCCGTCCCCCAACGACCCATTGGCAACCGTCCCCAGCGACAGGCTGTGGCTTCGCTCGGAATTAATGGGGACCCAAGTGATCACCAGAGATTCCGGCAGACGCTTGGGCGTTGTTGGTGAAGTGGTTGTGGATATCGACCGTCGCGAAGTGGTCGCCCTCGGCTTGAGAGACAACCCGCTCACCCGGTTCTTACCGGGACTCCCCCGTTGGATGCCCCTTGATCGCATACGGCAGGTGGGCGATGTGATCCTGGTTGACTCCGCAGACTCCCTCAGTGAGGGCTTTTCCCCGGACCGATACAGCCGGGTGATCAATTGCCAGGTGATCACAGAATCGGGTCAAACGCTCGGCCGCGTGTTGGGCTTCTCCTTCGACATCGAGACGGGCGAACTCACCACGCTTGTGATGGGAGCCGTTGGCGTTCCTCTCCTGGGGGAAGGCGTGCTGAGCACCTGGGAAATCCCTGTCGATGAAATCGTTAGCAGTGGCGCCGACCGAATCATTGTGTACGAGGGCGCCGAAGACAAACTCAAACAACTGAGCAGCGGGGTTCTGGAAAAACTGGGCGTTGGAGGGCCGAGCTGGGAGGAACAGGAGCGGGAGCGTTACAGAGTGAACATCGTCCCCGTTGAAAACCAGCTCAGCTCAGGACAAGCGGTGGAAGAGGCACCCAGAATGCTGGAAGCCTCAGAATCACAGCGCTTCGAAACAGAACGCGAACTCGAGTACGTCGAACTCGAAGATCGGCGCAGTGAGAACACGCGTGAACGTCGCTACTTCGATGAAGCACCGATGCAGGGGCGAGAGAACTCCTATCGAGAGCCCTACCGAGAACCAGAGAATTACAACGAGCCCCCGTCGTATCGCGAACCGCAGCCGTTCAGGGAGCAACAGGAGTACAACAAACCCGAGCGTTTTCGCGAACCCGAGTCTTTTCAGGACGAAGACCGTTATCAAGCGCCTCAGCGCACATCAGTGCCACCTCAGGAACTCGATGCAGCTCCACGCTTCGAGCAACGACCCAGACCAGCGTCTCGTCGTCCAATCGAACGGCCGGGCGAACCTCTTGATGTCGAACCCATCGAGCGCCTCTCTCCCCAAAACCAAGAAAGCCAGCCTCTCGATGATCCCTGGTAAGTCCAGGGATCGATTCTCACCTCAACTCAAGCGATGGCTTTCTTTTTGAAGTCGAGGGAAGCGCTGTTCGTGCAATAGCGCTGACCGGTGGGTGCGGGTCCGTCGTTGAACACATGCCCTAGATGGGCATCACAACGCGAGCAAAGGATCTCTGTTCGCACCATCCCGTGGCTGCGATCTTCATGGGTGCGAATCGCCCCCTGGGTCACACCATTCCAGAAGCTTGGCCAGCCAGTACCCGATTCAAATTTTGTGCTGGAGCTAAACAGAGGCGCATCACAACAGACGCAGTGATACGTGCCGTCTTCCTTGTGATCCCAATAGGCACCAGTAAATGCCGCTTCGGTGCCGCCCTGACGCGCAACTTGAAACTGGGTTGGGTTGAGTTTCGCCTTCCACTGCTCAGGAGTGCGTTCCACCCGATCTCCACCTGCTACTGGCGCACTCGTCATGACTCAAATTTTTTCACTGGCGGGGACGCTAGTCGGAAAGAGCCAACGGCAAGAGTCCCTGAACCTCCTCTGCAAGTGCCCTAACGGCACCAGGATCACCGCGAAGACCGCGCAAATCATCGCGTTGACCCTGCAACCTGTCCGGTGTCGCGAGCCAGGACTCAGCCTCAAGTGCAATTTGCTCCGGAGTGATCGGACCCACCCGTTCAGGAACCACCATGCGACCAGCGCTGATATTCGGCCAAGCCATGAATCCATGGTTCCGAAGACGCCAAGCGCTGAGCAACAAGCCGATCAGACGCCGCAGTCCTGGTAGACGAGCCAAGAGCCCGAGCCAACCATCCCAAGCCTGCATCACACCTAAATGCTGGGTGGGCACCAACACGATCATGGGGACACCAAGAGCGCCAAGTTCAGCCGTGTTCGCTCCCACGGTGGTGAGCGCCAGCTTGCACTGGCTCAAGGCACCATGGGCTGGAGGGTTTTCCTGCAAGTGAATCTCCGTGCCATTGCGCGTGATCAAGCGCCTCAATCCCTCGCCAGCACGGGCCTGTTCAATCGAGGCGACATCGGTGTCGTAAGAAGCAGCGATGGGATTCGAGCGACTTGCGTAACGTTCCAAGTCTTCAACGGTGGTGGTGGGTGCCACCGGCAACAAAAAACGGCAGCCAGGGCGTTGAGCAGCCAAACGGTCTGCAGTGTCCAGCAGGAAAGGAACACCCACGCTGAGTTTGGCCGGTTTCGATCCGGGTAACAAAGCCACCCACTCACCGGATGGCAGCGGGGCCTCTTCTTTGGCATGGCTGGAAAGATCCGCCATCAAGTCACCCACGACGCGGCAGCGAGCTCGAAAGCGTCTGGGCAGCTCGTCCCGCACCGTTGGCGCCATAGCGGCGATTCGATCGTTCCAGCGCGGCCAACGCGCCACCCACTCCGCGTAAGTGATGTGGCGATAGCCCAGCCGAGCTGATAACAACACACTCCAAAACTGATCCCCACCCAAAAAGACCACCACACCCCGGTCTGGCCAAATCCCAAACCGAGAAGGCTTCAACAGCAGCAACCAAAACTGCCGGGCCAGGGTGATGCGATCAAACAATCCCCAACGGGAAGCAGCGGAGGCTTCCGTGCCCGTGGCATTGGGACAGGGGACCAAAACGAGTCGCAGGCTCAACAACGACCCAGGAGCTCGAGGCCGCATCAGTAGGCAGCGATGCAGCTGCTCCGCAAGGGGACGAACCCAAGTCGTGAGTTCACCAGGGCCGTTGGAAACGAACACCACAGCCAGGGCTTGGTCCTTGGTGCGTGACGTCACTCAGTTCCGGTGGGGCTGGGAAAGAATGATGCGGATGGCGAGACTTGAACTCGCAAGGCCGAAGCCACACGCTCCTTAGACGTGCGTGTCTACCAATTCCACCACATCCGCGTGGAGACGTAACCGAGATGGCTCGTCGATGGATGAGTATACCGACAGACCTAAAAAGCCCAACCGCTGATACGATCCGCGCTGGCTCGGATGCTGCGGAATGCCCATCGGCAAGGTGCTGATCGCCAACCGCGGCGAGATTGCCCTAAGAATCCTGAGGAGTTGCCGTGAACTCGGCATCAGCACAGTTGCGGTGTACAGCACCGTGGATCGCACGGCACTGCACGTGCAACTCGCTGACGAAGCGGTCTGCGTAGGCGAAGGCCCCAGCAACAAGAGCTACCTCAACATCCCCAACATTCTTGCGGCGGCCACCTCCCGCGGGGTGGATGCCATTCATCCCGGCTATGGGTTTTTGGCGGAAAACGACCGCTTCGCTGAGATGTGCCGTGATCACGGCATCACGTTTATCGGTCCGTCCCCCCATGCCATCCGATCGATGGGGGACAAGTCGACGGCAAAAGCCACCATGCAGGCTGTGGGCGTTCCAACGGTGCCTGGCAGCGAAGGCCTCCTACCCACCCCAGAGGCCGCCGCTGAGCTCGCTGCTGCCATGGGCTATCCCGTGATGATCAAGGCCACCGCGGGCGGCGGCGGCCGTGGCATGCGGCTCGTGCCCAGTCCTGATCAGTTGGTCAAGCTCTACAAAGCGGCGCAGGGGGAGGCCGATGCAGCGTTTGGAAATCCAGGGCTGTACATGGAGAAATTCATCGACCGGCCCCGTCACGTCGAAGTCCAAATCCTGGCGGACCGTCACGGCAACGTGGTCCATCTCGGCGAACGGGACTGCTCGATCCAACGACGTCATCAGAAACTTCTCGAAGAAGCGCCAAGCCCGGCCCTGGACCCTGAGCTGCGTCGTCGCATGGGAGATGCAGCGGTCGCGGCGGCGCGCAGCATCAATTACGAGGGCGCCGGAACGGTGGAATTCCTCCTGGACCGAAGTGGTGGGTTCTATTTCATGGAAATGAACACCCGCATCCAGGTGGAGCATCCCGTGACGGAAATGGTGACGGGGATCGACCTGATTGCGGAGCAGCTCCGCATCGCCGGCGGGGAGCCGATCAGCGTCCGGCAAGAAGATATCCAGATGAATGGGCATGCGATCGAATGCCGAATCAATGCCGAAGATGCCCAACACAACTTCCGGCCCGCCCCCGGACGGATCACGGGGTGGTTACCGCCTGGAGGCCCTGGAGTCCGCGTCGATAGCCACGTGTACACCGGCTACGACATCCCCCCCTTCTATGACTCCCTGATCGGCAAGCTGATCATCTGGGCGCCCAATCGCCCTGCAGCCCTCGAACGCATGAAGCGAGCTCTCAACGAGTGCGCCATCACCGGCATTCCAACAACGGTGGACTTCCACCTGCGCATGCTCGACCGCCCTGAATTCCAAAGGGGCGACGTGCACACCAAATTCGTTGAAGAGGAGATGCTCTAAGCGGGAGCAAAGGGGTTGCCAACGGAGCTCCCACCATCGATTCAGGCCGTGATTTGGGCGAGGGACTGGGCGCGGAGCAGCACCAAGGAGAGCAAACCTTGCTGCCCAACCAGCAGTTCGCGCAGCAAGCTGAGCAGCCCAACCCAGATCACGGGGGTGACATCAACGCCCCCGATGGGAGAGACAACTCGGCGGGTCACCCCCAAGATCGACTCTGTGGGCCAGGCCAGCAGGGGCCAAAAGCCCTTGGATAGATCCACCTGAGGGTACCAAGTGAGCACGATGCGCGCCAGGAAGGTGAGGGTCCATGCTGCCAACAACAAACCCAGTGCCAAGTTGAGAAGAGGGAGGATGGCGACAAGCGTTGGCGTCACAAAGCCCTAAGCATTGGTGATGTCATCGTAGAAACTTGACCTTGATCCCTAAGATCGCAGCCAATCAGGCCTCGCTAAACGCATTCGGTCCTAATTCCTTATGACGCCCTCCCTCTCCAATTTTCTGACCAGCCTCGTTGCTGGTGTCGCGATCGTTGTGATCCCTGCTTCTATCGGGCTCTTTTTCCTCAGCCAAACCGATCAGGTTGATCGCAAACTTTGAAGACCCTTTCACGCTCCGTAGAATGGGCTCACTAGACCCGAGCTTCGGTTCCACGCAGGTCGTTATCAGAGAGCTTCACAGTGGTTAATGCCAGTCTGAATTGGGCCAGCATTGTTGGCATTGTGCTGGCTGTAGGTGGAGCACTGCTCTACTTCATGCGCAGTTTCAAGCCCGCTCTCGCTCGTGATTACGACGTGTTCTTCGCGGCGATCGGCCTTCTCTGCGGAGGAATTCTTTTCTTCCAGGGCTGGCGACTCGACCCAATCCTCCAGTTTGGACAGTTCCTGTTGGCGGGAACCACGGTGTTTTTTGCCTACGAGAGCGTTCGTCTTCGGGGGATTTCAGCGGAACAGGCAAAGCGCTCGGCCTATTTCGATGACGATCCCGAAACCGCAAGCCCCGCTGGAGGTTTGCGGGGTGGTTACGACGATTCCTACGAGCGATTCGACGAACCTCAGCCGATACGACGCCGGTTTGGCGGCCAAGGCCCGGATAATGAAGAGAGGCCTGAACAAGATTTCTACCGCCCCCGTCGCACCTCCAGAGCTGCGATCCCAGAGCAGGCCGCGAGTCGGAGCCGTCAGCGGCCCGATCCCCCCTCGGATTGGTCAGACAGCAGCGAACGGGAGAGGCGCATGGCCCGATTCGGTCGCGGCGACGACTCTGCTGCGAGTGGTCCAAGCTTTGGAGAGCGCCGCGGCCAACGCCAGGATCAACGCCGAGGCTCTCGGCCAACTCCCGTCGCTTCTTCCAGGCCTGAACCGTCCAGGCCTGAACCCTCATCCCGCGCCTCTGCTGGGCCAGCTGGCCGATCAGCGAGCGGATCAGCACGAAGCGGCTTAGACGGACAACCTGGCATCCCCCAAGGCACCCCGCTGCGTCGAGAACCCGAAGATGCCGCTTACTCCCCAAGCCCGCGGCAACCCTCTTCCAAACCCCCGGTGAGCAGACGCAATCCCGCCCCTGAGAACGGGCCTGCCACGTCTAGGGACACCAATCGCACCCCTCCCCGCAGTTCCCGCCCCAGGGATAACAACTCCCGCTTCGACGACTGATCAGTCTGAGCATTCATTCCGGTATGACTCGACGCCTCCTCCTCGTGCTGCTCGCACTGGGAGTTGCTGCCTGTGAAGGTCGCTCGACCCGAGCACCATCCGGCTTTCTGGCGCCACAACAACAAGACCCTGCCCTCAGCGGTGATGGGCGGTTGTTAGCCGTCATCGAAGACCAAAACGGCAGACCGACCGTCCAATTACGCAATGTGCAAGGTGGGGGTTCGTTGCGTTTACGCCACCTCTCTCGCCATCAGCCCCATAGCTCGCCGTCCTTGAGCTGGAACGGCCGATATTTGGCCGTCATTACCCAACGCGGCAACCACAGGCTGGTCTTGATTGAAGATCGCCTCAAGGGCAAAGCCCACCCCCTGCGCTTGCCCTCCGGACGAGATCCCGTGCAGGTCAGCCTCGCTCCTGATGCACGCAAGCTCGCCATTCAAACCGCGGACCAGGGACGTTGGCGTGTTGAAGTGATCGATCTGAGTGGCTTGCTGGAGCCCGACGGACCTGGAGGCCAGCGACGCACGACGCCGAATGAAGCAAACCGATGAGACAGCGATTCCTGCCATCGGCCTTCCTGCTCTGTTTCCTCATTTTGGGCTGCGGTCAAAGCGGGATCCGTCCCATGTCCAGGGTCGGGGCATCGCTGCGTCGAAGCGCCGAGAGCAGGCGCCTTCCCTCGATGGGACAACGTTGGCTCGCCACCCTGGCCAGTCGCAACGGAAGAGAGCGCGTGGAACTCATTGACCTGAGCAACGACACACCGGTGCCCTTGAATGGGATCAATCAGGCCGATTCCCAGACCATCAGCCTCAGCGTGAGTGGGGATGGGCAGAGGATCGCCCTTGTCCGCCAACGCGAAGAACGAACCGAACTCATGCTCTATCGACGCAATGCCAGCGCTTTGCAACGCCTACCCATTAATCCGCCGGGTGTCCCCCGTTCTGTGAGCCTGAATGGGAATGGTCGGCTTCTCGCCGTTCAGGTGAGCCGGAGAGGGCGTTGGGATGTGGACTTCGTTCGCCTGCCCTAGCTAGGGAATCAACCCTGCCCAATGCAAAAAGGTATCGCCGCTGAGGGCTTCCGTGAGCACGACAGCTAAGAATCCGATCATGGCGAAACGGCCATTGATCCTCTCGGCGTAGGCACTCCAACCAAAGGCAGGCACATCTTTGGTGGTGGCACTGCTGGTGGGAAGGGGCTCTGGAGCAGCCGACGTAGAGGAGGGCTCCTCCGGAGTGCGATCGCTGACTTGATCAGGCTTGTTCATGGTTGATAACTACTGGCGGGGATCAGGCTCCAATCGCCATCCCCACGCAGTTCAAGCACGTTGTCATGGAAGTGCTTGAGGGAAGGACGATGGCCAACACTAATAAAAGAGAGATCTCGATCCACGAGCAACTCATAAAGCTGCTTCTCTGTCTTCACATCAAGGGCGCTGGTCGCCTCATCCAGAACCACAAAACTCGGAGAATTCAACAACAAGCGTCCAAAGGCCAGTCGTTGCTGTTCTCCAAGAGAAAGAATTCGGGGCCAATCCTGCTTGATATCCAAGTCGGGATAACGCGTCACTAACTTCTCCAAGCTGACTTGCTCCAACACGCTTCTCAATTGCTCATCACTAAAGCGATTCTCATCTACTGGATAACAAAGCTGTTCTCTTAACGAGCCCAGCAACATATAAGGCTTCTGGGGGATGAAAAGGAGATCCCCCATCGAGGGCCTCTCAACACTTCCCCTGCTGGGTTCCCAAAGGCCGCTAATCATCCGCAGCAGGGAAGTCTTTCCACATCCTGATGGCCCCACAACCAAAAGTTTGTCGTGGTCACCGATATCAATCGTGAGATCTTCGATGACTGGATTCTTTCCATTCGGAGGATATAAGTCTGCAGACCGAATCACGATGCCGTTGCTTCCTGGGACCTCGCGACTGTTGCTGCTGGGAGCCTGCTGGCTCACCTGCTCAATTTTGGTTTGGAATCCTTCGAGACGACTAATGCCGGCAGCAAACTGAGCAAGCTGCTCAATGCGAGCCACGATGAAGAACAACGATCCCTCAACCATATTGAAAGCAAAGTTGGCCTGATTGAACACACCAAAATCGATCTCTCCCGCAAAATACACAGGTGCCATAACCAAGAAGGGCAGAAAAACTCCCGCATACGACACCGATCGCCGCATGACATCGATGATCACCTGCCAAATAATGAGGAGATTGAAGTTTTTAACAACAGAACCCAGACGCCGATAGGACTCTTGCTTTTCCTGCCCCTCCCCCGAGTAAAAAGCGATGGATTCAGCATTGTCCCTGATATGAACCAGTCCGTAACGAAAATCAGCTTCATAGCGGAGCTGGTCATAATTAATGCGCACGAGGTTGCGCCCTGAAACAATCAGAAGCGTGGTGGCAACCGCCGAGTAGGCAAACAGAGTGAACGTCAGCCTGGAGCTAATACTCCAGAGCACCAAGATGTTGAGTGAAAACGTTAAGAGCGCATCAAAAAGACCCAAAGCAAGACTCAGACTTTGTGCCGTAAAAGACTCCGTATCTTGGGTAATCCTCTGGTCAGGATTATCAATATCCGTTTCATCTTCACTATTAGGGTTGAGAACATAATAAGCCCTATTTTTCATATAGTCGCCAATCAACGATTTAGACAGCCACTCCCTCCAAATAATTCCCAACTTTGCAGTAATATAAACTTGCGTCACCCGAATGGGAAGGGCTACCACAAAACAGGCGCCATAAATAGCCAGTCGTCCATAGAAGCCACCTTGGTCCTTATCCACCAAGGCATTCGTGATGTCTCGGTAGATAAATCCGATCCCCGTATTAATGCCGTTAACAGCAAGCAACATGAACACAATCGTTGCCAATAAGCCCCAATTGAGCCAACGCCGCTGGCGCAATTGCTGACGGAAAGCAATGAAACTGGCCAAACCAACCAGAAACAGCCCCACGAAAGCCACTCCCCACCAACTCGACCAAATCGTGGCGATCGTTCCCGAAACACCAGACAGATATTTCTCCGTTAAGTCTGGTTGAAGCCGATCCAGGCTTCGAATCAAGGCGGTAAGAACCGCAAGCACCAACCCGCCAACACAAAACAGAAGGCATAACAACAGCCAGATGAACTGCCATCCACTGGCCTGATCCAGGGGCAAGAAAAACGGTTGCGCCAGGTGCCGCAGCTTTCGGAGTTGATTGCGCAGGTTCTGCAGTGATCCGGGGCCTGCGGTGGTGGTCGCTGTCATGACGTCATTCTCTCAAGCAAAACCTTCATCCGGGAGGCCAATCCAGGGAACGCCCACCGATCACATGCACGTGCAAGTGGAACACGGTCTGCCCGGCACCCTCTCCGCTGTTAATCACCGTTCGCCAATCACTTAACCCTTCTTGTTTGGCGACCTTCGCAGCCACCAACAGCAAATGCCCAAGCAGCTCCTCATCCCCTTTCTCCGCCTCGCGCAAGCTCTCGAGTGGTTTGCGCGGAATCACCAGCACATGCACAGGAGCGGCCGGAGCGACGTCGCGGAACGCCAAACAGCTGTCATCGCTGTACACCTCATCGCATGGAATGTCTCCACGCAAGATGCGGGCAAAAATCGTGTCACCAGCCATGGTCACAACCCTGGGCAAAACAGTGCATGAGACGGGTGGGGCATCAGATGCTTACCCCGCAACCATTCAATGCTGGCACGCTGCTCAAGTGCATCCCTTCAAGGGATGGAGGCGCTACCCGTCACGGTGGAAGTGGATCTGGCCCCAGGGCTTCCCGGCTTGCAGCTTGTAGGACTTCCAGATACGGCCATCCAAGAGTCGCGCGAACGCGTCCGGGCAGCGCTGCGCAACAGCGGGTTCCGCGGGCCCCTGGTTCGGGTCATCGTCAATCTGGCTCCAGCCGATCGACGCAAGGAGGGACCGGCCTTCGATCTGCCGATCGCGCTGGCCTTGCTCGTCGCCAGCGGTCAGCTTGATCCCCAAAAACTGGAAGGGCTCTGCTGCGCCGGAGAACTGGGCCTGGACGGAAGCTTGAGGTCCTGCCGCGGCATCCTGGCCATGGCGTGCCAAGCGAAAACCCAGCAAGCCAAAGCCTTTGTGGTGCCATCAGCCAACGCAGCAGAGGCATCTCTCGTGGACGGACTCCCCATCGTGAGCGCCAAAACGCTTGGCGAGCTCGTTGAGCAGTTACGGCATGGAGGCCAGAACCACCGTTGTTCTCCTCCCGAACAGGAAGTGGCTACAACGACCACCATCCCAACCAGCGCATCAGAACCTCCGTCCGCAGCACCCCTCACGATTCAGCATTTCGCTCGAAAAGCCCTGGCGATTGCCGCCGCCGGTGGGCATCACCTTCTGATGGTGGGACCCCCTGGCTGTGGCAAAACGATGTTGGCGCGAGAGCTCCCCAGTCTGCTTCCGCCGTTGAGCGACTCAGAGGCCCTAGAGCTCACCCGTCTTCAATCCATTGCTGGCACGCTCGGCAGCGTGACAAGCCTGGTGAGGCAACGACCATTCCGAGCACCGCATCACAGCACCACGGCAGCAGGGCTTCTCGGGGGGGGGGGATCAATCCCCGTCCCGGCGAATTGAGCCTGGCCCATGGAGGCGTGCTGTTTCTTGATGAGCTCACTGAATTTCCGAGAGCCATCCTCGATCAGTTGCGTCAGCCTCTGGAGGAGGGCGTTCTCTGGATCAGCCGAGCCCGATTGCGCTGCTCGTTCCCCTGCAGGGTGACCCTGGTGGCGGCGACCAATCCATGCCCTTGCGGATGGCATGGTGATCCTTCCAATCGCTGCCGTTGTTCTGAACTTCAACGGCAGCGCTACTGGAATCGTTTGTCTGGGCCATTTTTAGATCGGCTCGATCTTCAATGCCGCCTCGAACCCGTGCCGACCAGCCAACTTCGCCGGTGCTTCAAGACAGCAGAAGAGCCAACAGAGACTCCAAGAAAAAGCAGCTTCTCTCCCAAAGCCATCCAAGCCGCGCGCATCAAAATGTGCCAACGCAACCCGGGCAAGCAGCTCAACAGCCAACTCAGCGCGCTGGAGCTCGGGCGTTACGGCCAGATCGCAGAGCGAGCCTTTCAATGCTGGGAGCAAGTGGTGTCGAAACGGCAGTTGAGCATGCGCAGCAGCTTGAGGCTTCTGCGCGTTGCCCGAACCATTGCCGACCTAGACGCTGTGCCAACGGTGGGCGAACAACACCTGGCGGAAGCGATCTGCTTCCGAAGTTATGACCACGCGCCCAGAGCAAACAGCTAAACGGACCGTCGCTTAACGCGCTCCATGGTGAGGAACGTCGCGATAGGGCTGGACTCCAATCGGAGGTGGAACCGTCTTCTTCTCTTCACTTGGATTTCCAACAGCATGCGACAGGGTTTCTGCAAACCATTCGCGCAGCGAACTAAACATGAATGCCATGGTGGATCTCCTCCGAGATGCACCCAGTCTCGTCAGGCATGCAAGAAAAAGAAACAGTCGAAATACCGATCATTCGTCGTGCCACAGGAATCAATCCGTCATGGCACGCCGATCTAAAAGCCAAAACTACGAACGAATCAACGACGGCGACGACGCTGCTGAGCTTTGCGCTTGTACTTCTCGATTGGGGTTTCGTGATGGCGCAGGCGCTTGAGATCCGCAAAGATGCCGGCCTTGGAGACCTGACGCTTAAAGCGACGTAGGGCAGATTCGATGCCTTCGTTTTCTCCAACCGTGACCTGAGTCATTCAACAAGCGAGGATTTCCAGCTCAGCAATGTAGCAAGCGATCGGCAAATGGCTCAAAGAGCGCCTGGTGATCCAGGCATGTCATCCCGGTAAACATAAAGATGTCCCAGCGTGCGCTTGCCGTATTGACGCCTCATCAGCTTCCAGCCCGGTTCAAGATTCAGCTTGAGGAAACCGTTTCCAGGCCCTCCTGAGCGAGCCACCACCATGGTGGGACGGGACGGATCACGCGTCGGGACGGCCAAGAGCTCGATATCGGAACCGGTTTTGATCACGGAGAGTCGATAACGCGTTCCAAGGTCATCGCCGCCAATGCGCAGGGAATAGCCATTGCCATCGATATAGCGGTTACAGATTCCGGTGAAGTCAAAACTGGCCAACAGGGGATCAACCACTGCAGGGGAAGCTCCTGACACCGCAAAACACGGCCGGGCGCTGGTCCGTTGCTCATAAATGTTCAGCTGAGAGCTCTCACCCTTACCGATGGGAGCCGACACCATCACAAATTGACTTTCGTCAACGTCTGCAGCAGTGAAGACGGATCCTTGAGCTCTCGCTGCTTGCGGCAGACCTGTGGCGACAGCTGCCGTAAACACAGCACAAGCAACACCAGCGTTCCAAGGACGGCCCATCAATCAAATCCGTTCATTAAGGGGATCGTATTAGTCCCTTTGCGTCTGAGCACGTGCCATCAGGCCGGTTTGTTGAGACGAATCGCGACTAAAAGTGACCCAAGCGTTGCCGGAAGACTCAAACCAAGGATCCATCGCGTTGGATTCACGCCCAGATCAGGGTCCCCATATGCCAATTCAAAAACACAGCCTGTAGCTGCGATTCCGAGCACACATGCCAGGGCCAGGAACAGGCCAGAAAGGGGTTTCATCGGCATCGGTTTAAGGCGTCATGGGGCGGACGTCCTTGGCGAGGAAGCCATGATCTTTTAGCTCCTTGTTAAGGCCAGTGGCATCGGTCACGCGATCCACAAACAGCACCCCACGGAGATGATCCATCTCGTGCTGAATACAACGCGCCATCAGGCCGTCGGCCTTCATCGTGCGGGGTCGCCCCATCTCATCCCTGAAACTCAACTGAATGGCCGTCGGACGGACCACATCGAGATACACCCCTGGGATGCTGAGGCAGCCCTCCTCATAGGTATCCACCGATGCGCTGCAGGTGGTGATTTCAGGGTTGATCAGGACAAGGGGTGGGGTGCTTGGCGTCTCAAGGTCGAGGTCGATCACCAGCAATTGCTGATGCACCCCAACCTGAGGTGCCGCCAAGCCGATGCCACGGGCCGTGTACATGCTGCGCAACATGTCACGGGCCAAGTCGCGCACACGCTCGTCCACCTTGCCAATCCTGCGCGCATCACCCCGTAGCGCGTCGTCGCCAAGGGTATAGATATTGAGCGGAGCACTCTCTAAGGGCTCCTTAGGCACGGCAATGGAGGAGCTGCTCTTCTCAGCCGATCGTGCCAACTGGGCGAAGCTCCTAGCCAAAACCCCTCCTACCTTGAAATTGTTCTGATCTTAGGCAGACCTGATCTCTGCTTGATCCGTTCGACATGTCTCTGCAACAGCCCCTACCCGCCACAACCGCTCTCGGACGGACTTCGCTGCTGCGAGCTCCGCAGCTGCTGGGGGATTGGCTGCTCTGGCTCGAGCAGCGTCCCCACGAGAAAGGCCGCACCACAGCATGCATCCGGCGCTGGGGGGAGCCAGAAGCCACACCTCTGGAGCTCACACCAGCCCCCATCAATTTGCGCAGCAGAGTGCACGACTACGGCGGCGCGCCGCTCACGGCGGCGCTAACGGAAGGAACACTCCAGCTGGTTTGGGTTGATGACGACGACGGTTGCCTCTGGTTCCAAGCCTGGACAGGTCTTGATGGAGATAACCCCCAAGCGCTAGACGCCCTCGACAGCCCCCAACGGCTGACCGCCCCCCGTGACAGCGCGCTGGGGGGCGGCGTGATTGACCCTCTCCGCTCACGATGGTTGGGCGTGATCGAGGAGTCCGGTTGTGATCGCTTGGTGAGCGTGGCCCTCGATCAACGGGATCAAACCCCTGTTGTCGTCCATCAGCCTGCTGATTTCGCGGGCTATCTCGCCCTCAATGCCGACGGAACCCATCTGGCTTGGGTGGAGTGGCAACAACCCTCCATGCCTTGGGATTGCTCCCAGCTCGTCTTGGCGCGACTGACGGCCTCTGGCTCCATAGAAGCTTGCCGTGGGATCGCGGGCGCTGAACCATCCCAGGCCCAGGGGATCTCCGTGTTTCAGCCCCAATGGCTGCCGGATGGAAGCCTCGTCGTGGCAGAGGACAGCAGTGGCTGGTGGAATCTGATGCGCCATCCCAACGCCGACAGCATGAACACCCACTGGCAACGCCTTTGGCCCATGGCCAAGGAGACCGCAATGCCCCAGTGGGTGTTTGGGATGAGTACCACCGCTTGGGATGGGGAGAAGCTGTTAGCCGCCGTCTGTGATCAAGGTGAATGGCAGTTGCAACGGCTCGGTCTCGATGGCTCGGCAGAGAGGGTGGAACAACCCTTCAACGATCTGGCCGATCTGCACGCATCCCATGGCCGGGCTGTCGCCATCGCCAGCAACAGCACCACAGGCCATGGACTGCTCGAGCTCGATTTGGGCGCAGGAACCTGGCGACACACTCCAGCCGCCTCCGCCGCCATGGAGGTCAACGCAATCAGCGTGGGGCAATCGCTGTGGTTTGACGGATCCGGTGGGCAACGCACCCATGCCTGGTATTACCCCCCTGTTGGGGGAGCCGATGCCTCGTCGCCACTGCTGGTGAAGAGTCACAGCGGGCCTTCATCCATGGCTCGCCGCGGCCTCAACCTCGCAATTCAGTTCTGGACCTCCAGGGGCTGGGGCGTGGTGGACGTGAATTACGGTGGCTCCACAGGCTTTGGCCGGACCTACCGCGACCGGCTTCAGGGGGGCTGGGGCGTGGTGGATGTCAACGATTGCGCCGCAGCCGCCAAAACCTTGATTGCCACGAACCGCGCAGATCCGAGCCGCGTCGCCATCGAAGGGGGCAGCGCCGGTGGCTTCACCACGCTGGCCTGCCTCTGCTTCACCGATGTGTTCCGCGCCGGTGCCTGCCGCTATGCCGTAAGCGATCCCAGTGCCTTAGCCACCGAGACGCATCGCTTTGAAGCCCGCTATCTGGATGGCCTCATCGGCCGTTGGCCCGAAGAGCGGGATCTCTATGAGCAGCGCTCGCCGCTGGGCCATGCGGACCAGATTCGCTGTCCTGTGATCTTTTTCCAGGGTCTCAAAGACAAGGTCGTCCTGCCGCAGCAAACCGAACGCATGGCCGAGGCCCTACGCCGCAATGCCATCCCAGTGGAGGTGCACACCTTCCCAGAAGAAGGCCATGGCTTCCGAGATAGCGCCGTGCAAATAGCTGTTCTGGAATCGACTGAGCGTTTTTTCCGCCAACACCTCAATTTTTAGAGGCTTGGCCATATCCCAACCCACGGAACTGCCGATGCACCTCTTCCATTTGTGATGCGGACAACAGCGGAGGCTCCCCCAGCTGCAGCGCTTGCAAATACATCTGTGCCAGCGTCTCCACCTCAACGGCAATCTTCAGAGCCTGATCAAGATCCCGTCCCAAACTGACCAATCCGTGGTGAGACAGCAGGCAGGCCTGCCGGTCCTGCAGCGCCTGCACCGTGTGGGCTGATAGCGCAGCGGTCCCGAAGGTGGCGTAGGGAGCACAGCGAATGTCATCACCACCAGCCACCGCTGTCATGTAGTGGAACGGCGGAATCCCCCGGTCATGGCAGGCCAGCGCCGTTGCATGAATGGGATGGCAATGAAACACCGCCATGGCATCGGGACGATCCGCCAAAACATCGGCATGCAAGCGCCACTCGGACGAGGGTCTCCGCTCACGGCGAGGGAGTCCGCTTGGCAAAGGTTGACCGTCAAAATCGATCGCCACCAGATCCTCCGGCTCCATCTGGTCGTAGGCCAAGGAGCTGGGAGTCACCAACAATCCCCCCTCAATCCGCAACGACAGGTTGCCGGATGTGCCCTGATTCAAGCCGGTGCTGTTCATGGCGCGGGCCACGTCCACGAGCTCGCAGCGCAAGGCCCGCTCGTTCTCGTTCATCCCTCTCCCTGAATCAGCCACGGTTGTAAAGCTCCTTCAGGCCAACTTCAGTGGCTGGCGCCACACCACGGTCGGTGATCAGAGCCGTGACAAGCCGCGCGGGGGTGACGTCGAACGCCGGATTAAACCCAGCACAACCATCAGGCGTGAGCTGCACGCTCACAATTTCACCGGCCGCCCCCCCCGCAATCACTCGCCCCTGAATGGACGTCACCTCCTCAGCAGAACGCGCTTCAATCGGGATCTCTGCCACCCCATCCGCAAGACGCCAGTCGATCGTGGACGTCGGCAGGGCGACATAAAAAGGCACGTTGTTGTCGTGAGCCGCCAGGGCCTTGAGATAGGTGCCAACTTTGTTGCAGACATCGCCGCAGCGCGTGGTGCGATCGGTCCCAACGATCACAGCATCCACCTGTCCATGCTGCATGAGGTGACCACCTGCGTTATCCACAATCACGGTGTGCGGAACCCCCTCCCGCGCCAACTCATAGGCCGTGAGCGAGGCCCCTTGATTGCGCGGCCGGGTTTCATCCACCCACACATGAATGTTCAACCCAGCGCGATGGGCCTTATAAATCGGTGCCAAAGCCGTTCCCCAGTCAACGGTCGCCAGCCAGCCCGCATTGCAGTGGGTGAGCACCTGAAACGGCTCGTTCTGTCGTGCGCTAGGTCGCTGCTCTGCCAGCGCTTGGAATAGATCGAACCCATGCGCCCCAATCGACTCGCACATCGCCACGTCTTCATCGGCAATCAGCGCCGCCTCCCGCCGTGCTGCCGCCGCACGCTCCGCTTCAGGCAAGGGATGCACCAGATCACGAACCCTTTCTAAGGCCCAACGCAGATTCACCGCTGTAGGGCGACTGGCGTTGAGCTGATCGAAGGCTTGGCCCAAGCCCGCATCGCTGGCGTCGTCTTGCAGGGCGAGCATCAAGCCGTAGGCGCCGGTCACACCGATCAATGGTGCGCCCCGCACCACCATCGTGCTGATCGCCTCTGCGGCTTGATCACAACTCGTCAGGGTTCGGGTGATCAAGCGATGGGGCAACAGGGTTTGATCGATCACACCCACGGAGCGCTGATCGGCTTCCAGCCAAATCGTCCGCCAAGCCTGGCCATCAATGTTCATGGTCGAATCAACGGCAAGAGCCGCATGGCTTCTTCCATTCTCTGATGAGCACGATCCAGGAAGTGAATCGGCCAGATCGCGCCTTTTTCCCTGTTGGAGCGCTCAGATCGGCTGATTAAATCGGGCGATATCCAAACCAATCAGGCACCTGATTCTGACTTTCCCCATCGAGCTGGCGATGGAGATGCACATAGACACTGTTGTTCTCTGTCAACGACAACTGCTCAATCAGCAAGCAATCATCCACGGCGCTGAGATCATCCTTGTGCTGCTGAATCGCATCCAACAACCAGCGCTTCTTGGCTGTTGCTTTGGCCGCTTGCCGCGAGGGGGCCACCACGAGTCCAAAGCGATGCAGTTCTGCAAGGGAGTCGGGCTGATAGGCCCCAAGGTTGACGAACCACAGCCGCTGCTTCTCTGAAGAAGGCTCCGGCTCAAGAGTGACGCGCCAACCGTCAATGCAATGCACGGCCATGTAGCTATCGAGATGCAAGCCACGACGGCGACCGAACCACTGACGACGAAGCTCGGGATAGGTGTCTTCGATGCAGCCACCGACGACAAATCGCACATCGTGAAGCTCGATCAAGCTTTGATCCGTACGACCTCCCAGGACCACCAAAAACAAAGTTGGGAGTTGCAAACGCGAGGGGTGGAAAGGGCTCATTCAAGGTGCCATCGTGTGGCCCAGATGTGAACCATGCGTGGATCTCTTTGAAAGGCAATGGGCCACCTACCGAATCCTGGTTGAACACAACCTGATGGAGCATTGTGAAATCAGTGAGGCCACAACCGCTGGGATCCATCAATGGCTGGCCCAACGAGAGGACCAGACTCAAGCCGTTGCCATGGTTGATCTGGGCTGTGGAGACCTCGGGCAGTTAGCGCCGCTACTCCGCACCCTTCCACTCAAAAAGTACGTCGGTTTAGACCTTACCCAAGCCGTTCTGCCGCTCGCCCAACGCAATCTTGGTTCCGTTCCCTACCCCTGTGTCTGGGAGCAGGGCGATCTCTTGAACTGGGCCTGTTCCAGCCAAAACAATCGTGTAGACCTCATCCACTCATCCTTCGCCTTACACCATCTCAATCAAGGCCAAAAGCTGCTGTTTCTCGAGGGTGCCAGGAAGCACATCGAACCCAATGGACTGTTCATCTGGGCGGATGTCTTCCGTCCTAATCAAGAGTCACGATTGGACTACCTCAGAAGATATTGCCAACGAATCAACCAATGGCCTGGCCTCTCTCAGAGTCAACGACACTCCATCTCCCAACACATCCAAACCCATGACTTTCCCGCCAATCGTGATTGGCTCGAGCAGCACGCCAAAACCAAGGGTTGGTCAATCCGCTGGGCTTGGATCGGTCAACACAATGCTGAGGCCGTAGCTCTGCTTCAACCCGTTTAGGGAATCGCTAGCTGTTTTCACGGAAAAACGCGATCACACTCACCAGCTCATCAGCAAAGCGATCGATTTCAGCATGGGTCGTACAAAAACTGAGGCTCGCGCGAGCGGAGCCTGTGACTCCGTACAAGCGATGCAGCGGCTGGCAGCAATGGTGACCACTACGAATACAGACACCGGCTAGATCAAGCATGGCGGCGATGTCGTTGGCATGAACACCCTCCACCACAAACGTGGCAAGGGCACCACGATCAGGCTGCTGCTCAGGCGTAGGGCCAAGAATGCGCAGACCATCAATCGATTGAAGCCGGCCAAACAGATGGGTGGTGAGCTCCGCCTCCCACGCCTGAATCGCATCGAATCCAAGCGTTTGCAGGTAGGTGATCGCAGCACCCATGCCGATCGCTTCACCAATGGCTGGCGTACCCGCCTCAAACTTATGGGGAAGGTCCGCCCAGGTGCTGTGATCCAAGAACACCTCTTGAATCATTTCGCCACCACCAAGGAAGGGCGGCATCGCCATCAACGTTTCTTCCGCAGCCCATAGAAAGCCCATTCCAGTGGGGCCACACAGCTTGTGAGAAGAGCCCACGAGGAAATCAGCGCCAAGGCTCTGCACCGAAATGGGTTTATGAGCCAGGCTCTGACAGGCATCCACCAACACCTTGGCCCCAACAGCATGGGCAAGGGCTGCAATCTCTTCGATCGGATTGCAGCACCCCAGGGTGTTGCTGATGTGTACCAAGCTCACCAGGCGTGTCCTCTCAGTGAGCTGATCCCGCAGGTCCGCTAGGTCAAGCGTGCCCTCAGGGGTCACCCCCACATGCCGAAGCACACAACCCGTCCGCTCAGCGAGCAATTGCCAAGGCACCAAATTGCTGTGGTGCTCCATCACGGTGAGCAGCACCTCATCACCAGCCTTCAACTGGGCATCACCCCAACTGCGAGCCACCAGGTTGATGGCTTCGGTGGCATTGCGCGTAAACACGATTTCTTTCGCGCTGGATGCAGCGATCAAGCCAGCGGTAATCGAACGAGCCCCCTCAAACGACTCTGTGGCACGGGCACTGAGCTGGTGAGCTCCGCGATGGACATTGGCGTTGTCGCAGGCGTAGTAGTGCTGAACCGCATCGAGCACGACACGGGGCTTCTGACTGGTCGCCGCATGATCCAGGTAGATCAGGGGCTGACCAGATCCTGAGACCTGGTCAATAATCGGGAAATCGGCACGAACTCGTTCCACAATAGACACGCAGGTGTTACGGGGAAGTGTTGTCATGGGGTCATCCCTCCGACCTGCAAGCTGCCGCCCAACCAGCGCTGCGAGGCACTGAGAGGCAAGCGGTCCAACACCTCCTTGCAGTAACCACGCAGCAGCAAGGTTGCGGCCGAAGACTGCGTAATGCCGCGACTGCGCAAGTAAAAAAGCTGATCCTCCTGAAGCTGACTCACGGTGGCCCCGTGGGTACAACGAACATCGTCGGCCACGATTTCCAACTCGGGCTTGGCATCCACGCGGGCGCGCCCAGAGAGCAACAAGTTTCTGCTGAGCTGGGAGGCATTGGTGCGCTGCGCCGGCCTGGGCACTTGAATGGCTCCGTTGAAGATGCTGTGAGAGCGATCGGCCGCGATCGTTTTTTGCACTTGGTCAAGCGTGCCCTCAGGCCCCTCAAAGCGCACAGCGGTATGAACCGCAAACTGCTCGTCAGCAGCGGTGACGGAAAGACCATGAATGGAAGCAGAAGCCTGGCCATCCACCTGCACAACACTCGGTTCCAGTCGCCCGAACGACCAGCCCTGAGACACGGAAACCAGGGAGTAATGACTGCGCGTCTCTTGCTCCACAGCCAGGTTGGCGAGCAAAGACTCGCCACCATCCCCTAAAGCAAGCAAACCGTGGTTCACCTTGGATTCCTGGCCGAGATGAATTTCGAGCAGATGACTATGGGCAGCCTGGCCCTTCGCGCTCACAACCTGAAGAAACTCGAGCTCGGCTTTTTCTCCAACCAGCAACAAAACCCTGGTTGGAACCAACATGGCGTCGGACGCGACCATCACCAGCTCAACGGGTGGAACTTTTCCGCGGATGCGCAACGCCAAAATCTGCTGACTCACTCCGTGATTCAGCTCCACCGGCCAATCCGACGCGCAGTGGCAGCGAGACAGGGTATGGCCGAGGGCCTGCTCCAACTCAGCCCCTTCGAGCAACGAAATTCCTTCCGGCAATGCCACCCCCTGCAGGGGATCCTGGCTGCCATCAATCACAAGCCTCAGGGCCTGCTCAGGAACAGGCGGCCAGCTATCTGCACTGGAGGAATCACTCCTTTGATCAGCGAGTGACAACTGAAACAGGGCCTCTAGGCGAGTGAGGTCCGTGAGCCTCCAGGCCTCTTGTCTCCTACTGGGAAACCTCTGCTCTGACAGCGCCAATCGTCCTCGGCGCTGAACTGGCTCGAGTGTCCCCGCTGGTGCAGGGAGCTGTGTCAACCAACCCTCGGGCATCACCATCGTTAGGCCACCCCCTCGGCCGCGAGCTGCTGATCCACCCAGTCGTAACCGATCTCTTCTAACTCAAGAGCCAACTCACGCCCGCCCGTACGCAAGATGCGGCCAGCCCCCATCACGTGCACGTAGTCCGGAGTGATCTCATCCAAAAGCCTTTGGTAATGGGTGATCAGCAACGTGCAGTTGTCCTGACTTGCCAACTGATTCACACCGCCAGCAACGATGCGTAAGGCATCAATATCCAAACCAGAGTCGGTTTCGTCGAGGATCGCGACCACTGGATCCAACAGGGCCATCTGAAGAATCTCGTTGCGCTTTTTCTCGCCACCAGAAAAGCCTTCATTCACGCTGCGTTCCAGGAATGCAGGGTCCATTTGCACCACTTGCAAGCGCTCACGCACGTGATCGTCAAAATCAAACGTGTCGAATTCCTCCTTACCTTGCTTTTCGCGCCGGGCATTCGTGGAGACCCGCAGAAACTCCAGGTTGCTCACTCCAGGGATCTCAATCGGATATTGGAATCCCAAAAACACACCAAGACGCGAACGCTCCTCAGGCTCCAGCGCAAGAAGGTCACGGCCTAAGTAGCGCACGGAACCCGATGTCACCTTGTAAGCGGGGTGACCGGCCAAAATCTTGGACAACGTGCTCTTGCCGCTGCCATTCCGCCCCATCACGGCATGAATCTCGCCGGCTTTCACCGTCAGGGTCACCCCATTCAGGATCGGCTTGCCCTCAACGGACGCATGCAAATCATTGATTTCAAGGAGAGGCTCGGCGTCAGGACGGATCACGTCAGAAGAGAAGGAAGAGGGAAACGAGTATTCGGAAACTTGGTGCTGGGATTAGCCCACCGAACCCTCAAGCTTGAGGGCGAGAAGTTTGTCGGCCTCAGCCGCAAACTCCATGGGAAGTTGATTAAACACATCCCTACAGAAACCGCTCACCATCATCGACACAGCTTCTTCAAAGCCAATGCCTCGACTTTGGAGATAAAACAATTGATCTTCCGACATGCGACAGGTACTGGCCTCATGTTCAATCGCAGCTTGAGGCTGTTGGGAGCGAATGTAGGGGTACGTGTTGGCGGCAGCTTGATCTCCAATCAGCATCGAATCGCATTGGCTGTAGTTACGAGCACCCTTGGCATTTGGACCAACTTGCACAAGGCCTCGATAACTGTTGCTTGACCGACCAGCACTAATCCCTTTGCTAACAATTGTGGAACGGGTTCGTGGTCCTACATGAACCATTTTTGTTCCCGTGTCTGCTTGTTGACAATTATTCGTAAGAGCAACGGAATAAAACTCACCAACCGAATCAGCACCCTGCAACACACAACTTGGGTATTTCCAAGTGATCGCTGATCCCGTTTCCACCTGCGTCCAGCTAATACGACTTCGATCACCGCGGCACTGACCGCGCTTGGTCACAAAATTATAAATACCACCAACACCATTCTCATCGCCAGCGTACCAATTTTGAACCGTGGAATACTTAATCGAAGCATCATCTAGAACAACCAATTCCACAACAGCTGCGTGAAGCTGATTGGTATCAAACATCGGAGCAGTGCACCCTTCCAGGTAGCTCACCGACGCACCTTCTTCCGCAACAATCAACGTGCGTTCAAACTGGCCAGTATCGCCAGAGTTGATCCGGAAATAGGTGGATAGCTCCATAGGACATTCCACACCCTTAGGAATGAACACGAACGACCCATCACTAAAGACAGCAGAATTTAATGCCGCAAAATAATTATCACTGCTAGGAACAACTGAACCAAGATATTTCTCGATCAGTTCCGGATGTTCAATAACAGCTTCACTAAAGGAGCAAAACACTACTCCATGCTCTGCAAGCTTTTCCTTGTAGGTAGTGGCAATCGAAACGCTATCAAAAACAGCATCGACAGCCACATTGCTCAGTATTTTTTGCTCGCTCAGAGGAATCCCTAATTTCTCAAATGTTTCAAGAAGCTTGGGATCAACTTCATCAAGACTTTGCTTTTTCTCTTGTTGCTTTGGCGCTGCGTAATAGACAATATCCTGGTAATCGATTGCTTTATAACCCAACGCAGCCCAATCAGGCTCTTCCAACTTCAACCAATGGCGATAAGCCTTGAGCCGAAAATCAAGGAGGAACTTCGGCTCATTTTTCTTAGAAGAAATCAATTTCACCACCTCCTCGCTTAGACCTTTAGCGATCTTCTCGGTTTCAATGTCAGTGACAAACCCGTACTTGTACGGCTGACTAACGAGATCGCGTGTGGAGGTACTGGTCATGGACTTCAACCTGCCGTGGCGTGAATCGTTTCAGTATTAATGGTCTGTTCCTCGCAGCGGAAGGGATTGTCTTCTGTGAGAAACAACATGCAGTGGCAGTCCTTCCGCTCGCGCATCGGCACGCAGGGACAATTCCAAAAGGCTTGAGACACCTCAGCTTGCTTATCTTCGTAATGACGACAAGGGCAAAGCGCTCCACCTAAATCATCTTTGTGCTTGGCAAGACCCTTTAAGACAACTGCCGTCACTCCGGGATCACTACAAAAATAAGTACCGGTTCGTTGGGCGTACGTTTCGGCAAATTTGCGAATGACCTCAAGGCTTTCAGCTGTCGGCTCTGTGCTGCCAGCGGACGCATCGGACATTGGGCTCAAGGGGGGAAAGGAGAGGACGTAGTCAGAAGCGAAGTCTGAATACACCCCGGCCGAGGGTCAGGCCAGGACCGAGATACGAAACAAAAAGGTTTCGTTTCTAGGAGACTAGGGCACTGATCCATCGTCCGGAGACCCCATCATTCTGAAGGGGCGAACACCCGCTGAGCAGAGATCGGTCCAATCGTCGTTAACCCTGTCGAAGGCGACGGCGGATTCACACGCCGATTCCAGCCTTCCCGTGGCATGGTGAGTTCAACAGCTTCATCCCATGGGAGCTCAGGCTCAGGCCCCGACCCGCGAGACCACACTCACCTTGCTTCTCCGGCAGGGCGAAACCAGTGCGGCGAAATTGGCACAGACGTTGGGAATTTCTGTGCAAGCCATGCGCCGGCATCTGCGCAGTCTTGAGGACGAAGAACTCGTGGAGGCCAGTCCCACGCCAGCCGGCCCTGGGCGTCCATCCAACCTGTGGAGACTCACAGCGAAAGGGCACCAGCACTTCCCTGACGGCAGCGAGAACTTCGCCTTAGGTCTGCTGGAGTCCATGGCAGCGACCTTGTCACCGGAGGTGATGGCTGATCTCCTCCGCCAGCAAGCTCTGGAGAAAGCCACCCTCTATCGCAAACAGCTGGGGAATGCACCGCTCGAAGAGAGAGTCCGCGCGCTGGTGAATCTCCGCCTCAAGGAGGGTTACGTCAGCGACATTCAGCCAGCCCCCACGGGTCCAGGTTGGTGCATCAGTGAATTTCACTGCTCAGTTCAAAGAATTGCCGAGGAGTATCCAGCGGTCTGTGATCAAGAGCTGCAGCTGATCAGGCACACCTTTCCCGACTGTCTCGTCGAGCGCGTGCACTGGCGCCTGGAATCAGGACATTCCTGTGGATTCAGCATCGCCCCCAAGCAGGACTAACCCATGCCTGAACAGCCGACCTTTAGTGCAGGCCCCTTGTCTCGATCTGATGCCGAGCGGATTGAAGCCACGTTGCTTCCCAACCTCGATCGCCACCACCTTCGCCTCTTGGCCCACTGCCTACGCAGCTTTCAAGCCATCGCAGATCCGCGTCAATCAGGCCCCCTTCCAGACCGACGCACGCTCGAGCAATGGCTGTTGCAGCAGCCACAATTTTTGGACGAACCCCAGTTTCGCGACTTACTTCTCAACCAATTTTTAGCGGCAGCGCAGCAGCTCGAAGATCTCGCCAAACAACAAGATCTCTCTCCGCTGGAACTCAACCTGGAAGCGCTCATTGAGGCCAGCACCAGGGCGAGCAAAGCCAGGCTCGAGGGGCCGCACAACCACCCTTCGAACTGCGATCATCCAATACAGGTGTCATCCCCCTCATGACCTCGGCCATTCCCAACGCTGTCCATTTCTTTCAACAGAGTTGCGGTCGTTGGCGATCGCAACGCAGTGTTCATCACCTGTTGCACCGACGAGCAGAGGCGGGTGGATCCCTCATCGTTGTGGAAGATCTCGATCAGGACGACCAACGCCTGCAAACACTGGCTGAACAACACGGCCACTCCCCGGGGAGCATTGCAGGAGGCAGCTTTGTGCGTTGGAGCGCCTCGATGGCCTGGGATCAAAACGGCGACGCCCATGACGGCGAAACAATCTTTGGTCTCATCCCAGATGGCGATGACGGACGCAGCGGCACCCTGCTTCGAGATTTGGGCTACGCCGAAAAAGCACCGGCCACCTCGACCTTCCAAATGGATCAACAGGACGGTCTCATCCTGTGCACCAGCTACGAGACCATGAACGTCTGGGAGCGCTTCTGGTTCACCAGCCCGAACGTAAGGCTGCGATCCAGCACGGTGGAAGGGCTTTCCAACAACGCCTCCTTTTGCATGGAAACGCGCTTAAGCGACGACAGCGTGGACATTACAGAGGCACCAGCAGGGGCCAAGGACGCGTCATTGCGACCCCTTTCAGCCCCATTCGGCTGGTAAAAACAGACCGCGGTAACTATTACGGACTGTGAGTGCTGACCGGAGAGGAAGAGGTGCACCGGACTCTTCTTCTACGATCACAAACGAAGGATGTTGAAGTTTGCGTGGCCATTCCTCTGTTGCAGTACGCACCGATCACCCAAAATTCAAGGGTGGCGGCGCTACGGGTCGCATCCGAAGAGGTGCCACGGGCCTATTCCATGGACATCGCCATGGATGCGGACAATTTGAAGTCCGTGATTGAAGGGGCTTACAGGCAGATTTATTTCCACGCCTTCAAGTCCGATCGGGACGTGAATCTGGAATCCCAGCTCCGAGACGGTCAGATCACTGTCCGCGATTTCGTTCGTGGCCTCTGCCTCTCAGACACCTTCCAGAGAAGTTTTTATGGCTTCAACAGCAACTACAAGGTGGTTCGCCATCTCGTAGAAAAGCTTTTGGGCCGGAAGACAAGCGGCAAATCAGAAGAGATCGCCTGGTCGATCGTGATTGCCACCAAAGGCGTGACCGGGATGGTTGATGCGCTGCTCGACAGTGAGGAATATCTCGACTCCTTTGGCTACGACACAGTCCCTTATCAGCGCAACCGCGTGCTCCCCGGACGAGAGCTAGGAGACACACCGTTCAACATCACCAGTCCTCGCTACGACGAGTACTACCGCGGAATTCTTGGGTTCCCCCAATTCATCTACACCGGCACGGTCAAATCGATCCCGGCCCGCGCCAAGATCAAGCGCGGCGGCTTCCCCGAGGACTACCTGCCTTGGGTCCGTGGTCTTTCTGGCGCTCGCGGGGCCGCTCCCAGCGGGAGTGCCGATATCGATTACATCTCCAAGGTTCCTTACCGCAGCATCGGTCGCTGAATCACGCAAAAGCATTGCGAAAACTAAGAAAGTCGAGGGGGCCATCAGGCCCCTTTTTTGTGAGTCCAGTGCGTGGGAGCAGCCAACTGAGACCTTAAGAGCAGGGGTCTGGAGTCAGAAGATGCTGACCACAGCAATGAAAGATGTCTGAAAAATGGAAGTTGGCTGCAAACTGATCCCGAAGAAACTCGGTTGGTTGTCCGTGACGCAAGCCCTCTCATCTCTAGCTCGCCTGACGCTGCGTCAGCTCCGCCAGATGGCAAGTGATCTGGGGGTCACCCTCTACAGCCGAAAGAGCAAGGAGGATCTTGTTGGCGCTATCGCCGAGCGCCAGGATCGCCGCGATGGCGACCTCGAAGCCATGGAGGCAGAGCTGCATGCTCCCTCCATGCCCGAAGCAACGACCCGGGTCGTTTTCCTGCCGAGAGATCCCCAGTGGGCCTACGTTTTTTGGGAAATATCCGATAGCGATCGACGGCAAGCTCAATCAGAAGGAGCCGCCTTCCTATGCCTGCGTCTCGCCGATGTAACCGGACTCGCGAACGGTTCATCTCACCCCCATACGCTCCAAGAAGTGCCGGTTGATAGCCACAGCACTGAGTGGTATTTGCCCGTACCTCTTTGCGATCGCGACTACCGCGTTGAACTTGGATACAAGTCTGAGAACAAGTGGATCTCCCTGGCCTTCTCTTCTGTGGCAAGGGTTCCAGCCCTCCACCCAAGCGATCAAATTCTTGATCAGTTTGTCCCCTTCAGCCTGGATGCCACACCCGCTGCAGCTCCCGTGCAGCCGATGACCATGCCTGGGGCTGATCCAGAACCAACGGACAGCAAGTTGCACGAACGTCTATATCAAAGCGCCACGACCCACTTCCGCAGTCGCCGCGTTGGCTCCGAGATCCTTCACGAAAGCGATTCGATGGGTTCCGATCAGCGTGGACTCAACGATTCGGGAGTTGGCCTGTGGGCCAGCGGACGCAATGAGTCCGGCCTGGGTGGAGTCGCTCCCCGTCAGCGCTCGTTTTGGCTCGTTGCCGATGCGGAACTAATCGTTTACGGCGCAACAGATCCATCGGCACGCCTCACCATTGGCAAAGAAGATGTGCCCCTTTCGAGCGACGGCACCTTCCGCATTCAGGTGCCATTCCGCGATGGTGAGCAGGTCTATGCCATCGAAGCCACGGCTGCTGATGGCGAACAGAAGCGCAATATCACCCTCAATTTTGAGCGTGTAACACCGGAAGACAACAGCAATCCCGCTAGCGAAGCACGCGCTGAGTGGTTCTGATTCTGAACTCCTCAATGCTGCGTTGGTTTGTTGCGATCACTCCCCTAGCAGGGGCCATGGCTTTCCCAATCCTTGTGCCGATCACCATGGCGAAAGTGGGGATCGGCGCCGGTGTAGGTGTCGCGCTCGTTTTGAGCACTCTTTGGTTTGTCGCCATGTTGCGGACATCTGAGATGCCGCACTGAGGGTGGAACCCTCAGTCTGAGAAGCGAACATTCCCTTTTGAATCGATCACAACACAGGCTTCCTGTACGTAAGCTGATCGTATCGATTGCTTTTGGCCTCCTAGCAAGTGGTTGCAGCCGAGCTGGTGTTGTGCTCGGACAGAGGCCCATCGATCTGGCCTTACCCAATGGGATCGATGTCGGGTTTAACCACCGCGGGGGCCGTCGCTATCGAAGTCCCTTAAGCGGAGAATGGAGAAATGGCGACAATCTCGAGCAGATGCTGATTAATGCGATTCAGTCTGCAGACGAAGAAATTTTAGTGGCGGTCCAAGAGCTCTCCCTACCGCAGATTGCCCAGAGTCTTGTTGCCGCAGCCCGCCGAGGGGTGAACATCAAAGTCATTTTAGAAAACAACTACAGCACCCCATGGAGCCAAGCTCATGAGCTCGATCTCAGTCGTCATGGACGCCAAAGACTCAGGCGCTTAAAAGCTCTGGCTGATCGAGACCAAAACGGTGTTGTGAGTCCACAAGAAGAACGAGAGAGCGACGCGCTACTCATCCTTCGAAACGGACGAATTGCTTGGATTGATGACACCGAAGACGGCAGCAAAGGCAGTGGTCTGATGCACCACAAGTTTGTCATCATCGATGCTGAACGCGTGATCACTGGCAGCGCCAACTTCACCAATTCCGGAATCCATGGTGATGCTGGAGCCACACAAACTCGCGGCAATGTAAATCACCTGATCAACATTCAAAGTCCAGCTCTGGCATCTATTTTTAAAGAAGAGTTTGCTCAGATGTGGGGAGATGGCCCTGGCGGCTCGAAAAATAGTCGCTTTGGACGCAATAAAACTTCCCAGCCTCTGCGGACCGTCAAGGTGGGCTCCATGAACATCAAAGTGCTGTTTCCACCCCATGCAAAAACACATCCAGGACATGGCCTTGATCTGATTGCGGGTCAACTAGGCAGCGCCAAACAAACGATTGACCTTGCCTTATTCGTGTTCTCCGCGCAGCAGCTCACCAACAAACTTGCCGACAGGGTCTCCGCTGGCGTGAAGCTGCGGCTGCTTGCTGACCCTGGATTTGCCAGCCGGTCCTTTTCAGAAGTGCTTGATCTTCTCGGAGTGGCCCTGCCCGATCGCTTCTGCAAATTAGAGGCAGGCAATCAACCCTTAACCAAACCACTCCAAGGCGTCGGCACCCCTGGCCTTGCCCGTGGCGACAAACTCCACCACAAGTTCGCGGTGATCGATAACAAAACCGTGATCACCGGCAGCTTCAACTGGTCTCCATCTGCTGCCCATACCAATGACGAAACCTTGATAGTCATTCATTCACCCCTGCTCGCCAAACACTTCACGCGCGAGATGGATCGGATGTGGAGAGGTGCAGAACTTGGGATCACCGCTCGGATGCAGCGCAAGCTCGATCGACAAACAAGAAAATGCGGGAGCGGAATGGCTACGGGAGTGGCTTCTGGGTAATTATCCACAAAATCTTGCAAACCTGGATGCCCGACTGCCTGAAGTGAATCACAACAAAAAGCGATACACACTCGAAGATGCGGTGATGATAAAATTCCTAGAAAATAGAAATCAAAAGATGAACATCTCGCCTCAAATGCAAAAGAAGATAGACAAGATAAGCGAGTATCTCAAAGCGAACGAATGCACCCTTGAAAAGGGGGCCGGTGGTTTTATATACATAAAGAACAAGAATGACAGGAAACTAATAAGCAAGGTTTACTTGTGGACCGGAAAACTATCGGAAGTGTCGTGGGTGGCTTTCTTCTTTGCGCCAATCGTAGCCGCACAGATCAAGTGTTGGGCATACTTTTATGCCTGCACTATTGGGTATTTTATTATCTCATTAATTGGAGCAGTAATTAAATTAGCCCCAGAAGAAACTCGCATAACAGTCGTGTCATCCTTCAGCTTTCTGGACCTAGCAATTCCATTGATCTGGGCGCGATCCTTTCCCTTCTACCGCCTAAGTGCAATTAAAGAGGGCGTGAAGGAGAACTCTAGATTTTTGTCGATCCTTATCGGACTATTGCTGACATTAATAGCAGCCATTCCGTCATACGCAGTCAACTTTGCTTTCGATGAATACAGAATGCACTCCTCTGTAATATCTTGCGAACACAAGGCAAACAGTGAAGATGGTTGGACACTATTTTGCACAGACCATCAAAGTAATTCTTCGATGCAATGTGACCCTAATCCTGCCAGTGCAAAGCCAGGTATTTGCAAAGATGCACAAAAGCTCAATCTTCTGAAGCCTCATACATGGGGAGTGCTTATTGCACCATCTACGGATACTTTTGGCAAGACTCCCAATACACAAGAAACTTGCATTATCAAAAAAAATCAACCAAATATTTACGTTACTGGGACATATATTGGCTTAAATTCAAAGACTTATGTCATGGGAACAAGCGCGGTAGGGGACCATTGCTCAGCGGATTGGGAGATAAGCAAAGTCAAACCTGATCCCTATCATTAATTAAGGCCGTTTATATTTTTTTTGTATCTCAATGAAAGCGCTTTGACAGTCCAAGAGCGTCACCACCTGGGCTGAAAACGCTGCAAGAACGGATTAATCAGGTCCTGGAAAGCAGTTGAAAGTTCACTGATCAATCAGGGGCAACAGATCCCTTACAACGCTCCTATCGAAAATCAGCGAATAACACTATCGTGGTCGAACAGTGAAATAAGCCTGACATAATTCGGAATCTGCAGCGTCACGACACGACCAGAGCAATATGCGCTTCTTTTTGACTGAGATTGAGAAGTATAGCTTTCAGGAGAATTATCATCCACACTTGAAATTTTTCCCGACAGATTAAAAAGGAACGGAGAGTCTTGTTTTCTTGGAGCGGTGTAAATCCAAAACTTGCGAACTAATTCAACACTAATATTATTCTTGATAGAGCTTATTTGCATAGCTCCTTTAGAAAGAAGCCGATCTAAGTCGCCCTCCAAAATCTCAGCGGGCTCATTATGATTTGCATTCATAAAGGCAACTTTATCCTCACAAGAGCTTTGTATGACAGCAGATTCGTCGCTACTTCCATCCTTAAAAGCATAGTGCTGACCAGCCTCAATGGTCTTATCAGCTTCGTACCACAAAACTTTTCCCGCTCCACCCATGAAGCCAAAAACACCCTCCATCTGTCTATCCAATTCACTCGCTCGGGACGGATGAATAAACTCAAGTATTATAAATCTTTTATGAAAACCAGAAAAGAGGAAACCCCCACAAGCAGCGACAAAAAGAATAGCTAAGAAAAGCCAAAATTTCTCCTTAAAGCGACCCATCTTTTATAAAAAAGAAAAACTCGAAATCGAAGCCTAACACCAAACAAGCCAAAATCCTGATTACGAGCATCACAGATGAAACAATCAACACAGAAAATACGTAGTAAATTCTTTCATGCTGAATAAAGCTCTAACACTTGTCCTTGCTGCCTGTTATTTATTTTCCCAAGAGGTCCATGCAAAAGAGGTATTATCTGATGATAACTTTGTGCAAAGCAATGCAAAGCTAGCAAGCGGCTTTCTAAGAAATAGTTTTGGCAACAAGGAAAAGCAAATCAAGAAAGATTGCCAATCGAAAAGTTGCGATATCATCAGCAAAAGGCTAACAATTCATATTGCATCGAACTTGGAATTGAAGGATACAATGTCTGAGCCAATGACTGAGAACGACCATACAATATTCAATAACGCTATAAAGCTGCTAAATAAAGGTAATCTCAAGGAAGTGCTCAGAATAGCCAATGAAGAAGGGAATGCATACACGAGAAGCAAACTTTACATGGCTTTGGTAATGAGGTCCTTCAAACAAAAAAAACTGGAAACAATCCTTCAACATTATAGAAAAGATATTAGAGAGTAAAAACAAAAAAAAGGTCACCAACCAACTAAGGATTGAGGGGAATACTATTGCTACTATCAATTCACTTTGGGCAAAAGTGTACGCAATGCGCGTCGGAATAAACCTCAAATTAGGTAATAATATAGCATCTATGAATGACATCAATAAAGCAATCCGACTTGACCCAAATGACCATTGGTTCTATAATTTGCGAGGGGGTATACATATGGAATCAGGAAATTACAAAGAAGCGCTGAATGACATCAATAAAGCAATCCGACTTGACCCAAATGACTATACGTCCTATCATATCAGGCGAGGGATTATACATATAGACTCAGGAAATTACAAAGAAGCGCTGAATGATTTAAATGAAGCCATTCGCATCAACCCAAGCTTTTCCGCTAGATACGAAACACACCCTTTTTTTTAAACTACAAACTTGGCAATTACAAAGCGGAACTAAAAGACCTCAATAGATATATCCAGCTGAAACCAAATAACGGACTATCATATTCGAAAAGAGCAGAAATCAGAAAACAATTCAAAGACTTTAATGGAGCATGTGCAGACATTGAGATTGCTCAAAATCTTGGGGTCCAGATTAATACCAGAGAATTCAGCTCAAGATGGAAATTTCTACCGAGCAACCTTACCGGCAATAGTGGAGATGATTGGGCATGGTGCAAAAATATTAACCGCAACTAAACCAGGATAAGCCGAATAGAAAGAAAAAATATATTGGCACAATACACAAGATATGTTGCGCAACATCCATCCATAGGTCGTTATCCTAGTGCAAAACCTGCAATAAACAACACTTACAACCGTCTATTATGAAGTCGAAATGATTAAAAGACCGAATACATCGTAAAAGCGTGGAGACTTACATAATTGATCAAGTCTTTGAATGATGTAAAAATGAAATGGAAAGAATTCAAGCTGTTAACAAAAAGAGTCGTCTAAGACACCTCAAATGACCTGCAGGAGAGTTGTGATTGAATGCATACAAAGACTACCTAAGATGGAAACCTCATGGACCTTTTCTTTCCCTAATCAGGGGTAGCAGACTCCATCACCGCTTCCATCTGCTCTTGTGTGAACGGGGCGTCAGGAAGGTATTCGTTGATCAGACCTTGTACGTCATCCCATTTCGGATAGCAGACATCTCTTGCTGCCAGTACGTCATCCCAAGTGAAGGTCTCCTTCCCTTGATGCTCACGATATTCGCAAGAGCAGGTTGCCCTGGTTTGGAGTGCCAGCACCAAAGCAAATGTTTCTGGTTCCTTCGCTCGTTGTGGGTTCTGGCGGGTTTCGTTATCTAAAAACTTGCCAAGATAATATTCACAGTAACGGTTCCACTCATCACGATTGGGAACTGATTTAGGAACCAGTTCTTCTGCTGTTGAAGGAAGTGCTGCTGCCAGCAGAAGCGGGATCAGCAGGAGATGCCTGAACACTGGAGTGACGGTTGATTGATTGACCGATCAAAAACATTGCATAACGCAAAGAACATTTAATCAAATTTAGTTTAAAGACAAGCAAGACCACACAGCATTAAAATACACACGTTTAATCCTATGAAAAAACATTTAGCACATGGAAGCAATATTGGACATTTAAATAAAATTCAGATCACCAAAATTAGTTTCCATGATTTACTCTCAAAACAACAGCACAGCAGAAATCCTTTGAATCGTGCAAAGACTTAATCAATCAGAAATATTTCCATGAAAACTGATTTAAAATTCTGAAGAGTTGGTTCTTACATTATCAAGTATAGAAATTGTATAAGGTGTTGGCTTTGCCCATATACCGGCAAGAAAACTCCAACATGTGTATTTTGAACAATACTTAGTGTATGTATAGGGAGGAGATACATGATAGACAGTGTCCCCTTCTATCATCTCATATTTTTCTCGAATTGCCTCCAAAAATGCTCTTCTCTGAGAAGGATCTGGGATTGCAAAGTCAACACTGCTTGCCATATATCCGGAAGGAGAACGAGCATTTTCTCGAAATTGAACACTATCCGGATTCATTTTTATGCCTCCGACAGTATAATTGCAGTCTATATCACTTAACCTCTTCACTTCTCCTGAAACAAATGGTTCAGGATTTGAGTAATTAATACCATTTCCAAGGCAACTAAATCGTTCCCTCCACTCAGGAATGCTGGTCAATTCATCCCAGCGAAGATCCCCAACAATTCGCATATATCCATCGCTTCTAGGTTTTGAAATTTGTCTCTTAGTACTAATAATTGGTTGATTCGATTTATCACTATTACTAGAGGAACTAGATTTTACGTTGTCACCACTCAGGAATGCTTCAGCATAATCGTCTTGACTGCAACCAGCAGTCAAAGCGACAGAAATAAGTATCAAGAAGAACTTCGCTTTCATCTCACCAGCGAAAATATTGATTACCATAACATGAATACCAAAGTATATCCAACCAAGAATGCTTGGAACCCAAGTGATGATCTCTCATCACAATTGTCTTGAATATTGACCCTGCTTTTAGTGTGATCATGGAGTTCTTCTTTGTGTTAAGTCAGAGTAAAGATTGATCTATACACTGCTATGCGACGCCATATCGACCACCTGGACTTTCATCAGAATGTCATTTAGACTACTATCAATGGTCCTGTCAAAACGTTCAAAAGCGAAATAGACGTGAATCTCCAATTATCTCTCTAAGAACAATGAAAACGAAAACTCATTGAAGTCAACAAATGTTTCTTATTCCTCTATTTATTTTAAATATAATGATATGGGATTTCATCCAAACCAATCCACTTGAAAATCTTTTTTCGAGTGTAGAGGCAAATAAACAAACACCTAGTATATCTCTGAGTCCATTTATTCCAGAAAGCAAATGGGATCAATGGCATGAGATTGGACATTATAAGAATATACGTGTCTATTCAACCAAGATAATGGCGAAACTAGTTTCTCGCAGTATCAATACCGAGGAAGATCCCGAAAAAGTTGTCTATCAGATTCAACTTGAAGGGACAGATGTTGGAACCTATGAAGTTCATCATTGGTGTAAGTCATCTGGTACCGAAACACTTATATCAATTGAACATCAATTGTATTCAGAATCTCCTATAACCACCAACTATAGACATAACTACTTAGAACCAACAATCAACATTTTATCAAAAAGATTTTGTAGTTCTCATCTGACCCTTTGACTCATGCCAGGAGTCCAATTGAAGGGCACTGACGACTAGAAAAACGAAACTCTCCTGCTTCTAAGTGAATCAATTAAGACCCTTCCAATGGGAGTCAATTGATATAAGTTTCTTGATCTTCTTTTCTCTTTGTTTTTTTTGATATGCCTTTTCCATTCGTTTGGCAGTATTCTCTTCTTCAATCTTACAAAACTCTTTAAAGGTCAACATGTCTCTTTAACTCCTTATTGGGATATTTAATAAACCATTCGTTTGCATTCTCTAACGACCACTCTAAAAACTTTTGAGCAGAACCAAACTGACTCACGAATACTTGCTTTCTCTCCAACTTCCAAATCAAATCTCTGACGCTTCTGTTGACGTCTACTCTTGGTTGCATAGGAACTCTCCTAGGTATGTGCTAAATAGTTTTGGGTTAACCGATAACCCTAGTGGGTAATTGATAGTTGAATACTCATCTATTGGTTTGGCGAGATGCATTGGCAATCAGACGTTTGATCAATTTGGATTTGCTCATTCCTGTTCTATCTTGTAAATCTTGTACTAAAGGCATCAACGAACAATATTCCTTGTAATTCAAGTAAACCTGTATAGAGAACCGTCTCTGCTTCATGCTGACTGCCTTAAGAAACTGTTGATGTGCTTTATAGGTTAAATCGTTGATATCTCAAGAGAAGTCTGCTTTAAAGGGTTGATTTCGCTACACTCAATCAACTGATCACTTCGTGATCAATCTCTTTAATGAATTCAATTAAACTATATAAAATATAAATTTGAATATAGTATTTTGCTTTCCCTTTGCAAAGTTATCCTAGTCGATTTTAGAGTATTTGTCAACCCCTTAGGTGATATGCATAGAGATAATCTGTCAAACCTTTCCAAGGTTATTTATACATCTTGAGGTTTACAAAATTAGAAAATTGTGCTATGCTTAGGAAGAAAGTTATTCAATATAGGAATGAACATAGAACACAGGTATCTAAATAAAATTTCGGCGCACCTATACAACTTCAGAGATAAAGGCACCACCTACCAACTGCGCTGCCCTTACTGCCAATCAACAGGTAGAACCAAAAAAGGAAAATGCATCACCGATGCCACAGCAAAGGGTTACTTCTACAGCAAGAACGGTTGCCTCAACTTCAAATGCCATAAATGCGGCACCGGTAGACAATTTCACAATTTCCTAAAAGATCATTTTCCCAATGTCTATCTTGATTACGTCAAAGAAAGAGAACTTCATGGCACAACAGGTAAAGGGACCAACTGTCCAACATTTGCAAATGCTCTTGAAAGCATTGGAGGTTTGCAGTTTGAGAAACCAATTTTCAATAAAAACGAAAACGATGACAGCATTAGCACTACTGCAAGAGAGTCATCAGATTCTTCTAAAGAAGAAGGATGCGGCAAACCACCCAAAGTTCAGAAACTGCAACCCATGCGCTCACCTCAGCAGCAATCAGGACACCAGGGACCCATCAACCATCTGATCAAGCAGAAGCATGAGCGTGCTCGTAGACGCAGAGGTGATCTTTGGTGATCAACCCCAGAAGGGGTTGACAAACTAGTAGTACAGGTGTACTGTACGTGTGCCGACAAGGTCGGCGGCAAATCACATAATCAAACGCATAAAAAACATGAGTGACACTTATTGCATTTTTGAGTCAGAAGTACCCCTTGCTCGCACCATAAGCAAGCAAAAATTAGACCAACATCTTCTAGCAGCACCGCACCAGGAGATCCTGACAGAGATCGCAGAAAACTTTCAAGGTGGAATAAACAACCCCAATACAGGATATATTTTTTGCGCTAAAGAGCAACTTTTCTTTGACTCAAAGGAAATCCTGGAAAAAGCGGACGACGACCTTGATTGCTTCTACGAAGACATGTTGGATTTCACTGTAGACGAAAACAAAGTCATTTGGAACGTATGGATAGAAAATACAGAATGCACTATTCCGAAATATACTTCCTGGTTGATCAACAAAGAATTTGGTGCCAATGCCAATGTTTTAGTTGAAGAGCGTTATATGTCACTATACGATTGTTCTAAGAACTACTGCTCAGTGAAACCCTCTACAAAGATTATTTGGTAGTCACCAATTCGGAAGTAGCACTCTCCCGGTTGGTTTGGCATAAGTATTCAGTAATTGTTCAGTCCTATGTCCTGCTACTGCCGCCAAATCTGCAGGTGAATTCCCTAATGCAAGGGCATGGGATAGAAATGTATGTCTTTGTGAATACAAGCGCCTTATAGGCAGTCCTAGACGTCTTAGAGAACGTTTCCATACGTGCTCTAGTCCAGAGTCATACAAATGCCGATGCGTTCTTGGTGTAATGAATACCAATCCACTCTTAGTATTCATTGCCAGTTCTTGCATTCTTAAACGATGCTGCCTCAGCATCTCAACCACCTGAGGATTGATCGGCACGACCCTGCTCTTACCTGTCTTGGTACTGCCCCAAATTCTTCTATGGGTTGCAGTGCCATCTCTCTTTAGTGTCTTACTAATCAAAACCTCACCCTCATCCAATCGAACGGCATCCCAAGTCAATCCAATCAGTTCTGAGTTCCTGAGACCTGTACTCATCCAAAAGAAAAAACAGGGATAGAACCATTCCTCATTTGACTTCAGATCCTCCAACACCTGTTGGATTTCCTTTTTACTGAGCACTTCTTGATGAACACAACGATGAGGCACCTTCACATGGACTTTATGTAGTGCCTTGTTCTTGGGTTGGACACTACGGATGGTGCTCAAAATCGTGGACTGTGTTGATGCTGCAAGTCCTCTCTGCTCCATCCACTCAATAAAAAAATCGACATCCTGCTTGCTCTTAATCGAACAACCAAACCTCAGGACCGTTCGATAGGTATGGGTCACCCTTGCCTGATTCTTTTTTTCCATTAATTGCCTCAACGCCTCTAATAAATCAAGATCCTTTCCATCCACTAGCGGTCGGTAGCGATTCAACGTCGGATCAAGTCCACCTTGATGAGCATCGCTCCAGATCTCTGCTGAAATAGATAGTGCCCTTGCCCTGGCAACAGGGTCATCGAACCTACCCAGACGATTAATGAAATGATCCTTCCCGTCCAGACGGACTCTCACTTGCAAGGCACCATTGTTATTCCTCAGGGTTGGTGCTTTCCTCAAGATCCAGATCCATCACTGAAAACTGGCTTAAAGCTGACCCCTGCCAAAAGCCAATTTCACTTAGTGCTCTGTAGCTTTACTCGATCTCAACCAGTTCAATCAGTGAGACCGGCTTGAACTCTGGCTTTGAGTGCCTGAGCATCCCTGAGAAACCAAACTGAGAGGCACATCTCAAGGATGTCCATCACAAGTTCGCCGTGATCGACAACAAAACAGTGATCACAGGATCCTTCAACTGGTCACCCTCTGCCGCCCACATCAACGACGAAACCCTGCTGGTCATTGAGTCACCACAACTTGCAGCACATTTCACCCGTGAGATGGATCGAATGTGGCGAGGAGCTGAACTGGGGATCACAGCTCGAATGCAGCGCAAGCTCGATCGACAAACAAGAAAATGCGGGAGCGGAGTCCAGCGCAAGGAGACAAGCACCAGCACTGGTGCAAAAGGATAAAACTTGTTTGGCTTTGACGCTTAGTCCAGAGCACCTTGCATGACATCACCAACGCTGAACTGCACATTCTTGCGGAACCCAGCAACATCTAATCGGTGCATTAGCAAAGCCGCCGCGAGGAAGCCGATCATCTGCAAGCCAAAGACACCGCCATAGGCGGCGAACATATCGCCACCATTCCATGTTTTAAACAGCGTAAGAAGCCCACCACCACTGATCGTGGCAATTCCCCGGGAGTAGGCATACAACGCCCCCCAGATCCCGAGCAATAAGCCCACCCTTCCTGGCTCCACAAAGCTAAACATCAACGTGAAGCTTGCATGAATGCAGATTCCAAGCGACACACCAAAAAGGGTTAATGAAAAATACAAACTTTCAAACGACTGCCATGGCGCCGACAGCAACATCAGAGCGAGGGAAATCGAAGCAAAAACCGCCCCAAACTGGGCCGTACGAATGTTGCCAATCCTGTGGACTAACTGAAAACCACTGAGGCCAAGTCCAACAAAAAAGCCCACTGCCAAGAAGGCATTCAGTGCCGTTGTGGCACAGATACTCATGTCAAAGACCGCGGCGCCATAGGGCTCAAGCACCGCGTCATTGAGAAACATGCTGAAGGTGAAAAGGCACAAAGCACCCGTAAATCGTCCGAACTGAGGAATCGATCGCAAACGACCAAGCAATTCAAGCAACGTCAGGGATTCACGCCCGTCCCTGGAGTTGTCTGCCACATCCTGATCGACCACATCTAGAGATTCGGTTTCCTGATTTGGCAGATCAAGTCGCTCCAAACCAAAGACTGACAACACACCAAGACCAAACAGCAGCAGGGGAGTCACCACAATCAGCTGTTCGAGTCCAGCGATGACGGCAGCTTGACCGGCCTCCCAACCACAAGCAGCACCAAAGATCCGATTCACAAGAGCGGTTCCTAACAGAACCCCAAGCAGCCGCATGCCCCAAACCACAGACAACACACGGGGACGCTCGCGGTCCGTCGTGAGATCAACGATCAGAGCAGAGAAGGCCGTTCCCCCCGCCGCAACGGCTGTACCGATGGCGATGGAAATCAAGGTCAGAAGTCCCATCCAGGCAGCAAAGAAAGGCTGCTCTGCTGAGGGCATGGTTCTGGCGAGTTGCAGCACCACCCATCCCGCGCCTCCAAACAGCAACGACAAGGCAAGCGAACTCAACACGATGAAAGGGGTTCGCCGCAATCGCCCCGGAGGGATTCGATCCGAACGATCACCGAACCAAGCCCGGCTGAACCCCATCAGTTGCTGGGCCCCGAAGGCCAGAGCCGTCAATGCAGCAGAGACGCCAATCTCAGTAATCAGGAGACGATTCAGGAGCCCAAGAATGAGAACCCCGAGGATGCCAAGGCTGAGCTGAAACAAGCCCAGACGCAGACCTAGACGCACGACACGCACAACTGACAAGGGCTTGAGCCAATCCATCCATTCACCGAGATGGTACGCACAGCGCAAAGGACGGCTTGGCAGCGTGCGTCCATGCGCTTGTTCTGGCGCCAGAATGCTCCTATGACTTCCCTTATGCCCGCGCGACTCTCGCCACTCCTTGTTGGCTTAGCGATCCTGGCGCCTAGTGCGGTTCGCGCACAATTGAAATACGTAGCGTTTCCGACCAAGGATGAATTGAGGTCCCTGCAGCTACTGGCTTACGCCTGCTCACGGGAAAACACGGTGGACACCTGCACGCGCACGCGTGAAATCGCCAATCCACTGATGGACCATCCACGCCTTCCAGCAGCCTGTAAAGACACGGTGTGGGAGCTGATGCAAGAAGCCAAGCCAGCCACAACCAACAGCTCTCAACGCCGCGACAGCATTGACAGCCCCGCACGCCGGCTCACCGTGGTCTGCGCTGATCCTGAAAAACCCAACAAACCAAGCAATCCATCTTCAGGAGGATCTCCAGCCAATCAAACCTGAAGCAGGATTGGCGCCCTGAGCAAGGGATGCTCACGAAGCGCATGGACAAATTCAGGCTCTTTGTTCAGGGGCCGGGCAACCGAGCTTCCTATCAATAGCTGTGATAACTGGTCTGATCGAGAGCCATGAACCCCCATCAACAGGCTTAGGTTTTGGGGAACGATGCTGCCTCGTCATGACCCCTTCAATGCCGACGGAACCCACCCAGCGGCAGGTGCAACTCGAGGCGCCTTTCACCGACCAAAAGCCAGGCACCTCTGGTCTGCGCAAAAGCAGCCAACAGTTTGAACAGCCCCACTACTTAGAGAGTTTCATCGAAGCCTCCTTCCGTACCCTCCCGGGAATGAAGGGCGGAACCCTGGTGCTCGGAGGAGATGGCCGCTACGGGAACCTCCGCGCCATCGATGTGATCCTGCGCATGGGTGCGGCCCACGGATTGCAGAAAGTGATTGTCACCACAGGCGGCATCCTCTCCACACCTGCCGCTTCAAACCTCATTCGACAACGTCAAGCCATCGGCGGGATCATCCTTTCCGCCAGCCACAACCCCGGTGGCCCTGATGGTGACTTCGGCGTCAAGGTGAACGGAGCCAACGGCGGCCCCACTCCTGCGTCCTTTACGGATGCGGTCTACGACTGCAGCAAAACCCTCACGGGGTATTCGATCGTGGATGCGCCTGCCATCAGCCTTCAGGAGCCAGGACAGCACAGCATCGGTGAGATGCAGGTCGAAGTCATCGATGGCGTCGATGACTTCGTGGCGTTGATGAGGACATTGTTTGACTTCGAGAGCATTAGCGCTCTGATTCGCAACGACTTCCCCTTGGCCTTTGATGCCATGCATGCGGTCACGGGGCCCTATGCCAAAAAATTGCTGGAAGAGGTCTTAGGAGCACCGGCTGGCAGCGTCCGCCATGGGACGCCCTTGGAAGATTTTGGAGGCGGGCATCCCGATCCCAACCTCACCTACGCCCATGAACTCGCCGACCTCCTGATGGAAGGTGATGCCTATCAATTCGGTGCTGCCTGTGATGGCGATGGCGACCGCAACATGATTCTGGGCAGGCGTTGCTTTGTGAACCCAAGCGACAGCCTGGCCGTCCTAACGGCCAACGCCACCCTTGCCCCTGGCTATGCCTCAGGCCTCGCGGGGGTTGCACGGTCCATGCCCACCAGTGCTGCCGTGGATGTGGTGGCCAAAGACTTGGGAATCAAATGCTTTGAGACGCCGACCGGCTGGAAATTCTTCGGGAACCTTCTCGATGCGGGCGACATCACGCTCTGCGGCGAAGAAAGCTTCGGAACAGGCAGCAACCACGTGCGCGAAAAGGATGGGCTGTGGGCCGTCCTGTTTTGGCTCCAGATTTTGGCAAAGCGACGCTGCAGTGTCGCCGAGATCATGAGCGAACATTGGAACCGTTACGGGCGTCACTATTACTCGCGCCATGACTACGAAGCCGTTGCGAGCGACGCAGCGCATGGGCTTTATGACCGCCTGGAAGCCATGCTTCCAAATCTCATCGGTCAACCTTTCGCGGGCCGAACCATCAGTGCCGCTGACAACTTCAGCTACACCGATCCCGTCGACCAATCCGTCACCAAAGGGCAGGGGCTGCGCATCCTGCTGGACGATGGAAGCCGGGTGGTGCTGCGCCTCTCCGGCACAGGGACCAAGGGAGCCACATTGAGGGTGTATCTCGAGAGCTATGTCCCCACCACAGGTGACCTCGCTCAGGATCCCCAAGTCGCACTAGGCGACATGATCCAAGCCATCAATCAGCTCGCAGAGATCACAGAACGCACCGGTATGGAGCGCCCAACCGTGATTACCTGATTGAGATCAGGCGTGGGTTATTTCTTCAGTGACCCACGCCTGCCTCGATGGGCATTGGGATGGCGATACACGGGATCAACAGCTTCTTCCTGGAGTTGACGGGTGGATTCAATGGCAAAACCAGCGAGTCCAGAGGATGCAATCACCATTAAGTAGAACAATCGCAGCCTGGTGAGATCAATCTCAGCCGGGGTGTTCTCAATTAAAACCTTCAAGAAATAGGCAATTGCACAGCCGATTGAGAGTCCAATCGCAATTGCCACCAACACTCTTGAACCACTAAATGTCTTTTTGTTCATGAGTTCAGCTGAGGATCAGAAGCAGGCTTGGCATCGGCCTGACCCAGAAGCGATTTCATCACCACATAAAACACAGGAACAACCAAAGTGGAAAGGAAGGTTGCCACCAAGAGACCACCAAACACCACCAAACCCAAGGAAGATTGACTTTGTGCTCCAGCTCCACTTGCCAACATCAATGGCAAAAATCCTGTGAGGGACGAAATCGCTGTCATCAAAATCGGTCTTAAACGGGATTGAGCAGCAAAGCGAGCAGCTTCAAGGGCCGAAGTGCCCTCTGCCATTTTTTGGTTTGCGAGATCTACAATCAAAATTGCATTACCGCCCGCCAAGCCGATGAGCATCACCAGACCAACTTGAGCATAAATATTGAGGACCTGACCAGCCGCGCCAAGGAACACCAAGGCCCCAAGCAAAGCCGTTGGGACGGTCAACAAAATGATGATTGGATCTGAGTAACTCTCATACTGCGCTGAAAGCACCAAGAACACCGCCAAAATCCCAAGCGCAAAAATCACCACGGCCAAGGACCCAGCCTTCACTTCTTCTCTTGAAATACCAGTCCAGTCAAATCCCAACCCCTGCAGATTGGCATCTTTGAAGATGGTCTTCATCGCTGTAATCGCCTGACCTGAGCTTTTGCCAACGGCAGGTGTTCCATCAATCTTGATCGAACGATAGAGATTGAAGTGAGGGATCACACTTGGGCCATTGGTGGGCTTCACAGTGAAAAACTCTGACAAGGGAATTTGTTCCCCTTTCATGCTCTTCACATAAACAGCTGAAAGCTGCTCAGGAGAAGCCCGATTAACATCATCAGCCTGCACATAGACGCGTCGAACCTTTCCCTCTTGGAAGGTGTCATTGACATAGGCACCACCAAAATTAACGCTGAAAGATTGCATAGCGGAGCCAAAATCAACCCCTAGAGACGCCATCTTCTCGCGATTCACCTTGATTTCGATCTGGGGTGATTCTGGCGAGAACAGTGTGTACACACGATTTAGGATTGGATTGGAATTACCGGCCTGCATGATCTGCCCCGCAGAGCCAAAGAATTGGTTCAATCCATAGGCGCCACTGCTTTGATCCAACAATTGGAATTCAAAACCACCACCAGCGCCATAACCAGGAATCGAAGGAGGCTCCACCACAAACACCCGACCACCATCAATCGACATCAACAATTTTTTGTTCAAGCGTTCAACAATCGCCGCCACAGAGTGCTCACTTCCTTGGCGCTCATCCCAATGCTTCGTTCCAAAGAAGAACAGTCCCTTATTCGGAGCGTTTCCATCCAAACTGGCCCCACTAAACAAGGCGGCAGCAGAAATATCATCTTCAGATCGCAAAACCTCGGCCACCTTGCGGTTGATTGCAAGGGTCGTCTCATTCGAAACACCATCAGGAGCCTGCACAAAACCGATCGCGTAACCCTGGTCTTCGATCGGAACAAATCCTCCTGGGATGCGCGTAAAAGCAAAGCCAGTCAGCAGGATCCCAGCGGCAAGAGCCGTCATCACGATCGGGCGAGCCTTTAGAACCTGATCAAGAATTTTCGAATAGCGCTTTTCAAAACCCGCGTAAAAGCGATTGAAGTGAATAAAGATCTGAGGAATGAACCAGCCAACAACAAGACCAATCAGCGTGAACAAGATCACAGGAATGAGATTGGTCGCCCCCACGAGAATCAAACCCACAACGGCTCCACCCGCAGCTCCAGGCATCCGCAAGGGAATCGATGTGAGCTTCATTGCAACGAAGCCAATCAAGGCACCAACAACCACTGGGATCAGAACCAATCCGGCGCCATTGCCAGCGCTCAAAAGGCCGTAGGCAAAACCAAGAAACACACCAGCTGTGGCGTATTGCTGTTTGCTCAGCGGTTTTGTGTCCTTCTCCAGCAAAAGCGCCGCAAGCATTGGCGAGAACGTCAGGGCGTTGAAGGTTGAGATCCCAATCGAGAACAGGATCGTGGCAGCAAACTGCTTGTAGATCGTTCCTGTTGCTCCGGGAAAAAACAACACAGGAAGGAAAACAGCCATCTTCACCAATGACGTCGCAATCACAGCACTGAAGAGTTCATCCATGGTGGCCATGGCCGCCTGCACAGATGTCATCCCTTCTGCTTTTTTTGCTGAAGTGTCTTCAACCACCGTGATCGCATCGTCAACGACCAAACCCGTTGCAAGAACAAGACCAAACAAGGTGAGCTGATTGAGGGAGAAGCCGAAGGCCAGCACGAGCGCAAACGTACCAATCAAAGCCACAGGGATAGCGATTGCAGGAACGAGCGTTGCTTTCCAGTTCTGAAGGAATAAAAACAGAATCAAGACCACCAGAATCACAGCATCCCGCAGGGAATTGGTTACCCCTTTGATGGACTGGTTGATGAAGTCAGTGGTGTCATAAATCACCTGAGTGTTAAGACCAACAGGAAGCGTCTGTTCAAATGTCTCGATCACCTCCTTCACGCCGTTAGACACCTGAATGGCGTTACTTCCTGAGAGCTGATAAACAGCCACACCAACAGAAGGCGTGCCTTTAAGGTCCATTGCGTCGATCCCGTAGGCCTCTCCGCCCAAGCTCACGCGACCAACGTCTTTAAGCTTGATCAAACCACCAGCATCAGTCGTTTTTAAAATAATATTTTCGAATTCAGCTTCTGTCGTTAAACGTCCCTGCAACTGCACAGTAAATGTGTATTGCTGACCTTCGGGAGCGGGAGAACCTCCGATCTTGCCCGCCGGGATTAACCGATTTTGACTTTGAAGTTGCTGAACAACATCAGTGGACGTAAGCCCATTGGCTGCAAGCTTTTCCGGGTCAAGCCACAACCTAAAGGCAACTTTACGGTTGCCAAAATAAGTAACTTCTCCAACACCAGGAACACGCTTGATATTGTCCGTAAGATTTTTATCTAAATAGCCACTAATTGTTTCAACGCTGTATTCAGTCTTGGAAGGATCCGTATTGACGAAGTTATAAACAAGCAGAATCGAATTTGAGGCTTTGTTTACGGTGACCCCAGCCTTACGAACCTCCTCAGGCAATTGGGGCTCAGCCAACGAAACTCTATTTTGGACATTAACTTGATTAATATTCCCGTCAGTTCCACTATTAAAAGAAACGGAGACAGAGCTCACTCCATCAGACGAGCTGTTGGAGGTAATGAAGTCCATATTCTCCACACCATTGATCTGCTGCTCAAGAACAGTGGTCACACCCTGCTCAACAGAAACAGCGTCAGCTCCTACATAGGTGGCCTGTACCTTGACCGTTGGAGGAGCAATGTCAGGAAGATTCTCAATCGGGAGGATTGGAATTGCGATCAATCCCACAATCACAATCAAAAGACTGCAAACCGTACTAAGAACCGGTCGCGTAATAAAATTATTCGATGCAGACATGAATCAACCTCAGTTCGCAGCTGCAGCAGGTTGTGACCCCGCGCGCTGTGTTTTCACCTGAATCGGCATTCCATGCTTGAGATTGAGGAGATTGGTTGTAATCACCTTCTGATTGAGCTTCAGCCCTTTTGTAACCGGATAACGGTTGTTCTGAACCTCACCTATATTGACCGGTGTTTGAAGTGCAAACATAGCATTTTCAGGCAATTTACCCTTTTCGATGCCTTTACTAATCCGCTCAATATCAGCCTTACCTGGATTCGCCTTTAAGTCGGAGAAGGTCCCTACACGAAAAACAAAACTTTGTCCTGACGTTTGTGTTACCGCCGCAAATGGAACTGAAATCTGTTGGCCTGATTTCAATTGAACCCTGGTCCGAAGACGCTGACCACTCCGCAACTTGCCATCCGCGTTGTCAAACAAAGCCTTCACCAAAAGGCCCTGGGTTTGAGGATTCACTTGCGGATCAATCGACTCAATCTGACTCGTCGCTAAGGGCTTAACCGTGCCAGGCACGCTCAAAATGACGGGTTGACCGATGGCGAGACGATCGCCGTAAGCCGCCGGAACCTCAACCTTCGCCTCAAGAATATTGTTTTGAACAACACTCGTGAAGGGCTGGTTTTGTGACACCACATCCCCAACCTTCACCTGCACATTGGCCACGGTCCCTGCTGTTGGGGAGCGCAAATTGCTGTAGCTGAGCTCTGCTTCTAGAGCTTTAACTTTTTCAAGGGCCGCGATGTAGCGCGTGCGATATGAGTCTCGCTGACGAAGCGAAGCAGCCCCCGCTTTTGCGAGAAACTCTTCGCGTTCCCAATCAACTTTGGCTGTTTCCGCTTTCGCCCGTTGTTCTGCCAACGCTGCCCGTGCCTGAACCTGGTCCAACACGACGAGCAACTGACCCGCTTCAATACGATCGCCCTGAGACACTTTGAGCTCAGTGACACGACCGGACGTTTGCGAGGCTAGCTCAACCAACTCATTGGCCTCGAGCGTGCTCACCGTATCGATATCGTCGGTAAAAAGTGCTTCAAGAACCGATGCTTGCTGGACCGGTAGGGCGGGTGTCTTTTCATCAGAGCCTCCACAAGCACTAACGGAAATGGCTGTTAGGAGCACAGGCAGCAGTGGACGAAAACGCAGCACAAATCCTGTGACGAACGAGATGATTATGTACGAATATGCTCTCGGTTTTGGTTCGGATCAGGCAAGAATCCACACACGAAGACCATTGAGGGGAGATTGGTCGGTTGGTTGAAGATCTGTTCAGCCACCGCGGCAATGAGCTAAGGCGGCGTCAGGCGCCCTTAGCTGACCGTTTGAGGCCCACATCCCTCGAGGAATTTGCCGGCCAAAATGCGATCCTCGCCGAAGGCCGTTTGCTGCGCCGGGCGATCGCCGCAGACCGAGTGGGGAACCTGATCCTTCATGGACCACCTGGCGTCGGAAAGACCACCCTGGCCAGCATTATTGCAACCCACACCCGGGCACAGTTCAGCAGCCTGAATGCTGTTCTCGCCGGCGTTAAGGACCTACGTGAACAAGTGGATGCCGCCAAGGTGCGATTGGAAAAGCATGGTTTGCGAACCATCCTGTTCATCGATGAAGTGCATCGCTTCAACAGTGCTCAACAGGATGCGCTCCTCCCTTGGGTTGAGAACGGCACTCTCACCCTGATCGGGGCCACCACGGAAAACCCTTATTTCGAAGTCAACAAAGCCCTCGTGAGTCGGTCGCGTCTGTTTCGACTTCAAAGCCTGGAAGCCAACGATCTACGTCAATTGCTCCATCGGGCCCTGCACGACAAAGAACGGGGCTATGGCAAGCGTTCGATCACGATCACTCCCGATGCCGAAGCCCACATGGTGGATGTGGCCAACGGTGATGCGCGCAGCCTTCTTAACGCCCTCGAGCTGGCGGTGGAAAGCACAACGTCGAGCGATCCAGAGGCCACGATCGAGATTGATTTGACCATCGCCGAGGAGTCGATTCAAGAGCGAGCTGTGCTCTACGACAAACAGGGAGATGCCCACTTCGACACCATTAGCGCCTTCATCAAATCGCTGAGGGGCTCCGATGCGGACGCGGCCCTGTTTTGGCTGGCTCGAATGTTAGAGGCAGGGGAAAACCCAAGGTTCATCTTTCGACGGATGTTGATTTCAGCGGGAGAGGACATCGGTCTGGCCGATCCCCAAGCGGTGGTCGTTGTCGAAGCCTGCGCAGCCGCCTTCGAACGCATCGGCCTGCCAGAAGGGCTTTACCCGCTTGCCCAGGCAGCCCTTTATCTGGCCTGCGCCGAAAAAAGCAACAGCACGATGGGACTGTTCGAAGCCATCCGGCTTGTGCGCAAAACTCAGAACCAGAACGTGCCAAGCCACCTCCGCGATGCCCATCGCGATGGTGAAGCCTTCGGAGACGGAAAGGGGTATCGCTACCCCCACGCCTACCAAGAGCATTGGATCGCACAGAATTACCTTCCCGATGCGCTGCAGGGAGAGGTCTTTTGGACACCGAGCAAGCAGGGATGGGAGGGGGAACGGCGAGGAAGGATGCTCGAACGTCGGGCTGCTCAGCTCGCCGTCGCAGCAGAGGTGGCCCAAACCCACCCGCTGCTTCTTAGTAGTGGTCCTGACCTGCCTGAAATGGAGCGCTGGCTGCATCGACAGCTCGCCCAAAACGATGGGCGTTTGCAAGATCTGCAGCAGCGACTCTGGACCGCAGCAACCTTTCAACGCACCGACAGGGTGCTGGTCCTCGGGGGACGATCCCTGCTCTGGGCCCTCGGTCCACTCAATGCGGTGCAAGAAGGGAGCGTCACCATCCTGTGCAGCAGCGCTGAAGAGCAGACCCGACTTGAAGCACAGGTGGATCTGCTGGATCCGCTCCATCGCCCCCAACTCCTCACGGGAGGGGCCAAGGCGCTGGAGGAGCTTCCTCAAGAGTGGCAATTCGAAGTTGTGGGTGGGCGATTCAGCAGTGAAGATCGCGATTGGATCGAATCTCCAGAGTTTTGGCAGCAACTTAAATTGAAGCTCTCACCAACGGCGCAGCTGCACGTCCTTCTCAGCCAAACAGCGATCGGTCCAGCGGCAGCGCTCTCAGATCAATGCCCGGAATCCAGCGAAGCTCTATCGGAACTGATCGAAAAGGAGCAACAGTGGCTGGTCCACCAGCAGCTTGACCAGCTCGTACAAATGCAGCTCGAACAACTCTCTCAATCCGTCATCACGGAGCAATGGCAGGAATCCCTATCCCTCCCCATTGATGAACGCCTTCTGAAACGCTGGCTAGGAGAGGACCGTCCCTATCGATCTCTGCTCAATCGCTGCAGCCAGCCCGAGACCGTGCTCAGCACCCTTCAGCAGCTCCTACAAACAAAACGGGGCGGGACACTGCCACAACCCCTGATCCATCAGCGGTTGGCCTGCACGATGTCGTCATCCTCGTAACAACAAAAAAAAGCCCCGGCATTGCCGAGGCTTGTATTGGCCGAAGCCGTTCGATCACCAGAGGCCGCGAACAGGAGCGTTGTAGGTAGCGCGAGGAGCGGGAGCAGCAGGAAGGATCTGCTTGGCTTGCACACAAGCGGGCAGGAAGACGTACCAAGACATCAGTGAAGTGGCCTGGGCGCCATCAAGACCGTCCTTACAGACCATCTGGGAACCATCAGAAGCACCGTTGTCAGCCAGAGCGAAGTCAACGGGGAGGGCATTCAGGATGCCGGCAGAAGAGATCTGGCCGTCAGCCGCGTCCATGATGATGGCGGAACGGAGAGCCACAACGGCTGTCTCCTGCTTCCTCCAGTAGGGGTAGTAGCTCTTGGTCTGTTCCTGCAGGAAGGCAACGCCGTCGCTGGAGTAGAGGAAACGGGAAACGCCCACGAGGTCAACCTCGTAAGAGCGGGTCATGCCTTCTTGGATTTCTTCTGCGGTCCAACCGGAATTGTTGATTCCACCTTGGAGGCCGCGATCGGTGATTTCACCGTCAGCAAAGAAGGTTTTGAAAGCTGAAGACTTGGTGGACCAGACAGCACCACCGGTTTTCCAGCGCACAGGGCGCTCAGCGGCTTCGGCGGCAACAGCCAGAGTTGTGAGAGAAGCGGCGGCGAGAACGCCAGCTGCAAGACGGGTAAACACGGACGATGAAAAATTAGACATCAATTAAACGCTAGTCACAGAAAAATAAATTGCCAACAAAAACGATGCTCAACCCTGAGAAACATCCCAATCACGCACGAATGGGACCAAAGCCGCATACGCATCAAATCAAGACTCACGATTCTCGCCCTATTGGTGCTTTAAAGCGGTCAATACTCAGACCTCTGGGATCTCAAACGCCCTCCATCCTTCGGGGCAGGCAGCAGATTTCTGCTCAGAAGAAACAGGCGACACACCTCGACATTGCAGTCGAACAAGCTTGGATCCATTGAAATGGACGATCGCAACGTAGCTTTCACGTCCACGCTTGGGGGTCAGCCATAGGCGCGTGCTGCGGCCTTTTGTCTCAACACGAACATCCAAGGCCTCATCGCTGCTCAACCCGAGATCAACGAGTGATGACGCAAATTGTCCCCAGTAAAAGCTGGCGAGCTGACCGCGAACGAAGGCTGTCAGCAAGGTTTCGGCTTGGCGACGTTGATTCAAGGTTGCTTCTTGATCATCCAGCAGCTGCACAACACGCGCATCCGATGGCAGGCCAGGGGCCCCGGGAGAAAACACCCGCTTTTGGCTGGTCGCGATCAAACCCAAACCAGCCAAAAGAAGGGCTGCCACCACGGTGGGAATCGATCGCATCCAAACTTGCGTCACGCCAAAGAGGATCCCGATCCCGATTGAGATTTCAACCTAGGCAGACCCTTGCGCCAATCAAATTCTGTTCGCAAGCTGACACGATCGCCAGGCCCCAGGGCCCCAGTTGGCGACAGTGCGCTGCGATCTGAAGACCACAGCCCCGATGGCTTGCACTCAACTCATCGGCCGCAACCACCCAGTGCGACAGATCCTGAGCCAAAGATCCCTGTTGCCACTTAATCGCAGCTTCCTTGATCAACCAATACTTCAAAACAGTCTGGTGAAAGGCTTGGTGGGGAAGGCCTCTCAGACGACGCTGCTCGCTCGCTGCGTAGTAACGGCTCATCAGTGCTTCCGAAGCGAACGGACGATCCAATCGCTCTAAATCAACCCCAACAGGGGCAGAAGACCAGGCCATCAACGCCGATCCCTTGCTGTGGCTGAGGCTGACAAATCCCCAACCGGAATGAAGCGATGGCGGCGCACCTGGAGGCGCATGCAAGGGGATCTCCTGCGGGGCAACTCCCCATAAATCACTTAGGCAAGAACGCATCCAGGCACGGGAGCCAAGAAAACGCTGCTGACGTGTCTTGCCCAAGTCGCAGGCCCAGGCTTGTTCCTGATCCGACATGCAAAGGCCCCTTGAGGAAGCCGGTCCAAGCCACAGCACGGTTACGCTTCCGCTCCGGTTGAGGCCTTCCTCCATGACTCTGCAGATCGGCGATCTCGCGCCTGATTTCACACTTCCTGACCAAAATGGAGAACCTGTGCAGCTGTCCTCCTTGCGGGGGCAGCGCGTGGTGATCTATTTCTATCCCAAAGACGCCACCCCTGGTTGCACGAAAGAAGCCTGTAACTTCCGAGATCGCTGGTCGTCCTTCAAGGACCATGGAATTCACGTCTTAGGAATCAGCAAGGACAACGCGGCCTCCCATACGCGCTTCATCACCAAGCAGGAGTTGCCCTTCACGCTGTTGAGTGATGCAGAACCGTGCCCAGTGGCCAGCAGTTTTGAAAGTTATGGACTGAAAAAATTCATGGGTCGCGAATCCATGGGAATGATGCGACACACCTTCGTCATCGATGCCGAAGGACGGTTGGAATTGATTTACAGAAAAGTGAAATCTGATTCCATGGCCGATCAAGTTCTCAGTGACCTCGGCATCAGCTGACCAGCTCGACCATCGTCTCCATCACCAAGTTCGGTGCATGAAACACCTCCATCCCCAACTGCTCCTGAAGGTTCAGGAGCAGTTGGGGAGCATCTCCTCCACAAAGCCAAATCGGCCAAGGGCTTTGGGCATGAGCTTGACGGATGAGACCCACCAAACTTTGTTGCGCGCCAGAGCGCATCGCCGCTTGGGTCTCGAAAGGGAAAGGCTTCGCGTCTTCGGGATCGAGGCCCACGGGCGAGGTCACGTTTAAACCTGCTGTGGCCTCAGCCATCGCGCGCAATTGCAAGCCATAACCAGCCGCTAATAGCCCACCAGAAAACGATCCCGTCGCAGAGATTCTGGTGAGGCTGAGAACCGTGCCTGCATCCACCACAAGAACGCCGACACGCGTTTCATTGGCACGCCAAGCGCCCCATCCAGCGAGCGCTCGATCGATTCCTAACCAAGGGGGACTCCCCTGAAGAGGGATGTCAGCCAAGTTCAAGCGTCGGCTGGACTGCAAACAAGGATGGTCTGGGATCGGCCCGACAGCTGCCCAGGCCATGAGATCGCTAGGAGAATCCAACGCCTCTGGGGCCGCAACCTCATGCTGATAGACCCAGCGAGACGTGCCGCTCTGCTCTGCCCAGTGCCAGCGGCTGTTTCCAATCAGCAGGCAGCGGGATGGGAAATCCTCGCTAGATGCCATCACCCATAACACCTGGCAAGTGGATGCCGCATTCCTGCTTCAAACCAGCAAAGCGCGTGTCTCGCCCCGTCGCCTCCAGCCCATCAGGGCCACTGGAATGCCAATCTCCAACGGTCGAATACCCCTTTTCAAACAAGGGATGCTGAGGAAGATCGTTCTCCTGCATGTAATAGAAGACATCTCGTGAGGTCCACTCCAAAAGGGGTCTCAGGGACAACCGACCGCGAATCGGATCGAGCGCCGTCATTCCCCGGCGAATGTCCGTCTGTGGACGGCGCACACCACTGGCCCAACAAGACACCTGAAGACGATGCATCGCCTCTTCGAGGGGTTCAACCTTACGGATCTTGAGGTACAACTCCATGTCTTCAACAACGCCTGATTCCCAAAGGCGGCCATGAAGCGCCTCCATCCGAGCTGCGGAGGATGGGGACTGCGCGATGTGGAGATTGAGATCGAAGCGTTGGCGCAGATCCTCGGCGTAGCGATAGGTCTCCGCAGGGAGATAGCCGGTATCCACCCAAATCACTGGAATGTCTCCGCCTCGATCCATCCCGCTCAACAAATGGAGCAACACAGAGGATTGGATGCCGAAGCTCGTAGTTAGGGCAAAACCCGAGCCAAATTGCTCATGCGCCCAGAGCAATCTTGCGCGCGCATCCAACGGCTCAAGCTGCTGACGCGATTGTTGCAGTTCCCCCGCATCAGCCTTAGGGCCAGCGGCAACGACAGGCTGGTTCTCGGAGGTGGAGACATCCCTCATCTCTCCATCTTCCAACGCCGAGGGGCATGGTGTCATGTCTATGGTTTCAAAAACCCTCCTGAAGTTCTGACTTCTGACACCACCATGCACAACGATCCAATCATTGTTGTGGGAGGTGGTTTTGCAGGTCTGACAACAGCTTTAGCGCTCAGTAACCAACGGCCTCGGCCTCCGTTATTGCTGATTGAACCGCGCCATCAATTTCTCTTTTTACCCCTTCTCTACGAACTCCTCAGCGGCGAAATGAAGAGCTGGGAGGTGGCTCCAAGCTACGAAAGCCTTCTCCAAGGGCGGCGCATACCCCACCTGGATGATCGGGTGACATCGATCAATACGGCCCACAAATCTCTACAAACGAGCCGCGGCCAAGTCCTTAAATACAGCCAGCTCGTGCTCGCCACTGGCTCTGAGCCAGACGACTTTGGAATTACAGGCGTCAAGGAGCATGCCCTGACCTTCCATTCTCTTGCGGATCTCCCTCTCCTTAAAGAACGCGTTCACAGCCTCCGCAACCGAGCCTCAAAAGACGGGGCACTGGTCATCGTTGGAGCGGGAGCAACAGGCGTTGAATTGGCTTGCAAACTCAGCGACATGCTGGATGGATCAGCCAGCATTCATCTCGTTGAATTGGGGGACAGCGTTCTCGCAAGATCCCGAGCCTTCAATCGCGAACAAGCACGAAAGGCCCTGGATCAACGGGGTGTCCATCGTCACCTCAACACGCGCGTGACCTCCCTATCGGCCAATGCCGTCCAGCTACTGAAAAATGATCGTCCTCAATCTCTCAACCACGACGGCTTGATCTGGACGGCAGGGACCAAACCGGTGCTGCCCCCCCTGACCCCCACCCCTCCCCGTGAGCGAGGACTGCTCTGTGTTGATGAAGGGTTGCAGCTAACGACGGACCCGAATGTGCTGGTCCTCGGGGATGTCGCTTGTCATCACGATGCAGAGACCCCTTGGCCCCGCTCTGCGCAAGCAGCACTTCAGCAAGGAACGGCGGCAGCCAGGACGCTTCAGGCGATTCGAATGGACAAGCCTGTCCCCGGTTTTCACTTTCAGGATCTTGGAGAGATGCTCAGTCTTGGCATCGGGGGTGCTTCGATTACGGGGATGGGACTCACCCTCGCCGGTCCTCTTGCCTACCGGATGCGGCGACTCACATACCTTGCCCGAATGCCTGGACTCTCCTTGGGCTTGAGGTCAGCAGGCGCCTGGCTGGTTCATTCTTGAAGCAGGCTCACCTAGCAGGCCGAACCAATGGCCTACGCCCATCACTGCATCGACAGCTTGAGCGTCTCAGTCAGAGGAGGCACCCCGGCCTGAGCGGCGCCGATCCGCTCACATTGGAGCGACTGTCTGAGCTGGTGCTGGAGTTCAAACAGCCCTTGCACTTGATCGTCGATGAGCGGGGACTCTGCCGACTTCTCTGGGTTGGGCCCCTCAGCGAATCGGATCAACTGCGCAGCCATCTACCTGGAGGGCCACGACGGATCAAGCGACGCTGGAGGTTGATCAGCAGCCTGCAAGGCAAGGCGGGGACGGACCTGAAGCCCGATGGCAGAGATGCCGTCGTCGCCCTTGACCTCAAGCCCGACACCTGGCTTCGCTTTCAGGCATCGCCCTCCACAGGGGGAGGGCATCTGGCTTCGCTTTGGCAACCAGATCCAGGAGATCGTTCCGGCTGGCATCAAGCGGCCCTTGGCACGCTCAAAGAGCTATGCGACCGTCCAGCCCCAGCCACTGCAAAGGGCCTTGATTCCCCTGGACCAACAACGGCTCCCGCGGACGTGCAAGAGCGGGTCTTGCTGCTCATCCTCACCGGTGCTGACGCCCAGCGGAGCGAAAGGGATCTGGCTGAATTGGAGGGGCTCGTTCGTAGTGCAGGTGCACTGCCCGTTGCTTTCTGCCGGCAGCGGCAGGGACAACCCAACCCTCAAACCCTCTGGGGCACGGGGAAACTACAAGAGGCGGCGCTCGAAGCGAGACGCCATCAAGCCACCCTCGTGATCACAGATCGGGAACTCTCTCCCGTTCAAGCCAGGAATCTGGAGTTACTCATCGACTGCCCAGTCATGGATCGCAGTGAGTTGATCCTGGACATTTTTGCCCAGCGAGCGGCGAGCGCGGCTGGACGCCTTCAAGTGGAGCTCGCTCAATTGCGCTACCGACTCCCAAGGTTGAAGGGCCGCGGCCTCAGCCTCTCGCGTCAAGGGGGAGGCATTGGCACGCGCGGACCTGGTGAAACCCAATTGGAAAAGGATCGGCGAGCCATCAGCCGTCGCATTGAACATCTCGGGCGTTCCCTACTCCAGCTAGGCGCCCATCGCGCCCGCTTGCGCGACCGCAGGGACGGCGTCCCTCGCGTCGCCCTTGTTGGTTATACGAATGCTGGCAAATCATCTCTTTTAAATGCGCTGTGCTGCCGCAATCCAGGGCTTGAGGTGTTAGCGGAGAACAAGTTATTCGCCACCCTTGACCCCACCACGCGAAGACTCAGCCTTCCCCAAACATCAGCGGCCCCGAAGGAGGTGCTGATCACCGACACCGTGGGGTTCATTCGTGAACTTCCCAAACCACTGCTGGAAGCTTTCCGAGCCACGTTGGAAGAAACACGCGAGGCCGATCTTTTACTGCTGGTCGTGGATCTCGCAGACCCCGACTGGCAATCACAACTGGAGGCCGTCCAGCAACTGTTGGATGGCCTCAGCTGTGACCAACTGCGCAAAGTGGTGGCCAATCAAATCGACCGTTGCGAGGCTTCAGCAATCGAGGCAATTCGCACTCTCGAGCCAGATGTGATCTACCTATCAGCCAGGGAGGGTACGGGATTGAAAGGTCTGCGAAACTGGCTGGAAAAGCAGTTCTGGGACGACGCAACTACCCCTGAACCCTTCACCCAACAGACGGCATTACCCGACCATGGCTGATCTAAACCATGGCTGATCTCAATCATGGCTGAGCTCATCGATCGTCATCAGCAGGCCAAACCCCTCCTCCCCCTGGCCCCTCGGCGCTTGGCCGTACGACGCCCTGGCCAAATGCTGATGCTCAAGAGTCCTGCCTGGATGGTCCTGCCACCGGGAGGCAGTTGAACGCCATGCCAATTCCTTACGCCATTCACCGCACTCAGGCCTGGTACCGCCGCCTCACGATCCCCCAATTCACCGTTGTGACAGGGCTGCTTGTGATCGCAGCCGGCACCTTGCTTCTCGATACCCCACTCTGTTCAAGTCCGAGAGTGGGCTTGTGGGAAGCCTTCTTCACTGCCTCATCAGCCGTCACCGTGACGGGGCTTTCGGTCATCGACATCCGCGAAGATCTGACCCGCCCCGGCCAGATCGTGCTGGCGATGATGATCATGGTTGGGGGCCTGGGATTGATGGCGGTCACCACGTTCCTGCAAGGCTTTGTGGTTCGCGGTACCGCTCTTCGGCGGCGCCTCGATCGTGGTCAAACCCTCGATGAGTTTGGGGTAGGGGGCGTAGGCAGCACCTTTCGAGGAATTGCGCTCACTGCTGTGGTGCTGATCTTGGGTGGAGCATTCCTGCTCTATGTCTTTGGCTTCACAGACATTGCTCCTGGAGGCGAACGGCTTTGGGCAGCTCTCTTTCACAGCATTTCGGCCTACAACAACGCCGGTTTTGGCCTCTGGAGCGACAGTCTTGAGACCTACCGAACCAACAGCACGGTGAACGCCGTGATCATGGTGTTGGTGGTTCTGGGCGGTCTGGGATGGCGTGTCACCAATGACCTATGGAGCAATCGCCAACGGCTTAGACGGCGTCATCTCAGCCTGCACACGCGCCTCGTGCTGCGCACCTCTGGTCTTCTCATCCTGATCGGGACCTTGGGATTAATGCTGACGGAATCACTCTCGAGGGGCCATGCGCTCACAGGGATGGGGTTGGGCGAACGCTTAATGAGCGCCCTTTTTGAATCGGTGAGTTCAAGAACCGCTGGATTCACGACGGTGCCCCTGTCTTTGAACAGCATTTCCGATTCAGGCCTGTTGTTGGTGATGACCCTGATGTTCATCGGTGCGAGTCCAGGCGGAACCGGTGGTGGGATCAAAACCACAACGGTGGCAGCCCTCATGGCCGCTACCCGTTCCACCCTGCGCGGTCACAACGATGTGGTGATTCGCCATCGACAGATCTCCGACAAAGTCGTGTTGCGCGCTTTGAGCATCACCGTTGCCTCCCTGCTGTTTGTGCTGGGGATGGCTCTGTTGTTGGCATTAAGCAGCAATCTCAGTGGAGAAGAACCCTTCACCTTCCTTGAGCTGGTTTTCACCTGCATCTCCGCCTTTGCCACCGTTGGTTTGGATCTAGGCGTCACGCGCCAACTGGCGCCTTTTGGTCAGTTTGTGCTTGTGATGGGCATGTTTGTGGGACGGCTGGGCATCCTTTTGCTTTTAAGCGCCATTTGGGAGAGTTTTAACCGAGGGCATCTGCAGCGCGAGAATCGCGTTGGTTATCCCCGCGAGGATCTCTATGTCTGATCACCGATCCCAGGGAGCAGTGCAGTGAGGGAGTGGTGGCATTGGTCCCAGGCCAACCAGGCAGAGCCTTCAAGCTTCGGAATTGTGGGGTTGGGGCGTTTTGGGAGTGCTGTCTGCAAAGAACTGATGCAAAACGGTGCTGAAGTTCTTGCTGTCGACCGCTCCTCAAAGGCCATCGAGGAACTCCGCCAACTCGAGCCATCGATCGAAGCTCGCATTGTGGACTGCACCGATGAAGAAGCGCTTCGTGAGGCGGGGATCCTCGATATGGAGACCGTGGTCGTGGCCATCAGCGAACCCATCGAAGCCAGCATCACGGCCACCCTGATTGCCAAAGACAGTGAAGGAAGCAAGGTTCGTCGCGTGATTGCACGAGCCACCAGCGACTTGCACGAAAAAATGCTGAAGCGCGTGGGAGCCGATCGGGTGGTGTTCCCCTCCCGAATGCAGGGAGAACGCCTGGGCGTGGAATTGGTACGACCCAATCTGATGGAGCGACTGGAGCTCGATAAGCATCATTCGATTGAAGAGATCAAGGTGCCAGGCCGATTTGTGGGGCGCTCGCTTCGAGACCTCAACCTGCGCAAGAATTTTCGGGTGAACGTTCTTGCGGCAGGTCCCGCAAAAGAGCTCATGGTCAACCCACCGGCATCCCATGTCCTTCAAGACGGGCATGTCCTCGTGGTGATGGGTTTAACCGACGATCTCCAAGAGCTGCCAAAAACCTGAACCATGCGTGTTCTCGGTCTGATGAGCGGCACAAGCGCCGATGGCGTGGATGCTGTCCTGGTCGAGCTCTCGGGGGCCGCCGACCATCCCCATTGGACCCTGCTGCGGTCAGCATCGCTGGACTACCCAACCTCCATGCGTCAACGGATCTTGGCCGTAGGGCAAGGCGAAGCCACCACCGCGTCCTCTCTCCTCGATCTTTCCGAAGCCATCACCAAGATTCAGGCCGCAGCAGCTCATCAGTGCGATCCAGAAGGGCAAGCAGAGCTGGTGGGTTGTCATGGCCAAACCCTTTGGCATCGTCCGCCAGAAAGCAGCGAAACGGGCGAACGTCTGCACGGAACGAGCTGGCAAATGTTGCAAGGCCCCCTGCTGGCACAGCTGCTGAATCGCCCTGTGATCTTCGACTTTCGGGCTGCTGATCTGGCCCTCGGAGGTCAAGGAGCACCCCTGGTTCCCAAAGCGGATGCAGCCCTTTTGGGACGAACCAATGGCTGGAGAGCCTTGCTCAATCTGGGTGGCATCGCCAATCTCACTCTCATTCCACCTGGCACAGGCCCTGATCGGCTCCAACCCGTTAGGGGCTGGGATTGCGGGCCCGCCAATAGCTTGATCGACCTGGGGATGGAGCAATTCAGCCAAGGGAAGCAAAGCTGCGACCAGGGCGGCCGCCTTGCGGCGGAGGGTCACTGCGATGAAGCGTTGATTCTCCGCTGGCTCGCTGAGCCTTACTTCCAGCTCAGTCCTCCCAAGTCCACGGGACGTGAATTGTTTGGGCGCGCTGACCTAACGAGACGCCTTCAGGACATGCAGGGACAAGCCATTGCCAATCAAATCGCAACGCTCACAGCCTTCTCAGCCGCTGTCGTAGCGCAGGACTTACACAAGCTCTCCGACCAGAACCATCCCCTCCCCATCGAGCTTTTGGTCGCTGGCGGTGGCAGCAAAAACCGCACCTTGATGCGAGAACTCAACAGACGCTGCCGGGGACTGAGACTTCGTCGTAGCGACGAGCTAAAACTTCCCAGCCAAAGCCGAGAAGCCATGGTGTTTGCTCTTTTGGCGTGGTGGCATCACTTGGGATTCCCAGGAAATGCGCCAGCGATTACGGGTGCACAGCATGAGGCCGTCCTCGGAGTACGGGTCAATCCAGCATGAGTTCGTAGCCGCCCAGCCAGGACAGCAGACCAATCAAGAGAGCAGACCAATCAAAAGCAGCCCTACACAAGCCGTAGCCGCAAACGGCCTGGGCGTTTGGATGAAGTGATTCAGGCTTAAAAATTCGGGCCTGAATTGATTCAGACCTGAGTTAATTCGGACCTGAGTTAATTCGGACGGTGAAGCCTGACCCGACGCGGTGCGCCCCGTAGCCGACCGGTTTGCTTCGACTCAAGAGCGTTGCGCAATTGCTCTGTTGACGACTGATGCGCGTCCGCACGAGGCGCTGCAACCTGCCTGTCACCTCCCTGCTCGTATCGCTGAACCCCTTGCTGAATTAACACCTTGGCCATGTTGCTGACCGTGCGCGATTCATCCTCAGCCAAGGCCGTCAAGCGGAGGCAAAGTTCTTCGGGGAGCACCACCTGAATGCGCGGTGACTTTGGCTTCCCACTGGATGAATTTTGGCGAGTGGCCACGACCCAGAAAGAGGCAGAGCTACTTAAAAGTGTACAGAGATGCGCAAGGGTAGTATCCAGCACTATGCTGCTGTCATTGATCAGATCCCTGATCCAACTTCAGGCCAGGCCCTCGGCCGCCCCATCCCAGGAGTGCCATGACCCATTCCAAAAGCCCAGACGTCAGCCCCCCCCAGCTACCAAGCCGTGGCAAGCCGGTCACGCGTAAAACAAACCGTCAAGGAGACGAGCGTCGCAAGAAACGGCGCCCAAGCCGAACCCCTGAGAACAGCGAAGTGCTGGTCTCAGCTGTCATCAGCACCTACCTGCTCACGCACCTCCATCACGTGCTCCAACGCGCTGAATACGGCGCCGTTCAAGATGGACGCCGCTCACAAGCTGCCAACTACGCCCAGCTACGCAAAGTGCTTTGCATGGATGCCCGCAGCATGGAAGACGCTTCAGCCTCAGGCCTGAAGGCAACGGAGCTCGACCAAGCTGCCTAGGCAGCGGCTTCGCAATGGGATGGCAGTTCGCGATGGTGTGAATAAGGTTTCGTCAGAAGCATCACGATCATGTCCAACGCAGCGGCTCTCTACGCACGCATTGAGAATGATCGAGACCTGAGCAAGGGGTTATTCAGACAGGCGCTTCAAAATCCCTCAGGAGCCCTCGACTCCATCTGCGAAATCGGCAATCAACTCAACTTGCCTGTCACGCTTCAAGAGGTGAAGGATCACCTCAATAGCCTCGATGACGAGATCACAAAGCAATGGCTGATCAAGGCGAGGGGAGGGCTTTGAGCGCAGCGGCTTCCGTCGCGTTGTTGGACGGCATGGATTGACCAGAGGGCGCTAACGCTGGCTTAGGAGCCGAGCGTTCGCGCACCCCTCCGCCTCCGGCCCAACTGAAAAACAACCAATAACTAATCACGGCCAGACCGGCTGCCACCACAAGGGCCGTGACCTGCTCCAGTCGTCGCATTGAGCCTGCTCCCAGCTCGAGCAGTCTGCCTGGAAACCCCGACGCGGGATGATGGGTTTTCCCTGCCTCCCCTCCGTGCTGCGACTTGAGCGAGTCGGCAAGATTTATCCCACCGGAGAAGTTCTACGGGATGTGACCTGGGAGGTCAAACCCGGAGACCGGATCGGCCTCGTTGGAGTGAATGGGGCAGGGAAGTCAACCCAGCTTCGGCTGATCGCTGGCATGGAAGAGGCCAGCAGTGGCCAAATCGTGAAGCAGGGCGAGCCAAGGATCGCTTACCTGCAGCAGGAATTCGATGTAGACCCCAGCCGCACGGTGCGAGAAGAGCTGTTTCAAGCCTTTGGTGAGGCCGCCATCGTGCTGGGCAAACAAAAAAAAGTTGAATTGGAGATGGGCTCAGACCGAGCTGCGGCAGACCCCGATCACCTCGATGAGCTCATTCACGAACTAGGGCGACTGCAGACCCGATTTGAAGGCCTGCATGGCTACGAACTCGATGCACGCATCGACAAACTTCTCCCCACCATCGGGTTCAAGCTCGAGGAGGCAGACCGGCTGGTTTCGGACTACTCCGGCGGCTGGCAAATGCGCTTGGCTCTGGGAAAAATCCTCCTGCAAGACCCTGATCTGCTGCTTTTAGACGAGCCAACGAACCATCTCGACGTCGAAACGATTCAGTGGCTCGAGGGGTATCTCATCGAACAAAAGGCGGCCCTGGTCGTCATCAGTCATGACCGGACATTTCTGGATCGTGTGTGTAATCAAATTGTGAGCACAGAGCGAGGCGTATCAAGGGCTTACTGGGGAAATTACACTTCACACCTGGAGCAAAAAGCACTCGAGCAAGAAGCCTCACAAGCCGCTTTTGAACGGCAGCAAAAAGAGATCGCAACCCAACAGGCCTACATCGATCGCTTCCGCGCGAGTGCGACGCGCAGCACCCAGGCAAAAAGCCGGGAGAAGCAGCTGGACAAGGTGGAGCGGGTTGAGGCCCCGATTGAGTCAGTGAGTGGTCCCAGCTTCCGCTTCCCTCCAGCACCACGATCCGGTGCTCAGGTGGCTGTCATCGAGAACATGACGCACAGCTACGGGGAAAACATTCTTTTCATGGATGCTGAGCTCGAAATCGAGAGAGGGGATCGGATCGCCTTTGTCGGTCCCAACGGAGCCGGGAAATCCACCCTGCTGCGCTTGATCATGGGGGTCGAAACGCCTGATGAAGGGTCAGCAAAGCTCGGGGAACACAACATCGTCGCTAGCTATTTCGAACAAAACCAGGCAGAAGCCCTTGATCTCAGCAAGACGGTGATCGAGACCATGTTCGAAGCCGTTCCTGATTGGACGCAAACACAGGTGCGTTCATTGCTTGGGAGTTTCTGTTTCAGCAACGACAGTGTTTTTAAAGATGTCGGCCAGCTGAGTGGTGGGGAGAAAGCACGCCTGGCTCTTGCACTGATGTTGCTGAGCCCTTGCAATTTGCTAGTGCTCGATGAGCCCACAAACCATCTCGACATCCCTGCCAAACAGATGCTTGAAGACGCACTATGCGCCTACGAAGGAGCCGCTTTATTGGTATCGCATGACCGTTACTTCATCTCACGTGTGGCCAACCGGATCGTGGAGATTCGCGATGGCGAACTCGTGATTTATCGCGGAAATTATGCTTACTACCAAGATAAAAAGGCCGAAGAAAAAGCCGAAGTAGAGGCAAAACAGCTGATCGCAGAGAAAGAAGCCAAACGAAAAGCAAACAACGAAAAGCAAAAACAGCGCGCTTCCCGTAAAAAGAACGCGGAATAGCAAGGCTTCTCGGCAATCGCAAGACGAAACTTCACACTTGGTTAGGCAGGAAGACTCATTTCCCTTTACCAGTCCAAACGGTGTGGATAGGCTGACATCACTGATCCCCGGTCGGCCATGAACAGCACCCATTCACTTCATGTCACTGCCGCAGGAACACCTTTAGCCATGGCTGAAAACACTGAGCATGGGCAGACGTGGGATGCGGTTGAGACCTACTTCGAGTGCATCACAACATGCTCCCTCGACGATGGGGAATGCATCACACGCTGCGTAGAACAGCTCAAAGACACAGATAGCTAAGTTTCAAACGAAGAGATGATTATTGACGCAAAGATGTCATCTCAACAGGTGTAATTGAAAGCGTAATCCGTTCACCAGAACGCATCACGTCAAGTTTTAGAGGTCGATCAACCCCGTGGCGATCAATCGCCGAAACAACCTCAGCAGGATTGCTAATCGATTGACCTCCGATCGACACGATCACATCATCGACGCGCAGGTTTCCCCGATCGGCGGGGCCACCAGGTACGACGGATCGGATCACGGCTCCAGGAGGAGCCGTCATTCCTGGCCTGGGGGCAGGAACCGTTGAAAGGCCCACACCGACCATCGGATGGCTGGCCCTTCCCTGCTTGACGAGCTGACTGGCAATCGACCGTGCCCTGTTGATGGGGATTGCAAAACCGAGGCCGGCCCCTGGTCCTGAACGGATAAGGGTATTGATTCCAATCACTTCGCCACGGGCGTTCAACAACGGGCCACCCGAATTACCAGGGTTAATCGCAGCGTCTGTCTGGATGAGATCAAGACGCTTTCCAGAAATTCCCAATTGCGACATGTTGCGATTGAGATTGCTGACGATGCCCATCGTCACAGTGTTTTCAAGACCAAAGGGATTTCCCACAGCGATCGCCCAATCCCCCACTTGAAGACGATCGGAGTTGCCCAAGGGAGCCGTGGGCCATGGCCCCTTTGTTTCCAACTGCACAACGGCCAAGTCGGTCAGCGAGTCTTGACCAATCACCCGACCAGCAACGCGCCTGCCATCAGGCAGTCCCACCATCACCCGATCCGCATTCTCCACCACATGCGCGTTGGTCAAAACCAAACCTTGTTCATCAAAGATCACTCCGCTGCCCTGCCCACGCTCGACCCTTGAACGCGGAGCCGCTTGAGCTTGCAGCCCAAAGAAACGACGCAGGAATGGATCCGCCACCAAGCTCCGCGGAAGCCCACTCCCACCTGCCGTCCGGACAGTTCGCTGCGTGTCAAGCGTGACCACAGCCGGTCCACTGCGGGCGACAGCTTGGGCAACAAACGACGTAGGAGCGACGGCCGGCAAGGCAGCGGAGGCAACGGCTCGCGGCGGCTGGACCAACATCCCTGGGAATGCCAACGCACCAGCACAAACCAATGGGAGCAAAGGATTAGACACCGCCATGGACGCGATTTCTTAATTAAATTCAGTCACCGTGACCGTAGGCATTGAATCCCTAGAAAGACAGACCCATTTCCAACGATTTCATGACTGGATGCGACCAGGGTTCTGCCAATCAGCATCCGTTCATCCAAAAAGAGCGATGATGGATGGGATGGTTCGGCCCATCTCCGATTTCCGCGGTGATTGCCATGCTCAGCAGCCTATTTCCCCTGATCTATGGACTGATCTTCATCGTCCTCCTCTGGCAAGCCTTTCGCGTGATGGGACGCGGGTTCAGTGCTGCTGGCAAACCGCTGGTCGCTGAGAACGTCGACCGAACAGGACGCCTCACGATTCATCCAGAACTCCTGGACGGAGAGGGACGCCTCACTGAAGAGGATCTTTTGACTGTGCGTTTTGGCGGCGATAGTGAATCACCCAATCCCACTTCGAAGCCCGGTGAATAGGTTGGGTTAATGGCAACTGCTTGAGTTGTCCGATTGACTCGTAGAGAGGGACTCCTAGGTGGACCAACGAACACGGATTGTGGCTGCGGTAATCAAATCCGTGAAACTGCCGCCCCGCTTTCGCTTAAGGCTTTTGAAAGAAGATCCTGTTCGGCTCGAGCTCAGCCTGACTCCTGCCTACGGGAAAGACCCCATTCAGGTGGGACTGGTGGAATCGTTGGATTTGGTAGCGCGCCGCGATCGGGAAGGGCGCATTCCACGCGACCTACAAGGCACCTGGGACTGGACCGTGCGTCATGGCGATGTCAGCACGGGCGGCTGGAACCCTTATCTCAAGGAGGCACTTCAAACCATGTTCGAGACAGGACTTCCCGCCATCGTTTACGAAGAGCTCACGGGGGAGGAATACCACCCGGTTGACGGTGCACGGCACATTCGCTGACCGCCGCTGACCGCTGGCTTGGAGAAGTTGTGAAGCACTGCAACCAGGGGGCGAGATTCCTTCCGGAGCTCCGCTAAAACTGGATTGCATTCGGCCTTAAGGTTTTCTTCATGGCCTCGATTCCCGTTCGCTTTGGTCCTTTTGTGCGCCTCTTGGCTGCCTTCGGGGCCCTCAGCAGCATTTTGCTCCTTGGGATGATCAATTTCTTCAGCTGAAGGTCGAAATTCATTGGGCGAGTTCCCGATTGATCCCTTACTGCCAAGACTGCGAGCCAGTCTTGTTCCAGGTGCCACGGTTTTATTGCAATCACCACCGGGTGCCGGCAAGACAACCCGGGTACCCTTGGCACTGCTTGGAGAGATTGCCGGGACGCAGCCTCTGAGCGGACGCACCTTGATGCTTGAGCCCAGGCGGCTAGCGGCAAGGGCCGCTGCCACCAGGATTGCGATCAGCCTGCAGGAACCACTTGGGGAGCGTGTGGGGTATTCCGTGCGCCACGAGCAAAAGCGCTCCTCACGGACGCGAATTGAAGCGATGACGGACGGACTCTTCCTCCGTCGACTCCAAAACGATCCCGAGCTCACAGGGATCAACTGCGTGATCTTTGATGAATTCCATGAGCGCAGCCGAAACAGTGAGTTAGCGCTTGCCTTGGTTCGGGAAGCCCAGGAGCTACTCAGGCCAGATCTTTGCCTGCTGCTGATGTCGGCAACGCTCGATCTCACCAACCTGCGCGCCCAATTGCCCCATGCCCAAGTCCTCACGAGCGAAGGGAAGGCCTTCCCTGTGGAGACGCAACACCTCTCGCCTCGACCAAATGAACGGCTCGAGGGACATGTCTTGCGTGCGATTGAGCAGGAGATGAGCCTCTTGGTCAGCGCACAAGGCGGTGGCAATCATCCACCCTCTGTCTTGGTTTTCCTGCCTGGAGTCCGAGAGATCGAACGTTGCCGGCAGCGTTTACTCACATCAAGCCTGCTGAGCCAGTGGGAGGTGATCGCCCTGCATAGCAGGCAATCACTGGCTGAGCAGGGGCGGGCCCTGAAGCCTTGCGACCGCACACAGGCAGGACGCGTGATCTTGGCAACGTCCATCGCTGAAAGTTCCCTCACCCTGGATGGTGTGCGCCTCGTGATCGATTGCGGACTGACGCGTCACACCCAATTTGACCCTGGAAGCGGAATGGAGGGACTGATCACCGTGCCAGCGAGTCAGGCCAGTGCTGATCAGCGACGCGGCCGTGCTGGACGCCAAAGCGCCGGTCGTTGCATCAGGCTTTGGTCCCCTGCGGAACAGCAACGACGGCCCGCTCACGACATTCCTGAATTGCAGCGCGCTGATCCCCAACCCACCGTGCTGGATCTCGCACTCTGGGGGGCTGGTTTAGGCGAATCCTTGCCTTGGATCGAGCCCCCTCCGAGAGCCGCGCTTCAGGAAGGCCAACGGCAACTGCTTGCGCTTGGAGCGCTGAATCCAGACGGACGCCCCACGGACACCGGGCAGCAATTGGCTCGGTTTGGTGCCCATCCACGCCTTGGATTGCTCCTTCTGCAAGCGCGGGCCTTGGAGCGACCACAAGTTGGAGCCGATCTCGCCGCCATCCTCAGTGAGCGAGATCTGCTCAGCCAGCACAATCACGGCAGCGATCTTTGGGCTCGCATGCTGTTGCTTCGCGATCAGAGGAGCTCATCGCGGGTTTCAGGGGATCGTGCAGCAGCCGATCGCCTCAGAACAGTCCTCGATCAGAGCCGACGATGGCTCCAACAACTCGGTCAATTTGACCAGGAGCAAGACCCCCAAGGTATGGAGGCCACAGACGAGCAACTTGCAGCGCAGCTGGTTGCAACAGCTTTTCCAGAATGGGTTGCCATGGCTCGTCCAGGTCAACGGGGACAATTTTTACTTCGCCAAGGCCGCGGTGCGGTTCTGCAGGTCAGCGATCCGCTCGATGGCGCTGAAGCCCTCGCGATTGCCCAGCTTGACCTAGGCGACACGCGGGCCAAGATCCGACTAGCACTCCCGCTGACACTCCAATGGGTTAAGGAGCTTGCAGATCAGAACGGTCACTGGCAAGAACGGGTGCTTTGGGATGAGCAAACCAAACGGGTCAGAGCGGAACGGGTCTTGCAGCTTGGTGCGCTGGAGCTCGAGAGACAGGTCCAACAACAGGCCTCTTGCGAGCAAAGTCGTGAAGTCTTGGTCAAGCAACTCAGCAAGGAAGGCCTGTCGGCACTGCCCTGGAGCCAACGTACGGAGCAACTTCGTAGTCGTCTCGCTTTAGCCCACCAACAGTTAGGAGCCCCATGGCCACAACGCAGTCTCCAATATCTGGAAAAGAATCCCAACGTCTGGATTGGAGACATCCTGATGGGGTGCAGGGGCTGGGACGACGTCAAGGAAGAGCAACTGATCGAAGCCCTCTGGGGTGATCTCGCCTGGTCGAACCGGCAGCAACTCGATCAGCTCCTACCAACCCACATCAACATCCCCTCGGGGCGCCATGCAGCCCTGCGCTATCAAAATGACGACATTGTCCTGTCGGTCAAGCTGCAAGAAATGTTTGGCTGCCTGGAGGGACCTGCTGTTTTGAATGGCCAACTCCCCGTGACGATTGAATTGTTATCGCCAGCAGGCCGTCCACTCCAACGCACGCGAGACCTGGCTGGGTTTTGGCATGGGAGCTATCAACAAGTGCGCAAAGAAATGCGCGGCCGCTACCCAAAGCATCCCTGGCCAGAGGATCCAGCCAAAGCCGAGCCCACGGCCAAAAGGAAAGCCCGATCCTGAAGCGCTTCTCCGACCCCGATAAACGTATCCGATGAAACAGTCAAGAGAACGCTACGGTTTGTTACGATGGAGAGGTATCGGAGTTTCACATGTCTGACAACGCACCTCGCTTTGGTTTTGTAAATTTCGCTGAAACATGGAATGGCCGCCTGGCCATGCTCGGTTTCGTCATCGGTCTGGGCACCGAGCTTCTCACCGGTCAGGGCATTTTGACCCAAGTCGGCCTCGGCTGATTCAGCTAAGGCTGGACTTTGTTTCTAGTGATCAGCCCCATCAAATAATTGGTGGGGCTTTTTTGTGGCAAGCACCCTTTAGGCCAGACTGATCGGATTCGCGTCGTTGGCAATGCTTCCCTTCTTTGCTAGCAATCGCCGTGAGGGAGCCAGGCTGTTGAGCAGCATGCTGGTGTTCCTCGCTATCGGATTGACACAGGTTCAGCAGATGTGGGGCATCATCCTGACCATCGTCTCTGGCATCGTGAGCATTTACTGGGGATTGGCATACCAACGTCTTGAGCGCTGAATCGATTCCCACCTATTCCGTTCGCGAACTCAACAACGCGATCGGGGTTTTATTGGAACGGGGGTTTGCCCCTCGGTTTGTGATCCAAGCAACAGCGTCTAGGCCTCAAGTTAAAAAAGGCCATCTCTGGCTCACATTGAGCGATGGTGAGGCGAGCATCACGGCTGTGGCCTGGGCCTCAAAATTAAAGCAATTGGACTTTGTCCCCGCCGACGGTGACGGAGTCACCGTGATTGGCAAGCTGAATTTCTGGTCTGCACGAGCAAGCCTGGCTGTGCAGGTTCTCGATATCAGGCCCAGCCTGACCACTGTGCTGAGGCGGTTTGAGACGGTCAAGGCACAATTGCTCGAAGAGGGCATCATTGATCCCAGCCGGCGACGCACGTTGCCGCCGTACCCCAAGCGGATCGCCGTTCTAACTAGCGTTCCGAGCTCAGCCCTCGCAGACATGTTGCGTACAGCAGAAGAGCGCTGGCCCTTAAGTGAGCTTGTTGTTGTGCCGATTCCCGTCCAGGGGGATGTGGCGCCGATCATTTGCGGAGTGCTCAGTCGCCTCGCGCAACAGCATCAGCAGCTCGGATTGGACGCGATCGTGATCGCCCGTGGAGGGGGGAGTCGAGAAGATTTGATGGTCTTCGATGATGCGGACGTTTGCCGCAGTTTGGCCACCTTCCCACTTCCCGTCGTCACAGGAATCGGGCATGAAGATGACCTCACCGTTGCAGATCTCGTAGCAGACCATCGAACGGCAACGCCGACAGCTGCCATGGTCACCCTGATGCCGAGCAAGGAGTCTGCACGACAAACAATCATTCAAAGACGCAACCGCCTGAGCGAATCCAAACGCTGGCGGTTAGAGCAAGCCAGCGCACGACTGAAAGACCGACAACTGCTGCTCCAGGCCCTGAGGCCTGCTGTCGGCGTCCAACGTCGCCGAGATCAGTGGCAACAGCGCCAGCAATTGTTATGGGCACTCTCCCCCCAAAGATGGCTCAATAGGGGCTTTGCAATGCTCAACACAACGAAGGGGCACCCCCTGCAAAGCGTTTATGACATCAGCCCCAATGAACAGGTACAAATCCGCCTCAAGGATGGTGTGATTCAGGCCGTCGCCAAAACCATCCAAGCGGATGCAACCTCTGACGCAAAAGCATCTCTTTAACTGCCATGCCACGCAAAAAATCTGAGCCCTCAACCACATCGGAACAAGACACTTGGAGAGAGGATGCTTCGAAGCTCAGCTATGAAGAAGCTCTGCAGGCTCTTGATGTGCTGCTTGGGCAATTACAAGACGATTCCATTCCCCTAGCCGAGCTACAGAGAAATCACGCTCGGGCTTCGATTTACCTAGATCGCTGTGACTTGCTTCTCAGCCAAGTGGAGCAATCAGTAAGGCAACTCGATCCAAATACCATGGAAGAACGAATTCTCGACCCGAGCCAACCATGAATAAATCTCTTCCATGGGTTTACCTATTGCTGGCCATCCTTGGAGCCATCCTCCCTTGGCAAGCAAATCTCGAATTTATGCAAATGAATCCTGGTGGTGGATTTAATCTTCAGGCATTTATCCAAGATGCCAATATCAATGCTGCATCCCGCTCGTTAAATAGGGACCTTTTAATTGCTGCATCAGCCTTTAGCATCTGGATCATTAGCGAAGGCAGAAAGCTACAGATCAAGGGCTGGTGGATTGCTTTGATTGTAAGCGTCAGTATTTCCTTTGCTTGCGGTGGTCCACTCTTCCTCTATTTACGGGAACGCAAGCTAATAGAGATCAATTCTGAACAAGATAATAATTGAACGTTAAGGATCTACATCCTCAGCTTTGACATCGATCGTCACATCGCTCGCAGGCAAGGAATCATCAACCGCTTTCGAAGAGGAGGCTCCAGATTTCTGGGAAGGGAGCGGAGATCCGCAAGCAGGGCATTGAGCATCGAGTGTCATAGTGCTCAAACCACAGGCCTCACATGTTCTGACCCGGCTCTGCAACACCTTCCAACCGATCCAGCCCAAACCACCTAAGAGCACGGGTAGAGCAAGCAGGGTGATGAGGAGGCCTCCTGCCAAATCCAGCAAAACACGACCTGCTGCCGTAGGCAGCAGCAGCAGAGCCAACAGAAGCAACCAAAGGAGTGGAGGGAAACGTCTCATGAATCAACACTCCAAACGAACGATGCATTCATAATCGCTCCTTTTTGCCTTCAAGCATGACTCGATCTGTTCGGATCCCTGCCATGCCTGACAGAAGCCTTCGCAAGTTCAACACTCCAACATTGTCCAAAATAAATCACAACACCCACCATCCAAACCCATAAGGTAAGAACAAGAACACTCCCGATCACGCCATAGGCCTGAAAACGAGCGCCTAGAGAAAGAATGCTTCGGCTGACGGCAAGATTAAGAACGGTAAGACAAAAACCAATCAATAATGCGCCTGGTATGAGCGGCTTAAAAGGAACTCGACGACTCGGGAGCAAAAATTGAAGCAATAAAGCTGCAGCAGAGAATCCCAGGAATGGAACCATCAACCGACCAAATTGCAGGACCGGGATACGAGAAAGGAATCCACCAAGCCAAGGGATCGCCAGCGATAGCTCAGTTAAAGCAGCCGTTGGAATCATTCGCACATTGGCGCTGAGCTGATCAAGAACAATTAAAAGTCCTATTAATATCACCACAAAGAAGGCTTCAAGCCGATTACGAATAAACTGAGCCGCTTGAAGCTTGAAAGGCAAGTTTCGTTGTTGCGAAGCGATTACACCATCCCATAGCCGTTCAGATCCACGTTGCAAGGTGAGATAAACATTGCCAGCAGTCAGTAACAACACTCCAGCACCTAACAAACCAGCACCAAAGCCCTGACGGACTAACTGCATCAGCGTATTTTGCACAATCACCACTGCCGATGGAGGCAAAACCCCGCTTGCATAAGCAATAATCTGCCTCTCTAATACCTCTTGACGACCAAGAAACCATGAGGCAATCGATAACGAAATCAGCAGAATAGGGAAGATCGACTGCAGTGTGTAATAAGCAAAAGCAGCACTCAAGTCAACGCAATCACATTTCGCCCAACGAAGGCAGGCAAACCAAAGGGTACGAATCAACCGCCGCAGCGGCCTATGTTTAGCCATGGCAATTGAGTGAACCAATCAGGACCAAAGTAACGCGAAAATGGGCACAAAAAAAGCCACCCCTTCAAGGGATGGCTTTCTTCGTTTGAATGTTTTTACCTGGCATCGAGCTATTTTCTCAGGGGGCTACCCCCCAAATATCGTCGCCGCTGCTGCGTTTCACAACCGAGTTCGAGATGGATCGGAGTGGGACCACAGCGCTATGGACACCAGGATAGAAACATTGCCAAGGGTTGAACCCTGAGAACTGCATAGTTTCATCATCTCTACTTTCGTTTTGATGATGACATCTGGATTGAATAAAGTCTTTTTCAGGCAAGAACCAAGTGTTGGTCAAGCCCTCGGTCTATTAGTACTCCTCCGCTGCATCCATTACTGAACTTCGACGTAGAGCCTATCAACGGGTGTTCTTCCCGTGACCTTACTGGGTTACCCCATGGGAATACTCATCTTGAGGTGGGCTTCCCACTTAGATGCTTTCAGCGGTTATCCACTCCGCACATGGCTACCCAGCGTTTACCGTTGGCACGATAACTGGTACACCAGAGGTGCGTTCCTCCCGGTCCTCTCGTACTAGGGAGAAATCCTCTCAATATTCCTACGCATACACCGGATATGGACCGAACTGTCTCACGACGTTCTGAACCCAGCTCGCGTACCGCTTTAATGGGCGAACAGCCCAACCCTTGGGACCGACTTCAGCCCCAGGTTGCGATGAGCCGACATCGAGGTGCCAAACCTCCCCGTCGATGTGAACTCTTGGGGGAGATCAGCCTGTTATCCCTAGAGTAACTTTTATCCGTTGAGCGACGGCCCTTCCACTCAGAACCGTCGGATCACTAAAGCCGACTTTCGTCCCTGTTCGACTTGTAGGTCTCACAGTCAAGCTTCCTTCTGCTTTTGCACTCGTCGGCTGATTTCCAACCAGCCTGAGGAAACCTTTGCGCGCCTCCGTTACCTTTTAGGAGGCGACCGCCCCAGTCAAACTGCCCACCTGATACTGTCCGCTCCCCGGATAACGGGTGAACGTTAGAACCCTAGCTCTGAAAGAGTGGTATCTCACCATTGACTCCCTAGTACCCACGAGCACTAGATCAACGTCTCCCACCTATCCTGCGCATTCAGAGCCCGGGCACAATACCAAGCTACAGTAAAGCTTCATAGGGTCTTTCTGTCCGGGTGTATGTAGTCCGCATCTTCACAGACAATTCTATTTCGCCGAGCCTCTCTCCGAGACAGCGCCCTGATCGTTACGCCTTTCGTGCGGGTCGGAACTTACCCGACAAGGAATTTCGCTACCTTAGGACCGTTATAGTTACGGCCGCCGTTCACCGGGGCTTCAGTCGCCAGCTTCGCTTACGCTGACCGGCTTCCTTAACCTTCCGGCACTGGGCAGGCGTCAGCCCCCATACATCGTCTTGCGACTTAGCGGAGACCTGTGTTTTTGGTAAACAGTCGCCAGGGCCTCTTCACTGCGACCACATTGCTGTGGCACCCCTTCTCCCGAAGTTACGGGGCCATTTTGCCGAGTTCCTTAGAGAGAGTTACCTCGCGCACCTCGGTATTCTCTACCACCCCACCTGTGTCGGTTTCGGGTACTGGCAGTTATGCCTTAACGGGTATAGAGCTTTTCTTGGAAGCATGACATCACCAACTTCGCTGCCGTAGCAGCTCGTACTCACGCCTCAGCTCGGATCGTTTTCGCCGATCCTCAACGCCTCGAACGCTTGAACCAGTAACCAACATCTGGCTTGGCTAGCCTTCTCCGTCCCTCTTCCCAAAACATAACCGGTACAGGAATGTTGACCTGTTATCCATCGACTACGCCTTTCGGCCTCGCCTTAGGTCCAGACTAACCCTCCGCGGACGAGCCTGCCGGAGGAACCCTTAGGGTTTCGGTGCATGGGATTCTCACCCATGTTTTCGCTACTCAAGCCGACATTCTCACTTCTATGCAGTCCACGCCCGCTCACGCTAACGCTTCGCCCCACATAGAACGCTCCCCTACCATAAATCCGCAGCTTCGGTACAACACTTAGCCCCATTCATTTTCGGCGCAGGATCGCTCGACCAGTGAGCTATTACGCACTCCTTTGAGGATGGCTGCTTCTAGGCAAACCTCCTGGTTGTCTGGGCAATCCCACCTCCTTTATCACTTAGTGTTGATTTGGGGACCTTAGCTGGCGGTCTGGGCTGTTTCCCTCTCGACCATGGAGCTTATCCCCCACAGTCTGACTGCCTCGCTACACACAGGGTATTCAGAGTTCATCTCGATTTGGTACCGCTCTCGCAGCCCGCACCGAAATGGTGGCTTTACCCCCCTGCTGGAGCACGAGACGCTACGCCTCAACGTATTTCGGGGAGAACCAGCTAGCTCCGGGTTCGATTGGCATTTCACCCCTAACCACAGCTCATCCGCTGATTTTTCAACATCAGTCGGTTCGGACCTCCACTTGGTATCACCCAAGCTTCATCCTGGCCATGGTTAGATCACCCGGGTTCGGGTCTATAAACACTGACAAACGCCCTATTCAGACTCGCTTTCGCTATGGCTCCACCATTTCCGGTTTAACCCGCCAATGCCTATAAGTCGCCGGCTCATTCTTCAACAGGCACACGGTCACCCTATGAGTAGGGCTCCCATTGCTTGTAGGCTCACGGTTTCATGTTCTATTTCACTCCCCTCCCGGGGTTCTTTTCACCTTTCCCTCGCGGTACTGTTTCGCTATCGGTCACACAGGAGTACTTAGCCTTACGAGGTGGTCCTCGCTGATTCACACGGAATTTCACGTGCTCCGTGCTACTCGGGATACAGCTAGGTCAGTTCAGTTTTCGTGTACGGGGCTTTCACCCTCTGTGGCGTGTCTTTCAAACACTTCCACTAACATTCCTGATCCACGTTGCTGTCCCACAACCCCAATGGTCGAAACCATTGGTTTAGGCTCTTCCCCGTTCGCTCGCCGCTACTTAGGGAGTCGTTTTTACTTTCCTTTCCTCCAGCTACTAAGATGTTTCAGTTCGCTGGGTTGGCTCGCGCCAGCCTATAGATTCAGCTGGCCGTTCTAGGGGTTGCCCCATTCGGAAATTCCCGGATCAAAGCGTGTTTCCAGCTCCCCGAGACTTATCGCAGGTAACCACGTCCTTCATCGCCTCTGTGTGCCAAGGTATCCGCCGTGAGCCCTTTGTAGCTTGACCAATGTATCTCCAGCACGCTTGCTGTTGTTGAAACAGATTTTTCTAATTTCTAAAGTCAGACACTAAAAATAGCACCTAAAACTAGAAATTAAAATCAAACTCTCAAATGCTCGACACATTTGAAAGAACATACTGGAGTCTCGGCTCTTGCTTTAGAATTAACATCACTCCTTCATGCGTTAACACAAAAAATGATGCATCCATAAAGATGCTTTATTCTTTCCAGACTTAAACTATGCAGTTGTCAAGGTTCGGCTAGACATCAAAACAATGCATTGATCTCTCAATACATTGCATCGAGCCCAGCATCCTATCAATCAAATCATGGAATTATTTCCATGCCTTAAAATGACAAGAAGCTAGGGTCATCTAGCGGACAAATCTAAATCACAATCCATACGAGTTCATACTCCAGGTTTTGGAGATGGGGATTTTGGTAGTCAGTGGAGGTTAGGAGACTCGAACTCCTGACATCCTGCTTGCAAAGCAGGCGCTCTACCAACTGAGCTAAACCCCCTACACCGAATGGGCCATCCTGGACTTGAACCAGGGACCTCACCCTTATCAGGGGTGCGCTCTAACCACCTGAGCTAATGGCCCAGGAGTCTCATCCCTAATGGGTTGTGAACTAGACAAAGTTTAGGAACTAAAAATCTCCACTAAGCAGACAACCATTGCTGGAACTCTCTTAGCTTCAAAGTTGAGGTACCGATCGACCTAAGGTGACAGGATTTTGGCCTAAGAATAAATAACTCAGACATCAAAATCGTTGTTTGTCTCCCTGTTAGGAGGTGATCCAGCCGCACCTTCCGGTACGGCTACCTTGTTACGACTTCACCCCAGTCATCAGCCCCACCTTCGACGTCCTCCTCCACAAGGGTTGGAGTAACGGCTTCGGGCGTGGCCAACTTCCATGGTGTGACGGGCGGTGTGTACAAGGCCCGGGAACGTATTCACCGCAGTATGCTGACCTGCGATTACTAGCGATTCCTGCTTCACGTAGGCGAGTTGCAGCCTACGATCTGAACTGAGCCACGGTTTATGGGATTTGCTTGTCCTCGCGAACTTGCTGCCCTTTGTCCGTAGCATTGTAGTACGTGTGTAGCCCAGGATGTAAGGGGCATGATGACTTGACGTCATCCACGCCTTCCTCCGGTTTATCACCGGCGGTCTCTCTAGAGTGCCCAACTAAATGCTGGCAACTAAAGACGTGGGTTGCGCTCGTTGCGGGACTTAACCCAACATCTCACGACACGAGCTGACGACAGCCATGCACCACCTGTCACTGCGCTCCCGAAGGCACTCTCAAGTTTCCAAGAGATTCGCAGGATGTCAAACCCTGGTAAGGTTCTTCGCGTTGCATCGAATTAAACCACATACTCCACCGCTTGTGCGGGCCCCCGTCAATTCCTTTGAGTTTCACACTTGCGTGCGTACTCCCCAGGCGGAACACTTAACGCGTTGGCTACGACACCGGAGGGGTCGATTCCCCCGACACCTAGTGTTCATCGTTTACGGCCAGGACTACAGGGGTATCTAATCCCTTTCGCTCCCCTGGCTTTCGTCCATGAGCGTCAGTGATGGCCCAGCAGAGCGCCTTCGCCACTGGTGTTCTTCCCGATATCTACGCATTTCACCGCTACACCGGGAATTCCCTCTGCCCCTACCACACTCAAGCCCAACAGTTTCCACTGCCATGATGGAGTTAAGCTCCACTTTTTAACAGCAGACTTGAAGGGCCGCCTGCGGACGCTTTACGCCCAATAATTCCGGATAACGCTTGCCACTCCCGTATTACCGCGGCTGCTGGCACGGAATTAGCCGTGGCTTATTCATCAAGTACCGTCAGATCTTCTTCCTTGATAAAAGAGGTTTACAGCCCAGAGGCCTTCATCCCTCACGCGGCGTTGCTCCGTCAGGCTTTCGCCCATTGCGGAAAATTCCCCACTGCTGCCTCCCGTAGGAGTCTGGGCCGTGTCTCAGTCCCAGTGTGGCTGATCATCCTCTCAGACCAGCTACTGATCGATGCCTTGGTGAGCTCTTACCTCACCAACTAGCTAATCAGACGCGGGCTCATCCTCAGGCGAAATTCATTTCACCTCTCGGCATATGGGGTATTAGCGGCCGTTTCCAACCGTTATCCCCCTCCTGAGGGCAGATTCCCACGCGTTACTCACCCGTCCGCCACTAACCCGAAGGTTCGTTCGACTTGCATGTGTTAAGCACGCCGCCAGCGTTCATCCTGAGCCAGGATCAAACTCTCCGTTGTAGATCAATCCCTTTTGGCTTTCACCTCAGATTGACTTGCTTCACCCACATCCCAGCACTGGCGTACTGGTTGCAGTTGTCGCCCCCTTCCTCTGACAGAAGGATTCACAAGAGTGCAAATTTAGAATTTCTTCCTCGTTTGACTTTCCGGGATCTCAGATCCGGTCGTTGCTCCACATTGCGCACACCGACAACTCAAAAGTTCGTGAAAACTTTCAAGTTGTAAGCACAATGCTTCTCTGCAACTAAAATTTTGTTGACGGGACCTCACACCTTTATCGCACTATCATTTAGCCAGACTAAAAACCTTGCGGCCTTCAGTTCAAACTAAACGCGATAAAAGCGTCAGTTCCTAAACTTTTAAATTGTCCAGGTTCTGGCTTTGCGTCCCCTTTCAGAGACGTGCCGCCTGCGGTCTCGCGACCGCTTGTGAAACCTACAACATCGTGGGATCGCTCCCTCAATCTCGTAAGCACCCGCTGAACACTTCAAGCTTTCGCTCTTCGCGTCCCTCGGCTGCGCTTCGGAGCAGTGCTCCCCTGCGCAGTCCAAAACCATAACCCATTCACTGCCCTTTCTGCAAGACTTGAGCCAAAAGGAACAAAGCTCACCCTTTCAGCAGAGACTGTCCCCAAGGCGCCAAGCGCTCCAGCTGCTTCTGAGAGCCAGCCGCGACGACAGGGAAGCCCATCTCCGAGAGATCGCATCCTGGTTGCAAATGAGCTGGCTGAGGGCCTAGCCAAATCAGTGGGCAGCCCAGTTCGGTCAGCACGAGCCAAGCTGCTGCTAGATCCCAAATTTTGGGAGTGGCCTCGAGCGCACCGGCGGTTTGCCCCATCGCCACACTCACCAAATTGAGGCTTGCAACACCCAAGAGACGAATTTTTCCAGGGAAGGACTGGTCAGGTCTTTTCTGAAGAACGCGAATGGATCGACTGCAAAGCGAGACGCAAGCACTACCAGCCGCAACCCTGCTCTCAGGAGTCAAACGTTTGTTATTCCGCCAAGCCCCCTTCCCTCGAATCGCCACGATCCTCTGACGCAAGGAAGGAATGTCGAGAAACGCCTCCGATGGCTCACCATCCACAAAGCGTGCGATCGAGATAGCCCAGTAGGGAATCCCAGCCGCAAAATTGGTGGTTCCATCCAATGGATCAACCACCCAGTAAGCCCTGGACGACGGACACTCCTGGCTTCCCTCTTCGCTGAGCACCCCCTCACCAGGAGCAATCTCTTCTAATCCCTGAACAAAGGCAGCATCGCTCCAGCGATCACAGGCGGTGATCAAACTTCCATCAGGTTTGATGTCGGACACGATGTGTCCAAAATCATTGCGCTGACGTTCAGCAACTTGATCGATCAACCGATGCACTCGATCAAGTTGCTGAGATGTAAGCGGGTTAGACACCCCGTTTAACCCTGAACGATAGGAACAGGCGCTTCACAAGGAGGACGATTGGGTTGCGACTCAATCGGAATATCAAGATCGACCTGATTTGGCTTCGTAGCCGGCAAATTCAGAGCTGGGCAAGCAAGAACTTGATCAAGCCCAGTACGACGGCGCAGTTGAGCAATACTGATGTTGTAGTCCGTGATCGCGTTGGCGTATCGGACCTCGGCATTTGTGAGATCACGCTGAGTATCCACAACTTCTCTTTGAGTAGTTACACCAGCTTGAAAGCGGAGGCGCGCTAGTCGCAGCGACTCAGCCGATGAGAGTACCTCAGTGGAAGTGGTATGAATGTTTTGGGAAGATTCACGAAGGTTATAAAAACTATCTTCTACTTCAGAACGAATGCGATCGCGCTCAGACGCAAAGTTAAATTTGCTCTCTTCTGCACGCTGCTTATTTCGGCGGTATTGGGCACGGGCACGCCCACCATCAAAAATGGCCCATGTTGCATTGAGTCCGACTGCGTTGCTGTAATTCCAGTTGTAATCAGCCATATCGATGGAGCCAGTTCGGTTGGCTTGGCCTTGATTCTTGCTCGTATTGAAATTATTAAAAATGCTCAATACCGGTTGAACAGCAGCTAAAGCAGCATTAGCGTTGCTGTTATTAATTGAGATATCGAGGATGAATTGATCCAGTTCTTCCCGAAACGCATAGGCCGCGATAATGCTTTCTTGAAGGGATGGTTGCCAAATCCCGATTACTCGAGAGGGATTCGCCGCGGTAGGGGTGACATCTTGTGGAAGATCGAGAAGAGCCGCCAAGGATCTACGAGCTCGGGCCTGCCCCCCAAGACCGTCTGTAAGGACCTGGCGGTCTCTAGACAATTGTGTTTGAGCTTCTAAGACTTCTAATTTAGTTGCGACTCCAGCCTGATAACGCGCACGAGCATCGCGCAAGCTCAAAAGCGAAGCACGCACTGACTCCTGGCCAATTCGTACTTGTTCATCCTGACGCTGGAGCTGGAAATAACTTGTTGAGGATTGCAGCCTCAGCTCTCTCAACGCAATCAGATAGGCGTCACTGGCCTTCTCAAAATTGTCTCGTGCAGCTGAAATTTGTGGAACCCTCACAGGATCGATCAAGTTCCACTGCACCTGGGCAGAAAAACTGGCTGACCAGCGACTTGTGTAGGTGTTGGGTTGTCGTATCGGATCCCCGGTTTCGGGGATAACAGAATTTGCACCAATAAAATCTGGATTTCGATATTGCTCACCCTCCAGATATTGAGGCAGTCCATTTGCTGTGAGGTTTACAGTGGGATACCACGCTGAAATTGCAGCGAGCACTGCGGATTTGGCCTGTTCAACCTGACTTGCAGCAGCCTTCAAACTGGGATTATTGACTTCAACAAGTCGCTCAACCTCCGCGAGAGTTAGTGGGCGTAATTCGCGAATCGTGACCTGGGAAGGAAGATCGGGTAGAGCAAGACTGTCAGGTGATTTCAGCGCATCCAAGTCCTCAGGAAGCGTTGTCGCAGCGGGCGCCATGACCGATGGATCTGCCTTGGGACGTGATCCTTTGAGGTCGATGGCATTTGGAAGCGTCGACTGATCCATCAATGAGGATTCAGCTGTTGCGAATTCATCTTCCGCAACCTGAGCGAGGGCAGTGGATGCAGCCAAGGCAGGCAAACAACCTGCAACGAAGACGATATGAGCAGCTATCCGGAACACAACAAAACCATTATTTTCTGGATTTTATATGCTTTTTTCTAGTGAGCCGAGTGTGTAGGCCACGATCTCAGCTGCTCCATGCACGATTCGGATCGGAACCGGCAAGGTCGCTCGTAATTGATCCAAGGTCATGTCGTCCAAGAACACCGGATCGCCTTGGCGGAGCATGACGGAAGGCAGCAAAAGCTGATCACCAAGGTCCTGATCCAACAGGCCATCAAGGAGGTCTTGTCCAGTTAGCAAACCAGTAACAACCTGATCTTGCCCCCAGTAGGGGCTTGGGAGGCCATGCAAGCTGAGCTGAACTCCCTCCACCGCATTGAGCCTCTGCAAGACAGGCTCCAGGGCATTGGCAACCAAGCGTCCCACCACCCAGCTGCTTCTCACTGGTGTCTCAACAGACTGGGGAAGATTGTTGGTGGCCTCATCCAGCGAAGCGAGAAACGCCCGGATACTGCCAACCCCATTTTCCTGCTGCGGAAAGTCTTCGTAGCTCGCGCGTGAGGGCAACGACAACCCCGCAATCAAGTACCACTCGTCTGAAAGCCAAGCAAAATTGCTCTCAAATTTGAGCTGAAACTCCTTCTGAAGAGGTTCCACCGCGGCAATCACCTTCCTGGCATCCACTGGAGTGACCGCACGTAAGCCATCAGATGCCGGCCGGAACCGAGTCAGGCCAACCGGAACAACGGCGACAGAGAGCACTGCAGGCCAGTCACCGCTGGCAAATTGTGCCAAGTCCTGAATGGTGCGCAGCAGAGCCTCTCCATCGTTTTGATCGGGGCACACCACCACTTGCGCGTGGATCTGCAAATCGCGTTCGGAGAACCAAGTCAGTTGCTGCATCAGCTGACCGGCGCGTGGATTCTGCAAAAGGCTCGAGCGCAGGTCAGGGTCCGTGGCATGGACAGAAACGAATAACGGCGACAGACGCTGTTGTTCAATCCTTTGCCAATCGGAATCACTGAGATTCGTCAGGGTGAGGTATGAGCCATAGAGAAAACTCAAGCGATAGTCGTCGTCCTTGAGATAAAGGCTGCTGCGATGGCCAGGTGGCTGCTGATCGATGAAGCAAAAGGCACAGGCGTTGCTGCACTGACGCAATCCATCGAACAAGGCTTCTGTAAATGCCAGCCCTAGGCCGTCGTCCTCATCCTTTTCCAGATCCACCTGATGGAGCGCCCCTGCTGCATCGCGAATCTCTAAATGCAACTCTTCTTCAACAATCAAATAGCGGTAATCGATCAGATCGCGAGGGCGAACACCATTGATGCTCAACAGCTGATCGCCCGGCTCAAAGCCAAGGTCCTCTCCGATCGATCCCGGCTCGACCGATGCCACCACAGCCGGTGAGGGCTGGCGAGAGGCACGATCCGGATCAAGAGCCGCAACAGCAACACCGGCAGAAGGTTCATTCCACACGGGGGGGCACGGTCAACTTCGTTCAGTTTGATGCCGAACCAGACCACCAGACCAGAAGAAGCACACCAAACAGCAACCGGTACACCACAAAAACCCAGGTGCTGTGGCTCTGGAGATACTTAATGAGCCAGTCGATGGCAAGCCAGGACACCACTGCCGCAGAGCAGATCCCCACGAAAACAGGCAATACCCCCCCCGCGCTGGGCTCTGAGAAGGCGTCTTTCAGTTCCACCAATCCTGCAATCGTGATGGCAGGAATCCCTAACAGAAAGGAGAAGCGCGCTGCATCTGCGCGCTTCCATCCATCAAAAAGGGATGCCGTGAGCGTGCTTCCCGAACGAGAAACGCCAGGGATCAGCGCCAGAACCTGGGCTAAGCCCACCACCAATCCATCGCGTCCTTCCACCTGAGTGAGCTGCTTCAGGCGTGGCCCCAGCCGTTCAGCGAGACCCAAGAGAAGCGCCATCACAATCGACACCACGGCAATGGCCGGGACACTTCGCAATGGAGAACTTGCGTAGCCAGGCCAAAACAACTTGATGCACAAGCCTGCAATCAAAATGGGCACGGTGCCGATCGCCATCGCAATCCCAAGCCGCGCCTCAGGCTCACGCCATTGACCGCGGCGAAACGCTCCACTGATGCCTTTCAGCACTCCGGCCAAATCCTCTCGGAAGTAGGCAATGACAGCCACGATGCTGCCCAGCTGAATCACAGCAGTCACCGAAACGCCAGGGTCACCCCATCCGGCAAGAACAGGGACCACCTTGAGGTGGGCCGTACTGCTAATCGGCAAAAATTCCGTTAGCCCCTGGACGACACCAAGCACAAAATCACGCCAGCAAGCTTCAAGCAGTCCTGGATCTGTCGTCAAAGCGCTCTTTTCGATGAAGGCAATACGACTATGTATGAGCAACCGGCCTTCGGACCTAGATCCCGAAGATGGGTTCAAATCTTCTAATCTTCGAATTCTTTCACTGCCTTATCCGGGAGAGCCCTTTTGCTGAGTGGTCTGATTCAGACGCCAACAACGGAGAAGAAGACCCTGGTTATTTCCCAGGTTCCATCGGTTTCGTTTCCTCGCTCGTTGTCCATTTGGGCATCGGCGTTGGTTGTTCTGCCAGTCTTCCTCCAGGCACCCTGGGTTCGCTTTCATCCCTTTAGCTCCTGCCTCTTCACCGCAGTCCTACTGACAACGGGGATCGTGGCCGTGCAGGTTGGCAATCCTGCTTGGAAGCGAGCGGGAACCCTGCTGGTGGGGTTCAGCGGCAGTTGGCTGGCTGGCACCCTGTTCTGGGGATGGCTGCGCATGCATCCGGTGTGGCATTTACCCATAGAGGCCATTGCTCTACCGCTCGCCATTGGCGGGCTGAAGAGTCGTTGGAAACTGAGCTGTTCCTTTTATTTAGCCTCACTCCTGGGCACCGCCTTCACCGATATCACCATGGCACTGACTGGGGTCATGTCGTTTTGGCCAGAGGTTGTTCAAGCCACATCGAGCGAAGCCCCCTATCTACTTAGCGAAGCAGCAAAGCTGGTTTTGCAGCCTGTTTCTCTCTTGGTCCTGTTTGCAGCCGCAGGGCTGATCCTCTGGTTGTCAAAACAGTTTTGGAAGCAATCAGCCAGGCCTTCAGAGCAACAAGAGGCTTGGAGAGTGGCCGCTGCTGTCCTTTCCACCACTTTATTTATCGATGCTTTGTTTCTTTTGCTCTCCCTCTCAGTCCCAAGCCTGAGCGGTCTGATCTGAAACGAACTGCGAACGCCTGACTGCCCTGAGGCAGTAAAAGGGTTCTGCACTTGTATGGTTTCCGTACCGGCGCTGCCGGAAGTTATATTCCGAATCCCGACGGAGAGTTCAGATGAAGCGCCTGTTGTCCTGGCTGACGGGCTTGGTTGTGATCGCTGGCCTACTGATAGGCCTTCTCGTTCCCCCCAGTGTTTCTGCCGCTGAGATCAGAAATGTCGCAGACGACAAACTCGCCGAACGTGGCGACAAGGTTGATCTAAACAATTCTTCTGTGCGCCGCTTTCAGCAATTTCCTGGGATGTACCCCACCTTCGCGGGAAAAATTGTTCTCGGAGGTCCCTACGAAAACGTCGATGACGTTTTAGAGCTCGACCTTTCAGAACGTCAAAAAGAATTGTTCGAGAAATACCGCGACAATTTTGTGGTCACAGCTCCATCGATTGCTCTCAACGAGGGCTTCGATCGCATCAACGACGGTCAGTACCGTTAACGCTGATCCAAGCTTGAACCGCCAGGTGCACTGGCGGTTTTTGCTCCCATGAGCAGCCACTCAACCTCTATCGATCAGATTGCGCCTGGGCCCTGGGATGTGATCGTGATTGGCGCCGGTGCTGCCGGACTGATGACATGTTTGGAGCTTCCAGCGGGGCTTCGGGTCCTGCTCCTCAATCGAAACACGAGTAGGCGATCGTCGAGTCGCTGGGCTCAAGGAGGAATCGCGGCCGTCACCCGTTCCAACGACAACGCTGGAAGCCACGGCGAAGACACCGTGAGAGCAGGAGCTGGGCTATGTGATGGCGATGCAGTGCGCCTGTTGGTTGATGAGGCCCCGCAAAGCGTGCTCAGACTTCAAGAGCTCGGCATGGAGTTTGATCGCAACCCGGATGGATCCCTCGCGACCACCCTGGAGGCGGCCCACAGTCATCGAAGGGTTCTGCATGTGCAGGACCGTACGGGCAAAGCCTTGGTCGATGTCTTGCGAGAACGCGTGGATGCTCGTCCTGGCTTGCAGCATCGCCGAGGAGTACGGGTCACCCAGCTGTGGGTGCAAGACAATCGCTGCTGTGGCGTCCAGGTACTCGAAGGCCCCAGGCTTCACTGGATTCCTGCCCGTGCTGTGGTCTTAGCCACCGGCGGTGGCGGGCACCTTTACACCAATACGACCAACCCAGCACAGGCCTGCGGCGAAGGTGTTGCGCTGGCCTGGCAAGCGGGAGCGGCCATCGAAGATCTGGAATTCATTCAGTTCCATCCCACAGCCCTCAAGCTTGAACATGCACCCTGCTTCTTGATCTCTGAGGCCGTCCGCGGAGAGGGGGCTCTCCTTGTCGACGCCCTGGGACAAAGCCCCGTCCAAGAACTACCTGGAAAAGACTTAGCCCCAAGAGATCAGGTCAGTCGCGCTCTGGTTCGTCGCATGCAGGCCCAGGGCGTCGCTCATATGGGCCTGGACCTCACCCCCATCGACGCTGAAACGTTGCAACGGCGGTTCCCCAACATCCTTGAACGCTGCCACAACTTTGGAATCAACCCAGAACAACAGCCCATTCCAGTGGCTCCAGCAGCCCACTATTGGATGGGAGGTGTCGCCACCGATTTGAAAGCGACAACCAGCCTTCAAGGCCTTTATGCCGTTGGCGAAGTGGCCTGCACTGGTCTGCATGGAGCCAATCGCCTCGCCAGCAACTCTTTAATGGAATGCCTTGTCTTCGCAAGGCAATTGCGTGACATCGACCTTAGCGATCCACTCTCAAAAGCCACCACCGAGGAACGACGCAAGGAAACACCATCAGACAACGTTCAGGATCATCAAGCGTTCAGCGAACAAGAGCTAAGCCAATCCATCCAGTGGCTGAGATCAGAGTGCTGGCGTGTGGCCGGCGTTGACCGATCAGCTCATGGCATGAGGGACGTGTTGACAACGCTGCAGAAAGCAACGCCAATCTTGGAAGCGATGACTCCCCTCAAGTTGATGCAGCAACAACATCCTGAGCGGAGCACCCTTCTCGATGAAAGCAGGCGGGCAGAGCTGAACCTGATGTTGGATCTGCTTCATCGCCAGCAAGCGAGTTCTTTGCTGTTGGAGGCTTGCTTGTTCCGAAAGGAAAGCAGGGGCGGACACTTCCGTAATGACACCCCAGCCCCCTTACCTCAATGGTGCCGGCATAGCCGCCAAATAAAAGGCCAAGCCATCGGAACGAGAGCAGTGACCTCTTAGGGGTTGGTTCTTGTGTTTAGAAGTCTTTGGGGCCCTGATATCCAGACAGACGAGCGAGATCTGGAAGCTTTTTCACACCAGAGTCCAGCTCTCCGTTGATCTCCCAGGTTGGGAATCCCTCAATGCCCTTGCTCTGGCAAAGCTTGGCTTCGTTGTTTTGACCTGTTGGGGCACATTCAACAACTTTGAGGGTTTTTGCAGCTTCCTTCCCAAACATCTCCTTCTGTTCGTGGCAATGGGGGCACCAATAGGCGCTGTACATGACTGCTCCAGAGGCCGTGAGGTGTTCTGCAAGAGAGATTTTGGCTGGGTTGCTCTCCGAAACAACCGCTGGAGCTGCACCAGGGCCTGTTGCGGCGGCATCCGGACGGGCAGGATCCAGCACGGAAGCCCAAATCAGGCCACCAAGCAACACGGCAAGAGCGAGAAGGAAACCTCGAAACAACAGTTGGGAGGGGTCGTCCCATCCACCTCCAACCAATGACAACACCAACAAGCAGAGGGAGAGCAGAGCCGAAAGAACGCAGAAAAAACAGAAGGCCTGGATCTTGATCACCATCAGACCCACGAGCACCAGGCTGAACACAGCCATCACAAGGGAGACCGTGAACAAGCCCCACCAGGTGCGACGAGACAAGTCAGCTTTGTTCTCCGACAAACCTGGGAGCAAAGGCACAACCGCCATGACCAGGACTGCGAGATACCCGATCAAGCCTGCAAAAGAGAGGGGAATGCTGAACCCATCTCCCTGAAACAACGTGCCCCAGGGACTATTCAGGACCTTGTCGCAACCACCCGCGCCCATCGGGCAGGTGAGATCCCCCAGCACTCCCCAAAACTTCAGGGTGATCGAACCCGTATCGATCACGCCGACCGTGGCCAAAACGGCCATCACAATTCGGACCCATTTCGAACCTTGGTCCTGCCGGCGTCGGCTGGTGAGACGCTGAGTTGCCATCAAAGGCGATCAATTACACCTAATTTTGGCAGCAAAGCGTGAGCAATTCAGCGTTGAAGCATGGGTGTCATCCGTTCATCCGCTCCTAAAGTGAGGGATTGCAGGGTCATGCCATGGCCGGGGACGCCAAAACAGGCAACAGCCTTTCGGAACGGCCCACCGTGGCCTTCGCCCATCTGGGCTGCGAGAAAAATCGCGTGGATACAGAGCACATGCTCGGACTTCTCGCTGAGGCCGGCTATGGGGTGAGCAGCGATGAAAACGACGCCAACCTGGTGGTGGTGAATACCTGCAGCTTCATTCAAGACGCCCGCGAAGAATCCGTACGGACCCTTGTGGGACTTGCAGAGCAAGGCAAGAAGCTGATCATTGCCGGATGCTTGGCCCAGCATTTTCAGGACGAGCTTCTGGAGTCGATACCAGAGGCAAAAGCGATCGTGGGCACCGGTGACTATCAGCACATTGTGGAGGTGCTGCAGCAGGTAGAAGCCGGTGAGCGGGTGAACCGCGTCAGTGAGACGCCAACGTTTGTGGCCGACGAAAACCTGCCTCGTTACCGCACCACTGGTGAAGCCGTTGCCTACTTGAAAGTTGCTGAGGGCTGCGACTACCGCTGCGCGTTTTGCATCATTCCCCATCTGCGCGGAAATCAACGCTCAAGAACGATCGAATCAATCGTGGCTGAAGCCCATCAGCTGGCAGCACAAGGGGTTCAAGAATTGATCCTGATCAGTCAGATCACCACCAATTACGGATTGGACCTCTACGGCAAACCCCGCCTTGCCGACCTTCTCAAGGCACTCGGCGACGTGGAGATCCCCTGGATTCGCGTGCACTACGCCTATCCCACGGGCCTCACGCCTGAGGTTCTTGCGGCCTATCGCGATGTTCCCAATGTGCTGCCCTATCTGGATTTACCGCTTCAGCACAGCCATCCTGAGGTGTTGAGAGCGATGAATCGCCCTTGGCAAGCCGATGTCAATGAACGATTGCTGGATCAGATTCGTGAACAACTGCCTGAGGCCATTCTTCGCACCACATTGATTGTGGGATTTCCCGGCGAAACAGAGGAACAATTCGAACATTTGGCCGGATTTTTAGAACGTCAACGCTTTGATCACGTTGGCATCTTCACCTTCTCGCCAGAAGACGGCACGGCGGCTGCAACCCTCCCAAATTCAGTCCCTGAGGAGATTGCCATCGCGCGCAAGGACAAGTTGATGACCTTGCAACAGCCCATTTCCGCTGCTCGCAATGCCTCTTGGATTGGCAAAACCGTGGATGTTTTAGTGGAGCAACACAATCCCTCCACCGGGGAAATGATTGGCCGATGTTCCCGATTCGCGCCGGAAGTGGACGGAGAAGTGCTGGTGCAGCCAGGGGATAACGGACTGCAAGTCCATCCCGGAACCATGGTGCCGGTTCAGATCACAGGCGCAGACATCTATGACCTCACAGGCCGAGTGGTCGGTGCTGCTCACATGGTCGCCGCAGCTCGCGGTGCGACGTGAACAGAAGCCCCAGCTGGCATGAACGGCAACGCACCATTTTTCTCATTGCCTCAGGGTTAAGCACAGCTGGTTCTTTCGCAGGTCTCACCGCCAAAGGTTGGATCTTGATGAGCGGCACCGACAACGCCATGTTGCTCGCCCTGCATTTTGCAGCTCTCTCACTCCCGACCCTGATCGTGAGTGGAGCCGCGGGTGTTCGCACCGATCGAATCGGCTGCGAGCAGGTGCTCATTCAGGCGCAGTGGGCGCTCCTCGGAGCAGGGCTCCTTGGGGCCCTATCGATTCCTCTTTTGGAGGGAACAGCCCAGGTTGCTGTGCTGCTCGCCAGCACCCTGCTCATGGGGATTGCCAGTGCCTACGAACTCACTGCCCGCAACAAATACTGCGCCTTGCTGGTGGATGACCCACGCACATTGGCGCCGTACCTCACCAGTTTTTCGGTGGTTTTCAATGTTGGGAAATTAGTCGGACCTCCGATCGGGGGGTGGCTTGTGGCTTTGACGGGACCAGCCACAGCCCTCAGCCTCGATGCCCTCACCTATTTATTACCCATTGCCAGCGTGATCTGGCTGCTGAAGCCAAACCGATCGATTGAACAACTCAGCAGCACGACAAGCTCCACCACTTTGAAGGCTGCCTGGAAAGAATGCGGACCCGTTTTACGGCACGTGCTCAAGTTCACAGGCTTGATCTGCATCGTGGGGTTCTTTCACCCAGGCCTGGCACCCCTGATTGCCGCCGACACCCTCGGTCCAAGCCCTCAAGACCTCGGTTTATTCACAAGTGTGCTGGCCGCAGGAAGCATCACCGGTGGGATTGTCTTGCAACGCAACAGCCACAAATTCAGCAGCCGTCCCGGCCTCACGCTCGGTTGTTTCGGCTTGATTACAGCGATCGCTCAACTTGGAATGGCCAGCAGCAAATTTGTTCCCATCGTGCTGTTGATGGTTTGGCTGATTGGCGCTGGAACCGCTGGACTTCTCAGTAGCGCCAATTTGATCACCCAGGTTGGCTCAAAGCAGGTGCTCAGAGGACGGATGGCCGGATTAAGCCAAATCGCTTTTCTGGGTGGTGGAGGGTTAAGTGGCCTGATCGCAGCTCAACTCACAATCAGTCTTGGACTGCAAACAACATTCGCGATTGCAGGAGGAATTGGCCTGATTCTCTCCTTAGGTGAGATCTGGCGTCGCGGTGGAATGCCGATGAACGAAATCAAATCAGCTTGATGCCGCGCAGAATCGTGCTGAGAACAAAAGCTGCGACCAAACCGGCAGCCACAAGACCCAAATAGATGGCGACGCCCATAACAGACACAGATTGCAGTAACCATTAGATCAGAAACCTTGCCGAGATGCTTGCAAACACGCTTAAGCTTGTACGCATCGAAATCTACGGATTAATATCCGGTCTGCATTGAGGGTTGGCCGGCTTCCCAGAACGCTTAGCTCTCCCGATACCACCATGCGCACCCTTTTCGTCTATCCCCAATTTCCCAAGACGTTCTGGAGTTACGAAAAAATTCTGGAACTGGTCAACAGAAAGGTGTTGCTACCGCCTTTAGGCCTCGTCACGGTTGCAGCCCTCCTTCCCCAGGAATGGGAGATGAAGTTGGTGGATCGCAACGTGCGCGAAGTGACCTCTGCCGAATGGGATTGGGCCGAGCTGGTGGTGATCTCAGGAATGATCGTCCAGAAGGACGACATGCAACAACAGATCAACGAAGCAAGGAGTCGTGGGATTCCAGTAGCGGTTGGAGGCCCCTACGCCAGCTCCACCCCTGATGCGCCAGAAATTGCGGACGCCGATTTCAAAATCTTGGATGAGGGGGAAATCACCCTGCCCCTGTTTATCGAAGCCATCCAGAGGGGGGATCGCAGCGGTCGGTTCAGCGCAGAAGGAGAAAAGCCTGATGTGACCTCCACCCCAATCCCCCGCTTTGACCTGCTGCAGCTCGAGGCCTATGACTCCATGAGCGTCCAGTTCTCGCGGGGCTGTCCATTCAATTGCGAATTTTGCGACATCATCGTTCTCTACGGACGCAAACCACGCACCAAAACACCTGAGCAGTTGGTTGCTGAATTGCAATCGCTTTATGACCTTGGATGGAGGCGTTCGATCTTCCTGGTCGATGACAATTTCATCGGCAACAAGCGCAACGCGAAGCTTTTGCTGCCGCAAATCAAAGCCTGGCAAGAAGACCGTGGCTACCCATTCAGTTTTGCAACTGAGGCATCCGTCGATCTAGCCGATGACGACGAAATGATGCGAATGATGCACGAAGCTCGTTTTGAAAGCGTGTTCCTTGGCATTGAAACCCCCGATGAAGCCAGCCTAGAAACCGCGAGAAAAGTTCAAAACACTCGCAATCCACTTGATGCCGCTGTTGACCGCATTACGGCCAATGGCATTCGGGTGATGGCTGGATTCATCATTGGTTTCGACGGAGAAAAAGATGGTGCTGGCTTACGTATCGTTGATTTCGTAACCCGTACAGGAATTCCTGCAGCCATGATGGGAATGCTGCAAGCCCTTCCCAACACAGCCCTATGGCATCGTCTTGAAAAAGAAGGTCGCTTGATTCAAGACGAATCGGCTGCCAAGGGTGTTAACCAAACGAATTTGCTTAATTTTAAACCAACCCGACCCATTCGTGACATTGCCAACGAATATGTCGAAGCATTTTGCACGCTTTACGAACCCAATGCCTACATGGATCGGGTTTATTCCTACTACTTAAAAATGGGAGCGCCACGCTGGAAAGGAACCAGCAAGTTGCCTACCTGGACTGATATCAAAGCACTATCGATCGTGATCTGGCGTCAAGGCCTAAAACGCGATACTCGCGGGCGCTTTTGGCGCTATCTGTTTGGAATGGCTCGCCAGAATCCAGCCATGCTTGAGCAGTTCATCGTTGTCCTTGCACACAACGAACATTTCATGGAGTACAGAGCAATTGTGCAACAGGAAATCCGTGAGCAGCTGGAATCATTGCCACCAGAAGAACCCAGCAACTCTCGCGAGCTTCAGCCTGTTTGAGGGATTAATCCTGAACGTAAGGACTTCCTTCGCGCAAACACTGTTCTGCCTTCTGAAGTTCCCGACCCAAATACATCGCATGATCCAAACGGCTTAGGGGATGGTTTCCGTCCCCTTCGCACAAGGCAATCCCCAATTCTTTTGCCGTACGCCCACGCAACACGGCCGTGGGCGTTCTAGGACCACCCTTCCGGCAAGCAATCACTTCCCCGGAATCTGGATCCCGCGCAAGGCCTTGCTCATCAATCGTGTTGCCGTAGTGCTCAACAACCAATTCAGCGGCAGCAACATCCACGCGAATCAAGAAATAACCCAACGGATCTAAGGCTATAAATCGCTGCGACAACTGATCATCCAGCTGAGCACAGGCGTTGAGGTCTATGGCACTGTTGGTCTGGTTCAATCTGGCTGCAAGGCTCTTCTCAACTTACAGAGCAAGGGATGGCGTCTCTTTTCGAAAAGGGAGCTCAGCATTGATCGCCTCAATCTCCTCGAGCATCAGTGGATTGACCTTGCCGAGCCAGCCACGAATCAATCCTTCCATCTGGGGCTCATACCAGCGATGGAGGCTGGTATGAGGTCGAGCCACAAACCCACGCCGACGTTTGTGGCTCCCCCCTGCTCCTGGATCAAAACTCTTCAGTCCCTGCTTCAAAGCCCACTCAATCGGAGCGTAATAGCAAACCTCAAAATGCAAACAATCAATCTCTTCATGGCTCCCCCAGTACCGCCCCCAGAGCGATGCATCGTCATGCACGCAAAGTGACATAGCCACTGGCTCATGGGGGTTGCCACGATGCGCACTAAAGAGAACAATCCGCTCACGCAATGCATTCGTAGCCAAGGCATCGAAAAACGATGCTTCGAGATACTTGCTACCCCACATCCCCCAACGAGCACAGTGCTGTTCATAAAATTGATGCATGCATTGCATCAATGAAGGATCGAGATCCTCACCACAAAGGGGGGTAATCTCGATGCCTGCTGCACGAACCGCCTTCCGCTCTCGTTTGATATTACGGCGCTGATTGGCATTAAACCCTGCCAAATAGTCGTCAAAATTGGCCTGCCCATCTGATGTCCAGAGACTCTGCTGATTCAACCAAGCAGCACAACCTGCAGCTTCTGCTAAAGGACGCCAGAGCGGATCAACGTAGAGAAAATTACAGCTGAGGATGCCATTATTACGAGCAAAGGTATCAATCAACTCCAGCATGAGTTGGGTCAATGCCGCAGGATCTTCATCTGCAGCTATGTGGAAGCGATAGCCCTGTACCGGGCTGACGGGGCTCATCCCAATCAACTTTGGGTAATAACGAAGACCAAGGTCGCCAGCGAGCCGAGCGAACGCTTGATCAAACACAAACTCCCCATAACTGTGACCCTTGAGATAGAGCGGAGCGACCGCACAAAGATGCTCCTCTCCGCGCCACAGGGATAGGTGCAGTGGCTGCCATCCCTGATCGGGCGCCACGCTCCCAGAATCTTCAAGGGCCGCCAGCCAATTCCAGCGATAGAAGGGAATGACCTCAGGACCAAGCAGCTGTTCCCACTGCTGTTCGGGTATCTCCCGAATCGAGCGATGCCAACAAGCCTTCAGGGATGCCATGACCGGCGAAGACAGCGGCGAAGAAGAAGACCCTAACCAGTGAGAGCCAATGGAGTCACACTGAACGCAAGCCAGTTTTTGCCAACCTGCTGTGAACCGTGCGACGCCAGGAAAACAGCAGGTGGTGTTCACGCTCTTGGCGCTCAGCTTGATGCTGAGCGGAAGTGCCGTCCAAGCAGGGCTACTGCAGCCATTGCTGCAAATGATGCGTCCAAAACTAGAGAGCCAGCTGGCTGATCAATGTCAGCAACTCGCGAAACAAGCCCTTAAAGAGGCTGAACTCAACCTTGAACCATTCAGCCGCATGGGAGAGCAGTCGTGTCAGGCGCTAGCCAAGCCCGTCAGTGAATGCCTGATCCGTGAAACCAGTCGCGCTGGCAGAGAGTTGGGTGTGATCAGCGAACTCTTGTCAGGGCGAATTGGAGATGACGCCGAAGTGGTGATCAAACGCTGCCTGGCGTCGCTGCTGGGACTCCAGGCAACGGACCTAGAGAAGGTCCCGCTCAGCGAGCTTTTTCAGCGGCTGCGTCCATAACGAACCAACAGCTCATTTCCGCTCAGTCGATCGGCCGATAACAGCGTCCAAGCATCGGGCTGCGATAAAGCCAATGGCATGGTGCATCCTTCATACGGAATCCAGCTGAACCGACCTCCCAGCAGGCATGGGCTCAGAGTCAGCTGCAGCTCATCCACTTGATCGGCTTCCAGAAGGGATGAACAGAGGCCCGCTCCTCCAAGAAGAACGAGGCGATGAAAGCCCAATGCCGCAAGCTCCACCAGGGTGGTCTCCCAGGATGGTTGCAAGCGATGAATGGCAGAGAAACCATCCACGGAGATCCGATCTGGGGTCAAGAGCTGACGCTCAAGCGCTTGTTGAAAAAAAGGCCACTCCAGACCAAAGTCTGGACGGCGACTCACCACCAGCGCCGTTGGCTGTAACGGCCTGCCCTCTTGCTTGCGCTGCGCCAGAAGCTGTGGTTCATGAATCAAACAGGTGCAGCGATGGGCCCGCAGCGTTCCTGCACCGATCAGAACCGCATCGGCCCAAGCCAAAGCCTGTTCAAGGACGTGCCGATCGCCAGCACCGCCGAGCTGAGCAGCCCCTCCAGACGCAGGAGCAAGCCGCCCATCCAAACTGACGGCTAGCACCAGACGAACCGATGGTCGCTGCACGTGGAAACAGCCTCAGTTGAAACAGCCCTAGCCGTTAACGGCAGAATGCATTGCTTCGGGCATCGCATTGAGTGCAGGAGCTTCGGCGTACACCTCTGCAGCGTTGTTGGGGCTTTCCTGAAGCCGCACCTTGTGCAACTGAGCACCAATAGCGCGAACGGGGGTGCTCAGTCGATCAACGATATGCAGGGCAATGTTTTCAGCCGTCGGAACACAATCGGCGAAATGGGCGACGTCCTTATTGAGGAAGGTGTGATCGAAAGGCTCCACCACGAGGTCGCTGACGAGACGTTGAAGCGCCGCTAGGTCGCAGACCATCCCCGTGCGGGGGTCAATGCTTCCGCGCACCGTGACATCCACCAAGTAGTTGTGGCCGTGGCCATGGGGACGGGCACATTTGCCGTAAATCTGCTCGTTCTCCTCTTGGCTCAACTCTGGTCTTGCCAGACGGTGCGCAGCAGCGAAATGAGTGCGGATAGTGAGATAGGCGTCCATGGTTTGTCCGAGATAGTCGGCCCACAGGCCTGATGATTCATAAAGGCGCAGCGCCACAAGCGGCAGCTGATTGGCCAACCGAGACCAGATGATCCGAACCAAAGCTTCGGTGGTTGGCAGGCAACCCTCCGGATTGGTCACATCGAATTCTGGCCAAGCCTCATTGAGGAAGCGAAAATCGAGTTGTTCGGTGACTTCCGAACGAATCGCATGCTTCACATCAGAGAGGTTCAGCACCATGCCATTGGCGTCAAGGCCACCGGCCATGGACACAATGAGTTCGTAATTGTGTCCATGGCCAGGGGCAATCGCACAGGATCCAAAACGGGCTGCGTTGTCGTCAGCACTTAATTCCGGCAACCAATAACGGTGGCTGGAGCTAAAACAGGCTCGGCGGGTGATGACACAGCCACGACCTTGGCCGTGCGGTGCCGTCGTGATGGCATCAGTCATGACGTGGTCTGACCAGCGATCATCCTAGTGAGTTCTCCCACCTGCCGAACCGATGGCTGACGGCGCGACGACGACACCCCATCCTTTGAAAGCCCGTTTGGGCGGCCGGAACCTCTACCTGATCGGAATGATGGGGAGTGGTAAAAGCAGCACGGGGCGCCCCCTAGCCCAACGCCTGGGCTACGGCTTCGTTGACGCCGACGGCGTCGTGGAAGCGCTGGCTGGCCGCCCGATCCCCCAAATCTTTGAGACAGAGGGAGAGCCAGGCTTCCGAGCACTCGAAAGTCAGGTCCTGCAAGCCATTGGCGAACGCCATTCGCTCGTGGTTGCGACCGGTGGTGGTGTGATCACGCAGCCAGAAAACTGGGGCGTTCTGCATCAAGGGATCGTGATCTGGCTTGCCCCTGAACGGGACCAACTCCTGGCGCGTCTCCTCGCAGATCCAGGAGCCAGGCCTCTGCTTCAAAATCAAAATCCTGAAGCGGCTTTAGACGCGCTCCTGGAAGCTCGTACCCCTCTTTACGCCGAGGCCGATCTGCGGATCACGGTGGGCGACGAGACGGTCAACGCTGTGACAGATCGAATCCTTGAGGCCGTCCCTGGCATTCTCAAACCCCATGAACTCATGTTCCAGGCTCCAGGCGCACGGCAAACCACTGAAGATTGAACCCTGGAGCCAGCTCGAGATCGCAGGCTGTGTCCAAGAGCCTTTCTGCGGCGGCAGATGACGATCCAAACGCACGCAAATCACTTGGTAGCACTGACATATTGTCCAGCTGATCCGTCAGCCATGTCAGGGTGTCATCGGAACTGAGCAGTCGTTCTGGCTTGCCCGGCTCAAGCACCACATAGTGATCACAAGCACGGATGAGGGGATCGGACATGACGCGGCCACTGCTGGCACTGATCATGGCCGTGCTTCTTCTCGCTGGACCAGCAACACCAGCCTTAGCGGACAACACAGAACACCATCAGCAGCTCGAAGCACGCCTCAAGGATTGGCCAGCCTGGTCGGATCCTGCTCCTCTGCCGCGGCCACGCGCCAACCAGGACCTGGTGTATCCGGATTGGTTTGCAGGGCTTTGGGAGGTGGAAAGCCTGGATCTTTTGGCGAACGGCACGGTGGACGAAACATTGCCCCCCTTGCAGCATCTGGCCCAGTTTCAGCTCAATCCGCAGAACGAGGTGGTGGGGAATCGACCGTTTAATGCCAGAGCGATTGGTCAGGCGCTCTTAGGCGAGCAACTGATCAGCGTGGAGCAAGCCCCTCAGCAAGTGAACCGTCAGCTCGCTCGACTCAGCGACGATCGCCTGCTGGAAACGACGGTGATCGGCAGGGAACAAACATCGATCAACGCCGCAACCTTTCTGAGTGATGAGCTTGTTCTCCAGGTGATGCATGGGGCAAGGGCCCCAAGACTCAGCAGAATTGAAACCCTCAGTCGCTATCGGCCATGCCCAAACGAGCCAGGCGCTGAAATTATCAGTCGAATCTGCGGGGAGCAATGGCAACAGACCTATCAAGCTCCAGGGGAAACCAGCGAATCGTTTGTGCAACGACCAAGCCGTTACAAGCTCACGCTCACACGGCTGCAGGATCCTGCTGAAGCAGGCGAGCATCCAGCCGATCGCGCCACTCAAACAACGGCTGAAGGCGGGGATGATCACTGAGACCAGCGACCCCACGGCCAGCCAATTGGGGGCCTGATGAAGCGGGGAAGCGCAACAGGGATAGCTGCGCCGCTACGGCCAAATCAGCCAGGCTGAGGGACTCGCCAACCAAGACGCTGTCCGCCGTGAGTCCATCCGCAATCGCAATCAAGTTGTTGAGCATGGCGGAACGCTCCTCCTGGCCAAACAGCTCATTCATCCCACTGAGCCAACCCGTGGGAACGCCGGTCATCACCTGCCGAATCGGGCCCGGTACGTCATCGGGCAAAAGGGCCGCACGCAAATCTGGGTCATCCACAGCAGCCTGAAGCAGAGCCGCGCGGACGGATCCAGCCAAGGTTGTATCGGCCCAATCTTCGATCAAATGAACCTGGGCCACAGCGCGGCGATCCTTCGGGAAGAAGGGCGGTTCGGGCTGAAGCTCCTCCAAATAACGACAAATCGCGCTGGAATCTGCCACCACCGTGTCGCCATCCACGAGCACCGGAACTTGCCTTTGCCCTGACAAACGGAACACGGCTAATTGACCGATTCCAGGCGTAACTTCCACTTCTCGAAAGCTCAAACCTTTGGCGTGCAACGCCATCCGCACCTTGAGGCAGAAGGCGGAGTGACGGAATTGATGCAGCTCCAACATGACCGTCTTTGCCCTATGCCGGCACAGTAGCTATCAGATTGATTTTCCTGCCAGGACCATGCGCGAGTTTTTCGTCAATGTGACGCGTTACCCGCGCTACCTCATTGCCTTCAGCCTTGGAGTCCTCAACTCCGTTGCAGAGCCTTTAGCGAAGCGGCGCAGCAATCCCGTCACGGCAGTGGCTCTGATCGGGGCCTTGATCAGTGGCTTCATCACCCTTGGGCTGGTGCTCCGTGCCATGGTGACCTCAACAGCACCACTGAGCTGACGATGGCCCAGGGACGTCGAGTTGAACGGGTTGCCGCCTTAATCCGCAAGGAAACCAGCGAGCTGCTGATCAATGGGATCCGTGACGAACGGGTCCATCAAGGCATGGTCAGCATCACCGAGGTGGAGGTCAGCGGAGACCTCCAACATTGTCGAATTTTCGTGAGTGTCTTCGGCGAACAGGCGCAAAAAGACGAAGTCATGGATGGACTAGAGGCCGCTCGAGGATTCCTTCGTGGGGAGCTTGGCCGTCGTCTGCAAATGCGCCGCGCCCCTGAGATCGTGTTCAAACTCGATCTTGGAATTGAGAAAGGCACCAGCGTGCTCCATTTGCTTGGGGAACTCGAACGGGAGCGGGATGAACGAGGAGATGTTCCAGAAGGAACCGAACTCCCGGAGAGTCCATGAATGCGGGTGAGCTCGGTCAGGGCGAGCTCCGAGAGGCCGTCGCCCGATTGTTGGTGGTGCGCGCCAGCGGTCATGCCACAGACAGGCAACGGCGATACCCACGCTGGGAGCTCAGCAATCACGAGCTGGAGCAGCTCCTAGGCGCTGGGGTCGGGGGCGTGATCCTGCTCGGTGGAACAGCCACAGAATTGCAACAGCGCTGCCGCACCTTTCAGCGCTGGGCTAGGCAACCCATCCTGTTGTGCGCCGACGTTGAAGAAGGCGTGGGCCAACGGTTTGAGGGAGCCAGCTGGCTCGTGCCGCCGATGGCGCTCGGACGGCTCCATCGCAGAGCTCCGAGACAGGCCGTAGAACTGGCTGAAAACTACGGACGTTGCTGCGGCAATCAGGCAAAACGCTGCGGGCTGAATTGGGTCCTGGCACCGGTTTGCGATGTCAACAACAACCCCGACAACCCGGTCATCAACGTGCGGGCATGGGGTGAAGATCCAAACACCGTGGGGGAGTTAACAGGAGCTTTTCAGCGTGGACTGGCGGCAACAGGCGTCTTGGGGTGCGCCAAGCATTTCCCTGGGCATGGCGACACCGCCAGCGATTCCCACCTGGAACTTCCTCTGCTGCAACACAGTCGCGAACGCTTAGAGAGCCTTGAACTTCAGCCGTTTCGCACCCTGATCCAGGCGGGAGTCAGCAGTGTGATGACCGCCCATCTTCTTATTCCGGCATTGGATGAACAGTGGCCGGCCACCCTCTCCACCAACGTGCTCACCAGGCTGTTACGGGATGATCTTGGCTTCAAGGGCCTTGTGGTCACCGATGCCTTGGTGATGGAGGCCATCGCGGCTCGCTACGGAGCAGGCGAAGCCGCAGTGCTGGCATTCGCCGCAGGTGCTGACTTGATCTTGATGCCGGCCGATGCCGTGGCCGCCCTCGACGCTCTCTGCGATGCGCTGCTTTCCGGTCGCGTGCCCATGGCCCGTCTTCACGACTCGCTCAATCGCCGCCAGACGGCTTTGCAATCCATCCAGCTGCCGCTCGATTCGAGCGACAACGAGCACACGATTGAAACAGCGGAGGAGAGAACGCTCAGCTTGGAGCTCGTCAAGCAGTCGCTGGAGATCGCCAGCCCTGCCTTCGCCAACGAGTTAACCCAGCCCAAGGAGTCAAGCCAGGCCAACCCCATCGAGGTCATCAACCTGATCCGGGTGGATGGTGTTCTTCCCTGCCCGGTGCTTCCTGCCAATGCACCTGCCATCCTTCTTCCCAAAGCCCTCGGCTTCCAATCCCTCGTCAGCCATCCCCTAGGCATTTCCCCGTGGGCGAATCCAGCGGATCCAGCAGCCCCGCTGGCGCTCGATCGCATCGGGGAAGGGCCTCTGCTCCTGCAATTATTTGTCCGAGGCAATCCGTTTCAAGCCAACCGCAGCGCTCAGGAGCCCTGGACTGATGCCATCAAACAGCTGATTGGCTTGAACCGACTTTTCGGCTTGGCGGTGTACGGAAGCCCCTACGTCTGGGAGGCACTGAGCGCCCTGCTGCCGAGATCCATTCCAGCGGCTTACAGCCCTGGGCAAATGCCTGACGCACAGCAAGAGTTGCTTCAACAGTTGCTTCAACAGTTGAAGCAACATCGCCTGAATCCGGATCCTGCTTCAGCGCCATCAACGTTTGCCATCAACGAATTCACCGACTGAACGCGCCTAGCCTCTGCCCCAATTGTGCCCAAGACCATGCTCAGCCTCTCCATGATCGTGCGCAACGAGCAAGAGCGGCTAGGAGCCTGCCTGGACTCCGTAAAAGCCTTCGCCGATGAAATGGTCATCGTTGACACGGGCTCGACCGATCAGACCATGGCCATCGCGAAGGCGGCAGGTGCACGGGTCGAACAGTTGCCTTGGCCAGGCGATTTCGCTCCAGCTCGTAATGCCGCCCTGGAATTTGTGACTGGCGACTGGGTGCTCGTGCTTGATGCGGATGAATGCCTAAGAGCTGAAGCGATTCCTGCGCTCAAGGCGCTCATGGCCCAACCTGATGTGCTGGTGATCAACCTGTTGCGCCATGAGCAGGGTGCTGCCATGGCCCCTTATTCCAGCGTGAGTCGCCTGTTCCGCCGCCATCCCCGCATTTGCTGGAGCCGCCCGTATCACTCGATGGTGGATGACAGTGTGCGCGAACTGCTCAAGGACGAACCCCACTGGCGGATCGCCGACTGCCCAGAGCCAGCACTGCTTCACGACGGTTACCGGCCGGAGCTACTGCAAGGAACGGATAAGGCTGCCCGTCTCCGCCGGTCCATGCAGGAATGGCTGGAACAGGAGCCAGGACATCCCTACGCCTGCGCCAAGCTCGGGGCCCTCGAGGTGGCAGATGGGGATCGGGTTCAAGGCATCGCCCTGTTGCGCGAAGGGCTTGCCAACCTTGGCGAAGGTGAAGAGCACGCTGCAGAACGCTACGAGCTGTTGCTCCATCTGGGCATTGCCCTGAGCGCGGAGGACACCGACCAGGCCATCGCGTTCTACAAACAAGCCCTAGCGCAAGCTTTGGACGTCCGTCTTGGCCTTGGCGCCAGGTTGAATTTGGCCGCCCTGCTGTTGCAAACCAACAAGCTCGATGAGGCCATCCAACTCACCAAAACGGCATGCCAACGCGCTCCGGAAGTAGCCCTTGCCTGGTACAACCTGGGGCTGATGCAACGCCGCAAGGGTGAGATCAAGGACGCGTTGCAGTCCTATGAACGAGCGATCAGCCTGGAACCCAGCCATGCCGAATGCCATCAGAACCTTGCTGTTGCAAGGCTCGTCGGTGGAGACATCGACGGGGCGAGAGCCTCGTTCCGAACGGCGATCGCCCTGCTCAACAGCCAGAGGAAAGGAGACCAGGCAAGAGCCTTGGAACAGCAGGTAAGCGGACTGGTGAAACTGAATGAGGTGAATGCATGATTGCCGGAAGCAGTCCCGGTCTGCAGGGGCGCACCATCGTCGTCACCAGGGCTCGTGAACAACTGGGGGAAGCCCGGAAACTTTTGGAACAAGAGGGTGCCAGGGTGCTCGACCTACCGGCTTTGGAAATCGGCCCTCCCGATGAATGGGGACCTTTGGATGATGCCCTGGCTGAATTGGATGAGTTCCACTGGGTGGTCTTCTCCAGTGCCAATGGGGTGCAAGCCGTTGATGAACGTCTGCGGCTACAGGGAAGCAGCCTGGGCCGTAGGCCTGCCGGTCTCCGTATTGCTGCTGTTGGACGCAAGACCGCACGCGTTCTGGAGCAACTGGGAGCCCCCGCTGATTTCGTGCCACCAGATTTCGTGGCAGACAGCCTGATCGAACACTTTCCTGTTTCAGGTTGGGGACTAAGACTCCTGCTGCCAAGAGTGCAAAGTGGTGGCCGCACGCTGCTCGCTGAAGCCTTTGGAGAGGCGGGCGCCAGGGTGGTAGAGGTGCCTGCCTACGAATCCCGCTGTCCAGCCGACATCCCCGACACGACGGCCACAGCCTTGGCCTCAGGGGAGGTGGATGCCATCACATTCAGCAGTGGGAAAACCGTGCTCCATACAGCGGCACTGCTAGAGCAAAGATTGGGAGCTGAACTAGCAGCTCGAGCCATGCGCTCCGTAGCCCTGGTCTCGATTGGCCCCCAGACCAGCCGACATTGCCTTGAACAATTCGGACGGGTCGACCAGGAAGCCAACCCCCATGATCTCGATGGTTTGACCCAAGCCTGCCTTCAGGTGATGCAAACCCGCTGAGATCTCCCGGCCTGAAGCACGGTTAGGCAGCCCGTACGGATGTTGATGGTTTGCACCTCAACGTCCATCGGGAAAAGCTGCTGAGCCTCGCCAGGGCAACGGCCTCCTGCCCCCAGACACACCACTCCCGATCCCTCAGTCGTGCTGATCAGTGCACGCAATTGATCAGCCACAGAGAGCACACCAAGGACCTTCCAGTCCTGATCTCCCGCGGCACCGAGATCGGGCCCAGAGGTGCGTTGCGGGAAAGGGGCAAAGGGATCGGTGCGCCCCTCTGGAACGGAGACGAGCACCTCATCAACACTGGGTAAAACGGTTAAAGCTGTTGGAGGGAGGGACGGCTCAACCGTCTCCTCAGGGAACTGCAAGGGGGGTGCATTCACTTCACTGGATTGGCTGACATCCGTTGGATCAGCGGAACATCCAGCGATCAACGCCCCGAACATCAGCGTTGAAAGGGCAAAGCTCGAGACTTGACGCAACTCAAGGCTCCGACCGTGGTGAGTAACCGCTTTCCACCAAATCCCTAAAACGATCAAGGTTTGCCTGGAGCTCCTTGGTAACGATCCCTCCCAGGATGCTCGGTTCCATCAACGGTGCCAAGACTCCAGGAAGTTCGTAGCTCACGCTCAGCTTCACAGCTGTGAGCTCTGGCTGCTCTTGATAGAACCGAACGCCACCTTTGGTGGGGAGTCCCCCCACCGATTCCCACAGCAGTTGCTGCTGTTCGATGCGGCTGGTGATCCGCGCTTTCCATTGAAAACGAAAACCTTGGGCTGCCAAAGTCCAATCCGTTAGGTCCGGGTCTTCTCGGGTCTTCACGGATTCAATCCAGCGCATCCAGCGAGGCATCGCTTCGAGATCACTCCAAACAGTCCACACCTGATCGACAGGTGCTTGAACTTCGGTGGTTACCGTGTGGTCGAGCCAACGTCCCATCGGTTCAGGCCACCGCGGCGTTTGTGGCCAACTTTGCCGACGTGCCAAGAATGGCTGCAGCAGCAAGATGACCACTCATCGTGGCTCCCTCCATGGAATCGATGTAGTCCTGTCGGGTGTAACTACCAGCAAGGAAAAAATTGCTGACCGGTGTGCGTTGATCAGGGCGATAGGGCTCCATTCCAGGGGCCTCTCGATACAGAGACTGAGCCAACTTCACAACATGGCTCCAAGTGAGGTTCAAGTGCTGCGCTGATGGGAAGAGTTTGCGCACCTGAGCATCGGTGTGGGCAACGATGTCATTAACTGATTTTGGAATCCAAGGGTCGCCTGGGGTCAGGACGCACTGCAGCAACGATCCTTCTCCTGGCTTTCGGTAATCCTCAGGACTCGCCAATGCCAAATCCGCAAAACAACTGAAGTCTGCGTCAGCGGTATAGAGCAAATTGTTCAAACCAATGGGATGGGACAGATCCTTCCGGCGCGTGTCTGCCATATCTCCGTCCGCCAATTCCGTCACCCATCCGTCGTAGCGCAACTGCACCGTGGCGACCGGAACAGCTTCCAAACGATGAATGGCATCGAATTGCTCATGCTTACGCCATGCATCGGGAAGAAGGCGCTGGATCCCTGGAACATCACAGGCCGCCAAATACACATCCGCCTGAACATTGCACTCACCCTCGGGAGTGCTCAGGGTGAGGGAGGTCACCTTCGGGGTCTCACCCTCCTCGTAATGCACCTCCTTCACGCGGTGGCGAAGATGCAACGTGGCGCCTCGTTCTTGGATGTATTCCAAAATCGGCCCCGTGAGCCAGCGATGCGGAGAACCTTTCAGCAAATTGAGTTTTGAAGCCTCTGTTTTGGAGGCAAACATCATAAAAATGGTCAACATGCAGCGCGCCGAAATGGCTTCGCAATCGATAAAGCCCAAAGCGTAAGCAATCGGATTCCACATCCTGCGAATGCTCTCCAAGCTGCCGCCATGGCTGACAAACCAGGTCTGGAAACTCACGGAATCCAGGGCACGAATCGTGCGCATCGCCCCTTCGTAATCCACAAGGCCACGCACAATTGGACTGGTGCCTAAGGCCAATGCATTACGCAACTTGTCGATCCAGGTCAGCTGCGGAGTCGTAAAAAAAGCCTTGAGTCCATTGAATGGAGCACCAATCGGGAAACGGAAATCCAGTTCCCGCAGATCACCGCCGCTATTCACAAACAGGTGAGTGTGATCTTTTGGCAGCAAATTATCAATCGCGCCCACCTTGCGCATAAGAGCAAAGAGATTGGCGTAATTGAAAAAGAACACATGCAATCCCATCTCGATGTGATTGTCGTTTTCATCCACCCAGCTGCCGACTTTGCCGCCCATGAACGGGCGCGCTTCGTACAGATCCACCTTGTGACCTGCGTCCACGAGGTCGACGGCAGCGGCTAGGCCGGCCAGTCCTGAGCCCACAATCGCGACCTGCACCAGCACTTCTACCAATAATTCAATGACTCTATGAATCCGAACGCCTCAACTGCTTTAAGCAAGAGACGCGCGGGTTCAATACAGTGACGGCAGGCCAGCTGGACTCTTGACCCATGACCACCTCCACCCCCAGTACTGCGACCCACACAGCCAAAGGTGGAAAAGGCATTCAGATCACGGATCCAGCAATGCTTCAACTCTCGAAGCTCTGCCGAGAGCAAGGAGATGAGCAAATCCTTCGTGTTGGTGTGCGCTCTGGCGGTTGCAGCGGCATGAGCTACACCATGGACTTTGTGCCCGCCTCTGAGATTGAGGAAGGCGATGAGGTTTACGACTATGCCGCCCCCTCGGGTGCCGCCTTTCGGGTGGTCTGTGATCCCAAAAGCCTGCTCTACATCTATGGCATGCAGCTGGATTTCAGCACGGCCCTGATTGGGGGCGGGTTCAATTTCACCAATCCCAATGCCACCCAAACCTGTGGATGCGGGAGCTCCTTTGCGGTCTGAGCGACACCGCGTGGGAATCTGATGACAATTTCCAGAGAATCAGAATCAGCAATGGAGTCCCAGGAATCTCAGGAATCCAGCCTGTTCGAGCAGGCGATGGCCCGTTATCAAAGTGGAGCACCAGCGGCAGAGTTGATCGATGATTTTGTCGCGATCACCGAAGCCGCACCCCGGCAATCGTCTGGCTGGACCTGCTTGGCTTGGCTTCTGTTGCTCTGCGATAGGCCAGACGATGCGTTGCGTTCTGCTCGGTTGGCGGTAAAGCTCAATGGTCAGGATCCTCAGGCTCGGATCAATCTGACCCTGGCCATGCTGGAAACCAAAGCGAAGGGCGTTCGTGATCAAATTGCTGTCGTGCAACAGGTCTTAGCGGTTGCTCCCGAAATGGGAAATGAGCTGAAAGAGTCGATCAATGATGGCTTTAAACGTCGGCCGGACTGGCCCGCCCTTCTCAAAGTGAAGAGTTGGTTGGAGCTCTGACGTGGCTCGGCTGCTGCTTTTAAGCAATGGTCATGGCGAAGACCTCTCGGGTGCTTTGCTTGGACAAGCCTTGAAAGCGCAAGGGCACTCCGTGGAAGCACTGCCCCTGGTGGGTCGCGGCAATCCCTACAGCGAAGCAGCCATACCGCTGGTGGGTCGTACGCGTGAATTCAGCACGGGTGGGCTTGGCTACACAACCTTTCGAGGGCGCCTCACGGAGCTGATCCAGGGTCAGGTGATCTATCTTCTAAGCCGCCTACTCAGGTTGCTTCGCAACGCAGGCCGTTATGACTTGGTGGTAGTGATCGGGGATGTCATCCCCGTGATGGCGGCATGGCTCTGCCACCGGCCCGTGGCGACGTATCTGGTGGCTTACTCCAGTCATTACGAGGGTCGATTGCGACTGCCATGGCCCTGCGGAAGCTGCCTCAAGTCTCAGCGGTTTAAAGCGGTGTTCAGTCGCGATGCCCTCACAGCCTTGGATCTCAGCGAACAGCTGAAGCGCGAGGTGGTGTTCGTGGGCAATCCTTTTATGGATTCTGTGTTGAGCCCTAGCCAGCGCCTTCCCTACGCCAAAAGACGTCTGGGGCTCTTGCCCGGCAGCCGTCGACCAGAGCTGGAACACAATCTGCTGCTGCTTCTAGGCGTGATCGACCAGATCCCGCTCTCGCAGCACAGGCCTGGGGCGCTTGAAATCGATCTAGCACTCGTTGGAGCGCTCGGAGATGACCCCTTGCACAACCTTGCCCAGTCCCATGGCTGGTCTCTTGTTCGGGAGCAAGGCAGCTTTCCAGCACGCTTGGAGAAGGACGGGCGGCAGATTCAGGTGAGACGGCAGGGTTTTAACTCCGTGCTTCTCGGCTCAGACCTCTTGCTATGTATGGCCGGCACCGCGGCTGAGCAGGCCGTGGGCATGGCCAAGCCAGTGCTGCAACTCCCTGGCCAAGGGCCCCAATTCACCGCTGGCTTCGCGGAAGCTCAGCGACGGTTGCTTGGTCCAACCGTTTTTTGTGCTGCGGCCCCTGATGAAGGAGAGCAACGTCTAAAAGCAACAGCCAAACTGGCGGTCGAACTGCTGGAACGAAGCGTGAATGACCCAGACCTTCGTCGTGATTGTCGGGAACAAGCGATGCAACGGTTGGGCCCCCAAGGCGGAGGCAGCAAAATGGCTGACTGGATCAGTGGGCTGCTGGGAAAGAGCTAGATGACATCAAAAAACCTTGAACCCCCATGGAAAAGCTGGCTGGATCGGCTCCTCGTTGTGGATGTGTTTCTAGTCTTGGGGGGTGCGGTTTGGTTTGCCGTGGCCGTCATCGCAGACGGACAAGGCCTCAAAGCGCCCATGCAGCAATTTCAGCGGCTCTGGGACCCCCTCTTCACCCCAGCGATTGGAGTCCTGATGGCAGCCGCCCTGATCAACGGGCTGTGGAGCTGGTGGCAGCGTCGAATGCAGCAGGCAGCTCAGAGAAACGACAGCTGAAGTCCAACGCGGCTTGACGTGCTGACTGGACCCGCTGTCCTTCCAGCACCACCCTCGCTCCATCGCCAAGCAACAATTTCAAGAGTGGGCCGGGGACCGGCAGCAGGCTTGGACGCCCCAAACAACGACCCAGACTTGCCGAAAATGTGGCCATCGTGACCGGCGTTGGAGCCACGGCATTCACGGCCCCCGACCAAACATCATTCTCCACAGAAGCAAGGATCATCCGACAAAGGTCGCTGCGCTCAATCCAGCTCATCCACTGACGACCTGTTCCAATCGGTCCACCGAAACCGATCCGGAAGATCGGCAGCATTTTGCCTAGCGCACCACCATCGGCCGCCAGCACGATCCCGATGCGCAATACCACCAATCGCGTGGCGTCAGGCTTGTCCGCCGCTGCCGCTTCCCAGTGTTGGCACAGCCCAGCAAGCACATCGTCGCCACAAGGGCTGGATTCTTCAAAACACTGGTCTGCACTGGTTCCGTAATACCCAACAGCTGAAGCGTTGATCAACACGTTGGGAGGCTGGGCCAACTCCCTCATCGCCTTCACAAGCTGGCGAGTGGTTTGCAGGCGACTGTCTTCCAGCAATTGAAGATGCGTTGAAGTCCAACGCTTCTCTGCAATCGGTTCCCCTGCCAAGTTCACAACCCCTTGCGCTTGCGCCAATGCCTGCTGCAGCGGACTCGATGGCGCCCAACTGCTCGAATCGGCTGGATTGCACTGCACCCACGACAAGCCTGTGAGGCAACGAGGAGGAAGTCCGGCCGGAGCTGACCGACGACTCACGATGGTGAGTTCGTGCCCAGCGCTTTGAAGCATGGGAACCAAGGCACGACCGACCAGTCCGGTGCATCCGATCAGCAAAAGTCGCATGGTGGATCCATCTTGTCTGCTTCGAGAGGCTAGGCAGCAGCGTCCGGATCATGTTGCCGAGAGGGCAGCGTGAGATTCATGCGTTCAGCCAACGGAACAAGCGCAAAGCCCTGAAAAAACAGGCCACAAAGCACAACGGCAAGGGCAAGAGGAGGCATCGACGCCCCCCAGGGAATGCCAGACGACCAGGCATCGATGGCCAGTGCGATTGGAACCGCTCCACGCAATCCCGCGCAGCTCACGAAAATTCGTTCATGCCTGGTGAAGGTGGTATGCCAAAGCAGGGCATGCACCATCAGGAATCTCACCGCCTGCATCAACAGAAAGAGAACAAAAGCCCAACCAGAGGCGTACACCACATCCTGCGGGGCAACGACAAGCCCCATGCACAAGAACAGCAAAAGCTCAGCCATTTTCGCGTAACTGGAATGGGCCCCAGCAAGCGCCGTTCGATCCAGGGTTGGGCCATTACCAATCACTAAGCCCGCCACATAGGCCGCAAGCAATGGGCTCCCACCCAGCAACAAGGTTCCACCGGTTAAGACCATCAGCAACGCCAAGCTCACGACCGGGAGCATGGCGGCATGGTTAAGGGTGAGACGCGTTCCAAGCAGTTGGAGGGTGAGGGTGCCGCCGATGAACCCCAGCAAGATCCCGAGCACAAACTGGCGGACGACATCTGTGACCAACACCCCAGCAGCAACGCCATCTCCACCGGCTAGAGCCAACGCCAATCCAGCCAAAACAACAGCCATTGGATCGTTGAAACCCGACTCACACTCGATCAAATCAATCAATCGCTTTGGCAATCGCCCAGCCAAGGGACGGAGAAGGACCAAAACGGCAGAGGCGTCCGTACTTGCCACCATGGCTCCAATGAATAGAACCCGCGGCAGGGTTGCTGGATTCGTTCCAACACCACTGGCTGCGCTCAGTCCGAATCCGGCCCATCCAATCAAGGCCGCTGTGATGACCACTCCAACCGTGGCCAAACGCGCAGCAGGTTTGATCACACCGCGAACCGCAGACCAATTGGTGGTGAGACCACCAAAAAAAAGCACGAGCACCAGGGCGGCCTGACTGATCTGCTGCGCTTGATTGAGGTTCAGCAGAGTGATTTGCTGGCCTCCCACCACGCCCATGTGGTTTTCAATCAGCAGGCCCAAAACCAGCACCATGAGGATGCCGGGGACCCTGATACGCGCGGCAAGATCGTCAAGAAGGACTGATACGAGCAGCAGCCCTCCAAAGGCCACTAAATACAAGGCAAGAGGGTGGGACAAACATCAGCCTTGTTGGTAGGGAGGTTTTAGCCTGGTTTCGATTGATCGTCTCTCCATGGCTGAACCATCCGCTGAGTCCACCCCAACCACCAAACCAGCGGCAACGCTCAAAAAGGGGGCGCTGGTTCGCGTCAACCGCTCGTCCTATCTGGGAAGCGTCGAGGCATCAGCCAGTGATCCCAGACCACCCGAATACATCTTTGAGGGACCGGGAGAACTTCTTTTGGTGAAAGGGGACTACGGCCAAGTGCGCTGGAGGCGTCCTGTTCCAGACGTCTGGCTGAAGCTCTCTCAATTGGAAGTGTTTTCCTGACTGTTGAGGGAATTCTCCACAGCACGCACGGCCGCAGGGAGTGACTGCACTGCCTCTGGCAACCTCCAGAGCGCCCCACCCAACACAGCAGAGATCGCATCCAAACCCACCAAAACAGGCTGATTGCCATGCTTTTGCCGAGCAGCAGCAGCCACAAAAGAGGCTCCCCAGGGATTCCAACCGGCAAGGGTCACGACACTTCGATAGGCACTCGGCCAAGGATTGTCAGGAAGCAGAGCTTCCAGAGCAGCAAACTGCTCGGCCGCCTCTGTTGGCCGATTGGCCAACACAGCGAGGAGAGCCAAGGTCCAGCGCGCTTCTTTGTCTGAAGGATTGGTAGCGAGACGGCTTAGAGCCTCCTTCTTCAGCGGGTCGCGATAAAGGAAGTGTCCATCAAGCATGTGCTCCACAGCAATGGAACTGAAGACAGCGTCTAAACCCGCAGGTCCCTGAGACAGACCTGCCGCGAGAGCGGGAAATCGTTCCTGAAAGAACACAGGGTCCACGCTGCCTGCGTCACGACGCCACAGTGAATACGTCCCACCCTGCGGCCTAGGAAAGGTTTCAACCTGCTCAAACACTCCGCTCGTGCGCACGGCGAGATCAAGTTTTTCAGCACTGCCTCGCACCGAGCCCTGACCTCCTTCCGCCAGCAACACCCATTGCGCCTGCTCGAGCACAGGCTTCACATCGGACCTGCTGCTGCCCAATTGCCTGCCAACCAGCCGTCCTCCTGCTCGGCGACCGTAGTAGCTCACATTGTGCTGATTGAGATCAGGCGTACTTGGCACCACAATCAGCGTCACGGGCTGCGATCGGGGATCTGCGCCGCCAGCCCGACGCACAATCGCGTCCAAAGGACCTTGATGGCCTTGGCTCAAGCGCATGGTCTGCATGGACCACCCCGTCCAAACCATGTTGCAACCACCCAACAGCAAAGCCAATCCGGGCAACCAACTGAAAGGCGCCGGCCAGCGCTGTTTGACCCAGAGGCCCCACTGCCAAACGCCACGCGTCAACAGAATCAGGAGCATGGGCAGCAAGGGGGCGATGTAGCGGTCGTCCTTGTTGGGGCTGAGATGGGTAAAAATCCAACCCGCCATGAGGCTGAGGATCAACCAACGCCATGCAAGCCCCTCATCGCCGTTGCGAGTGTGACGCTGCCAAGACCAAAGGATGACCCCACTCCCGCCCAGCAATAACAACCCCCAACCAATCTGATCGGGGAGCAGACGGACATACCAAAGCCACCCCTCCAGACTCAACACCCCGGGATCACCCTCGAGAGCCGCCGACTCGAGCACGGCGCGGTTGGTGCCACCCAAGGTGGTGATCCAGTTGTGCCTTAACCAGGGCAAAAGCGCCGCAATCACGAGACTCAAGCCCATCACAAACTGCCAACGGCGCGCGACAAAGCGACTGCCACGGCCAAGCGAAACGCTCACCACGACCAACAGAAGCACTGGGATCAGAATCAACAGCGCGCTTTGCTTCACGAGCAACGCCGCCGCGATCGAGAGCGCAGCCCAGAGCGCCTGCCTCCAACGCCCCCCATGCACGGGATGCCACCAAGAACCAAGACGCCAGAGCGCTAGGGCGACCATGGCGGTGAGCGGCAGCTCCAGCACGTAATCGGTCCGAAGCTCCAGAAGGAGGGGAGCCATCGCGACGAAACCGCTGCAAAGCAGGGCAAATTCGCGTGCCGCTTTCAAGGGCTGACGCAACTCCAGCGCCCAGGACGCCACCACAAACAGCAACAGTCCATTCCACAGGCTCAGGCTCCAGGCCGCTTGCTGAGGCCCGTCACCGGCGAAGGCCATCACCGTCCCATTCACCAGTGAGGCCAGGGGGGGGATTTTGGGCGAAAGATCTAATAAAGATCCCCAACCTTGCCAGCTGCCACCAGGGAGAGCGGCCAAGGCACGACCATGGTCAAGAGCACTGTTGAGGTAATCCGCCTGATCCCAAGCGGGCAGGCCTCCATCACTGCGCCACCAGACCCTGTCGATCAAGGTTGAGAGCAGCCAAATCAAAGCCAGCAACCCCCGAAATTGCCAAGACTTCATCAACCGATCTCCAAGCGGCGACGTTCCTCCTGAAGACGCTTGCGCCTTTGCCTGGCTTCTCGCAACATCTCACGACCATCGTGGAGATAACCATCCACGTAGCCCATCGTGTAGCGCTCCAATTCGCCAATCGCATCCTCTACCTCCGACAGACAGTGATAAAGACTCAGCCCGAATCCTTTTGCCGATGAGGGCGTAGGGAGGGATTGGAAGAGATCTTTCACCTTGTCCAGTTTGCTGCGACTTTGCTCCAGGTAATGACAGAAACCTTCCATCAAACGGTCGTCATAGGGATCTGCCGATAACTCACGCAATTCGCTGGCAAAGGGATTGATCACCTGGCCGAGCATGCGATCAATCGGTGTGTACACCTTCTTCAACCAATTCGCTAGGGCATCATCTTCAGCGGCACCATGCCCAGAGGCACGACGAGCAGCCTGACTCGCTCGAGCATTTCTTACGCCACGGCGGCGTGCTTCGTCTTTCTCTGCAGCCCTAGGAGACCGTTGCTGGTCGAAGGCGCGCCGTCGCTCGCGATCGCCAAGCAACTCCCAAGCAGCATTCAAAACAAGGATTCGTTCGGCATCTCCACCCGCATCGGGATGATGTCTCTTCACAAGTTGGCGATACGCCGCCTTGATTTCAGCCGCAGTGGCGCTACGACTCACCCCGAGCGCCACATAAGGATCACCACCTTTGGCCTCAAGCTGAGGGGAATGGCTCAAAGCTGACCATCCCGCCACGCCGTTGGAGCAGCCGAAGCACTGAACATCGGTGTGGACAGATAACGCTCACCGAAGCTGGCAAGAATCACAACGATCCTTTTCCCTGCCATCTCGGGCCTTTGGCCAAGCCGGAGCGCAGCCGCCACAGCAGCTCCACTACTGACCCCGGAGAGCAGGCCTTCTTCCCGGGCCAAACGGCGCCCCACGTCCATCGCTTCTTGATCACTCACCCCAAGGATTTCATCAATCAAGCTGTGGTCAAAGACAGAGGGAACAAAACCAGCACCAATGCCCTGAATGCGATGGGGGCCCGGTGCTCCACCCGCCAAGACAGGACTGGCTGCCGGTTCTACCGCAATCACTTTTAGGTCAGGATTGCGCTGCTTTAGGACCCCGGCACAGCCTGTGATCGTGCCACCCGTCCCGACTCCAGCCACAAGAGCATCAATCTCACCTTCGGTATCACTCCAGATCTCTTCTGCCGTGGTGGCGGCATGGACCGCTGGATTTGCAGGATTATTGAACTGCTGCAGCAGATAAGCCTCGGGGATCTCGGAGACAAGCTCTTTGGCGAGATCTAACGCCCCTTGCATTCCTTCATTCCCTGGGGTGAGCTGCAACTCAGCCCCATAGGCCCTGAGCATGGCGCGACGCTCGGTGCTCATGGTGTCCGGCAAGGTGAGGATTAACCGGTAGCCCCGAGCTGCTGCAACCATCGCTAAAGCGATTCCCGTGTTTCCACTGGTGGGCTCAACAAGCACGGTGCGTCCTGGAGCGATGGTTCCAGCTTGTTCAGCAGCCTGAACCATTGAACCTGCAATCCGATCCTTCACCGAAGCCGTGGGATTGAAGCTTTCCAGCTTTGCGACCAATTCAGCCAGGCAACCACTGCGCTCGGGAAGCCGGTTGAGACGTACAAGCGGAGTATGACCCACCAGATGGGTGATATCAGGAGCAATTGGCATGCTTTTATCCAATCAGATGACGCCGCGGAGTCTTTGTGGTCTAAGACACAAACAGAAATCTACATAAAAAAGACTTTCACGCCTGAGGCATGCCCCAAAAGAGATCAGTTTAGGAACAAAATCTCCATAAAAAAATCCCATATTGCATCTGCAATATGGGAGACAAGTCAACAAGGAGATCCCTCCCAAGAGGGATCAAGCTTTAAGTGATCAGAACTTGAAGGTGGTCTTCAGGAGGCCACCGAAGTTGTTGAAGGTGTCATCGTTGTTACGATTACCACCGAAGGCGCGGCCACGACCATTAGTCAGATCGCCGTAAGGGCGGCTGAGGTAGTAGATCGCAGGAGTCACAGAGATGTTGTCGGTGACTTGGAACTGGTACCACCACTCCCAAGCGTAGTTGCCGTCAGCAACGAAATTGGACTTTTCGTCAAAGTCGTTGCGGTAGGAGACGTCAGTCACGAAGGATGGCTGACCAACGGCCATACCCAAGGTGTTGCCTTTCAAGAAGGCATCGGCCCACTGAAGACCCACGTACCAAGACTGCGTTGTTGCAGAACGGAACACAAACGTGTCGTCACCGTCGGTAAGGCTGTTGTAACCGTAACCAGCACTGATTGAAGGGAACCAACCTGCTTCTTCAGGAGACCACCATGCACTCAGGCCAACAGAAGATGTATTACCAGCGTTGGTGAATGCAGCCGAAAGAGGTGTTCCGTTGAGCTGACCAACACTTGTGGAATTCTTGGAAGAATACGTGTAAGCAGCTGCTAAGCCCCAATTCTCGGGAGCGTAGGCGATCTGAACAGTACCGTTGGAACCGGCACCATCAGTGGCGATACCACCCTCGTTGGGATCAGAGAATGAACCATTCGTGCTCACATAGTTGGCACTAATGCTGAAATCATTAGATTCCCAGCTCAAACCACCACCAGCACCCAGTGCAAGGTTGTAGGTAGAAGGAGCACCGGCGTAGGTGAAGAAGTCGAGAATCGTGTCAGCTGGATAAGCACTAGGCCATACAGCCAGCATGTCGTCCTGACGAACCACACCACCAACGGTTGCAGTGAAGCTGCTACCAACGGGGAACTGATACCAAAGGCGGTTCACGCCAACGCTGTTCGGACCAGAATTCTCTTGGAAAGCAACCTCAAGTGCGTCCAAGCCGACATAGCCATCTCCACCAAAAGCAGAGTTAGCGAAGTTGCCTGAGCGCAGAACGGTACGAAGCAAATCCTTGCCAGTGAAGCTGGTATCAAGGAACAACTTAAGGTCGTAATTGAAACTTGTACCTCCTGATGAAGCTGCAGCAGCATCAGCACGCTTGGTACCAGCGCCGCCAGATCTCCAGCCTGATGAATCTATTCCATCTTGGAAGTTTCCATCGCGCACTGAAGCATTGGTGCTAAAAACCGCATCCAGTACACCTTGCTTGGCGTCGCCACCGAAGCTGTTAGCACCGATCACGAAGGTGGCTACACCTTTCAGCTTGGTGGTGGTGGAGAACTGAGTGGCTTCCAGTTCGCCAACGCGGGCCTCAAGTCCGTCAACACGGCCCTTGAGGATGGCGAGTTCCTTTTCAAACTCTTTCATCAGGCGCTTGAGCTCGTCGGTCACTTCGGTGACGCGGTCGAGACAGGCGTTCAACAGAGCAGCCGCTTCAAAGCGGGTCATCGCCCTGTTACCGCGGTAGGTGCCGTTGGGATAACCAGCAACACAGCCGTAGCGCTCGATCAGGTTGCTGAGTGCCTGATAAGCCCAGTCGGTTGGGTAAACGTCAGAAAACTGAGTGATGCTGGTGACTTGCTCGCCAGTAGCGGCGTAGTCAGACACACCGTTGATGTTCAGCTCAGTGGCGTTAGCAGCCACAGGCGCCAGAAGGCCCAGGGCAGCTGGGGCCACCAGCAGTTGATGGAAAAGTTTCATTTTCGGTCCTCACACCAAAAAATTGAGGTATCGAGACGCTAGGCGTCGTGTGTAATTTGATACCAAGTGATCCTGACGCCAATTCTTTGCGTACCAGATGAGGTAATGGCACACAGGCAAGAGCCCTTGACTTCATCAATCCATCAATGACTGCACTCTCCGCAGCCAGCCTGAAAAAAAAGACATCTTGCGAATGCCTAGACGCCAGCCTCATGGCATGACAGTTGCTCGATTGACCCACGAAAAAAGAGCTGCCCCCGCCCTCTCAAGATTGGACACCAACAGCGCCAAGGCACAACTTTTTCAAAGCGGAGCGGCAAGAACAAGAACCGGCGGTATGGGGCACACATGCCAACAATCAGCCAAACAAAAGCCCCCTGGAGGACTAATTATCTTCCAGGGGGCTAATAAGGATTTCAGCCTCAAACAAGGACTCGAAACAAGTCCTTATGTGTCAAAGAGATCAGAACTTGAAGGTGGTCTTAACAAGTCCACCAAAGTTGTTAAAGGTGTTGTTGTCATCCCCACGGTTGCCACCGAAGGCCTTGCCTTGACCATTCGTCAGATCGCCATAAGGGCGGCTGAGGTAGTAGATCGCAGGAGTCACAGAGATGTTGTCGGTGACTTGGAACTGGTACCACCACTCCCAGGCGTAGTTGCCGTCAGCAACGAAATTGGACTTTTCGTCAAAGTCGTTGCGGTAGGAGACGTCAGTCACGAAGGTGGGCTGACCAACGGCCATACCCAAGGTGTTGCCCTTCATGAAGGCGTCGGCCCACTGGAGACCCACATACCAGGACTGCGTGGTTGCAGAACGGAAGACGAGCGTGTCGTTGCCGTCAGTGATGCTGTTGTAGCCCCAACCAGCACTAATGCTGGGGAACCAGCCTGCTTCTTCTGGGGACCACCAGGCACTCAAACCAACGGAAGAATTGTTACCTGCGCCAGTGAAGGCGGTTGCAAGGGGAGTGCCGTTACCTCCGTAGAGCGTTCCAGCATTCAGAGAGGTGTAGTTGTAGGCAGCTGCTAGACCCCAATTCTCAGGTGCGTAAGCAATCTGAACGGTACCGTTGGAACCTGCGCCATCAGTGGCGATACCACCAGCGTTGGGATCGGAAAGAGCACCATTGGTGCTGACGTAGTTAGCACTGATGCTGAAGTCGTCAGACTGCCACCACAAACCACCACCAGCGCCTAAGCCGAGGTTGTAGGTCGCAGGAGCACCTGCATAGGTGAAGAAGTCAAGAACGGTGTCGGCTGGATAAGCACTAGGCCAGACAGCCAACATGTCGTCTTGACGAACGACACCACCAACGGTTGCAGTGAAGCTGCTACCGATGGGGAATTGATACCAGAGACGGTTTACAGCAACGCTATTAGCACCTGAAGGCTCTTCGAAAGCGGTCTCCAAGCCGTCGAGGCCAACATATTCACCACCACCGAAGGCACTGCTACCGAAGTTACCGGCACGCAACATCGTGCGGAACAAATCCTTACCAGTAAAGCTGGTATCCAGGAAGAGACGCAGGTCGTAGTTGAAACTTGTTGCGCCCGATGAGGCTGCAGCTGCACGTGCACGCTTGGTACCAGCGCCGCCAGATCTCCAGTCTGATGAAGAGATACCTCCAGAAAAGTCTCCGTCTTGGACGGAAGCATTAGTGCTAAATACCGCATCCAATACACCTTGCTTGGCATCGCCACCGAAGCTGTTAGCACCGATCACGAAGGTGGCTTGACCCTTCAGTTTGGTGGTGGTGGAGAACTGAGTGGCTTCCAGTTCGCCAACGCGGGCTTCCAGTCCGTCAACACGGCCCTTGAGGATGGCGAGTTCCTTTTCGAACTCTTTCATCAGGCGCTTCAGCTCGTCGGTCACTTCGGTGACGCGGTCGAGACAGGCGTTCAGCAGAGCAGCCGCTTCAAAGCGGGTCATCGCCCTGTTACCGCGGTAGGTGCCGTTGGGGTAACCAGCAACACAGCCGTAGCGCTCGATCAGGTTGCTGAGTGCCTGATAAGCCCAATCGGTTGGGTAAACGTCGGAAAACTGAGTGATGCTGGTGACTTGCTCGCCAGTGGCGGCGTAATCAGACACACCGTTGATATTGAGCTCAGTGGCATTCGCAGCCACAGGTGCCAGAAGGCCCAGGGCAGCTGGGGCCACCAGCATTTGATGGAAAAGTTTCATTTTCGGTCCTCACACCAAAAAATTGAGGTATCGAGACGCTAAGCGTCAAAAAGAAAGATATTTAATCAACCAATTAATTCGAGCCTTGATGTGCCAGAAAGTGCTATTGGATGTATCCAATACGACAAAAAGCAGTCCGATTTGTATTGCAGGCAACAAAAAAAATTCCAAAATGTATTGCATGACACAAAATGTCTGCGAAAAGTATCAAATTTAACAAAAACATCAAATTAAGTATCGCAAGCAACAAATCAATCGCCTGGGGAATCGCTCCATCAGCGGAAGTGAGACAGCATTTTTGGCAAGAGGCTGGCCTCAGGCTGGCCTCAGCATGGAGATGACCATCCACTATTGATAAGGAACTATCCCAAGGCCTTTGCGGATGCCTGCACCGCTCTCAAAGCCCACCAGGTCAGCTCTGGTTGCTGCGCTGATCTTTGCAGTTGCCGCAATCCTTCTGCAGGCTTGGCGCTCCCACGTGCTGCTCGCCAGTTACGACCAAGGCATTTTTCAGCAAGTGCTGTGGAACAGCCTGCGCGGGCACCCCTTTGAGAGCACACTCTCCTCACAGCTCTCTACCAATGTGATCCACAGCGGTGAACCCGCAGGCTTGGGCTATGCGCGTTTAGGGCAGCATTTCACACCCTCCCTACTGCTTTGGGCACCTTTATTCGGGTTGATCGGAGGCGCCGCACTTCCGATTGTGCAAGTGGGGCTGATCGTCTTTGCAGGATTCGTCCTGCATCAACTCGCCCTTCAACTTGTTCCAGCAAGGACGGCGAACTGGCTTACGTATGGGTTCTACGGAGGGAATGCACTCATCGGTCCCACCCTGGGAAATTTCACTGATCTCTGCCAGCTTCCCCTCGCTGTTTTTGCCCTGATGCTGGGTCTTCAGAGGCGAATGGGGTGGTTGATCCTGATCGCCGCTGCCCTGATCCCGCTCATTCGAGAAGACACGGGCATCATGCTGATTGCCATCGGATTGTGGTTGCTCTTACGAGAGCCAAAACGCTGGCCAATCGCGGTCGCCCTCATCATCTGGGGAGCGGGATGGATGGTGCTGGTCACCAATGCCTTGATGCCGCTCTTCTCGGACGACAACAGCAAGAGATTCATGGTAGAGAATTTTGGCCAATATCTGGATGGGGATCCGAGCGAAGGAGCCAGCAGCCTCTCGATGTTGCAACAGGCTTTGAGCCAGCCGCTGATCGTGCTCAGGGAACTGATCTCCCCGCCAGGTCAAACCTTTTTGTACCTGCTGGGTCATGGACTGCCATTTCTGATGGTGCCCCTGATCAGCCTCGATGCATGGATCCTTGCAGGCCCGTCACTCCTGGGCCTATTTCTGGCCCAAGGCAGCAATGACCCGCTCTCGATCACCATTCGCTATACGCTTCTCGTGGTCCCCGGCTTCAGCCTCGGGGCCCTGCTCTGGTGGAGCCGTCGCCAGCTACCAACCCCCGGCCGCCGCACTCGCCTGGCGTGGGGAATCGCCATCAGCCTTTCTCTCCTGCTCACCGTGAGCAGCAACCCCCATCGCAGCCTGTCGTGGATCGTGCCTGACAGCATCAAACCGATGGTTTTTAGCAATCCCATTCAGCAATGGGAGCACGGACAAGATGCCCGCCAAGTTCTGGATCTGATCCCCCAAGACGCTTCTGTGAGCGCGAACACGCCTCTCATTCCGTTGATCGCTCGACGTGAGGTTGCGGTCCGTTATCCCGAATCGCTGCATTACCTCGACCGAAACAAAAACAAACTCTCGGTGGATTGGATTGCCGTCGATCTCGACTGGCTGGAGCGCTACAGCGTGGCGTTTAGAAGTGATTGGCGTGAGCTGAAACGCATCCAGCAGGAGCTGCCTGATCAGATGGACAAGTACCGGGTGCAAGCGTTCAAAAATGGCATCGCCGTTTTGCAACAGAACGGGCCTCACAAGCCTGAATTAGAGAGGCAGTTACGTGAACGGCTCGCAACGCCTTTGGCCCCTCACCCAAAACGGCCTCCCAACAAAAAGTCCTAAAACGATGCCCCCGACCAGAGACTGGCCGGGGGCTCTCGCCGGGTCCGCTCTGGCGCGGAACCGATTGATCAGTTAGAGGACAATGCCGTCAGCCGGCGTTCTCCGCGATCAGCAGACCCTGGGTCAAACAACTGGAACTCATGGACACCTCCTCCTGGATGGATAGATGAACGCCGGCGATGCATTCGATCTCATTCATGGACCCGAAGGTTGAGGATGAGACCACATCACTGCGATCTAGTCCCTTGCAAGATAACGGACGCTGGCGGCTTGTGACAGTGCCATTGCCTCTTTTGCTCTGGTTGCTCACCCTGCTGGTTTGGCTCCCTTGGATGGGGAATCTGCCGTTGCGCGATTGGGATGAAGCTCTCGTCGCAGGAGTCTCCCGCTCCACCACAGCACAACCGGCTTGGGACTGGCTTTTAGCCATTAAAAACAGTGAGGCGATTTACCTCAACAAACCACCAGGACTGCACTGGCTCATTGGGGCCTCGATCCAGCGATTTGGGGAAGATGAATGGGCCGTACGGCTGATGCCAAGTCTGCTCTCCAGCTTGGCCGTACCACTCATCGTGATCCTGCGTCGCCAACTGAGCCATGGACAAGGCGCTGAGCGCTCCGCCCTTTGTTCTGGTTTGATCCTGATGACCCTGTTGCCCATGGCTCGCCATGGCCGGCTCGCGATGCTGGACGGAACTCTTGTGAGTTGCAGCCTGCTCCTGATCAGCGGTTGGCTCAGCAGCAAGCGCTGGCCTTGGCGTGGCTTGCTTGCCGGATTGGGGGGAAGCGGCATCTTGCTCCTGAAACCACCGGCCCTAATTGGCTACTTGGCCATGATCGGGATCATCACTCTGCTCGATAGGCCCTCCAGCAGAAAATGTTCAGCCTTGGGCTGGGCGATGAGCGGCCTGATCCCTGGAGCCATCTGGCACCTTTGGCACCTTGGGCAGCGCGGCAGCGATGCACTCGTGATGTGGGGCGGCCAGGGATTTGGTCGCGTGACCGAAGTCGTCGGCGAAAACAGTGGGGCCTGGGTGATGCCACTCACAGAGATTCTTGAAGGCGGGTGGCCCTGGATCCTGCTCCTACCCAGCGGCGTGGTCTGGGCATGGCGCCATCGCAAAACATCAACGGGCCGATGGGAACTCGGTCTCCTGGTCGGCAGCGCGCTGATGGTGTTGCCCTTGCGGACCCAGTTGCCTTGGTACAGCCACCTGCTCTGGCCACCCATCGCCCTTCTATGTGGAGAAGCCCTGGCTGAACTCTTGAAGGAGGGGCGTCCCCATTGGATCCCAAAAGCATGGCAATGGATGGGAGCTCTCCTCCTGGTAAGCACAACGGTTCTTGTGGCGATGAAGGCCAGGGCGGCGCTTCCCTTCCCAGCCTTGTTTGCCGCAGGCCTTGGCTTGCTCATCGGCGGAGTGATGCTCTCCAAACCCCCGCAACGTCAACGCCAACAGGGACTCGCCGTGCTGATCACGGGGTGGAGCCTTGGCCTGCTTGCCCTTTGGCACAGTCATCTATGGCTATGGGAGCTCAATGAAATCTGGGATCCAAGGCCTGTAGCAGCACAAATTCGATCGCTCCCACCTGATGCGGTTGTGATGCTGGATGGATCCACGCGCCCCTCACTCAACTGGTACGCAAAGCGTCCTTTAAAGGAATTGAAGTCCAAGACTCCAGCGGAGTTTTGGCTCGTGAGCAAGCGCTCCCGCCAAAGCTGTTCGAGCACGACCAATCCACCACACGCTGATGATTGGGCGCTCTGGCACTGCTCTTCCACCGACCAGCCATGAACAGCACGCCACCCGCACGCCTCTGGTGGACATCCTTTGGCATTGGAGTCCTTGGTTGGGGCTTAGCGGCTTCTCGCCATTGGCTGCTTCAGAGCAATGCCTATGACCTTGGGCTCTTTGATCAATGGGCCTGGTTGCTCGGCAATGGGTTACCACCTGTTTCCTCAATGGAGGATGTTCATGTGCTGGCTGATCACGGCGCCTGGATGTTCTATGGGTCCGGCTTGCTGTATTGGTTTCAACCATCCGTTCATTGGCTGCTCGCAAGCCAAGCGCTGGCCCTCAGTCTTACCGCAATCCCTGTTTGGATCTTGGGAACTCAAGCAGGTCTATCCAGACGACTCTGCTGGTTCAGCTGCCTGTTGTGGTGGCTGCAACCATTGGTTTTCAACGTCAATTTGTTTGATTTCCACCCTGAAACCTGGGTGATGCCAGCGCTCGCCTTGGCGATTTGGTGCCAACGCCAGCAGCGCTTTGGTGGGTGGCTTTTGCTTCTGGTCTTGATGTTGGGATGCCGCGATGGCCTCGTTCTGATCACGCTTGGGCTCAGCCTCAGTTTGCTAATCCAACGGCGCTGGCGTTGGGCCATCGCGGGCGCAGGACTCTCCGGCGCCTGGGTTCTGCTGCTGAGCCAGTGGCTGTATCCCTTGTTCAGGGGTGGAGAAGGGCCAAAAGCCGCCGGTCGAATGTTTTCTCATCTCGGTAACAACTTTGGCGACATTCTGTTCATATTGATGAGCCGACCATGGCTTGCATTCACACACATCGACTTCGGCGACGGTGCCTTCTACCTCCTGGTCTTAATCCTTCCCACTCTGCCTTTCTGGAGACGTCGGTCGCTCGTGATCTTGAGCGCCGCAGTCCCACTTTTGCTCGTCAACCTGAACGCAGAGGCATCGTCCTATCGAACGCTGATTCACCACTACAGCCTTCCTCTTGCCGTCCTCAGCGTGACAGCCGCAATCGACGGATTAGCCCTAAGGCCAAGACAAACTTTTCCTTGGAAAGGTGTGATTTGGGCAGTCACTCTCTGGATCGCGCTAGCCAAACCCTGGTTTTTCACTGGCCCCTATCTCAACAGAGTAAATGTGATTGGTGATGCACAACAAGCCATCTCCAAACTCACACCACAGGATCGCGTTCTAACAACCAGTTACTTCGTACCCCAGATTAGTCAAAGGCAGCACGTTGCCTTCGCCAAAAAATCGCAAAGCAAGCAAGCCTTTCGCAATGGCTGGACAGTGTTCTTACTTAATCCAAACGATCCAGGCTGGGGGTCTAAAAAAAGACTCCAGGCTGATTTGCTCAGTCAGGCAAAAGACAAGAATTGGACTTGTCAAAGCTGGGATTCTGGTCTTGAACTTTGCCGGAAACCCGACGCAAAATCAACGCTCCTCCCTCACAAAAAACCGGTTCATAGCGTCCCTCAGCCGTAAGTCTTTCCACAGCATGCAAAATGCCTCTTTGCTGTTCGGTTTCTCGCTTAAATAAGGGCACAAGAGGTGAGTAATAGCCAGGAAAAGCGGCGATCCAATCCACCTCCTGAATTTGGTCCTCTCGATCGAGGTAGCGCACACCATGAGGGAAGCGAATGGCTACCTCACGCTGAGCCAGCCATGGGAGCAGAGGAGTATCTGCACTAACTGAAGCTGTCGGCGGAATCAAGGAGAGGGCTTTGCGCCCCACGGCACGTCGCTTCACCATCGCCGAGGGAGACACATGAACCCATGGTGAAAAACTGTCTGGCACTAAGGCCGAAAAGGTTCGGTGCGGATTACTCACAATCGTAAGCAACAGCCCCATACTCAACGCAGCAGTCCAACAGGGTCGCAACCAACGCTTCTTCCAAATTGACGGGTTGGATTGCCACCACAGCAACGTACCGATGTACAGGCCTGGAACAAGAGCCAACACGTAGCGAAGCGTCACAGCCAGAGCAGTACGACCCTGCGATAACAAAGCAATCAGCAATGGTGCACTCACAATCAACGCCGCATCAACTGAGAACAGAGGCACCAGTAAGAGCGGCAGAGAAAGTGCAATTAGAAAGCCCAGGGTGGCCCCTGGCGGACTGACCAAGGCTTGCAAAAGGGCTACTGGCTTTTGCAGCATTTGGAACAACACTGACCAAGTTCCGCCAGAGACATCCTCAACCAGATGCCCAAATTTTTCTTGGAGAAAACGATCAGATAAGGAAGCATCGACAGAAGGCTGAATCAACCCCGTCACAAGAAAGACCCAGGCAGATGAGATCAGCATCAACCCAATACCTATTCCACGCACATCAGACCTACGAACAGCGGCCCAAACACCAATCGAAAAGAGCAATAAACCACTGTCTTCTCTCACCAACAACAAGGAAAAAGACGAGACAATGACCAGTCGCAAGCGGCGATCGAGCAATCCCCCCAGGATCAAAAATCCAAGCAGGGGGTACCAAATCAGGTCATGAAAGTTCTCCAACATCGGGCCAAATACAGCCCCACTCAAGAAGTAACTCAACACGAGACGCCAAGCCAACTCCTCAGGCAACCGCGATTGAGCGATACGCCACAGGACTAACCCGGCCGCTGTTAATGCTGTGACTTGTGCAAAAGGAAGAACAACCCAACCGAAAGCAGCGACCGCTGGAGCCAAAAGCAGCGTCAATGCATTGGCGTGCTGACCCAAATGGAGATAGGAAACTTTCGGCAGATCGCCATTCACCGCAACAGCAGATGACAGAACGGATGACAAACTGCTTTCGAAAGGGCGGCCTTGCGCAGTCGACCACAACTCCTGAAGGAATAAGGCTTGGTCGTAGGTAGACCCGAAACTTTCCAGCCGCCAAATCTGAAGGAAGAAACCAATCAGCCAAAATCCAGCCGCTAAACATAAAACAGCAGGTGGCCAATATCTGGTGAGCCGATTCCAGATCTTGAACGACGCCATCGGATCGGTTCTTTTTTCCAAAACGCCCCTATTAAAAGACAGCAGCCCGAAGGCCCGAAACTATCGCAACTTCATCCCCTTGCCCTATGTACGCAAACGGAGAGTCAACAGAGCATCAAAGCTTCCGCAATCCATACAAACAGGGTTAAAAGGCTACAGCAACTTCAATCAAAACCAATCACTCCTTCATACGGCATAAGCGAATGTAACTATTCGGCTGATCACAAGTCATACCAGACGCCTTTGCCTCTTCAAGGATGCGGCTCATTTTGCGTCCAACTTTTGTCTTGCCAACCTCCCGAAGCCTTCCCCGTACATTAATCAAGGCCTTTTCGCTAGGAAAAATAATTACATCAAAAGGCCATTTTTGCTGATAATCATCTTTTTCAATTTGAGATATGCGCTCACGCCCTGCCAGGTGAACCACATAATTAGAAGAGGCCAGAACAGACTCTTGAGGACCTATATCAGAAACAACTGACTGAAAAGCAACTGCTTCTGGCAAGCGTGGCAGGTATCGGGATTTAAAATAAATCATTCTTGAGTAACCCAAGAAAGCCACCAAGGACAAGACCAAGGTGGTATTGAATATATTCTTCTGAATATGACGCGCCTTGACTGAGATCGCTGGCAATGAATCAAGACAGCCGGCAATCAAAAAGGCCAGGATGGGAATGGAGTAGTGATGATTCAACTCACGCTGAATCCCCGAATCTGAAATAATGTTCACTAAGTAAACTGGAGCTGCGCCAAGCAAACATGCCAATGCTGGCTTACGCAGAAGAGCAAGAAAGGGAAGCGAGAGTCCCAAGGTATAGAGAAAAATATCTGAGGGGGAGGCAACACTAAAAACAATCCATGGCCGCACAAGCAATGTCGTAAGCATCTCGAGCTTCGTATCACCTAAATAACCCAAACGGATTGCAACATGATCTCCTCCAGCAGAAGAAAGATGCGTTGCCAAGAACCACCAAAAAATTGAAATTACAATTGCAATCAACCCCCTTAGATATCTACTCCTAGCGATCGCATACAAGCCCAAACCTAAGCCAAACAGAGCCTGAGCATTCTTGGCAAAGAGTACGATTAACAGACAAAAATAGTATCGCCATCTTCGCTCCTGAGTCGCCTCAAAAATCGCAATAATCATGAATGGGATCGTGAGGACATCTGGATGAAAGTCCCCCCTGTTGACCAAAAAGCCATAGGGACAAAGAACAATGGCGCACATTAAAGCCCAAATAAGCAACTGCTTAATTTGTCGCTTCACAGCCAAATAAGCAACAACAGCAGGGAGCGATCCCAACGCCATCGACTGCAAACCGATCAAGGTAAACGTAGAAGGGAAGACTTTATAAATTGCTCCTAACGGCAGGAGGAGAAGCGAAAAATGATCCTGCAAAGGAGTGACCTGCCTCAAGCTACTAATCGCCGCAGCCTTGCCTTCAGCAATCAGCCAACTAAATTGCTCAAAAAGCCCAATATCCCAAACTTGAGTACCAAACAGATAATGCTGAACAGCAGCCGTTAAAAAAAGAATACCGGCATAGACGACAGAAACAATCAAGGCTGCGCGCTCAATCGAGGAACGATCTTTAAGACTGAAACCCATTTAGCCTCACATCTACCACAAAAGTCTTAAAACCAATCCATACGGTAAACGATAACTCCGCAACACCACTTCTATCCCCATTGATTTCAGCAGTCAACCCTTTACTCCATTAGCCCCACAACAAAAAGATGGCGTTCAACATTGTCTTGAATTGCACAGGTCTTGCAAAGCACGGTTCACGGCTTGCCTTCATCCAACACCCATCATCCATGGCTTCTAAACCAATATCCGCAAACAAACGCTTCCAAACAAAAGCTTTCAACTAAGAACTTTCAACTAACCATTAAAAAAGCCCCCATGCGGGGGCTATAAGAAGACCAAGTCGGAAATCAGAGAGCGTTGCCGCGGGGCAGAACCTCTTCAGGGAAGACGAAGTTTTCGTGCGGCTGGTCAGCCGGTGCCATCCAGGCACGCAGACCTTCATTCAGAAGAATGTTCTTCGTGTAGAAGGTTTCAAATTCAGGATCCTCAGCAGCGCGGATTTCCTGTGACACGAAGTCATAGGCACGCAAGTTGAGTGCAAGGCCGATGATGCCAATGGAACTGGTCCACAGGCCCATCACTGGCACGAACAACATGAAGAAGTGCAGCCAACGCTTGTTGGAGAACGCAATTCCGAAGATTTGGCTCCAGAAACGGTTGGCGGTGACCATCGAATAGGTCTCTTCTTCCTGGGTGGGTTCAAACGCCTTAAAGGTGTTCGACTGTTCACCATCCTCAAAAAGGGTGTTTTCCACAGTCGCGCCGTGAATGGCGCAAAGCAGTGCACCGCCAAGAATGCCGGCCACTCCCATCATGTGGAATGGATTCAGGGTCCAGTTATGGAAGCCCTGGAGGAACAACAGGAAGCGGAAAATTGCAGCCACACCAAAGGAGGGCGCAAAGAACCAGCTGCTCTGCCCCAAGGGGTACATCAGGAAGACACTGACGAACACCGCAATCGGACCTGAGAAGGCGATGGCGTTGTAAGGACGAATGCCGACCAAACGAGCAATTTCGAACTGACGCAGCATGAAGCCGATCAGTGCGAAGGCGCCGTGGAGTGCGACGAAAGCCCAGAGGCCTCCAAGTTGACACCAGCGGACAAAATCACCCTGGGCTTCTGGGCCCCAGAGCAAGAGAAGGCTGTGACCCATCGCGTCAGCGGGGGTAGACACAGCAGCGGTGAGAAAGTTGCAACCCTCGAGGTACGACGACGCAATGCCGTGGGTGTACCAAGAAGTTACAAAGGTGGTTCCCGTTAACCAGCCACCAATGGAGAGGTAGGCCGTGGGAAGAAGGAGAATGCCGGACCAGCCGACAAAAACAAATCGGTCGCGTTTGAGCCAGTCATCGAGGACGTCGAACCATCCCCGCTGCGGCATGCGACCTGCAGCGATCGTCATGAGAGAGCTTCATGAAGCTTTACGTTTGTGAGCCTAGAGGCCTTGGCTCTTTTTGCAGGGGCAACACAGCCGAGAAACTCATAGATGAGTGAAAATACCCAAGCCTCCGTTTCCAGCTCCTAGTGAGGAGAATGGAATCACAAACACTCTTTTATCTGTGTACGTCGTCGAATTAGCTCTTCGCATGAGCCCGATGCCTATCTCTGTTCAACGCAAGGAATCGGGAGATGCCGAATCTGTGTATCAGCAGGTTCGGCAAGCCCTTGAGCAGGGACAGCCACGCTTGCTCGAGATGACCTGCGAAAAAGTAGAAGGCAAACGACTCAGCGTTCTAACGAGCGACGTTTTAGCGGTTCAGATTTACGAGAAGACAGCAGCATCCGTGGGGAGCAAACGCCCAGGCTTTTCACTCGACAGCTAAATCCCTGTGGGAACGGACACCAACGAGCGGGTTCTTCAGTTTGAAAGCGTGAGTTTTTGCTGGCCCTCTGGCACCCACGCTCTGGACCGCTGCAGCTTCAGCGTTCCAGGGCCAGGCCTTTGGATGCTTGTAGGGAGCAACGGCAGCGGAAAGAGCACTCTCTTTCGCATGATCGGAGGCTTGATCCAACCTCAGTCAGGACGAATGGACTGCAACGTCCAAACAGCCTTGGTGTTCCAAAATCCCGACCATCAACTGCTACTTCCCAGTTGCGGCAGCGATCTTCTCCTCAACCTTCCCCCCACGCTTGCCCCGGCCCTCAAACGAAAGCGGATCGCCCACCTGCTCGAACAGGTTGGGCTCGCCGGTATGGCTGGCCGCCAAATTCACACTTTGAGTGGAGGCCAAAAACAGCGCCTAGCGATTGCTGGTGCTCTAGCCAGCGAAGCCAAACTTCTGCTGCTTGATGAGCCCACAGCCCTGTTAGACCCATGCAGCCAAAGCTCTGTCCTGGCAACCGTTCAACAGCTTTGTCACCGCTCACTCAATCCACTCACAGCTCTTTGGATCACGCATCGACTGGATGAACTGGACCATGCTGACGGTGCAGCACTGATGGAAAAGGGCATGATTGGCCCCTGGGAAAAAGGCCTCGCCTTGCGCCGCACACTCAAGGCACTTGCCTAAGTCAGGGCCTGGCAGTTAAGGTCTTTTGGTCTCAATCCTCGGTAGCTCAGCGGTAGAGCGGTCGACTGTTAATCGATTGGTCGCAGGTTCGAATCCCGCCCGGGGAGTTTCAAACGAATGTCATCACCTTCACGGTGGTGACATTTTTTTTGCTTAGGCAGCAATGATTTTTCTTTATTCAGAAAAAACTGAAGCCCAGCATCCTCCAAATCAGAAGATTTCCTGTAGAGCCTTAGGCGTCAATCTCCGCGTTACTCCAGCAAAACCCAGTCAGGCATTCAATTTCCAGGGACATGCCAACCAAAAAAGCAAGCACCGGAATTCTGCACAAACAGGTTGATGTTGAGAGAATAACTCCTTAAAGACGCGGCCTTACCTCGTCCAACTGTTTTTTCGCCAGCATTTAGATGAAGCCTTCCATCCTGCTGATCGAAGACGACAGGGACATGAGCGAACTGGTAGGCGGCCACTTAGAACACAGTGGTTTTGATGTTCAACGCGCCGACGACGGTATTAAGGGTCAGGCTCTCGCACTGCAATACACCCCGGATTTAATCCTTCTAGATTTGATGCTGCCCAAGGTGGACGGGCTCACGCTCTGCCAACGACTACGCAGAGATGAAAGAACAGCTTCCATTCCCATCCTGATGTTGACAGCTTTAGGTGGCACGAAGGACAAGGTGAGCGGATTCAACTCAGGAGCTGATGATTACCTCACAAAACCCTTCGACCTCGAAGAGCTTCAAGCACGCGTGAAAGCGCTTCTGAGGCGTAGTAACAGAGCTCCTATCGGAACATCCGGGAATCATCACGAAATCCTTAGCTATGGACCGCTAACCCTGGTTCCGGAACGTTTTGAGGCCATTTGGTTCGATCATCCCGTCCGCCTCACCCACCTGGAATTCGAGCTTCTTCATTGCCTGCTCCAACGCCATGGTCAAACGGTTGCCCCCTCGCTCATCCTTAAAGAGGTTTGGGGTTATGAGCCAGACGACGATATTGAAACGATTCGCGTTCACGTCCGTCACCTACGCACCAAATTAGAACCAGACCCACGCAAGCCCCGTTTTATCAAAACGGTTTATGGAGCTGGGTACTGCCTTGAACTGCCCACCGGGTCTCAACTCGATGGACTCCAAGATGTGCTCGCTCAAGCGCGCCAAGATCGAGAGCAAAAAGCTGAAGCCACGAATCGGGCCACCGCTTGATCTTGAGCGATTAGAGCCCCATCAAATCCAGAAACGTCACTTCCCAGGCCAATCTGGGTTGCACAAACGAAAGCAATTGAACGCGTAATTTCTCGAGTTTTCTGAGAATATGCCCGCTCTTTTGTTTCCTCCAATTGTGCTGCTGTAGCCAATTGATGAGCCAAAGCTGTTGCTCACCATCAAGGGCCTCAGTGAGATCACGGGCGAGTCCGAGGGCTTCAATCGGCTGGGTTGGCAAGGCGTGCAAACGTCCCATCAAATCGGCAGAAACCCGGGACCACTGCTTGACATGACCCAGTAGCGCGCCTGGAGAGCCCCCAGCCATTGCAACCAACTCAGGCTGCATGAGCGCTTGCTTTGCCGACTCTTGGTCGACTTCAGCGGGCAAACGCTGGAGCACGGACTGCATGTCTTCCACACTTAGCTGGATCAATCGAATCAACTGACAGCGGGAACGAATCGTTGAGAGCAACCGTTCAGGAGCCGCTGACAACAAAATCAACACTCCATGGCCTGGTTCCTCAAGAGTTTTGAGCAGAGCATTCGCGGCGGCTTCCGCCATCGCTTCAGGCTCCTCAAGCACAACAAGACCTCGCGACGACTCCAGAGGTTGGCGTGACAAGAAACGACTGATGTCGCGAATCTGATCCAACCTCACAAGGGGAGGGGTTCGCCGACTCACGCCGGCCTCTTCAGCTTCAGAGCGGGAGAGCAAACGTCCCTGATGGCTGTAGCTGGGTTCGACCCAGAGGAGATCAGGGTGGTTGCGCTCTGCCAAGCGACGCCGCTGGCGCGGATTGCACTGGCCTTCACTGAGCACACCCTCGAGGAATCTCAAAACAGCCAGGCGACGGCCTACGCCTTCTGGACCAGCGAAGAGATAGGCAGGAGCGAGGCGGTCTTGCTGCAGAGCTGCCCTTAAAAGGGTCTCAGCTAGAGGCTGGCCCACCAAATCAGCAAACAGATCTTGCTCTTCGCGCAACACCTGGCTCATGGCTGCCAAGCTGCCGCCCGGGTGAGCAAGGCGGTTTGAATCGCCTCCGCAACCTCCAGAAGCGGACGGTCAGCCACAACCGACACCCAGCCTCGCGTCTTAGCCAAATCAGAGAAACCCTTGGCAACGCGTTCTAAGAAAGCAAAACCTTCTGCTTCCATTCGGTCTTCCTCACGACTTCCGCGGCGCTGAACGCTCAATTCCAAAGGGAGATCAAGCCAGATCGTCATGTCGGGGCTGAGCCCTCGCGTGGCAATGCGTTCAAGCTCAGTGATAAGCACACGGTCGAGACTTCGTCCATATCCCTGGTACGCCATCGTCGATCCCGTGAACCGATCACTGAGCACCCAATCACCCCTCTCCAAAGCAGGCTGAATGACTCGGTCCACATGTTGGGCACGATCCGCTGCATACATCAACAACTCTGCTGTTGGCCCCGGGTCAGCATCTTGAGGGGGGTGGAGCAGAAGCTCACGCAGGCTTGTCCCCAAGGCCGTTCCTCCCGGTTCTCGAGTGACAATCAGCTGAGACCCCGCGGGCATCAGTCCGCTCGTCGGGAGCCAACTCGATAGCTGCTGAAGCTGGGTGGTTTTGCCACAACCATCAATGCCTTCCAGCACCAGCAGTCGTCCCTTGCTCCTGCCCATGGTTAACGAAGCCGCAGGCTGAGGGCATTCAGCACAACTGACACCGAGCTAAAGGCCATAAGCAACGCTGCTAAGGGCGGGGACAGGAGAAGTCCAAAGCCGGGCAGAAGCACACCAGCCGCAATCGGCAAAGCAATGAGGTTGTAACCAAAAGCCCAAATCAAGTTCTGACGGATCTTGGACATCGTTCGCTTCGCCAAGCAAAGGGCCTCTGGCACCGCTTCAAGCCGGTCACCAAGCAGCACAAGATCAGCCGTGTCCTGAGCGATTTGAGTGCCAGTGCCGACGGCGATGCCAAGGTCGGCTGCCGCCAAGGCGGGGGCATCGTTAATGCCGTCACCGACCATCGCCACAGCTCCCTGCTCGCGCAAAAGCTCAAGCCGTTCAAGCTTTTGATGCGGCAAGAGCTGCCAAGCCAGATCAGAGTCCGCAAAGCCAAGCTCACGTCCCACCCGTTCCACGGTCTGGCGACGGTCTCCACTCAGCATCGCGACGGACTGGCCCTGATCTCGTAAACGCTGGATCGCGAGCGATGCATCCGGGCGAAGTCGATCGTCGACGGTGACGAGACCCAGTGGATTTTCAGCCAAAGCAACAGCCACTAACGACTGCCCACGCTGGACAGCCGAATCGAGCGTTTGTTGCTGTTGCTCCGTCCAGGACACCCCTTGATCCCGCAGCCATTCCGGAGAACCAACGCGGACCAGACCTTCCACTCCCTGCAAACGACCTTCCATCCCCGCACCCGGAGTGGTGCGGCTGGACTCAACCCCGAGAAGAGGCAGCTGAAGTCGTTGTGCCTCCTGCAACAGCGCGTGGGCCAGTGGATGACGGCTCGTCTGCTCAAGACTGGCAGCCAGCTGAAGCGTTTGAGGAGGATCTTCGCTGGCTAATACCGAATCAACCAGGGGTCGCCCGAGCGTGAGCGTGCCCGTCTTATCGAACACCATGCGCTGCACGGAGGCTGCCAGCTCGATCACATCTCCTCCTCGAAACAACCAGCCCTGCTTCGCGGCCAAGCCTGACGAGACGGTGATCACGGTGGGAGTGGCCAATCCCAAAGCACAAGGGCAAGCCACCACAAGCACCGCAATGGAGAGTTGGAGAGCGAGACCAAGAGGCGTCTCAGCTCCCGCACCAAGAGAGCCATGGAGACCATGCGCATGGCCGTGATCCATCAAGGCCACAGGGACATCAAGGACCTGAGGCCAAAGACGACAACCGACCTGCCACCAAAACAGGAACGTGAGAATGGCAAAACTCACCACCGCATAACAAAACTGGCCGGCTACACGATCGGCAAGCCCCTGAATCGGCGCTTTTCTTGCCTGGGCTTGCTCCACCAAATCAATGATCCGAGCCAGAGCGGTTTCACGACCAATCCGCTGCACCTCAACCATCAGGGTGGCTTCCAGATTTAGGCTGCCGGAACTGAGCTCAGCGCCTGGAGAAGCATCCAGCGGTAAGGGTTCACCCGTCAGGCTGGAAAGATCCACAGCCGAATGCCCCTCACGCACGATTCCATCCACCGGGACGCGGTCGCCGGCCAAAAGCTGAACACGCTCTCCTGGGCGCAGCGCCGAAACGGGCACCTCACGGATCGTGCCATCGTCCATCAACAGGCGCGCCACATCAGGCTGGAGAGCCGCTAAGTCCTGCAGCGCCCGGCCCGTGCGGCGGCGCGCCCGCTCTTCCAGAAAGCGGCCGAGCAACACAAAGCCCAGGAGCATGACCGGCTCGTTAAAGAAGCAGGGCCAACCCACCTGAGGCCAAACCAAAGCGACCAAGCTGGCCAGGTAGGCACTTCCAACACCAAGGCTCACCAAGGTGTCCATCGTTGGCACCCCCATGCGGGCGGATCGCCATCCAGCGATCAGGATGGGTCGCCCAGGCCCCACCAAAGCAACCGTGGCCAAGCCGGCGTGAAAAGGAAGCGAACCAAGAGGTGGAACGTGGACGGTTCCGGCTTCAGCCAGGTGCCCCACCACGGACAACACGAGCAGGACAAGAGCAACGATTAATTGACGCCACTGCTGCCACCACCCCCAGCTGCGATCAACCTCAACCGATGAACCGAACGCATTCATCTCTCGAGGATGGGCACTGAAACCTCGCGCCGTTAAAGCCTCTACGACGCCATCAAGATCAGCAACGGCATCGTCTTCAAAGCGAAGCCAAGCGCTCCGCGTGACCAGGTTGACACTGGCTTCACACACCCCGGGTTGATCCAGAAGCGTGCGCTCAACCGAACGCACACAACCACCGCACTTCATGCCTTCCACGTCTAGAAGCATCGTGGGGGGCGACTTTGTGGCGTGAGCGGAATTTGTCACAACTGCAGAACGCATCAAAGAACGCTAGGCAGGGCTGCTGATTCCAGTCAGGATGGAGTCACACCTTTTTTGGCTTCCTGTGCCGCGCAGCAACCGAAACGACAATTTTATCGACAAAAGCTTCACGGTCATGGCCGATCTGATCGTGAAGCTACTGCCGATTAATGCACGCGCCAAAGAAGCTTATGTGTATTACCGCGACGGGCTCTCGGCCCAGAACGACGGTGATTACGCCGAAGCCTTGGAAAACTACGAGGAAAGCCTGAAGCTTGAGGAAAATGCGATCGACCGAGGCGAGACCCTGAAAAACATCGCCATCATTTATATGAGCAATGGCGAAGAAGATCGAGCGCTAGAGACGTACCAAAAGGCCTTGGATGAGAACCCCAAGCAACCATCGTGCCTGAAAAACATGGGCCTCATTTATGAGAAACGCGGCCGCACGGCGGAAGAAGAGGGGCGTCGTGATGATGCTGACGGCTGGTTTGACCTTGCCGCAGACGTTTGGACCCAAGCCGTCAGGCTCAATCCAGGTGGCTATCTCGATATCGAGAACTGGCTGAAATCAACCGGACGCAGCAACGTCGACGTGTATTTCTGAAGGTCACGCTTGGTCATCGGCAGGATTCACACCCAAAGCAAGGACAAGCGCTTCCGTGATCGAGCCCGCTTCGTGCAGCTCCAAGTTCAAGATGGCTTCCCCCGTTGCAAGTCCGCAACCTTTCGGCACCACCGCTCGTCTGAATCCAAGACGAACGGCCTCTTGCAAGCGCAACTCCAGCTGACCAACAGGCCTGAGCTGACCACCAAGACCAAGTTCACCGAGGAGGACGGTGCCTGCCGGCAAAATGAGATCGCGATAACTAGCTACAACGGCCGCAGCTACGCCCAAATCGGCCGCTGGCTCCTCCACATCGAGACCACCCGCCACAGCGAGGTAGCAGTCAAAACGCGACAAGGGCAGGCCCATGTGCTTTTCGAGCACAGCCAAAATTTGATGCAAACGATTCACGGCAATCCCTGTGGCCGTCCGCCTTGGGCTCGCATAGCTCGTCGTACTTACAAGGGCCTGAAGATCCACAACAAGAGGCCTGGTGCCCTCACAGGCCACGATCGTGGCCACTCCGCTGGCCTCATCTCCACTCAGGAACAACTCACTCGGGTTATTGACCTCCACAAGACCTTGGCCCTGCATTTCGAAGACGCCAAGTTCATGGGTGGCACCAAAGCGATTTTTAACCGCACGAAGGAGTCGATGACTGGCAAAACGATCCCCCTCGAAGGTGAGCACGGCATCGACCAAATGCTCGAGAACCTTCGGTCCTGCCAACATTCCCTCTTTGGTGACATGACCGACAAGCAACAAAGCCGTGTTTTGACGTTTGGCTAAGCGCTGCAGAGAGGCGGCGCATTCGCGCACCTGAGCCACAGATCCGGGAGCGCTCGACAAATTGGCGTCATGCAGGGCCTGAATGCTGTCGATAATCGCCACATCGGGCCGCAGAGCCTCGAGCTCTTCCAACACCAACTCCAGATCTGTTTCAGCAAGCAACTGGAGCCCTTCACTCTCTCCTCCCAAACGCAACCAGCGCAACTTCACCTGCTGGGCTGATTCCTCAGCGCTGACATACAAAACGGAAAGTCGGTTGGCCATCACCGATGCGCTTTGCAGCAACAGCGTGCTTTTGCCAATCCCTGGGTCACCTCCCACAAGCACGAGCGAACCGGGCACAACGCCTCCGCCCAACACCCGATCTAATTCTGGGTAGCCACTCTCAAGGCGTTGAATCGGCCGATCACCCAGATCGGCCATGGCGGTGGAACGTCGCGCCACTGGAGCCGCTGCTGACTCAGCAGGAGCGCGTCTACGCCGACCGTCCTGTTTCGGAGCGGATTGCTCGACGAGGGAATTCCAGCTCCCGCAACTGCTGCAGCGGCCAAAAAACTGCCGCGTCTGCGCACCACAGCTCTGGCAAACGAAGACTGAAGAGGGTCGGGACACGTCGAACTATGAAGAAAGTTGGCTTTCGGTGAATGAACGGGGCCTCCGTCCACTTATCTGTAGCCAATACCTGTACGAAATAAGTTCGGATATGACGGCCACAGCCGCCAGCAAGGAAACGATTCTGGTTGTCGACGACGAGGCCAGTATTCGACGCATTCTGGAAACTCGTCTGTCGATGATTGGTTATAACGTTGTAACCGCCTGCGACGGCACTGAAGCTCTCGAAAGCTTTGAACAGTGCAATCCAGACCTGGTGGTCTTGGACGTGATGATGCCCAAGCTGGACGGCTATGGCGTCTGCCAAGAATTGCGCAAGGAGTCGGATGTTCCGATCGTGATGCTCACCGCCTTGGGTGACGTTGCAGACAGGATTACTGGCCTTGAGCTCGGTGCTGACGACTATGTCGTCAAACCGTTCAGTCCCAAAGAGCTAGAAGCAAGAATCCGCTGCGTTCTTCGCCGCGTTGAGAAAGAACAGGTGGCTGGCATCCCCAACTCTGGGGTGATTCAAGTCGCCGATCTCCGCATCGACACCAATAAGCGTCAAGTGTTCCGTGCGGATGAACGCATCCGCCTCACCGGAATGGAGTTCAGTCTCCTCGAACTGCTCGTGGGTCGCTCTGGCGAACCATTCAGCCGCGGTGAAATCTTGAAGGATGTGTGGGGATATACACCTGAGCGTCACGTGGACACGAGGGTCGTGGATGTTCATATCTCACGGCTTCGCTCCAAACTCGAAGACGATCCGGCCAATCCCGAGCTGATCCTGACGGCTCGGGGAACCGGTTACTTGTTCCAGCGCATCATCGATTCCGTTGCACCCGAAGGATCCTGAATTCAGCCCGGCTGACGAAGCCCGGAGCAAACCACGCCGATCAAAGGCGGTAAGGAGGCTTGTGATTTGGTACCGGCGCAATAGCGCCGTGACCAGTCTCGTCGACACCGCCACCACCTCTGCCAGCGCTGCAGGCAACGTTGCTGAATCGGTGGGATCGATGGCGGGGCAAATGCTCCAACCGGTGATGGACCCGCTACGCCGCTTGCAAACCGCAGAGGTCGGTGATGACGGACGCATCAACGACAGTGATCGCCTTTGGGTCGCTGTGGATGGAATGGGTGGAGATCATTCCCCTGGGGAGATCCTGGAGGGCTCTCTTCAAGCCATCGATCGCCTGCCCTTGCGAATCCGCTTTGTGGGCGAAACCAACCGGGTCATGGAGGCTGCTGCAGCCTCTGGACTCACTGAGCCACTCAACAACGCAATCAACGCGGGGCACCTAGAGCTGATCCCCAGCGGACCCTCCGTGGAAATGCATGAGGAGGCCACCGTTGTGCGCCGAAAGCGTGATGCCAGCGTCAATGTCGCGATGGATCTGGTGAAGCGCGGAGACGCTTTAGCGATTTACTCCGCGGGAAACTCTGGTGCTGTGATGGCTTCGGCCATCTTTCGCCTTGGTCGCCTTGCCGGGATTGATCGCCCCGCCATTGGAGCCCTATTCCCCACCAAAGACCCGGGCCAGCCAGTACTGGTCCTGGATGTGGGAGCCAATATGGATTGCAAGCCTGCCTATATGCATCAATTTGCGTTACTCGGCAACATCTATTCCCGAGACGTTCTCCAAGTTGATCGCCCGCGAATTGGCTTGCTCAACATTGGCGAAGAGGAATGCAAAGGCAATGAACTCGCCCTACGCACCCATGAATTACTAAGGGAAGAAACCCGTCTTCATTTCGCAGGAAATTGCGAGGGGAGAGATGTTCTATCCGGTGAATTTGATGTGGTGGTTTGCGATGGCTTCACCGGAAATGTGCTTCTGAAATTTCTTGAATCGGTGGGCAGTGTTTTGCTCGGCGTGCTCAGAGCTGAATTACCGAGGGGGCGACGCGGCAAAGTTGGTTCAGCCTTCCTGCGCAGCAATCTCAAACGGATCAAGAAAAGGCTCGATCATGCTGAACATGGCGGCGCACTTCTCCTTGGGGTGAATGGGATTTGTGTGATCGGCCATGGAAGCAGCAAAGCCCTCTCCGTCGTGAGCGCTCTTCGCTTGGCTCACTCCGCTGCAAGTCATGGCGTGATGGACGATCTCGCCGAACTCAGCAAGCCAGCACCGCGCAAAAGCTGAAGCGACCTGTCTGGACTGTGATTGACTGACGCCAATCACAGCGCTTCCACATTGGCTGGATCTCCCCCACCCTTCCGTGGCATGGCTCTGGTCGCAAGTGGCAGCGCCCAGGCGAACCAAACCATCAGCAATGCTGCCCTCAGCGAGCGGGTGCAGACGAGTGACGATTGGATTCGCACACGCACCGGAATCCAGTCGCGACGCGTCAGCACGCCGGACGAATCGCTGAACGATCTTGCAGTCCGTGCTGGGCAACAGGCCCTGGCGATGGCCCAGTGGGAGCCTGACAGCCTCGATCTGGTCTTACTCGCCACCTCCACCCCTGACGACCTATTCGGATCAGCACCAAGAGTTCAGGCCGGATTGAAAGCGCACAATGCCGTGGCCTTTGACCTCACGGCGGCCTGCAGCGGCTTTCTGTTCGCACTCGTGACAGCCGCCCAGTACGTGCGCACTGGCGCCATGCAACGGGTGCTAGTGATCGGCGCCGACCAATTGAGCCGATTTGTCGACTGGGACGACCGAAGCACCTGCGTGCTGTTTGGTGACGGGGCTGGCGCCGTTGCCCTCGAAGCCACTTCTGCAGAAGCGGACGGCTTGTTGGGTTTTCGGCTGCGCAGCGATGGCAGCCGCGGCCATTCCCTGACCTTGCCTCAGATCCCCACCAGTCTTCCCCTGGTCAACACCACCCGCCATCAATGCGGTGGCTATCTACCGATTCGGATGAATGGACAAGAGGTGTACAAATTTGCCGTGCGCGAAGTGCCTGCCATCCTCAAGGAGCTTCTAGAACAAACATCCACAACCCCAGAGCAGCTGGACTGGCTGCTGCTCCATCAAGCCAACCAGCGCATTTTGGATGCCGTGGCGGATCGATTTTCGATCCCCCACTCCAAGGTCTTGAGCAACTTGGCGTACTACGGCAACACCTCTGCCTCCACGATCCCGCTCATGCTTGACGAAGCCGTGCGCGACGGACGCGTAGCACCTGGTCACCTGCTGGCCAGTAGTGGCTTTGGCGCTGGCCTCAGTTGGGGAGCCGCATTGTTGCGTTGGCAAGGTCCCGCTTAGGCTCCCAGCCATCTTTACCTGCCAACCGATGACGATTGCCTGGGTGTTCCCCGGACAGGGGTCTCAGAAGTCGGGCATGGCTGCGCCCGTGCTGACCCTTCCTGGAGCGGAAGAACGATTTGCACTCGCCTCCCGTCTGCTTGGCCGAGATTTGCTGGCGATCTGCCAAGGCGAGGCCGATGGGGACGCTGATCCAGCCGATCTCAACGACACCCGCAACACGCAACCAGCGCTCTTCGTCATTGAAAGCCTGATTGTGGATGAACTCCGCAGGCAAGAGCGCGAGCCCGCGTTTGTCGCTGGCCATAGCCTCGGGGAATTGGTAGCTCTTTATGCCGCTGGTGTCTTTGATGTGTCCACAGGCCTTGCGTTGATGCAGCGGCGCTCAAAGCTCATGGCAGCCGCTGGAGGCGGAGCGATGACTGCCGTCATCGGCTTTGACCGCGATCAGCTTGAAAGCCTTGTCAACAGCACGGCCAGCGTGGTGATCGCCAATGACAACAGCGCTGCGCAGGTGGTGATCTCAGGGACAACGGACGCTGTAAAAAGCGTGAGTGAGCAACTCACCTGCAAGCGCGCGATTCCCCTCCCCGTCTCCGGGGCCTTCCACTCGCCCTTGATGGCAGAAGCGGCTGCAGCCTTCAAGGACCATCTCGAGGGCCTGCCTTTCGAAGATGCTCGCGTCCCCGTGCTGAGCAATAACGATCCAACCCCCTGCAGCGACGCCGGTCAACTGAAGCAGCGCTTGTCTCAGCAGATGACCACGGGCGTTCGCTGGAGAGAAACCATGGAGACACTGACCTCAGCAGGAGTCGACACTTTGATCGAAGTGGGGCCAGGGAAAGTGCTCAGTGGCTTGGCTAAAAGGTCCATGAAGGGTGTGACAATCTCCCAGCTCTCGAGCTCCGCTGATTTGGGTCTCTAAAAAGCCATGTCTCCACTTGTGTCCACCACGGACGACAGCTCGGCTGTTGTGACATCCATCACGCCTAAACCCAGCCTGATCTACCAACTCGTTAGCTACTTGCTGGTTTTTCCTGTCTTTCGAGGACTCTTAAAAGGTCGCACGAGCGGCAACGCTTTGGTGCCTCTTCAGGGGCCATTGGTGGTGGTTGCGAATCACGGCTCCCATCTCGATCCACCGTTGCTTGGCCACGCCTTGGGCCGTCCTGTGGCCTTTATGGCCAAGGCCGAGCTCTTCCGGATTCCAATCTTGGGGGCCCTGATTCGGGCCTGCGGTGCGTATCCGGTGAAACGGGGAGCCAGTGATCGAGAGGCGGTTCGTACAGCAACAGCTCGGCTGGAAGAAGGCTGGGCCATTGGTGTCTTTCTGGATGGCACCCGTCAAACGGACGGCCGCGTGAATCAACCAAGACCAGGCGCAGCCCTCCTTGCAGCGCGCAGCGGCGCCCCCCTTCTCCCGGTGGCCATCATCAATAGCCATCGCGCCCTAGGCGCGGGGAGAAGCTGGCCAAGACTCGTTCCCGTTGAACTTCGCATCGGAGAGCCAATCCCTGCTCCTACAGGACGCAGAAAGCCAGAGCTAGAGGCCACCACCCGGGAGCTTCAGCGGCGCATCAATGCCTTGATCGATCAAGGCGTCGGAAAGCCTTGAGGCCAATTCCTTAGCGCCCAAGGCTTGAGATCCTGACCTGTGATGACCCAGGTCAGCGCCCTGATCCCATCACCCAAACGCTTGCCCCACGTCTCCTCTAGACAGGCGGGCTGACAGGCCACAGGCACTCCCGTTAAGCGAATCCCCCGGCTTCCTGCCACAAGCCGTCCCACGGTCATGGCGCGGGCCAAATGATCTTCACTCGTCACCAAATAAACGTGCCGCACACCGTCGCGTTTCAAGTCATCGACCAAGGATGTGAAGTTACTGAAGGTGCCTTTGGCTCTGTAATCCAGCAAGACACGGCTCTGATCCATCCCCGCATCCCTGACGAGCCACTGTGCGTACTCCGGATTGCTGCCACCACTGACAACCAGGGGCAAAGACAATTGCTGAGCCAAGCGCAGTCCCACCCTTTCGCGATCAAGGTCTCCGCCCAGCACGAGAATCCGTTGAGGAGGCTGAACGGTGGTGAGGGCCTGACGAAACGGCCTTAAGGGGCCTGCAGTGCTTGCCCACGCCAGAGCCGCAAGGATCACAAACGTGGAACGCCAACCTGGGGCCATCAGACAGGTCCCACCGGAGACGTGGGGTAAATGGGCAGCACAAGCTCCCAGGGCCCTGGAGCGGCCTCCTGCTCCCAGTGACAACAACGCTGGAGCAGATGCAGCACATCCGACGCAACATCCAGCTCCATGCTGAGAGCTGGAGAGGGGTCCTCGTCCTCGCTGAGTAAATGAGGACGTTCCAGCTCTTCCACCGGAATGGAGCCAGAGAGTAGGCGGTAGCGACCCGCCACTCGACCACGACGGGGAAGGATCTGCACGATCGAGAAGGGCTCCAAAGCCTGACTGGCCGACAAGGCCACGGATAACCGTGGGGCCATCAAAGCGAAACTGCTCTCACCGTGTAAAGGGCACCCCAACTGCTGGGCCAGGGTGCGTGCCATCACCACGGTCAGGCGAGTTCCCGTGAATCCTCCAGGACCTGTGCTCACAGCCAAACGGCCAATCGAAGCCCATTCCGCTCGTGGGAGCAGCTCCTCAACAGCAGAAATCAAACCATTGGTGAGCTGACGTCCCATCGAGCGAGACAGGATGCGAGTCCCCCCAGCAGGGTTTTCAGCGTCGCAAACGGCAAGACCAAGGGTTTCGCTCGAACTATGCAAAGCCAACAGCCAACGGCTCATCGAGGCAACTCCTGCTCAGGGCACAACCGCTGCCATCGTCCGTAATCAGCCACAAAGCTGGTGCAAGCGCGCACATCCCATTCCACGCCGACACCACCCCCGCTCAGGTCATGAAGACTGATATGGATGCGAGGTTCTTCAGGACACACGTCAGGCCTGTCCGTGAGATGAGCCACACCATGCTGCCGCTCCACCGCGTGATAGGCCTGACAACGATCCACCCAGCGGCAATCCACGCAGATGCACATGCACCCCACCTCTGCAGAGGACTCCATTCTGGAGGGGGATGCCGGCCAGATGGCAGGTCAACTCATGACCCGGCTGCAGCCACAACGCTGGCCGATCCCTCTCGATCGCTTCCCCGCAGAAACGGTGCTGGTGGGCGGAGCCGTCCGTGACGGATTGCTTAACCGTTTAACGGAGCATCCAGATCTCGACATGGTGGTTCCAGACGATGCGCTGGGACTGGTCCAAAAACTCTCTCAAGAGTTTGGGGGCGCCTGTGTGGTGCTTGATCGATACAGGGACATGGCCCGCCTGGTTCTGGGGAGATGGACCATCGATCTTGCAAGACAAGACGGTGATGATCTCACCGCTGATCTGTTGCGAAGGGACTATCGAATTAACGCCATTGCTCTCACCCTCACAACGGAACCAAAACTGTTGGATCCCAGCGGTGGACTTGCGGATCTACGCGATCAACGCATTGCGGCCGTTCACGAACAGAACCTGCTGGATGATCCCCTGCGGTTGCTTAGAGCTCCAAGACTGGCCGCCGAGCTCTCGATGAGGATCGACGAGGCAACACTCGAGATGATCGCGCGCCATCGTCAGCAATTGCCCAGGGTGGCACCAGAACGGATACAAGCGGAGCTGCTGAAGCTCGTTCAAGCCAACAACGCCGATCAAGCGATCAGCTTGCTGCATTCTTTGCAATTGATCGCGCCATGGTGTTCCGATCAAACGCCAAAAACTTTCAACACAAGCGCTTTAACAGCAGCAGAACAACAACTCGCCTTGCCGCTAGCGCGCATAACGCAATTACTCAGCGATCAAGGCTTGCGCGATTTACGGTTTAGCAGGAAACAAATCCAACGCTGCTTGCGACTGAGAACCTGGTGGTTGAGAGATCAACAGCAAAGCGCTGACACCCTGGAAGAGCAGAAGCGCTTAAAACTGCATCAAGAGCTTGAAGAGGATCTCCCGGCCTTCACATTGGCTTGGCCATTTGAGCGCCAAAAGGAATGGCTCAGTCGCTGGCGTGACCAGGAGGACACGCTGTTCCATCCCAGTGCACCACTGAATGGTCGAACGTTGCAGGCAGAACTTGGCTTGCGTCCAGGCCCCGAGCTGGGGGAGCTGATTCATCATCTTTGCCTTGAACGGGCCTTCGGGCGGATTGGCAACAAAGCCGAAGCCATTCAGTGCGCGCGCGACTGGATTAATAGGCCGCTGTGATTAACTGACTTGCCTTAACGACAGCGATCGGCCTGATAGGCAGTTTTCTTCTCTCCCCCCCGTCTCATGAGCGTGCGTCTTTACATCGGCAACTTGCCTCAAACATTCGAAGCCAAAGAGTTGGAGACCCAACTCACCAGTGTGGGGGAGGGAATCCGCTTCAAAACCGTTCTCGATCGAGAAACGGGAGCGTGTCGTGGCTTTGGATTCGCCAATGTTGACGACGAAAAAGTTGCCGATGCTTTGATCGAGCAATTCAATGGCAAGGATTTCAACGGCAACACCCTGCGCGTAGAACGCTCTGAACGACGCGAGAGCAACGCGGGTGGTGCAGGTGGTCGCCGTGGTGGCCCGGGCGGTCCTGGCAATGCCCCAGGCTCAGCACGGAAAGCCGTCAACAAGGTGGTTCACAGCGACGCAAAAGCAGAATCGGCACCCGATCCCCGCTGGGCTGGAGAACTATCCAAACTCAAAGATTTACTGGCAGATCAGAAGACAACAGTCTGATTTTCTTGGGCTTTGTGATCACTTAGCGAGACTGAGCGATCACAAAGCATCTTGGAAGTTCAAGAGCTTTACTCAATTTTCCAACGAAGGCGCGTCGATTAAAGACGTCATAATTGTTGCGCTCAATTGCATTAAGAATCCCTCTATACATGCGCAGTGACGTCCACACAGGCCAGCGGGCGTCTGCTGACAGCCAGCGCACCCCAGCTTCCGAACGAACGAACCATTCCCTGGCACGGGCCAGTTGAAACATCATCAGCTCGATCCAAGCCTCATTGATCTTTCCGGCCAAAAGATCATCTTCACTGACTCCAAAGTGGCGAAGATCTTCTTGTGGGAGATAGATACGACCTCGCGCACGATCTTCACCAACATCACGAAGAATATTGGTGAGTTGATTCGCAATCCCCAAGGCAACGGCTGCGTCAGAAGGATCAGGACACTCACTCCAAGGGGCTGAAGTGTATGCCTCATCGACACCCATCACTCCCTGAGTCATCAAGCCAACAGTTCCTGCAACGCGGTAGCAATAGAGCTTTAAATCTTGAAAAGTGGGGTAGCGGGTCCAAGACAGATCCATCCGCTGACCTTCAATCATGTCTAGGTAAGGCTGAATACCCTGCGGATATCGCTGCAAAGTGTCTTGCATCACCGCATCCAAATTGTCCTCGACATGGCCGTCGAAAAGTGCTCTGGTTTTTTCTTCCCAACGATCGAGTCGCTCGGCAAGCTCCTCGACCGGACGTAATTGAGCTTCCTCGCTATCCATGAGTTCGTCGGTCCGTCGACACCAGACGTAAATGGCCCAAATTGCCCGCCGCTTCTCAAGCGGCAATAACAAAGTGCCCAAATAAAACGTCTTTGCCCACTCGGCTGTCTCAGAGCGACAAGCCTCAAAGGCTGCATCGAGATCCGAAGCTGCGAGGGTCATGACTCAGGCCGAGACGGGCTCGCTGACAGAAGAGGATGATGACAGCTGATCATGCTTGCGGTCTACAGCCTCAGCACAAAGTTTGCCGCTCAACACAGCACCCTCCATTGAGGCCAGATAGCGCTGCATGGTGTAGTCGCCCGCCAGAAAGAAGTTTTTAATAGGAGTCGTTTGATCAGGTCGAAGCTGCTGACAGCCAGGCGTCGTTTTGTAGACAGACAAAGGTGTTTTTACAACCTTAGACTTTCGAAGCTTTGCAGGATTATCAGTCCCAAAATGCATTGGGAACAATTTCTTAAGTTCGCCCATTGTTGCTTCAATAATATCCTCATCACTCCGGCCAATCCAATCCTTCGCAGGTGCAAAGACAAGCTCAAGCATTGAACGATCCGGGTCTTCGTACTCCTTACACGCAATACTCATATCGGCATAAACACTCAGCAGAGGTGAACGACTGAACAGCAAGTGATCGATGTCCGTGAGCTTTCGATCAAACCAGAGATGAATATTGATCACCGGCACTCCGCGGAGACCATCCAACTTGCGAAAGACATCCATTTGTTGCCATTCCTCTGGTATCAGCAACTTGAAAGGGTCCACAGGAAGTGCGCTCACGTAAGCATCAGCAACAAGATCAAAACTTTCCTTACCCTTCACTCCTCCGATATGAAAAGCAGCAACGCTTCCATCAGGGTTGAGTTTAATCTCTCTCAATGGGCTATCCAGATGAACTTCACCGCCTAATGATTGGACATGTTCCACAATTGGGTCGCAAAGACGTTCTGGAGGCGCTCCATCGAGAAAAGCCATCCGAGAGCCATTTTTCTCCTGCAAAAAACGATTGAGAGCGGTTAGCAAGACCGTGGATGAAATTTCGCCAGGATCAATAAAGTTCAAAGCCTTGCTCATGGCAATGAAGACTTCATCATTCACACGCTCAGGAATGTTGTGAAGCTTGAGCCACTCAGTCCATGAATATTTATCGCACTCTTCCACATAACCCTGCCCCCTCAGCATTGCTGGCACCAGGCCAAGACCAAAACTGATTTTTTCTGGCCAGGACAGCATGTCATTGTTACCCAAAATTGCCGCAACACCATTAATAGGTGCCGGTAAGTCTGGAAAATCAAAGCGACTATAAGTACCAGGCTCTTCTGGCTGATTGAAAATCATGGAGTGGCTCTTCCATTGCAGCCTGTCCTCAATATTCAATTCTTTGAACAACTGAAGCATATTTGGATAAGCCCCGAAAAAGATATGCAGACCCGTTTCGTACCAGTCGCCGTCTTCATCTTTCCAAGCAGCAACTTTCCCGCCAAGCACGTCCCTGGCTTCCATGAGGATGGGGGTATGACCGGCGTCCGCCAGATATTTCGCACAGGAGAGACCCGCCAGACCTGCTCCCGCAATGGCGATACGCATGCTTCAAACCACAATTTGAAGACAACCTTAAAAGGATCACTGCCCGGTTCGCTTCCTAAAGTCTTCGACAACCGCAAGCGCGGTGTCCTTACGCAATACAAGCCCCATGGCCGACACCCTGCTGAAGAGCACCACTCGCCACGTGCGCCTATTCACAGCTCGAGTGGATGACGGGCGGCTCGTCCCAGACCCCAGTCAGCTCACTCTCGACCTCGATCCAGATAATGAGTTCCTTTGGGACGAAAGCTGTGTTCAGACGGTTCAACAACGCTTCCGTGAGCTGGTTGAAGACCATGCAGGACAGCCTCTGAACGATTACAACCTTCGACGAATCGGCTCGGAACTAGAGGGAAGCATCCGCCAGCTCCTGCAGGCAGGCCAGCTGAGCTACAACCCTGATTGCCGGGTTCTGAACTATTCCATGGGCCTGCCCCGCACACCTGAACTGCTGTGAGCCGCTCCCCCTACGACCGTCCACGGGGCGGAGATCCCCGTCGTCCTGATAAGCGCAGAGGAGGTCGGTACAACCCTCCGCCACCGGGCAACAACGAGGGTGGAGATGGAGGCGGTCGTTTCAACACCACCAGAATTGCTGTCCTCGCTGGAGTTCTGGTGGTGGGGATCGGAATCGGCAGTGCCGTTACAAGCACCACCCAGGGAGATCAAGGCAACATCGCCAGCAGCCAGCAGTTGGATATGGCGGTGCCCGATCCAGAGTTCTGCAGGCAATGGGGAGCCAGCGCCTTTGTGATGGACATTGAGATGTACACCACACTCAACCCATCCAGCAGCTTCGTCACGCAGCCCACCCTCCAACCAGGCTGTGTGATTCGCCGAGAAAACTGGGCTGTATTACGCAAAGAAGGCGCCGTCACCGCCGCTCAGGAAAGGCAATGCAAACAAAGGATGAACACCTTTGCTTACATCGGATCCGTGAGGGACAAACCCGTTGTTCGCTGCGTCTACCAAACCGATATCACGCAGAACAAATTCCTCACCAAGGGGATCGCCGACGACACCGTGGGAATCACCCCAGAAGCTGATCAGTTTTAAGGCGCGTCAAGATCTGTGATCACGGGCTCTGGCCCAACAACCGCAGGTCTTGGCTGACGCAAAGGACTATCGGCGCTGGCAAACACCGGCAAAACATCACACCGAAACGCCTCTGCCGCCCGTGAGCAGTAGCGAGCTGGATGGGTAATCAGCCTTAATTGACGCCGCACCTGCAGGCCGGCCACAGATGGCTTGTGCAAACTACCTGCCGTGAGCTCCCTCTCAATCGAGACCACCGGCAGGAAAGCCGCACCCAAGCCTGATTGCACAGCATTTTTGATGGCCTCAAGGGAATTGAGCTCCATCTCAATCCGCAATCTCTGCACATCCAAACCAGAACGCGCCAGCAGCTGATCCACCATCTTGCGCGTGGTGGACTGGGCATCTAAACAAACAAATCCCAAGCGATAGAGATCCTCCTTACTCAGTTCAGGCAGGCGAGCCAGGGGGTGCTTCACCGGAAGCACCAAGGCCAATTCATCACTGGCGTAAGGAACCACCTGCAGCAACTCGTTCAACTCAGCGGGTAATTCGCCGCCGATGATGGCGAGATCGATCTGGCCATTCGCCACGCTCCAACCGGTTCGTCTCGTGCTGTGAACATGCAGCTGCACGGCCACATCTGGGAATTTTTGCCGAAACAGACCAATCATTCGGGGCATCAGGTACGTCCCCGTGGTTTGGCTAGCACCCACCACGAGAGATCCCCCCTTCAGGTTGTGCAAGTCATCCAAAGCGCGACACGCCTCATGGCATTGACTCAGAATTCGATCGCAATAGCTCAGCAGCAAGTGACCGGCTTCGGTGAGCTGAGCCTTGCGACCTCCACGATCAAACAAGGACACCTCAAGCTGCTTCTCCAGGTTCTGGATCTGCAAACTGACCGCTGGCTGCGTCACATAAAGACTGTCAGCAGCTTTTTTGAAGCTGCCTTCGCTGACGATGGCGCGGAGAATACGCAGCTGATCCAGTGTGAAAGGCAGATCGGCCATATGCGACAGCCGACCCGGCAGGGATAGCTTCAAAATTTTATAGGGAAGAAACCCACCGCCCGGCAGAATTACCCTCCATGCAGCAACTCTTTGGATGAGCTCCTAGGCGGCGGAAGGCATCACTCCAGCGTGGTGATGCTGGTGCTGCTTTTGGTCTTCGCTGTGATTCACAGCGGTGGGGCTGCCCTTCGCACGCGCGCTGAAGCCAAAATTGGGGCCAGGGCCTGGCGCTTGCTGTTCGCTTCCTTGAGTATTCCTTCCGCGATTGTCGTCATCGGCTATTTCCTTGCCCATCGCTATGACGGCATAAGGCTCTGGAATCTTCAAGGCATGGAGGGCTTGGTGCCCGTGATCTGGGTGCTCACAGCCATTAGTTTTCTGTTCCTTTATCCAGCCACCTACAACCTGCTGGAAATCCCCGCTGTCCTAAAACCGCAAGTGCGTCTCTACGCCAGCGGCATCATCCGGATTAGCCGTCACCCTCAAGCCGTTGGCCAGGTTCTCTGGTGCTTTAGCCATGCCCTATGGATCGGCAGCAGCTTCATGGTCGTGACCTGCATCGGCCTGATCGGACATCACCTGTTCGCTGTTTGGCATGGAGATCGACGCTTACAGGCTCGATTTGGTGATGACTTCGTAAAGCTGAAACAAAGCACATCCGTGCTGCCTTTCGCAGCTGTCCTTGATAGACGTCAGACCCTGATTTGGAGCGAATTGCTGCGGCCAGCACAACTCGGCATCGCGATCGCGGTGGGGGTTTTCTGGTGGGCCCATCGGTTCATTTCATTGGGAGGCATCGCGTTCCTTCACTCACCTCTTGAAGGGCTTTTGAGCTGAGCTGCCTACACTCAAATCACTCTGCTTCACTCGGATGCCTTCGGCTGCCGATTTTGCCTGGCTGATCCCAGTGCTCCCCCTCGTTGGGGCACTGATCACAGGTCTTGGTCTTATTAGCTTCAATCGCACCATTAACCGGCTCAAAAAACCGGTGGCCTTGCTGCTGATCAGCTGCATTGGAGCTGCAGCGGTCATTAGTTATGCCGTTCTGTTTGAGCAGTTGGGTGGAGCCCCCCCCGTTGAGCATCTGTTCATCTGGGCGAGTGCTGGAGATTTCAGTCTTCCGATGGGGTACGTCGTCGACCCGCTTGCAGCAGTGATGCTCGCCTTGGTGACTACGGTGGCGCTGCTGGTGATGATTTATTCCCACGGCTACATGGCCCACGACAAGGGCTATGTGCGCTTTTTCACTTACCTCGCCATCTTCAGCAGTTCCATGTTGGGACTTGTGGTGAGCCCCAACCTTCTGGAAATTTATGTGTTCTGGGAGCTGGTGGGGATGGCCTCCTACCTCTTGGTGGGCTTCTGGTACGACCGTGAAGGCGCTGCTCACGCCGCCCAAAAAGCATTCGTCGTCAATCGCGTTGGCGACTTCGGTCTCCTGCTCGGCATCCTCGGGCTTTATTGGGCCACTGGAAGCTTCGGCTTCCAGGGCATTGCCGATGGCTTATCTGCAGCCATTAGCAGTGGTGTCGTGCCTGGATGGGCTGCACTCGCTCTCTGCCTATTTGTCTTTATGGGGCCAATGGCGAAGTCGGCCCAATTCCCACTCCACGTGTGGTTGCCTGATGCCATGGAGGGGCCCACACCGATCTCTGCTTTGATCCACGCGGCCACCATGGTCGCCGCAGGCGTTTTCCTCGTCGCCAGGCTGGAACCTCTTTACAGCCAATTCCCAGCGGTAGAAACATTTATTGCCGTCATTGGAACGATCACCTGTTTCTTGGGAGCCTCCATCGCTCTCACGCAGATGGATCTCAAGAAAGGGCTTGCTTACAGCACCGTGTCGCAGCTGGGTTACATGATGCTGGCCATGGGGTGCGGCGCTCCCGTTGCTGGCATGTTCCACCTGGTGACCCATGCCTTCTTCAAGGCGATGTTGTTCCTTGGATCTGGATCTGTGATCCATGCCATGGAAGATGTGGTGGGTCACGAACCTGTCCTCGCCCAAGACATGCGGCTGATGGGTGGACTGCGCAAAAAGATGCCGATCACGGCCATCACTTTTTTAATCGGGTGTGTTGCCATTAGTGGAATCCCCCCCCTGGCTGGCTTCTGGAGCAAGGACGAGATTCTTGGCCAGGCCTTCAACAGTTTCCCGCTGCTCTGGGCTGTTGGCTTCGCGACTGCAGGCATGACCGCCTTTTATATGTTCCGCCTTTACTTCCTGACCTTCGAAGGGGAGTTCCGGGGGAACAACTCTGCTCTGCAACAGGAGCTCATGGCTGCCGCAGGGAAACAAGTCGAGGAGGGTCACGATCACCACGCCGCCGGCAGTGTCCACGAGTCACCCTGGTCCATGACCCTTCCCCTAGCGGTTCTCGCAGTGCCCTCAGCCCTGATCGGCCTGCTCGGCACCCCCTGGAATAGCCGTTTTGCTGGGCTGCTGAATCCCGAAGAGGCTGCGGAAATGGCCGAACACTTCAGCTGGGGAGACTTCCTTCCGCTCGCCGGAGCGTCCGTTGCGATTTCCGTCACCGGACTCACGGTGGCCGTTCTCGCCTACGCCCTGCGCAGGATCGACCTCGGCGAACTGGTGGCAGCTCGCTTCCCAACCATCAATGCCTTTTTGGCGAACAAGTGGTACTTAGATGCCATCAACGAGAAATTATTTGTACGCAGTAGTCGCAAGCTGGCCCGCGAAGTCCTGGAAGTGGATGCAAAGGTTGTCGATGGCGTGGTGAATCTCACCGGTTTGCTCACCCTTGGCAGTGGCGAAGGCCTCAAATACTTCGAAACGGGTCGAGCCCAGTTCTATGCCCTGATCGTGTTCGGTGGAGTGATTGCCATGGTGGTTCTCTTCGGCGCTCTGGGCTGAGCGATTCGTTGATTTGCAACCTTCAGGAGTGAGGGTTATGTGTGTCAACGCCTATCGAGTGGATGCGCATTCGCCCAAGATTTCTACACTGCCAAAAGTGGTGAAAGACCTGTCCCGTGCTCGAATTTGCCGTTAGTGCACCCTTTGATCCGGCATTCGACATCTCAAGCGGTATCGTTCCGGCCACTTTCCCGTGGTTGAGCCTTTCGATCTTGTTTCCCATCGTTGGGGCCTTCATTGTTCCCTTCGTGCCAGACGATGGAGATGGCAAACAGGTGCGCTGGTTTGCACTCGGAATTGCCCTCACCACCTTCCTGATTACAGCGGCGGCCTATCTCACGGGATATGACCCCAGTTACAGCGGACTCCAACTATCGGAACGGGTCAGCTGGCTGCCCAATCTCGGGCTCACATGGGCTGTTGGGGCCGATGGCCTCTCCATGCCGCTGATCCTGCTCACAAGCTTCATCACAGCCTTGGCGGTTTTGGCCGCCTGGCCAGTGACGTTTAAGCCCAAGCTGTTCTTCTTCCTGATCCTGGCGATGGATGGCGGCCAAATTGCCGTCTTCGCTGTTCAAGACATGCTTCTGTTCTTCCTCGCCTGGGAACTGGAGCTACTTCCTGTGTATCTCTTGCTGGCCATCTGGGGAGGAAAAAAACGTCAATACGCGGCCACAAAGTTCATTCTCTACACAGCTGGCAGCTCTCTGTTCATCCTCTTGGCGGCCCTTGCCATGGGCTTTTTTGGAGGGGGCGTGCCCAACTTTGAATACAGCGTTCTTGCCCAAAAGGGTTTCAGCACTGGATTTGAGTTGCTCTGTTATGCGGGGTTATTGATTGCCTTCGGGGTGAAATTACCGATTGTTCCCCTCCATACCTGGCTTCCTGATGCCCATGGTGAGGCCACGGCACCTGTTCACATGTTGCTGGCAGGCATCTTGCTCAAGATGGGTGGCTATGCCTTGATGCGCTTTAACGCCGAAATCCTGCCCGTCGCGCATGCCCAATTCGCGCCCCTCCTGGTGGTGCTGGGAGTCGTGAACATCATCTATGCAGCGCTCACCTCCTTCGCTCAACGCAATCTCAAACGCAAGATCGCTTACAGCTCCATCAGCCATATGGGTTTCGTGCTCATCGGCATTGGCAGCTTCAGCGAGCTGGGGACGAGTGGAGCCATGCTTCAAATGATTAGCCATGGATTGATCGGCGCCAGCCTGTTCTTCCTCGTGGGTGCCACCTACGACCGCACTCACACACTTCAGTTGGATGAGATGGGGGCATTGGCCAAAAGATGCGGATCATGTTTGCCCTGTGGACTGTTTGCTGCCTCGCCTCCCTTGCCCTGCCTGGGATGAGCGGCTTTGTGAGCGAACTGATGGTCTTCACAGGCTTTGCCACCGATGAGGCCTACACCCTCAGCTTCCGAATCGTGATTGATGGCCTGGCTGCCATCGGCGTGATCCTGACTCCGATCTATTTGCTATCGATGTTGAGAGAGATCTTCTTTGGGAAAGAAAACAGAGAACTCGTTTCTCACTCCAATCTTGTGGACGCTGAGCCCAGGGAGGTTTACATCATCGGTTGCCTGCTCGTTCCAATCATTGGCATCGGCCTCTATCCAAAGCTGATGACCGACAGCTACAGCAACACGATCTCAGCGCTTGTCAGGCGTGATGTTGACGCCATGGAGAGGGTGACGCGACCCACAGCGCCTCTCATCCGCAGCAGTTCCCTTGTGCCAGCGCTCTTCTCGGCACCAAAACTGACACCAGCGTCTCAGCCCGTCTCGTAAAGATCTTCTTCCTTTCTCTGGAAATGCGATTCAGACCCTGAATCGCTCCTTAATTTTTAGACGCCTGTCGCACACTCTGTTCGCCATGCGTCAGATCAATTTCAGTTTAATTTTCATCTTCGGCCTCGGCACGGTGTTTTTCACGTTGGAGAACACCGCCCCCACAACGGTGAATGTTTTGCCATGGATGCACTACACCTTGCCTCTGGCCGCTCTGCTGCTCTTAGCAGCGGGGATCGGAGCTGCTGCTGCCTGGCTTTTTGCAAGCTGGAGCGGAATGCTCAATACGGTGGAGCGATTGGGCAAAGCCACTGAATTCGAAGCTCAGCAGGTTCGCATTCAAGAATTAGAAACCGACCTCGATCGCTACCGCTCAACGGTGCAGACCCAGTTAGGACTGCTGCCATCAGGCAACAGTGACTCGGCCTCAACCACAAGCGCGAATCCCACCGTCGACATCGATTCCAATTCCTAAAAACGAAAGGCTTGACGGGAAGAAGGAAGCGAATCTCCTGTGGGGACTGGCGTCCCCTGGATTGGGCCGATACCTTGCCATCAGATTGAGGTTGTTTTTGTCTGATGCTGGCCTGACCTCAAAAGCGGATGCCGGCGCCCGTCTTGCAATCCGTCTTCTCCAAGATGCCGCACAAAGTGGCACGCTTGATCCTTGGGATGTCGACGTCATCTCAGTGGTCGACGGATTTTTAGATCAACTCAGACAACGCATCGACGTTCCCCGACGGGTTGCTGCTCAGCTGGGCCAACAGGGCGGAAGCTACGAACGTGATTTGGCCGAAAGCAGCGAAGCCTTTCTTGCTGCTTCCGTGCTGGTGGGGCTCAAGGCGGAGGTGCTTGAAGCCAGCACCCTCCCTCCAGACCCTGTCGTGGAAGACGCCTTTGACCCCGACTTCATGGAACAGGGTTGGCTGGATCCCCGTTTCAATTTGCCGCACCATCCTGAACGCCACCTCTTAAGACGCCCTGTGGCTCCACCTCCCCTGAGGAGGCCGGTCACGCTTGGTGAACTGATCGAACAACTGGAGACCATTGCCGAGCAACTGGAGACAGACGAACTGGACATGCGCCGGCGTCAGCGCCAGAAGCGCTTCAGCAATCGAGAGGCGATTGCCCAGGTCGCAGCCTTGGCCCATCGGGAAAAACTTCCTGAAACCACTGCCGCCTTGGGAGTTTTCTTGAAAGAATGGGAGCAGGCCTTGCACTGGGTTGATTTTGAGCTTCTTGTCAGCCGTTGGGCAGAGGCGGCGGCTCCCGACCTCGACACAGACCGCGTTGGGGTGTTCTGGGCCCTGTTATTTCTGTCCTCTCAGAGTCAGGTGGAACTAGAGCAAGTGGGCTCGCTGCATGCACCCATTCGTTTAAAACGCCTGCTCGTTGCCGGTGAAATCACTCAGTTGCCGATTAAAAGTCCGGAAGTGCCAGATATCACGCCGACCTTGCCCGCGATTGCCGCTTAATCACCCTCGTATGTTGAAGGTCACGTTTTCAAGCTTGGTACGTCAATGAAGGCCATGATCCTGGCCGCAGGCAAGGGAACCCGGGTACAACCGATCACGCATGTGATCCCGAAACCGATGATTCCGATCCTCCAGAAACCGGTGATGGAGTTCCTGCTGGAGCTCCTCAAAGAGCATGGTTTCACTGAGGTCATGGTCAACGTGTCCCATTTGGCCGAGGAAATCGAAAACTATTTCCGAGATGGTCAGCGTTTTGGTGTCGAAATCGCTTATAGCTTCGAGGGAAGCATTCAGGACGGCGAACTGATCGGAGACGCCCTGGGTTCTGCGGGTGGTCTCAAAAAAATCCAAGATTTTCAGACCTTTTTTGACGACACCTTTGTTGTGTTGTGTGGTGATGCCCTCATCGACCTCGACCTCACCGAGGCCGTCAGACGTCACCGCGCCAAAGGCGCATTGGCCAGTCTTGTCACCAAAACGGTCCCGAAAGACCAGGTGAGCAGTTATGGCGTTGTGGTGAGTGATGACGATGGCAAAATCCAAGCCTTTCAAGAGAAACCCAGTGTTGAGGAAGCCTTAAGCGACACGATCAACACCGGCATCTATCTCTTCGAGCCTGAGATTTTCGAGCACATTCCCTCCGGAAAATCCTTCGACATCGGGGCAGATCTCTTTCCCACTTTGGTGAAGCAAGGAGCTCCGTTTTATGCCCTCCCCATGGATTTTGAATGGGTCGACATCGGCAAAGTGCCTGATTACTGGCAAGCCATTCGCAGCGTTCTCCAAGGAGACGTTCGTCAAGTTGGCGTTCCGGGGAAAGAGGTCAAGCCTGGTGTGTTTGCGGGCCTGAATGTGGCCGCCAATTGGGACAAAATCAACGTTGAGGGCCCGGTCTATGTCGGCGGAATGACCAAAATTGAGGATGGTGCCACCTTGATCGGTCCCACGATGATTGGACCAAGCTGCTATATCTGCGAGGGTGCAACCATCGATAACTCGATCATTTTTGATTACTCAAGGATCGGGGCGGGCGTGCAATTGGTGGAAAAACTCGTGTTTGGCCGCTATTGCGTTGACAAGGAAGGCGATCACATCGATCTCCAGGAAGCTTCACTCGATTGGTTGATCACGGATGCCCGTCGCCAGGATTTGGTGGAGCCTTCTCCTCAACAGAAAGCGATGGCAGAACTCCTGGGCACCGATCTCACCCAGGCAAGCTGACGCCAGCCTGTTTCAAAATCGCTGGAATGCGTTCTTCTGCTTTGATCGCCATCAGATGAACGCCTTGAGCCACTCCTAGGTATCGCTGAACCTGTTCGGCAGCAATTTGAATGCCTTCTACCGCCGGGTCCGCCGCGGCCTCCAAGCGGGTGATCAGAGTGTCGGGAATGCAAGCACCAGGCACCATCCGATTGATAAACCCTGCATTGCGCGCCGACTTCAACAAGAAAACACCCGCTAGCACTGGAAGCTCCATGGGCTCTGCGATCTCACGGCAAAACCGTTCCAACACAGAAGCATCCATCACCATCTGCGTCTGAACAAAACGCGCTCCTGCGGCTTTTTTTCGCTCCATCCGTCGCACCAAGCCTGACCAACTTGCACATTGGGGATCTGCCGCCGCTCCAGCGAAGATGTCGGTAGGACCATCGGCAAGATCACCCTTCACCGGATCATCTCCCCGATTGAAGGCCGTGACCTGCTGCAGCAAGCGCACAGATTCCAGTTCATTCACAGGACGGGCCTTGGGCTGATCACCAGCACGAACAGGATCCCCGGTGAGGCAAAGAAGATTACGGATCCCCAATGCATGGGCACCCAACAGATCCGATTGAATTGCAATGCGATTGCGATCGCGACAGGCCATCTGCAGCACGGGCTCGATGCCTTCGTCCAGAAGGAGGCGAGCCACAGCAAGACTGCTCATCCTCATGACGGCACGACTGCCATCCGTGACATTGACCGCATGAACAAACCCCTTGAGGGCCCTTGCCATCTTGAGAGCATGGGATGGGTCTCCACCTCGTGGAGGCATCACTTCAGCCGTAATGGTGACGGCTCCAGCCTCGAGGCTGCTTTGCAGCGCTGAACGCAAACGAATGATCGCTACTGAAAACCACTATGGAAGATCAGGTTCTCCATACCTGCTTAAGATGCAAACCATGGTCCAAGAAGAATGGCCATCGGTGAGGAGCCCTGTTCAATGACTGTTTCCCTCTCCAGCCGTGAAATAGAGATCATCGAACTGGTAGCCGAGGGGCTGACCAATCAAGAGATCGCTGAACGACTGACGATCAGCAAACGTACGGTCGACAATCACGTGAGCAATGTGTTCACAAAAACCGGCTCCAAAAATCGCGTGGCTTTGTTGAACTGGGCAATGGATCACGGAAAAATTTGCCGAGATGGCTTCAATTGCTGCACCCTTCCCCCTGATGCCTCCGACGCGTCCTGATCGGAAGAGGAACAGGGATTGGGATATCCGTTAAGGAGCAGCTCGCCAAAGAAAGCCCAAACAAACTGGCATAAGCGAGGCAGGCTTCACGATCCAATCCTGTGAAACGCAGGATCCCATCAGAGTCATATAGACCGAACATGCCGTCTCACCTTGCAAACCATGCTCCAATTCTAAAGGAAATCAAAAGATTTTTTAGGTTTGCAGCCGATATTCGTCGATCCAATCCTTAGGCCAGGTGGCAAAAGGCTGATAAGCCAGTGCTGCATTGCTCCAGCGCGGATCCCCTGTGATCTCAACACCACACCAGTCGGGGATCGTTAAGGGGCTATCGGGGGCCTCAAGCTCAACCTCAGCAAGAATTAACGGTGAATTGCTGCCTTCAAAGCAATCAACGACCCAATCCCCCCCTCCCTGCTGAAGGGAATAGCGCGTTTTCGTGACGCGATGGGACGCAAGTGCCCAAAGCTCTTCCGCATCCGTTCCGGGAATGTCATACTCGAATTCATGGCGAGCAATCCCGGCAGCAGGGGCCTTCAATGTCAGCCATGCCTTGCCGTCAGCGCGCAACCGCATGCGAACGGTGAATCCATCGGGCGAGGCGGACAGATACCCCTGTCGCAGCGCTTGGGGGGGACCTGCCACACGACGCCATCCGGGATGGGTCACCAGGAATCGCCGTTCAATCTCCAGGGCCATCTCAGTTTGAGGAGGGAGCACTATCCAGCAAACTTCCCGCCCAGTGAAGTTTGCGTGACAAGGTTCGGTAATAGGAAGGACTTTGATCCAGCTGGACCATCAACGCATGATGGGCAGCCTGCTGAATCACGCAGCATTCACCTGGGCCAAAAACCTCTCCAGCCGCCCCATCTTTCCAAAGTTTCACCTGACGACTGGCATCACCCAGAGGCCAAATCACAACCCTGGAGCGAGGAGGCAGCACCACGGTGCGACTTGACAAACTCATCGGACAAATTGGACTAACCACAATCGCATCGATCCCTGGATGCAAGATCGGGCCGCCAGCCGCCATCGCATAACCCGTTGATCCCGTAGGCGAGGCCAAAATCAAGCCATCTCCTCGAACTTGATCCACAACCTCTCCATCGATCTCCATTTCAAGAATGCAGGTTGGAGACAAATCCTCGTGATAGGGCTTTAGGTAGAGGTCATTCAGTGCCCAGTGAATCTCCTGATCGTCAGGGAGACCATCGTCTGCTCCAGAGGTCTCCTCATCCTCAGAACCATGCAGATCCCCCATGCGCTGGATCACCGCCTGCAACATCATGCGCCGCTCCAAGGCAAAACGATCTTCCAGCACGCGCTCCCAGAGCCCTTCACTCCGAAGCAAACCGGGATCATGCGTGAGAAAGCCAAGATGACCTCCTACGTTGAAACTCAGAATCGGGACATCCAGAACGGCGAGATGTCTGGCGGCACCGAGCACGGTTCCGTCACCACCAAGCACCACCGCCAAATCCGGTAGCCGAGGCTCAGAGGCCAGCAAACCGGGGAACGGGTCTGCCGTCAGGCCACTCATCGCCAAGACGCAGGTCACGCCAATCGTCTCAAGCTCATCGGCGCAACGACGCGCCTCTTTGAGGGCCAGTGGGCTATCTGCGCGATAAATCAGCCAGACCCGTTGAAGGCGCATAACAGCGTGACGTCTTTACCAGCGCAAAAGATTGAAGCGCTCCATGTCCACAGTGACTCTGTTCCTGTAAAGCGACAACAAGATCGCCAAACCGACGGCAGCCTCAGCGGCGGCAACGGTGATCACAAACACTGAGAACACCTGGCCACGAATCAGTTGGCCATCGACGTAGGAAGAAAAGGCCATCAGGTTGATGTTCACTGCATTGAGCATCAACTCAATGCTCATCAACACGCGAACAGCATTTCGGCTGTTAATGAGACCCCAGACTCCCGTACAAAACAGGACTGCTGCCAAAAGCAAATAGGCTTGGAGAGGAACAGAACCAGAAAGCAGCTCAGAGAGCATCACAAAAAAGGAGAAAGAATTCAGGCGCGAGGCTGGTCGGTCAATAGAGGGGTGCGTGCCTTTTCGATTAGGCCCTGATCAACCTCTTCGCCAGTGACAGGATCTACAGATTGAACGTCACGACGGGCCAGAACAATGGCCCCAATCATGGCCATCAACAATAAAACAGATGCCAACTCAAAAGGGAGCAAGTAGTCGGTGAACAGATGTTCACCGATGCGCACGGTTGAATCCTCCCCAATCGGCATTGGGCCCTTGGCCCAGGGCGTGGTGACCACAACACGGGTCAAGAGTGCAAACAGGCCTACACACACACCACCGGATAGAAGACGGCGTATGGGGAGTCCGGGGATCGGAGCCAGATCCTCCTTTTTGTTCACCAGCATGATCGCGAACAGGATCAAGACGTTGACGGCACCCACGTACACCAGGACCTGGGCCGCCGCGACAAAACTGGCGTTAAGCAGGAGGTAGAGACCTGCCACTGCCAAAAACACACCGCCTAGGAGGAAGGCTGAATAGACGATGTTGCTCAAGAGCACCACGCCGAGGGCTCCCAGGACGATGACGGCACTCAGAGCCAAAAAACAAATGAGCTGCGTTGACGCGGCGATCGTCATCCTGCGCTCTCCTCCTCGTTGGAAGCTGATGAAGATGATTCTCTCCCATCCTCGGCAGCCTTCCTGGATCCAGCGGCCTTGAGCTCCTCAAGGATTTGCTCAGGAAGCTTGCCCGCTCGGGGGCGATCAGGAGAAACGCCATGGGGCTGAACTTCCCCAGCGGGCAAATACACCAGTTCCCGCAACGGCTGGACCGATGGATCTGTCGTCACACTGGTTGGCAGGCGACCTAAGGCAACGTTGTCGTAATTCAGGCTATGGCGATCGAAGGCGGCCAATTCATATTCTTCGGTCATCGATAAGCAATTGGTGGGGCAGTACTCCACGCAGTTGCCGCAAAAAATACAAACCCCAAAATCAATTGAATAATTGCGTAGCTCTTTTTTCTTCGTCTCCTTGTTCATCACCCAATCCACCACGGGAAGATTGATGGGACAGACGCGCACACACACCTCACAGGCGATGCACTTGTCGAATTCGTAATGAATCCGTCCTCGATACCGCTCCGACAGGATCAGCTTCTCATAGGGATACTGCACCGTGACCGGACGGCGCTTCATGTGGTCGAAGGTGACCGACAGACCTTGCGTGAGATTACGGGCCGCATCCACTGCATCCCTGGTGTAATCACCAACCTGTTTAAGGAAGCCGAACATGGTTTGGAATCGGGGAAGGGAACGATCGAGGAATCAAAACCCGGCTTTCATGATGCCGCCGGGAGAGGGGAAGTGACGAGATCAGCCGCCAAAAGCAACCGGAAAGGCCAGCTTGAGGGCTGCTGTGACCAGGAGGTTGACCAGGGCCAAAGGCAACAGGAATTTCCAGCCAAGATCCAACAGCTGATCGATCCTGACCCGTGGAGTGGTCCAACGCAAAAGGATCGCGATGAAGACCAGCAGGTAGGCCTTCAAGACCGTCATCACGATGCCCACGGTGCCTGTGATCAACTGCACCAAAGGCGCATCAATCGGCTGGTTTAACCAAGAAGCCAACCATTCAACGGGGATCGGGAAGCCCCAACCACCTAGATAGAGGATGGAAACAAGGAGAGCAGAGAGAACCAGATTGATGTAACTGCCCAGGTAGAAGAGGGCAAATTTCATCCCTGAGTATTCGGTCTGATAGCCAGCAACCAGCTCTTCCTCCGCTTCTGGGAGGTCAAAAGGCAGACGCTCACATTCCGCAAGCGCACAGATCCAGAAAATCAGGAAGCCAACCGGCTGACGCCAGATGTTCCAACTCAGAACACCAGCTCCAGTTTGTTGATTGACAATGTCGACGGTGCTTAAGGAGTTGCTCATCATCACGACGGCCAGGACGGCCAACGCGAGCGGAATCTCGTAACTGATCGATTGGGCTGCCGCACGAAGACCTCCCAACAACGAATATTTATTGTTTGAGGCGTAGCCACTCATCAGAAGGCCAATGGGCTGAACGCTGCTCAGCGAGATCCAAAGGAAAATGCCAACGCCCACATCGCTGATCAAGAGGTTCTGACCGAAGGGCACGATCAACCAAGATAAAATGACCGGCACCACCACCAGCACAGGGCCGAGGGTGAAAAGAATGCTGTCCGCTCGGTCAGGAATGATGTCTTCCTTGACGAGCAGCTTGAGCCCATCGGCAAGAGGCTGAAGAACACCGAGGGCTCCGGCGTACTCAGGCCCAACCCTTTGCTGCACGGCTGCAGAAATCTTTCGTTCCAGCCACACCGTGACCAGAACCCCCACAACAGCGGCCACAAGGACCAGCAACATCGGGAAGGGAAGCCAGAGCATGCGAGCAGCCTGGGCCGAGAGCCCAAACCCCTCCAGGGCCTGACTAAAGCTCTGCTCAAGGTCAAGACCCGGGCTCACCAGAGCCGGCGCGGTGGTGGCGAGGGAAGTCACCATGGTCAGAGAACAGATAGATGCAACTTAAGCGCCCGCGGCATTCACCCGCTCGTCTGCAGGGACCCAATGACGCATGGATCTGCCGGTATAAATCTGAGAAGGGCGAAAAATTCGATTGGCACCGAGCTGCTCCCTCCAATGTGCCAACCACCCGGCCACCCGGGAAATCGCAAACACCGGGGTGAACAGATCTCTTGGAATCCCAAGTTTCCTGTACACAAGCCCTGAATAAAAATCAACGTTGGGATAAATCCCTTTGGGCCCGAGGCGAATCGCGGCAGCCGTTTCAAGGGCATGGGCCACGTCATAAAGATCGTCGTGACCAAATCGAGCAAACAACTCCTCAGCCAAGGACTGAAGGATCACGGCACGCGGATCTTTCACTTTGTACTCGCGATGCCCAAAACCCATCACTTTGCGTTTGCTCGCCACGGCTGACTCGAGGTAGGAGTCGGCCTGTTCCGGAGTACCAATCTCCTCCAACATCGCCAGAACATCTTCGTTAGCGCCTCCATGGAGAGGGCCCGCCAGCGTTCCGACCGCCGATGCCACGACGGCATAGGGGTCGGTCAACGTGCTCGCCGTCACCCTGGCGCTGAACGTACTGGCATTGAGGCTGTGCTCAGCGTGGAGGATCAAACAGCGATCAAAGATTCGAGAGGCCAGGGGATCGGGCTCTTGCTCCGTGAGCATGTACAGAAAGTTGGCGGAGTAAGCCAGGTCGTCGCGGGGCTGGATTGGATCCTGGCCTTTTCGGATCAACTGGAAGGCCGCCACCATGGTTGGAATCTTGGCAATCAGCCTGACAACAGCGTCGTAGATGTATTGCGGATCATCGATGGCCCGGCGGGAATAGAAAAGCCCCAAGGAAGCCGCGCTCGATTGCAGCGCATCCATCGGATGCCCGTTGGCGGGGAAGCACTTCATCATGTCGCGCACCCGAAAGCTGACGCGGCGATGCATCTGCACTTCGTGCTCAAAATCACGAAATTGCTGCGGTGTAGGCAGTTCACCCCAGATCAACAGATAGGTGGTCTCCAGGAAACTGCTGTGGACCGCAAGGTCATCGAGGGAGTAGCCCCGATAGGAGAGACGCCCTTGGAGGCCGTCAATGTCGCAAATCGAAGATTGGGTGGCCGGGACACCCTCCAGGCCGGGTCTAAACACCAACCCCGTGCGTTCATGCCTGATTTCGCTCCCGCCGGTCTGACTCACCACCACCCACAACGACAACTCATCAACGCAACTTAAACGCAGCCCGGCAACAACAGACGTGGCCTAAGTAACCCCTGCAGCTGCGCTATCCCACGGGGATCTTGATGGGATGGGTCCCAACGGAGATGGCAGAGCCCAGCCTTGCGCAGGCGCAGGCCATCCGATCGCGCACCTATCAGCTCCGCAGCCAGCTGGCTCAAATCAGGTTCATGACCCACAAGCAAACACGAGCCTTGCAAGCGCTGAACCAAGGGCCATGGATCCCCTCCAGGCTCAAGACAACGGGCGAGCTCAAGCTCAGAAGCCAAACCACTTTTCACCGCAAGCTCAGCTGTTTCACGCGCTCGCCGATAAGGGCTGCTGTACGAGCGGTCGGCGATCAATCCGAGATCGCGCAGACGGCAGCACACCTTGAATGTGCGCTCGACTCCCAAAGGCGTCAGACCACGATCTGGATGATCCACGCCTTGGTGGCGCTCAACCGCGATGCCATGACGCAACAGCAGCAGGTCAACCAAATCGCAGCTGGGCGCGGAGTCGTAAGCGGTTAGAGCCTGCTTGACCAGCGCCTTCCTCTTGGTCCGGACCAGCAGCCAAAGCAAGTTCCTGCACCGCTGGGAGCAGGGGCTTGCCAGCCACCGACTGAATCAAACTCCAGAGCCGCCACTTTTGGAGCTGAGCGCGGCTGGGCTCCGTCGCCAGGGCCAACTGCTGTGCCAGAGGCGCCGCCCCATCGTCTTGCAAGGCCCGTAGTTGATCCAAGCGCGGCTCAAGGGCGGAGTGATCCTGACGCATTGTCAGAGCATCCAGGGTCTGCCCCCACCAGTCTTGACCAGATTCACGCTCCAAGGCCACCGCAAGCTGGGCCTGTAGAGAGGCTTCACCCCGCTGCCGCTGCCGGGCCAGCCGGGTCCATACCTCAAGGGCCGATCCATCAGACGGCAGGGCTGAACGCACGAGCCCCTTGACCTGGAGGTCCGCATCCACGGCCTCCAAACCAGGCTGATCACTGGATGTTCCCAATAGCCATCCCTCTACACCCTGCTTCCAAAGCAGGGGGCCCGCATCCAACCCCACCACAGCGGAAGCCCCCTCGGCTCCCAGGGTTTGGAGAGACTCCTCAAGAACAGGCGCCAACCATTGAGCGACGGGGTCCTGATCATGAGGACTTAGGAGCCCTGCAGGATCCGAGAGCAAAGCCAGGGCAGAGGCTGATCCACCGGCTGAACGCATCAAGGATTGCGACTGCAGGCCGTCAGTCCCTGAACCTCCAAGCGGCTGACGAAAACGCAAGACAGCATCCAGATCGAGAGCGGTCCCTTTAGGTTCAAGTGCTGCGACCAGACCAACCAGGTCGTCGTCATTAGCAATGGAGCGTGGCATTCCAAGCCACTTCGCCATCGCGACAGGATCAGCCGTTAGCAGCGCCGCACCCCGACCAAGCTGCTGCAAATCAGCCATGAGAGCTTCGTCTCCAAGCTGGTGCAAAGCATCCAGTTGAGACACATCCAAAGACTGCTCCAGCACACCACGACCGGAGGCGATTAAGAGCAGGTCATCGTCGATCAAGGCTGTAGCGATGGGCTGTGGGTCTTGACCGAGCAGCGCTCCGCGGCCGCTGATCACCCCCATTCCCCGGTAACGACTGATTTGCAGATCGGTGCCTGCCAAGCTGCGCGTTTGCCAAAAGCGTTGCAGGAAACGCTTGGCCCCGTCTTGATCAAGGCTGGTGAGAGCGAGCACCCAACCCGCAGGAGCATCGGAGACGGGCGCAAACAAAGACAAACTGACCTGGGGACCGATCCAATCCGCGAGTTCTCCCACAAAATCCAAGCCCGCTAGAGCAAAGGCGCCATCCCGCAATTGCTGGGTGCTGTCCCGCGCTTGGCGTCGGCGTGACACCGGAGCCACGGCCTGGGCATAGGCGGGCATGCGCCCAGGATCAGCAAGCAAATGCAAACTCAGGGACGCATTTCTCGGAACGAACCGAGCAGCTCGTGGCAAGACGAGGGGTTGCCCGACAATCTTGAGGGGACTCTGCTGAGCCATCGCCCACCACAGGCCCAATGCGGTGATTAGCAGCAACACCACCGTTGCAGCGACAGCTAAAAGGAAGGAACGCGCCTTCATGAAGCAGCAGGCGTGGGACTGGCCTCATCTTTGTTCATGATGAATCCCATGACACCCTCTTCACCCCAATCGATCAGCGCCAAAGACCTTCACGCGTGGCTAGCGAGCGGCAGTGCCCTTCAGCTCGTTGATGTTCGCGAGCACTCCGAACTGGAGATCGCTCCCTTCCCCGGGCAGGTGGAACATCTACCGCTAAGTGAATCAAACCTATGGCTTTCCGATCTGCCCGCAAGGCTGACCACCAGCAAACCCATCGTGGTCATTTGTCACGCCGGGATCCGTAGCCGAAATTTTGGCTGCTGGCTCTTAGAACAAGGACCGGATTATGAGGTATGGAACCTAGAAGGCGGCATTCATGCCTGGAGTGTGGACGTCGACCCGAGCGTTCCCCGTTACTGAGCAGCGGTTCATGACAACGCCACCAATCCGAGGGGAAACCTCCGTACGATCACAACGCTGATTGTGTGCCTGTGCAGCCGCTGCCCCGCCGACAACAGGAGGTGCTCAAGGCCACGGTGCATCACTACGTTGACACGATTGAGCCAGTAGGGAGCAGAACCCTCGTTCAGAGGTTCGATCTGCAAGCCAGTGCTGCCACCGTGCGTTCAGCCATGGGGGCTTTAGAGCAGCGGGGTCTTCTCACCCAACCACATACATCTGCCGGACGGGTTCCAAGCCCCAGTGGATATAGGCATTACGTGGATTGTCTGCTTCCGAAGCCTGGAACCATCGCCCAACATCTTGATCAGGAGTTAACCCAACTGAGCCTTCGATGGGCAGCGCTTGATGATCTGCTCCAAAATATGGCGAGAAGGCTCACCGATTTCACGGGACTGATGAGCCTGATCACGCACCCCAGCCAAGGGCACCCCGCACTGGAAGCGATCCGACTGGTGCGCAGCGAGGAGCGCTTGCTGGTGATGTTGGTGAAGAATTCCAGCCAAGCCAGTCACCTCAATCTTCGGCTGCCCCACGGCAGTGAGCATCAAATCGAAGCGATGGATCAATGGGCGCGTCGGCAGCTCGACGGCAACGGCCGTTTGAATTGGAATGCACTGCCAAGAGAACTGCAGGCCTGCGGCAGAGCCCTCCGCGATGCCATTGACAGCCATCAGACCTTGCAAACCACCCAAGAAACCAAAGCGCTCTTTCATGGCGTGTCTCGGCTCGTCGCCGAGCCCGAATTCAGCCAAAGCTCCAAGCTCAGACCACTCCTTGAATTGATGGATCAGAGTCCTGCAGCCCTAACCCTGTCCGCTTCCGGTCCTGGATATGGCGTCTGGATCGGCCAAGAACATCCCGAACAGGCTTTGCACCACTGCTCAGTGGTCCAGGCCACCTACACAAGCGCCACAGACGGCGTGGGGCATGTGGCGCTTGTGGGGCCAATGCGCATGGCCTACGCCACAGCACTCGCTGCCGTTAAGAGTGCCGCCCATCATCTCGACTATCTCCTGAACTGACATGGCATTCCAAGGAAGAGCCCTGTCCCCCCCGCTGACCATCGTCCTAGGACTCGCCATCGGGGGGGCCTTGTTTGCCCTTTGGAGCGGTGTCAACCAGACAACAAAACAGGAGCGACTTGAGCCCGCGCAGAGCAGCTCGATGACCTCGAACGAGGCGGGACGAAGCCTTGCCAGTGAGAACCTTGATTCCCTTCTTAACGAAGAACCCCGCCCTTGGTTGCTGGCACAGTCCCTTCCCCTGAAAGGCCCCTCTGGACATATCGGAGAGCGCTTCGCCCTAGGAATCGACACCGTTTTACGGGAGCTCAATGATCGGGGGGGCATCGCCGGACGCCCCGTCAAGGTTTGGCGGATCGATGATGGCTATGAGCCAGAAAATACGCTGCGTAACACCCGCTTGTTTGCGGCCGAGCCTGATGTTTTGGCCCTCTTCGGCTTTTTTGGCACGCCCACGAGCAAAGCGGCCCTACCGATTGCCAAGACGGCGGGACTCACCCTTGTTGCTCCTCTCACAGGTGCTAGCGCCCTCAGAGAACAAGGTCAGACCGAGGTGTTGCACTTCCGAGCCAGCTATGCGGAAGAAGCTCGGCGGATCGTCAATCACCTCGTCAACGACGGCTTCGTAAGGATTGCAGTGGCATATCAGAACGACGCCTATGGAAAAGACGTGCTTGCCAGCACAGTGGAGGCCCTGAAAAAGCACAATCTCAGTGCTGTCAGCACAGCGGCTCTGCCACGAAACTCCATTGAAACAACGCAAGCCGCCAACACGATTATCAAATCAAAGCCCGATGCCCTCATCGTGATCTCACTGAGCAAAACGATGGCCTCATTGGTGAACAACCTGCATCGAAATGGCAGCCGCCCGCAATTAATGACCATCTCTCCAACAGGAACCAAAGCGCTGTTTCGGGATCTGCCGCAAGCAGCCGCCTTTGGCGTTGGTGTCACACAAGTTGTGCCCTTCCCTTGGGATGCACGGCACCCAGATGTCGCGAGCTATCAACGACTCCTACGCCAGCAGCAGCAGGATGGTGAAGTTGATTTCGATTTCTACAGCCTCGAAGGCTTCATGGCAGCGCAATGGCTCGTTGAGGCAATGGAATCGATCGCTCCAGATGTCACCCGGGATCGACTCGTCGATGAACTGAGACGCACCACTCCAGGATTACATCGCAGTATCGATTTGGTCTTCCTTGGCAGCGATCCCTGGGAGCCCTAAAAAGGTTGCTAGATCAACAACCAGCTAGCTATTGACAACAAAACCATAACGACAAGAGAAATAGGAGGCCAAAATTGCTCATAAAAGTGAATACGTCCCAAAATCAAATCTCGACGCTCATTGGTCTCCAAACCCGCTCGTCTCTTGAGACTCTCAAGATAGAGAACGAGCGCAAAACTAACGATTGAAAGGATGTAAGCAATCGCATAAATCGAGTCTAGAAACGAAAGGTAAGGGAGACTTGGCAGCTCTGATCTATATCCATCTTGCAAGAAGATCAGCGTTAGCAAAACGGCGATCGGAATCTCAACACGAAACTCTGTCAGCACCCGGGTAATCAAAACAATCGAGGCCATCACCACAACCAGGGGCTGAATCAAAGTCCAGAATGCAGACCAAGAAGACTTTTGATAAGACACATCAAAAATAAGCTGGCTGTATTCCTCATCCACAGTGCTAACGCCAAGTCCCGAGGCAAAGTGATGCCGAAATTCCCCAAAAGACCAGCCCCGTGTGAGCCAGCCAAAGAGATCAGAATACTGACCAATCCCGCTATCCCTTAAATCAGGAATCAAACGAAGACTTTGATAGGTCAGATCACCAACAGGATCATCAGCTTCAAGAACAACAGGGAGACTCACCGAGTTAAAAGGAAACCTCCGTAAGTCCAAGTTGTCGATGTAAAAATCCCCTGTGTACAACATCCCTTGCCCAAAAGTGCCGTCTTCAAATTCACGGACATCCCGCAAAGGCGTGATTACAGATGTTTCCGGATTGATATCATTTTCAAGTCCAATTACCTCGGAAATAGCCAAGCCTCTTTCTTCCAAGTAATCCTGGAAAGGCTTTCCCCAACGCATCCAGATATATCCCTTGCTAGAAAAGCTAGGAACCTCCAGGTCCAAACTGAAGTTATTCGCGACGTAAATACCTGCATAGACCTTGTATTTTGCCGCTTCCAGAAGTTCCGAATCACGCAGAACTTCCGCCCCCTTTAATGGCCTGCCACGAGCCGCAGCATCAGGCGCTTCATTACGAATGTGAGGAGTACTCGTGAGCCGAAGCAATTCTCGAGAACTGATCACATCTAAATTTTCTCTACCAAGAAATTGAACCAAAAAAATCCCAGAGATTGCAATCACCAGGACGAGGAGAAAGTCCCAAAAGTTCAATCTGATGCGCAACATCTTGGGATGCTTCAACAAGCGCTGAAGCACAGTCTTCAAAGCTGACTTCCAAGTTTTTCCGCCACGGTGTTCACATCCTTATCACCACGACCAGAACAATTGATCACAATTTCGCTGCCGCTGGGAAGCGTGGGGCACAACATTTCCAGCCAAGCAAACGCATGGGCGGTTTCCAAAGCGGGAATGATTCCCTCCAACTCACTCACAAGCCGTAAAGCGGAGAGCGCCGCATCGTCCGTAACGGCAGCGTATTCAGCGCGGCCGATATCCCGCAGATAACTGTGCTCTGGCCCCACACCGGGATAGTCAAGACCAGCACTGATGGAATGCGCTTCCTGCACTTGGCCGTCCTGATCTTGAAGAAGCAGGCTCATCGCCCCATGCAGCACCCCCACTCGGCCCTCCGTAATCGTGGCGGCATGACGGCCAGTTTGCACTCCATCACCTGCGGCCTCAACGCCAATCAGACGAACAGAGGTGTCTTGCACAAACGGATGGAAGAGCCCCATCGCATTGGAACCTCCACCCACACACGCCAACAACACATCAGGAAGCCGCCCAAACGACTCCATGCATTGCTCACGCGCTTCATTGCCGATCACTGCATGGAAGTCACGCACCAACATCGGATAGGGATGGGGACCAGCCACGGATCCAAGGATGTAGTGGGTGGTTTCCACATTGGTCACCCAATCGCGGATGGCTTCGCTCGTCGCGTCCTTCAAGGTGGCGGTTCCTGCCGTGACCGGCTGAACGGTGGCTCCCAATAAGCGCATCCGGAACACATTCAGCGCCTGACGGCGCATGTCTTCAGCCCCCATGTAGACCACGCACTCCAGGCCGAAACGAGCGCAGACCGTTGCGGTGGCCACGCCATGCTGACCGGCACCGGTTTCAGCAATGATTCGCTTCTTGCCCATACGCAAGGCCAACAACGCCTGACCAAGGGCATTGTTGATTTTGTGCGCACCCGTGTGATTGAGATCTTCGCGCTTCAACCAGATGCGTGGACCCCCATCGGAACGGCGATAGTGAGCGGTGAGACGCTCCGCTTCGTAGAGGGGTGTGGCTCGCCCTACATAGGATTTCAGCAGCCGATTGAGCTGAGTCGTGAAGGCTGAATCCTTCCACGCTTCAGCCGCCGCTTGTTCAAGCTCAGCAAGCGCTGGCATCAGCGTTTCGGGAACGTACTGCCCTCCATAACGACCAAACCGACCGTGAGCTTCAGGCCGAACCGAAGGCGTCAGGCTGGCTGGATCTGGGGTGCTGGCAGTCGGCAGAGTGCTTGTCACAGGTCTGGCATGCCGCTGAAACGGCGTCTTGCGGTAAGTCAGCGTAAACAGGCAATTACACGATGTCGTGGATCACAGGCCTCAATACGCAGATCTCGAAACCCTGCCTGCAGAAGAGCGGCGCCCATATCGAGGCCGAAATAGTCCTCGATGTAGGGCTCGGTGCTCTTCAGCAGGGTCGCAACGGCGGCTGGCAGGCGTTGCAATACCGATGAAGCTGGATCCTGATCCACCATCAGCAACACGCCCCCCGGCTTCAGAAGACGCGCTGCTTCTTGCAAGACCTCACGGGTGGCGCTTTGAGGCAGCTCGTGGCAAACGAACTGAAGGCTGATGAAATCAATGCTCTCACTCACCAAAGCGGTGTGTTCGGCAGCGGCATGGCGCCACTCACTGATCAAGCTGTCGCGATCTCTGACCCTTGCTACAGCCAGCATCTCCGGAGAGAGATCCAAACCGATCAGCCGTGGCCTGTTCAGACCACGTTGATCGGCCCGAGCGTTCAACCAACGGGCAAGCGCCTGGGTGCTGACGCCAACGGAACAACCCAGATCCAAAACCTCGCGGGTGGAATCGCTGAGAAGCGGTTCCACCACCGCATGGATCGCATCGCGGAGTCGCGTCTGAGCCTGGAGCGGCTCCAGCGCTTCCTTTGGCCAGATTCGCAGGGCCATCGCATCGGTGGCTTGCTCAGCCTCCGATGCCGCCTGCCAGCAGAGATTGCCCTGCTCATAGGCATGGAAACGCGCTTGGTAGTAGGCGGGAGGAACCAGGCCCTCGGTGCGACTCTCCGCCAGAAGGGGAGCGGCCGCCTCCCACAATTCCGACCGTCGCTTCCGCCAAGGAATGCCGTTGCGCTCAGCCGTTCGGATGATCAGCTGTCGTGCCTGAAAAAACAGGGGGCGACGCAACAGGGGGATGCCGATCAACCGTTCAATCCAGCGGCCGAGCCCCCGACTGGAATCAGCCCATTGGGGAGCGGGAGCAGACCCACTCATGGTGAGAAACGGCAGGATAGGAACGGATGCGAATAGCTCATGCGCAAGGGAGGCTGGCAAGAATTCAGCAGTGCTGACAGTCTGCAACGCCCAACTGGACCATCAGCAGGCGCCACACCCAAGAATGAGCAGGTGGTTCGCGTGCAGCCCACCCGCGGGGGGAAAGGGGGCAAAACCGTCACGGTGATCCGCGGTCTTGAATTAGATCCGGATGGCTTGAAGTCCCTCCTCAAAAAGTTGAAAACGCGCATTGGCAGTGGCGGCACCGCAAAGGATGGCGTGATCGAGTTGCAGGGGGATCAGGTTGAGCTCAGTCTCGAATTGCTTAAAAAAGAGGGCTACAAACCCAAAAGAGCTGGAGGCTGAGACCTCAGCGGCTTCATGCCGAGATTGTGCCGTCGTCGTTTACGCCAGGAGATAATGCCATCTTTCGCGCTCCGTTCATGGCCGCCGCCGACAACACAAAAGCAACCAACATCGTTTGGCACCAGGCCTCGGTTGATCGCGACACTCGCGCTAAACAACGGGGCCACGGCAGCTCAATCCTCTGGTTTACGGGCTTAAGCGGGGCTGGCAAAAGCACCTTGGCCAATGCCGTGAACGCTGCTTTGTTTGAGCGTGGACTGGCGACTTACGTGTTGGACGGCGACAACGTTCGCCACGGCCTCTGCAAGGACTTGGGCTTTTCCGACGCCGACCGAGAAGAAAACATCCGGCGCATCGGCGAGGTGGCGAAGCTGTTCCTCGATGCCGGCGTGATTGTGCTGACGGCGTTTGTGTCTCCTTTTCGGGCTGACCGCGACAAAGCAAGAGCTCTTGTGAACGCAGGAGACTTCATCGAGATCCACTGCGCAGCCGATCTCAGCGTTTGCGAAGAACGTGACACCAAGGGGCTCTATGCCAAAGCGCGTGCGGGGGAAATCAAAGAATTCACCGGGATCTCCAGCCCCTATGAAGCACCGGAACATCCTGAACTCAATATCAACACCGGCAACAGCAGCCTGGACAGCTGCGTCGAGCAGGTGATCCATTATCTGGTTGAGCAAAAGATCATTCCTGCGCAGATCTGATCGCTTTTGAAGGCAGATCAAAGCCCTGACGATCAGCCCAGGCATCAATCAGGGTTTTGATGCAACTCGCCACTGGCACGGCAAGCAACAGGCCCAGAAGCTCTCCAAAACCGAACAAAGCGCCCGCGCGTGCACCAAGCGGGAGAGCAATCAGCAGCCAAGCCGGCTGCAAGCCAACGATGCTCCCCATCAAGCGTGGCTGGATCAACTGATCCACAACCTGACCGACGCCAATCGCGGCCGCCAGGATGGCGAGGCCCATTCCAGGATCTTGCACGGCCAACAAAACACTCACCGCAACGATCGTGAAAGCACTGGCGTAGGGGATCAACGTTGTTAGGCCAATCAAAACAGCAAACAACACGCCATAAGGAATCTTCAGCAAGGTGAACACCGCAATCTGACCAGCGCTCAAAATCAAAGCGAGCACGACCTGACCGGCGAAATAGCCCCGAAAGGTGCGCGTGATGGTGACCACCACCAGCTCACGCCACTCCTGCGGCAACCACCGCACCAACCCTGCCGTAATGGATTCGCCTCCCAGCAGAAAGAACACCGCCAGCACCAGGACGATGACGGTGTTGATCGTGGTGCCGAGGGTCGCCCCAAGAAGGCCTAGCAACTGTTGACTGAACTGGCTCGCTAAACGACTGGCACGCGTCAAAACATCGCTGCTCAGATCTCCGAATTCACTTGGCAATCCACGGGCCATCGCCCATTCCTGGAGACGGCCGATCAACCCTTGGGAGGCTTCAAGCCAACCTGGCAAGGCATTGATCAATTGCGCGAGTTGGTCAATCAAAAGGGGCACCAATGTGATGCCTGAGATCACCAAAATTCCTACGGCCAGCAAAAACACCAGGGAAATCGCAAGCCAACCCGGAAGCCCCCGGGCACGAAGCCAGCGGGAAGGAATGCTGAGGAGGAAGGCGATCAGGGCCGCGGTCAAAAACAAACCCGGAAAGGGCGCCAGCGGCACAAGCAACTGACGCAACACGAATAAGTTGAGCGTTAACAGAGGTAGGGAGAGTCCCCAACGCATCCAGGCAGGACCGAACATCAAACGTTCCGTTGAGATTGAATTGTGAAACTGACCACGACCAACGGTGTGTGATCAGCTACTCGACATGGAATCCAGATACGCGTCAGCACCGAGATTTTTGAGGCGGGCATCCTTGGCAACCACCATGTCGTGGAGTTGCTGGCGGTAGGCCTCAAGTCGTTCAGAGAGGGTCGAATCACTGATCGCCAGAATCTGAGCGGCCAGCAAACCAGCGTTTAAACCGCCGCCAATCGCCACCGTGGCCACAGGGATACCACCAGGCATCTGAACAATGGAGTGCAGGGAATCGACCCCGGAGAGCGCGCGACTCTTCACAGGAACGCCGATGACAGGAAGCGTGGTGAGCGAGGCCACCATGCCTGGGAGGTGGGCAGCACCGCCGGCACCAGCAACGATTACCTGAAATCCCATGGATTTTGCATGCCTTGCAAAGTCCACCATTTCCAGGGGAGTGCGATGGGCCGAAAGCACACGCACCTCAACGTTGACACCCAGGTCTTCAAGGACCGAAACCGCTGGCTTCAGGGTCGGCAAATCAGAATCACTTCCCATGATCACTGCAACACGGGACGTCGCAACGATTGTGGGCTCCGATGGCTTGGACACAGCAAGCTTGCAGCGAGACTGCCATCGTCCCGCACTGGCTTCAGAGGACCCTTCCCCATGCGCCGGATCACACACGTCTGTCTGCCCCAAAGCACGAGCAAGGACGGGCACTCACAGCAGTGGTGGCTGCAACTCGATCGAGAAGCCCGCATTGTGGATCGAGGATTGATGCCTGAGGGGACGGCCCTAGCCGGTGAAGGCTGGGGCGGAGACGTGCTCAGCCCGATGGGTGTAGACCTCCAGATCAATGGGGGTTTGGGACTGCCGTTCCCAGAGCTGACCGATGCTGCGTTGCCACAACTCCTGCAGCTCCTCGATCAGCTCTGGCGCGATGGCGTGGAAGCGATCAGTCCCACTCTTGTGACCTGCGGCGTCGAGCCCTTGCGTGAAGCTCTCACCGTGCTCAGGCAGGCGCGTGCCGCTCACCAGCCCTTCCGCTGCCAGCTGCTTGGTGCCCACTTGGAAGGACCTTTTCTGGCCGAGGCAAGACGGGGAGCCCATCCACGCCAACACCTCGCCAGTCCCACCATGGACGAACTCAAGGCACGCATCAGCGGCTTTGAGCAAGAGATTGCCCTGGTCACCCTCGCTCCAGAACGCGATGGCGCCGCGGCCTTGATCGAACACCTGTGTGGTCTGGGCATTCGCGTGGCCCTTGGTCACAGCACTGCGGATGCCACCACGGCCAATGAAGCCTTTAACAAGGGCGTATCGATGCTGACCCACAGCTTCAATGCGATGCAGGGGTTGCATCACCGCAATCCCGGACCGATCGGAGCTGCCTGCCTACGGGATGACGTTGCACTCGGCCTGATTGCTGATGGGGTTCACGTGGACCCCACGATGGCGGTGCTCTTGCAGCGGCTGGCGGGCGATCAACTCGTGCTGGTCAGCGATGCACTCGCCCCCTACGGACTCGAAGACGGAGTGCACCATTGGGATGAGCGTGCGCTTCTGGTGAAGAACGGCACCTGCCGGCTTGAGGATGGAACCCTTGCGGGCGTGACCTTGCCGCTGCTTGAGGGAGTGAAGCGGCTGGCACGCTGGAGCTCCCATCCAAGTGCTGCCATTTATGCCGCAACCGTTGCACCCAGGAAGGCCTTGAATTCCCAAGAAACCTTCCAACTGCTGGGACGACCTCTGAACGAGCTGTTGCGCTGGCATTGGGATGACGAAACCAACAACCTCAGCTGGCAACACGCTGCCTAAAATTCCGCGACCCTTCTGACTGATGCCATGCCACCCGAGTCCCTGCTGGACGACACGCAGGCTGAAAAGCAGGAGGTAAAGGGGTACTTCGAAACCACAGGGTTCGAGCGCTGGAATCGTATTTACAGCGAAAGTGATGATGTCAACAAGGTTCAACGCAACATTCGCATCGGACACCAAAAGACCGTGGATGAGGTGTTGAGCTTGATCAAGCAAAGTGGCGAGCTCAGTGACGTGAGCTTCTGTGATGCAGGGTGCGGAGTGGGCAGCCTCAGCTTGCCTCTAGCAGAGATGGGAGCTGGCTCCATCGATGCCAGTGACATTTCTGAAGCGATGGCGCAGGAGGCTCAGCGCCGCGCAGAAGAGGCGGGCTTGAACATGGGCAAGCTCCATTTCTTCGCCAGTGATCTCGAAAGTCTTAGCGGCTCCTTTCACACCGTCTGCTGCCTGGATGTGTTCATTCACTATCCACAACCAGCTGCGGAGGAGATGGTGCGCCACCTCTGCAGCCTCACCGAGCAGAGGCTGATCGTGAGCTTTGCTCCCTACACCCCTTTGTTGGCATTGCTCAAAAGCATCGGCCAACTGTTTCCTGGTCCAAGCAAAACCACCCGCGCTTACACCCTGAAAGAAACAGGAATTGTGAAAGCTGCTGAATCCTGTGGATTCAAGTTGATTCGTCGCAGTTTGAATAAAGCACCTTTTTACTTCTCGCGCCTTGTGGAATTCCAAAAGAGCTGAACTCAGTCAACGCATTTCACTCAGTTCGAATCACTTCAGTGGTTGATCGTCGCTTCAACGCTCAGCATCGTCTCCATCTCTCAACCACTTGGGCGGCTGAGCACGGAGTGTTAACTGCGTAGTGGGCGGCCAGCACAAACCCTCCAGGCGCCAAGCATGCAAGTGATACCCACCATCACCTGGTGTTGCTGTTGCAGACAGCCCCTGATCAGATTGATACAAGGGATCTCCCAACAAGGGACAGCCCAGTTGGGCGAGATGGATGCGGATCTGATGGGGGCGGCCTGTATGAATCCGCACTTCCAAGAGATCTCCCGTTCGCCTTCGCTCCCTCAATTGCACTGCAGAGTGAGCCGATAAGCGCTTCCGCAATCGCTCCAGCGTTGTTGGCTCTGGCCCCCAAATCCAACCGAGCAAAGGATGTTGCCGTTCGACAACGTCGGTTTGGATGACAAGCGTCTCACCGTGCTGAAGGCTCTCCAAACGAGGCGTCAAGGCCAGGTACGTTTTACGGCAATCACCTTGCGGTCGAAATTGCTTCGACAATGCAGCCCGGGTTTCGGGACGACGGGCGCAAACCTGAAGACCAGACGTGAACCGTCCGAGGCGATGAATGGGCTTCGGCACCAAGGCCTCGCCCTCAGAGTCGCTACTCCGCTCCAACAATGACGTCAGCGTGTGTGCCAGGAAGCCGCCACCTGGCATCACCGGTAATCCTGAGGGTTTATTGACGACCAGCACATCGCCGTCATCGTGAATGACCTCCCATTGATCCGGAACCGCAGCCTCAACCCAGGGAGGACGCGCCCAACGAATCCAATCGCCAGCCTTGACCTCGACGTCATCGGGACAAGCCAAACCATTCAGGGTGATTTCCCCGCTCGCCAAGCGCTGCTGCCAGATCGCTGCACTGGAATGGTGGTGGCGTCGTTCCATCACATCGCTCAATCGGGTGGACTGTTCCCCTGGTCGAACACGATCGCAATACGTCCAGCCGTGGTTCAACGCCGCCGGCCGCCATCCCGCCGGCACAGCCATCAGTTCACGAGGTGATGTTGAAGGGCATAACGCACGAGCTCCGTGCGGCTGGAGGTTTCCGTTTTGATGAAGAGCCGGCTCACATACTTCTCCACATTGCGAATCGAGGTCTCCAGCTGCCGGGCAATCTCCTTATTCATCAATCCCTCAGCCACGAGCTGCAACACACTGGCCTCCCTCGGCGTGAAATTGTGTTGGGCTGGGTCCTGATTGGGTAGGGCATCTGCCTGGGCAAGAAGCGAGCGGATCTCTGTGATCTGCTTGGCCATCTGACCCATATCGGTGTCAGCGAACCGTGCTGCCTCCTGCAATAACCGCTGCTGCCGCTGGGCCACATTTCGGACCCTGGCGACGAGTTCATCAGGGTCGAATGGTTTGGGGATGTAGTCATCAACGCCCGCGAGATAGCCCTGCGTGCGATCCGCCGTCATCCCTTTGGCAGTGAGAAAAATCACTGGCGTTCCGCCCAAACGCTCGTCTTCGCGCAGCTTGCGAAGCAAGCCATAGCCGTCAAGGCGAGGCATCATCACGTCGCTGATGACGAGATCGGGCAGCATTTGCTGAGCTTTACTGAATCCTTCTTCCCCGTCCTCGGCTGTCGTGACATCAAATCCCTCATCCTCTAAATAGGCCTGAACGGCAGTACGCAAACCAGGCTCGTCATCAACGAGCAGCAACCTTGGGGTCAGAACCTCGCTGGGAGTCTCCGTCATGGACCTGACGCATCTACGCGAAATCTAGAGGCGCTATTGGCTTGGCAACCGCAAAATCTCTTGGGATTCCTTCTGGAGCGTGGAGAAGCCCAACGCCTTGGCCTTCTCTGTCAAGGCAGAGGGATCTTCACCAGCAAGCTCTGGCTGACAGGCAGCCCACCACACCAAATGGTTTTCCCGATTCGCCAAGGTAACCAAACCACCCGGGTTGAGGCGCTGAAGATAAATCGCATTCTGATCGCGTGTGACACGCATGGGATCAGTTCGACTGCAACGCACCGATTCCGTTGGGATGATCAGATTCTCAGGAGATTCCCTCCAAAGCTTGTATCGCCTTAAATCAGGATCAGCCGAATCCACCTGGATGGCAAAAATTCCGAGAAGGGAAGTGCCACCTAGCTCACGCGTCTCGAGAACGACCAAGTCGGCAGGCCTCGACGCCCGCATCTGTTCAAGAACCTTCTCACGCAGAGATGGCTCTGCCAAGCCGGGTTGCAGAACACTGATCGCGAGCACACTCAAGCTGGTCATCCAATAAGCCGCACGCATCAGATAGAACGACAGACTCACACCATGCTGCCAAGCCCCGAAGCCGTCTTGACTCAATCGGCACCGATTGCCCTCGACCATCAAGCCACAACGCCGTGTCACCAGGATGTGGTGACGGCCATGGAGCCCTGGTGGAGTGAACAATGGGGAAATCCTTCCAGTCGGCAACATCGGCTCGGACTGACGGCCGCCGCTGCCGTTCAGATGGCCCGAGAACAATTAAGCGATTGCCTGAACTGCTCAGATGAACAGCTGATCTTCACCAGCGGGGCCACAGAGGCCAACAACATTGCTCTGCTCGGACATGCACGCGCCATCGCTCGCGAGAGGGGAAAACCAGGGCATCTGATCAGCATGGTCAGTGAACATCATGCTGTTCTCGACCCCCTGCAGCAGCTTCAGCGCGAAGGCTTTCGCATCACCCTTCTCTTACCAGAGCCGGATGGTCTCCTCGACCCAAAAAAGCTTGAGGCCGCCATCACGGAAGACACCCAATTGGTGAGTGTGATGCTGGCCAATAACGAAATCGGCGTCATCCAGCCACTTCCTGAAGTCGCCGCCCTTTGTAGAGCTCACGGGGTGACGCTGCATAGCGATGCCGCTCAAGCCTTCGGCCACATCCCCCTGGACAGCCAACGTCTTGGCGCAGATTTCCTCAGCCTGAGCGCCCACAAACTGAACGGGCCCAAAGGGGTTGGTGCTCTGATCAGCAACCCAGACTTAACGGTCGAGCCGCTGCAATGGGGAGGGGGGCAAGAACGGGGGTTGAGACCTGGCACCTTGCCGGTGCCGCTCATCATCGGATTTGCCAAAGCGGCGGAGTTGGCCCTCAGCGATCTCGCTAGCCGCCGTCATCGCCTCGAACGTTTGCGCAATCGACTTTGGGAGGGCCTCAAGCAGAGTCAGCCAGCGCTACTTCTCAACGGACATGCCACGGCTCGACTGCCGCACAATCTCAACATCACCATTCCAGACGTCTCGGGAAGCAAGCTGCATCGAGCCCTGCGATCTCGCGTGGCCTGCAGCAGTGGCTCGGCCTGCAGTCGCGGCGAACCTTCCCATGTGCTGATGGCGTTAGGTCGAAGCCGCCAAGAAGCTGAAGCTTCCCTGCGGCTCAGCCTGGGGCGCAGCACCTCGGACCGCGACATCGACCTAGCCATCCAGGCCATAAACGATGCCATACACCAATTACGTCATAAAGCGTGAAATAAATAGTGCGCGTCGCTACTTTCCGGCCAAGCCTTTCAATCAACATCTGGCAATGAGCGACACCACGGAGAGCAGCAGGCTCCACGTCCTGCAAGCCATCGAAGATGGCTGGAACGCATTCGCTAAAGCACCCTGGACCTTTCTTCTGTTTCAAGCACTGGTCGCAGTCATTGCATTGCCCTTTGCAGCACTCGCGGGCCTAAGCGGAGCTCGTTTAGCAGCAGTGGAAGGGATTCCTGAAATTCACCCTGCAGGTGCGGCATTCCTTTTGGTCGTTGGCCTGGTTGGCTATGTGATTGTCGTTCTTTGGGGTGTGGTGGGCATCGTGCGCGGTGCCTGGTGCAGCCTTGAAGGCCAAAAGCCTTCTTTCAGCACTTTTGTTCGCTGGGATGGCAACGCAGCTGGACGACTCTTTATTCGTGGAATTGAACTCTTTGTTGTCTTGTTGATCATTGGTTTGATTTGCTCTTTGGTCGGTTTTGGTCTCGGCCAGATCAACCAGGCGCTTGCTGTCATTCCTGCGCTCGTTGCTCTTGTTCTGTTCATCTATTTGGGGATTAACCAGAAGTTTTTGCCCTTCATCGCTTTATTTGGCAAGAACGCCTCTTTTGCAGCAATCCAACGCGGACGCTCTGTGGTTGACCCCTCTTGGTGGACGGTCCTGTGGTTCTTCATCCTGGAAGCGGTGATCAACGCCATTGCCGCTGGATTCCAGTACGGCGGTTTGTTCGTTGTTGTTCCTGTCTTGGTGTGCATCTCGACAGCGGCTTACCGTCAGCTTTTCGGCACTGAGGACCAAGCCGGTCTGATCAACGAAAACTGAGCCCAATAAAAGCCGCAATCCCAAGCAGCGCCAGGAACAGTTGAGCCAGACGGCTGACGAGGAGGCCGGCCACTACCGCCAAGCCCACCACGGCTCCTTGGCGTAAGGCTTTGAGCCACCCGAAATTCACGGGTGGCTTTTTTTTGACCCAGGTCTCCACCACTAGAGCCCCAAGCCAGGGGCCGAACAAGGCTCCAAGCAATGGACCTCCAAAAGGGAGGGCCGGGAGAAGGCCGAACACCCCTAAGAGCAGACCCACCCCCGCCCCCGCCGCTGACCAACGGCTGGCCTTCAGGCGCATCGAGGCCAGGCCCAATGCCAATAGGTCGGCCACAAGGCCAAGACCGAACAAGACCAAAGCAACAACGAGCTCAGGCCAGGCCTGTTGCCAGCCAACAGCACCGGTCCAAATCAATCCACCTACAGGAAGCCAGATCAAGCCTGGAAGCAGGGGCAAGAGCGTGCCAGGAATCGCCAGCAGCTGCACCAACAGAGCAATCCACCACCACCATTCGGAAGACCAAGGAATGCTCATCGCTCAGACGAAGCGGTATCGGGCCTCCGCCTGGCAATTCTTAGTTTTGCGCTGCGACTGCGCGGGTTGTCCGCCTGCTCCTGTTCTGACGCCATCAACGGTTTACGCGTCACCCGCTCGAGCCGCTCCTCCTGAAGGAAAGCGGTTTTAACCCGGCGATCTTCCAACGAATGAAAACTGATGATCGCCAGGAGACCATCAGGCTTCAGCCAACCGGGCGCAATCTGAAGCAATTGGTCCAGCACTCCCAGTTCATCGTTCACAGCAATCCGCAATGCCTGAAAGGTGCGCGTGGCGGGATGAATCCTTCCCCGCCTGGCTTTCGGGGGGTAACAACCAGCGACGGCATAGGCCAACGCCGCCGTGCCTGCATAGGCGCCTTCTGCCGCCAAATCCGCCTTGATCCGTCGCGCAATCCTGCGCGACAAGCGTTCCTCGCCAAAGGCATAAATCAAGTCGGCCAGGGCATTCACGTCCAACCGCTCGATCAGCTCCGCTGCCGTTTCAGCTCCAGCCGCTGGGTTCATGCGCATGTCTAAGGGCCCGTCCAGCCGGAAGCTGAATCCTCTGGAAGCCACATCCAATTGGGGACTACTCACCCCAAGGTCTGCCAGCACCAGCGACACCGGTTCCTGTGGTTCAAACGAAGCAAAGTTGACCGGAACGATCTGCACACGCTCCAGGAAGGGCTCCAGCCTTGAAGCAGCAGCAGCCCTGGCCGTGGGGTCCTGATCCAATCCAATCAAATGCACGCCAGGACAGCGTTCGAGGATGAGCTTGCTATGACCGCCACCGCCAAGAGTGGCGTCGATCACAGCTGTGTTCTGCCAGAGGGATGGGGGCTGCTCAGACAAAATCTGCAGCAGCGTTTCAGCCAATACGGGCACGTGGCTGAAGGCCACACCAGAAGACAGCGAGTGATCGGGCATCGGTCCTTCCTAAGATCCCGATAACGCAATGAACCTCGGCTCACCATGACGCAGCTGGAAACGCGCACCGAGCCGATGGTGGTCAACTTCGGCCCCCATCACCCCTCTATGCATGGGGTGTTGAGGCTCGTCGTCACCCTTGACGGAGAAGACGTTGTGGATTGCGAGCCGGTGATCGGCTATCTCCATCGCGGCATGGAGAAGATCGCCGAGAACCGCACCAACGTGATGTACGTGCCCTACGTGAGCCGTATGGACTACGCAGCGGGCATGTTTTATGAAGCCATCGTGGTGAACGCTCCAGAGCGCCTCGCCAACATCCCGGTGCCCAAAAGAGCCAGCTACATCAGGGTGTTGATGCTGGAGCTCAACCGGATCGCCAACCATTTGCTCTGGCTTGGCCCCTTCCTTGCTGATGTTGGTGCTCAAACACCGTTCTTTTACATCTTCCGTGAACGGGAGATGATTTACGACCTCTGGGAAGCGGCCACTGGCCAGCGACTCATCAACAACAACTATTTCCGCATCGGTGGTGTTGCCGCCGACTTGCCCTGGGGCTGGTTGGAAAAGTGTCGTGATTTTTGCGACTGGTTTGGTCCAAAAATTGATGAGTACGAAAAACTGATCACCAACAACCCCATTTTTCGTCGTCGCATCGAAGGGCTCGGCGTCATCGGCCGAGAAGAGGCCATCAATTGGAGCTTGTCAGGTCCAATGCTGCGGGCCTCCGGAGTGCCTTGGGATCTCCGCAAGGTGGATCACTACGAGTGTTACGACGATTTCGATTGGGATGTGGTCTGCGAGAAGGAGGGTGATTGCTTTGCTCGCTACCGCGTGCGCATCGAAGAGATGCGTCAATCGCTAAAAATCCTGCGCCAAGCCTGCGACATGATCCCCGGCGGCCCCACCGAAAATCTCGAAGCCCAGCGCATGGCGGAAGGCAAAGACAGCCCCTTTGCCGGATTCGACTATCAATATGTGGCCAAAAAAGTGGCGCCTACGTTCAAAATCCCCAATGGTGAGCTTTACACCCGCCTGGAATCAGGCAAAGGCGAAATCGGGGTGTTCATCCAGGGCAACAACGACGTCACCCCCTGGCGCTTCAAGATCAGGGCCGCTGACAGCAACAATCTCCAGATCCTTCCTCACATCCTCAAAGGACACAAAGTTGCCGACATCATGGCGATCCTGGGCTCGATCGACGTGATCATGGGATCGGTTGATCGCTGATCGCCCTGAACGTCGTTCTGCGCCGATTCCGCCAGTCAGGGTTCCTCGTCCCAAGCACCCTGACCATGCTCCTCTGGTTCAAAGGACGCTACCCGCAAATCCCAGGCTGGGACTGCCCATTTCGCGGTATCACAGGAATTCCCGGCCCAGGCTGCTATCTAACGAGGGCCACCTCCGCCGCTCTCACTGGTGACCTTCACCGTGCCTTGGAGTTCCATCTGTTTGGGCCGATTGTGGCGGCAGCATTGCTGAGCTGGAGCGTCATGGCCCTTTGCAAACGGCGGCTCATCCCGGTGCGTTTCAGGCTTGCAACCATCAGCATCGTTGCTTCAGCCTTCGCTCTGTATTGGCTCCTTCGGCTGGTGGTCAGCTATGGCTTTGGAGTGGTTGGTTCGCCGGGCTTTCCAGCTCCAGGCTGAACCAATCCACCGAGCTTCTTCGTCCCCTTGTCCATCACCGTGCCATCCCCCAACCACTGGCTTCAGCTTCAACGCAACGTGCGCTTTGGGGAGACCGATGCGGCCGGCGTGATGCATTTTTATCAGCTGCTTCGCTGGTGCCATGAGGCCTGGGAAGAGAGCCTTAACCGTTATGGCATCGGCGCAGGCACCATCTTCCCTGGCTGTCGAGATGCCAGTGAAAGGCCCACCATCGCCCTACCGGTGGTGCATTGCGAAGCCGATTTCCAACGGCCAGTGCATGGCGGCGATGACCTGAGAATCCTGCTCGAACCTCAACGGCTCAACCCCGGCTGTTTCGAAGTGAGATACCGCTTTCAGATCGAGGAAACGGAGGTTGCCCGTGGTCTCATTCGGCACCTTGCCATCGAAACCGAAAGTCGCAGGCGCTGCGCCTTACCCGAGCCGATTGATCTCTGGCTGGAGGCCTCAACCGTAGGAAGACTCGAAGCGATCTAACGGCAGCGGCGCTGCAAAGACACAGCCGTGATCGCCCACACCAATCCAGCCACCTGGAGCGGCAGCATGCAAGCCGCAATCACCAAAGGGTGAAAGCCGTCATGGGCGTGGGTTGATAAGGCCGTTCCACTCACGCAGGCTGCGATCGCGAGCAGCAGGGTGGGGGCGGATGGCCAGAAACGGGGCTTCGCCATTAAAACCAGGCCTTTTGCTGCTCGAGATACATCTCCCTGAATTCATCTGTGGATTAGGTGAGGTAAATGATGCCTTCAATCATTCCGATCACGGACATCACGCCGGTCGCGACACCACAGGTCACAACCCCGCCAGCCAGGCTCACCACCAACATGATGATTCCGGCGTTGTTGTATCCCAAAACAAACTTGTGAATACCGAATGAGCCCAAAAAAATTCCCAACAGACCTGCTGCCAGCTTTTTGTTGCTGATTTCGGTTTCCGACAGCACGGTCATGGACTTAGCGCAGAAGACTTAATTCTTGCGACTCCAGCCAGCGCTGCCAACGACCCCGCTCCCATTTGCCCTCCAACGAGGGTTCAAGAACCGCGCACTCAAGCCATTGCAACGGTTGCTCGGCCGGTAGCCAGCCTGAGGTCATCTTGCGCATCGATGCTTGCACCGACGCCCAGCCCTCGGTCTCAATCCAGCCATCACGGCAACGAACCAACGCCACCAAACGCTGCCCCCATTCCTCACTAGGGACGGGCAGCAGCAGCACCGCTTCCAGCGGCAGACCCTGCTCCTGCGCATGAAGCAGGAGGCGTTGGCTGAGCTGCTCAGGAAACACCGTTTCACCCCCGGAATGGATGGCACCATCAACCCGGCCTCGTATCTGCACGCGCAGATCCCCCTCCCCTGCGGAAACGAGAGCGGCCGCATCTCCGGTGCACCACCAGCCCTCGGCATCCACGAGGGGATCCAGCCGACCATCACGCCAGCGAGCCAGCGCTAAACGCTCCGTTCGCACCCTCAACACACCAGCCCGGTCCAGCTGCAGCTCCACATCATCGAGGGGCGCACCACAGCCCAGCTCCCCTTGAAGGAAGCGATCGGGCGCCTGCGCCACCACCATCGCAGCGGTTTCGGTGGCGCCATAGCAAGGAGCAAGGCGAATCCCCTGATCGCGAGCACGCTCCGCCAAGGGGCCAGGCAGCCCGGCTCCTCCCACCCAAACCAATGCCAAATGCCGCAACCAAGCCAGCCCCTCGGGGTGATCCAGCAAGCGTTTGAGCTGGGTTGGAACCAAAGACACCACGGCCGGTTTCTGGCCCCAACCAGGGACGTCCCGACAGGTCGCCAGCAAGGACGGCGGATCTTTCATCAGCAAAGGCGGAAGCAGAACGTGCTGTGCTCCCCAAAGGCAACTGCGCCACCAAGGCATCAAGCCACTGATGTGGTGAACCGGCAGGGGATTGAGCAGGATCACCCCCTCTGGGCTGAGGCCAATCCCCCCGAGCCAGCGTCCACACGCTGCCGCAGAGCCATCGAGGTGAGCCCACGGCTGCAGGCACCAGCTCCGCCCCCCCTGACTACCACCACTGGCCAACACCACACCCCCCTTGCGCGGCCAAGCAAGGTCGGAGAGTGCATCAGGGAGTGAGTCGGGGAGTGAGAGGTCTCCATCGGTTAGACGTTCACCATCCTGGCCCACCTGCAAGTGCAACCAGGCCCCCGCCTCCACCGCTTGCTCCAGGGCGGCGAACGTCGCCATGCCTCCCCCAGGCTGCACCACCCATCGAACCAATCCTTGGAAGCCTGCGCTCACCCGCCCCCCCCGGCTGCTTCCCACACCTCTGCAGGATCAGAACTGAACAGGGGGCCAGCCGGACACCATCCCGGAGCCAGCCCAGGCGCCGCCGGTATTTCCCCCTGTGCCTGCAGGGCCGCCAAGTGCGCCAACCAGCGGCCACCGATCCCGGTTTCAAACGTTGTGCTCAGCATGAGGCGAGGCTTGCCCCGAAGCAAATCCCGCAGTAGAGGCCTTGGGTCTCCTTCCAACAACGGTCGACGCACCTGCCAGCCCTCCCACTGATCGCGCCAGGTGGGATGCGCCTGCAAGGACTCATCCAAAGCGACCGGCACCACAGCAGCGATCGCCTCAAGGCCCTCCCAATCATCAGCGGCAAGCGGTTGCTCGAACCACTCCAACCGTGAATCCCCGCGCAGCTGCTCCACCCATCGCCAAGCCTGCCGCCTGTCCCAGCCGCCATTGGCATCAAGCCGCAATCGCGCTGAAACCGGAAGCTTGTCGAGCAGACCCTGCAGCAAGCCCAACTCCTCCTCGTGGTCGCAGGCCGCCACCTTCCACTTCAGCGTGAACGGCAGGTTGGGATCCACTGAAGACAGCAGGCAATCCAGGGCATCCCCCATCGCCACTCCTGCCGGCAACAAGAACGCCGAGGTTGGCGCCTGTAGCCAACCAGCAGAGGAGGCACTCCCCAGCTCACCATCCAGCTCAGCCAGGGCAGCCCCAAGGGCGAAAGCCAACGCCGCTGGAACAGATACGAGCAAGTGTTCAAGGCTGCTGGCAGTCCAGACCACCCCAGGCTCCATCATCGGCACCATGGCCTCTTGGCAGGCCTCGAGCTGCTGGAGATCCAAGGGCGACACCTCTCCCCATCCAAGACGGCCAGCCGAGTCCTCCAAGCGCAACAACCAACCCCGACGTTGCTCCAAGACACCATTAGCAGTCCGGAGTGGGCGCGTGAGCTTGAACGCATAGGGCCTGATCTGCACGCGCAGCTCCATGGGTGTCAACTCAGGAGGGGGCCGAGCGCTAATCCCGCACTTAAGCCAAGACCGTTGAGAGCCTGAAAACGGAGCGCCAAAAATTTGCTGCCAGCGATTCGATCAGGTTCGGCATGGTGATCACGAAGCAAACGAATCAGCGCTGCTGCTGCTGGTAGGCCAATCGCGCTGAACAGGGCCGTGAGCGGCCAATCACCGTGAACAACTGGCACCCACTCGAGCGCGAGGGTGCCGGCCACAAACCAGGGCACCAAGGAAGCCGCTTTGGCCGTCCCCAAGCGCACCACTGGGGAGCGTTTGCCATGGGCTGCGTCCTCATCCACCTGATGAAAGTGGGAGCAAAACAACACCAGAGACGTGGCCAACGCAGGGCCTGAGCCCAGCAACAACGCGAGCTGCCAAGGCACTCCCGCCTGATCAGTAGGAGCCAGCACCAGCAATGCCGCCGCCGTCGCAAAGGGACCAAAAGCAAGCCAGCAAAGCGGCTCCCCCCATCCCCGATAGGCCAAGCGAAAGGGTGGACCCTGATACAGGTATCCGAGTCCACAGCTCACCAGCACAAGGGGGAGCACCACGAACGAGCTGCGCAGGGCGAGGATCAGCATCAGGCCTAAGCCCAGCATCAACGCCAAACAGGCCCAACGACGGACAGACCGTCGCTGCCCTACCAGCGCCACGATCGAATGGGGCTTGCCAACCACATCCACACCGGTGTCGGCATCAAACAAATCATTGCTGAGGTTTTCCCAAAGAAGAAGCAGCACCGCCGCGAGCAAAAAGCCTGAGAACTGGGACCAACGCACTGACTCCTGGGCCCCCAGGCGCCAACCTGCCGCCAACAGCACGGGCATCACAGCAACCGAGTACATCCGCCACTTGATGGCGGCCTTCCACAGACGTCGGCGATCGGACATGGAGTAACGGGTTGCAACAGCCTGGGGACCTGGCATGGGCAGGATCGAGACACACTGCGATGTGGCTCATACATTTGAGCAGGACGCTGCACTGATTCGCCGGGCCATGACAGCCGCACTTCAACAACCAACGGCTGCTCAGCGTTTCGGCACACTGCTCGACACCGCTCAGCGCGCTTGGCATGAGCGCCAAGTGGAGGAGGGCACCTTCAGCATCGCCGTGCAGGTTCCCGCTCAGGATCCGCTCAAGCAATTGCCATGCCTGGCGGGAGAAAGCGCTTTCCGGTTCCTATGGGACAGCGCCCCAGGCCTCTGCCTCGCTGCGGCCGGTCAATGCCAAAACCTTGAGCTAGCAGGTCCGCGGCGATTTGAGCTGGCCCAACGTTTCAGCGACACCACCCTGCAACGCCTGATCGATGCCAGCCCTGAGGCGCCGTGCCAGGCCCGCTCCCGGGTTTTGCTCGCCTTCAGTTTCTTCGAGCAGAACCGGGAACAGCAGGGCAGTCTGAACACAGTCCCCTGCCTGCAAGCGCTGCTCCCCCGCTGGCAACTCAGCAGACATGGCCAACAAAGCTGGTTGCGCATGCATGGCCATGCCTCCGATGCCTCCGATGTGCGGGTCTTGGTGGAAGCGCTTTGGCAGATGGCCGAAGCGCTCAACGCAAGCTCGCCTCATGATCGGCCAGGCGATGCAACGGTTCTGGGGACCCCCGTGGGCTGCTGGCAAGAGCGCTATCAACCAGCACTTGAACAAGGCTTGGCGTTGGTAAATGAGGGAGCACTGCACAAACTGGTGCTGGCCGTTCGTCAGTCGATCGAACTCACCACACCTCTCTCCCCCTTGCCGCTGCTGGAGAGCCTGCGGCATCAGCAAACCGGGAGCTGCCGCTTCCTCTGGCAACGAGGACCCAATGATGCTTTTTTTGGCGCCTCGCCGGAGCGTCTGCTGAGCCTGCGAAACGGACGGTTGCGGAGCGATGCCCTAGCCGGCACTGCTGGTCGAGGTGAAGGCGGCGACACCCTGATGCAATCGAGCAAGGACCGCCATGAACATGAGCTGGTGGTGAAAGCGATCAGCGAGAGCCTTCATGAGGAAGGGCTTGAACCCCAGAGCCCCCTGCGGCCCCAACTGGCGCGCCACGGGCAACTGATCCATCTGCACACCCCGATCAGTGCCGATGCCACAGGGCATCAAGCCCTTGCCCTCGCCGCCGCACTGCACCCAACCCCCGCCGTCGCGGGACTGCCCAGGCGGGAGGCCATGCATTGGCTGCAAACGCTTGAACCCTTCGAGCGGGGTGGGTATGCAGCACCCATCGGCTGGATCGACAGGGCTGGCGATGCGGAATTGCGGGTTGCGATCCGCTGCGGACACCTGCGCGGGCACCAGCTCGACCTCACCGCAGGCGCTGGCCTGGTGCGGGGATCGATTGCGGAGCGGGAATTACAGGAGGTCAGCCAAAAGCTGGCCGTCCTCGCCGACCAGCTTGATCTTCATTCAGGGAGCAGGGAGCAGGGAGCGAACGCAGTCGCCACTTCATTGATGACGGCTTGAGAGGATCTCTCGCCTGAATTCAGGACGAACCACTCAGACGTGCAATCACCATGTCGGCCAAAGGCACATGCATCAGCCGCTCAACCTCACGAATACCGGTTGGGCTGGTGACGTTGATTTCACTGAGCATCCCGCCAATCACATCGATACCCACAAAAAACAAGCCTTCCGAGCGCAACGCGGGAGCCAAGGCCTCGCAGATCAAGCGTTCCCGCTCCGTGAGCTCCGTGGCCTCTGGAAATCCCCCAACAGCGAGGTTGCTGCGAAACTCCCCCTCTTTGGGCTTGCGGTTCACGGCTCCCAGTGGTTCTCCATCCACCAACAGGATCCGCTTATCGCCATCGGTGACGGCCGGCAGAAACCGTTGCGCCATCACCGGAAGGGAACCCTGTTCCGTGACCAGTTCCAGCAAAGCCCCTAGGCCTGGCGCTGACGCGGAGACGCGCACAACACCTAAACCGGCACGGCCACCGAGGGGCTTGAGCACCACTTCCTCCTGTTCGCGCGCAAAAGCCGATAGCTCCGAAATTCGGCCCGACACCAACGTTGGGGCCATCCAGCGACTGAAGCGCAGGGCACCAAGCTTTTCGTTCCAACTGCGCAGCGATGCCGGACGGTTCAGCACCAGGGCTCCTGCTCGCTCGGCCACATCGAGCAGGTGGGTTGCGTAGAGGTAGGCCTCATCAACGGGAGGATCTTTCCGCATCCAGATCGCTCCAAAGCGCCTGAGCGGGCAGCGTTCTGGTTCACCGATCTCAATCCAGGGATCCGGCTGCACCGGCACAGCCACCGCTAGGGGCTCATCACCGAGGGCAATCAAATCAGCAGGCGTAGACGCCCAGACCGCATGGCCGGCGCGCTGGGCCGCCTGCATCAACGCGGCTGTGGAATCTTTGGCGGGGTTGATCCGATCCAGCGGATCCAACACAAAGAGGTGGCGCATGGCAGACACCGATTCAGCCCTGACCGGCGAGCAGGGCATCCAGTTTCCCCGCACGCTCGAGGCCATGAAGTTCGTCGCAGCCACCTACGTGTTGGTCATCAATGAAAATCTGAGGAACACTGCGTTTGCCGTTGCCTCGCGCGGCCATCGCATCACGTCCAGGCTCATCCCCATCCACCGAGACTTCGCTGTAGGTCACACCCTTTCGGTCCAGCAAACCCTTGGCGCGCACACAAAACGGACAGGTGCTCCAGGTGTAGATCTCAACCTTGGCCATCGAACTGCCGCATACGAAGGCTGAATCTTATGCAGGACGACCGCGCTGATAGCGTCGAGATCAGAAGACTCCCTTGCTCCATTGCTGGACCTCACAGACTTCAAACGCGATCTTTCCGAGCTCACTGACCGCCTGGGCCATGCCCAGGACTGTCTTTGACGTCCCTGCACTCAACGCCAGGCAGCAGGATCTCGAGCAACTCGCCGCTCAACCCGAGTTTTGGAACGATCAGCAAAACGCCCAGAAACAGATGCGGCGCCTCGACGAAGTCAAGGCGCAGTTGCAGCAACTGGTGGATTGGCGTGGAGCGATCGACGATGGACAAGCCACCCTTGAGCTCTATGACTTAGAGCCTGACGAAGACCTCCTCGAAGAGGCTCAGCAGGGACTCAATCAGCTACGACAAGCCCTGGATCGCTGGGAGCTGGAGCGCCTGCTCAGCGGTGAATACGACAAAGAAGGTGCTGTTCTAAGCATCAACGCCGGTGCCGGGGGCACTGACGCCCAGGACTGGGCCCAGATGCTGCTGCGCATGTACACCCGCTGGGCCGAAGACCAAGGGATGAGCGTGAGCGTCAATGAGTTGTCGGAGGGTGAGGAAGCAGGCATCAAAAGCACCACGATTGAGATCGAAGGTCGTTACGCCTACGGCTATTTACGCAACGAAAAAGGCACCCATCGGTTGGTGCGGATCTCACCCTTCAATGCCAATGACAAGCGGCAAACGAGCTTCGCGGGTGTGGAAGTGATGCCCAAGCTGGATGAGGAGGTAGAGCTCGATATTCCTGAAAAAGATCTCGAGGTCACCACCTCCCGCTCTGGCGGGGCCGGTGGGCAGAACGTCAACAAGGTGGAAACGGCCGTTCGCATCCTTCACGTGCCCACCGGCCTGGCCGTGCGCTGCACCCAAGAGCGCTCCCAGCTTCAGAACAAGGAGAAGGCCATGGCCCTGCTCAAGGCGAAATTGCTGGTGATCGCCCAGGAGCAGCGTGCAGCAGAAATTGCCGACATTCGCGGTGACATCGTTGAAGCGGCCTGGGGAAATCAGATCCGCAACTATGTGTTTCACCCCTACCAAATGGTGAAAGACCTGCGCACCCAAGAAGAGACCACCGATGTGCAAGGCGTGATGGATGGAGATCTCAACCCCTTCATCCAGGCGTTATTGCGCCAAGGTGTGGATCGCCCAGGCAGCGACGACGACACATGACTCAGGCTCCCGAAAACGACAGCAGCCCCTCCACCCCCCAAAGCGACGACAAGGGAGCGCCACCGCCGAGCTTCGTGAAATTGGCCATGCGCAACATGGTGCGCAAAGGCGGGCAGAGCCTGTTCCACTTCGGCCTAACCGCTGCAGGGTTCATTGGTTTCATTCTTGTGGTGGCCTGGTTAGGGCGACCCACACTCCCGCAATGATCACCCTCGACCTGGCCTTCAGCCCCGCAGCCGCTGATCTCATTGATGCGGCGGATGACGCGAGCACGCGCTCCAGGCTGCAGCAAGCCAGAGACTGGGAGTGTGACTTAAGCGCTTGGATTGAAGACCTTCGCCAGGGTCGCGACCACCCCTGCCCCGAAGCTGTGAGGAGCTGCGAGTCGGTCAGCCTTGGGGTCTCGCTGCACGATGACGCCAGCGTCGCCGAACTGAATCTTCGCTGGCGCCAGAAACCCACGCCAACAGACGTGCTCTCCTTTGCGGCCCTGGAGAGTGAGATGCCGATGGGTGCTGGTCAGGAGCTTGAGCTAGGAGACATCGTCGTGTCGGTACCCACCGCCCGTCGTCAAGCCTTGGAACAGGCGCATGACTTGGAACGGGAACTGCGTTGGTTGGTCAGTCACGGGCTTCTGCACTTATTGGGCTGGGATCATCCCGATGAAGACTCCCTCGCTGCCATGCTTCAGAAACAGGAGCACCTACTTGGCATGGGCGGTAACGTTCGTTCCTTAGTTGAGATCAATTGTGAATCAGCAGACGAAGTCACTGCTGAACCCTGAAGAGGGAGCACCGGTGTCAGAGGAGATCAGCCAGCGCAGCACCAAGCGAGCCCACCGTGCCGCGAAGCGGGGTGCTTGGCGGATCGCGGGAGATCTCCCCTCCAGCTTCCGCTACGCAGCTCAAGGTCTGGGCTACGGCTTCGTTAGCCAGAGGAACTTTCGTATCCACGTTTGTACGGGTGCGCTGGTTCTAGGAATGGGGATTTGGCTCCAGCTGCCCGCGATCCAGCTGGCCGTGTTGGTGCTCACGGTGGCTGTCGTGTTGGTGCTGGAGCTGCTCAATACGGCCATCGAGGCGGCCGTGGACTTGGCGATCGGCCGCCGATTCCATCCCCTCGCCAGAATTGCCAAGGATTGTGCCGCTGCCGCTGTGCTTGTCTCTGCGATCAGTTCCATGCTGATTGCGCTCCTTCTTCTCGTACCACCCCTGATCCTGCGCCTGGGCCTCTGAACAATGCTCCTGGTTATCGATAACTACGACAGTTTCACGTTCAACCTGGTGCAATACCTGGGAGAACTCGCCAGCCAGTTCCCCGTGGCGACCGACTGTCGCGTCGAGCGAAACGACGCCCTCAACCTTGAGGAGATTCGCGACCTGAATCCATCCGCGATTTTGCTTTCACCTGGGCCAGGCGATCCGGATCAAGCCGGTGTTTGCCTTGAAGTTCTCCGCCAACTCTCACCCACCATCCCAACCCTTGGTGTGTGCCTCGGCCATCAATCGCTTGCGCAGGCCTACGGCGGACGCGTTGTGAGAGCCCGCGAACTCATGCATGGGAAAACATCACCTGTTCAGCATCGCGGTGAAGGCGTCTTTGCCGGGCTTCCCCAACCCCTGACCGCGACCCGATATCACAGCCTGATTGCTGAACGGGAAACCCTTCCTGAGTGCCTTGAAGTCACTGCCTGGCTGGACGACGGAACCATCATGGGGCTGCGCCATCGCGACTACCCCCATCTCCAGGGAGTGCAGTTCCATCCGGAAAGTGTGCTCACAGAAGCAGGGCACCAGCTGCTGGCCAACTTCCTGCGCCAAGCAGAACCCCAGTGACAACACTGCTAGCTTCCAGGACAAGAAGACGATCAACAATGTCGGTCCACGAACGGGTTCAGAGTCTTTTCCGCATTGTTCTGAGTGGTTCCGCCCTGCTGGCGGTCGGAACGGTGGCTCCCGTTTGGGCCGCAGGCGTCACCGTGACCAATTACGGCCATAGCGCCTTGCTCATCCGCGGAGGTGGCCAATCCGTGATGGTGAATCCATTTCGGGCGGTGGGCTGCGCCAAGGGACTGGCTGAGCCTCGCGTGAACGCAACGGTGATCCTCGCCAGTTCGGAATTACCTGATGAAGGGGCCCGCATCGGGGGCGGCACCTACTTGGCCAAACCAGGCTCCTATCGGGTCGGTGGCCTCAAGGTCGAAGGGTTCGGCGCTCCCCATGACCGGGTGGGTGGCCGTCGTTTTGGCCAAGCCACGGTGTGGCGCTGGCAACAGGCTGGTCTCAACTTCGCCCATCTCGGCGGCACCGCCGCCACCCTCAGCGGTGAGGACAAAGTGCTTCTCGGTCGCCCCGACGTCTTGATCATCGGTGTCGGCGGCGGGGGCAAGGTCTACAACGGAGAGGAGGCTGCTGCAGTGGTGCGCGCACTCAATCCCCGCCGGGTGATTCCCGTTCAATACGTGAATGGGGAGCCTCCTTCCGGATGCGACCTCGGCGATGTTCAGCCTTTTTTGGATGCGATGTCCGGTACCGAAGTTCGCAAAGTGGGGCCAAACCTCAACTTGCCTGGAAACCTCGGTGACAACACCGTGATCGATGTCATGCGTTAATCGCGAACGAAGCCAACAGCGCTGATAGCTCGGCTCGTTCCATCCCAGCCATTAAGGCCAAGATGAGCAGAATCCTTGCCTTCTGGGGGTTGAGAATTCCTGCAGGCAACAAGCCAAGCTCATCCTGAAGCTCAGACGGATGGACAGGACCACTACCGCAACGACTCGACCGCAACATCAGGGGCAACACACCAGGCCAGGTTTTTATGGCCTCAAGCTCTCCCGCAGACAACTGACCTGCCCCGGTGCCGGTCCAGACCACACCTTTAACGCCTTCGCGAAAGAGAGCCGACACCATGGCCAACGACGGATCCACGCAGCCATAGAGAATGGCCACCTCGGGCCACTGAGCAGGCAATACAAGCGTGGCGAACGGTACGGATCGGGAGCTTGGCGCCACTGGCAAGTGCACTCCGCCGTCATCCACCCAGCCCAGGGGGCCCACATCTGGGCTTTGAAACGCACCCACACCCTGGGTGGCCACCTTGGTGACAGCCCTGGCTCCATGGATCTGGCTATCCATCACCACAAGCACCCCGTGGCCACAGGCCTGAGGGCTACAGGCCACTTGCACCGCCTGAAACAGATTCAGCGGACCATCGGCACTGAGCGCTGTGGCGGGACGCATCGCTCCCACCAACACTACGGGCCGCGGATCATCAATGAGTAACTCCAACAACCAGGCCGTTTCTTCCAAGGTGTTGGTGCCGTGGGTGATCACCACTCCCGCCAGTTCAGGGGACTGAGCCAACGCCTCACGGATGCGCTTCACCAGCTGGATCCAATGCTGAAACTGCAGATCCGCACTATCCAGATTGGTGAGTTGCTCCACCTGAACCTGAGCCAGCTCCTGCAGCTGCGGCAGCTCCTGGAGCAGTTCCGATCCCGCCATCGCCCCCGCGATGTAGGCGTTAAGGGAGGTGCTTTTGTCAGCGCGGCCAGCGATCGTGCCGCCCGTGGCAAGCAGGAGCAACTGCGGTGATGATGCGGACTGATCGACCATCAAGGCTCTGAATCGATCGCTTGATAAGCCTGCCAAAAGCGCTGCATCTGCTCAGTGGTGCCAATGCTGATGCGCAGCGAACCATCGATCTGGGGCTTCCCCGCCATGGAACGCACCAAAATCCCTGCCGCCCGCAGCTCCGCTTCAACGGTTTCAGACGAACGACGGGGCCAAAGCAACAGGTAATTGCCGCCAGCCGCATGATAAATAGCACGCTGACGAGTTAACTCAGTAACGAGCCAGTTACGAGCTCGTAGCACTTCCTCGACATAGGCATCGGTATAGGGCTGATCGGCCAAGGCCGCCATCGCTGCCGTCACGACCAAGCTATTGACGTCATAGGGACCCGTGACCCTTCCCACCCGGTCCACAACATCGGGATGACCAAGCGCAAATCCGATGCGCAAACCAGCAAGGCCAGCGGTTTTCGCCAACGACCGGAGCACGAGCAGATTGGGAACGTCGTGAAAATCAACCGACGGCAAGACGCTGTCTCCCGTGAACGCCTCGTACAACTCATCCACCACCACGAGCGTTTCAGGCGCCGCAATCGCTAGCTCCAACACCTGGGCCGCAGGCAAACGGGTTCCCGTGGGGTTGTTGGGATTGCAGAGCATCAAAATGCGCGGCTTGCGCAACAAGGCGGCGCGAATCGCCTGCATCGGGAACACAAATCCGGGCAGCTCATGGGGCACGGCCTCTATCGCCATCCCCTGCATGCCCGCACAGGGGGCGTAATACCCAAAGGTGGGGCTGGTGGTCAGCAAGGTGTCGCCGGCCGCGCCATAGGCATGAATCACGGCATGAATCGCAGCATCGACACCGTTGAAGATCCCGACATGCGCGGGCGTCAATGCAGAGGCCAGGCCTGCTGGCGACGACTCGAGATTGGCGAGCAGGGCTTCGCGAAGGCCGTCGTACTCGGGATAAATCGCGATCTGGTCGACCGGGAACGCGCGAATCGCCTCCGCGACCCTCGGGCTGGGGCCCATCGTGTTTTCGTTGAAGTCCAGCCGCAACAAGTTGCGTCGCCCTTCAAGAGGAGCGCTATAGGCCTTCAACCTCTCAACCTCCGGCCGAGCTTGGGGAGAAGGAAGGGCCACTAGCTCCAAGGGTTTTAGATCTCTCAACACTGACAGACAACAGCGTCAAGCGCTCCCTCCCGTCCTCAACGGGGCCGTTCAGGGAAGGGGGGAGGTTCACTTGTTTTGATCCCCTCTGGATGCTCACCAACCAGCAAGGGAACATCAAGCAGAGCGCATTGCGCCGTTGGTGACCTCGGGAACCATTCGCTATCCCTCCAAACCATGTCTCCAGCACGCAAACCATTTCGGTATTGATTTAATTCAGCGAAAAATCCTTCCAGTTCAACTCTTCGAGGCCCATCAGGGCGTAATTGGGCTCCAGGCCCAAAGAAGAGAACGATCAGAAACACAGAGCATGAGGCAACAACGAAACCCCGATCGATCTGTCGGGGCGTCGCGATACCCACAACATTCATCTGCGCAATCAACGCCTCCAACACCAAGGCCATGCCCAGCAACAGGAAGGGCAAAATCACCATCCCAGCGTAAATATGAAAAACAAACAAATTTTTCATGACGACAATCCAAAGAAGTGACGTCAGCCCCGTGCTCCAGAGCATCGAGTGCCGCAATTGATATTTTTCAGTAGAGAGCGAATCAACGGGAGCAACATTAAAAGCTGATGCCGAATAACCCAGGCGTGACATTATCAAACAGATCAAAATCAACAGCGCAACAACAATCAAAAGCGGAGATAGATACTCCGACAGGTAGGACGCCAACTTGGGAATTGCCCCTCCTAGCCAGCGCGTTCGCTCTACGGCACTCCCAGGAATGTCGACGAAGCCCAAACGACGCAACGCTGATTGAACCACTGAGGTGCTCTGCCAGGAGACCTGATTGAGGCGAGCTTCCCAGACCACGTTGTATGCGGTGGCAACAAAAACCGCCCCAAAGGCGAGGGGCACCCCGAGCCATACCCAGGGCAGGGCTCGGGCGCCGGCTTGAGACTCTCCATCAAAGGGGGAAGGCTTGAGCACAAGCAAAAGCAACGGCAAGACCAAGGAAAAAATGAGCACAACCGCGGAACGACCCGTCATTGCCCCCAACAACAGAACCCCCAGATACCAGCGCAGGTTGGGAGAAGGCTTGATCAACTGGCGCACCACCACCACCAACAGAACCCCATAGGCCAGCAAAGCCGGCTGATCAAAATGAAACATGCTGCGGTATTCCAAAACCACAGGCGCTGAAAGGGTTAACAAGATCGATGCGATGGCAACCACCCGAGAAAATCGCAAGGTGCGCAACAACCCCCAAAAGGCAAAGCCTGTGGCGATGAAAATTAGATTCATCCACTGCCTAGCTGCATACAGCCAAGACGCTGCATCACTCGAAAAAGGCTGCAGAACGAGACGACTCAGGACAGCGAATGGAAGCGGATAACGGTTGAAATATTCATAACGATCGCCTGTTAGTCCATCCAACTCTTTGCAGCCGTAGCCAACACCTCCATGATCAAAACTACTGTTATTTGCGATCGCTAACGAATCAAGAGAAACCCAATTAACATGGCCTCTTTGAAAGAAATCTATGATTCTTGGCTCAGACAGAAGAACCGCGAACGACACCCCAATAGCAACCGCTATCAACCACCGGTTCTTGAAGCATCTGAATAACTGAAACCGGTTCAATCCACTTCTTCCAGGAAGATTTAGAAAATATTATCAGCAAGAAGCGCGAAGACGATTCAGCCTTCTATTTCTTAACCAAGTGGGCTCACATTCGCTCCAAAGTGGAGATACCCAATAATCCCAATCCTGATTTCAGGGTATCGGCGGTGAGTCGGCACAACGCCAAACGGGATGACAAAGATTTGCCTTCGGCTTTGAGCACTGGAACCTGGTCATAAAAGCGATTAAACACCTGCGACAACTCGAACAAATAACTGCAAAGACGATTGGGCAGCAACTCCTCCTCAACCTCGGCGATCACCGCATCGAATTTGAGCAATTCCCTCACCAAAGCCCACTCCTGAGGCTCGCTGAACTGCAGCATTCCGGCATCCACCTCCAGGTCCCCACCCTTGCGTGCAATTCCAGCAATGCGCACTACCGCATACAGCAGATAGGGGGCCGTATTGCCTTGCAAGGCGAGCATCCGATCGAAGCTGAACTGGTAATTGGTGATTCGGTTCTGACTGAGGTCGGCGTACTTGACCGCCGCGAGCCCCACCGTGCCAGCCACGTGCTCAATGAACTGGTCATCTTCATGACGCCCCTCCTCCTCCAAGCGCCGACGTAGATCAGCTTCTGCCCGTTCCACCGCTTCATCGAGCAGATCGCGCAGACGAACCGTGTCACCAGAACGGGTCTTGAGTTTCTTGCCGTCCTCGCCCTGAACCAGCCCAAAGGGCACATGCTCCAGTCGGCCGTCCTCAGGAATCCAATTCGCCCGTTTTGCCACTTGAAACACGCCGGCAAAATGATTCGCCTGTCCTGCATCGGTCACGTAAATGACCCGGCGTGCACCATCTCCCTCTGGGTTCTGGGCAAAGCGGTAGCGAATCGCCGCCAGGTCGGTGGTGGCGTAATTGAATCCACCATCACTCTTGCGAACAATCACCGGCAAGGGCTTGCCATCCTTCCCGTTCACGCCCTCAAGGAAGACACACTCCGCACCGTCATCAGTGACGAGCAAACCAGCCTCCTTCAGGCCACTGAGAACATTCGCCAAATAGGGGTTGTAGAACGATTCGCCTCGTTCGTTCAGACGAATATCAAGCCGGTCGTAAATCGCCTGGAACTCTCTTCTGGACTGATCGCAGAGCAATCCCCACGCCTTGAGGGACAGCGGATCCCCGCTCTGCAGCTTCACCACCTCCTCGCGAGACGTGGTCTGAAAGGCTTCGTCGTCGTCGAAACGCTTCTTGGCCTCGCGATAAAAGGCCACCAAATCTCCAAGATCAACCGCATCGGCCCTGTTGAGGGTCTCGGGAGCCACCTGCTTGAGGTGAGTGATCAACATCCCGAACTGCGTTCCCCAATCCCCCACATGGTTGAGGCGCAGCACCCGATGGCCGCGGAACTCGAGCACCCGTGCCAACGAATCGCCGATGATCGTGGAACGCAGATGCCCCACATGCATCTCCTTGGCGATGTTCGGGCTGGAAAAATCCACCACCACTGGTGCAGCGTTCTCCACCGCCGGCACCCCAAGCCGTTGATCCCCCAGTCGAGAGGCCAATTCCGCAGCCAAACGCTCAGGGCGGATCGTGAGGTTAATGAAGCCCGGCCCTGCGATCTGTGGGTCAAAACAGAGGGCTGTGAACTCGGCATCGGCCTGCAACTGCTCCACGATCGCCGCTGCGATCTGACGTGGCGACTGCTTCAGGGGCTTCGCTAGGGGAAGAGCTCCATTGACCTGGAAGTCGCCGAATTCCGGCTTGCTCGCTGCTGCAAGTTGGGGATCCAGCGGGGCATCCATCTCCGGAAAGGCACGCTGCATCGCACCACGCAACTGGGTGTTGAGAACCTTGGCGATGCGCAGCATGGAAAGCGGAGAGGAACGAAGTCAGCACCCGATCATCCCCCGGCGCAGGGGTCCCCCAGGCACCAACCCACTCAGCCGCTGCAGACAAGGGAACACCAAGCCAGCGACAGGCGGGCCATCTAACCTGCGATTTTCAGGCTGAGGGCAACGTTTGGACCGCAAGATCTTTTACGACTGCGTTCGAGATGATTTGTTCAACGGGGTGCTCAGGCAGCAGAACGTGAATGGCATGGAGGCCATCCTGAACTTCTGGGACGCACCACCCAACCCACCAACAGGCGTATTCAAAACCAACTGGGACATCCGCTCCATCGGGTGGCTGGCTTACATGCTCGCCACAACAAAACACGAAACAGCCTCAACAATGCAACCAATTGATGAATACGGAGATACCGCCTATTTCACGCGGATGTATGAGAATCGCTCTGACCTTGGCAACACTGAGCCTGGTGATGGAGCGAAGTTTCACGGTCGAGGATTTGTGCAGCTCACGGGCCGGGCGAACTACACAGCAATGACCAGCGTGGTGCAATCCATCTTTCCTGACGCTCCCGATTTCACAGACCAACCCGATGCTGTGAAACATGATCGCTATGCAGCAGTGATCATGTTTGACGGCATGTTTTGTGGAGTATTCACAGGATGGGCTCTGAAGAACTTCATCGGAGATCCTCTTCAAGGGCAGATCGTGGACTACTTTCATGCCCGCAAAATCATCAACGGCATGGACAAGGCCGATCTAATTGAACGTTATGCCAAAAAATTTGCCACCGCACTCGACAAGGCAGGGGCGACGGGATAAATAGTTTCTAGAAATGCTGAACAGACCTTCTCAACCTGGTCCGCTTGGACGACTGGGAACCGCGATCCAGCTGATCTGGTGTTGACGCAACCTTGCGTCTGTTGCGCTCAACTCCTGCTCTCGATTGCCATCTCCATAAAGAGCCAGCTCGTAGAGCAGATTCATGCAGAATTTGCCTTGAAAATTAACCACCGTGGCAATCAATTTTGCTGATTTTTAAAGGGCTGGCAAGCACCATGAGCAACGTGGCAGCGTAATTGAAAAACCTCTGCGCGGCATTGCGAGCCGTGAACGCACTGAGATAACGCACCCCATCGTCGTAATCGGTGCAGTCGATCACATTGAGCGGGTAGCCAATCCATCGCTGACAGCGGAATGTTCTGTTATCACAGATGCTTTGCGTCCGCAACGCCCCATGCAGCTCAAGGTCACTCAGGTCGCCCACATGCTTGCCATAACCTTGCGCTTGCGTGCGGCCTTTGATGCTCAGATTGCCGAGCCGGTAGCCACCAATGCGCGTCCCCGAGGGAAACACGAAGTAGTTGGCGAAGGTTGAGGCCAACCGCAACACCATGTCGGCATCATTGACGAACAGAAAGGTCTGGCGAAAACGGCGCAGGCAACTGGCCAGGTAATTGGACCGTCCTGTGGTGATGGTCCAGACAGGAATGTCGGCAGCAACGAGGATCAGACGATCAAGGCTGAACAGATCGCCAATTTGCGCCAGCTGTTCTGGCTGTCGTTCGTTCGCTTGCTCATCGAAGGACACCGGGCAACTTGGACCACCAAACGGACCCGAGTGGGCATTGGCCGACAAGAGGTGAGAATCCGCTTCGGGATCGAAGACATTGGTGAGCACACGGATGAGCATGGTTGTGAGAAAAGTGCCCATGCTGTGACCCAGGAAACTGAGGCTGATCCGCGGCTCCTTGCCACTCTTGAGATCCGCCAGATAAGGGCTGTCAGCAAGGATCTCCTTCACCAGATGGTGAAGGACTCGCACCATCTCCACGGCATCAAACACACCAAATGTGCTGGCCCGTTCACGATCGCGGAAGTAGGTGACCATGCGCAGCAGCGTGAGCGTGATGCCAATCCCTAAACACAACTGGCCGATAGACGCAAGCCAACCGCCGGCAAAGAAAGCGAGCAAGTTGCCGAGCGCGAACAGCTGCCACAGCTCCATCGGCATGGAACAAATTCAACGAAAGGGACCCCCGGCACCGATCCGTTCGGGCGGCCAGGCGTAGTGCACAAACAGCAGGTAATCATCCGGTGGTGAGTCCGTGAGCCGGCAGGCGTTATCTCTGAAGGTGCGCTCCGCCTGATGGTATTCCTCCTTCACACTGCTCAGGGGAACGTTGTAGCCGTGGATGCGAACCACCTCCGCACACTCTGCGGACTGCCGCTGTTCTGCTGCCGTTGGAAGAACGCGGAGCGATGGGTTTGAGCTCTGCAAAATGCTGAGCGGTGTGGTCGAAACCAGCCTGGGTGAGATCCAGCCGACAGGGCCGCTCCGCCTCAAGGGGAGCTGTGCTGCACACCAACAGGTGGCAGAAGCAAGGGGTCCGCTCTAAGGGGAAAGGCTTGTATTCGAGAAGCGCCAACGCCCCAGGCTGCTGTGTGGTGGTTGACATGGTGAGTGGCTCCACACACGGATCACCCCTTTGGTAGCCATCTCCCAAGAATCAGCAACGGACCTGAATCGCTACCTGCAATCCATCCTTGAATCGCAGCATCAACGCAGTAACGACAGCATTCCATTTGAGCTTCCTGTCGCAAAGAATTACTCCACTGACAATTTAGTTATCAAGTCGAAATCATGAATGCGTCTCCTCTTGACGAAAGGAGTCCTAATTTAAGGTCTGATCCCCAGAAAACGAGAATCGACAATCTCAAGCAAGAGGCAATCTAACTTGAGCATGCATAGGCAAAGCCTTACCCAAAACATCTCTAAAAAAATTGGCATCCATAGGAAGGCACATCTCATGGCGGGAATCCAGCAAAAAAGATGCAGAATCAAATGAATGCAATGACCCAATAAATTCCAGCCAATTTAAACAGGCGGAACTCAGATATTTATCACCATGGCGTGCATTCTTTCAAGAAGAACTCATTGCCGTCCGAATAAAACTTGTCATCATCGTCAAACACATGAACCTTCCCTTTTATATACCTATCGCCAGGACCTTTATCAGCATCACAAAGTAACATATGATAAACGGCTGTATAAGGCGGCCAACCAGGACTTCTGCCATCACTTAAGGCATTGGCTCGTTGTCCGCAAATTGCATCAAATCAAGCCTGCCGTACTGATCAAACCTTCCATCGTCAATCGGAACCCACTCTTTTTTACCGGATCCCATGCTTTTTTACCAGGACAATCAGCCTCTCTCCAGCTGAACAAAATAAACTGAATAGCGTAGCAATGTTTAGCAGGATCATGCCATTAGATATAAGGCTTTGGAATTTTTTTTGCCAGATCGCTAATGCATCCGTGCGACCTTGATCCCCACAATCCTCTACTTCCATCTTGATTACAGCCAGCACTTACCTGCCAATCAGCAATGCCATTTTCATGAGTTTTGGGTGATCCATCAGGATTGTGACCATCACGACCACTAACCCACCAACCCGAGTCGCACCATTTGCAAGTCTTTTTTGAGCACTCCTTATAGAAAGCAGTGTATCTCCTTCCATCTTTATTCCAGGAAGCGTAGCTATCACAATTAGAGACAAATTGCTCTACATACTTAACATCACCGGCATAGCCTGACTGAATGCAAGAGCCATCAAAGAAATGAAAAACAAAATAGTTTTAATATTGATTGTGCGGATCTTTGCTCGGATCGTACGAGTAATCAAACCAAGCAGCGCTCGTAAAATACATGTTGTCGCTGCCCGTCAATGCAGACGTGCAATCACTTGTATAATAATTGGTATCGCCACCACTTTCAATCCACTTTACCCAATCCTGATTTGTTTTGTTAATGGTCCATGGACGAGTACAGAAAGGTGTGCAAACCAAGGATTTCGGCACAGACTTGTCTTTATATTCTTTGCAGCAGTTTGCATAATCTTGTATTGTCACGGCCGATGCAATGCGAACAGCATCATATAGCTAAAGCGTATCGAGTCAAGCAATTTTTAAGCATTATTGATATTCGCATTTTGCTAATTGTTTGCTAAAAAATTAAATTAATGCAAATCCTGCAGGTGTTCAAGCTGGACTCCATGAAAACCCAAGACTTCAACAAGGGTCTGAAATTCCACGGCGCAAAAGTTCAGCTCATGAGAAAATGTCCGATTTTACAATTCGCCGGGTAACTAAATCAACGATTTTGTTTCCCGACCCAGCAAAGAAAAAATGACTTCGTGCAGCACTGCGCGCTTTCGTGACGCAATGAATTTGACTCGCTCAAGAGAACTAACCACCTGCAGAGCCAAGTCTAAAACCGTTAATTAACTCTGATGTCCGCAAAATTTTATCGAATTTATCAAACATTATGTAGAATGAATGTTGTCTCGACTTGCTTTACCAAGGCAGCCCTTGTAGGCAACATCAGGAATGGAAAGCGGACTGAAAATGGACACGATTCAATCAATCCATGCTCAAAAGATTATGGACACCAGCATGATTGTCATCCACCTTCATTCCGTAGAGCCTCTTGTCAAACGAAACCCAACCCACCTTGAATCACTCAATTCAAGACAATCACTGAAGACACTTTGAAATGAAAGTTTCCGAACGATTAAGGCCAGGCCAGGCCACAACTCAAGAGGCTTTGGAGGTGTTCGATTCCCTTGAACCCGTCGATGTTGATTTTATGATTGGCACCTGGAAGGGCGAAGGCTTCCATACCAACCACCCCATGGATGGTCTTCTCGAGAGCTATCACTGGCATGGGAAACACTTTGAAAGCCTTGAAGATGTTCATCCATTGATTTTTTCAACACTTCGCGGTGGCTTCGCCCGTGTCAACCCCGGCTTGATGGAACCGACATTAACTGTGCCCATGCCAAGGTCAGCCATCGTGGGGCGCCTCTTCCAGACACTGTTGCCCTTTCTCGCAACATCCCGCTCCTCAGCGTGGTTGCGCATGACAACGTATCGAGGCCAATCAAGCGCAACCATGATTTACGACCAGCTACCGATTCACGACGTGTTTCGTCAAATCAATCAGGATGCCGTTTTAGGCGTTATGGATATGAAAGGAATGAACTTACCATTCTTCTTTGTCCTTCGGCGCGAAACAGAATCCAATAATTTCTAGACGGCTTTGAGATTGATTGAGCTTGCTCTAGTACTTATGAGCGGTTCGTATTCATGACGGTTAGATTCATAACAAACAACGGGCCAATTCGAATCTGCGTTTCAAACCAAAACCAAAAGCTGTTGCCTAGAGGAAAGTTAATTCACACAAGCCTTAACTCAACAATTGCATTCGCCTCAATCCAGCATCATGACCCAGTCATCAGGCAACTCTGCTCCCTTGGACATCGCGATTATCGGTGCAGGGCCTGGCGGACTCAGTGCTGCACACGCCTTGGCAAACCGTGGGTTTTCTGTCGGTATTTTTGACCGAACCCAGAGTCTGCGACCGATTGGCGCGGCTCTTGGACTTGCCGAACAGGGATACGAAGCACTCAACAACATCAGTTTGAGTCTGTCCAAGCAGGTTCGTTCCAAAGCCATCAATCCAAGACAACAACTGCTCATGCGACCAAGTGGAGAAGTCTTGTTCGCAGATGAATCGCCGATGGCAGGCACGAGCTTCACCTGGCTGGGATGGTTCAACTTGCAATCCTGTCTTAATGCAACCTGAACCACAGCCTCACTGCATTCATGACTGATCGGCCCGATGCACCGATTTGCCTCAAGTTTCGGGATCAGGCTGACCAATGGGCTCGGATTCTGGTGGGAGCCGATGGCTATCGCTCAGTCGTCAGAAACAAAACAGTTGGAGATGGTCCACCTCTCTACACAGGCACGATGACCTGGCGAGGCATCGTGCACCGAGAACAGTTAGAACTTTTGGAGATACCTTTCAGTGAAGGTGCTGGTTTTCAGCTGGTTGTGGGAGACCAAAAGAATTTCTGGATGATGGATGCTGGTTCCGATCAGATCGCCTGGGGTGGCACAGCGCCGCAAGACAGCTCAGAGACAAGTGAATCTGCTTTCAAGACTGCACTCCTTGTTTTCAAGGATTGGCCTTCCATTGTGCAAACGATGATTCAGACAACTGATCCCTTGAGCATCATTGAAACAGGCGTCTTCGGTCGGAAACCTGTGTCTCAATGGGGAGATGGTCAACGCGTCACCCTCTTGGGTGATGCCGCCCATCCGATTCGGCCATCCCTGGGTCTTGGAACCACTCTCGCTCTCCAAGATGCAGTGACGCTTGCCGCAATGCTTGACGGCGTACAACTGACAGACATTGCATCGGTTTCAGCTGCGCTCACGCGATATGAACAAAAGAGGATTGAGATCACGACACCCCTGCAACAAAAAGCCTCGGAACAGGGCTTGGCGTCCCACGCTGATGATCAAGCGGATCGACTCAAAATGGGGTTTGAGGCCGCATTAGCGAGCCGAAGAAAATACTTGTCTCCCCTTGCGTTGCCATTCCAGTGATCTTGCGCTGAACCACGGATTCAACTCAGATGTCATCTTCGGAGCGCAGGGCCCATCAATCATTCGGATTGACCGCAACATTCTCAACCAGGATGGTGCCAAACATGCTGTGCAGTGCTGCGAGATGGATTGGAGATAGGGGCGTTTGTTCGCGATCAAAGAAGATTCATGCAAGCTTTCAGGGTGCGATCCCAACGTCCGCTGTCTGGCTCTCTGCTGAGGAGCCGAACACTTGAAAGCGCATAACACCGTGACAGCGACGAACACATCGATGACGCATTCCGATTCTGAACCAACCGCCGGGGAACAGGGAGAGAAGCCATTGGATCCAGTCGTCCTGGAACGATGCCGTTTAGTGGGATTGCTCTTCCCATGGGACATGAACCGGGCACTGGAACTGACCCTGCTCAAAACCTTCTGCCTACCGTCGATCTCAGGCTTGCTACACCAGACCGGTGAGTTCGAACAACGCCCCCGCAAGCGCTAAGACGATACGGCCTTGATCGTTGCAGAACTGGTCAGGCTTGGCCCTGATACCCCTGGAGGCCGGGCCGTGATCCAGCGGCTCAACCGCATTCACTCCACCTACGCCATTCGCCAGGAGGATTACGCCTACGTGCTCTCCGGCTTTGTGGCCGAACCGATTCGCTGGATCGAGAATTACGGCTGGAGAGTTCTCCACCCCTTTGAAGAAGAGGCCTTGTTTCTGTTCTGGGATCACGTGGGCAGCTTGATGCAACTTGAGCAACACCCCGCAGTTTGCACTGGACCAGATTGGCCCGCCTTCACTGTTGCAACGACTGAGCCCGCTCCAGTCATCCTGATAACTAGAGCGGCCAAAGGTTTTGAAATAACCCAACTCTTTCAATCAATTCTACAAATTGATCATTTGTAGAATTGATCAAGCATCAAGTACGAGTGCAATAAATGATCAGTTCATTGCATTTTTTTGCATCGCCACAGGGATACGAGGTACGGGGAATCCGGCTTGGCCTAAAACATCTACAATCATGCGATTGGTGTCAAAATAGACCTGCCAATAATTGCTGGTGTGTGTGTAAGGACGGACCGCCAAACGAGGCCCTCTCTCACCGAACTCAAGAACCTCGACGTCGGCTTCAATTCCACTCGCTTGATTGGAAATTTTTTTAATCCCTTCCTTCAACAATTTGATCGCCTTGGCCACATCGGCACTATTATCGAGTTGAGCAACAAGCTCAACACGGCGATAAGGGTTTGCTGAATAATTCTTTATTGTGTCGCCAAACAGTTTGGCATTACCAATAATGTTCACGACGTTGTCGGGGGAGGTGATCGAAGTGACAAAGATGTTCACTTCTTTCACGGTGCCTTCCACACCACCGCCCTCGACGTAATCGCCAACCGAGATTGGCCTGAACAGTTGCACGAACACACCTGCAGCGAAGTTGCCCAGCATTCCGCTCCAAGCGGCGCCAATTGCTATACCAGCACCGGCGAGCAGGGCAGCAAAACTCGTGGTTTCGATACCAAAGAACCCGAGGATCGCAACAACAAGAACAACCCGAAGCCCCACACCGATGATGGTCAACAGGTAGTTCACCAGTGTTGGGTCAAGCGAGCCCTGTCGGAAGAATCGACGCAGCAGCTTGAGAGCCAGACCAATCAACCAGCCGCCGACAATCCAGAGAGCAACCGCACCTAACAGCTTGAAAACAAAAGGAACGATCAACGCCGTAATGGCATCAACACTCAACGTTGCAAACATCGAAGGGTAAAACCCCATGAGATCAAAAAAGAGAATTACTGCATAACAAGGCTGGCGAGCCTGTCCACTGGTGTCAGCCTTCAGGCCGCAAAATTAACAAAATCTTGATACCCACAATCAACCAGGCAGCAGCTCAGCTGAAATCCATCTCAATGGATGCCTAAATCAAATCAATCGCCCGAGACGAAGAAGGACAAGGCAAGAATCCTAATCACAACTTTCTAAATAGCTATTAAGATAAATCATATTGGAGAGCTGGTCTTTTCATTACATTCACCAACTCTTGAATGCATAGAATCCACATGATCCATACCGAGCCTTTCCCTCTATTCTTTTACTCCATAAAAAGCATACGATGCCATGACAACAATGTGCACGCAAAGAGGACTCGCTGTCCGATCGTATCGAGAGGAAACCAATACGGGAACAAGATTGATTTCCAACTAAAAACAAAAAGTCAAAAGACAATGCTTTCCGTCCCTGCATTCATTAAAAATACAGGGTTAATGATGAGTGATTGCATGCTTGATGGAGGCAGCATGGGTTTCTTCACTCCTGACCAACCATCACCAATGAGCCCTTCGATCTGACTCATCACAACATTCACACATGGGTTCGTCGATCACGCTCCAACAATCCAATGAATGAAGACACACTCAGTGGACGCTTGAAGGCGCAAAATCGCCTTCAAGGGGTGATGCAATCCTGAAACTAATGCCTAACGACAACCAAAACACAATGGCTTGCCAACCCAGATCTGAACGCAACACATGACATTCAGCCGGCTCGCTGCAGAGCACCTGCGGTTCTCGCCGCTGTTCTTAGCCTTAATGATCTGAACTCCATCCGAACGATGCATTTCACCAATCTGAGAGACCTTGAGGAAATCGGCGTCTCACATAATCACAACATCCGAAAGAAGGTGTTCATTGAACCCAACACCCTGCAAAACCTAATCTATTTTTCACGCGCCGTGTTCCCACCAGGTGAAACAGCAAAAACACACAATCACAGCGATATGGCGGAAGTTTTTTATGTCTCATCAGGCTGTGCGCAGGTCACTGTGAATGGCAAGGATTTCATCTGCCGGGAGGGTTCATGCATCACTATCGAACCGCACGAGAATCATCAACTCACCAATACCGGCGATCAGGACTTGATCCTTCTTTATCTCGGGATTCAGGCCTGAACAGCATGGTGCATCCAACACTTGCACCGATTCATCAATCTGAGAAGAGATCAGCAGCAAGCAACGCGTAAGGCACAACCAGCGACGAGCAGGGACGGATGAAACAGGGTCTGTTGCAAAGCCTCTCAACAACGGTGGCTGCAATCAGAGCAGCCTGCTAAGAAAAGGAAGCTTAGTTTGACTGCTCTCGTCACACGACAGCAGTTGGAGGTAGAGACATGGCAACAGATCGAATCAATGACAAGTCTGACCCCAAGCTTGGTTATTATTAAGATCCCGGCTGGGAATGGCAGAAACCAGCACCAAAGCGTTACTTAGTTGATCACCATTTAGATCAGTATGCCCAAGGCTGGATCCTGAACTTAGTGGAGCTGGTGCACTGGCTCCCCTTCATCCCTACCTTCATTCTTGCTTACCTGATTTCTCAACACGCCAATGATCTCAACCCCCTTCTCGGAGGCAGCGACCTGCGCGTGTTTCTGCTGCTACTCATCCCACTGATCCAGACCTTCGGCGGCTTGATGGGGATCACCATGCATGAATACAAAGGCTGGCAAGTTGCTTTTTTTCAGAACCCACTCGACAGTGATGTTGCACTCAAAGACTGCAACAACGAATGGTTGCGTGAAGTGGCCTACAAGCTGCTGTTTCTGCTGCAGGGTGCTGGTTTGCTGGCGTTCTCCCTCGCCGTGTTCGGATTCAACGCCATCACCATCCCGTTCGCAGTGCTCAGTGGTCTGATTGCCTTCATCGGCCCTCAGAATCCCAAGGCCACCTTTCCATTCAACGGCCAGCCGGTCTTTCCCCTGGCGGTTTCCATCCTGGTGGTGTTCATTGTCAACGCCGTCGTTAATTTGATCGCCTATTTCGTGCTGCTTGGTGACCCCCTTGCCTCAGCAGGCCTGCCCCGTGCCCTGGCAGCACTTGCACCCCTGCTGCTGATGCTTGGAGGCATGATTGAAGGTGTGATCGCAGAATCCAGCTTCAATCAATGGTGGCACTTCACTGCCGTTGTAGTATTTCTCAACCTTGGAATGATTGCTCAAATCGCTCTCTTCCCTGTGCTGTGGCGATCAATACTGATATGACGCACTTTTCTTATGATTTTTGCCGTCCAATCAAGCGCTATTCACTGCCCGACCAATACAAGGAAATTTCTGGCTTATCACCGTTAGGAAGCAACAATACCCTGGCTTTCGTGCAAGATGAGGCTGTTCAGATTCATCTGTTTGATCTCAATTCCGGAACAGTAACGGAACATGCCAAGCATGATGATGGTGATTCGGAAGACATTGTAATTACAGGCAAGACGGCCTACTTGCTGAAAGCAGGCAAGCAGCCGGCGATCTACAAAGTAACTCACTTCAACCGTGAAGATGCTCACTGTGAACGGTATAACCTGGACCTTCACAAGGACCAAGACCCGGAGGGATTATGCCACGACATTCCACACAATCGCCTGTTAATCGCCTGCAAAGGGTCATCCAAAAAAAAGACCAAACGCGTGGCATCTACGCCTTTAACCTTCAATCCATGCAGATGGATTCTTCGCCGTTGTTTGCAATCGATAGCCGAGATTTTCTTGACAGCGCAGAAGACACCTTCAACCCTTCCGGTCTTGCCATCCATCCGCAATCCGGGCTGCTCTACATCATTGGTTCCAAAGGAGAAAAAATGATTGTGTGCTACGGATTGGACGGCAATTTCAAAGAAGCCCTGAAACTGGATAAGAATCAGTTCATCCAGCCGGAAGGAATCACGTTCATGCCTTCCGGGGAACTTGTGATTTCCAGTGAAGGCAAAAAGGGCAAGGATGCCGCAATCATGATCTTCTCTGGCCAGTAACCGGTTTGCGCCACCCTCATCGCCAGCTCAACCGTGTTCAGGCCCTCCAGACCCAAAGCCACAGCAAGACAGTGACACGATTCATTCAACGCCGCTGGCTCCACCTGAGCGCCATCCTGCTTGCGTGCATCACAGCGTTGTCGTTACATCCCCTCAACACGCTTCCCGAGGTTCCAGGTTCCGATAAAACCCATCATTTCGTTGCCTACGCAGCGCTCGCCTTTCCAACCGCACTGCGCAAACCCAGGCGATGGCCGCTGATCATCTTCGGTTTTGCGCTCTACAGCGGCCTCATCGAACTGATCCAGCCCCATGTGAATCGCTATGGAGAGTGGGAAGATTTTCTAGCCAATGCCTGCGGACTTTTGCTTGGAGTTGGGTTGGCCTTTTGCATCAACAGGCTGGAGAGACATCACAGCATCCCTTAACTCCGTCCATCGATGATAGGGATGAAAACACCTTGCCTTGAAGGAGCCCTCTGCCGGGTGATGCCGGCCACGCGCATCACCCGGCAGAGGTGAAGCGCATGCTCAGATCCAGCCAAGAGCTGCGCGTCATCGGCGCACTCGTGGAGATCAGATCAATCCCAGTGGCCGCATAGGCGGCGAGCGCAGATGGCTGGATCCCAGAGGCCTCCAGCACCACCGGTGCAGCCCCCCTACGGCGGGTCGCGTGGTCCCGAAGTCGCGGCACCAACGCCACCAGCTCCTCCGGGCTGAATTCATCCAGCAGCACCCCATCGGCTCCGGCCTGCACCGCCGCGATCGCTTCCAAGTCAGTTTCCGCCTCCACGATCACACGGGCAGGCCAGGGGGCCTGAGAGCGAACCGCGAGGATCGCAGCGGTGACCCCACCCGCCCAGGCCAGGTGGTTTTCCTTCAACATCGCCGCATCATCTAAACCCATGCGGTGGTTCACTCCACCACCACAACGCACGGCATATTTCTCCAGCTCCCTCAGCCCTGGGGTGGTTTTACGCGTATCAGCGAGTGCTACACCAGTGCCTTCCAATTGGGCCACAAGAGCGGCCGTTGCCGTGGCAATCCCCGACAGCCGCATCGCCAGATTCAGGGCCGTGCGTTCCATCGCCACCAACTGGTCCGCCGGCCCCCTGAGCTCCAGCAATCGCTGCCCAGCCTCGATGGGCGTGCCGTCATGCACGAGCACACGCGATTCGAGCCCCGGTGCTGAAGGCCCCAGCAATTCCTGGAGCAAGGGCTCCACCAACACGCCGCCACAGAACATCCCGTCCGCCTTGGCCTGCCACTGAGCTTCCCCCTCTCGCCCGCGCAGGGCGGTAGCGGAGAGATCGCCGCGACCGAGATCCTCCTGCAACCACTCCCCCAACTGCCGGCGAAGCCGTGGTGTGATCGAGAGATCTGCTCGTGCCAAGGCTCATAAAACAGTGACTGCTTCCATGATGAACTTCAGCTCCCTGCCCGAATCGCACGCCGTGCCCCCGAAGCGCAGCACTTGCGGCAGGGATGACGACTCTTGGAACCGGGTCAGACATGGGTGGATCCACGCGGATTCCCTGTGCCTTCAATGGCCTCTACGGATTCAAGCCTCCCTATGGACGGAACGCACCGCCTCCGGCTTCAACCTTCATGTTGCCTGCAACGGAAGGGCCGATGGCCCGAACATTCGAAGGAATGGTGCGTTTGCAAAACGTGCTCAGCGGCCCAGCTCCATACACTCCAACTGCCCTGAGACCCAAGTTGGAGCTTCCCCTTCGTTACCCCTCGATCAAGGGCATGCGGATTGCCTTCAGCATGAATCAAAGCTGGGCCGAAATCGATGCCGATACGCAGGCGAACACCCGTGAGGCATTACGGGTATTTGAGCGACAGGGAGCTGTGATTGAGGAGGTTGACCTGAATCTCGGCGTGGACGGCCCCGGATTGGAAACCGCCCTCACCAATGCCCTGCTCAGCGGTGGATTCGGAGCAGATCTACAGCAGCTCAACACCTACAGCGACCAGCTGACCAGCTATGGCCGTTACTTCTCCGAGATTGCCGCGACAGCTCGTGGCAGCGCCGAAGCCAAGCAAGCAGAAGACATGATCAATGCGCTCTACAAACGGATTCAGGATGCTGTTTTCCTGAATGGGTACAGCGCTGTGCTGATGCCGACACTGGCTACCAGCGATGTCGCAGCCGACTTCGACCCAACGAAGGACACCATCAGCATCAATGGACAACCCGTGGAGCCCAACGTGGGCTGGGTCCTCACAGCTCTTTGGAATCTCCTGAATTGGAACCCGGTCGTCTCCATCCCCACGGGTCTCAATCGCAATCAAATGCCAACGGGTCTTCAGATCTGCACAACCACCTATGACGACGCAACCGCGATGCGGATTGCTTCGGCCTTTGCCTCCGAAGCACCCGCCCTCTTCACAGGCGACCAGTTCCCTGAATTCCTGAACCAATCTGCAGTCATGTGAATGCGACCAACCACAAGGACACACGTGCAGCGGCTGTCATGTCCTGAGAGGAGCTCTTACGGCGCTCAGGGTTCAAAGCTGGTTCCCAGCAGATCGAGCTGGCAGCTGAATCCTGGCTTCAGGCCGAAAGCCACTGCAACGACACCCTGCGCTGGCGTGGTCCGTCTAGCTCAACAAGCATCACCTCTTGATACTGCCCCAACTGCAACTCTCCATTGCTGACATTCACGGTGACCTCATTGCCAAGCATCAGAGCTTGTAGATGAGCATGGGCATTGCGCGGTTCATCATCAGGAATGCCCTGCCTCAGTTCCAGGTCGTCATGCTTCCAGTCAGCTCCTGGGGGGACCTGCTGGCTCAACCACCGCTGCAGATCCATCAGCAGCCGTTCCTCCATTTCATTGATGATCACAGCCGTGGTGGTGTGCTGACCTGACACCACCACGGCACCATCCTGTCCACCATGCACCTGAACGAAGCGACGGAGCTCGGTGGTGAGGGATAAGCATTGAAAAGGAGCCTCGGTGCGGAGGCTCAGGAACTGATGGGTCAAGGAAATTTTGCAAGGCCCTGAATCCACTTTGAAAGGAAATCCGCCGAAAGCAAGGAGCTGGTCATCGCGATCGTGGCGTTAAGAGCGCAGAGGCGCCGATGAAGACAAAGCATGATGATGACGCCAGTCTCAGCTGACCATGCGGTTCAAGGTACAGCGCCTCATCGGACCATGGTGGCCAGGCGACCTGGATGGGTTTCTAGCCCTGGGGCTCAACAACCTGATCCAAATTTTGCTGATCATCAGCCTCTGCCGAAGTGTGCTCGGCTATCCGAATGCATTGTTATTCGGACAAATCTTGCCTGCCGCCGGCGTGAGCCTTCTGGTGGGGAACCTCGCCTACACACGACTGGCCAGGCAACTGGACGCCGATGAGCAACGGGACAACTGCACCGCCATGCCCTACGGCATCAACACCGTCAGTTTGTTTGCCTACATCTTTCTCGTGATGCTTCCAGTGAAGCTGGCAGCACTCAATGGTGGGATGACAGAGGCTGAGGCCATCAGCCGTTCTTGGCATGCGGGAATGGTGGCCTGCATGGGATCCGGCCTGATCGAAATCGCAGGAGCCTTCAGTGCCGACCGCTTAAGACGCTGGCTCCCGCGAGCCGCCCTGCTCTCCACCCTTGCCGGGATCGCCCTCGGTTACATCGCACTGGGCTTCCTGCTGCGGACCTATGCCCACCCTCTGGTCGGACTCACGAGCCTGGCTGTGATCGTTCTCGGTTATTACGCCAAGGTGCGCTGGCCGTTGCCCACAGGCCTGATGGCGGTTCTTCTGGGCATGGTTCTCGCCTGGACTAGCGGCTTGATCGCTCCCAGTCCAGGCGCTTGGCAGGACAGCATCCGCACCATCGGCTGGCATCCACCAACCCTTCAGCTGCAGATTCTTTGGGACAACCGAGCCGACCTCTTCCCCTGGCTTGGGGTGATCGTGCCGATGGGGCTTTTCAATGTGATCGGATCCCTGCAAAACCTTGAAAGCGCAGAAGCCGCGGGTGATCGCTACGCCACCCGCACCTGCCTGCTAATAGACGGTGTTGGGACACTCGCAGCGGCAGCACTCGGCTCCTGCTTCCCCACCACCATCTACATCGGCCATTCAGGTTTTAAGGAGATTGGGGCCCGCTCGGGCTATTCCTGGCTGAACGGTGTCGTGATGTCGGCAGCGTGCTTCTTTGGCTTGTTTGAGTTGCTCGCGCTCTTGATTCCGATCGATGCCGGCATGGCGATCGTGCTGTACATCGGGATTGCGATGACCGCTCAGGCCTTTCAGGCCACACCCTCACGCCATGCACCCGCCGTGGTGCTCGGACTTCTGCCTGGCCTGGCTGGATGGGGCGCCCAATTGCTGAAAGCTGGTTTACGCGCAGGCGGTCTGGGCACTGCAGAACGACCTTTCAACCAAGAGATGGTTCAGCAGCTCTCCAGGGGAGATGTCTGGGCGGCAGGTGCGTTTGCGCTGGAGCAAGGACAAATCATCACAGCCATGCTGCTTGCCGCTTTGCTGGTGTTTGCCATTGAAGGCCAGTTCCTCGCCGCCGCAAGCTGCAGTGGATGCGCGGCCGTATTCGCTTGGTTTGGCGTGATTCATGCCTGGCAATTTTCCACCGGTGACACCGTTGTGCACTTGGGTTGGGGAACGGGTCAGCCCTGGGCCATCGCCTATGCGGGGATCACCGTGTTGGTGTTGATCGCCCGACGCTTACCCAAACAGCAGCAAGGGAACTGATCACTTGCCGATGCAGAAGCGAGAAAAGATCCGATCCAACACCGATTCCGTGAGTTGCTCACCGGTGATCTCACCCAGGCTGCGAATCGCCTGACGCAAGTCAATCGTCCAAAAATCCCAAGGAAGGCCATCGGCCGCCACCTGCTCACTGCGGGCCAGGGCCTCAGCCGCAGTGGACGCCAGATCGGACTGACGCTGATTCAAGGCCAAGAGCAAGGGCTGCTCGCTCAAGCCTCCACAACGCTCCAACACCGCACGGACGAGATCCTCCTGCCCCTCTCCAGTGACGGCGCTGAAGCGCACATCGGCAACCGATAGGGAAACCGACGAGGAAAGAGGCCCAGCAACGCAATCAGCCTTGAGAGGAAGGTCGGCTTTGTTACCCACCCGTATGCAGGGAACTCCCTCAGGGATCAGGGCAAACAAGGCCTGATCGTCATCCGACCACCCCTGGGCGAGATCAAACAACAGCAGCACCAGGTCGGCACTGGCCAGGGCATCGCGGCTGCGGGCAATCCCCAACTGTTCCACGGCATCATGGGTGGCCCTGATCCCTGCAGTGTCGAGCAGGGTGATCGGTACACCATCCATCACGATCTCACTTTCCAGCAAATCTCTTGTGGTGCCTGGCCAGTCGGTCACGATCGCCCGCTCCCGACGACTTAACAGGTTGAGCATGGAGCTCTTCCCCACGTTGGGCCGGCCCACCAGCGCCACCCTCAATCCATGGCGCACAACTGATCCCCGCTCGCCATCAGCCACCAGCGTGTTCAACTCCATCCGCACAGCCTGCAACTCCTGCAGAAGCGCCTCACCATCCAAAGGGGGAAGATCCTCTTCAAAGTCCACACGGGCCTCCAACTCACTGAGCTGATCGAGCAAGCGCTCCCGCAGGACCACCATTTTTTTCTGGATCCCGCCATCAAGACCCGCCATCGCCAGCTGCGCTGCCCGCTGGCTGCGCGCTCCCACCAGATCACCAATCGCCTCCGCCCGGGTGAGATCAAGACGGCCATTCAGCACAGCCCGCTGGCTGAATTCACCGGGCAGGGCCCGTCGCACTCCTGGCTGCTCCAAAACGCGCGCCAGCACCTGCTGCACAGCGATCACCCCGCCGTGACAGTGAATTTCGACCACGTCCTCCCCGGTGAAACTGCGCGGCGCCAACATCACGAGCACCAGCACCTCATCGAGCCGTTCCACACCACCGGCAGCCACCACATGGCCATACAAAATCCGGTGGCTCTCCCACAGCTGTTGACCAGGAATCACCGTGATCGCAGCAGCGGCGCGCACAGCACTGGGACCCGACAAGCGAATCACGGCGATGCCCCCCTGCCCCGGTGCCACAGCCGTAGCGATCGCGGCGATCGAAAGTGCCTGATCTGGCCCAATCCCAGACATTCCCCGATCCCTGCCGCCATCACGCACTCCTTCCTACGATCCCGAAGCTTCCACAGCCGCACGATCGGCAAGCAGTTTCGATGAAGCGGTTGCGGAACAAATTTCAGCGACGCTTAAACCGATGGCTGCAGTGGATCTGGCGGCAGGAGGGAACGGCAGGCCAACGCGCCCGCGGACTAGCCGCAGGGGTGTTTTGTGGCTGCTTTCCCTTTTTTGGATTTCAAACCCTGCTGGGAATTGGCTTGGCAAGCCTGGTACGCGGCAACCATCTGCTGGCCGCCGCAGGCACCTGGATCAGCAATCCATTCACCTATGTGCCGCTGTTTTGGTTCAACTACCGCCTAGGGGCCATGATCCTCGGGGAAGGCGCTGGCTGGCCGGGGCTCAACAATCTCAATCAAGAGCTGCTCGCCACGGCGGGGTGGGATGTGATGAGCCGGCTTTTGCTTGGCTCCAGCCTGACTGGAACAGTGTTTGGTGGCCTGAGCTGGTGGCTCACCCTTCATTGCCTGCAACCCAAAAGAACTGGCAACCGCAACCCTCATCGTCGCGAGCGCGTCCAAAGGTAACCCCCTTCCGTGCGCTCTCAGGCCTTCATCACAGAGGCAATCCACGTTCCAAGAGGCAGCCAATCATCTTCTTGATCAATCGGCTCCCAAAGCGATTCGATCACGGGGCGGGTGGGTGTCTGGCTCAAGTTCCAGCGCCTCAAGCGTTCCGACACCGAGGCTTCTGGCTCAGATGCTGCTCGTGCCGCTCCTCGTGCCTCGCTGGCCTGGGTCTGCCACCACCAGGCATCGCGCCAGGCTTGCCACACCTCCCTGCTAGGTGCTTCTCCATCGCTCAAGACAACAGGCAAGCCGTCAGGCTCTTGGGGCAAACCAGCGGATTGAATCGTCGAAGCGAGACCAGCAAAAAAGTCTCCATAAGCAACGGGCCAGCTCGCGATTAGATCCAGCGTTGCGCTCACCAGGCGATCATCACTGTCCACCTCAGGATTGGGGGTCAATCCCAATCGCCTCAGCAAACAGAAGCGAAAGTGATTTTGATAGGTGCTTGCATACTGCTCAAGCGACTGCTCCATCGGCGACCGAGCGAGCAACATCGCCAAAGGGTTTTGGAGAAGCTGCAAATTCTTTCGGCAGATCGCTGGCTGGCGTCCATAGGAATACAGCCCGGTCTGATCGAAATAGGCCGCCGTAAAACTCGGATCCCAGCGATCTAAAAATGCAAACGGTCCGTAATCAAAGCTTTCACCAACGAGTGACATGTTGTCGGTATTGAGCACGCCATGCACAAACCCTGCTGCCATCCACTCAGCGGCCAAGCGAGCTACCCGCTCCACCAACTCTCCATAGAAGGCGAGAAGCTGATGCTCCAAAGCCGGGCGATCGCCATCAGGGGCTGGATGGGCTGCCGCCACATCGGGGTAATACTCCGCCACCACATGGCGGAGCAAGCGCTCCAACCCCTGGGGGTCACGCAAATAAAGCAGCCGTTCACAGCTCCCGAAACGCAGATGGGTCCGTGCCATCCGAACCATCACCGCACTCCGCGTCGGCGATGGTTCGTCACCACGCCAAAGGTCCTCACCGGTTTCGATCAACGACAACGTACGGCTCGTGGTCACACCAAGACGATGCAACGCCTCGGAGGCGATCACTTCACGCACCCCTCCTTTCAAGGTGAGGCGTCCATCCCCACCACGACTCCAAGGGGTGGTGCCACTCCCCTTGCTGCCGAGGTCTTGAAGCAAACCGGTTCGATCGCGCAGTTGGCCATAGAGAAAGCCGCGGCCATCTCCAAGCTGGGGGTTGTAGGTGCCGAACTGGTAGCCGTGATAGCGCAGAGCAAGCAGGGGCACACGCTCTTCAAAACGGCCATAGGCTCCCTCGAAGTCTGGATCCGACACAGCCTCTGGCTCCAACCCCAGCTGACGCAACAGGGCGTTGTTGCGAAAGCGCAACTGCGTTCTCGGGAACACCGCCGCCTCCACCACATCCCAATACGACTCACCCAAACCCTCGATGGAGGGTTCGAACGGCAGGGACAACAGAGGATTGCTCAACTCTGGCCAGTTCGGGCGATGTCGATCACATCGGCCATCGAGCGGATCTGGTCCATCGTGCGCTGCAGCTGCGCTGAACTCCCAAGCTCCACCATCAAATCGATCCGAGCCGGCTTGCCGTAGGCCGTTCTCACCTGCGCATCACTGACATTGATCGAACCATCGGACAAACGCATCAGGATGTCCTTCAAAATGCCAACGCGATCAATCACCTCAATGCGCAATTGAGCAGGGAATCTCGATCCCGCTTCTTGTAGCGATGGATTCCAACGAACCGGTAAGCGACGTTCCGTCGGGATCGCTTCCAGGTTGGCGCAGTCTTGACGATGGATGGTGATGCCGTGATTACCAAGGGCCACAGCACCCAGGATCGGCTCTCCTGGCAGCGGACTACAACAACCACCAAGGCGATGATCCAAGCCCTCCACCCCAAGGATGGCCGCCGCTCCCGCAGACGGCACCTCACGATGGGGCGTGTGCTCGGACTGCTTGAGCAGTTGCTTGGCAACCTCCTCATTGCTCAGGGGGGCCTCCACCGCAGCCGTTTGCAGGCGAATTTCTTCGCGCAAACGATTGAGCACCTGATGCAGCGTTAACGCCCCAAAGCCCAGACCAGCCAGCAGATCTTCCGTGGTTTGCAGGTTGCAACGCTCAGCCACCCTGCGCATCGCTTCACTGCCCAGCAAGGCATCAAAACCACTGCGTCCCAGCTCGCGCTCAAGCAACGCTTTGCCGCGATCGATCGTCTCATCACGATGGCTACGTTTGTACCACTGACGAATACGATTTCGTGCGGTTGGCGTGGCTACAAAATTGAGCCAATCCAAACTTGGATGGGCACTTTTTGTGGTGAGAATATCAATGAAGTCACCATTTTGAAGCGGGGTCGACAAGGGCACCAGCCGATCATTAATTCTCACGCCATGGCAATGATTTCCCACCTCGGAGTGAATGCGAAAGGCAAAGTCAACGGCCGTTGATCCCTTACGAAGCCCCACCACATCGCCCTTCGGCGTAAACACAAACACTTCCTCGTCGAAGAGGTCTTCCTTGATCGACGCGAGGTAGTCGTTGTGATCATCCGAGCCCCCCTCCTGCTGCCAATCCACCAGCTGACGCAGCCAGTTGAAACGCTCGGTATCCCCTCCGGTGGCCGGGGATCCACCCTCTTTGTATTTCCAATGTGCGGCAATGCCAAATTCCGAGACTTGATGCATTTCCCAGGTTCGGATCTGCACCTCGATCGGACGATGCCGACCAATCACAGCGGTGTGAAGGGATTGATAACCATTGGGCTTCGGCAGCCCGATGTAGTCCTTGAACCGGCCAGGGATCGGCCTGAACGTGTCGTGAACAACGGCGAGGGCGCGATAACAGCTCTCAACATTCGGCGCAAGGATCCTCAACGCCGCCACGTCGTAAATCTCGTGAAACTCCTTTTGCTGGCGCTGCATCTTTGTCCAGATGCCATAGAGATGTTTCGGACGACCACTCACCTCACAGTTGTCGAGGCCCACGGCAGCCAAGCGACCGCAGAGCAACTGAACCGTGACCGAGAGGCGATCCTCCCGCTCACTGCGCTTGGTTGAAACCTCCTGCTGCATTTCACGGAAGGCCTCAGGCTCCAGCAACTTGAAGGAGAGATCCTCCAGTTCCCATTTGAAGCGTCCAATCCCCAAGCGATTGGCCAGCGGGGCATAGATCTCACGCGTTTCCCTGGCGATGCGCTGCCGTTTCTCCTCTTTGAGCGCCCCAAGCGTGCGCATGTTGTGCAAACGGTCCGCCAGCTTCACCAACACCACCCGGATGTCACTGGCCATAGCCAAAAACATCTTGCGCAGATTCTCGGCTTGCGCCTCCGTGCGATTGGTGAAATGCAGGCCGCCCAGTTTGGTAACGCCCTCCACCAACTCACGCACCTCCGGTCCAAAATGGCTTTCGAGCTGATCGGGGGTGACATCGGTATCTTCCACCACGTCATGGAGGAAGCCCACTGCAATCACGCTGGCACTGGCACCGATGTCTCGCAAAAGATCCGCGACGGCCACCGGGTGGACGATGTAAGGGTCACCGCTGGCGCGGAACTGCCCCTCGTGCAGTTGAAACGCAAAATCAAAGGCAGCCGCTAAGAGGGCCTCTGGATCGGTTGGACAACTGTGTCCGATTCCAGGAGGAACGTGCGTCAAACATTGCTTCAACCACTCGGGAAGCTCGATGCCGTAGTCATCCGGCGAGCGAGCGGGACGTTCACGCAATGCCGTTAAACCGCAGGCCGCAGGAGTCGATCCAGACTGAGTCTGGGAGGGATCCGGTGCAGAGGTTGCGTTGAGCATCCGACCCGACGGGTGCATCCATGGTATGTAGGCATGAGGCACCGTGCTTTCTTTCATGCCCAACGCGCCAGGAACGGTTCTGTCGCTGAATCAGTTGCGTCTGCGCTACCCGGGAAGTCCGTCCTGGACGCTGGATGGATTGGATCTCAGCCTGCAATCGGGAGATCGCTTGGCACTCGTTGGTCCGTCTGGATGTGGGAAGAGCACCGTGGCAAGAGCGGCCTTGCAACTGCTGCCTCCGGGGAGCTGCTGCGAAGGAGATCTCCTACTGAATGGTCAAGATCCACGCCAACTGAGTCGGCCCGCCCTGCGCGCCCTGCGCGGGGAAGCGGTGGGCCTGGTGTTTCAAGACCCGATGACGCGGCTCAATCCATTGATGACCGTGGGCGGCCACCTCCTGGACACCTTGGCCGCTCACCGGCCAGGCATGGGGCATCACGAGCGGAAAGACCGCGCAGAAAGCTTGCTGGAACAGGTAGGCATCGGGGCCGAGCGCTTTCAGGCCTACCCCCACGAATTCAGTGGTGGCATGCGCCAGCGTTTAGCCATCGCCCTGGCCATTGCCCTGGCACCACCGCTGGTGATCGCCGACGAACCCACCACCAGCCTGGATGTGGCAGTGGCGGGGCAGGTGATGGCGGTGCTGCGCAATCTCTGCGAAGAGCTGGGCAGCGCCCTGCTGCTCATCACCCATGACTTGGCCATGGCCAACCGCTGGTGCGAAGACATGGCGGTGTTGGATGGGGGCCGTCTTGTGGAACAAAACAGCAGCGATCAGGTGCTGACCCATCCCCAATCCGAGATCGCCAAGCGGCTTGTTAGCGCCGCCAGGGCCAGAGAGGGAGGCGATACGCCGGAAACACCTGACGGCACCCCCGTCCTGCAGGTGGAAGGCTTGCGCTGTTGGCACAACCTCGGCGGACCGCCCTGGTCTCCCAACTGGCTGAAAGCGGTGGATGGCGTGAGCTTCAGCTTGCAATCCGGAGAATCACTGGGAGTGGTCGGCGGCTCTGGCTGCGGGAAAAGCACCCTGTGCCGGGCCTTGATGGGACTCACGCCCATTCGCGGGGGCGACGTTTGGCTGCAAAACCAGAACCTGCTGCAACTGCGCGGCAGCGCTGAACGCCAAGCACGACGCACCATTCAGATGGTGTTTCAAGACCCGCTGGCCTGTCTGAATCCAGCCCTCAGCGTTGCCGACGCCATCGCAGACCCCCTGCTGATCCATGGACTCGCCTCACGGGCAGCCGCTCGAGAACGGGCAAGGGAGCTCCTGGAGCTGGTGGGACTATCACCAGCGGATCATTTTCAAAATCGACTGCCCAAGCAACTCTCTGGTGGCCAGCAGCAACGCGTCGCCATTGCACGCGCCCTGGCCTTAGACCCGCAGGTGCTGATCTGCGACGAAAGCGTGAGCATGCTCGATGCGGAGATCCAAGCCGAAGTCCTGGCACTGCTCAGAGGTCTGCAGCATGACCTCGGCCTGGCGATGCTTTTTGTGACCCATGACCTCTCGGTGGCGAGCGGCTTCTGCCACCGCGTGATCGTGCTCGATCACGGGCATGTGGTGGAAGAAGGCCCCGGAGATCGGTTGCTCCATCAACCGCAAGCGGCCATTACCCGCACCTTGGTGGAAGCCTGTCCACTGCTGCCAACCAGCACCCCATGAGCAGCGGCCAGCATCCTCTCAGTGATGCCAAAAGGGTCTTACGCATCAAGGCACTCGTCCATGACATCGACGTCGTGGTGTGCATGTACCCATACACCTTCATGTTCCAGCAGCTGGCCAAGGTGATTGGGATGGACAGCGCGAAAAGCAGACATTTTCTTTCAGCAAGACACGAGGCCCTGAGCGTTCTCAAGCAAGCCCAGGCTCCCCATCTGGTTTTGATCTCTGATCAGCTGAATGATGGATCTGGACTCGATCTCCTCCGAGACATCAAACGCTTGGATCCTGATCATCGCTGCATCGTGGTGCTCAACCAAAACAGCGTGAACGCCCAACGCCTGGCTCGACAGCTCCATGCGGACGCCTGCATTGATGAAAACAGCCTCCAAGAACGCACGGGTGCGCTGATCAAAGCGCTTGAGGCGGTTCAACAAGGCAAGACCTACACGGATCCAAGACTTCAAGACCTCAAGCCGTCCGTCCACCCCGCTGATGGCCAGCCACTCTCGGAGCGCCAGCAGGAAATTTTGCACTGGGTGGCAGAAGGCCTCAGCAATCGTGAAATTGGCCTCCAACTCAACATCACGCCCAACACCGTTCGCGATCACCTGAGTGAAGTGATGCGACGCCTTGAAGTCTCCAATCGGGCCAGCGCTGTCTCAACAGCCTTCCGTCTGGGTTTGCTGCCTTAAACCAAATAATGGGGAACAAAACCATCCATTTGCAGGATGGTCATTCCGATCGAATCGGACGGGAATGGGGAAGCACAACCACCCATCTCTGCCCTGAAAACATTCAGACACAGGTTCTGCTTTAGGAGTCAGAACTTGGTTGGAATTCAGAGCTGAGATGACATCGTTCCCCCATATCGAGAACCATGCCATCCACACATTCCCTGCGAGCCTCCATCAGCGGTGATCGCTGGTGGGGAGGCTTCACAGCTGAGATAACGCTTACCAACACATCCACACAAGATCTTTCGAGCTGGAGCTACAGCTTTGATAGCCCCCACCTCATCAACACCGCTCCTTGGGGAGCCGAGATCAGTGCTGTTCTTCTCGACAACGGCCTCACCCGCTACACCCTGACGGGAAAAGACTGGGGAGAAAAGATTCCAGCTGGAGAGTCGATCACCATTGGATTCAATGGAACCCAAGGCACAGATCTAGGCAATGAAGGGGAACTGTCTGCGGCCATGCTCTTCGGCTCAGATAGCGCGGAAGCCGTGATATCTCAGGTAAGTGAAGTGAGCTCTGAGAGTTCTGCCACGACGACTAATCCAGGGCTTGAACCAGTTCTTGAAACACCTCCGATGACGTCACCGATGGAGTCAACCATGGCGTCACCGATGTCGGAGCACGGCATGGGAGATCACGAGATGCCCCATGGTTCCAGTTCTGGGGATTACATCGACATCAGCACCTGGGGTTCGTTTCATGGCTCCAATCACAACTCCGAGCACAACGAACTCGTCGGTGGGCGAACAGCGATCACGACAGAAGCGATGGTTGCCTACAACGGCTTGCGTGCCTTTGCGGGCCTGGATGTTGTTGAGATTGAGGCGGTTGGTGAGTGGGCATTCGCCCAGGGTCTGACGAACAACTCCCAGGCTTGGGGTGATGACACCAAAGGGGTTGGACTTTGGTTTGCCATGCAGGGAGCCAAGGTGGGCTGGATCGCCGATGCGTCTTACGACCCGCAAATTCTGGCCGACATTCAACGCACGGCCCGGTTGGGCAGCAGTGGCGACGTCATGCAGATGGTTGAACAGTTTGGCCATGAAGGATTTGCCACTTATCTAACAACCAATCAACTCGAAGAACATTTCATCAATACCCTCAAGATGGAGCCGCATTATGGCGGCTGGATGCATGCCAGAACCCATGGCTTTCTTAGCATCGAAGGGGTGGCTATTGCCCACGATATTCATCATTTAACAGTTTTGGGATGGGATCAAAACGAACCCTTTATGAATGACACCTTTGACTGGCCTCAGTGGCCGGCCCTCGATGTCAGCGACAACACTGTGATCAACTATTACCAAGGCATTGTTGAGCTGGGAGATCCACTCTCAGAGAACCTAAACAATCTTTCTGGAACCACACCACTGATTGTCTCAACCGATTCAAATTCTTCCCTTAACCCCTCACCCTCTGATCCCGGAACTGTGCAACCGGATCCTCTCACTGGCTCTCCCCTGGAGATTCAGGTGAGTGGTGATCTTTGGGAGGGTGGCTTCACCGCCTCACTGAACGTGACCAATCAAAGCAATCAATCAACCGACGATTGGGGGGTGAGTTTCATCAGCACGCATCAATTTTACGGAGAATCTTGGGGGGTTGATGTCTCTACGCAAGAGCTTGGAGACGGCCTTTACCGCTACGAGCTCACAGGGGCTGATTGGGCGCAATCGCTCGCCGCTGGGCAAAGCATGACGGTGGGGTTCAATGCGTTGAGCGGAGAGGACCTCAGCGGGGATTCGTCTCTCACATCCGAACTGCTGATGGCCCCTGGCACAGAGCTCGCGCTCCTTTAAGTGGTCCTCTAATTGCTCCTTCTCCGCAGCACGTTCAACAGTTTCTCCATCACAGGAGGCGTTGGGGCTTCAAACAACATCCGCTCTTTCGTAATCGGATGATCGAGGCCCAACTGGAAGGCATGCAGGGCTTGCCCAGGAAGCTCCACCGGCAGTTTCCTGCAACGGCTATAGGTGATATCTCCCACCACGGGATGATTGATGTGGGCGCAATGCACGCGGATCTGGTGCGTGCGTCCCGTATCGAGCTTGAAGCGCAACAGGGAGTAATCGCCAAGCCGCTCTTGGAGGGTCCAGTGCGTGCGGGCGTAGCGACCGCTTTCATCACTCACCACCGCATATTTTTTGCGATCCACAGGATGACGGCCAATCGCTCCAAGGATCGTTCCCGACTCTCCATGTGGCACCCCATGCACCACAGCCAAGTACTCGCGGGAAGCAATCCTTTGTTGGATCTGCGCCTGCAGACGCACCAACGCCTCCTGGGATTTCGCCACCACGATGCAGCCCGTTGTGTCTTTATCGAGGCGATGGACCACCCCAGGCCGTAATTTGCCGCTGATTCCCGGCAAGTCCTGGCAGTGATGCAGGAGACCATTCACCAGGGTTCCATCCTTATTCCCAGGAGCCGGGTGCACCGTGAGTCCAGCCGGCTTGTTGATCACAATCAAGTGCTCGTCTTCAAACAGCACATCGAGCTCCATCGGCTCGGGCTTGAGGTAGGGAAGCGGCTCTGGCGGTGGCATCCAGAGCTGCACTTGATCTCCGTTGCGCAAGGGGGTTTTGGCCTTCCCCGTCTTGCCATTCACGCGCACGTAACCGGCATCAATGAACTTTTGAATCCGAGACCGACTTTGCTCAGACCGCTGACTCACGAGCCAGCGGTCCAAACGCATCGGAAGTGGTTTGGAATACGTAAGGGTGACGAGTTCTCCTTCCCCCTCTCCGAATCCATCCGTGAACACTTCCTCAGGCAAAGGGGGGCGCTCAAACCCTTGGCCCTGTCCGCTCAAGACTCCCCCTGTTCCGGTAATTCCAAAGAGATCGAACCCAACAGCGAACGTCGGAAATCATCCAGCAAACGCTGTGCCATTCGTGCCGTATCCCCAGAGGTATGGCGTTCGGCTGTGGCCTCCAGCCAAAACGCTGGATCAGCGGTCTGCCCAGACACCGGAGTGCCATACCTCTGTTCAAGGACGGACAGCACAACCCCGGAAGCCTCCCGTCCCTGCGCATCAATCAAGATTCTCAAGAACGCCTGAGCCACCAACTCGCCGTCATAGGCCGCTTGGCCGATGTCATCACAGAGGGCAAGATGCAGCGCCGCCCGTTGATCATCCAAACGAGGTGGCAAGACGCCAGGAGCATCGAGCAAATCCAAGTCTTGACCAAGCCGCACCCAGCGCAAGGTGCGCGTCACACCGGCCCGGCGGGCACTCGCTACCACCTTTTTCTTGACCAGCCGATTGATCAAGGCCGACTTGCCCACATTGGGAAAGCCGAGGGTGAGGGCGCGCACCGCCCGCGGGCGCATCCCCCGAGTCTTCCGCCTCTCATTGAGCTGATGTCCAGCCCGAATTGCCGCCTGCTGCACCAGCTTCACCCCGGTACCGGCCTTGGCATCACACCAAACCGTGCGCTGCCCCTGCACCTTGAACCACTGATCCCAGGCCTCCCATGCCGCAGTCGTGACCATGTCGCGTCGATTGATCACCAGCAAATGCTGCTTCCCTTTCAACCAACGGTCGAGATGGGGGTGTCCGGTGGCAAGAGGGATACGGGCATCACGCACCTCAATCACCAAATCCACCTTGTCGAGGTTGCGCTTGAGCTGCTGTTCCGCCTTAGCAATGTGCCCTGGATACCACTGAATTGGAGGTGTTTTCACGGCACCACCAAAACTGGACAAGGCGCGAGCTGAATCACACGCGCTGCCGTGCTGCCGCTCTCGGCTTCAAGATTCACGCCGCGGGTGCCCATCACAATCACATCCACATTCAACTCGTCTGCCACGTCGCAAATCACAAACGCTGGCATCCCCTCACGCTCCACCACCTCACAGGGCACCCCAACCTGCTCAAAGCGGGCTTTGGTTTCGGCCAATAGCGTTGCCACCACTGCATGGTCATGCATCTCAGGGCGCTCGGACTGAACCACGGACAACAGGATCAGCCGGCTGTTGTGACTGCGTGCCAAGTCCAGAGCTTTGCTCGCCGCTTCCAGAGCTTCTCGGCTGTGATCAACGGGAAATAAGACGGTTTCGAACATTGGGCCAGCTCCGGTAGTACCCCTCTTTTGCAGTGCTAGCGCGTAATCGGGTTAATCTCGCCCCGATTTCACACCTCACGACATAACCACATGGCGAAGCGTTCCCTGGCAAAACTGAATACCGGCGACTTGAGCGGAAAACGCGTTCTCGTGCGGGTCGACTTCAACGTGCCTCTGAACGACGCCGGTGCCATCACAGACGACACCCGCATTCGTGCAGCACTGCCAACCATCAACGACCTGATCAGCAAAGGCGCGAAGGTAATCCTCGCGGCACACTTCGGCCGCCCCAAGGGTCAGGTCAACGACGCGATGCGCCTCACCCCAGTAGCGGCACGCCTTAGCGAGCTGCTCAGCAAGCCTGTGACCAAGACCGACAGCTGCATCGGACCTGATGCGGAAGCCAAGGTGGGCGCCATGGGCAACGGCGACGTGGTGTTGCTCGAGAACGTGCGCTTCTTCTCAGAAGAAGAAAAGAACGATCCCGCCTTCGCTGAGAAGCTCGCCGGCCTCGCCGACGTTTATGTGAACGACGCCTTTGGTGCTGCTCACCGCGCCCATGCCTCCACACAAGGCGTGACCAAGTTCCTCAAGCCATCGGTGGCTGGCTTCTTGATGGAGAAGGAACTTCAGTACCTCCAGGGTGCCGTGGATGAGCCCAAGCGTCCTTTGGCCGCCATCGTTGGTGGCTCCAAGGTGAGCAGCAAGATCGGCGTCCTTGAAGCCTTGATCGACAAGTGCGACAAGGTGCTGATCGGCGGCGGCATGATTTTCACCTTCTACAAAGCACGCGGTCTGGCTGTCGGCAAGAGCCTCGTTGAAGAAGACAAGCTGGAACTGGCCAAGGAATTGGAAGCCAAAGCCAAGGCCAAAGGCGTTGAGCTGCTGCTTCCCACCGATGTGTTGCTTGCCGACAACTTCGCTCCTGATGCCAACAGCCAAGTGGCAGACGTCACAGCGATTCCCGACGGCTGGATGGGCCTCGACATCGGCCCTGATGCCATCAAGGTGTTCCAAGCTGCCCTAGCTGATTGCAAAACCGTGATCTGGAATGGCCCGATGGGCGTCTTCGAGTTCGACAAGTTCGCGGCTGGAACGAATGCCATTGCCACAACCCTGGCTGAACTCAGCGGGAAAGGCTGCTGCACGATCATTGGCGGTGGCGATTCCGTTGCTGCCGTTGAGAAAGCAGGCCTGGCCGAAAAGATGTCTCACATCTCCACCGGTGGTGGCGCCAGCCTCGAGCTGCTGGAAGGCAAGGTGCTTCCCGGCGTCGCCGCACTGGACGACGCCGCTTGATTCAAACCACTACACCAATCAGCTGATCGATCAGCTGAATTCAGGGCCGTTCCAATTGGAGCGGCCTTTTTTTTGTAATCTTCGCCGCTCTGGCATAGGAGGAAGTCCCAGTCGCTGCCGTTCAGCCGTCATGGCAGCGCGTGCCTCCTCAAATAATTCACGTCGGCCTTGGCGTTGCTCCTGCTGACACACCCGAAAGGCATCGATGGTGTTGGCCGATTGAATACATCGTTGCTTGGCTGCCAACAAAGCCTTTTGCTGATCAAAACTGCTCAACTCCCAGCGGCGCCGTGCCTCAAAAAGCTGCTGCTTTTGCGCATCCGTAAGTGTTAATCGAGCCGCGCGCGACTTCATTGGAGACTCAGCCCATCCCGTAGCGGGGTGGAGAGCGGCGGCGGCAAACGCGGCACAAGGGATGACCAGATACCGCTTCCAATGCTTAGGCGTAACCATGGGAATCATTCACACAACGCATTCATCCTGAAAGCAAGATTCCGTCAAAGTCTGACCAAAATGGGCCTCAAGCATGACCGGATCTAACCAGGACGCTTGATCATGCCGCTCCACTGCGATGCGCGGATGCGATGCCTGGATGCGATGCCTGGAAAAATGAATCAGCTGTCGACCAACCATGCGCCTATGAATTCGCCTGCTGCGGTGGCCATGGTGGGGCTCGGCGCTCTGGGGTTACCCATGGCGATCAACCTGCGCGAAGCCGGCTACAGGCTTCATGTGCACACCCGCAGCCGCATCGCAGAGAGCGATCCAAGCCTGCAAGCAGGTGACTCCTCAGCAGCGGCTGTCTGCTGTGCCTCCCCCGCCGCAGCCGCCGGCGGCTGCCAAGCCCTATTGCTCTGCGTCAGCGATGACGCCGCCGTGGAAGCGGTGCTATGGGGAGAGCACGGAGCAGGCTTTGCCCTCGCACCAGGAAGCTTGGTGATCGATTGCTCCACGATCGCGCCAGCCACAGCGGAAGCGATGGCGAAACGGCTCGCGGAACGCAACGTGCACTACATCGATGCGCCTGTCACCGGAGGAACGGAAGGCGCCAAAGCCGGCAACCTCACCGTGCTCTGTGGTGGCGAAGCCATGGCACTGGAGCAGGCCAGGCCGCTCTTGGAGGTGATCGGTGGCTCGATTCATCACTTCGGGCCCGTTGGCAGCGGCCAACAGGTCAAAGCGGTGAACCAGGTGCTGGTGGCCGGCAGCTATGCCGCTGTGGCAGAAGCCATCGCCCTGGGGCAACATCTCCAGCTGCCCATGCACCAGGTGGTGACCGCCCTGCAGCACGGAGCCGCGGGGTCATGGGCCCTGCAACATCGTTCAGCCGCGATGCTTGCGGATCACTACCCGCTCGGCTTCAAGCTCGCACTCCATCACAAAGATCTCAAGATCGCGCTGGAGGCCGCCAAGGAGCAGCAGTTGGAACTCCCCATCACGCAACGCGTCCTGGAACAAGAGTCGGAACTCATGCAACAGGGGCTCGGAAACGCCGATGTGTCCGCGCTAAGGCGTTGCTACCCAGCTGATCCCCATTAAGGCTGGAGCTGGCGTTTGTCATCGACAACGCGCACCTGCTTGCTGACGCTCACCACACCCTCTGGGTGCACCAACAACGCTGCCCACGTTTGGATGCCGGGTTGCAATGGAGCTTGCACTGACTTAAATAAGCCGCCCCCGCCGAGAGGCTTAAGCTGGATATCTGGACTTTCTTGCCCCAACACCTGCTCAGGGGTGAGGGCGATCAAACCACCCGCCAACAGTGCATCACCCAAGGGCTTGTCCACCACAACATCAACGTCATAGCGACTGCCGGTGAGCACACTGTCGGGAATGAGCAAGCTGATCGGCAGAGACTCCTTGGCAGTGGTCATGACCGATTGATCGCTCAGAATTTCCTGATTCGTAATCAAGCCGCTGTCCGTGGTCACCGCGAGATGCTGATTCGCATAAAAGGAAAAACTCAAGCCATCCTGCTGGCGTCTCCCGCTGACGGCAATCCGCATGGTCGAGCGACCATCTGAGGTGGCAGTGCCGGGCCTCACCGACCAATTCAGCTGAGGGAAACGGCTGCTGAACAGGCGATAACGCTCCTCCAGGCCAGCGAATTGCTCCGGCGTAAACAGAGACTTCAACGCGGCAACATTTCCCTCTGACTGATTGAGGGCGGTTTCCAACCGCTCACTCAAATCAAACGGAGCTTGGGTCACAGCCCGCCCGGACAAGGGGAGTGCCAGAGCGGAGCCAAGCAGAAATGACACCAACGAGGCACGGAGAGCCCGAGACATGAAAGACAACCCCTGAGTGCCTTTAAGTTAAGTCGCTCTTTCTCATCCTGCTCGTCCTCATGCCTCGGCTTCTAGTTGCTGCCAGCGGCACCGGAGGGCACTTGTTTCCGGCCCTTGCCGTTGCGGATGCCCTGCCGGAGCCATGGAGCGTGCGTTGGGTGGGCGTTCCCGACCGCCTGGAAACAAGCCTGGTCCCAGGCCGCTACCCCCTCACCACCGTCAAAGCCGGTGGATTGCAAGGTCGAGGACTGCGCAAACTGATCCAACTGATCCAATTGCTGGCCGCCAGCGGCGGCATCCGCCGCCTGATCCAACGGGAAGGCATTGATGCGGTCTTCACCACAGGCGGATACATCGCTGCACCAGCCATTTTGGCAGCGCGATGGTGCGGGATCCCCGTGGTGCTTCACGAATCCAATGCCATTCCCGGCCGGGTCACACGCTTGCTGGGACGCTTTTGCACCCGCGTTGCCGTGGGGCTTGAAGCGGCCGCACCACGCATCCCTGGCTGCCGAGCGGTGGTGACCGGCACCCCGGTTCGGGCTGCTTTTCTCCAGCAACACTCCCTACCGGAGTGGGTGCCTCAGGGCGACGGCCCCCTGCTTTTGGTGATTGGCGGCAGCCAAGGCGCTCTGGGGCTGAATCGGATGACGCGCGTGATTTTTCCCTCCCTGCTCAATGGCGGCTGCCGCATCGTGCATCTCACCGGCAGCCATGACCCCGACGTGGGTTGCATCGCACACCCCTTGCTGGTGGAGCGACGGTTCAGTGATGAGATTCCGGCCCTGCTCCAACACGCCGACCTCGCCATCAGCAGAGCCGGTGCAGGCAGCTTGAGCGAACTTGCCGTGAGCGGAACACCCACCGTGCTGGTGCCCTTCCCCCAAGCCGCCGATCGCCATCAAGACGCCAACGCTGTGTGTGCAGCCGCCATCGCCGCTGCCGTGATCGTGCATCAACACGACCCGAGCGAGACGACTCTTCGCGACACGGTTTGGCGCCTGCTCGGATCCAAACTGCAGGGAGGCGATTCAGGCGCTAATCCACTGCCCGAGATGGGGCAGGCCATGCGGGAACTTGGCGTGGAGGATGCGGATCAGAAGCTGGTGGCCCTGCTCCAAGCCCTGTTGGCCTGAGCACGCTGGAGCGCGCGAAGGATGCGTTGATTGCCTCGCCGATCTTGCAAGCCAATCCGCAGCCAACACTCCCCCAGACATTGGAAGGATCGGCAATCCCGGAGCAAAACGCCCTGTTGCGCAAGCTGCTCGCGCAGCTCCAGCAAGGACTGCTCTCCTTGAATCAACAGATAGTTGGCAGCTGAGGGGTAAGGCTTGACTCCAGGAATGGCATCGAGTTGTGCCCGAAACCACGTGCCTTCCTGTTGCACCCACTGCTGAACGCGGCCTTGCCAACGCTGCAAGCCAACTGGGTCGTTCATCACAGCCACTCCAGCCGCAATCGCCAAGCCATTCACCGGCCAGGGATCTCTCCATCCATGCCATCGCTGCAGACGATCGGGTGCCGCCACGGCATAGCCAAGACGCAAACCCGCAATCGCAAACAATTTCGTGAGACTGCGGATCACCACAAGATTGGGGTGGTCTGCCACCAAGGGCAGTAACGACTGATCTTCCCCCCCTGGCACCAGGGGCAGGAAGGCCTCATCACAGATCACCAGCTCGTATTGAGCCAGCAAGGGTTCCAACGAAGCACGGCTCCAAAGCTGACCGGTGGGGTTGTGAGGATTGGTGATCCAGATGACATCGCTCGCCTCGCTTAAGGCAGCCAACGGGAAGGGTTGCGGCCAACCATCGCCCCACTCCAAAGGCAAAGGCTGCTGCTTTATCGCGCCACCCCAGCAGGCCAAAGCGCGGGAATAGTCGGCAAATCCAGGCTGTGGCAGAACACTGAGCCCAGCGGCGGTGGCATCACGAGCCGCCCAGGTGAACAATTCCGCGGCCCCATTCCCTCCCAGCACCTGCTCAGGATCCAGCCCATGCCATGAGGCGATCGCCGAGCGCAAATCAGCCTGAGAGCGGTCGGGATAATCACGCAGGGCCTGACCCTGAATGGCAGAGGCGAGAGCCCTACGCAGAGCGCGAGGGGGACGAAATGGCACCAAGGAAGCGCTGGCATCCAGCAGCTGGGAGGGCTGCATCCCCAGCCGCTGGGCTTCCTGGCTGAGATTGCCTCCATGGGGAGGAAGGCGGTTACTCACGCCGGCTGGTGCTGGATTCACCCATCCTGCCCCGACTCCTCTCGGAGCCAAGGTCGACGTAGACCAAGAAGGCCGATACAACGCAGTACAACCAAGCAAGTTCACGTGTTGAACCCGTCCCGCTGGATGCCCTTGCTGGGTTTATGGCTGATCGCCATCCCTGTGCATGCCGAGAACATGGACGATCTCATCAAAGTGCTCGAGGACGGTGAGTGCCGCAACTGCCGTCTGGCCGATGCCGACCTTGTGCATGCCGATCTACGCGATGCCGACCTAAGGGACGCGCGCTTGCAGCGAGCCAATCTCGGCGAAGCCCAATTGGATGGGGCTGACTTGAGCGGGGCCAATCTCAGCTTCACCAGCTTGCGCGGGGCTTCCCTCCGTGGCGCCAATCTCGAAGGCAGCGTCTTGCATGGCACCGACCTGCGCGATGCCGATCTCAGTGGTGCCCGGCTGAGTCCAAACGCTTTGGAGGAAGCCCACTGGCAGGGCGCAACAGGAATCAACCGAGCGATGCAGAGCCATGCCGCTCTGCACAACGCCGGGGTGGAAGCCTCGCAATCTGGCCGTTGGTCTGAGGCTGAACAGCTGTTCAGTGCAGCGATCCTGCGCACCCCAGAGGAGCCCCTGAGCTGGGTGGCACGAGGGATCAGCCGCAGCGAACAGGCCAAAGACCAGCTCGCGGAGCAGGACTTCCGTTACGCCGCCGTCTTGTATGAACAACAAGGGGCCGATGCCTGGGCCAACCAGCTCTACAACGCTGCCGATTCAATCAGCACGCGCCGGTTCGAACCAACAGAGCAAAAAGCTGGCAACGGTCTCGGCAATCAGCTTCTGGAAGGAACCATCAATGGGTTCAAGATGCTTGCCCCATTGGCAGCCAAGGCACTGATTCCACTGGGGTTAGGCCTTTGACATTGGGGAGAAGCAATGATTCAACTTCCCCCTAAAAACTGCTCATCACTTGCCTGGCTGCAGGAAGACTTGGCCTGTAACCGTAACCAAAGCGACCTCCCTGCTCGTCATTGATGATTCGAGGGGTCACGAGAATCACTAATTCGTTCTTCGTTCGATCTCCAGAGGAATTACGGAAAAACTGTCCAATCAACGGCAAGTCACCAAGAATTGGCCATTTTCTGACTGCTTGAACATCAGAATCCGAAATAACTCCAGTCAAGATCAACGTTTGGCCATCACGAACCCGCACCGTACCAGTATCAAGAGACCGCTTGTTAATTGTAGTAATATCACCACAATTTCCTCCAGTTTGAATACCAACAGCAGCCGAGATTTCCGGAGACAACGAAAAAGAAACGAATCCGTTGTCATCAATTTTTTCAACACGGGCGCCAAAAGTAAGTCCCGCATTATCTAAATTAGGAGAACAGAATAAATTCCCCTGTTCATCTTTCAACAGGTCAAAGCTAGTAACAAGCTCAGTGCCAACCCTGACCAAAGCCTCGTTGCTATTTTCTCGACCAATCTTGCCATCATTTGAAATTGGGGCATCATCAGTTCCAGAAGTTTTACTAGAACCCTCTTGCAGGATCAGAGTTGGATTAGCAAGAATCTTGGCCGAAGAAGAGGTAATTTGCGCTCTTAGAAAATCAAAAAATTGGTTCTGAGGATACTGGAACAGGGTAGGAGATTCATATGTAAGCTTTCCATCATCATCAATTTCATTAACACCTGGCTGCAAAGGATTTCGCTCCGTACCAAATTTTGGTCGTGCCGGAAACCCGCGCACTCCAAGTACATCAGAATTAGATCCGGGCAAAGGGAAGGACCCTTTAGGTTCATCTACAAATACACCTGCATCATTAACAGATCCGGTTCCCGTTACAGGAGTGGTACGCTCTAATCCTGTATAAGTACTAGGCAATCCACCGGCGTCGCTTCCTGGCGGTTTATAAGCTCCAAAGTTGGCCAGCAATTGCCCATCATTATTGACTATAAAAGTATTACCAGTTCGAAACGCAAAACTGTTATCAATTTCAGAGTCGTTTTCAAGGCTGATATCAAGGATTTGCACGGTCAAAGCCACTTGCCTCTGGCGCAGATCAATCTGCTTCAGGTAACTTTCCCCAATCGCAACAAGCCTGGAATCCCCCACCAAAGTGATCGTCTGTAGACGCGAATCGGTGGTTCCAGTTAATCCTCGCAAAGGGCCGATTGATGCTCCATAGGTTTCAACATTACTGAGTGTTGTTGTACTGGCCGTGGAGTTAGCCGTATTATTGGCTGGGGTCCCTGTTGAAGCTGTTTCCTGTGACGTTAATCGCGTCGTGATCACCTTGCTGATTGAAGCACCCAGGCTTGCCAAATAATCTGCTGCCGATGTCGCACTTGCCTGATTGAGCCTGTAGATCTTTGACACCTGCGGCCCAAAGGTCTTGGCAGACACCGCAGTTCCCACCAACAAAGTCCGCCCGTCGAGCTTGCCCTGATACCCAGAGGCCAGTAACACCCCATTCAAGGCTCTGGCATAACTCTCACGGTGGAAGGACATGGAAACGGTCCGCACATTGCCAGCGGCACTGGGGGCAGACCCCGAATCAGACTCATCAGCCACATAGACAAAGCCATAACCACCCAACCTTGCCAAAGCCATCAAGGCATCTTTAGCTGGAGCATTGTTGAGTGTGAGTGTCACCGGCGGCCCGCTCACATTCACAAAGCTACGGTTCTGCAGCACCATCGTCCCCACTGCCATATCGCCTAAAGGAGGCGCAACGGCGCGCGGGCGCAGAGGGGGGGCGTACTGCGTTTGAGGCACACGCCCCGGCGTGTTCAGGTTGAGGCGTCCCGTCTGAAGCGTGGGAGCTGCCCCCAACCCGGAAAAGGTGAGGATCAGATTGCGGCCATCCGCGCTGACCAGCGGATCCTGCAAAGGCCTTCCAGCCACTGGCTTCAGTTTGAGTTCATAGGTGCTGCCGCTACCGACCAACGTGGCGGACTCAATCCCAACGGCACGGTCGGAGAGGCGGACCTGACCATTGCGCACCCCGGGCTCGCCTTGTGTCTGCAAACGCCCCTCCCAAACGGAGCCGTTCAGGCGCTGCTGCAGAACGGGCTGATCTCCAACTCCTTCAATGACAAGTTCCACGCCTTCATTGCCGCGGCGCAAGCGCAAGTTCATGGAGCCCTGGCTTTGAGCCCTGATCACCCCAGCACCTCCGAGCCCGAACACCACATCACACTCAGCGAGTGCAAGGCTGCCAATCAACGCCAATGGAATCAGCCGGGAGGGTCTCGAGGGCATGCCCACGCCTGATTCACAAACACTATGGGCGGATGGTATCGAGCGAAACCCTTAGGAGCCAGCCCTAAAAAGCAGCATTGAATTGATTCAGGATGGTGCCCTGACCCTGGACTGAGCCTCCGATTCCACGGGCTCCTTTGCGTCCGGATCCCCATCCGTTGTCTTGTCAAAAAAGCTCAACCTGAGCTTGAGATCGGTCAACGGAGGTCCCTCAGGACCCCCTTCAGCCTTGGTCTCTAGCGGGACTGCCTTGAGCTCAAGATCACTGGGCTGAACTAGGAGTTCCAATGTCTCCATGGCACGCAAGAACTGCAGAACCCCTACATAAGGTCCACGCACCTGCAGCAGCACCGCCGTTTTCTCATATCCCTTCAAATCAGAAGGAGCATCATCTTCACCTCCAGCGTCCCCTTTTTTGTTTTCTTGTCGGGGAGAATCAGTCACAACAGGTGCATCTGGGACCGGTTCATAACGTTCAATCACCACACCAGTCTCAGCCGCCGTACGACTCAGCTGGGTGAGGAAGGTCTCGATCTCGCCGCGACCCGCCACCAAGTTCACCACCAGATCTTGCTGTTGTTGCGCCAACACAAGCTTTTGTTGCTCTTGCTTGACCCGAGCGGCAATCAAGAGAAGTGACTGCTGCTGCACTTTGAGCGCAGCGATCCGACGCGTCCGTTCCGATGATGCCAACCAATGGGGAAGTCCAAAAGTTGCAAACAGCCCGGCACCTACTAAGACACCCATCAGCAATGGGGCACCAACCAACACCCGTTGACGAGTGACATGCTTTTGCCATGGACTCCCACTACCAATCAGATTCGTCACAAGCTCACCCCACGTCGCTTGAGGAGTCGATATCGATAGGCCAAGCCGATAGCCTCCAAATCCTGAAGCTGAATCAGGGATAAGCGCACCTTCGGATTGAGCGCCCAATCCACGCTGAAGGTCACAGCAGGATCATCCCCGTCCTCCCTCGTGATCTTGGTCACCTCGACGCCCTGTTCTCGGGTGATGGGCAGTTGAGACAGGGAGAGCACAAGGGCATTGATGCGTTCCAAAGGACCTGGAGTCTTTCCAATCTGTACCCAGCCCAGCAATTTGATTTGCGCCTCACCAACCAACAGCTCCTGCAATTGAATGCCCTCAGGCGTAATGCGTCTGAGCTGCTCCAACAGAGGAGATCCACCGGGGAACGCCACCAGCTGTTGCGCGAATACATCGGTTTTCTTGTTCACCGCGGTGGTTTTAGTCTTCAGCCGCCGCAACTGTGCTTCTGCAGCCGTGACACGTTGTGCGACCGGCTCAAGCAACTTCAGCTGCTGCTGTTGCTGCTGTCCCCGCCAGTTCACAGCTGCGGTGATGGCTCCACTCACTAACAACACAGCCCCACCCAGCAACGCACCTCGACGCAACAAAAGGCGGGTGGGAACAAACGGGGCGGGCTGAGCAGGCAAACCCAACTCGATGCGCCGCTCCCGGAGCAAATCAACAGGGGCTCCTGCCTGTCCCCTCACGCTGCGATCTCCGCGGGAGGAGCCTTCAAGGCCAACTGAAGCAGTGACATCTCACCATCTGAAACAAGCGGGCCTTGGAGACCAGCACCATGACCTTCCGCCCAACGTCCCTTCCATCTTGGCCCTGCCGTAATCCACCAGCTGCGCCTTGCACCAGCCTGCCGTTGTTTCTGATCCCATGCCTCGAGCAGGAACAGCACCTCCTCTCTGATGGACGGAAGCTGCGTGGCTTGCAAGCCAACATCCAACTCCGGCAGGCCATCGCACAGCAACACAAAACGCCAAACCCCTTCCGACTCAATCAGCCAGGCCCACTCTCCTTTGAGGGGTGCGTTGAGAGCCTGCAGTGCTCGCCAAGCAGCAACCAACAGCCACTCCGCTTGGCAGAGATTGAGATCTGCTAATGCCACCGTATCGATCCAAGCCTGCAAGGTCAGGCGATCAACTCCCACCACCATCGCCATCTCCTTGTCTTTCAACGAGGTCAAAGCGAGGTAAGACTCCGTCCATTGCAGCGGCCACTTCATCTCAGGCGCAATCGCACGAAGCGAAATGGCATCTTCCAGACCAGGGGCACCTTCCAGCAATCGCCAATGACAACTCGGAAAAGGCAACAACAGTTCCAGATCCACAGTGACCGGCGCCACACCTTGTTCCACCAAAAGGTCGGCAACCATGTCAGCCAGCACTTGGCGTTGGAAGGGCACCCCCTTTGCACAGAGATCGGGGGGAAGATCGAGATGAATGATTTGCTGCTCACCCTGATCCCACCACGCCAAACTGAGAACACGATCAGAAGCAGCAAGAACCACACGCCGTGGCGCGAAGAAGCCGATGATCCGAACCAACAGGCCATCAAGGGCAGGGAAGCGATCGCGCAGATCAGCCAGCTCCAAGTTCTGCTCCTCGATGCGTCTGAAGGATGTGCAGGAAGCGTATCGACTACTTCCAGGGCGCGCCGCTTCCGATCGCCTCACTCAGATGGCGAAAGCCATGGAGATCGAGCTGGCTGATCAAACCCTCAAGGATGCGTGGAACCAAATCAGGACCTTCAAAAATCCAACCGGTGTAAAGCTGCACGAGGGATGCTCCAGCAGCGATGCGTTCCCAGGCCGCCTCGGCCGATGAGATCCCCCCCACACCAATCAACGGCAAAGCCGGACCGGCACTGGCACGCAGTCGCCGAATCACTTCTACAGCGCGATGACGCAGAGGGTCCCCGCTGAGGCCACCCGCCTCTTCTGCGAGGGTGCGGCCGGTCTGCACGATCAGCCGCTGGCCTAAGCCCAGTCGATCCAGACTGGTGTTCACAGCAATCACACCGGCCAAACCCTCCTCGTAGGCCAATCGAGCGATGCCATCAATGGCATCGTCCTCAAGATCCGGCGCAATCTTCACCAGCAGGGGCGGGCAAGCGGGCAGCCGACGCAAGCGCTCAACCAAACGACGCAATTGGGTTGAATCCTGCAGATCTCGCAAGCCAGGAGTGTTGGGAGAGCTCACATTGATCACGGCGTAGTCCGCCATGGGCGCCAGACATTCCAATGACGCGGCGTAGTCATCAGGGGCCTGGTCCAGAGGCGTGAGTTTCGACTTCCCGAAATTAATCCCAAGCACCGCTGGGCGATGACCTGGCGCCGGCAACGCCTGCCGCTCAAGGGTGCGTTGCATCGCCTCAGCACCGTTGTTGTTGAACCCCATACGGTTCAGAGCAGCCCGTTCCGCGGCTAAACGAAACAGGCGGGGCCTGGGGTTGCCTGGTTGACCATGCCAAGTGACGGTGCCCACTTCGGCAAATCCGAACCCAAAGCAATCCCAAACCCCAGCTGCAACTCCGTTTTTATCGAACCCCGCCGCCAAACCCACTGGATTGCTGAATCGACAGCCAAACAGAACTTGCTCGAGTCGCAGATCCCGACGCTGAAGCTCCGTGGTCACACCATCCAGCACGGAGGAGATCCCAGGCCAACGACGGCGCAAGCTCACCTGAGCGAGAGCCTGCAGCGCCGTTTGGCTGAGCTGTTCGGCGTCCACCCCATCATCCCGGGACAATTGCGGGCCCAACCAGCGCCGATAAAAACCGGCGGTGGATAACACCCCGGGGGATGACGCATCAGCCATCTGGGCTCCTAGGTCTGTTTCGATCCTGACGGATCGCGTCGCAACCGCCAACGATCACTCCCTACAGGCTCCACCAGCCAGTCACGCCATCGCCAAGAACCTTGACGTTCTGACAAACGATTGAGGGGCTGCTCCACCAACTGAGCCAACTCCACAGCCGTTAACGCATACCCTCCGGATGCCAGGCGATCCGCCAGTTCCATTCGTGTGAGGAGCTTCTGCAGAGACACCGGAGCTGGATCGACCGAGGCCTGATGTGGAGCAGCTTTCGCTGAACCAGACGATTTCGATGAACCAGAAGATGGAGATGGAGATGGAGGAGCTTGCTTCCGTCCTTTGGAATAGGCCACGGCAATTTGATCCACCCTGTCGTTGTCAGGGTCTCCGCTGTGGCCTTTCACATAGCGGAGTGGCACCTCAGCAAGCCGAGCCTGATCCAACGCCTGCCAGAGATCCTGATTGAGCACTGGCTTGCCTGCCGCAGTCCGCCAGCCCTTGCGCTTCCAACCGGCCATCCAACTGCCGAGTCCGTCGATCAGATATTTGCTGTCGGTGCGCAGCGTGAGATCGGGATGAAGCGGTAATTCAGCCAGGCGTTGCAACGTGGCAAGTGCAGCTTGTAACTCCATCCGGTTGTTGGTCGTGGCCGGATCCGCACCGCCAAATTCCTCCACACTCCCGTCTTCAAAACGAATCAACGCACCCCAGCCACCAGGCCCTGGGTTGCCACTGCAGGCACCATCCGTCGCTGCTGCCACGACGCGACCACGTCCATCAGGTCCATCAGCCATTGATTCCACCACCGGATGTTCGGTACAACAGGTCGTTGTTCTCCACTTTGGAGCCCCCGTTTATGCGGCGAACCTACCTCCGGCGGCTCCTTTTGACTGGAACAGCCCTGATCCTGGGGGCCAGCTCCGCTGCCTTGCCAGGGGGGACCCGATCGCTATTTGACAGCAAGCCCCTCAACCAAGAGCAGTTTGCGATCCTGGCCCGCGCCGTTGGTCGTGACAGCTGGAAACTGTTGGTGCTTGAGCAGATCAAAGCCCGTCCTCTTTGTTGGAAAGATCAAGCCGATGGATTGGTTGAACCATCGTTGAACAGCTTTGACTTCACGGGCATTTGCAGCCGCTATCTCGATAGCAATGGATATTCACTGCGCACGGCAGGAGAAGACACACAAAAATCGGTTCGCTTACGCCTTCGACAAGGACAACGGGGGCTGGAGCTTCACGCCCTGGACCCCAACCGCAGCACAGCAGTCGTCGTAGCCAGGGCCCGACAAGCCAGACGCAACAAAGATGCTTTCGTTAAACTCAAACTGGAACCAGGTTGGCAACTGGAGCGTCGGGCCTATCAGGGGCGAACCCTGAGCCACGTGTATTTCGCCAACAGTGAATCGCTCAATCAATTGCGAGCAAAGGCCTCAAATCGTCCAAGCCGTTCGGTTCGGATGGCGACAGTGGCCCAAGCGCCAAGGGCACCACGATCCCCATCCAGCTACGCCGGGAAGGGGCCCATCCCCCTTGAAGTGATTCCATTCCGCCCTTAAACAAAGCATCAGGGACAGTTGGATGAGCGACAACCTGCCATCACCCCAACCAAGCAAATCTGCTTAGGTTCCAATTGTGAGGAGTGCTGTTCGCCTCTTCAGGGTCGAAACAAGGAAAGACTCCTGAATGCGTTGTTCTTTAAAAACTCTGCCTTTGGCAGGTTTTTTTTATGGGCAAAAGCCGCAGGCTGGAGGCCATCAAAAAAGCCGGTTCAGAGAACCGGCTAGGGATGATTGGAGGGATAGAGCCCTGTTGCTTAGAAGCAAGGGCTCCAACAGATCACTTGATGGTGACCTTGCCACCCACCTCTTCGATGGCCTTTTTCAAGGCTTCAGCGTCATCCTTGGAGACACCTTCCTTGATGGCCTTTGGAGCAGCCTCGACCATGGCCTTGGCATCGCCCAGGCCGAGACCTGTGGCTTCGCGAACAGCCTTGAGCACTTTGATCTTGGCGGCAGCATCAAAGCTTTCCAGCACAACATCAAATTCGGTCTTCTCTTCAGCCGCTTCACCACCACCGGCAGCGCCAGGAGCAGCCATCACTACACCAGCAGATGCAGCAGCAGACACACCAAAAGCGTCCTCGATTTGCTTGACAAGCTCGGAAGCTTCAAGCAATGAGAGTGTCTTCAGTGATTCAAGAATTTCGTCGGTTTTTGCAGACATGATTGGGAATCAGCAACAGATCAGGAAAAAAAAGTGAGGTCGAAGACGTTCAGCTTTCGCCGCTATCGGCGTGCTGCTTGAGCGCTCTTGCAAGACCGGATGGAACCTCGTTGACACCCACAGCAACCTTGGTGGTAACTGCGTTGATGGCGCCTGCGATCTGGGCCATGAGCGCTTCCTTGGAAGGAAGTTCCCCAATAGCTTTGATCTCATCCTGAGACAGAAGCTTGCCTTCGAAAAGGCCGCCCTTGGTCTCGGATTTTTTCGTCTCTTTTTGGAAAGCTTGCAGAGCTTTACAAGCACCGCCGACATCACCCTTAACAAGGATGAAGGCGTTGGTGCCACTCAAAAGAGAGTCGAGGCTTGACCAGACACTGTCACCATCAATGGCACGACGCATCAAGGTGTTTTTAGTCACCTTGCAAACGCCGTTGCTGGCCTGCAGACGAGTCCGCAAATCAGACATTTCCTTGATGGAGAGGCCCTGATAATCCAGGACCAGTGCCATTTCGGCCTCGCCAAGAAGCTGTTTAAGCTCCTCGACGATCTGTTGCTTGCTCTCCAGAGTGCGGCCCATAGGGATTAGATCGGAGGAACAAGCTGGACACGCGGACGTTTCAGGGCTCCAGAGGGAGACGAGGCCGCGTGTCGATCCAATCCAATGGGAAAAAATCGTCGCATTTACCTCGGCAGGACTTATGAAACATGCTCAACGCTGTTGAGATGGAACAACCTGCTGTCTTAGGCCGGGCGCGTGCCCGTGGACTGGCTAGTGCCAGTCCATAAATTTACATCACTGTGTTCAAGCTTCCTGCTCGATATCCTGCAGCAAAGCAATATCAACTTCGACAGAAGGTCCCATCGTGGATGTGACATACAAACTTTTCCAGTAACGACCTTTCGCGCCACTGGGCTTGTTGCGATCAATGGTTTCCTGCAAGGTCTTGAGGTTTTCCAACAAGGCCTCAGCCGTGAAACTTGCTTTGCCAAAGCGGACGTGGACAATTCCGGTGCGATCAGCACGGAATTCAAGCTTGCCTGCCTTGAATTCCTGAATCGCTCCAGCCAAGTCGGTGGTTACCGTTCCGGCTTTGGGATTAGGCATCAAGCCCCGTGGACCAAGAACACGACCCAATTTGGCCACCTTCGGCATCATGTCCGGGGTCGCGATCAGAAGGTCGAAATTCATTTCGCCCTTGGAGATGGCCTCCACAAGGTCCTCATCACCGGAGAGTTCAGCGCCGGCGGCCTTGGCCTCAGCAACTTTTTCACCGCGGGTGATCACCGCGATGCGGACGGTTTGACCCGTTCCTTGTGGAAGAGCGACTGTTGTACGCAGCTGCTGGTCGGTGTATTTGGGATCGATCCCAAGGCGCACATGCGCCTCCATGGTTTCGTCAAATTTGGCGTTGGCGTTCTCCTTGACCAATTGAATGGCTTCAAGAGGTGAATAGGCACGGTCCTCGATTTTTGTAACGAGGCTGGCCAGGCGTTTGGAAAGTTTTGGCATGACAGGTGTGGGGTTCGAACGGCACTGAGGCCTCCCCCGAAATCAGTGAACGGAACAAACAACGAACACAAGGCGTTCAGTCGCTAACGGCAACACCCATGTTGCGGGCGGTGCCTTCAATGATGCGCATCGCCGATTCAACACTGGTGCAGTTGAGGTCGGGAAGTTTGGTCTTGGCGATCTCCTCAAGCTGGGAGCGATTGATGGAGCCAACACTGCCCTTAGCGGACTCACCGGAACCCTTTTGAATTCCAGCGGCCTTGGTAATCAGAACCGAGGCAGGAGGGGTTTTCGTGATGAAGGTGAAACTGCGGTCTTCGAAAACCGAAATTTCAACCGGAATCACGTATCCGGCCTTGTCCTGGGTACGAGCGTTGTACTCCTTGCAGAACGCCATGATATTGACCCCGTGCTGACCGAGGGCAGGACCCACCGGTGGTGCGGGGTTGGCTTTGCCGGCCTGAAGGGCCAGCTTGATCACAGCTACGACTTTCTTGGCCATCGGCAAGCGGAGTTAAACATCTGCGGATCACCGACCTCGGGGGGCGGTGCGGCGAAATGGCGAACCATTTCATAAGGCCGTCCTCCGCAGGAGACGGCCGCCGAATCAATCAGTTTTGTTTGCTGATTTGAGAGAACTCAAGCTCAACTGGGGTTTCTCGACCAAAGATCGACAACAAGGCTTTGAGCTTGCTGCGTTCCCCAGACACTTCGATGACCTCGCCTTGGAAGTCTTTGAAAGGGCCCGCGGTCACAAGGATTTGATCGCCCTCTGCGAGATCGACTTTGACGACGGTCTTCTTCTCGGCTGCGCGCTTGAAAATACGGTCCACCTCCTGACGACTAAGGGGGCGGGGCTTGATGTGACCACGGGCTTTACCCGTGGCACGACGATCTTCAGCACCCACAAAGTTGATGACATTTGGCGTGCTTCTCACCGCCATCATCGTGTCTTCATCCAGAACCATCCGGACGAGCACATAACCGGGGAACACCTTCTCCTCGGTGGATTGACGACTGCCATCCTTTTTGACTTTCACCGCCGGAGTCTCGGGAATTTCGATCTCAAGAATGCGATTGCTCACCCCAAGGGTGACGGCACGCTGCTCGAGAGTGGCCTTGACCTTTTTCTCACAACTGGAAGCCACCTGAACCGCATACCAACGGGCGACCGATGTGCGTGCAGGCATCGACTCAAGCGTGCCTTCCTCTCCCTCATTGGGTGCTGGCAGATCAAGCACCTCGGTGCTCTCCTGCTGGGTGGTATCGAGGTCAGACACGGATGCGGACAAAAAGTTGGGACAAAGGCGATCTGCTGTGAAAGCAACAGATCAAAGGAACACCTGAGAGGCGGCCCAAGCGTAGAAACGACTGAGGGCTGAAATGGCCGCGGCCGAGAGGCTCACCATCAAGATCACAGCCACTGATTCGCTGAATAGCTGCTGACGGCTGGGCCAAACCACCAGCTTGAGCTCTTCGAAGGTGGCAGCTAAAAAACCACCCCTTCGGCCTGTTTCAGCCGGTGTTTGCGGGGAGGCTGTTTCGGTGTCCTCGGAGGTAGGGCTGGTCACGAATCTTGCGATGCCGGAACTGACGCCGGTGCCTTGGGCACGTGACGGCAAACAAGCATCCTACTGGACGCTTATCAACTGTTCATTCCGCTTCGAATCGAAACGACTCGGTTGAAGTATCACCGGAATACACCCGAACCGCCTGAGCCCCGTTAAACCGCTCTTCCAGCAATTCGGTCGCCAGCGGATTTTCGATGCGACGACGCAACACCCGACGCAACGGTCTCGCGCCATATTCCGGCTCATACCCCAGGGTCGCCAATTCATGCGCCACCGCATCATCCACGCGCAGTTCAAGTCCTTGTTCCGAGAGCAAGTGGGCTAGATCGTCAAGCTGCAAGCGCACAATCCGCTCCAGATCTTCCACCCCAAGCGGACGGAAGCGAATGACCTCATCGATCCGATTCAAAAATTCTGGTCTGAAATGGTGGGCCAAGGCATCGTCCACAGCGGTCTGGAGCGCCTGAGCAACTCCGGCCTCATCCCCCGATTGCGCTTGTCGGGCCGAATCGAGAATCGCCCGACTGGCCAGATTGCTGGTCATCACCACCACGGTGTGGCGAAAGTCAACGGTCCGTCCCTGCGAGTCGGTGAGCCGTCCATCGTCCAGCACCTGGAGCAGCACGTTGAACACATCCGGATGGGCTTTCTCCACTTCATCCAGCAGCAACAGCGCATAGGGGCGACGCCGAACAGCCTCCGTGAGTTGGCCGCCCTCCTCGTAGCCCACATACCCCGGAGGAGCCCCAAGCAAACGCGCTACAGCGTTGCGCTCCATAAACTCACTCATGTCGAGGCGAACAAGAGCCTCCTCCTCGTCGAATAACAGAGCGCCAAGCGCTTTCGCGAGCTCCGTCTTGCCCACGCCTGTCGGTCCTAAAAACAAAAATGAGCCCACCGGACGGCGTGGGTCTTTCATGCCAGCACGGGCACGACGAATCGCCGCCGCTACGGCCTGCACTGCCTCCGGCTGACCAATCACCCGCTCGGCGAGGCGTTGTTCCAGTTCCAACAACTTTTGACGCTCACCAGCGAGAAGGCGCTGGATCGGAATCCCCGTCCAACGCGCCACCACATCAGCGATATCAGCCGCTTCCACCTGTTCTCGCAACAGCGCAGATCCCTCCTCCTGGGCCTGACTCAGCAACTGTTCAAGATCGGCGCGGCGTTGCTGGACGCGATGCAATTGGTCGTACTGAAGCCGGGCAGCCTCCTCCAAATTCCCGTCCCGTTCTGCTTCGGCAATGGCATGGCGAAGGTCTTCATCGTCCTGAAGCAACTGACGCAACTCCTCGAGCTGCTCGCGTTCGGCCTGCCAACGCTCCCGGAGCTGACCAAGTTGGTCAGACGCCTCAAGACGATTGCGCTGGAGCTGAACCCGTTCCCCTTCCGGCGCATGCTCCGCAGCGAGAACCGCCAACTCCACTCGGCGGAGATCAGCCTCGGCATCCTCCACCACCTGGGGCTTGGAGGTCACATCCATCTTCAGCTGAGCAGCGGCTTCATCGATCAAATCGATCGCCTTGTCCGGTAAACAGCGGTCACTGATGTAGCGATCCGCCAACTGTGCAGCCGCCATCACCGCCTCATCGGTGATGGTCACCCCGTGATGCAGCTCATAGCGCTCCTTCAATCCACGGAGGATCTCCACACTGAGGTCGATCGATGGTTCCTGAATCGGCACCTTCTGAAAGCGCCTGTTCAAGGCCGGATCCTTCTCCACGGTGCGGCGATAGTCCTCTGGAGTGGTGGCGGCGATACAACGCAACTCCCCGCGTGCGAGGGCTGGTTTCAACAAACTGGCCGCATCCGCACTGGATCGGTCACTGTTCACCACCGTGTGGAGCTCATCAATGAACAACACAACGGCCGCTTCCGGATCGCTCACCTCATCGAGCACAGCCCGAAGACGTTCCTCGAACTGACCGCGGAACTTGGCTCCAGCAATCAAAGCCCCACCATCCAGCGCCACGAGCCGCAAGCCCTGCAGTGATTCGGGCACCTCACCAGCCACAATCCGTTGGGCCAAGAGCTCTGCGATCGCGGTTTTACCCACGCCAGGCGCACCAATCAGCACAGGGTTGTTTTTGCCGCGTCGAGACAGCACCTTGATCAAGCTGCGAATCTCGCCATCCCTACCAATCACTGGATCGAGCCGTCCAGCAGCTGCAGCAGCGGTGAGGTCGCGGCCATAACTCTCCAGCGCGGTGGGTTCACTGATTAGCTCATCAGCCCCGTCCATCCCATCGCCCATTCGCTGAGGCAATGCAGCCGACGCCCCTTGCTGTATTTGAGCTGAAGGCTGTTGGACTGAAGGCTGTTGGACTGAAGGCATCTGCTCTGGAGAGATGGACGCAAGGGCAGGCGGTGATGCCGGAGGACGAGATCGTTGGGATCGCGGGGATCGTTGGGGAGGAGGCGCAGCAACGCTGGAAGGTGAGCGATCGGGAGCACGGGTCAGTTCTGCTTCAAGGCGATCGGCGGGCAGTCCAAATTGCGCAAAGAGCTCTGCACCCACACGAGGGTCGCGCCCCATCGCAATCAAGAGGTGGGAGACATCGATGAAACGGGAGCCCCAAAGCGAGCGCACCCGATCCGCCTCCTCCAGCAAGGATTCGAGATCCTCGCCAACGAACAGATCTTCGCCCCGCGCCATCGGCTGCTCAGCCAAAAAGCCCTCGAGTCGATCGAGCAGGCGATCCATCGGCAGAGGTAAAGCCCCAGCGACACGTCGATAACGCTCATCGCTGAAGAGCACTTGAAGAAGATGCTCAACATCGAGATCCTCATGACGCCAACGACGGGCCACATCCTGCCCAGACAGCAACAGCTCCCATGCGTCATCACTGAAGCGATCAGGCTCTGACGTCAGGCTGATCGGAGGCTCAAGGCTGGTGCGGGAGGTGGATGTCATTGGGTTGGGGCGCGATTAGGCCGCGTCTGATCGGGAGGACAGCTGAATGAGCTCCACCTTGTAACCATCTGGATCCTCCACAAACGCAATCACAGTGTTGCCATGTTTCATCGGACCTGGCTCACGGACAATCCGCCCACCTTTTTCTGCAATCGCAGTGCACGCGGTATCAATGTCATCGAGACCAAGGGCGATGTGGCCATAGCCATCCCCAAGGGAGTATTCCTGCGTATCCCAGTTATGGGTGAGCTCAAGAACGGTGTTGTCGCGCTCATCCCCGTATCCCACAAACGCAAGCGTGAAGCGACCGGAGGGATAGTCCTTCCGACGCAGAAGCTGCATCCCCAACACCTCGGTGTAGAAACGGATTGATTTCTCCAAATCGCCCACCCTGAGCATGGTGTGAAGCATGCGCATGCTGCTGAGTCCGCCTGTTATGCCTCCATGCTGCCAAAGCACAAAGAGACGCGGCAGGGGGCGTTCCATAAGATCTGTTCAGTCTTATCACCACCGCCCGTGCTCGATTCTCTCGATCTCGTCATCGACACCATCGTGGCCAGGGAGGTCTTGGATTCCCGTGGGAACCCCACTGTGGAAGCAGAGGTCTTGCTGGAAGGCGGTGCCAGTGGCCGCGCCATTGTCCCCAGCGGAGCCAGCACCGGCGCCCATGAAGCCCATGAGCTCAGGGACGGAGGCGACCGGTACATGGGGAAGGGCGTCACCAAGGCCGTCGATCACATCGAAGATCGGATTGCTCCAGCGCTCTGTGGCCTGTCGGCTCTGGATCAGGCCAGCGTGGACGCAGCCATGCTTGAACTCGACGGCAGCGACAACAAATCAGGCCTGGGTGCCAATGCGATCCTCGCGGTGAGCATGGCCACAGCTCGCGCCGCCGCCAATGGCCTCGGCCTGCCTCTGTATCGCTATCTGGGAGGCCCCATGGCAACGCTGCTGCCGGTGCCTTTGATGAATGTGATCAATGGAGGCGCCCACGCCGCCAACAACTTGGATTTCCAAGAGTTCATGCTCGTTCCGCACGGAGCACCCAATTTCAGGGAAGCCCTGCGAATGGGCACGGAGGTGTTCCACACCCTGAAGAATCTGCTCAGCGAACGAGGCATGAGCACCTCGGTGGGAGATGAGGGCGGCTTCGCTCCGGATCTGGGCAATGAGGAAGCCGGAGAAGTGCTGGTCCAGGCCATCGAAAAAGCTGGATACAAGCCAGGCGAGCAAATTTCGCTCGCATTGGATGTAGCGAGCACCGAGTTCTACAGCGGCGGACGCTATGCCTTTAGCGGCGGCAGTTATTCCAGCGCCGAGATGGTGGACCAGCTGGAGCAACTCGTGAATCGTTTCCCGATCATTTCGATCGAGGACGGCTTAGCAGAAGACGACTGGGACGGCTGGGCCCTGCTCACCGAACGCCTCGGCAAACGCGTTCAACTCGTTGGAGATGACCTGTTTGTCACCAACACCAAACGCCTGCAGCAGGGGATCGATGCCAATACCGCCAATTCAATCCTGATCAAAGTGAATCAAATTGGCTCGCTCACCGAAACGCTTCAAGCCATCGACCTGGCCGGTCGGTCTGGTTACACCAGCGTGATCAGCCACCGCAGCGGTGAAACAGAAGACACCACCATTGCTGATTTAGCCGTCGCCACGCGCGCCGGGCAGATCAAAACTGGCTCGCTAAGCCGCAGCGAGCGGGTCGCTAAATACAACCAACTACTGCGGATTGAGGACGAACTGGGCAATCAAGCGGTGTATGCCGGAGCAACAGGCCAAGGGCCACGGGGTCGCGAGTAAGGCTCCAGATCCCTCGTCCCCACTCTGGGGGGACACCAGCAAAGGAGCAAAGGGTCACTGCTCATGCAGCTGACCCGACGAACTCCACGCATCTCAACGGAAGGTCTGTCGCTAGATCAGGGATGCAAGGAGCTGGAGCTGCCACTCCAAGCACCAACGAAAGCAACATAAAGCAGTTTCAATTCTGCAGGGATTGAGAGCTTTATTCGAAGAAATAGCGCTCGACAATTGTCACTTAGCAATCGATCGGCTCGAACAATGAGTCAATCGTTCCATTAACCCAACGCAAGGCATTCATCCTTAAAAGAAACAGTGCCGATCAGGATCAACGTTCCGTTCCTGACAAATTCTCAATCCGTGCATCCCGGCGCAGTTTCATTTGCAGCTTTAACCAACCCATCCCAACCGGAAGGGCCGCGCCTAATGGGAGTAATGCCCAAAGGGGCCGAGAGCTGGCACCCATCAAAGCGGCCGCTACGGCAAGGCCGCCAAGCAACACCGATTGACCGATCGAATGCTGAGCCGCCACCATTCGTCGGAACTGACGGTCTGACTCACCCATGCGGATCTGGAGTTGCAGATCCCCTTGCTCAAGGCGCTCCAGGCTTTCATCCAACCGACGAGGCAGGCCAACAGCCCTTGAACTAATAGCACCGACCTGACGGCCAAATTCATTCAAAAGATCGTTGGAGCCAGATCCACTGGAAGTCATGAGCGGCAGCAGATAGGGCTTGGCAATCGCTACAAGGCTAAAGCCGGGATCAAGGCTTTTGCCGACCCCTTCAAAGGTGGAAAGGGCACGCATCACAAAGATCAGCTCCACTGGCAAGCGGAACGGCTGCCCATACACCAGTTCGTAAAGGTCGCCCGAGAGTTTGTCAATCACGGAGCTACTGAATGGCGGCGTGAGCGCCTCCTTCAGCATCAAACGCACCAAGCGCCGCACCGGCCCCACATCAACACCCGTGGCGATGACGCCAGCCGCTTGCATCTCATCCACAAGGGACGCAGCATCCCTTGCCGCAGCAGCTCTCACCATCCCCCCCAACCGCCTGCGTAGGCGTTCAGAAAGCTGCCCCATCATCCCGAAGTCGTAGTAGATCAGCGCTCCATCGGCCGCGACCGCCAAATTCCCGGGATGGGGATCGGCATGGAAAAACCCGTAGCGCACCAACTGCTGCAGATAGCTCGCCGAGCCGATTTCCGCCACCTGGGAGGGATCAATGCCAGCGTCTAAAAGGGCCGCACGATCGTTGATTTTGATCCCTGGTAAATAGTCGAGACACAGCACGCGCCTGGTACTGAGTTCCCAGACCACCCCAGGCACTCGGATGTTCGGATCATCGAGAAACTGCTGTCGAAACCGTGCGGCGTGCTGAGCTTCAAGACGGAAATCAAGCTCTCGGAGCAACACACGCCTGCACTCCTGCGCCATCGCCACCCAGTCGCGCCCACGTCCCCATTTGGGATGACGCTGCAGCACAGCAGCCACCTGCTGCATCACCTCGAGATCCAGCCGAAACACGCTCTCCAATCCAGGGCGCTGAATCTTCAGCACCACCTGGCGACCACTGCGAAGACTCGCCCGATGCACCTGGGCCAAAGACGCCGCCGCGATCGGCTGCTCATCTAAATCAATGATTTCTGCGCAGCGCGCACCAAGCTCGTCCTCAAGAACGGACTGGGCACGGTCAAAGGAAAAGGAGGGAACACGGTCCTGCAGTGCCGCTAATTGAGAGACCCAACCAGCTGGCAAGACATCAGGCCGAGCCGACAGCAATTGACCGAGCTTGATAAACGCCGATCCCAGGTGAAGCAGCTCCTGCGTCAGCCAGCGAGCACGCAACTGCTGGCGCGCTTCACGCCGCTCCGGTGTTGGACCTCCCGGATAGCTGAAGGCTCTGGCATCCCACCACAAAAACAACAGCAGGGTGAAAACAGCACGCCAAATACGTAGTCCGCGGAAGGCCCTTCGCAGCAGGGCCTTCAAGCGAGTGAACAGGATCACGGCCGCTCCTCCATGCGCATCCCGAGTTCAGCGACCCGGGCTCGCAATTGATCAATCTTGGTTTGCAAACTCTCCTCTTCCGCAGATGAAGCAGGCGAGGACTCCGCATCCACGCCACGTCCAGCCCCTTCGCGATCAAGCCTCTTGGCTTCAGCTTTCACTTCTTCCTGAAACAAATCCCATTCCTGGCGAACGCGATCGGGAGCATCTTGCACAATCACCGCCAATCCAGCCGCGGCATCGGCCATGCCATGACCCATCCGAGCGAGCACACGATGCATCGCAGCTCTAAGCAGAGCATCTCGGGAGGTCATGGCCATACATCTCGACACTGGAACTGTGGCAGATTCAGCCCCCGATCAGCGACATGCGATCAAGGAGCAGGAGTCGACTCCACTGGCGTCACGAAAAGCTCAGGCTCAACCGGTTCAACCGGTTCGGGTTCGACAACGACGGACTCCACCATTACTGAAGCTTCCAGCTCTGCTGCGGGGGTCGGCTGGGTCAACGTTGAGGGCTCTGTCGGAAACGCGTTTGGCGCATCCAAAGGGAGTTCTGGATCCAGCAACTCAGTAGGAGCGTCGGCCTCCAACAGAATCGTTTCATTCAGGGTTGGCATATCTTCAAGGGGACTGGGCGTATTCAGTACGGCTTGCTGACTGCGATCACGCTCCATCGCTGCCGCAGCAATGCGCTCGGCTTCCTCTTTCGCTTTGCGCTGCTCCAATTCCTTAGCGAGCTTGGCTTTTTTCAGCGCATTCGCCTGCTTGGATGCCTTCGCTTCGATTAATTCTTTGGCCGCGACATCAGCCTCAAGCGTCCCGGTCTCTCCATAGCGAAGCCGCAGCGCCTCGAGGCTTTCCCCTGGAAAGGCACGCGCCCTAAAAGACTGAGGCTCAGCCTGCTCCAAGCCAGATCGGATCAAAACAACGCGCTGTGTAATGCCATAACCAAGCGCGAAGCACGCCCCTGCAACCAGGGGACCAACCCAAAAGCGCGGACGAGCCGGACGCTTGGAGTTCGGCTTAGAGGCATTGGTCTCGGCGGGCATCAACAGGTCCTCCTCAGCGCAACCATCTTTGCAGCGATGTCCAGGCCTTAGGTGGTGTAGTCGGCATTGATGCGAACGTAACCTCATGGCTCCAGTCATACCAACGGTTCTGGGTGAATTGCAGAGCTGTTACCCAGGTGTTACCCTTGACTTACATCGAGCAAATCCCAGTCGTGACGACGTTGGTGTTACCCATCCGTTACCCAATTCGGCATTTTTAGAGATGCCTGACGGGAACATCCTCGACAAGAGAGGCATACCAACAGACAAAAATGCTTATGTATATCGCCGAGCAGACAAAGGCGGACGATGGTATCTCTATTTTTACGATAAAGAGTCGGGAAAGAGACATCGTTTTGCCTTAAAAACTCAAAGCGATGACATTCCTGAGCCAACACCAGCAGGATCAGAGAAGGCATGGATGCTAGGCGTCGAGAAGTTTATCGAATTAAAAGGAAAATCCGAAAGAGGAGAATCAGTTAGAGGGCTAAAATTTGGCGATATGGTTGACAAGTTCTTAGCAAAAGAGCACAAGAAAATAAGCAGAACGCCACATACAGGAATATCAGAAGCACGATTCCGGTTGCTTAAAACTCAATTGCGATGGATGAGTGAATTTGTTGGAGATACTCGAAAAGAGATACACAAGATAAGGCGGAACACGTTTCTCAACTATGAGGTATGGAGAAAAGAACGCGCTTTTCAATATGGCAAAGATACTCCACAAAACACAACCATCAACCAAGAAATATCAACACTGCGACGAGCATTCAACGAAGTTGCAGTGGCAGAAGGATTTATCAAAAGGGATTCAATACCAGAACTACCAAGTGTCAAACTTCCAAAAGACAAAAAGCACAGAAGAGATGATTTAACCGAGAACGAATGGTTAGAACTAGAAAGATGCTGTCGACTCTATTGGATTAAGGGAAAGACAAGAATCCTGAATGATGACTATGAGATGGAGAAAAACTCTCAAGGCAAATGGAAGACAGAGACAAACATACAAATAGGTAGCGAGAGAGGAAGGACTCAACTAATACACCGCGAGATGCTTTATCTTGCGATGAGAATATCAATGGATAGCGGGATTCGTCCAGGCTCACTAAGAAAAATACAGTGGCGGCATATATCAGAAAACACGACAATTCCAGTTGCTGAACGTAAGACTTGGGTATTAATTGACGTTCCCGCAGAAAACACAAAGACTGGGAGAAGTTATCGCTGCAGTGCACCAATAGCAAAGCACTTGGAAAGATTGAGAAAAATAAGCACATACACCAAGCCAAACGACTTTATCTTCCTCAACCAATCAAGAGGAACACAGATGAGCGAGCGTTTGTGGAAAGATTCCATCTCAGAAGCATTGGTAGAAGCACGTCTTGCAGACTGGAGTGAGGATGACAGTAACAACTGTCGAAAAGTTGACGTACACAGCGGCAAGAACATAACTTGGTACAGTTTCCGCCACACACATATCACTTTACGACTGAATGCGGGAACACCAGTTCCTGTGATTGCTGCCAACTGCGATACGAGTATGAAATACATCGAAGAGCATTACTTCCATTACCGCGCTGCAGAACAAACCGAGATACTTGGCAAAGGAAGAAAATCACTGGGCAAAGCAGAAGAACATTTGGATTGGGTTGACGAACTTCCAAATACCCACGTAGGAAAAGTAACAACTGTCGCTACTAACCGTCGTCGCTCTTCTGCAGAGCAGGTAAACAAATAACCACAACTTCTCTATACACTCTGTAAGACTCTCAAGCGGCGATTAAATGCGTGTTAGAGAATTCCACCTATCATACCTTTAACGCGCCTTGTAGAAGCGCAGAGGTGTCAGTTATTCACATTCACCACCCATATCTATGCCAAAAAAGCTAACCAAAGACCAAAAGTACAACCGAAAACTGAGGAAAGAGGGACAAAAGGACTTCAAGCGTGTACCTCGAGAAGGAAAGACTGCAAGTATGAGAGTTACTCGACGCCCACTGTGCGTTCGTGTCTCTACAGAAGTGGCAGAACGGTTAAAGACAATGGCGGATGACGCTGATGTTCATCTATGGCAGATGGCGACACGCATCATTCACCTAGGAATTCCTGGATACAACAATGGTTATGGGTATCGCTTCTATAATCCAGAAACTGGCGACATGGAAGAGTATGAGATGGATTCGGATTTATCCAAGAGCATCAGATACAAAGGTGAAACTGGTGATGTTCAACTCAATCTGAGAATCAACTCAACTGCTTGGAATAAACTTGATAGTTATTCAAGTGATGTCAAAGTCAGACAGTCAAAAGCACGTGTCTTCCAACGACTTGTTCTTGAACACAAACCACTAACGAAGGAACAGCGAGAGAAACAAAAACAGAGACGTAGAGAGCAGCAAGAGTATTACTCTGAATGGAAAGGAGTTGCAAATCAACCTGCTAAGAAACCCAAATTCAGAATCGATAACTATCAAATCATTCACGTCAAAGGCATTTCCAACGAGTTATGGGATGACGCTGAGTGGGAAGAATATGAGCGGTTGCAAGCGGATGTAGAGCAACGTATGCAAGAAAAACTCAATGGTGATTAATCGCCTATCACAATTGACGCTAGTTGCCTCTTAAACCTCAGTCATAGTCTTATTGGCGCACGTATGAGGGAGAGATCCCCCCCGTATACAGGGAGAAATAACCCTAAAACCAACACGACACAAAGTCAATGAGTCTCCAAGAGCGTAGCGATTGGACAGACGAATTGATTAACTAACTACTAATAAGAGGATTCAAAGAGACTGAATACTGATGAAACAGATGTCCCATGGATAGACATAATGTTCATCCTTATTCTACTACCCCTGAACCCTTTTAATTAATTAAATCAAAGTATTATCTATGGCATCTAACAACGGCTTGACTCTTAAAGACTACAACTGGATTAATAGCAAGTGTCGCTCCATCGCCAAACTAGAAGCGCATGGAGTTACAGATAAGTTTATTAGGAACGAACTATATGTGCTTGGTGTCTTTGCCTTCCGTCAGTTTCATAAGGCGGGAATGCCAGCAGATATGCTCCATCCTTCTTTGACTTATCAACCGCAACCCAAAGAGTTGGAAGCGGTTTAAACCAATACCTACCACCTCAATATGAATACCTTAATGCGTATTCAAGGATATGTGACTAATGCGCATGTCCTTGAGCCATACGCTAAACATTCCTACGACATCAAGCGATATGAATTGCTCTTGTGTCCGTCTGATTACACTCACTTTTACGACTTAGAGTATCGCATAGAGGAGTTAAAGCGTGAGTATGAACAGCAACAACCTTTCCATTCCTCACGCGACTCAAATCACGATACCCATCCTGCTCTTAAAGATAGAGTATTCGATGGTGATTGTCTAAAATTCGAGTCACTACACAGTCCAAGATTGGAAGGCGAGTTCTCATTGCTCGCCTATGATGATCAGTTGATTGGCAAGTTTGTCCAGGTTGTTGGACATATGCAAATACAAGAGCTAGGTAATTGTTTCTTGTCTTTCCATATCCTTGAACCAGCAGTTCATCCCGCTCATGGATGGGATGACTGACTTTATCGCTGGCATTGCACCAGCACTCGACTGAGTTGATACAGACGAAAAATTTGGTGGTGTTTGTTCGTCTCGATGGTTTGATTCCATCTTCAGTCATTGCCATCAGAACAGCGCATTCTGAATGGTGTTGAACGTAAGAGCGCGTTTCTAGAAATAACTACTAAAACAAATGCATAAAAATAAATATCAGAAGAGGAGAGGAATGCGTCCTTCAACTTCTGCTGCTTCAGCAACACAACAAGAACTTATCCAAGGACCAATTCAACAACCTTCTGGTTCTCAATTGTCTGATGATTTAGGTAGAGAGACAGCAAGACAACTAAGGGAGAATGCAAATCCCAATACAAGGTTTATTGATAAGCCAACACCAACTACAGATAGGAACCTTGTGGATCAAGCTGCAAAACGACAGCAATCAATGATTAGGGATGCTCAAAGACAAGCCTTTGGACAACCTCGTTTGTCTGTACCCACTAATCAATTCAACGCACCAAGGATTCCTCAATATGAAATGAAGCCAGTATTGAAGGGAGGTTCAGTACGTCTACAAGCAATACCAAGAGCGTCAATCATAACTGGTGTTGCTGGCATTGCAGCCGATATGCTTGTGCAACCAGTAGGTGATGTTATTAGTGACTATTTAATAAATCCATTGATTGGTGCTGTCTTAGGCAAGGACATCCCATCTGCTGAAGAACTTCGTCGTATCGAAACGATGAAGAAAGAGATTGAATTAAGAGATGCAGAGAATGAGCGTCTTTATCAACAGAAATTAAATGAAGCTCAATTACCAATTATTGAAGGTGAAGCACCGCTACCTCCTGTGCTCCCTGAGCGTGCTTCATATGCCTCTAGAGCAGCTCCAAGCCCATATCCGCATAGAAACAATGGTGAAGTTCATTTAGGCTCGTCACAGAGCCATCTCAGCGGAGCGTCTAAAACACATTCACGATCAGAAGTTGATCCCAATCGTGAATACAAGATTCAACGAGCTGCACTTGGAGACAATCCAACAAAAGAAGAAATGGATGCTGTTGTTGCTTATGGATTACAGCAGCATAGAAAGAATTTTCCGCATATGTATTCCAGCTAAACTTTCTTACGTAATGAATTGATTATTGGACAATATTTATCCGCAACAGCCCTTGCAGTTGGATCGTAATAAACGTCCATCCATCCTTTATTAATCAAGCCTTTTGCCTTATCACCTTTACGGTTATAAGTTCTATCTCGACAATCAAGCTCGTACTCAAACCATCTAGCTTGAATGCCACCAGACGTACCAGGTGTATAGCTAGGAGCTACATAGCCGCTTCGAGAGCAATTAGTAGAAGTTGATCCATAGCCATAGCTTGTAGAGGTACAGTTAACACTTCCTGCGCTGCCAGGATTGTACGAACCTGATGTTCCTTGGTATTCATTCTTGCTTCTACCCCAAAAACTCAAATATCTTCCATATGAACCCCTTATTTTCAATTGTCTGACTGAACTATTTCTATAGGTAAATCCATTCTGGACTTCAGTCTCGTCTTTTTCAAAGAATCTATTGGCATCTACCGAATTATTTATTGTTAATTCTTGGTTGCTATTTATTGGATTTTCAAACAGAGAGCTTCCCTCACTGACTTGTACAAAAACTGAACCGCAACCAGACATATCTTGTTTAGCGCATATGCCTGACGTTTTTAAACTTTTCTTTTCATTGGCTTTTCCCTCCTGTATTAATACGCATCCCGCATAATCCTTTGCTTCTATGCAAAGCTTATGAATCTTGGGATCAACCTCTGCAAAGGCTGGCAGTGAAACTGCAAGGAGCAATGGCGCTAATAGGATTTTCATTTTTGTTGATGAGTGTAGTTTTTTAGTCAATTACTATCCACTCCCGTTGAGCATCTATTATCTCATAGTCATCTATCACTTCGTCATCCTTGCAAAGAATTAACTCCATATCAATCTTGCTGAACTTATCCTGTTCGGTCTTTTCCTCCTCCCATAGTTTCATGATCTCCTCGTGAGATTCAGAAGACCATTGGGTTTCTGTCTCTCCAGTTGTTTTGTTAAGGATGATTGTATAGGTAGTCATTGCCTTTACTTAGAACCTTTGACACAATAATAGCTTTTATCCTTGCCATTGATTCCATCTATCGCTGTAGTCTTCCATCTCTTACCTTCCTTCTCGCACTGACTGATGTCTGGCATTGGGAAGGTTGAGTGAGCTGAAGATTTCACTCCTCGGACACTAGGTTCAATGTCCAATCATAAAGTATTCTCGGCTATGCAATAAATAGTTATCGAAGTAAATTATTCCATTGCTGTTGTCTCTGATATTGCTGTTGATTTCTATTGTAATTTTGCTGCTGGTTTAGCTGCTGCTGTTGTCGCCATTGTTGGGCTTGTAATCTTCTCAGGTCATCTCGTTGTCTTTGCTCTCGCTGTCGTCTATAAACATCTGCACCCTTATTTGAATATGGATATTGAGCGTTTGCTGCAATTGGCATTGAAATCGCTATCAATGCAAATACACAATTAAAAAGAAAGCGCAAAATTCAAAAAATAGACAATGCAGAACCTTAAGGCAATTTTTTTATTTTTCGAGTGATATTAGCTTCTGCAATGATTATGCGTTAATTGCATAAATTTTTATGATTATTGGTGGTTACCGTTTGTGGCGTTACTTGCAATGCACCTTTGAAGCACCCAAGACGCTTCTAAGTGCTGCTTTAAAGCGTTATTGGAGCAACTTCTCCTCCAAAGAAAGGATTCAACGCTTCTCAGGAGCACTCAGAGCACAACGACGAGCACCTAAAAAGTGACAGAAATTTTTGAATCGATTTACATATACCTTTCTGCATACAATATCCCCCATGCGTTACCCGTAGAAGCTCAAATAGATAGAGCGGTATTAATTAAGGCGACATTATGCCTGGCAAGTATTGCTTTGCTGGACTTCTTCACACAGAGATGCACTTTCTTGGCAACATTTGTATCACAGTGAACACTCTTAGCGAATTATTGGCTTTTTATCTGTTGAGGTAGAACCAGTATCACTTCAGCTTCTGTTGCTTTCGATAGACTGAAGTAGACAACAGTTACGTTGTTGAAGGGTGTTACCGAGGTGTTACCCATGAAAACAGAACCTCGACTAAGACCATGATTACTAGGTTCTTGGCTTACGTAGTATAATCGGCATTAATGCGAACGTACTGATCCGAAAGATCGCATCCCCAGGCGATTGCCTGACCTGCACCATCACCAAGAGACAGGCGAATCTGCACCGTGTCATCCACGAGATAGCCACCACAAGCGCGTTCACTGAGATAAGCCGCCGCTCTAGCCCGATCGAATGGCAACGGCTGTCCCTCTGACATCAGCTGATGGGGGCCAATCCAAAGAGCCACCGCACCGGCGTCAAACCCAACACCTGCACGACCCGCTGCCGCCACGATCCGTCCCCAGTTGGGATCCCTTCCGTGAACGGCCGTTTTGACCAACGATGAGCCACAAATGGTGCGCGCGATCTGTCGCGCCTCCGCCTCTGAATCGGTGCCCTCCACCTGCACTTCCATCAAGCAGGTGGCGCCCTCGCCATCCCGGGCAATCGAGCGAGCCAGATGCTGGGCCGCCATCGTGACCCCCTCCTCCAATGCCTCGAGCTGATCCTCTGGCAGTGGCTCTCCTGCCGCGAAGGCCAAGAAGGTGTCATTGGTGCTGGTGTCACCATCCACGGTGATGGAGTTAAACGAACGATTCACCGCCCGGCGCACCATGTCTTGCCACAGGTCACAGGGCACAGCGACATCACAGCTGAGATATCCGAGCATCGTGGCCATGTTGGGGTGAATCATCCCGGACCCCTTCGCCATCCCACCGATCCGCACCCGGCGCCCGCCCAACACAGCCTCCAAGGCGATCTGCTTCTCCACCAGATCCGTCGTCAGGATGGCCTGAGCAGCTGCACCACCACCATCAGGGGCTAAGGAGCTCACCAAGGGATCCACCGCGGCAAGAAGGGGATCGATCACGATCGGTTCACCGATCACCCCGGTCGAGCAAATCAAGACCTCGTCCTGAGATAAACCCAGACGATCTGCAACCGCTTCTGTGATCAGAAGGCTGTCGGCAAGACCCCGATCACCGGTACAGGCATTGGCCTGCCCAGAATTGGTCACCACGGCTCGCACGCGACCGGACGTCACTTGCAGACGATCCGCACAAAGATCCACGCAGGCGGCGCGGACAACGGATGTGGTGAAGGTGCCAGCACAGACCGCAGCCTCTGGTGCCAGCAAAAGGGAGAGATCAGGTTTCCTGGATGGCTTGAGACCTGCGCTTAATCCCGCCGCCTTGAAGCCGGAGGGAGCAGTGATTCCTCCGGAGATTGGAGACCAGGTCACAGATGGCGTCATTGATCAGGTTGCAAAACCAACCGAGCAGCTCTTTCTATGCTTTTTACGACGGCATCGCCCAGCTCTGAAAGAGACGGCAAGGTCATACTTTCAAGGGACGAACCCCTTTCCTTGAGTGAAAGACAACGCTGGGAAGGACGGCAACGGCGCATCGGCCTAACCGGTGGCATCGCCAGTGGAAAAAGCAGCGTGGGGCATTTTCTAGAACAACAGGGCATTGCCGTTCTTGATGCAGATCTCTATGCCCATGAAGCGTTGGCTCCGGGCACTCCGGCGACTCGTGCGGTGCTGGAGCGCTACGGCGTAAAAGTACAAAGCGAGCTCAGTGAAGGCCTTGACCGTGCGGCACTCGGCTCCATTGTGTTCAACGATCCACAAGAACGGACTTGGCTGGAATCTCAACTGCACCCGCTGGTGCGACAACGTTTCGACCAGGAGCTGCAGACGCATGTCGGCGAGAGTGTTGTGGCATTGATGATCCCTCTGCTGTTTGAAACTGGGTTGGAGAGTCTTTGTTCGGAAGTCTGGGTGGTGTACTGCTCGCCAACCCAGCAAAGACAACGACTCATCACCCGTAATCAGCTCTCTCTTGAGGAGGCCGAGCAACGCATCAGAGCCCAATGGCCTACGGATCGCAAGATTGAACTTGCTGACTCTGTCATTGAAAACAGGGGCTTTCCGCAGAGCTGGACGTCACAGGTCCGTGAGCTGCTTTATGCACCGCCGCAACTTGATTGATCCGATTCTTTCAACGGACAGCAAACTCCACGCAATGACCGAAGCAGCGGCAAACCCCAGGCAACAGGAGGTGCAGAGATAAAGACGAGCGATCGGCAGAGCATGAGCATCACGCGTGACGCCTCAGTCGGACCCTGTCACATCAGACGCCTTGACCAATCGACAAATAGCTCACTACGTTCCAAGGCTTTAATGCACCAGGTGGCCATGAAACGGTTGGCTAGCTCACTGGGATGGACAACGCTGCTATTCCTCACTGCGCAATCTGCACAGAGCGACCCAGTCGAATATCAATGTTTTGAGAGGAGCACGCGACGTCCGGTGGCGGCAAGCCTGGTCGACCTCAGCACGCCTGAGGTGAGCTGCGAGCCCACCACACTGAAAACCCCAAGCGTTGCAACCCCCGAGCTGGAGAGCAGCGCCAAACCTGACCGGCCTCCTGCAGATCCAGAGGTCAGCACCGGCCCCAGCCCTTACGCCGACATCACACCCGACCCAGAGTCCGTGAATCTGTTTGTCCGCGACAATCCTCTTTCGGCAAGACGTGCCCTGAATCTGGCCCGCGGTGCTGCAACTCGACGTAACGGGGGCCTTCGGGTCTATCGCCCGGGAACCTGCATGTATGGGAGTGCGACCAACAATCCTTGCCTCCTCCATGCAGGTCCAGAAGGCTTTGAATTCAAAATTCCTGGCGGTACACCCGGCTGGGAACAGGCCGGAGATCCTCCAGCCCTGACAACGCGGATTCTGATCGCAGCCGATGGCCGCTCATTAATGCAGAGCGACCAATCAGAAGCCGCTATCCCTTGAGTTTCATGCTGAGGATCTGATTGGCCAATTTGGGATCAGCTTTACCGCCAGTTTTCTTCATCAGCTGCCCCACAAAGAAGCCCTGCAGTTTATTTTTTCCACCACGGAATGCCTCTACCTCATCAGGATGAGCAGCCAGCAGCTCTTCCACGATCGCAGTGATGGCCGCAGGATCGCTGATCATCCCCAGTCCACGTTCATCCACAATCGCTTTAGGAGAACCACCCTTCTCAAGAAGCTCGGGGAGAATCTCCTTGGCGATCTTGCCGCTGATCTTGCCGCCATCAATCAGCTTGACCATCTCGGCGAGCTGTTCAGGGCGAAAGGCCAAGGCATCGAAGTTCAGGCGATTGCTGTTGACGTAAGCGGCAATATCACCCGTAATCCAATTCGCTGACAACTTGGCGTCTGCGCCGGCGGCCACAACGGTTTCGAAATACTGCGCCATCGAACGTTCGTCGGTCAGCACGCGCGCGTCGTACTGAGACAGCCCAAGGGCATCGGCATAACGATGGCGCTTAGCCGATGGCAGCTCCGGCAGTTCACTCCTCCAGGCTTCGCGCTGATCAACGCTCACCTCAATTGGACCAAGATCCGGATCGGGGAAATAGCGGTAATCGCTTGCTCCCTCCTTGCTGCGCATGCTCTTGGTGAGCTGTTTGCTCTCATCCCAAAGACGCGTTTCCTGAACGATCAGCTCACCACTTTCATAAGCCTTGATCTGCCGCTGAATCTCGTATTCGCAAGCCTTCTGAATAGCAGAAAACGAGTTCATATTCTTGATCTCCACCTTCGTGCCAAAGGGAGCATCAGGGCCCCGACGCACGGAGATATTGACGTCGCAGCGAAGGGAGCCCTCCTGCATGTTTCCATCGCTCACACCCAGATAGCGCATGATCCGGCGGATCTCAGAGGCGTATTCCGCCGCTTCCCGACCGTTGCGCAAATCGGGCTTGCTCACGATCTCGGCGAGGGCTACGCCCGCTCGGTTGTAGTCCACGAGCGAATGCGTCGAGCCCGCCAGGCGATCGCTTCCTGCGTGCACCAACTTGCCAGCATCCTCCTCCATGTGCAGGCGCTCGATTCCGATCTTTTTCAGGTAGGTGTCTTTACCTTTCTCTGCAACTTCCACCTCGATCCAGCCCTCTTCTGCAATCGGCTCATCGAATTGAGAAATCTGGTAGTTCTTCGGCAGATCTGGATAGAAATATTGCTTGCGATCGAATTTGCTGTGTTCGGCAATGTTGAGATTCAGCGCCATCGCCGCCTTAACGGCGTACTCGAGCACCTTTTGATTCAAAACCGGAAGCGTGCCTGGCAGTCCACACACCACGGGATCGATATGGGTGTTGGGGTCATCCCCGTAGGCCGTGGAAGCGGACGTGAAAATCTTGCTGTTGGTACCCAGCTGCACGTGGGTCTCCAAACCGATCACGGCTTCCCAGGCCAGTTCCGTTGCTACAGGTGCTGCCATCAGCTGTGAGCGTCGTCAAAGCAAAACAATTCTATGGCGTGACAGCAATCAGCAGGTTGGGAGGCTGCAGCAAGTCATTCCGACCTCCCATACAGCAACGCTTCACAACTTCGTTAAAAGAAGCATCACCCAAATGAAAAAGATCAGCGGCAAAAGCGATAACGTAAGTCATCACTGAACCAATAAAATGTATCTCGACTGCCCAACACCGCCGATCCCTATCGAAAGATCGTACAGGGCAGATGATAGCCATAAAAATATTCTAAACATCACTGTCTTCGGCGACAGCATGAGCGATTTTGGCTCAAGATCGGCCGCCATGTACAAACAGGTTCTCTATCCCAACGCCCGTCCTGGATGGAGCGGCAAAACGTTTAACTATTCGAACAATAACTGGCAAACCTTCTTACGCCAATCCATTGGCACATCCACGCAGAACAAGTTTTGTTCAGACATTACCAATCGCTTCATCGGGGGAGGTCCAAGCCCAATCACCGCAACCGACGAGAACCCCTCCTATGCACTTGGCGGCGCCCTGACTGGCCGAAAGACGATCTTTGATGTTTTGAATGCTTTTGGACAGTTCCCAACAGAGCTCCTTAAGCCTCCTTATGCCGTCAGCCAACTAGGGATACGCTCACAGATTGAGCATTTTTTCCAACGCGATCGCCGCGATCTTTCTGCCCAACTCACTGTGATATGGGGCGGAGGAAATGACATCCTGGCGACGGTACTGCAACAACAGAATCTCAACACCGCTTTTGAGCAGATTCTGAACAACAGCAAAGCCAATCTGATCACCTTGCTGCGCAATAGCAATGCAAAAACTGTTTTAATCTCTAGTGGGGCCCCGATCATTGGCAGCGTGGATGGGGTGAACTATGTCCTGCCCTACATCAGAGATCTTCCACAGAGCTGGCAGGAGCAAATTCAGTCTGGCGCCAACTCGATCCTACACATCAAAACCCAACAGATAGCAAACGAAATCACAAAAATGTTCCCCTATGCAACGATTATTTCCTTCAATAACGAATACGAATACAACTGGAAGCGTTTTGGTGACAAACTCGGAAACTTCAAACAATATGGCATTATCAATACAACTGATGCTGCACAAGAAGAAGCTCAGCTTGACCAGAAAGACGGAATTCTATACAATCTGCCTACAGTTGCTGCAGAGAATCAGACATCCCACCGGAAACAAACCGAAGCTGGTTTTCTCTACTTTGACTCATTACATCCGACCGAAGCCGGCCACAGAATGCTTGCGAAAGCAATCGAGCTCACACTTGCGGAGCATCAGGCAGCAATCGAATCATCATTAACACAAACAATCACCTCTGCAGAAAACTTTATTTATACTGGAACATCAGGCAACGATTTCATCACTTCATCTCCCGATGGCAGCACACTTCATGGTGCAGAGGGGAATGACATTCTTCAAGGTCAAGCCGGAGATGATGATCTCAAGGGTGGGCTTGGCAACGACAAACTTGATGGCAAGGGCGGAAGCAATCGCTTGCAAGGAGGACTTGGTGCAGACGTGTTTGTCATCAGCCTCAAAGGGCTGATCGATGGCCCGCAGATCATTGAAGATTTCAACAGTGGGGAAGGAGACAGAATTCTGCTTTCACCTGTTCTAAGTGAACTAATGGGAGACCCCTTTCTTGTTCCCACAGCTGCCCAATGGGAACAAGCTGTTAAAATCGGGCACACCAAAGATGGAAATCTGAGGCTTGAGATACCTCTAAGCCCAATCAGCGAACGGACTGGAATCATGATCCTGAACAACATCAAGGCCTTGAAGTTCAATTCTCTGTCCTGACCGACAGCTGAGGCTTAGGGAGAGATACGAGCAGCACATCAGACATCATCCTGAGACAACACGACGGGAAATAACAGTCCGGAACCCGACATGAAGGCAGGCAGCAACACTTTCAATAATCAAATTTTAATCCTCGGCGGAGGACTCATGGGCCTCGCCATCGCCCATCAGCTAGCCCGGCGCGGCCGTTGCGTCACCGTTCTGAGCAGGCGACGCAACGAGGCAGCTGGCTTCGTGGCTGCAGGAATGCTGGCTCCCCATGCCGAAGGATTGCATGGCGATCTCTTGCAACTTGGCCAGCTGAGCCTGGAGCGCATTCCCCGCTGGGTGGCGCAGATTGAAGCCGACAGTGGACTTCCCTGCGGGCTGCGCGCCACGGGGATTGTGGTGCCCTTTCTTGATGCAAAAGAACGAGATTGTTATCCGACGGCCGCTTTTGGCGAAGCCCTGAATCGAGAACGGCTTGAACAACTGCTACCGGGTATCGCACCGGCCTGGCAGGCCGGCCTGCTCTTTGACCAAGACGGGCAAATTGACAATCGCCGTCAACTCATGCGCTCCTTAGAAAGTGCCTGCGTTGACAGGGGCGTGAATTTCCAGGAAGGAGTGGAGGTTCTCGACGTCCTGCAACGAGATGGTCGCCTCAAGGGTGTGCAAACCCGTGATTCCGAAGGCCAGGTCGCCACTCTGGAATGCACGACAGCCGTTCTGTGCAGCGGGGCCTGGAGTGCTCAACTTCTTCCTGAATTGCCGGTCTTCCCAGTGAAGGGGCAGATGGTGTCACTACAAACCCCTCGCGGCGCCCTCAAACACGTCATTTTCGGCCCGGGCACGTATCTCGTCCCTCGCGAGGATGGTCTCGTGGTTGTAGGGGCCACCTCAGAGCCAGAAGCCGGCTTCAAGGAAGGGTTAACGCCTCAAGGGCAGCAACATCTCAACAAGGGGATCGCGGCCCTGCTTCCGGAAGCAGTGAACTGGCCGCCCATGGAACGTTGGTGGGGTTTTCGTCCCTGCACTCCTGATGAAGGTCCTTTACTGGGAGAAGGGCCCATCCAAGGACTATGGCTGGCCTGCGGCCATCACCGCAATGGCGTTTTGCTAGCAGCAATCACAGCGGAATTGTTGGCTGGCGCCATCACCAACCAAACGTCCAGTCCCGATACATCAAAGCTTTTTAATGCCTTTCGCTGGAACCGTTTTCAGTGATCCAGAGTGATCAAAACATCCCCCCAGGAGGTCTTCCCGAGGGGATATCAAGCCAAAAAGGCCTATCAACTTCTAAGGATCAACCTTCGACGCGCCAGGCTTGATCGGACGGAGTCCAATCGCTCAATTCAGAGGGTTGAAACCAAAGCCCAATTTCAAACTGAGCCGTTTCTGCTGCATCAGAACCGTGAATCACATTGCGGCCGATGTTGACGGCCAAATCGCCACGGATGGTGCCGGGCTCAGCCTCCAAAGGCTTCGTGGCACCGATCATTTTGCGCGCGCTGGTGATCACACCATCGCCCTCCCACACCATGGCCACCACAGGGCCTGAGGTGATGAAGTCCACCAAACCAGCAAAGAAAGGGCGCTCTTTGTGTACGCCATAGTGCTGTTCAGCCAGCTCACGGCTTGGGGTGAGCTGCTTTAGGCCCACCAGCTTGAAGCCCTTTCGCTCAAAGCGACCCAGGATCTCGCCCACAAGACCGCGTTGAACGCCGTCGGGCTTGATGGCAATAAAAGAGCGTTCGGCAGCCATAAAATTGAAAAAACAGTCGTCATCGTCAACGCCAGATGCCCTAATTGGCAAGCGCAAGACTGGCAATGGGGTTGAAGCTCCTTAGATTTCCCCCATCTGATTGATCTCCGTTCCCATGGTGCTCGCCGATTCCATCACCTGGACGGGGAGCGATAGCGCCCAGCTTTATGGGCTGGAGCGCTGGGGTGATCCTTATTTCTCGATCAACCCACGTGGACATGTCAGTGTGCAGCCACGCGGAGACCGTGGCGGAAGCCTTGATCTGATGGAGCTGGTAGCTGGCCTGCAGGACCGCAGCCTTGGACTCCCCCTCCTGATCCGCTTCGACGACATCCTTGAAGACAGGCTGGAACGCCTGCACGCTGCATTTGAACGGGCGGTTACTCGCTACGACTACGAGGGCCGCTACCAAGGCGTCTTCCCCGTGAAGTGCAACCAACAGCGTCACGTGGTGGAAGAGCTGGTGACCTGCGGGAGGCGCTGGCATTTCGGTTTAGAGGCAGGCAGCAAAGCCGAACTCCTGATCGCTCTCTCTTTGATGGACGATCCTGAAGCCCTTCTGATCTGCAACGGCTACAAAGATCAGCGCTACATCGAAACGGCCATTTTGGCCAGAAGGCTCGGCCGAAGGCCCGTTGTGGTGATCGAACAACCCGACGAAGTGCAGCGCATCATCGATGCCAGCCAGGAGCTGGGAGCCGCACCGCTGATCGGCATTCGTGCGCGTCTCTCCAGCCGAAGCACCGGACGTTGGGGTAGCTCCGTGGGAGACAAGGCAAAATTTGGGCTACCCGCTCCCGAAATCATCAGCGCCGTTGAGGCCCTGCGCGACGCCAACCTGCTCAGCGAGCTGCGCCTTCTGCATTTCCATGTCGGCAGCCAAATCAACGACATCGCCGTAGTAAAAGATGCATTGCAGGAGGCCTCTCGTCTGTATGTGGAGCTTCATGCCCTTGGAGGCCCGATGGGCTACTTGGATGTAGGCGGTGGTCTCGGAATCGACTACGACGGCAGTCGCACCGCCACGGCAGCCTCAACAAACTATTCCCTGCAGAACTACGCCAACGACGTTGTCGCAACGGTGAAAGAGGGGTGCGAACCCAACAATGTTCCCGTACCAACGCTCGTCAGCGAAAGCGGTCGAGCGATTGCGAGCCATTTCTCAGTGCTGGTGTTCAACGTTCTGGGTAGCGGTGGGCTGCAGCAACCGGTACCGCCGGTTGAAGAGAATGAACCCCTGATCGTTCGCAATCTGCGTGAAACCTTTCAAGGCATCCAAGCCTTACCCACCGAAACTCCTGTTGACCCATCTCGCCTGCAGGAAGCCTGGAACGATGCTCTCAAATTCAAAGAGGATGCCTTGGCCGCCTTCCGGCTCGGCTACTTGAGTTTGAAAGAGCGCAGCATGGCGGAACAACTCACCTGGGCATGCGCCAGGGCCTTGCTCGACCGCCTGTCCGATCAAGCCAAACTGCCCGACGACCTCAAAACCCTTCCGGCTGTCTTAGCGGAAACCTATTACGCCAATCTTTCGATCTTCCGCTCCGCACCAGACACCTGGGCCATCCAGCAACTCTTCCCACTGATGCCTCTGCATCGTCTCAACGAACAACCCACACGGCTCGGGCATTTCGCCGATTTAACCTGCGATTCCGATGGCAAGCTGAACCGTTTCATCAACGACGGCCAAAACAAACCCCTGCTCGAGCTTCATCCCCTAAAGCCAAGTGAGCCCTATCTGATCGGAATGTTTCTCGGTGGTGCCTATCAAGAGGTGATGGGCAACCTGCACAACTTGTTCGGCAGCACTGATGCCGCTCACATTCGGCTAGCCCCAGGAGGCGACTACCAAGTCGATCATGTCGTGCGTGGCGACACCAACGCCGACGTGCTGGAAATGATGGAACATGACCCAGTTCAACTCCTCGAACGACTGCGGATGGCCAGTGAGAAAGCAATCAGCAGCGGCACATTACGCATCCATGAATCCAGACGATTGATGGATCACCTGGAAATCAGTCTGCGCCAGAGCACCTATTTACAAAGCTAAATCAATCCGCACTCCATTCCATCAATGTGCAGATGTTTCATCGCATTTCGCTTCGATCACATTCCCTGAGGCCATCGTCAAAGAGAGACTGGCTAGGCAAACTGGATCATCCACACATTTGAAATGCACCTCAAATTGCGCGAGCGTCTGCAAAATTTGAAAATGGTGGCCGCTTTAGCCAGCTTTCTTAAAACCCCAGGGTCCTTAGACAGCGTTTTTGCTGTAGCAGACAGTGTTAAAGACGGTCCTCTTGGGGAACAAGCCCTTCGCCACCTTCTCTCTGACAGACACTTCAAAGCCCTTGTTGATGAAGAGTGGAGACCGGACCGAATTGATCTGCAAAATCTACAAACCCTGCCGGAGGGCAGCCTCGGACGTTGCTATGCCGATCAACTCATCAGCCAAGGCATCACTCCCGACACCTTGATCGATCCAACACCAGTCACCAATGCCAATGAATTCGTTGTTCACAGGGTCAGGGAAACCCACGACATCGTTCATGTACTGACCGGTTTTGGCCTTGATGGTGATAGTGAAATAGGCCTTCAGGGCTTCAACCTCGCTCAGAATCGATCCCCAGTGGCGGTGATGCTCATTTTTGGGGCGATGCTCAGCAGCCTTCAAAACGATGAACCACTTGAGCCACTACTCCGCGCACTGGCCCACGGATTTCAGATGGGCCTGAATGCAGATCTGGTGATCGGCCGCAAGCTGGAGGAGGGCTGGGAACGTCCACTCAACGACTGGCGTGAAGAGCTGAAATTACCCGTAGACAACCACGCATGAACCGTGAGAAACAACTGTATTCAACTTGTTAACTTTGGTCTGTCTTGCTTATGAGTCAATGATGAAGTTCACGCTCAATGATTGATGAGAGCGAGGAATTACCACGTATCAACAATCAGATCGATCTCACACGTCCGGACGGATCGTTCGATCCGGTTTAAACCAACGCGCTTCCAAATTCTTGATGAAAACATAAACAGAGGGGACCACACCTAAAGAAAGAATGGTTCCCACGAGAAGGCCGCCGAACACAACCGTGCCAATCGACTGCTGAGCATTTGCTCCTGCATTCCTTGCAACCACGAGGGGCAAGAAACCTGCCAAAGAAGCAATGGATGTCATTAGAATCGGGCGTAATCTAGATTTTGCAGCTTCGAGAGCTGCTTGAGCCGCCTCCAAGCCATTAGCCATACCCTGATCAGCAAATTCTACAACAAGAATGGCATTCTTTGCAGCAAGGCCAATCAGCATGAGCAAGCCCACCTGAGAAAATACATTAATATCCATAGACCTCATTTTAACAAAAAGCAGACTTCCCAATATGGCAAGAGGAACAGTCAATAAAATTGTAGTAGACGTAATATAGCTTTCATATGTTGCCGAAAGAATCAAAAACACCGCCAATCCAGCCAAAGCGAATAATATCAAAATCTGACTACCGGATTGAACCTGAGTACGCGCGAGACCATCAAACTCAACACCAAGATCCTTGAAATTATTCTCAGCAAAGATTGCTTCGAGGCGATCAATCACTTGCCCCTGCGAGAATCCAGGAGCAGCCTGAATCGAAAATTTAACCGACCGATTAAAACTAAAATGATCAATAGATGGAGGAGTACTGATTAATTCAACATCAGCAAATTGTCTTACTTTAACCATATCACCAGTCTTCTCTGACTGAACAGAGTAATTCAAAAGGTCATCAATTTCATTCCTCCCTCTTGAATCACTAATCATTCGAACATCCCTGAGGCCGCCAGGAATTGATGTCTGATTCACTCTGGAACCCCCAGCAAGCTCAGAGAGTGTATTCATCGCCTTATCAAAATCAACACCTAGAGAAGAAAGCTTAGAACGATTAATTGTTATTTCATATGCAGGAGAATCAGGGGAAAAGGTTGTATTAATACTCGCAATTGACGGGTCTCTTTGAGCCGGTCCTCTGAAGCGCTGTGCAAATTCATTCAACTCCTCAAATGTGTACGTCCCATTACTCTTATCTACAAGCAACATAATGATAGAAGAATTCTGCGCAACATTAATCATTGGCTCCTGAAAAAATGTAGGAGGGAAAGAAGTTGGTAGAGTGAATAATTTTGCAGCGAGAGATAGCTGCTGCGCATCTGCACCTTGTGATTTCTTAGGACGATCCTCAAGGGGCTTAAGAGAGGCATAAACAAACATGCTTTCCGGGCTTCCAGCACCTGCAATGACAATTGCATCTTTAATGGCAGAGTCTTTCGATTGCTGCTCTTTTTTCAGAATAGAAGATGCTTGCGCAGCAACCTTGGCCGTTGCTGGGAGGGACGCACCTGAGGCTAACTGCATTGTACCAAGCAAAGTATTCATATCTTCTTGAGGAATCAAACCTGAAGGCGTTGATTTAAATAAGAAGAACGTAAGCATGAAAGCTGGAACCAAGCAGGCAGTCACAACACGATGCTTATGGATCAAATACTCCACAAGAACCGCAAATCTTTTTTCAATAGCGGCGTATACAGACTCAAAAGCCTGGAACACTTTGTTTAGATAGAATCCTGCAACACCAAAAAAAGCAATCGCAATTGGGACAATCAAATCACCGAAGTTTGCACGAGTGAACATGCCAAATAGAGCACCTACTATTAATCCCCCTATTCCAGTCACCCATTTAGATGCAGTTTTTTGGTCACCAGGAAGCAGTATCAAACCCGCCATCATTGGCGAAAACGTTAAAGCATTAAATGTAGATATTGCAATCGCAAAAATAATTGTAACGGCAAACTGCTGATAAATCTTTCCTACAGAGGAAGCTATCAAAGTGACTGGGACAAACAAAGTGATCAAGACCAGAGAGGTAGAGACCACAGCACCTGAGAGCTCATTCATCGTGGAGAATGCAGCTCGTTTTGGTGGCATGCCTGCTTCCATATTTTTGGACACAGACTCAACCACCAGAATTGCATCATCAACCACTAAACCGGTGGCAAGAACAAGTCCAGTAAGAGTAAGAAAATTTAGAGTAAAATCAAATAAGCCTAAAAACAAAAAAGTACCAACGATTGCCACTGGAATAGCCAAGGCAGGGATCAATACTGTTCGCCACTTTTTTAAAAACAACACAAGAGTAACTAACACCAAGACAACGGCCAACCCAAGAGCATCTGTTACATTTTCAATAGAATCCAAAATAAAAGACTTTCTATCTGTCATCTGCACAACCCGTATACCAGGGGGGGCTAATTTTTTAAAGTCGTTGATAACTTTTTCTATTTCTCTCGCAACCTGGACCGCATTACTGCCTGATTTTTGATTAATAACTATAAAGCTTGCAGGATAACCATCAAGAGTCTTCAAAGAAGAGGCTGGGTTTGAAATATATTCAACGTTACCGATATCCTTCACTCGAATCAGTGCTCCAGAGGGTGCTGTTCTCACTGCAAGATTTTCAAATTGCTCTACTGTCTGAATATATCCACCATCTTTAACCAGTACTGGATAAGAGTAGGAGGCATTATCAGTAATAAAAGGTGCTCCGACATTACCGGCTGATGATGGGGAATTTTGTGATCGTATTTGTTGAGCAACTTCCTCAATTGTTAAATCATAGGCTTTAAGCAAATCAGGGTCTAAAAACACCTGAAATCGGGAATCTGTGGGATAAATAGTAACTGTACCTACACCATTAATGAGCTGAATCTGCTTTTTCAGAGTATCCTCGATCAAGGTTGCAAGATATGCTGAATTATATTGACCTTGATCAGATGTGATCATATAGCCACTGAGCGTAGTATCAGTAGACTGGCTAACACTCACACCCATATCTTGTGTGACTTGTGGCAAGTTTTGGATCCCTTTTTGAATGCGATTTTGCGCATCCAACATTGCCGTATCAGCAGAGGTTTCTGGCGCCAAATACATCTGTATGGTGCTAGAGTCTGCTGTTGAACTAGATATTAAGTAATCTACACCAGGCGTATCGGAGAGCAAATCCTCTAACTGATCAGTGACTGATTTTTCAACAATGCTGGCATTTCCACCAGGATAAGTAGCAGAAATTCGTATCTGGGATGGCGCAACATCAGGAACAAATTCAATTGGCAGCGTTTGAGAAACGACTAGTCCAGCAATAAAAATTGCAATACTACAAACACTCGTAAGAACGGGTCTTTTTATAAAGGGATCGGCAAATGACATCAGATTATTTTGCTGGGAGATTTGGGAGAATTTTGACTGGCATTCCACTACTCAATACTTTTGTCTGACTAATTGCGACCTTGTCGCCAGCCACTAATCCTTTTAGGACAGGGAATTGGTTATCCTGAAGCTCGCCTAAAGCAACAGGTGATTCAACCGCAATTAAAGAATTAGGAGGCAATGCTTTCAGCGGTTTACTTTGTTGTTCATCTAGCTGATTTAAACCAAGATAGGTCTTAACAGGAATCAGCTTAAATACAAAGGGTTGCTGTGCTTTCATTGAGATTGCACCTGTGGGTATGGCCGGCAGATTGCGGACACCTGTTTGGATTTCTGCTTGCAATAACTCAAGAGGCTTTAGACCAACCTGTACATTTGGGAATGAGGCTTGAACAGTCAATGTATTTGCTGGACTTGAAGAATTACCTTCAGAATTAACATCAAAAAATGGGGCGACATAATTAATTTGCCCCTCAGCAATAGGCTTATCGGCTCGATCTCTATAGATACGAACTGATTGACCCAAAGCAATTGCTTTTGATTGGACTGCCGGAACGTTCATTTGGACACGAAGCTCGTCGTTATTAACAAGATAGAAAATAGTGTCCCCCTCTTTAACATAGGTGCCAACATTAACGATAAAATCTGATCCAACTACGCCATCAAAAGGTGCTTTGATGTATCGATAGCTCAATTGAACTTGTTTGTCGATATAATCATTGGCTTGAGCTATTGCACCAATCTTTTTCTGTTCTGCATCTTCTCGGGAAGCTGCTCCCACAGCAGCCAAAGATTGATATCTAGAAGCTTCAATCTTTGCCTCCTGAGCTTTGGCTCTCGCAGTATCTAGAGCGGCAGATTCTTGCTGATGCTCTAAAACAAGCAAAACCTGACCCTTTCGAACCTTTTGACCAGCATCGACTAAAACTTGAGTAACGATACCACTTTGCGATGGCTTAAAAGGAACTGCATTGATATTTCCTATCACTCCTTCAGCATTCACCACCTGTCTAAAATTATTTTCAACGATCGTATCCGCATAAAGAGGCAAGGGCTGAGGTGCTTTTGATTGAGAGCTACAACCAACAACCAAAAAACTAAATGAAAGACAAAGTAGGCGCAAAGGATATTTTTTGTTGCAAGCTTGTCTTAGCGATTGAAGCCGCAAAATCATCACATAGCAAATGCTCGCAAAACTATAGGGCGCTCACCTGAAAGTTGCCTTAGTAATGGCTGAGAAAGCGACCCCTGCAGAGTGCCTGAGGGTGTCAAGCGCTTTGCTGATCTGTCTTGGATGCAACAGGTAAATGTTTCCTTGTTTTCAATCCAGCAACGCCGGATTCATCCCAAAGTCTTCTTCAATTCAGCACGCGCCGTATTGAGTGCGGCGTCCAAAGCCGCCCCGTCACGGCCTCCAGCCTGAGCCAGGTTCGGACGGCCACCACCACCACCACCGCAAAGCTTGGCGATCGCACCAATGAATTTGCCAGCTTGCTGGCCACTAGCAATCACCACCTTCCCAAAAGCTGCCACCAAAATCACCTTCCCTTGATCGCTCGGATCAGGCAAACCTCCCAACACAACAGCCGAGGCATCGCCCAACTGATCCAGCAATCCCAAAGCGGCGCCTTGCAATCCATCACCATCCACACCATCAAGGCGAGCCACCAACAGCTGATAGTCACCAACCGCTACAGCTTGGGTAGCCATGGCCGCCGACTTCGCGACAGCTAATTCAGCCCGGGCCGCAGTCAACGCCTTTTGGCTGCTCTTCAGTTCCTCTTGCAACGCCACAACGCGCTCAACAATCTCGCCAGGCTGCGCCTTGAAGCGGTCACCAAGCTGCTTCACCACGGCCTCACGCTCATTGAGATAGGCCAACACGGACGCACCGGCCACCGCTTCAATCCTGCGGATCCCAGCAGCAACACCGCTCTCGCTCACGATCTTGAACAAACCAATCTCGGCCGTGTTGCTCACATGGGTGCCACCACAAAGCTCCATCGACACGCCGGGAACATCAACCACGCGAACCACATCGGCATATTTTTCGCCAAACATCGCCACGGCACCAGCAGCCTTCGCCTGATCAATCGCCATCTCATTAACTTCAAGACTGTGCGCATCGCTGATCCAGCCATTGATCAAGGTCTCGATCTGCTCAAGTTCGCCAGGTTTCACGGCCCTTGAGCAGTGGAAATCAAAACGCAGTCGCTCAAAATCAACGAGCGATCCGGCCTGCCCTATTCCCGGATCCACCACCTGCTTCAAGGCTGCTTGCAGCAGATGTGTCGCTGTGTGATTCGCCTGGGCGCGACGGCGGCAGGCGCGGTCCACTTGACCATGCACCAGATCACCAACCTCGAGGCGGCCACGCTGAACCCTGCCGCTGTGGACGAACACCCCACGGTTGCGGCTAACGCCCTCAATCACGACGATCAAGCCGTTGCCATCCCGTCCATCACTCACCAAAAGACCGCGATCACCCACCTGACCACCACCTTCTCCATAAAAAGGGGTGCGGTCCAACACCACCTGCACCGCATCACCATCCGAGGCGGATGTAGCGGCTTCGCCATTAACCAATAAGGCCTGCACGCTGCTGTTGGTCGGCGTTAGCAGTTCATACCCCTCAAATGCTGTGGCATTGAGATCAGCCGCCACTTGATCGATCGCATCCTGGAGCGTGAGATCGATACTGACTGCCGCGGCCTTCGCCCGCTGACGCTGTTGCTCCATCGCCTGCTCGAATCCAGCTAGATCAACATCGAGGCCTTGCTCTTCGGCAATTTCCTGGGTGAGCTCCAGAGGGAAGCCATAGGTGTCGTAGAGCTCAAAGGCTTGGGCACCACTGATCTGTTTGGGCTTGCTCTCCAGAACATCTGCCAGCAGCTTCTCCCCACGCTCCAGGGTTTCCAAAAAGCGCGACTCCTCCCTCTGAAGCTCGGCCAAGATCACGTCCTGGCGCTCAAGCACCGAGGGATGAGCGTCCTGGAGAAGGGCAATCGAAGCTTCTCCCATCGTGACAAGAAAAGGCTTGTGAATGCCCAGCAAACGGCCGTGCCTCACCACCCGGCGCAAGAGACGGCGCAGGATATAGCCGCGGCCCAGGTTGCTCGCCGTGACGCCATCACAAATCAGCTGCGTCACAGCACGGCTGTGATCACCAATCACCTTGAGAGACGTTTGTTTTGCATCGTCGAGCTGGTGATAGTCAATCCCAGCAAGATCAGCCGCCGCTTGAATCAGCGGAAAAATCAGGTCTGTTTCGTAGTTATTAGGAACCTTCTGCAGGATCTGAGCCATCCGCTCCAGGCCCAGACCGGTGTCGATGTTTCGATTCGCGAGCGGCGTGAGGGTGCCCTCAGCATCGCGGTTGTATTGCATGAACACCAAGTTGTAAAACTCGATGAAGCGGTCATCGTCCTCGAGATCGATTCCTTCATCACCGCGTTCGGGCTTGAAGTCGTAGTACATCTCGGAGCAGGGGCCACAGGGCCCGGTCGGGCCAGATGCCCAAAAATTGTCGGCTTCGTCCATGCGGATGATCCGCTTGGGGTTCACCCCCACCACATCACGCCAAATCTGTTCCGCCTCCTCGTCTTCACGGAAGACACTTACCACCAGATGCTTCGTGTCGATACCAAAGACATCCGTACTCAGCTCCCAGGCCCACTCAATCGCCTGCTGCTTGAAATAATCGCCAAACGAAAAGTTGCCGAGCATCTCAAAAAACGTGTGATGCCGCGCCGTACGGCCCACGTTCTCGATGTCGTTGGTGCGAATGCACTTTTGACTACTTGTGGCCCGCGGCGCTGGCCGCTTCTGCTGCCCGAGGAAGACCGGCTTAAACGGCAACATCCCCGCAATGGTGAGCAACACCGTTGGATCTTCTGGAATCAGGGAGGCGCTTGCCATCACCTTGTGGCCCCGCTCCTCATAGAAGCTCAGGAATGCCGCCCGAATCTCCGCACCGGTGCGGGGGGTGGCAGCAGCGGATCGCGACGAACGTGCAACAGCCATGGCGGATTCCGCGTCAACAACAGATCGAACGGCCATGATCGCCCCTGAGCCGCCGCGCCCCGTCGTCGCACCGTCTCCTTCCACCGACAGCCGCGATCGCCTGCGCCGCCTCTCCATTGGCTGGGCCTGTCTTGCTGGCCTAACAGCAGGCCTTTGCAGCCTCCCCTTTGGGCTTGAAATAGCCGTGCGATCCGGTGGCTGCGGATTGTTTTATGGCCTTCTGGCCTTTCATCTCGAGCGCGTTGACTCCAACGACTCTCACCTGCGCGCTGGCCTCGTTGGAGCGGTCTGTGGGTTACGAAGCCTGGGAATGTCGTTACCTTCCCCCTTGGCAGGGGCCGATGCCCTGGCAGTATTGGGATTGGATCTCCTCATTGGGTGGTTGCCGTTGATCGGCAGTGCACTCGTGGTTTACGGAACCCAACGCATGTTTTCTGCGTCGCGGCCATGAGCCTGCTGCACGCCACCTGGCTCCCAGCCATTCGTACTCCGACCAGCTCTGGACGAGCTGCCCTTTTAGTGTGGGCTGACACGTGGCGCGTTGCCGAACCCGCAGGCCCAAGTACAACCCCCGCCCTTCACCCCTTCACCCTCAGCCCAGATGATCTCAGGGCCTTGCTGACGGAACGGGATCTCTTGCCCGACGGCATTATTGACGCCATGGCATGCCTCACTCTGCCGAGCCGCAGCGTGAAGCCCCGAAAGAAACGTGGCACAGCAACCAGCAGCACTCAAGAACCGGGCTGGACAGGCCTTCCCTTACAAGCTGGAGAGCCGATCCCCAAACAAACAGAGTGGTGGCCTTGGCAGGTACAGGGCCTCGCCATTGAACCAATGGCAGCTACCGCCTGGCTCTCCAAACTTCCTCTTTCAGGACGACATCCTGACTTAGCTGATGAGTTGCGCTGGTGGAGTCACATGCAGCGATGGTCCCTCAGCCTCGTCGCACGAAGTCGCTGGCTCCCGCAAGTCGAGCTAAGCAAGGGTGAGGGCTATCCCCATCGCGCCCGCTGGGTACCGCTCCTGAATCGGGAAGAAGACCGGCGCCGTCTTGAGGACCTGGCCTCAGGGCTTCCTCTCGTTGCCACCTGTGCCCTGCCTTGGCGAGAACCCACCGGCAAACGCAGCAACCGGATCACCAGGCTCAGACCAGAAGCCATGCGCGCCGCGAATCCAGTGGCTTGCTGCCGGCCTCGCAGCGGACGACTACGGGTCGCCACGCTGTTGGCCGATCTGATGGATGCGCAACTGCGCAAAGGCTTCACCCCTAACCATGAAGGCTTGGATCCCCTGCTACGCGCCTGGGAGGAGGCCTTGAGCTCGGAGACAGGTGAGCTCCAACTCAGCGATGAAGACACCGAGCGCCTAGCCACCGCCAGTCATCACTGGCGTGAAGGGGTTGCTGGAAATGTGGCAGCGGCCCGCGCCTGCTTGGAACTGGCAACACCAGCAGACGATGAGGACCTGTGGCCACTGCGCTTCTTCCTGCAAGCGGAAGCAGATCCAACCCTCAAGCTGCCCGCGGGAGCAGCCTGGGCGGCAGGCCCCAGCGGCCTCCAACTCGGGGAAATCAAGGTGGATCAGCCCAGCGAGGTCTTGCTCGAGGGCATGGGCCGAGCCCTGACCGTGTTCCAGCCGATCGAACGCGGGCTGGACAGCGCCACACCCGAGAGCATGCAGCTCACACCAGCTGAAGCCTTTGTTTTGGTGCGCACAGCAGCCAGACAGCTACGGGATGTGGGCGTAGGCGTTGACCTACCACCAAGCCTTTCTGGAGGGCTGGCCAGCCGGCTTGGCCTCGCCATCAAGGCAGAGCTCTCCGAGCGCTCGCGAGGCTTCACGCTCGGTGAAAACCTCGACTGGAGCTGGGAGCTGATGATCGGCGGGGTGACGCTGACCTTGCGAGAACTTGAGCGACTGGCGGGAAAGCGCAGCCCTCTGGTGCGTCACAAAGGCGCTTGGATCGAACTACGCCCCAATGACCTCAAAAATGCGGAGCGCTTTTGCGCCGCCAATCCAGACCTGAGCCTCGACGACGCGCTTCGGCTTACTGCCACCGAAGGCGACACGATGATGCGCCTGCCGGTGCATCAATTTGATGCTGGTCCGCGGCTGCAAGCCGTGCTGGAGCAATACCACCAGCAGAAGGCACCAGACCCTCTCCCCGCCCCCGAAGGATTTTCAGGTCAACTCAGGCCCTACCAAGAGCGAGGGCTCGGCTGGCTTGCCTTCCTGCATCGCTTTGACCAAGGCGCCTGCTTGGCCGATGACATGGGCCTCGGCAAAACGATCCAGCTGCTGGCCTTTCTGCAACACCTCAAGGCAGAAAACGAACTCAAGCGCTCGGTGCTTTTAATTGCGCCCACATCCGTGCTCACCAATTGGAAGCGGGAGGCAACAGCGTTCACGCCCGAGCTCAATGTGCATGAGCACTACGGTCCAAAACGCCCCAGCACCCCAGCAGCACTGAAGAAAGCGCTGAAGGATGTGGATCTCGTGCTCACCAGCTACGGCCTGTTGCAACGCGACAGTGAACTGCTCGAAAGTCACGATTGGCAAGGTCTCGTGATCGATGAAGCGCAGGCGATTAAAAACCCCTCCGCGAAACAAAGCCAAGCCGTCCGTGACCTGGCCCGTCCCAAAAAGAACAGTCGTTTTCGCATCGCACTCACTGGCACACCGGTTGAAAACCGCGTCAGCGAGCTCTGGGCCCTGATGGACTTCCTCAATCCACGGGTTCTGGGAGAGGAAGAATTTTTCCGGCATCGCTATCGCATGCCAATTGAGCGTTACGGAGACCTGTCCTCCCTTCGCGACCTCAAGGCCAGGGTGGGACCGTTCATCCTCAGACGACTGAAAACCGACAAATCGATCATCTCGGATCTGCCCGAGAAGGTGGAATTGAGCGAATGGGTGGGTCTGAGCAAAGAGCAGAAGTCGCTGTATGCCAAAACCGTTGAAGACACCTTGGATGCCATTGCCCGCGCTCCGCATGGCAAACGTCATGGTCAGGTGTTGGGGCTGCTCACCAAGCTCAAGCAGATCTGCAACCACCCTGCCCTTGCCCTCAAGGAGCAGGGTGCAAGCGAGGATTTCCTCAAGCGGTCCGTGAAGCTGCAGCGTCTCGAAGAAATTCTGGACGAGGTGGTTGAAGCAGGGGATCGAGCCTTGCTCTTCACCCAGTTCGCGGAATGGGGCAAGTTGCTCCAGGATTATTTGCAGCGTCGCTGGCGCAGTGAAGTTCCCTTCCTCAGCGGCAGCACCAGCAAAAGTGAACGGCAAGCCATGGTTGATCGCTTCCAGGAGGACCCGCGCGGGCCTCAGCTTTTTCTCTTATCACTCAAAGCTGGTGGTGTCGGCCTCAACCTCACGCGCGCCAGTCATGTCTTTCACATCGACCGTTGGTGGAATCCCGCCGTTGAGAATCAAGCCACGGACCGCGCCTATCGCATCGGCCAAACGAACCGGGTGATGGTGCATAAGTTCATCACCAGCGGCTCCGTTGAGGAGAAAATTGACCGCATGATTCGGGAGAAGTCCAGACTGGCGGAAGACATCATTGGCTCCGGCGAAGACTGGCTAGGAGGACTTGAAATGGGACAGCTCAAAGAGCTCGTAAGCCTGGAGGACAACCAATCATGAGCATCACCCCACCAAGCGGGATTAACACCTCGATCAGTGACGACGGCCTATCCCAGCAACCCTGGTGGGTTGAGCAGTGGATGGAGCTCATCAATTCCTACCGCTTTAAAAAGCGCTTGGAACGGGCCTGGGCCTACGCGCGAGAAGGTCATGTGACCTCCATTCGCTTCGAAGGCAGGCGGGTGCATGCCCGCGTCCAAGGCACAGACGAAGACCCCTACAAGGTGAAGCTCTGGCTCGACGTTCTGAAAGATGAGGACTGGCGCTACGTGCTCGAAGCGCTCACGATGAAGGCCCGCTGGTCCGCTCAACTCTTGGCCGGGATCATGCCAGCCGACATCGAACGGGCCTTCGCTGCCAGTGGTCGGCGTCTGTTCCCGTTCAAGCTTCAAGAGGTGAGGAGCGAATGCAGCTGTCCAGACAAAGCCAATCCTTGTAAGCACATCAGCGCCGTTTACTTCTTGATGGGAGAACGGTTCAGTGAAGATCCGTTTGTGCTGTTCCAGCTGCGCGGTCGCACGCGAGCCAAGTTGCTGGAAGACCTGGCCGCCCATCGCCTTCAGGCACTCCAAACGATTGCTGAGAGCGCCAACAACGAAGAAGAAGAACCGCTTGCGCTCGACGCGAGCAGCAGCGAACTCAATCCTCCCCATCCTGCGGTTCTGGATCCAACGCTCTGGTGGCGCTATGACGCTGGCCTCGACGGAGACCTGGTGGTGATCACCCCAGCCATGGAAGGGGACACGGGACTGGACGCGGCGGGAGAACTGCCTCTGGCAGAAGAGCCCCGCTTCCCGGAGGCCCGCCCCCGTTTCTTGCAGCACCTGCGCGACCAGAGCCAAACCATGGCGCAACAGGCCATGTTGGAGGCGATGGCAGCGGGGAAATAGGCCATGACGGGCATGATTCCAAGCACCAGCGCTCCCTGGTTGAGACCCGAGACCCAGGCGTTAAGCCAGCGCTTGCTGATCTCCTATCAACGAGCTTTTGCGCAACATCTCCTGGTGTGTGATCAGGAAGTCCAGTTCCAGCGCACAGCAGCGCAAGAGCTGTTCGCGAATCCCATGGCCGTCCTAGCCCATGACCATAGGGCTGACCCGTTGCTGACCTATGCCAACAGCACAGCTCTGCGGCTCTGGGGGCACCGTTGGCAGACCATGGTGGGCATGCCCTCCAGGCTGACGGCTGAAGAGAATGCGCGAAGCGAGCGTGCACGCGCCCTTCAGCAAGCCCATCAACGAGCTGGCTTCAGGGGCTATGGCGGGATTCGCGTGAATCATGAGGGCCGACGTTTCATGATTCACAACGCTCAGATTTGGCCCCTATGGAATGAACAGAATGAAGTCTGCGGCCAAGCCGCTGCTTTTTCCAGCTGGTGGTGGCTTTAACCACTGAAATAAGCAGACTGCAGTGAGCAGGATGACTGCTTGTTCAGGCACCCCAACCAAACGCCGACCAACCGATAAACAGCAAGCTAAAGCCTGTCAAAAAGGCCAGGCCAAACCAAGTGAGTACTTGCATCGCAGGACCATCGCGATGCTCCACAGCCACCAAGTCACTGTTCATCGTGTCCATGGCCATCCAGGCAAAGACCGGAGCTGTCAGAAAGCTTCCTGTCATTGCACCAAACACAAAATCTTTCACTCCAATCCCACCGCTGAAGGCAAATAGCAGGGCCACCAATGCAGCGAAGAGATGAAGAACTAACCAAACAGTGAGCCGACGCTGCTGAGGAGCCGAGGCCAAATCCCCTCGATCGGAGCCCTGAAGCAAGCCTTGGATCGCAGAAATACTGCGTGGATAGGCATCTAAACAGACAAGCGAGGTGCCAAACATTGCCGCAAAGGCCGCCGGCACAATCACCCAAGCAGCCCAGCCACCCATCGCTTCGGTGTAGAGACGAATGAGGTTCTGAGCAAAAGACACCCCACTTCCGGCAAACATTCCCTCCCCGGTTCCATACATCGTGTAAGCCCCCAAAATCACAAAGAGGGTTGCTGTGACAACAGTGACCACATAGCCAAGGTTGAAATCAAATTCGGCTTCCTTAAACGTGGCTTGATGATGGCTATCTACAGCGCGAGAGAACATCCACAACGACGGCCAAACGCACATCTCAACAGGACCGGGCATCCAACCCATTAAAGGGATCAAGAACGCCAAATTTGCTGCGGTCCAGGGAGAGGGAGTCGTGCCCAACCAGGTCGCTGCCACATCCCCAACAGGGCCTCGGAACAAGAGCGTCATTGCTGCCACTCCAGAAAGGATGGTCAACAAAACAACCAGCACTTTCGAAAGACGATCCAGCACCCGGTAGTGGCCAAATAGAAGGATCAGACCACTCACCGCCAGCACGGCGATGGCCAAGCCAAAAGTATTGAAATTCGCCAACATCGGCACATTGGTCAGCAAGAGCCCAGCCACAAAGCTGACTGCCGCAATCGTGAGCGTTCCGGTCACCAAGCTGACCAAAAGATAAAGCGGAAGATAGAGGCGATTACGACGCTGGAAGCCCTCCAACAACGTCAATCCTGTGGCGGCAGTGAAGCGAGTGCCTACCCGCAGGAATGGATACTTCACCAAATTGGTGAGCAGGATCAGGCCCAACAACGCAAAACCAAACCTTGCCCCAGCCGTTGTGGATGACATCAAATGAGACCCGCCAATACAGGCTCCCGCCATCAAAATGCCCGGACCTAGACTCTGCCTCAAACCAGCGAATGAACGTGCGGCGGAGGTAGTCATAGGAAATGAATGGTTGACGGCCATTCTCCTATTCAGCCTCACGTCATGGACCATCCGTTTATCGGTCGAGATCAAGAAGCTGAACGACTTGAACGCGCACCCAAGGCGGTCGAACACGAACGAAGCCAGAAGTCCAAGCTTAGTTAATGAACAAGGGGTCAATTTTCGTCCTCTGCGATGAGAGCAAAGGAATTTGCAAGCGAGAGCCCTCCCTCCTCAGAGAGAGGTGGCTTGATCTCGATCTATCCCCCGTTCGGCTCTCACGACTTCTCAGTGGCAGCAACCGAACCTGGTGGTCTAGACCGTACCAAAAAGGGCGGTTCTTACACTCCCATCTGAGATCAATTCAGCGCAGATTGGCGTTGCGGGAAACACAAACTTCCTGAATTTCACAGCCAATTTGAGATTTACCCATGATTACCCTTCGCACATCACCCTTCGATTTACTGGATCGCCTTGAGCAGCAAGTTTCACAAGCTGAGCGCGTTCCTGCTGCCGAAGTCATCGAAACCAACGCCAGCTACACCGTGCGGCTGGAACTACCAGGCGTTGACCACGATTCCATTGATGTCAAAGCCACGGATCGTTCGCTGGTGATCAGCGCTGAACGGCCACCAACCATTCCCGCGGCAGCCAACCCAACCCCTCCCGAAGCAAACGCAAATGCAGAAGCCGACGCAAACGCAGAAGCAGACGCGCAGCAATTGCTGAGTGAGTTCCGAACCGGAACATGGAGCCGCAGTTTTCGTTTCGCCAAGCCGCTCGATCGCGACCAATTAGAAGCCTCCTATCGCGACGGCATTCTTGAGATCAGGGCCGCAAAAAGCGACAACCGCACCACCGTGTCGGTGAAGGTAGAAAGCTGAAACACCCTGGTGACCACCAGCTGAAGACCACGCGTTCAACGGAAAAGAGGTACGGGGCTCCTCGCCAAGGCGGGGGGCCTTTTTGCAGACCACTGACATACAAAAATCAGACGAAACAGAGGGAAAAGAACTACTCGATAAGATCCGTGGTTGTGCCGTCGCTGAATCGACGGGCTCCCTGAGGATGCAAGCCATGCAACGACGGCAGCTGCTTCTTTGCGGTGGTCAAGCGGCAGCGGCAGCGGCAAGCGCCGCAGCTTTGAGTGCCTGCACGATCCGCCGAGCGGAAGAGTCGCGCGCCAGCGGCCTACCCCAAGTGCGCTGGCGCATGGCCACCAGCTGGCCCATCTCCCTCGACACCATCTATGGAGGTGCCGTCACCATCTGCCAACGCGTTGAGGAGATGAGTGGTGGAGCGTTCCGGATTGAACCTTTTGCAGCCGGCGAAATCGTCCCCGGCCTGGAGGTACTGGATGCCGTTCAAGCGCGTTCCGTTGAATGCGGCCACACCGCCAGCTACTACTACATCGGAAAAAATCCAGCCTTTGCCTTTGGGACGGCCGTGCCATTCGGCTTGTCTGCCCAACAGCAAAACACCTGGCTGTATTACGGCGGCGGCAACGAGGACATGAATGCCCTGTTTGCCGATTTCGGAACCATGAGTTTGCCAGCTGGAAACACCGGCGGGCAACTGGGAGGTTGGTTTAAAAAACCGATCCAAAACCTGGCATCCCTTCAGGGCTTGAAGATGCGCATCCCCGGGCTAGGTGGAAAGGTGATGGCCAAATTGGGCGTCAATGTTCAGGTGCTTCCTGGTGGAGAGATTTACCTGGCTTTAGAGCGGGGCACGATCGATGCCGCCGAATTCACCGGCCCCTATGACGATGAAAAGCTTGGGTTAGCCAAAGCCGCGAAACACTATTACTACCCCGGTTGGTGGGAGCCAGGGCCAACACTGATGGCGCTGGTCAACCGCAAAGCCTGGTCGGACCTCCCGAAGGAGTATCAAGCCATGTTCAGCACGGCCTGTTACGAAGCAAACCTGGGAATGTTGAGCGATTACGAATGGCGTAACAGCGAAGCCTTGCAACGCATCACCCGCCAAGGCATCAAGCTCGAGCGCTACAGCGATGACATCCTCAAAGCCGCTCGCAGCGCAAGCGCAGAGATTTTTCAAGAGCTCGCGGATGCCGACGCAGGATTTAAAGCTTTGCTCGAGCGCTGGCGCTTGTTCCGCCGAGACACCAGAAGGTGGAACAACATCAATGAATTACCTCTCGCTGAATTTGATGACAGCAGCGAAGGAGATCAACCAGGAGACCAGAGATGAACGGTCGCTTTGCAGGTCTCGTGCGCGCGATCGACGGGCTGAATGCCGCTGCGGCCTGGATAGCGCGCTGGGCAGTGTTGCTGATGCTCGCGATCGGCTTCTGGAATGTGGTGGGGCGGTATGTGGGATCAGCGATCGGAATCAACCTCAGCAGCAATGGCCTGATCGAAGCCCAGTGGTATTTGTTTGCCCTGATTTTTCTACTCGGACTGGGCTGGACGCTGCAAAAAGGCGGCCACGTTCACGTTGATGTCCTTCAAAGCCGTTGGAGCCCCCGCCGCCGGGATCGCCAAGAACTGAGTTCACTTCTGCTGCTGTTGCTGCCCTTCGCCTTTGGCGTCATGGCCCTATCGATCGCACCGGCACTACGCGCTTGGAGCATTGGAGAAATGTCTCCCGATCCGGGTGGCTTACCCCGCACATGGTTAAAGACTCTGATTCCAGTGGGGTTTCTGTTGCTGGGCCTCCAAGGAGTGGCGGAAGCCTTGCGGCTGCGCTGGAAGCTGATGCATAGGGATGAGCGATCCGATGGTCAGCAACCAGCGGAGGGAGGCCCGGACCTGTGATTGAAATCGAATCCATGGGTTGGGTGCTGAGTTTCGACCCCTCAGCGGTGCTCGCACCCGGGATGTTTCTGGCCCTGATCGTGACCCTGCTGAGCGGATTCCCAGTGGCTTTCTGCCTGGGAGGCATCGGCGTGATTTTCGCGCTGTTTGGGATGCTCAGCGGCGAAATCGAACCTCAATTCGTGAGTGCGCTTCCCCAACGGATTTTGGGAATCATGGGCAACTTCACGTTGCTGGCGATCCCCGCTTTCGTGTTTATGGGGTCGATGCTGGAAAGCTCAGGGATCGCCGAACGCTTGCTGGAGAGCATGGGTCGCGTGCTGGGACGCGTCCGCGGCGGACTGGCCCTCGCCGTGGTGCTGGTTGGCTCACTGCTTGCCGCCACCACCGGTGTGGTCGCGGCAACGGTCACAACAATGGGAATGATTTCTCTGCCGGCCATGTTGAAGGCTGGCTACGACAAAACGCTGGCCACGGGCGTGATCGTGGCATCGGGAACCCTGGGGCAGATCATCCCTCCCAGCATCGTGCTCGTCGTCCTCGGCGATCAGCTGGGAATCTCGGTTGGAGACCTCTTCATGGGCGCCTTGCTTCCTGGCCTGTTGATAGCGGCGGTGTTTGCGATCTATGTGCTGGTCATCAGTGCACTCAAGCCCGAACTCGCCCCCCAACTGCCTCAGGCTGAACTGGGCGCCACCCAGCCGCTGCAGCTGGTGCAATCGATGCTGCCGCCTTTGTCCTTAATCCTGATCGTGCTGGGGAGCATCTTTTTCGGCATCGCCACCCCAACGGAAGCGGGCGTGATTGGTGCGGTAGGCGCAATCCTTCTGGCCGCTCTCAATGGAGGCTTCAGCCGCAAGCAACTCTCCAAGGTGTGCGAAAGCACGATGAGAACTACGGCCATGGTGATGGCCATCCTGCTGGGATCCACCGCCTTCAGTCTTGTCTTCCGCGGCATCGGCGGCGATCAACTCATTGCTGACGTGCTCCTCAACCTCCCGGGAGGTCGGGTTGGATTCCTGGTGTTCAGCATGCTGATCATCTTTTTGCTCGGCTTCTTCATCGATTTCTTTGAAATCGCATTCATTGCAGTGCCGTTGCTTTTACCAGCAGCGCGGCAGCTGCTGGGCCCCGATGCTCTGATCTGGTTTGGCGTGATGATCGGGGCCAATCTGCAAACGTCCTTTCTCACCCCACCCTTCGGATTCGCTCTCTTCTATCTCCGCGGCGTTGCACCCAAGGAGGTGAAAACCCGGGATATCTATCGGGGGGCCTTGCCTTTTGTTGGCTTGCAGGTGGCCGTTTTGACTTTGATCATCGCCGTTCCAGGATTAGTGGACTGGTTACCTCGCCTTACAGCTGCGATGACACCTGGACCATTGGCCTGACGTTCTCCGTAGAGTTCAGGTCAGCGAGTAACTGCTATGGCCACCTCCAGCTTGAAGCCATCAGTGACTGCATCCAGCACCAGTCCGAGGCTCACCCTGCAATCGGAAGTGATTGCTGCTGACAGCAGCACGATTCGTTCCCTCGACTGGGAGCGAAGTCGTTTTGATATTGAATTTGGCCTGCGCAACGGCACCACCTACAACGCGTTTCTGGTGCGGGGTGAACGCACCGCCCTGATTGATACGAGTCACGCCAAATTTCGCGACACCTGGTTGCCGCTCTTAAAGGAGCAAATCGATCCCAAACAGATCGATTACCTGATCGTGAGCCATACCGAACCAGACCACTCAGGGCTGATTGGCGACCTGATTGACCTAAACCCTGAGATCGAAATTGTTGGATCGAAGGTGGCGATTCAATTCCTAAACGACCAGGTCCATCGTCCGTTCCGCTCTCGAGCCGTCAAAAGCGGAGAAGAGCTCGATCTCGGCATCAATCCTGAGAGCGGCGTGCAGCATCGCTTTGAGTTTTTAAGCGCACCCAACCTGCACTGGCCAGACACGATTTTTTCGTTTGATCACGGCAGTGGGATTCTCTACACCTGCGATGCCTTTGGGCTGCACTACTGCTCAGAAGAGGTCTTTGACAGCGACCCTGGCGCCATTGCACCGGATTTCCGCTTCTACTACGACTGCTTGATGGGGCCCAATGCCCGCAGCGTGCTTCAAGCCCTCAAGCGTATGGATGGGCTGCCCGAGATCAACACGATCGCAGTGGGTCATGGCCCTTTGCTTCGCCACCACCTCAGCCACTGGATCAACGATTACCGCGAATGGAGCGGGCAACGCAATAAGGGCGAAAGTTACGCAGCGGTCTGTTATTTGAGCCAATACGGCTTCTCTGATCGCCTAAGTCAGGCGATTGCCCACGGCATCGGCAAAACCGACGCCCAGGTTCAGCTGATCGACCTGCGCGCCACCGACGCCCAAGAGCTCACAGCCCTGATCAGTGACGCCAAAGCTGTGGTGGTTCCCACCTGGCCAGCAAGCCCTGATGCTGAACTACAAAGCAGCATCGGCACGTTGTTGGCTGCCTTGCATGGCAAACAGCTCGTGGGGGTCTACGACGCCTTTGGTGGAGATGATGAGCCGATCGATTCGGTGGCCGGACAGCTCCGCAGCCAGGGACAAAAAGAGGCCTTTTCCCCCCTCCGCATTCGCCAGCTTCCTCAAGGTGGCGACTACCAGCGCTGCGAAGAATCAGGCACCGACCTGGGCCAACTCTTAACGCGCGACAAAACGATCGCAGCCATGAAAAGTCTGGACGGCGATCTCGACAAAGCGCTTGGCCGTCTCAGCGGTGGGCTTTATGTGGTTACTGCCAGCCAGGGCGATGGCGACAGCCTGCGCCGTAGCGCGATGGTGGCGAGCTGGGTCAGTCAGGCCAGTTTCACGCCACCAGGCATCACCGTGGCCGTGGCCAAGGACAGGGCCATCGAGGCTCTGATGCAGGTTGGCGACCAATTTGTGCTGAATATTCTCCGAGAGGACAACCATCAACAACTTCTCAGACATTTTCTTAAACGCTTCCCACCGGGCGCCGACCGTTTCGCAGGCATCAATGTGCTGGAGGAGGAGGCCGAAGGCGGTCCCGTCCTCGGAGACGCACTGGCCTACCTCGGCTGTCGCGTAGAACAACGCATGGAAGGCCCCGATCACTGGGTGATCTATGCCGTGGTGGAACAGGGGAATGTCGCTGACGCCAATGCCATCACTGCCGTCCATCACCGCAAAGTCGGGAACCACTACTAATGGCAACATCGAACCTCGAGGCCCCTGCAGCAACGACGCGGCAAGTGATCAGCCTGCCCATCGATGACGGACTCACTTGCCTGCGGGGGCTGAGTCCTCAACGGCTCCGATTCGAATTGGAATATGCGCTGGAGCGGGGCAGCACCGCCAATAGCTTTTTGTTTGATGCCGGCACGGATGGCGAGGGCCAGCATCAGACCGCACTCCTGGTGCATCCTCCCGGCAAGGCCTATGACAAGGCCTTCCTCCCGGCTCTTGCCGGCCTGCTTCCCGCCGAAACCACCGCACTCAAGGTGGTGGTTGGCCACGTCAATCCCAACAGGGTGGCGCTGCTCCGCGATCTGGCAGGCCTCTACCCCGAGCTCGAACTGGTTGCCTCCAACGCTGGAGCCAAGCTCCTAGGAGAACTCTGGTCACAACGCAAACCTGCACCCCCGGGACAGGAGAGCGAACAGCCAGAGATCCCTGACCTGCCATCCATCCAGGTGATCCGCCAAGAGCAAACCCTCTCTCTCAGCCATCGGCACCAGCTTCAACTCGTTCCCGCTCCCACCCCCCGATGGCCAGGGGGTCTGCTGGCGTTTGAAGAATCCCTCGGACTTCTGATGAGCGGCAAGCTGTTTTCGGCGCACATCTGCACCCATGAATGGGCTGAGTCCGGACGCAGTGCAACGGAAGAAGAGCGGCGTCACTTTTATGACTGCCTCATGGCACCGATGGCAGGCCAAGTGGACTCGCTTGTGGAGCGCCTTGAAGAGCTGGATATCACCACAGTGGCGCCGGGTCACGGTCCAGCCATCGACACCAGCTGGCGCAGTTTGTTCAATGACTACAGGCGCTGGGGCGAAAGCCAACAGCAAGCCAGCTTGTCGGTGGCCCTGCTGTTTGCCAGTGCTTACGGAAACACGGCTGCCATTGCTGATGCTTTAGCTCAGGGTGTTGGCCGCACTGGGATTCGCATCACCAGCCTCAACTGTGAGTTCACACCTCCCGACGAACTCATCAACACGATCAACCAAGCAGACGGCATTTTGATCGGCTCACCAACGCTCGGCGGCCATGCGCCAACCCCGATCGTCTCCGCCTTAGGGACACTTCTTGCCGAGGGGGACCGCAGTAAGCCCGTGGGCGTTTTTGGCAGCTTTGGCTGGAGCGGTGAAGCCATCGACCTGCTGGAGAACAAGCTTCGTGACGGCGGATTTCACTTTGCATTCGACCCCATCCGGGTGAAGTTCAGCCCCGACGCAGCGATGATTCGAACCCTCGAAGAAACCGGCACCCGGTTCGGTCGCGAGTTGCATCGAGAGCAACGCAAACAGCAGCGACGTAGCGGCGGCGGGCTCAGTGAAAGCCGCAGTGATCCTGCCGTTCTTGCCCTCGGTCGGGTCGTGGGATCCCTCTGCGTTCTCACCGCGCGCAAGGGTGAACTCTCCGGCGCCATGATTGCGAGCTGGGTCACCCAAGCCAGTTTCACGCCACCGGGATTCACCGTGGCCGTTGCGAAAGATCGAGCCGTTGAAGCCCTCCTGCATATCGGCGATTGCTTTGCCTTAAACGTGCTCGCCGAAGGGCGCGAGAGCGGGCCCATGAAGCAATTCCTGCAACCATTTGAGCCTGGAGCGGATCGCTTTGCCGGCCTGGAATTGAAAGCCAGTCCACGGGAACAGCCCTTGCTGCCAGATGCCTTGGCCTGGATGGAAGCAACGGTGAAACAACGCATGGAATGCGGCGATCACTGGCTGATTTACGCCGAGGTCTCCCATGGAGGCGTGCTCGATTCCGAAGGCGGCACGGCGGTGCATCAGCGGCGCAGCGGCGCGAACTACTAACGGACTCCGCGAAGCAAGCGCATTGACCCCGAGCGCTAACTCATAGTGAGTATGAGTTAGCGCTAGTATCAAATGATCGGCTCATCAATCTATGGATCTTTCCAAGCCTTCCACCCAGGCCAACATCGAAGCGGCCTTTGGCGGCGAAAGCATGGCCAATCGCAAGTACCTGTTTTTTGCCGATGTCGCCAAGAAACTCGGCCGCAGCGATCTCGCCAAACTTTTCCGCGACACCGCCGCCCAAGAAACAGAGCACGCCTTTGCTCACTTCCGGCTGCTCCATCCAGAGCTCGTAGTCAGCGACCCCAGTGCGCTCAGCGACGACGACAAACAGGTCTTGCTCAGCCGCTGCCTAGAGCTTGCCATCGAAGGCGAAACCTACGAATACACCACGATGTATCCGGAGTTTGCTGCGCAAGCCCGCAACGATCGTGATCACGGAGCTGAAGCTGAGTTCAAGGAACAGACCAGCGAATCCAAAGAACACGCAGGCATCTTCAAAACAGCGGCCAAAAACTTCGGACTGCTCACACCCATCGAACAGCACCATGCCGAGTCCTATGGCGTTGCCCTCCAAGCCCTTCAAGGCAAGGGCCAAGCAGGACAGGCCGATGAGGCGGTAGCCGGCAAATGGATCTGCAAGGTCTGCTCGATGATTTACGACCCAGCAGAGGGTGATCCCGACTCCGGAATCGAGCCCGGAACCCCCTTCGAAGCGATTCCAGATGATTGGTCTTGCCCCATCTGCGGTGTTCGCAAAGCCAGCTTCGTGCCCTATCGAGAAGCGGAATTAAAGGCCGCCTGAAGTTCGCCACAGGCGTGCAGATCATCCAGCACTGCAATCACTCAAGGTCAAGGTCCGTCAACGTGCATTCCACTCGCGGCGGAACCTGCGGCCTTACCAATAACGGATAGCTCTGCGACGGCAGCCATGCCCTGAAAGCAGAGATATCAGCCAAAATTCAGCGTGCATGGTGGAAATTCTGGGCATGAACAAAACAAACACAAGCGATGTGTTGGTGATCACAGCAAGCAACGGCGAAAACCTCAAGCTGGCCCAGCGCTTTGTTGAGACGGCGGGAAACCTAGGCCAATCGGCAGAGCTACTCGATCTCACAACCATCGACCTGCCCTTATTCACCCCCAGAGCTCAAACGCAAGGCACACCGGAGGCGATCGCCCCCCTCGAAGCCCAACTCATGGCCTCCCCTCGCTGGGTGATCTGTGCACCCGAATACAACGGCTCGATTCCGCCCTGCCTCACCAATGCGATTGCCTGGCTATCTGTGCAAGGCGACGACTTTCGGGCGCTCTTCAACAGCCGGCCAATCGTCATCGCCACCTTCTCCGGAGGCGGGGGCATGGAACTCCTTCTATCTCTTCGCATCCAGCTCACCCATCTCGGGGCCGAAGTGGTGGGTCGTCAACTGCTCAGCAATCACGCCAAACCAGCCAAGGACGACACCATTCAGGACTTACTGCATCGCCTAGGACAAAAACAGGCCCTCCAATGACGCCTCCCTCCCACACCTGCCATCCATCGCTTGTCTTTCGTCCAGCACAAGAGCGCTTCCATAGCTCCAACAACTGGCTGGAGTCATGGCATAGCTTTTCGTTCGCGGGTCATCACGATCCCAACTGGATGGGCTTCGGGCCTCTACGCGTCATCAATGACGACACGATTGCAGCAGGCCGGGGGTTTGGCATGCATTCCCATCACGACATGGAGATCATCACCGTGATGATCGAAGGAGAACTGCAACACCAGGATTCGGAAGGACACAGTCGTGTGATTCAGGCTGGCGATGTGCAGCGCATGAGCGCTGGAACCGGAATCATGCACAGCGAAAGGAACGAAAGCGAACAAACCTGCAGGCTGCTGCAGATCTGGATCGAACCCAGCCGCCTAGCACTCGAGCCTGCCTACGAGCAACGCAGGATGGCCCTTGCCGATCAGGGTTGGACTTCAGTGCTGGATCCAGACAGCAACGAAGCCATGGCGATCGCGCGACCTGTCCAGCTTTGGCGAACGAAGCTTGCAAAAAACGAAAGCCTTTCGTTACCGCAACTCGCCTTCTCAAAGGCCTGGATTCAAATGATCAACGGCGAGATCTCGATCTCAAGCGAAACCAGCGCATCCCAAGCAGATCTTCGCCGAGGCGACGGGCTTGGATTTCATCCAAGCCAAGCAAAGATGAACCAAATCCATTCCTTGAGCGATCAAACCGACTTGCTCCTGTTTGGATTGGACTGAACGCACCAACAACATCGGTACACCAAGCCTGAACTTTTTGTTGTATCAAATGCCATTAAAACCGCTCAAATCACAACTTCGACTAGCCAAATATCCAACAGAATCCTCAAAAACAATCAAACACTGACAAACAGAAAAGCAAAACCTAAAGAAAATCAGTTGTTAGCACTTAAATTTATTTTTTAGCCTTGAAATAGTTTCAATCAACGTGAACTAACCCCAGCCCCCATGGGATTTCTTGGCGAACCACAATTCGCAGTGCGTTACCGCGGATTCATTCTTTTGCAACAGCCAAATCAAAGTTGGCTCGTTCGGCCAGAACGCAGCCCGATGCAATTGCTTCCCTTCAGGACAGCCATCTGTTCGATTGACGATGCAAAATCATTAGTGGATTGGAAACTCGAAGCCAATCCAAATTTCATCGAAGTTGCCTAGATAAAAAGTTTTTTAAGCCGCTTGTGGAGGGGTTGGAGATCCATGAGGCTGCAACGGCAACACCAACGTTGCCCAGCGCTCTGGACGCTCCGGGCGTACTCGGCGAGAACGACGCACTCCGAAAGGAACACGAACCACGTTGGTGCCCTCAGTCACGAGAGTATGACCTCTGCCTAATGCTGCCTGGAGGCACTCGGGGAGATCAGGCAACTGAAGAGAATCGCGTGATGGAGTTGGAGTTACCGCTCCTTGACCGTGAATGTTGGAAATGTCGCTGCTCATGTTGTCTCCTGAGACGGAGCAATTGCCGATCAGTGTGCAAACAGGTCAGCATGCGTGGTTGAAATCGAAACGTTTATTTCCGATTTCCGTGAACTTAACGCATTGCAAGGGGTTCGGCCATCTCTTCAACGCTTGGACAGGTGCAAATCAAATTTCGATCGCCATAGGCATTGTCGATGCGTGCCACAGAAGGCCAAAACTTGTTGCTGGCTTGTTCAGGAAGCGGAAATGCAGCCTGCTGCCGGCTATAAGGGCGATCCCAGCTATCCGCTGTGACCGCAGCCAAGGTGTGCGGTGCACGGCGCAGAGGATTGTTCTCCCGATCACTGGATCCGTCTTCGATTGCTGCGGCTTCAGCGCGGATGGCAATCATCGCGTCGCAAAAGCGATCCAGTTCTTCCAAGCTCTCGCTTTCCGTGGGTTCCACCATCACCGTGCCCGCCACAGGCCAACTCACCGTTGGGGCGTGAAAGCCAAAGTCCATCAAGCGTTTCGCCAGATCATCCACTTCCAATCCAGCGGTTCGCTTCAAGCCCCGCAGATCAAGGATGCATTCATGGGCCACCAGGCCACTCTCCCCTCGGAACAGCACGGGGTAGTGCGCATCCAAGCGACTCGCGAGGTAGTTAGCGGAGAGAAGGGCGATCGCCGTGGCCTGACGCAGGCCAAAAGGGCCCATCAAACGCAAATACATCCAGCTGATTGGCAAGATGCCCGAACTTCCCCAAGGGGCAGCAGACACGGCCTGAATGGCCTGCTCTCCACCACAGTCCATTAGGGGGTGTCCTGGCAAAAACGGCAGCAGATGTGCTGCCACCCCAATCGGACCGACCCCTGGCCCACCACCACCGTGAGGGATGCAGAAGGTCTTGTGCAAATTCAGATGACAGACATCAGCCCCAAAGGCGCCAGGCCTGCAAAGCCCCACCTGCGCATTCAAGTTGGCACCGTCGAGATACACCTGCCCTCCGTGCTCATGCACGAGCGCACAAATTTCGCGAATACGAACCTCAAACACGCCGTGCGTTGAGGGATAGGTGACCATCAAGGCCGCGAGAGATGCGCTGTGCTGCTCCGCTTTGGCGCGCAGATCCTCCACATCCACATTGCCCTCGTCATCACAGGCCACCGGCACCACGCGCATGCCCGCCATCACGGCGCTCGCTGGATTGGTGCCATGGGCACTCGTTGGGATCAAGCAAACATTTCTAGACGCCTCGCCGCGGGAGCGATGCCAGGCGCGAATCACAAGCAGACCTGCGTATTCACCCTGCGATCCGGCATTGGGCTGGAGCGACACACCAGCAAAACCGGTGAGTGCCGCCAACCAGGTTGAGAGGTCTTGAACCATCCGCTGGGACCCCTGCTGCTGATCGAGCGGAGCGAAGGGATGCATCGCCGCAAACTCCCGCCAACTCACAGGCACAAGCTCTGAAGCCGCATTGAGCTTCATGGTGCAACTCCCCAGGGGAATCATTCCGTGCACCAAGGAAAGATCCTTACTCACCAATCGCTGGATGTAGCGCATCAGCTCGGTTTCACTGTGGTAACGGTGAAACACCGACTGCTGAAGCCAGGGCGCTTGGCGAGAGGGAACGCCACTTAGAGGACCATCCGTGCTCAGCTCGCCGAGATCCGTTGGGACTGGAGCCTCCACCGCTTGTGCCAAGACCGCGATGAGACGCTTGATTTCGTCCGAATCCGAGAGTTCATCCAGGCTGATTCCAAAGCCCTTAGCCGTCTCGACTGAGGCTCCGTCAGGCAAGACACGGAGATTGATGCCTTCGCGTGCTGCCAGGCGATGGACCTGGGGAGCCATCGATCCGTAGACATCAAAACTGTCAAAGCGAGGCGCGGCCTCAAGCGAATAGCCCAACTGACGCACCGCCTCTTCAAGCTGAAGACGTAGTGCCACCAGCTTGTGCGCCATCGCTTCCAGCCCTTCAGGGCCGTGATGAATGGCATAAAACGACGCCATCACAGCCAGCAGCACTTGGGCCGTACAAATGTTGCTCGTGGCTTTGTCGCGTCGAATGTGCTGCTCGCGGGTCTGCAAGGCCAACCGAAACGCTGGCTGGCCATCCGCATCGCGAGACTGGCCGACAATCCGGCCGGGCACCTGGCGGCGAAACGCATCGCGGGTGGCAAAAAACGCGGCATGGGGGCCGCCACCGCCCATGGGCACTCCAAAACGCTGGGTGCTGCCAACAGCGATGTCGGCACCGAGCTCACCAACCGGTGCCAGCAACACCTGGGCAAGGGGGTCCACGGCCACGGTGACAAGGGCACCGCTGTCATGGGCAGCAGCGATGCAGGCGGAGGGATCCCAAAGCCGCCCACAACGTCCTGGCAATTGGAGCAACACCCCAAAGACATCGTCTCCCCAGCGGAACGACTCGGGCTCCACCACCTCCAGCTCCACCCCAATCGGTAGGGCCCTGGTTTGCAACACGGCCAAGGTCTGGGGCAACACAGCTGCGTCCACCAAAAAGCGCTTGGCCTGCGGCCGGCGACAGGCGGCAAAGCTCAGGCCCATCGCTTCTGCAGCGGCCGTGCCTTCATCGAGGAGCGAGGCGTTGGCGATCGGCAAGCCAGTGAGCTCACTGATCAGGGTCTGAAAATTGAACAACGCTTCCAGGCGACCCTGAGCGATCTCAGCTTGGTAGGGCGTGTAGGCCGTGTACCAAGAGGGGTTTTCGAGCACCTGACGCTGAATGACCGCTGGCGTCACGGTGTCGTAGTAACCAAGACCGATCAGCGATCGCCTGAGCTGATTGGTGTCAGCCAAGCCACGCAGCTCCGCCAGAGCACTGGCTTCCGTACACCCTCGGGGAAGGTCCTCAACAGGAGGAAGTGCATCAAAAATATTGGCCGGAACAACCGCACGCAGAAAGGAATTGAGATCCTCAAACCCCAGCGCCTTCAACATCCGTTGTTGCGCCTGATCCCCGGGTCCGACATGCCGGCTCACGAATGGAGACAGGGTCTCTGCCACCGACGCGTCAGACACACGCTGTTCAAGCAAGGTCAAAAGGCCGGATGCGGAGAGGGCGACTGTAAGGAAGTCCCCGCCGCATTGACGGCCTAATCAAGCCTCGGTTAGGCAGCCGCCACCTTGGCGGAGTAGGTCGCTGAATCCATCAACTCCCCAATCTGGGCTGGATCTGACGGGCGGATGACCAAGAGCCAACCCTCCCCATGAGGATCGTTTTGAAGCTCCTCAGGATTGGCCAACACCGCTTCATTGCGCTGCACCACTTCGCCCGTAATCGGCGCGTACATCTCCTCAACGGCCTTCACCGATTCCACCGTTCCAAAGCTGGTTCCACGGCTGAGCTCAGACCCCAGCTCAGGCACATCCACAAACACAATGTCGCCGAGCTGATCCACGGCGTAGGCGCTCAGGCCAACCCTCACGAGCTCCGCTTCCTGCCGGACATATTCATGACTGTCGGCGAACCGAAACTGGTCGGGAAAGTCGAAGGCCATCGGGCCAGGAGATGCGGTTGTCACCCAGTCTGCGCCAGATCAACCCAACCTGCCGTCCGCAACGCGCAAAGGGCCTTGATCAGTGCCAGTTCAACATGGGCGCGATGGGTTCCACCTTGCACGTAGAGATTGAAGGGCTCTCGCAGGGGAGCATCCGCCGAAAATTCACTGGTGCTGCCATCGATGAAGGTGCCGCCGGCCATCACCAAATCACTGACATAACCTGGCATCGGCCCTGGCACCGGGTCGAGATAGGACCCCACTGGCGAGATCCCCTGGAAGGCCCGACAAATCACTTTCAAAGCATCTGGGTCTCCGATCTGCACCGCCTGAATGAGGTCACTGCGTGGCTCCCCTGCAGAGGGCTGCACTGGATAGCCCAGATCCGCAAACACAGCCGCCACCAAATCAGCACCAATCAAGGCTTCCGCCACCATCTGCGGCGCGAGAAACAAGCCCTGCAACAGCAGGCGATGCAGGTCAAAACCACTGCCGCCCTCGCTTCCAATCCCTGGAGCTGTGAGCCTGCAACAAGCCTGTTCCACCAGCGAGGCTTTACCTGCCACGTAACCGCCGGCGGGAGCGATCGTGCCACCGAGATTTTTTATGAGTGAGCCTGCCACCAGATCGGCACCGACCTCAGGAGGTTCCCGCTCCTCCACCAGCTCTCCATAACAGTTGTCGACGAAACAAACGCAATCGGGCTGCCGCTGATGAATGCGCTCACAAAGGCGTCCAATCGTGTCGATGGAAAGCGATGGCCGCCAGCTGTAGCCACAGCTGCGCTGAATCAACACCAGCCGGCGGGGGGTTTCTAACGCCGCATCCAATGCAGCCTCATCGACCGCTCCAGAGTTGAGCAGGGGAAGTTCCTCGTAGTGCACTCCGAAGTCCCGGAGAGAGCCCTGCCCCTCTCCCCTCAAACCAATCACCTCTTCAAGGGTGTCGTAAGGACGACCCGTAATCGAGAGCATCCGCTCTCCAGGCCGCAACACCCCGAACAAAGCGGCGGCAATCGCATGGGTGCCACTCACAAATTGGAGTCGCACAGCGGCAGCTTCAGCACCCAGCACCCTGGCAAACACGCGATCGAGCACCTCTCGCCCTTGATCGCCATGGCCATAACCACTTACAGACGCGAAATGCTGGGTCCCAACGCGCTCAGCAGCGAAGGCATTCAGCACCTTTTCCAAGCGCACCGACACGCCCTCCGTGCGTTGCTCTGCCATGGGCCTGAGCCGATCTCTCGCTTGCCGAATGCGCGCTTTTGCCCACTGCTCAACGCTCGCAGCATCCGTTGCGCCATCCCCAGTATTTGAATCCATCTGTCCTTATTCGCACTTTTTGTGCTCAGTTCTTTTACATTCGCATCTTCCAGCCGACTCAAGATTCGCCGATTTCTCGTCGTCTGAATCTCTAGATCCGGTGCAAGGAGACTCTTTTGGTTACATCCACCCCGGCTGACGCCAGCACCCAACGCGAGCTGCGCATGCGCGCAGCTGTGATGGCTCCGCGTCAGACGCTCCCCTCAACACAGCGCCGCCTTAAAGGTGGGACCACCAGCTTCATGGTGGTGATCCACGTGCTGGCAACGGTGGCCTTACTCCCACGCTTTTGGAGCTGGCAGGGGTTAGTTGCCTTCGGCGTTCTGTATTGGATGACCGTGCTTGGCGTCACCCTCGGCCTGCATCGGCTTGTGGCGCACCGCAGCTTTGAAGTGCCCGGCTGGCTGGAGAGGGTTCTTGTGGTGATGGGCACGCTGGCCTGCCAAAGCGGACCGATCGATTGGGTGGCTCTCCATCGCCACCATCACCGCTTTTCCGATCAGCCCAATGATCATCACGATGCAGGCCGAGGCTTGTGGTGGAGTCACAGCGAGTGGATGCTGCATGACATTCCTGCTCTCAAAGAAAAGCATCGCTATGCGGGCGATCTTCTGAACGATCGTTTCTACGTGTGGCTCGACCGCTGGTTTTTAGTGCTTCAAATCCCACTGGGATTAGCGCTGTATTGGTACGGAGAGGCCGCAGGAATTCACGGAGGTGGTGTTGGCCTCGTTCTATGGGCCATCCCTTTGCGTCTTGCTGTGGTGTATCACGTGACTTGGCTGGTGAATTCCGCCACTCACGCGTTTGGCTACCGGAACTTCAACAGTCCTGATCTGTCACGCAACTGCTGGTGGGTGGCGGTGCTGTCCTTTGGAGAGGGCTGGCACAACAACCACCATGCCTATCCAGATAGCGCGCGCCACGGCTTGCGCTGGTTCGAATTTGACATCACCTGGATGCACATCCGCCTGCTGCGCAGACTCGGACTCACCCGCAAAGTGCGCCAAGCCCGCTATTCCGGCTGATCGCTCAGGGTTGCCTTAAAGGGGAGGCGACGCCGCAATTCATCAAGAAATGCGGCTGGCGTCGCCCCGTTTTGACCATCCAGCGAGAGATAGGTGGCGTGGAGATCGAGAAACTCCCCATCAAGCTCCTCAGCTGAGTAATCACGCAGACCGGCCATGACGGCAGCGAAGCGTTCACGCCGTTGGGTTTTGCCAACCGGATAGGCGCTCATCAATTGATCGCGACACTGACGCCAGGACTGCCCTCGGCAGAGGCAATCGGCGAGCGCTGCACTCAAAGCGGCCGCTTCCATCGGATCAATGCGCCAATCGAAACCCGGTGGCAAAGGGGCAAGGCCTACAAAAATCTCCAATAACTGGCCTGCCCCCAACGGCTTGCCGTTGGCACTGATCACGGGCACAGCGCTCACTTTGAGTACCTTGAGCAGATCGGGATGCACCTCGGCGAGATGGTCTTGGATCGGATCCAAGCCTGCATCGAGGATCGCATTGGCCTGCCCGAGAGCCAGAAACACCTCGGGGCCGGGAGAGGCGAGCTTGCCGTTGCGCAAGTTCGAGATTTGGGAGTTGTGAACACGGCCGAGATCAAGGGCATCAGCGAGGGCTGGCAACACCTTGTGAGACCAGCCATTGCGCTCGTGCCAGACATGGATCAAGTGCGCCATCGCCCGACGGCCCTCATCGAGCCGATCCCGGTAACCCTTGGTCACATGATCAGAAACGGCTTCCCCCTTGGTCACTTGATACGGATCCTTATTGGGTGTAGTTTATGGACATCAAGCGGATTAGGCATGGTTTCAAGCACGATCAGAACTCCGTCGCCACCCAGTCGGCCGGCAGCTTCGCACCTGGCAGCAGCTCAAGCAAGACTTCTTCATCGTCCACGCAAGGGACAGCCTGCGGCCAGCCCTAAAAATCACCAGCATTCCGTCACGATTGGATTCATGATCGTGATCCACGCCCTCGCGGTTGTGGCCCTTCTGCCTGGCTTCTGGAGCTGGCCTGCTGTGACCAGCCTGCTGGTTCTGTACTGGGTCACGGCCTGTCTCGGCGTCACCCTTGGCTATCACCGCCTCCTAACGCACCGATCCTTCCGCCTACCGCAGTGGCTGGAACGATTTTTCGCAACCTGCGGCGCCTTGAGCTGCCAACACGGTCCGATCGACTGGGTGGGGCTGCACCGGCATCACCACAAGTTTTCCGATACAGATGCGGATCATCACAACAGCCATCGCGGCTTCTGGTGGAGCCACATGGGTTGGATGTTCCACCCGATCGAGGCCATGCCTGCGGTGCCCCGTCTCACTGGCGATCTTGTGGGCGATCCCTACTACCGCTGGCTGAATGCTCACTTCCTCTGGCTCCAGCTCCCCCTTGGCTTGCTGTTGTTCTGGATCGGCACCGCGACAGGCGCCGGCGGTTGGGCCCTGGTGTTGTGGGGAATTCCCTTGCGCTTAGTGGTCGTATATCACGTCACCTGGCTTGTGAACTCCGCCACCCATTGCTGGGGAAATGTTGTCTTCGATAGCGGTGATGCATCACGCAACAACAAGTGGGTTGCAGCCCTCACCTTCGGCGAGGGCTGGCACAACAACCATCACGCCTTCCCCCATTCCGCACGCCACGGCATGCAGCCGGGTCAGATCGATCTCACCTGGGAACACATCCGTCTAATGCGCGCTTTAGGGCTCGCCACCAAAGTCCGCCTACCGGTCGCGTCGTAAGCTTCGCAATCGCTTCTCATCGTCAACCTCTTCTAAATCGCCATGGCCAAGCGCGTACAAGTCGTACTCAATGAGGACATCCTCAGCCTGGGCCGTAATGGCGATCTGGTTGATGTGGCACCCGGATACGCCCGCAACTTCCTGCTTCCCTTCGGGAAAGCTGTTCCCGTCACCCCCGCGGTGATGAAGCAGGTGGAGCACCGCAGGGCCAAGGAGGCCGAGCGCCAAGCCACCCTCAAGCAGGATGCTGTGGCGTTCCGCACCGCTCTCGACACGATCGGACGGTTCACCGTGAAGAAGCAAACCGGCGGAGACGACGTGCTGTTTGGCACCGTGACCAATGGCGATGTCGCCGAAGCGATCGAAGCAGCCACCAAGAAAGAAGTGGATCGCCGCGATATCACCGTGCCCGATATCCACCGCACAGGCTCCTACAAGGTGCAGGTGAAGCTGCACAGCGAAGTCACAGCAGAAATCAATCTCGAAGTTGTTAGCTATTGATGCTTGGCATGGCCTCACGGCCAGCCAGAGTGTGAAGACTTAACGGCGCCAAATCACTTCCATGATGAGTGTCTCCCAACCCGATCACAGCGCGAGTGAAGGTGGGGGACAGCGGGGCTACGGCAAAGGCCGTCAACGCGATGAGCCCCATTTCGAAGCCCTCCCCGATTCGCTTCCGCCCCAGAACCTGGAAGCGGAAGAAGCGGTTTTGGGTGGGATCTTGTTGGATCCCGACGCGATCGGCCGGGTTGCCGACGTGCTCCAACCTGAGGCGTTTTATCTAGGAGCCCACCGGGAGATCTTCCGCACCGCGGTAATGCTCCATAGCCAGGGCAAACCCACCGATCTCACGGCGATGACCGCCTGGCTGGCGGATACGGGATCGCTCGAGAAGGTTGGCGGTAGCGGCCGCTTGGTGGAGCTGGTGGAACGGGTGGCCTCCACGGCCTCGATCGAACAGGTGGCCAGGCTGGTGATGGACAAGTTCCTGCGCCGGCAGCTGATCCGCTCGGGCAATGAAGTGATTCAGCTGGGCTTTGACCAAAGCCTGCCGATGGAGCAGGTGCTGGATCAAGCCGAACAGAAGATTTTCGCCATCAGCCAGGAGAAACCGTCCAAAGGCCTCACACCCACCGCCGAAATCCTTACCAGCACGTTCAACGAAATCGAAAGCCGGTCACTTGGCACCTCGGTGGCAGGCATTCCGGTGAACTTCTACGACCTGGATGCGATGACCCAAGGACTGCAGCGCAGTGACCTGATCATCGTGGCGGGACGCCCAGCGATGGGCAAAACCTCGATCGTGCTCAACCTGGCCAAAAACGTGGCGCAATTACACAACCTTCCGGTGTGCATGTTCAGCTTGGAGATGAGCAAAGAACAACTCACCTACCGGCTGCTCTCGATGGAGGTTGGCATCGAAGCGGGCCGCCTGCGCACCGGCCGGCTGCAACAGGAGGAATGGCCCTTGCTGGGCCAAGGCATCAACACCCTGGGGCAATTACCGATGTACATCGATGACAAGCCCAACTCAGGGGTGCTCGAGATGCGCTCGCTCTGCCGGCGGCTGATGGCCGAACAAGGAAAAGAACTTGGCCTGGTGGTGATTGATTACCTGCAGCTCATGGAGGGATCCAGCCCCGACAATCGAGTGCAGGAAATCTCGCGGATCACCAGGGGGCTCAAGGGCATGGCCCGCGAGCTGAACGTGCCGGTGATCGCCCTCTCTCAGCTCAGCCGCGGAGTGGAATCACGCACCAACAAACGCCCCATGCTCAGCGACCTGAGGGAATCAGGCTCGATTGAGCAAGACGCCGATCTGGTGCTGATGATCTACCGCGATGAGTACTACAACCCGGAAACCCCAGACCGAGGCATCACCGAGGTGATCGTGACCAAGCACCGAAACGGCCCCGTTGGCACCGTGAAACTGCTGTTTGAGCCCCAGTTCACCCGCTTCCGCAACCTGGCGGCCTAGGGAATCAATCGGTACGTGGATTGGTCGCATTTTGCTTTTGGGCGTGGGCTCGTCCTACATCTGCCGTTGGATGCTTAAACCACAACGGCATCGCAACTACGTTGCTGGATGGCTGAAAGCTCTTCGCAAAACCACCGGTTGGCTGCCGCGTGGTCGTGGCAAGGTGAGGCGATTCGGGATCCGCATGTTTCGCTCCACACTCAGTCCAAGCAACCGCCAATAGCCAGATTCAGTTAGGGAAAAGTACCTGCCATTGGGTGCGAATTGTCCAGTCACCCAGTAACTCCTCACCAGCAAACTGCGGCTTTACAGCGTTGTAGTAGCCCTCCAAAGACACCTGCATCGGCTGCCCTCCCAACCGAAAGGAATACCCCAGCCCACCGCCAACAGGCACAATCCAGCCTTTGCCCTCTGGTTGAGTCCAATCAGAGGCAATGATTGGGGAGGAGATTAAATACCAGCTGCGGTTGAGCTGATAACGCAATAGTCCTCGCACCACCAAAGTATTAACGTCGTCTCGCTCTGGGTCGCCCGAAAAGGACCAAATATTGCGCATCCGGGCACCAACAATCCATGGGCCGCGATGATAAAAAGCCAGAAAGGCTGGACCTGCAGACACCTTTCCGCTATCAACCGTGCCATCACCTGTAGGGAAGACGATCGACGAACCAAGCCCAACTGTCCAGTCTGAACCGAGGTTGGGAACAAGAAAAGCTGTGGGACTGACATCTGAGAGGCCAGCCTGATTCTTTTGATCGAAACCCAAAACTGCTGGAAGCCCAGCAGGGGAAACACCGAGCACAGGATCGGCTTGGGGCAAAGAAACAAAGCGAAAGATCGTTCGCATTAGCACTGTCCAGTCATCATTGATCCGAAATGGAACAACAGGCTGCAATTTGAAGATTTGAATTGACCTGTCCGGAGTTGCAGAGGGGTCAATCGATCGCGGAGCCCATTGCGTATTAGGGACAACATCCCATTCCGCCCAAAGACGGGTGTATGACGTAATTGGATTAGGACGAGCCCTAACTAAGGCCGGAACAGACTCAAGAGAAAGAATCCCAATAGAGCATGCAAAAAGTCGCAATAAAACAAGAGCGATGTGCATCCTTAATGAAAGGCAAACCGCAGACATCTACTCAATTTTAAAATGCATATCAACAAATTAGCTATACCACTTTAATCAAGCAATGGAGTCAATTCCAATTCAAACTAATGGAGCATTGAGAAAGAGCAAAAGCAATACAATCAACTAGAAGTCTTGATCCGCAAGCCGCCTTTTCGCCAATGTGTAACGAGGAGTTTCGTTAAATTCGTCCTTATACAGGCGCGAAAAATGAGAACGTCCGACAAAACCAAAATACGATGCAACACCAGCAACACCGCCAATACCATGCTCAGTACAAAATTCAAGATCCATAAGAGCATGTCTGACTTGATGCAAACGCACAGTTCTCACGACCTGGAGGGGAGACATATTGAATTTTTCCTTGCAACCATTAAAGAGTGATGTACGCGATTGATGCAACAAAGAGCATAGATCTTGTATTTCAAAAGGCCTTGTCGGCGACGAAGTCGCAAAAGACAAAACCTGCAATGCAGCCGCGTGGCGATCACACCGTTTAAGCGCAATTCCAACCCTTCGATCGGCATTACTTGTGAAGCACTCAAGCAGAGTTAGCAAAATCTCCTCTACAACAACCTGCTCTGAAGTAGAAATATTATTTACATTTAACCAAAATCTTCTCAAGTACGGAATCAGGATGTCACGAACAGGACCACTGAAGAAAATATTATACTTGTCCATAACATGTTGCACTTTTGTGCAATTATACTGAGATAATTTCTGAGCCAAGAAATCATTTTCAATGCTGATCGTACAAAAGCAACATTCCGAATGGAGCTGCAGATCAAGATCAAATAAGCCCGAATTAAACCCAAAAATAGCAGGCTTTTCAATATTCACACCCTGAGCAACAATGACCCTGTTGCCATAGGAAAGATTTTCCGATAAATTGACGGAAAAGAAACTCTGATCACCTTTCCTTTCAGCGCCAATAGCTACTTTTTTATTAAGCCTTAGCAGCGATAAATTAATATTTTCGAAATTAATAATCTGCATAGAGCCTTCAAGCGCTCCTTGCTCCAAACATAGAACTGAAGCACCAGAAAACTTTCTATTTAATATTAATTCTATGTCAGCAGCACTTTTAATTCCTTCTCGAACAGGAACCAGGCCCAACTGAGAACAATAACCGCTTTCAATAGCTTACACCAAGACAGAGGAGAAAAGCTCAGCAGAAAGTGTCAAAGGCTACAACAGACATAAAACAACCCTAATATGCAATGCGCATGACCGCAGCATTAGAAAACAAATGCGTTCTACATATACAATACCGTCTAATAATTACCGAGACCATCAATTCAGAAAAGAGGTCTTACTATCCACGAATTCACAACGCAACGCTTAAACAACCTCTCAAACAGATTTACGGTGGTTGACCTTTATCATTTTTTCTAAAAAATCATTGTAATCGCTGTAGCAGTTACTAGAAAATTCATCGCTTGAAGGATCCTCTACATACAATAAAAGATTATTAATCGCTTTCAGGCGATTAATTTTAGATTTCAACCGTTCATACTTTCGCAATCTGATTTCATTCTCATTCTCTAAGCTTTCAATCTGATAATTTATCTGTCGTATGCGGGAATTTAAATCTTGTTCATCATTCAACAAATTCAGAAAATCTTCAATCATGGGGATCTCAAAGAAAAAACTTGAGCAAAAGGCACTAATGGAATTGAGTCGAAATGAATTACCTGTACGGGCATATTTAAAAGGGATGGACTTTCATCGGAAAATCGAGAGTATGCCATTTCTACTTCCTGAGCAATGCATGAGAGAAGGGTGAGAGACCGACTTTGAGAATCGTTATCGAACGGAACCAAACAGTTGACCTCTTGGGCTAAAAGCAAAACGATTTCGGCTCAATATCGCGAACAAATGAGCTCATTGTATTCAATCTAACAAAACATCAAAACCCCACGCATCTCCTATCAAGAGCCAAGCAAAGCAATTGCCACCACCAGAAAAACGTCTTTTCTCTTTGCTTGACGGATACATCCCTTCTGCAGGGACCAACAAAACAAGGATCAAAGTAAAAGTCCTTCGCAGCAAAGTCAACGCACGTTGCGGGGTCAAAAACCAATCGGTTTAACTGGCTAGAGGCTGACAATTCGTCTTGCCTATTAGGAAGAAAAATCCCTGTTCGCAAAAGCGTTAGCAATATGCTCTGACGTCTCCCCAAAAACAGCTTCCACATCTAAACGTTATTAAATATGGTGTCACTAATCCTATCTTTTTAGGCTCGTAAAACCAAATCAATCGCCGCCATCATCAGTTTCAATGACCGGGCCTAAAGACACTTCATATTTCTGCCAATCTCAAAACGGAGTGCACTGCTGTGCAAACCCCAAACGAAGTGTTCTCTAAATACGGATAATGGGGATATGAGCTTCTCTGCTGCCCCCACCGAATGCTTCGACATGATTGTCGTAGGGGGCGGTCATGCCGGTTGTGAAGCAGCACTTACAGCAGCGCGGCTTGGCTTGAACACCGCCTTGTTTACCCTCAACCTCGACCGGATCGCCTGGCAGCCCTGCAATCCTGCCGTTGGTGGTCCGGCCAAAAGCCAACTCGTGCATGAAGTGGATGCCCTCGGTGGCGTGATCGGACGCCTTGCCGATGCCACCGCCATTCAAAAACGAGTACTCAACGCCAGCCGCGGCCCTGCCGTTTGGGCATTGCGCGCCCAGACCGACAAACGCCATTACTCCCGGGAGATGCTGAAGCTGCTGCATCACACCCCCAACCTGGCCCTGCGCGAAGCAATGGTGACCGGCTTGGAAGTGGATGGGGATCCAGAGCAAGCCGGCCAGGCGCGAATCACAGGAGTCCGCACCTACTTCGGCAGTATGTACGGCGCCAAAGCCGTGGTGCTCACCGCTGGCACCTTCCTTGGTGGTCGCATCTGGGTGGGCCATCAATCGATGTCTGCCGGGCGCGCTGGCGAACAGGCTGCTGAAGGTCTAACCGACGCCTTGAAGCAGCTGGGCTTCCACACCGATCGACTCAAAACCGGCACCCCTGCCCGCGTTGATCGGCGCAGCATTGCGCTCGACCAATTGGAAGCACAACCCAGTGATGCCGCTGATCGCTTCTTTTCATTTGACCCAACGGCCTGGGCCAGCGGCGAACAGATGAGCTGCCACATCACCCGCACCACAGCATCAACGCATCAGCTGATCAAAGACAACCTGCATCTCACTGCGATTTACGGCGGCATCATCGACAGCAAAGGCCCGCGCTATTGCCCCTCGATCGAAGACAAGATTGTGCGCTTTGCCGATAAAGACTCCCACCAAATCTTCCTCGAGCCAGAAGGACGCGACACCCCAGAGATTTACGTGCAGGGCTTTTCTACAGGATTACCTGAAACGATCCAACTGGAACTGCTGCGCACCCTGCCTGGCTTGAAGCACTGCGTGATGCTTCGGCCGGCCTATTCCGTGGATTACGACTACCTGCCAGCCACCCAACTCAAACCCTCCCTGGAAACCAAACGGGTACGCGGTCTGTTTAGTGCCGGGCAACTTAACGGCACCACTGGCTACGAGGAAGCCGCGGCCCAAGGCCTTGTCGCTGGCCTCAACGCTGCACGACTAATAGGAGGGCAAGAGTCCGTGCACTTCCCCAGGGAAAACAGCTACATCGGCACGATGATCGACGATCTGGTGAGCCAAGACTTGCGCGAGCCTTACCGGGTGCTGACCAGCCGCAGTGAATACCGCTTGGTGTTGCGTGGTGATAACGCCGACCGGCGTCTCACCCCTCTGGGCCGTGAGCTGGGACTGATTGACGACCGGCGTTGGCAGCTGTTCAACGACAAGCTCCAGGCCATGGACAACGAAAAACAGCGCCTTGAGACGGTTCGCCTCAAAGTCAGCGACCCAGTCGCCCCCACCATTGAGAAAGAAAGCGGGGCTCCGATCCGAGGCTCGATCACACTCGCGGACCTATTGCGTCGATCAGGGGTCCACAGCTCTGATCTCGTGCGCCATGGCCTGGCCGATCCCGAACTTCCCCTAGCCGTGCGGGAGGGCGCGGAAATTGACATTAAATACAGCGGCTACCTGCAGCGCCAGCAACAACAGATCGATCAAGTGAAACGCCAAAGCCTGCGCAAACTCCCCGCCGATCTCGATTACGCCAGCATCGGCACCTTGTCGCGGGAGGCGCGCGAAAAGCTCACGGCCATTCAACCCACCACGTTGGGCCAGGCCACCCACATTCCTGGCGTCAGCCCAGCAGATCTCACCGCCCTGCTGCTTTGGCTCGAGCTGCAAAAGCGCCGCTCCCAAAAGAGTGAGGGTCTCGCCAGCGGCGCCAACTCTCGATAACTTTGCTTCAACAAAAGGTTTGCAGTGCCCTCTCGCCTCCCCACATCCACGGCGTATTGGAATCTGCGCGCTGAACAGGTGATGGATCAGGTGTTCCACGCAGCGGAACCCTCGCTGAAAGCCGTTGACATTCAAGTGGAGCCGGCACCAGATCCAGCCAACAATCCCGTTGCGGCACCCCTGCCAACAACGCGTCTCAGTATTCAGCCGTGGCAGCAGCTCACCCTGGTCGGTGTGACGCTCGGCGCCCTGCTCTGTAGTGCATGGTTGGCACGCAGCTGGCAGCTCTCCGAGCAAGCCCTCTACCGCGAGCGCAATCTGGCTCTCACTGAAAAGCTCAAAGCACGCGCCATCCCCTCACCCTCTGCACCTCCGAAAGCAACTGAACCTGAAGCAGAACCTGAGACGGTCGCCACACTGCCCAGCCTCGAACCACTCACGCTGCCGCTCAGTGAAGCGATTGCGCCAATCACAGTCCCACCCGGCGCCTCCCCCTCCAGCTCAGAGGCAGGTCCTACAGCGCCAGCTCCTATGAGCCAGCCCGCTCTCGTGGGAGTTGTACACGCCGAAGTGGGGGGATCGGCCATCTTCCAATTAGACAATCAATCACTCTCTGCCACCCCTGGCGAAAGCATCGGTAACAGTGGCTGGTCCCTGCTGAGCCTTTCCAGCACCGGTGCCGTGATTGAACGCAATGGTGAACGCCAATCCCTCTCGATCGGCGGCGCCTTCTAGAGAGAAAGATTCAATCCCAAGTCTGCCAATTGTCGGATGAATAGCAGAGTTGCATTCTCTCGAATGAGAGATACAACCAGCTCATTGTGGTTCCAGCCGGTGCATCGACAGACATTTGCCGTATTGCTGCTGAGCGCAATTCTTGCCAGCACAAACGTAGAAGCCAAGCCAGCAAAGCCAAGGAATACGCCAATCCTGACGAGCGTCTCAGACCTTGCACTTCTGGGGCCAAAAGTAAGGCCGCTGCCTCAACGCTTGTGGCCAATACAACGTGGAGAGAGGATCAGACTCAAGTATCCACTCACCTATCTCGCCCAGGAAGTAAGCCCTTACGGTTGGCGATTTTCAGACCATAGAAAGAAGTGGCGTTTACATACAGGACATGATTTGATCGCACCCGCTGGAACAGGAGTGTTGGCTGCACTCTCCGGTAAAGCCTTGATCGTGCAACCCATCTCTGGATACGGACTGACTGTTGTGCTGGATCATGGCAATGGTTGGCAAACCCTTTACGCCCATTTGCTCAGCGCTCGAATCAGACCCGGTCAGCTCGTACAAACGGGTGATCGCATCGGAAACGTAGGGAAAAGCGGCTACGCCAGCACCGCCCATCTCCATTTCGAGCTCCGTCGCCTCAAGAATGAGCAACTAATGGCGATTGACCCTGCCCCACTTCTTCAGCTGCACAAGGCATCGAGACGTTGAGAGAAGAAATCAAGCGAAAGCCTGACGACACGTGAGTCAAAGCACTTATCGAAAAACGCATCCATGCCCCCTCATTAGACATTTATGAATTTAGATCGGTAAATCAAAGTGTAGAAACGTTGCCTTTCGCCCAGCAAAGCTGGGGGGTTCAGCCTTACTGACACGAACTTCATGAAGTTGAGTGAAATCAGTGCAGCAAATGCGTCTGATGATTCATTCATGAAACACGTCTCAATATTGGAGCTCGAGATTCCATTTAGATTTTTTGGAGCGTTAGTCGTGGGTTCTGCCCTAATGATCATGGCTCGTTCTTTTAAAGAAGCTGCATTACTTGGCGGAACCTTTCTCTGTGGACTTGGCGCCCTTGAGCTAGCCCTTCGTTTCAGTGGGTACTGAACTGGTATCCATCCACACGCCACCAAAGCTGATCGACTTCTGTTCTGCGCACAGGTAAGGCTCGTTAGGGTGCGCCAGATTTCACTGATGCAGCAGGATTTGCAAAGCAAAGCTCCCAACATCAATCGCGATTCCGTTTCGGTGGGAGGTGCGCTCTGACCTCACCTTTAGGGCTGGCATTGTCCTCTGGGCTCTTGCCCTCTCCCACTTGTTTATGGGAAGCACCCGCTGCAACGGTTCTGGCCGGTGATGACCCAGGGGATTTACCCGGCCCTTGGAGACTGATGCTCCTCGGAGACGGCAGTCCAACCCGTCACCTGCGTCTGCTCACAGGACATCCAGTGTCCGTGGAATTAGTGGCTATGGCAGAAGACCCAGAGGGGCAAGCTGCCCTCGGTTGCCCCAGCGAGGTGAAGGAACTCACGACTCCCCTCCTCCGCCGTCAAGTCTGGTTGAGCTGTGGCGAACAAACCTTGGCTTGGGCTGAAAGCTGGTGGAACCAGGATGAAGCCAACCAGCACCTGCAAGACCGCAACCTGCCGATCTGGCTCAGCCTCACCCAGGGGCGCTCAGAGCTCTTTCGCGAAGTGGATGGCTTAGCGCTGGTGCAAGAACCCTGGCTTGAGGACAGGTTTGGCTGCTCGGGGCCGTTTTGGAGCCGCCATTATCGATTTTTCCGTCAAGGACGAGAGCTCACGGTGATTCGCGAGGTGTTCAGTCCTGCTTTAGAGGAATGGCTAGGGGCCACTCCACGCCAGCCTCTTCATCTAACTAGATGAAGAAACCGAGCGTTTTCGCCACATTCGTGCATTTCAACTTGCAGCAGCTCTAGCGATCGGGATCATGTCGCTAGTTGCGATGGTTTCATGACAACGTCCCAGTGGCTAACCCTCTCCGACCTCGGACACAGATTTGGCCTCTCAGTAAGACATTGCGGCCGTGTTCTTGACCATGAAGGATGGCGTGACCACAGCGGACATCCAACCCAAGCTGCGATGACAGCTGGTGCCGTCCAGCAGCACAACAGCCATCACCACATTCCCTCAAATCGCTGGAACGCGGACATCTGCGCCGCCGTGCTCTCCGGCCATGGCCAACGTCCGATCAAGCGCAGCGAACAGGTTTCACAGTGGGTGACATTGCTTGAGGCCATGGAAGAAGGATCGGCCTCGATCTCCATGAGCACCGAACAAATGGCCGAAGACCTGCCCAACGATCTCATTGACGACGTGAACCATCAGCTCAGCCATCGAGGCTGTCGCTTTCAGGTTCAGCGTCTTGAGGAGAGCAGCAGCTGCTAGTCAGCCCAACCTGAGGCCTTCAGCCTGCCGTTTTGCCTTCTCGAGTTGCTCCTTCAGCAAGTCTTCATCGGTATGGCTGAGGTTGGTGTGGATCAACCGGGCGTGGGGCGCATGGCGACGCAAGCGCTCGATCACACGATCGGGCGTGGCATCCCTCACTAACAACGCCAAAGCAGCACTGCCCTTCGGCAGGGTTTCCGCGAGTTCTTTCAAAAAGTTGTCGTTGATGCCCATGTCATTCAGCGAACCCGAGGCAGCACCAGCACCGGCACCAACAGCAAGACCCAACAAAGGATTGGCAAACAACAAACCGATCAACAACCCCCAGAAGCTTCCGCCCATGGCTCCAGCCGCCGTCATATTGATCGCCTGACGCAAGTGCACATGGCCGTCTTCTCCATGCTCAAGCACCACCGCATCCTCAAGCGCAATCAAATGCTCTTGCTGGATCGTGACCAATTCGCGACGGACCTCCTCCGCTTCTTGGGCCTTGGGAAAGCCCACAACCACCAAATTGCTCATACAAACAGAGTGTTTTTAAAAGAGTAGAGATCAATCGATCCAGCGATCAGTCTCGTGATCAGTCCCGTCGCCTGCTGGAGCGAGGTAATGGACGTCTGGATGGGCCAGGGCCACGGGGCACAGGCTGAGGCGCTGGCGTGATTGCTGGGGGCGCTGCAGAACGGGACCAGCGCTCCACACGAAAGCTTTCGTCATCAGGCCAGCTGTTGTCATCCTCGCCGTAGGCGGGCTGAGGCTCAGGTACGGGCTCCACAATCTGCTGCCCAACACCTTGCCGCCGTGAGATCGCATCGAGAGGCCGCTTACGACTAGATGCGGCAGGCGATTCAGTCCGCAGGGCTGGCTCAACCGGATCCCTCCAGTCTTCTTCTTCGTCCATCAGCCAATCGATCTTGTCGCCGACCCAGCGACCCACGGTTTCGAGATCCATGCCAGGACGGGCTCCTCCACCTGGCCTTCGCCCAGGTCGCGTGCCAGCCACACCATCCACCAGCTGACGACCGGTTGCAAGCCACTGATCCAATCGCCGGTCACCAGAGTCCTGACTGCGCTGCACCTGACTGCGCTGCCGCGGTTGAAAACGTCCATCCATGTCCTGACCTTAACGACGACGCTGCTGCAGCCAACGCTCCCTTTGCCAACCGATCAACGCAATGGACACCCCGCCAGCTTCTAGGACCCAAAGAAACAAATCCATCTCAATCCTGAGCGGGGGCAGGTACATAGCTGAGTAGACAACTCACGTGCCAGTGACCGTCATGATGCCGATCACAGCACAACCTGCAAGCCGCTTGCCTGACCCGGCGCCGATAGGGAGTCCGCTGTTCACAGATCGGACAGCTGGCAATCCAACGCGGGGGGCTTTGCTGAACCGGAAAACGATGGCGAATGCTCACCTTGAATCGGGATTGAGAGGCATTAATCGCCTCCATCTGAGCCCGAAAACAAGGGCCATGACCCTCCCGTTGACCCAACACCAAATCCACCCAGGCATGAATCATTTCATGACAAAGAGTGCTCTCGGTGGCGCAGCGAGGCAAAGGATCCAGCAAGGGTTTTGAGAGCACAATCTCCCGACCAAGAGGCGGTGCAACCGCCGGCCCGCGGCGATAAAAGCCCGCCGTCTTGCGCATCCGCCCATCACTCCAGCGCAAGGAGACCAGGGGGCCTGTGCCCCGCACTAGGCCGCCATCGAAATGTTCTCGATTAAGCCTGTGAAACAAAGGCAGCAGTGGCTCGAGGGGCATGGGGACTGAGAAAGAAGCCAAACAGCACGAAAGTCGGCTCAGTCTGCCTCGTTCCTGCATCCAGTCGGTCAGAATCTGCATTCATTCGGATGCACCCCGATGGAACTGGGCTTGGTTCGCGAGATCGGTAGCAAGGCTTTATTAGCCGGCGGTGGCGCTCTGCTGCTCTACTGGACCATCACGGCGGTGAAGCTGGTGCTGAGCGCCCGTGGCATCAATCCGCTGATCAAGCAGTTCTTCACGCAAGTGGCAGCGGGAAGAATCGATGCTGCTTACTTGCTCACCACCAAGAACTATCGCCAGCACGTGAATCGTCAACAGTTCATTCGCTATCTGGCGGGTTTGAAGCTCAATCGCTTCCGCAATCTCAAATCTGGTCGCCCCCGGCTGCAGGAAGGCAACATCATCCTGACCGTGAAGTTGATCGCAGACGACAAAGAAGAGATGCCCCTGGATTTCACATTTATCAAATCGGATGAGTCCTGGAAGATCGAGCGCATCGTCGCCGTGAACAGCTGAGCACGAAGCGTTGAGTGGGTCGCAGCCGCTTAGATCGTCCAGCAGCTCTCGATCGCGAGCAGAGGACTTGCGGCGCCTGCTCAACCGAGCGGCACACGCCTATTACGTCCTCAACGCTCCGGTCATGGAAGATCCGGTGTACGACCAGTTCTACAGGGAGCTTCAAGAGCTAGAGCACCAAGATTCAGCCTTGGTGAGTGCAGACAGCCCAACCCAGCGCGTGGGTGGGCGCCTATCGGAAGGCTTCCACAGCGTGCGCCACAGGATTCCCCTGTTCAGCCTCGACAATGCGTTTAACCGTGACGAGCTGCATGGCTGGTATGGCCGTCTGCTCAAGGTGCTTGACCGCGCACCAGCAGAAGGAGCTCCACCTCCGGCCCTGGCCATGGTGGGAGAACTCAAAATCGATGGCAACGCTCTCGCCCTGAGCTACGAAAACGGCGTACTCGTCCGGGCCGCGACGCGCGGGGACGGTGAACAGGGAGAAGAGATCACCGCCAACGTGCGCACCATCAGCTCCATTCCCTTGCGCTTGCACCTCGAACCGGCACCCGCCTGGGTGGAAGTGCGTGGGGAGGCCTTCATCCCCGATGCCACCTTTCATGCGATCAACAACGAACGTCTAAGCCGCGACGAACCTCTCTTTGCCAATCCCCGCAATGCCTGCGCTGGAACGTTGCGCCAACTAGATCCAAGCGTTGTGGCCTCAAGACGGCTGGACTTTTTTGCCTACACGCTTCAGCTGCCAGAAGACTGGCAAGGATGCAGGCCGCTCACGCAATGGGATGCCCTGCAATGGCTGGGCGATGCCGGATTCAAGGTGAATCCCAATGCGGGTTTATTGCCAGATCTTCAATCGGTAGAGCAGTTCTTCGACACCTGGGATACAGAGCGCCGGCAGCTCAATTACGCCACCGATGGTGTGGTGGTGAAGCTCAATGATTTACGCCTGCAGGATGCAGCAGGCTTTACTCAAAAAGCACCACGCTGGGCGATTGCGCTCAAGTATCCAGCAGAGGAAGCTGCAACCAAGATCCTGAGAGTCAGCTGTCAGGTGGGACGCACGGGAGTGATCACTCCGGTGGCCGAATTCGAGCCTGTGCTGTTGGCCGGCACGAGCGTTAGCCGAGCCAGCCTGCATAACGCCGACAGACTGGTCGAGCTCGATCTTCATGACGGCGACACCATTGTGGTGCGCAAGGCCGGAGAAATTATCCCAGAAGTAGTGCGGGTGTTGCCGGAGCTACGACCTGCGCTGGCCCAACCCGTGGAGCTCCCCAAGACCTGCCCAACCTGCGGATCCACCTTGGTGCGCGAAACCAGCGAATCAGCCACGCGCTGCATCAACAGCAGCTGCCCCGCGATCCTGCGGGGTGCCCTGCGCCACTGGGTCAGCAAGGGGGCCATGGATGTGGATGGCCTGGGCAGCAAGCTCATTGAGCAACTGGTGGATCGAGGCCTCGTTCAATCGATTGCAGACCTGTATCGCCTCGACATGGCCCTGCTTGGCAGCCTGGAGCGCATGGGCACAAAAAGCGCCGAGAATTTAATTCAAGCGTTGGAGGCATCCCGCTCTAAAGGATGGGCCAAACAGCTCTATGGCCTCGGCATCCATCACGTCGGAGACGTGAACGCCAAGGCGATTACTGCTGCTTTTGCCAATGCAGACGACCTGAATCAAGCGGCGTGTCACGCACCAGACAGCATCACCACAATTTTTGGTGTCGGCAAAGAAATTGCCCAAAGCTTGCAGCAGTGGTTTTCCAACCCTGCCAATCAGCGGCTACTCGATGAGTTGCGGAGCCTCGGATTCAGCCTGGCACTCAATGAGAAAGAGCAAACACGAGCCACTGCGGCGGCGGCCAACGATCATTTATCTGGTTCAACCTTTGTACTGACCGGTACCTTGCCCACACTCACCCGTTCTCAAGCCAAAGAGCAAATCGAGGCTTGCGGAGGCAAAGTGTCGGGATCGGTCAGCAAAAAAACCAGCTATCTCGTGGCAGGTGAAGAGGCTGGAAGCAAACTCACCAAAGCCCAGGAGCTTGGGGTCCAAGTCCTTGACGAGGCTGACCTGCTGAACATGCTGAGAGGATCAGGGTAAGAATTCTTCTAGGCATGCAAAGCCCAGTTCAGAATCTGCTTGGGAGCCTCTCAGGTGAGTGGAAACTGAACCTGGAGACGCAGATCCCCAGGAACGACCTCTACAAAAGTCGAATTGCCTCTTCGAGGCCGACGCTGGGCTTCTTTTTGCTGCTGATCTGTTCAGCTGTGATTGCAACGCTCGGATTGATCTCCAACAGCACCGCTGTGGTGATCGGCGCCATGATCGTGGCCCCACTGATGGACCCAATCCTCAGCCTTGCCTTCGGACTCTCGATTGCCGACAACCGCTTGGTGAAACGGTCGGCGATCACGGTGATCATTGGCGTTCTCACTGTGATTGCCACGGCAACGCTGTTGGGCTGGATTCTCGATGCCAGTGAGGTGAATCGAGAGATCTACAGCCGAACCGCACCCAACCTGATCGACCTCGGCATTGCAGTAGCTGCCGCCATCGCCGGATCGTTCACATTGACCCGGGATCGATTGTCCAATTCGATCGCAGGGGTGGCCATCGCCGTGGCCCTGGTGCCACCGCTATGCGTCTGCGGAATTGGACTCAGCATGGGCTCGGAAGTCATTGCCGTGTTCGGCCGGGGCAGCGTTGCTGGACTCAGCAATCAGATCTCAGAAGGATCATTTTTACTCTTCCTAGCCAACTTAATTGGCATCACAGTTGCCAGCTTGATGGTGTTTTTGTTGCAGCGCTATGGCTCGATTCATCGCAGCTGGCGCAACCTACTTGTTTGGCTAGGACTACTCGGCCTGCTGTGCATCCCCTTGGCATCGTCACTCCGAGACTTCAGCATTCGCCAAAACATTGACGCCCAATTTGCCACCTTTAAAGCAGGACGCGTCAAGCAATTCAAGCTGACCGAAAAGAATCCATACCTCTGGAAAAAAGTAAAATTGCTCTATAGCAATGTTCGCGTTTCCCAGAACAACGCCACCATTGAGCTTGTCCTCAATGCCCAAGAAGGGCTGATCACTCAAAAGGTTATTGATGAGCTCCATCAACGGATCATCACGAGAGCAAGAAAGGATTATGGGATCAACGAAATCAGCGTTAATATCAGTGTGATTCCCAACCAAATCTTCAAATACAACTTTACTGAAGGCAAACAATCATGAGCTCACCCCAAGCCTTCCGCTGGATCAAAACAGAATGTGGTCGAGCTAAGTATGTTGAGCTGGCCTCTCGCAGCGGTGTTGCAGCAAAGCTTCGCTTGGGATGGTTTGTCGTGATTGCTGCAGCACGGGACCTTCGAACCCCGAATCCAGACCACACTCCTCACTAATCAATCAAAATCAATCACAAAAGAAATTAAACCCTTAGGAAAATTCGCGAACTCAGCACACTCCTATTGGACCAAAAAAAGGAACATCTAAATACAAGAACGTTCGCCATTAACTTGCGATTACATCAGCAAACATCCATTTAGCCAATAACTTTCAAAGGCTTTTATTGAACCTCGCTCGTCTCATCTTTCAAAGCCCGTTGTGCTGCACGCCCCACCAACCAAACCACCGCAACCGTGGCCAAAATGCCAACCACACGCAGAATCCAGCCCTGTGCTGAAGCTTCTCCAGCGAGCACCTCACCAAAACGAGCAGCATCACCCGCCAAGGCGCCCAAAGCACAAAACAAAATAGTGCCGGGAATGATGCCAATTAAACCGATGCTGTAATCACGCAAGCTCACCTCACTGAGGCCATAAACCAAATTCAATAACGAAAACGGAAACGCTGGAGATAGACGCGTCAACAGCACAAGCTTGAGCCCCTCTTGGCTCACGGCCCTCTCCACAGCCTGAAGCTTTGGATACTGCATCAGACGCTTGCTCGTCCAATCACGCAACCAATATCGGCCGAGCAAAAACGCGGCCTCTGCGCCGAAACAGGCCCCAACAAACACAATCAGGCTTCCCCACCAAGTGCCGTAGAGAGCACCCGCCAACATCGAAGCCCATACGCCCGGAAGCAACAGCGTCACCCAAACCGCATAAAGAGGAATGAACACCAGTCCGCCCAAAGGAGAGCGCAGCCAGAGCATCAATGGCTCGAACCAGGACATTCCCTCAATCATGTGTCCCACATCACCCGAGGCCAGCATTCCATCGTGATCGTTTTGGTGCCGAAGGGGATCATGCCTACTTTTACGCTAATGATTGGACAACTGTTCTAGAGGTATGGCAGCAAACCGCCTTTGTGCATCGATCAGAAGGAACAGACACCGACGCATCGCTCTCGTTCTGAGCACATCCTTACTTGGGGGCTGTGCCATGACCGACAACCAAGGATCGATCGTGTTGAAGGTGGCGCAAGCCAGCAATGAAAACGAACAACACTCCGACCATCGTTTTGAGACAGAACGGAAGATCACCAGGAATTTTCAACAGCAATTAAAAGAAATGCAGCCTGGAATCAAGCTGCATCCGTCGATCTATCCCGAAGAATCTCTAGTGAGGGCGCTGAAAACTCAAACCAACAGCGGCCTAGGACCGGACCTTGTGATTGCAGATAGCAATCAAGCCCTGAGCCTTCTTGCCTTGGGTCTGACCGATCCCATCAAGCTGACGAAAGAGCGTCAAAACTTGATCAACCCAGCAGCCCTAGAGCGCGTTAAGACAGCCAACGGATCCCTAGCGGGGCAACCGGTCTCGCAGTATTTCCAGATGGCTTGCTTCGATAAACGCAAGCTCAAAAAAGCTCCTGAAACACTCAAAGAACTGTCCGAGGCGAGTGGCACTGGCACGATCTTTGGAATGGTTACCAACCTCCAGGATCTTTACTGGAGCCTTGGCAGCTTCGGGGCGGGCGAGGCATTAACAGCCTCGTTAGCAGGTCAAAAAGTCACTGTGGCGGCCCATGAACGCCTAACGCAATGGATGCGTTGGCTCAAGGCATCCAGCTATCAGCAAAATATCGTGTTCTTACGAAATCAAGCCGCACTTCGAAAGGCGTTTATCAAGGGCGACATGCATTGGATCAGCTGTTGGAGTACCCAGCTACCCCAACTCCGTGAAAAGATCAAAGATCATCTCGGCATCGCCCCATTACCAAGTGGAGAGTTTGGACGGGCAACACCGATCACACGCTTGCAAGTTTGGGCTCTTGGTAAAAACTCAAGTAGACGCCAACGAGCGGAAAGCCTGAACTTGCTGGATTTCATGGTGCAACCCTGGGCTCAGAAAACCTACGCTCTCACATACCGGACGGGCTTTCCAGTTAATCCTGCAGCGGCAATGATCGTTAGCAAACAATTACCCCCAGGGTTCTCTAAGTTTAGCGAGGAAGAAAACAAGCGTGTAAGCCGCGGTGATGCCATTGTCTCGGCAATTGATGAAAAACCAAGATTAAAAAGAGGGATTCAGTCCACACTCAATGAGTTAATTTTCGAAGGATTGTCTCCCGAAAAAGCGGCCACTGAACTCGAAAACCAGATGAAGGCGAAGCGATGACTCTTTCCATGTCTTATCTCATCACTATCAACCCAGGGGCAATTCTCAACGAGCTCCTGAGCTGGTTGGCATATCTGAGTCGTGCGACTGTGGTTCTCCAACTCCTTTTAGTTGGAGTTGTGATGGTGGCAGAACAACGTGGCGCACTGCGGCGCCGCGTAGAGCACAGGCTGGTTCCTGAGTACATCCGAGTGCTGATCGGTCCCCTACTGCTTTTAATCAGTTCCAGTCTTTTCCTTTTAGTGGGCTTGCCATGGGGATTACTACGCTATTTCGGGCTCCTCTGGCTGGGATGGATGTCATTCACACCCTTAAAAACATTAATTTCACGCATCAACAAAAAGTTTCCTGTTGATGAATTAGAAAGCACATTTTTAAGACCAATCTACGTCATCGTGGCCTCAACCTCCTTCATAAGATTAATGGGGAGCACAGAGAATTTGGCACAAACTCCTGTTGCGAACCTATTTGGAGTTGAGCTCACTCTGGGAAGAATTTACCTCGCGATAATAGCCGTTTATGTAATCATGACGCTCTCCTCAAGGCCTGCAACATTTCTCGCATGGCTTAGTGGTGTGCTGTTTGGAGTCCGCCCCAGAAACAGGCGCGGCTTGGAACTCCTATTTCGCTACAGCGTGATCACCGTTGGCATCATTGGCGTGGCTTACTTCATCGGCATCGACGGAACTGCGTTCATCGCCATCGCTGGCGGATTGTCTGTTGGCATCGGCTTTGGCATTAAGGAAATCATCTCCAATTTCATCAGCAGCATCTGGTTGCTGTTTGAGGGATCAGTTCGCCCCGGAGAGATTCTGATGATCAACGGCGACCCCTGCACAGTGCGAAAACTGGGGCTTAGAGCGACACAATTACGACGCGGACGTGATGGAGCCGAACTATTGATTCCGAATCAAAACTTCTTCACGCAAGAAGCCACATCATTCACCGCAACGGAAACATCAAGACGTGATGGAGTGGTCGTTGGTGCCGCCTACGAGCACGACCCAGACATCATCGTGGAGCTATTAAAAACAATTGCAGAAAAACACAAAAAAGTTCTGGAATACCCTCCAGTCAATGCTTTTGTGATCGACTTCGCAGAGTCTTCGATTAATTACAAGGTTCTTTTCTGGGTCTCCAACCCCCTCGATGCCTTTGAAGTCGGTAGTGATATACGACGAACAATCTGGAAGCAATTTGAACAGAAAGGAATCACCATTCCATTCCCACAACGTCAGGTCTATCCAATGGAGTGGCCTCCCAGCCTGCAACAAAGCCTGCACTCAACTGGAGGCGGAGGTGTAGTGACGCAAGGCGTACAGCCAGAACTGACGGGCAGCGATGAAAAACCCCACAGCGAGGCCTAATCCAAGCCAGAGCGTGGGGGCGTTTGCCCGTCCCAGTACAACTTCAGCCGGAACAGTTGTTAGAAATGCCACCGGAATCACTATGGTAAACAGCAAATGCAAGGGGGCTGGGTAGGCCGCTACGGGATAGCGACCAGAGGCCAACACAGCCCGCAAAACCTCCGTTGCATTCCAGGTTTTCACAAACCAAATGCTGGTCGCTGCAATTAAAAACCAAAGGGAATACAGGATCAATCCACCAGCCAAGAGCATCAGCAACACCACCGCAAAGCCTCCTGGCGACAACGAAGCGCCAGCCTGTTGCCCACCCCAAATCACTAACAACAAACCAAGGACGATCTCCGGCAACCCTGCTGGCGAGATCGTTCGCAACGACAACCAAAACTGACTGTCAATTGGCTTGAGCAAGATGAAATCAAGCGTGCCTTCTCGCACATGGGTCACGATCGAAGACAGGTTGGGGCGCAACCAAGTGCTCGCCACACCATCGAGAACGGTATAAAAACCTTGAACAATCAAGGCTTCATTCCAGCTCCAGCCACCCAACGCTCGTCCTGGTCCAAAAAAGAGCGACAGCATGAATAAGCTGCCAAGCAAACTCAAGCCAACAGCTACCAGCTCAATCACAACATTGAGTTGATACTCCAGCTGCGAAGCCACGGCTGTTCCCCAGAATCGACGGAGACTTTTGAAATAACGCCCCATTCAGGCCCCCATCGCGCTGTAACGCCGAACCCCAGCGCGCCAAAGCAGAAGAACAAGCGGCAACAGCAGCACGATCCAGGTCAACTGGATTGCAAATCCAGCCAACATGTCCACAGGCTGTTCGGCTAAAACGCGCGCCGGAAAGTCAATCAGATAGGGGAATGGCGTCCATTGAGCAAATGTGCGCACAAAGGGAGGGAATGCTGTGATCGGAGCAAGAAGCCCAGACAAGAAAAGAAAGGGAATAAACAACAACCTCTCCAGAGCACTGGCCTTCTCACTCCAAAAACAAAGGGAAGCAATCAGGCTTTGCAACAGAAAAGCGATCGAGAAGGCCATCCATGTGGCCAACCAAGCCAGCACAAAGTGCCCCAAAGATGGCACCCAGAAGGCCTTGGGCTGAATCAGAAAGAAGATCGCGGTAATCACCGCAGCAAAAGGCAAGCGCGTGAGCTGCTCGCCAAGATGACTTGCCACATAACGCCAAAGCGGATGAAGTGGCTGAAGAAGATAAGGAGACAATCTGCCAGTGAGAGCATCTTCTTCAAAGGCGTAAATCATCCAAACAACAGAAAACTGCCGAACCAAAAAAGCACTTAAAAAATAACGATCAAGGCCTACACCATCCATCCCCAACACTCCGCGCGCATCACTGCCATTCCAAAGGCTGAGCATGATGAAAGGGAGCACACCAGAAAGAGCCCACAGGGCAATTTCGGCTCGATATTCCAACATATGGGCATATTCCGTGCCCAACAAAACACGAATAATTTTGCGATTGAGTCCAAAAATCCGCATTAGACGCTTCCCTGGCGAAACAAATCACCAATCAGCTGATCAATCGGGGGATCATTCACCTCCAGATCACGCACTTCAAAGCGTTCCAACAGTTGGGCCACCACAGCCGTGAGCTCATCAGGCTGCACACGCAAGTTGACCTCGCAGTCGCAGCAACTGTCGAGCCGGCCAAGGCCCGCAAACGCTTCAGCCCCAACGGGTGCAGCAAGTTCCAGACGAACATGGCGCTCAGGCGCGAGCCGACTGGCCAAGCGATCAAGCGGGCCGTCATGGAACAAATGCCCCTGATGAATCAACAACACGCGCGGACATAGGGCAGTGATATCGGCCATGTAATGGCTCGTGAGCAGCACAGTGGCACCAGTTCTTTGGTTGTAGTCCGCTAAAAACTGCCGCACCCTCGACTGCGCATTCACATCCAAGCCAAGGGTGGGCTCATCAAGAAACAACACCTCAGGTTGGTGAAGCAAGGCAGCGAGCAGCTCAGCTTTCATGCGCTGGCCCAACGACAACTTGCGAACAGGACGGGTGAGCTCCTCACCCAACTCCAATAAATCAGACAGCTCGGAGATACGGCGCTTGGCGTCCCGATCACTAATGCCATACACAGCAGCATTAACCCTCAAGGAATCCATCGGCGGCAGATCCCAAAGCAATTGCTGCTTTTGCCCCATCACCAGTGTGATCCGACGCAAAAAATCGGGATGTCGCTTTTGTGGTTGATGACCTGCAACGACCACCTGACCTGCACTGGGATAGATCAACCCACACAACATCTTCAAGGTGGTGGTTTTCCCGGCGCCATTGGCACCAAGAAATCCCACCATCTCTCCAGGGGCAATGCTGAAGCTGATGTCACGCACGGCGTGCACATCACGGTGTCGCCTGCGCATGAAGTGTTTCAAGGTTCCAGATAAACCCGGTTGCTTGTCGGCAACCCGGTAAATCTTGCTGAGGCCTTCAACCTCGATCACAACAGAACCATGAGCAACTTGTGGATGTAGGGAACGTTGTGGCGCCACGTGAATGGGAGTTTTAAAGCAGCTGCATTTGGACTGAACATAAGCAGCTGAGAAGGCAGACTGCATGAAGCAAGTCACCACGATGGCTCAATGAAAGAAGAGATCATTCAAGACGTGAATTTGATCCACTCCAACACTGGAGTCTTGATTGGAACTGTGGTCCTCATCCTGCTCTGGCTTGTCCTTGGGCTGATGGAGCGGAGAGGGCAACATCTTGGAGGAATGATCGCGAGAGCAATCCGTAAGCCATTGCTGCTAGGACTCAGCTCCTCTCTGTATTTGGGCTGGCTGGGTCGTCAAATCGCCAACAATGTGGAATGGCTTGATGGCAGCAATGCCATAAAACTCTCAGCCACCATCACAATCCTCGCCGTCATGTGGGCGCTGAGCCGATTAGGCCATGCCGTGATGGAGACCAGGCGTTTTGAGCGCTGGCTCCAGATGGACGACCCGAAAGATCGGTCGATGGCCATCAGTTTTATCGGCCGGATCTACACCATCTTGATCCTGGTGATTGGCTCTGGCGCCTTGATGCTCACCTTCGGCATTCCAGCCACTGCCCTCGCTGCTCTGGCAGGTGGTGCAGGCGTCGGCCTGGCCTTCGGAACGCAAAATATCTCCCAAAACTTTTTTTCCGGTTTCATGCTGTTCTTCAACCGTCCCTTTAAGGAGGGAGATTGGATCAGTACGGACGGAATGGAAGGAACCGTTGAAAACATCGGCTGGTATCACACACGCCTACGCACCTTTGAGCGCCGACCAATGTATATCCCCAACGCAGTCTTTGCGACCAATAGCATCATCAATCCTGGACAGATGTATAACCGCCGGATCCTGGCCAATATTGGCTTGCGATATGAAGACATCCCGGCGATGGATACGATTACCAAACAAGTGCGCGAACTCCTCAAAAGCCACAACGCCATTGACACGAATCAGATCATTCTTGTGCACTTCAATGCTTGGGAAAGCTCATCCCTCAATCTTCAGGTTTACTGTTTCACTAAAACCACAAATTGGCAGGATTACCTAGACATTCAGCAGGAAGTTTTTCTGGGGATTGCAAAAATCGTGAAAAACAATAATGCCGATTTCGCCTTCAATTGCACAACTCTCTATCCCGCGCCCAATTTAAAACCAGAGCAACTATTCCCCTCCAATTGATACTCACTTTTCATCCCAAATCCGCCAACCGTCTGCGTGCCAGGTCAGCCTGAGCCTCCGCTTCAGCAAGCTTTGCCTTGCATTCAGCCACCACCTCTTGCGGAGCCTTGTCCGCAAAGTTGGGATTGCTGAGGCGTCCTGCTAGCCCCTTGATCTCCTTCTCTGCTTTGGCGATGTCTTTTTCAAGACGACCCTGAAGCGCTTCCAGATCCACAAGGCCTTCAATGGGCAGCAACACCTGCAACTCACCGCTGATGCCAGCGAGTGCTTTCGCAACAGGTGCAGCCTCGGCCTGAGCCTGCGTCATCAACTCCACCGATTCCGCTCGCGTGAGCGCGGTGATATCAGGAGTCCCTTGCTCCAACACTGCCATCAGCTCTGGGCGGCTCGTCACGAAACGAACGGGCACCGATTGGGATGGCTTTAAGCCCGCCACAGCTCGCAAATTACGAACCACTCGGATCGCAGCGATCAACTCGGAAAAAGACGCTTCCAAGCCATCATCCAAAGCAACCTCGTCCACAGCCGGCCAAGGCTGAAGCGCTAACAACGTGATGTCGGGCTCAGCCGTCACGCTGTGCCATAGCTCTTCAGTGAGATGGGGCATCAACGGATGCAACATCACATGCATTTGGCTGATCACCTTGGCCAGCACTTGTTTGGCCGTGTGCTGATCCGCCAACGCTGCAGCGCTGGGCTCCTCGCCTGGATTTAGGCGTCGCTTGCTCAGTTCCAAGTACCAATCGCAAACATCGTTCCAAGCGAATTCATACAAACCTTTTGCAGCTTCACCAAGGGCGTAACTGCTGTATCGCGCTGCCGTTTCCCGGTTCACGCGCGCCAACCGCGACAAAATCCAGCGGTCGGCAAGCTGCAACGCTGAAACCTCTGGCTCCCCCAGCTCTGCTGGTATGGCCCCACCCAGATTCATCAAGGCGAACCGGGTGGCATTCCAGAGTTTGTTCGCGAAGTTACGGGAGGCCTCAACCGTGGCGGAGGTGTCCTTCTTGCGGTCGTAGTCCAGGCGGATGTCCTGACCCGCACCCGCCACCTCCCGCACCAAGGCGAAACGCAGGGCATCGGTGCCATAGCGCTCAATCAACAAAAGCGGATCGATCCCGTTGCCGGCGCTTTTGCTCATCTTGCGGTTCTGCTCGTCCCGCACCAGGCCGTGGATATAAACGTCCTTGAAAGGCATCTCACCGGTGAAGGCGCCGGCCATCATCGTCATCCTGGCCACCCAGAAAAAGATGATGTCGAAACCCGTGATCAGGGTGCTGGTGGGGTACCAACGCTGAAAATCAGGTGCATTCTCATCAGGCCAACCCAGGGTTGAAAACGGCCACAACCCACTGGAAAACCAGGTGTCGAGCACGTCTTCGTCCTGCTCAATGCGGGCCTCAGCTCCAAACTTTTCTTTGGCTTGGGCTAGCGCATCGGCTTCATTCCGAGCCACCACATAAGGAGTGGTGTCGGTGTAGTTGCCGCCGGTTTCACTAATCACAAACCAGGCGGGGATGCGATGGCCCCACCACAACTGACGGCTGATGCACCAGTCGCGAATATCCGTGAGCCAGTCGCGATAGACCTTTTCCCAGCGCTCAGGAATAAAGCGAGGGTCCTGTTTCTCGAGTGCTTCTCGACAGCGAGCTGCGAGAGGCTCGGTGTTCACAAACCACTGGGTAGAGAGCAGGGGCTCCACTGGCACCTTGCCCCGGTCGGAGTGGGGAACGCTGTGCCGATAGTCCTCCACCTTGACCAACAAACCCTCCTCGTCGAGGGCTGCCACCACAGCCTGACGCGCCTCAAAGCGATCCATGCCTTCGAAGCGGCCGGCTTCGGCATTCATCGTGCCGTTCTTGCGCATCACCGTGATCTGAGCCAAACCGTGACGCTGCCCAATCGCAAAGTCATTGGGGTCATGGGCCGGTGTGACCTTGACGCAGCCAGTGCCGAACTCTTTCTCCACGTGATCGTCGGAAACGATCGGGATCTGACGGCCCGTAAAAGGAAGGTCAAGGGTCTGACCGACGAGATGGGCATAGCGCTCATCGCTGGGGTTCACTGCTACTGCCGTATCACCGAGCATGGTTTCTGGCCGCGTCGTGGCCACCTCGAGATGGCCATCCCCACTGCTGAGCGGGTAGCGAAAATGCCAGAGATGGCCATCCACCTCTTTCATCTCCACCTCCAGGTCACTCACCGCGGAGCCCGAGGCAGGACACCAATTCACCAGGTATTCACCGCGGTAGATCAAGCCCTGCTCATGGAGACGAACGAAGGCCTCTTTCACCGCCTCGCTAAGACCTTCATCCAACGTGAAGCGTTGTCGCTTCCAGTCGACGGAATACCCCAACCGGCGCAACTGGTCGACAATGCGACCACCACTTTCTGCTTTCCACTGCCAGGCCCGCTCCAAGAAGGCCTCACGGCCAAGGTCATGGCGCGTCTTGCCCTCTTCCTTCAGCTGCTTCTCAAGGATCGTCTGCACTGCGATCGAAGCGTGATCCGTGCCCGGCAGACAAAGCACATTTTTGCCCGCCAACCGTTGATAGCGCACGATCGTATCGATCAGAGCCGTATTAAAGGCATGCCCCATATGCAGGCTGCCGGTGACATTGGGCGGCGGGATCACGACCGCAAACGGTTCACCCTCAGCCTCAGGATCCGGATGAAAGGCTCCCTCGTCCTCCCAAGCCTTCTGCCATCTGGCTTCTGTACCAACCGGGTCATAGGTCTTGGCCAGATCCGACACGGGTAGAGCCCATACAAGCCATTCATGGTCGCAAAAGACGTTTTCGAGCGGCTTGACAGCGATGATCAAACAGCGTCAATGCCAAAGATCCATGGGCTCCACTTCCAACGATCTCAGCACTGCCATCCAGCAGATGCTTGAAACTGTGGCCCAGAACGATGAGCTCAAGAGGGGCTTGCGGATGGCCACCACAGCGGCTGCCGTTAGCGAGGTGGCAGCAAAGGCAGGGTTTGAGATCGCCCCTGGTGCACTCGTGAAGCATTACGCCCAACGCCTGCTCGAGGCGTCCGATGCAACCGCAGTCCACAATTTCGATCTCTGCAGCTGGGATGCCGGAGAGCTTCTATGGGCGATGAACAATTGGCGTGTTCAGGACTGAGCAAGCCGCTTGAGGTACTCCTTCTGAGCCCCAGCATTAATCCAACCTGTTGCAATCGTCTTGCTCAAATCTGGATTCACACGCCCCCGATGAATGTGGGATGGGCCTGCTGGGAATATCACTAATTTGCCGCGTTCGGCAGGTTCGTGATGGTTTTGCCAATGGAATTCCGTACCGGCCTCTTCCACGGTGTCGCAATAAAGAATCCAAGCCAAGACACGATGCACTGGCTCAGTCGCTTCATCGCTGATGGTCCAATCGCAATGCCACTGCTTAAAACCTTCTCCAGGCGCATAGCGCTGCAGGTTGAAGATGGGCATCACAAACAACTCCTGATCCGGGCAAACCGAACGGAACAGAGGTCTTTCGTCTAGGTAGCGCTCTAATCCAGCGGCCACGCCGCGCGAGATCACCTCAGATAATCCAAAGGCATCTGGATCACTGCGATCAATCGCAACCAAACTGATATCCGTAGACACCTTGGCCGGTTCGTCTGCACCGCCTGGCCCAAAGGCCACCCCAGCCCGCTGAAGATCCGTGCGCCGATCAAAAAAGGCCATGGCACCATCAGCCACCGCTTCAAAACCAGCGTTGCGATACCGAGCGATTAAGTCTGTAGACATCAGGATTCAGGACGTTTCCAGGGAATCGCAACAACACCATCGAGAGCTTGCCACTCGCTGCGATCGGCACTCACAAGCTCCAACAAATCAACCCGCTTTAAGGCACGGGTCAAACACTCGGGAGCCAAAACTGAAGGATCTTGTGGAGCCTGAGACAGCAACAGCACCTGAGAATCCGCTGGATCCGCCAAAACATGGAGCTCAAGATCACCCAGCTCTCGCTCAAAAAATGTGCGGCGCATCCGAGTGGTAATCCGTTCACCAAGGGCCTGAGCGAAATGCTCAAAACTCTCCTTATCCGTGGATAGTCCGCAATTCAGCGCAAGCCAGATCATTAATTTGACCCAGCTATCCACAGTCCAAAGCGGTTGAAAACTGAGGCGGTGCTGTCGAATCAGCTCCAAAAGAGCAAAGTCCACAAGGGTTCCCTGCAGTTGATCAGGATCCGGAAGGCTCATACCGAACATCTGCTGCAAGACATCTTCCCCCCTGGAGGTCAAACTGGTAACGCCAACGACCGGCTCGGACCATGACCCTGGATCTCAACGATCCCGAACTCGAATTCTCGGATCTGGTTTACGCCTATCAGAGCTGGGTGATGGCCGTCATCAATGACGAGAAGCTCGAAGGCGATGACCAGCTCCTGACAGACGAGATCGCCGAAGACGCCCTCAACGCCATGAGATTCCTCCCAGGCGAAGTAACGAGCGCGATCGAAACGTCCCTTGCCCGTGTCTACGACGTGGATGCCGACGAACTAGCGGACTTGCTGTTCCCCGAAGACTGATTCCAACAGCGAGACTGGACGCTCTCTGACGCCTGCTCCATGGGCTGGACCCTGAAGGACATCCCAGACCAAACTGGACGCGTGGCCCTCGTCACCGGGGCCAACAGCGGCCTGGGCTTAGAAACCACGCGTGCGCTTTTGCAAAAAGGTGCCACCGTGCTCATGGCATGCCGCAGCCAACGCAAAAGCGAAGCGGCACGCCGTGACTTGCTGGATCTCGGCAGAACGGGCGTTGACCTGTTGGATCTTGATTTATCCGATCTCAACATTGTTGAACGTTGCGCCAACGTTGTCCAAGAGCGATACGGACGCCTGGACCTGTTGATCAACAACGCGGGCCTGATGGCACCGCCAAGACGGTTGAGCGTCCAAGGCTTCGAGATGCAGTTTGCTGTGAACCATCTTGGGCACATGGCTCTCACCCAAAGGCTTCTTCCCCTGATGGAAGGCCGCTCTGATGCGCGTGTGGTCACGGTGACCTCTGGCGCTCAATATTTCGGCAAAATGCAGTGGTCAGATCTGCAAGGTGAGCAGCGCTACGACCGATGGAGTGCCTACGGCCAAAGCAAATTGGCCAATGTGATGTTTGCGCTCGAGCTCAACCAGCGGCTTCAGCAGCAAAACAGCACCGTGATCTCTCTCGCCGCCCATCCAGGCCTGGCCCGTACCAATCTTCAACCAGTCTCCATTGCCGCGACCGGTGCCTGGCAAGAGTCCCTGGCCTACCGGCTCATGGATCCCTTATTCCAAAGTGCCGCGATGGGCGCACTGCCCCAATTGCATGCAGCAACAGCAAGCAACGCTAAGGGTGGAGAGCATTTCGGTCCAGGTGGGTTTGCCTCCATGCGTGGAATGCCAACACGTCAGCCTGTGGCCCGTACGGCCAGAGACCCCCAACAACGCGAGCGTCTTTGGACGACCAGCGAAGACATGATTCAATCCACAATGAGCAAGGTCTGAATCACCATGAAGACCCAGCCGTCCGCAAGCCGAAATCGACAACAACGCCTGCTCGAAGCCTTGCGTAGCTCTGGCGACGAAATGAGTGGGCAACAGCTTCATCGTCTCTTAGAGAACGGGGCTAGCGCCATGGGACTCGCCACGGTGTACAGGAACCTCAGGCAACTGCAGCAACAGGGTCTTGTGCGCTGCCGGCATTTACCCACCGGGGAGGCCCTTTATGCCCCGATTGAACAGGACCGTCATCACCTCACCTGCGTGGACTGTGGAAGGACCCAAACATTGGATCGTTGCCCGATTCACGGACTCTCCATCTCAACCGAAGAACAGTCTGGCTTCAAAATGTTGTTCCACACCTTGGAATTCTTCGGCATTTGCTCTGAGTGCCAACACAATCAGCCTTAATCAGCCTGCACACACGGATCAACTTCCACTGCAGCGGTTGACGGCAAAGGCCCGTTTCTGAGCAAAACTACCTTTGGCTTCCTGAATGACTTCATCCACACAATGGTCAAAATATCGAGCCTGATTTGCAATCGGAGCAATTTGGACCGAGAAATAAATCACAGAAAATGTAGCCAGCACTGGATATAGATGGGCATTAATCAGATCGCGTGCTTTTGACATGGACTGCTCCCCAAGGATCAAGCTTGATCATGACCAATCTGCAGCCAAAAGAAACCATCCAACAAGAAATCGTTTCATTCCTTACGGAACAAAAATGAATGACATCTGAGCGAATCCATGTCCGCAAATCGCATTTCGCCAAATCACCTATCGCCACAAAATCACTGCCTAAACGAAAGAAATTAGCGTAAGCAAGACCAAGGCGCAAACCATAAAAAACCCCGCATGACACGGGGAAAAGACAGATTACAGCAACCCATTTAAAACCAAAGAGATCTCACCACTTCACTCGAATCTTCCCACCGTTAGGGCCTTGGAATGTAACGCCACCTTCTGGTTTCTGAGGTTCATAGCGAGGCCCCCAGTTAATTGGCCTACGCCCTTTCCACCAGTCTCCGTTGCGCTTGCAAACACCACGACCTTCGTAGTGATAGCCGATCGCACAAACTTGATGGTCCCGCCTGTTTTTGGGTTTGCAATATCCAGAGCTGTATCCCGCGCCCGTCTGAACCCAGTGCCGATTAGGACCACAATTTTGCGCCGCACTCACAGGCAGGCCAGCAAAAGAGAGTGATTGCAATGCGGCAAAGCAGGCAATTGCCACATATTCAACTTTCAGCATCCAGTTCCCCTACAAATTCCAACCATGGCTCTTGACTGCCTGGATGTCAGCCAATCTTTGCAATGTTTCCTCATCGCTCGAGCGAGCAAAGCGCGAGCCAAAAAAGGCATTCGGCCGTGGTCAACGCTAAACCACTATTTAAAAAGATCGTATCGACGGCTCAGCACAAACGCGTGTTCGGGCGATGGGGGGATTTCACTGTCACGCCACACTCGATCAACTAGCGATTATTTGTGGGTTCTGAATTGAATTCAAATGTCCACTGAAATTCGTAATTGGGATGTTGTTGCCAAAGCTATGGAGGCATCAGGTGCAACATCGAGCCAAATGTATCAACGCGCCAAAGCATTAGCCCAAGGCAAACTTGACCCAATGCCAACCAGTGTTCCTGAGGCTCCTTACAGCATTTCAGCGATTGCTGGTTAATCACAACACGCCACTCAAGTCGTCCTTCAACGTGTCCTGCCGCCTTCACTGCCGGCAGGACACACTTCATTCACAACTGATCAATCTCAGCGCAAGTTTTATGTCCATTCAGCAGACCTGTAAACGCTACGCCATTCGATATCGAGATTCATGCGGATCGCCTCATGAAGACAATGTCTATGCCTCAGATGCAATGGAGGCACAACATTTAGCAATGGAGTTCAACGAAGAACTCATGCAAAGGCCCCACAGCATTACAGCTGTCCTTCAAACACCTGAATAACGCAACTCAATACATGAGTGAAGGAAGCCCATAAACGAGGTTTAAGAGTATGGCGCATGCTTAAAGCAAAAACAGACCGTTCAAGACTCACGCCAAGACGAAATAGTCAGGTCCTGAAACCGAACCTTCCGATACGGCTGCCCCCCTTCCAGGCGTAGGGGAGCAGATCTAGACAGACCTGAGCCCACTTGGAGACATCGATAACCACAATAATCCTCCATACCCCAATGGGCTTCGTCACCAGAGATGGCGAAGGTCACGACAAGGTGTATGCCAAAAAGCCACAAATGAACGCTTGGCCATGCTTGGCTTCGTTGCTGCCGTAATCACAGAAATAAATACGGGCGAGAGCTTATTGCATGCGATCGGGCTTTAACAAGCTCAAAAATGATCATTTTATCGAATGAAAACCATGAAACTATTCTCTGCCCTTGCTGCCATTACTCTGATGACTGTTCCAGCACAGGCAACGATGGGAGCAAAACCAAATCTCTTCAAGGAAATACTTTATTACGCCGAGGGGCGACAACACCCTGACCACCCACTGCATGGATTTTTCTGGCCTATGTTGCGATATAGGCAATTAAAGCATTCAATAACTTAAAAGCCAAAAGCAAAGGGGGCCTGCACATTCAGGCCAAGGAAATCAACAAGATAACTCCGAGCAGCTTGACCATTACCCAGGACACGCTGCTCGCCTTGTCGGATGGAGCTCTTATCTAGTTTTTCAGCACACATTCAGACGAATGCTTCACGAACAAACCCATATCCAAACAAGTCACTAGCGAAAACTCATCCAGCCTCAAGTTCAAAAGACTGTTCAAGCAAACAACGGAACAGCTGATCTTTGCTTTCTGCTAAAAACTGTTGCTCGAGGGGATCACCGCCAGGCCAATTGCGCAGCGCATCGCAAGTGGTTTTGTACGCCAATCGCAACGCTTCTCGGCTTAAGTGGACAGTCGCGACGATTTCTTCGGAATGATCCTGTGACATGGGATAACTCGTTATTTTTCAGAAATGACCCGTGCTGTAGCAGCCTTTTGCATGAAGTAAAGGTCTAAAAGCTGTCCAGCTACTTCTTTAAGCTCATCCATATCGCTGGCCTGTTGGATAGCCCCCTGAAGCCGAAGCTTCTCGAATTGGAAGTGGAGAGGCAAACCCATGGCGAAGCAGTCATTCCAATCAAATGTAAAGAACCATCAAGATTCAATTGGTAGTCATTTCTACTCAAAGCAAATCCCATGTCTCGGCCCATGGCCATGCGCCATGGAGTGCAGCTCTAGCTGGTCGCGCCGCAGCAAACACGGACTTTTGAAGGTGAGCTGAGATGGGCGATCCAGGTTTCGAACCAGGGACATCCTGCTTGTAAGGCAGGCGCTCTACCGCTGAGCTAATCGCCCTTAGACAGGGATTCTGCCTGAAGATGGCAGGCTACGTCCAACATTGTTTCTAAAGCATGGCTTCCGGCCGGAAGCACGATCGCGCCACCTGTGTCCTCGCTCTGATCTACGGGGCCATCTGGTGGCCATGGCTAGGGATCAGTGGTGCCGCCGGCAGTGCCGCGGCCTTTTTATTCGGCGGCCTCTTTCTTTCTCCTGATCTCGATATCAATTCCAGGCCCTATCAACGCTGGGGTGTGCTGCGCTGGCTGTGGTGGCCCTACCAACGCCTGATCCATCACCGCTCGGTGCTATCGCACAGTCCATTCCTAGGAACGGCGATTCGGCTCGCCTATCTCAGCCTCCTCGTAGCGGCGATCAGCTGGCTAGGCAGCCGTTGGGGAACGCCTACGCCAGATCAATGGCGCAGCTGGCTGCAACAGGCATGGAACGAATCATCAAACGCCATTTTGATCGGGCTGATTGGTCTTGAAGCAAGCGCTTGGCTGCATCTGATTCAGGACGGGGACCCCATGCCAAAACTGCCGATCAAGCGTCCGCTGTCTCACAAACGAAGACGCCGACGCCGAGGTTGACCTTGACCTAGACCTTGACGCCCTCGTTGGGCACGGCTGGTGGCTGTCCTGCCAACGAGACTTAAAGACTCCTCCACCTACCCCCATGAGCGACGCCATGCACGATCTGGTCGAGGTGGTCGCGCAATTACGCGACCCCGACCACGGTTGCCCTTGGGACCTCAAGCAAACGCATCAGACCTTGGTGCCCTATGTCCTAGAGGAAGCTCACGAAGTCGTGGACGCGATCCGCCATGGGGATGATCGGCACCTCAAGGAGGAGTTAGGCGATTTGCTTCTGCAAGTGGTGCTCCATGCCCAACTTGCTCAGGAACAACAACGCTTCGATCTCGACGCGATTGCGCGTGGAATCACGGACAAGTTGATTCGCCGCCATCCGCATGTCTTTGGCCATGCAGAAGCCCATGACAGCGAAACCGTCTCCGCGAATTGGGACAGCATCAAAGCCGCAGAACAAGCGGAACGGGGAGAGGTTTCCTCCGAATCAACCAGCCCATTGAGCGATCAACTCACCAAGAAAGTCCGTGGACAACCCGCTCTGGCTGGAGCGATGACCATCTCGCGCAAAGCCGCAAAGGCAGGGTTTGAGTGGGATGACATGAAGGGGGTTTGGGACAAAGTGCATGAGGAGCTTGATGAACTCAAGGAAGCGGTGTCTTCTGGTGATCAACAACATGCTCAGGAAGAGCTTGGTGACTTGTTGTTCACGCTTGTGAATGTGGCTCGCTGGTGTGAGATCCAGCCGGAAGAAGGCCTCGCCGGCACCAACCAGCGCTTTCTCGATCGCTTCTCTCGCGTGGAAACCGCCCTGGGAGGAGATCTCCAAGGACGCAGCATCAAGGAGCTTGAAAGGGTGTGGCAACAAGCAAAGCTGGCAATCCGTGCTGAACAAGCCTCCAAGCCCACAGCACCCAACAACCACCCCTGACAGGGAGCAAGCGCCCCATCGATCAATCGTCCAAGGACGGACGCTGTTGGCGATTTCTTTTGATCTGACCGCGACGCCCTTTGGCCTCAAGCCGTCGCTGCACCGCACCTCTGCCAGGCCGCGTAGCCCGGCGCTGGGGAGGCGGTGGCTTCAATCCCTCACGCAACAGATCAGCAAGCCGAGCCATCGCTCGCTGGCGGTTTTGCCACTGAGATCGCTCCTCTGCTGCCACCACACGCACACAACCATCCACCAGTCGCGATCCCAGTACCTCCATCAATCGTTGTCGCCGAAAGGGGCCCAGCGCCGACGAATTCGCCAGATCGAACACCAGCTCAACCCTAGAATCCGTGGTGTTCACGCCCTGCCCTCCAGGACCTGAAGCGCGAGAAAACCGCCATTGAAGCTCCCTTGAAGGGATCACCAGGCGAGCATTCACGGTGAGGTCCTGGGGCATCGTTCCAGCACTCCGTCACGGCATCAATCGCTGAACGACCGACTGACACCCCTGACCTTGGCATTTCGCCCTCAAGCCGGTGCTGGTTTTAGCTGGATGGAGCGAACGTCTAGCGACCCGCCATGACCACGGCACCTCAGACCAGTGGCAACTGGATCGATGAGCACCACAACGGCGTGCGCTACGGCCTGGAGGGACGCGTGCTGGTGGACGAGACCAGCCCGTTTCAGCGCATCACTGTGATCGATAGCCAGCGCTACGGGAAAGGACTCCTCTTGGACGGCTGCTGGATGACGGCAGAACACCAGGAACGCCACTATCACGAGCCATTAGTCCATCCTGCGCTCTGTTCGGCCGAGGCCATCGAGCGCGTGCTGGTGATCGGCGGTGGTGATGGCGGGACCGCCCGCGAATGCCTGCGCCACCCAGGGGTGAAGCACCTCGACATGGTGGAGATCGACCGCCGGGTTGTGGAGCTCAGTCAAGAACACCTCCCTTCAATCGGAGGCGGGTGCTGGAACGACCCCCGCTTCCAGCTGAGAATTGGGGATGGAATCGCCTGGGCTGCTGAAGCTGAAGACGCGTCTTACGACGTTGTGCTGGTGGATGGATCCGACCCCACGGGGCCCGCGGAGGGCCTGTTCAACCGTGCCTTCTTTGGCCACTGCTGCCGCATCCTCAAGCCGGGGGGTGTCTTTGCCACTCAAAGCGAATCACCCGAAGCCTTCCGCCAAGTGCACATCGACATGGTGAAGGTCATTCGGGAGCTGTTTGGCCACGCTGATCCTCTCTACGGCTGGGTGCCGATGTATCCCAGTGGCTGGTGGAGCTGGACCTTTGCGGCAAAGGATGGGCCCCGTTACCTCACCGTTCAAACCGAACGCTCCACGGCCGTGGCCGAAGGGTGTGCCATCTGGAGTCCCCGCTGGCAGCAAGGAGCCTTCCACACCATTCCAGCCTTCATTGAACGGGAACTCAATCCATGACCAATCCAACAACCCGAACGATTGATCAGAACCTGTTTGACGATGAGGGTGCCATTTTCATGGGAGCACGGCGCAATCCAAGCGGATGCCGCGTGGCCCTCTTTGGCGTTCCCTATGACGGCACCACCTCATTCCGCCCTGGCACCCGCTTTGGCCCAGCCGCGATTCGTGAGGTGAGCACAGGTCTTGAGACCTACTGCCCCCAGCTGGATCGGGACCTCGAAGACCTCGCTTACGCCGACATAGGAGCTGTTGAGATTCCCTATGGCGATCCGGAGCCCGTTGTGAATGCCGTGCGCCACGCCACCAGCACAGTGCTAGCTGCAGGGCTGAAACCGCTGATGCTTGGCGGTGAGCATTCCATCAGTTCTGGTGCGGTTGCTGCTGTAGCGGAGCAACACCCCGACCTCGTGCTCGTGCAACTCGATGCCCATGCCGACCTCCGGCAAGAGTGGCTTGGAACCCGTCACAGCCATGCCTGCGCCATGCGCCGCTGTTTGGAGGTGCTTCCCAGCCAACAGCTCATGCAGATTGCGATCCGTAGCGGCACCTGTGATGAGTTCAAAGAACTGCGTCGCAGCGGACGCCTGATCTCCATTCAAGACATCCCGGAGCGAATGAACGCGCTCAGGGGACGGCCGATCTACCTCACGGTGGACCTCGACTGGTTCGACCCGGCTGTGATGCCAGGGACAGGGACCCCAGAACCAGGTGGATTTGTGTGGAACGATTTCGCAGCCGTCATCAACGAGCTAAACCATCACCGCCTCATCGGCGCAGACGTGGTGGAACTCGCTCCCCAACTCGATCCGAGTGGGATCAGTAGCGTTTTGGCGGCCAAAGTCACACGCAGCCTGCTGCTGTTGCTGGCCCAATAGGCAACGCAAACCATCGCTCAGGCATTCAATCAACGGCATGAAACATCAAACAACCAAGCATGAAAGACTTGGCATTGATAAGCCCCCTAGCCCTCAAGCCTCAACAAAGAAGCCAAAACGACCAAAATGAATGCTGAGCCGCATTCACAGCCGAACTGTTCGTTCGGAAACCTGATCAGACGTTTGCATCGAATCACAAAAATCCAACTGACGATCCATTGGGATCAACAGAGGCTCCTGAAGATTGAGCTCGGGAAGTGATGGTGGACGACACGTCCAGTGGTGACAAAACACCTGGTTCGCCAACTCCGCATGAACGGAGAGTCGTCGTAACCGACACCATCCAGATCCTGTTGCTGCAGGGGGAGTGCAGTGCACGCAGGATTGACAACTTGACTGAGTCACATCTCACCTGCCGAAACGCGTGCTCAGACTAAGGACGCTTGCCAAAGCGGACCACAAAACCGCCGCAATCTGCTGCTTTGCTTCCAATTCCAGAATTGATCCCAATTCAAGCGCAAATTGGTTCATAGGATTTAAGCGCCAGCACCTCAGTCATGGACAAGAACTTCACACCGCTCCATGACCTCTGCATCGCGGCCGGAGGTCGCATGGTGTCTTTCGCTGGATGGGAGATGCCCGTTCAGTTTTCAGGGCTCATGGCTGAACACAAGGCCGTACGCAGCGAAAGCGGCATGTTTGATATCTCCCACATGGGAGTTCTGCGCATTGAAGGTGCCAATCCCAAAGATGCTTTACAAGAACTCGTACCAAGTGATCTGCACCGAATCGGTCCGGGGCAAGCCTGCTATTCGGTGTTGCTGAATGAGCAGGGCGGAATCATTGATGACTTAATCATTTACGACCTCGGGCCATCGTTGGTAAACGCGAACCACGAAACCTTGCTGGTTGTGATCAATGCAGCTTGCGCAGAAACCGACACAGCCTGGATTCGCCACCATCTTGAGAAAGCTGATCTGCAGGTCCTCGACGAAAAGAAGGACGGGGTGTTGGTCGCTCTCCAAGGGCCAACGGCCATCAGCCTGCTGGAGCGATTGAGTGGCAGCGATCTCAGCGAGCTACCGCGCTTTGGCCACTGCAGTCTCAACATTCACGGGCTGAAAGCTCCGGTTTTCACAGCCCGCACGGGCTACACCGGAGAGGATGGCGTGGAGCTGCTGCTCAACGCAGACGACGGACGGCAGCTCTGGCAGCAATTGCTTGAGGAGGGCGTGACACCCTGCGGCCTTGGCGCTCGCGACACCCTGCGACTGGAAGCCGCCATGCATCTCTACGGCCAAGACATGGACGCCGGCACCACCCCCTTTGAGGCGGGCTTGGGGTGGCTGGTGCATCTGGAGATGCCAGCCAGCTTCATCGGACGGGACGCGCTTGAACAAGCCGCTGAACAGGGACCGTCCAAGCGTCTGGTGGGCTTGAAGCTGAAGGGGAGGTCGATTGCTCGCCACGATTACCCCGTCATCCACAACGGGACGACCGTGGGCGTGGTGACAAGCGGCAGCTGGTCTCCCACCCTCGAAGAGCCCATTGCTCTCGCCTCCGTTCCCCCAGCCCTCGCCAAACTCGGCACAGAGCTGAGTGTGGAGATCCGTGGGCAGCTGCAGCCGGCCACTGTCGTGAAACGCCCCTTCTATCGCCGTTCCCAGTAGAGGCACGGGCTCCTGGGCACAGGTTGTGGGCACAGGCTGTGGGAAACTCGCCTCTCTCCAGCGAAACTCCCATGCGCAGCAACGGATGCGGCGACCTGCGCGACACGCACATCGACGAAACCGTTCAGCTCTGCGGCTGGGTGGATCGTCGCCGCGACCATGGCGGGGTGATTTTTATCGACCTGCGCGACCGCAGCGGCACGGTTCAAATCACCGTGGATCCCGACCTAGGTGCTGATGCCTTTGCCGTTGCCGAACACTTGCGCAGTGAAACCGTCTTGCAAGTCGAGGGATTGGTTCGGGCCCGTCCTGGTGAGTCGCTGAATGACCGACTGGCCACCGGTGCGGTGGAGGTTTTAGCGAGCAGCATCCACGTGCTCAACAGGGTGAAGGGCACGCTGCCCTTTCCTGTGTCTGTGCATGACGAGGAAAACACGCGCGAAGAACTGCGCCTCCGCCACCGCTTCTTAGATCTGCGCCGCAAGCGCATGAACGACAACCTGCGCTTGCGTGCCCAAACGATCCAAACGGCACGGCGATTCCTTGAAGACGAAGGGTTTATCGAAGTGGAAACTCCGGTGCTGACCCGCTCAACCCCAGAGGGCGCCAGGGATTACATCCTTCCCAGTCGCGTCTGCGGCGGTGAATGGTTCGCACTCCCCCAGTCCCCGCAGTTGTTTAAGCAGTTGCTGATGGTGGGCGGCATTGAGCGGTACTACCAAGTGGCTCGCTGCTTCCGCGATGAGGACCTACGGGCGGATCGGCAACCTGAGTTCACGCAACTGGACATGGAGATGAGCTTCATGGGCCAGGAAGAGATCCTCGCGCTCAACGAGCGTCTGATTGCCGCCATCTGGAAAACGGTCAAAGGGATTGATCTGCCTCTGCCCTTTCCACGCCTGACCTGGCACGAGGCGATGGAGCGCTACGGCACGGATCGCCCCGACACCCGTTATGGCATGGAGCTCACCAATGTGAGCGACATCGTGAAAGACATGGGCTTCAAGGTGTTCAGTGGAGCCGTGAAGTCCGGCGGCTCCGTGAAGTGCATTGCGGTTGCCGGAGGCAATGACGCTGTGTCCAATGTGCGGATCAAACCCGGTGGTGATGTGTTCAGCGAAGCCCAAGCGGCAGGAGCCGGTGGCTTGGCCTTCATCCGGGTGCGAGAGGGCGGCGAAATCGACACCATCGGTGCCATCAAGGACAACCTCTCAGACGAGCAAAAGCAAACCCTGCTGCAGCGCACCGGGGCTGAGCCAGGAACCCTGCTGCTCTTTGGCGCTGGAGACACCGCGACGGTGAACAAAGCTCTCGACCGCGTGCGCCAGTATCTCGCCAAAGAGATGGGGCTCATGAAGCCCGACAGGGACAACGATCAGTGGAATTTCCTCTGGGTCGTCGATTTCCCGATGTTCGAATTCAACAAGGACAAAAATCGGCTGGAAGCCCTGCACCATCCCTTCTGCGCCCCAAACACCACCGACCTGGGCGATAACGCTGAAGATTGGGCAAAAAACCTCCCCACAGCACGAGCTCAGGCCTACGACCTGGTTCTCAACGGACTGGAACTAGGAGGGGGCTCCTTACGCATCCACGACTCCGCCCTGCAACGTGAAGTCCTGAACAGCATCGGGCTTGCTCCGGAAGAGGCCCAAGAGCAGTTCGGCTTCTTGGTTGATGCCCTCGACATGGGCGCACCTCCCCACGGTGGACTGGCGTTTGGTGTGGACCGCATGGTGATGTTGCTCGCCGGAGAGGACTCCATCCGCGACACGATTGCGTTCCCGAAAACCCAGCAGGCACGTTGCCTCATGACGGCAGCGCCGGCAGGGGTCTCCGAGCAGCAGCTCGAGGATCTGCATGTCGCGAGCACCTGGGTCGATCCCGTGACAGAGAACACTGACTAGTCGGAGCGCAAAACCCGAACAGAAACCGACGTTTCTGCAGACCAACTGGCTTAAACCGAGACCCTTGAGACATCTCATCGAATTCTCAGTCCTTTGTCCGCCAGCTCCTCATCGACGGGATCCACCCCGATCCGCTGGAGCGGCGGCAACGACCTGTTGCGTCTCTACTTGCAGGACATCGGTCGGGTAGACCTGCTCACCGCTGAAGACGAGGTGGTGTTGTCGCGCCTCGTGCAGCAATACGAGCGCCTAAAGCGCGAAGAACGTCAATTCGCCGAAGATCATCCTGCAATCGAACGGTTGCTATGCCTTGAGGAACTGCAGTTGAGAGAGGCGAACCATCTCTCTCACTGGCCCACAAGACAGGAATGGGCACGGGCTGCCGAGATGCCTTTGCAAGAGCTGAACCTGGCCCTCACCGAGGGCTATCAAACCTGGGCGGATCTGATCACCTCCGACAGCCGTGACCTGCAACGGCGTCTGCGTGAGGGGCGGAAGGCCCGTGACCGGATGATCCAGGCCAATTTGCGCTTGGTGGTGGCCGTAGCGAAGAAGTACCAGCACCGAGGCATGGAGCTGCTGGATCTCGTCCAGGAAGGCACGTTGGGGCTGGAACGGGCGGTCGAAAAGTTCGATTCCACCCGAGGCTTTCGCTTCAGTACCTACTCCTACTGGTGGATTCGCCAAGGCATCACCAGGGCGATCGCCACCCAAAGCCGCACCATCCGCCTCCCCGTCCACATCACCGAAAAGCTCAACCGCATCAAACGGGTGCAGCAAGAAATTGCCAGCACGGAGGGGCGCACCGCTTCGGTGACAGATCTTGCGAGGGAGCTGAGCGTCAGCGAAGACACCGTGCGTCAAACCCTGGCTCGCGTCCCCCGTTCCGTCTCCCTGGAAACCAAGGTGGGCCGTGATCAAGACACCCAGCTTGGCGAGCTCCTCGAAGACGAGCACGCCACACCAGAGCAGACCCTGACCCGTGATGCACTCCACGACGATCTCGAACACCTGCTGGATGAGCTCACCCCGAGGGAAGCCACCGTGATTCGCTGTCGCTTTGGACTTGAAGACGACACTCCCCGAACCCTCGCTCAAATCGGCGAAGACATGAACCTCTCCCGCGAGAGGGTGCGTCAGATCGAAACCCGAGCGCTTTTGAAGCTGCGCCAACCCCAGCGCCGCAGCAAGGTGCGCGATTACATCCAAGCCCTGGATTCCTAAACCAACCAGCCGTTTCCACTCTCATCAACCATGGCTAGTCACTCCGCCATCGACATCGGCATCACCAGCACACAACGGGAAGAGATCGCGGCTGCAATCAGCCGCCTGCTCGCAGATACCTACGTGCTGTACGGCAAAACCCACGGCTTCCATTGGAACGTGACCGGGCCGATGTTCAACACGTTGCACCTGATGTTCATGAACCAATACACCGAGCTGTGGAACGCCCTCGACGTCATCGCTGAACGCATTCGCGCCCTTGGCGTTTTGGCTCCCCATGGCGGATCCACCCTGGCCGGCTTGGCCTCGATCCCAGAAGCAGAGCAACAACCTGCAGCCCTCGACATGGTGCGTGAGCTGGTGGCTGGCCATGAGGCCGTGGCCCGTACGGCACGAAGCATCTTTCCGCTGGCAGAGGCTGCTAACGACGAACCGACTGCTGACCTGCTCACCCAACGGCTTCAGATCCACGAAAAAACAGCCTGGATGCTGCGCAGCCTGCTGGAAAACTAAGCATCACTCCAGGCTGGAGTTGACCGCAAGCTCAAAAGGAACCGCCCGATTGGGAAGTTTCAAGAGTTCAGCACTCATCGACGCGATGTCCTCGGGCTGAGTCATCGCTTCGGCTTCCATCGCCTGCGTTGGCCAGCGATCGCTCGAACCGCTGCGCACAGCAGCCGCCATATCCGTATTCACCCAGCCAGGACAAATCGCCGTCACCCGAATTCCTGCAGCCCAGCCCTCATTGCGCATGGTTTGGCAGAGACCAAGCAGGGCAAATTTGCTGGCGCTGTAGGCCGCCAGGCGACCCTTGCTGCGCTTCCCACTCATGGAAACCAAAACCTGGATGCGACCTTCTCCATGGGATGCCAACTGCGGCCAGGCAGCGCGCGTCAACCACCACGGTCCCATCAGGTTCACATTGATGGTGTGGGCGATTTCATGCTCTTCGCTCGGCTCAAACAGAAGCGGCACACGGCTGAAGATCCCAGCGCTATGGATCACGCTGTCGAAGCCACCAAAATGCTCGATGGTGGAATCAACCCAGGCCTGGGCCGCCGCTGGGTCCTCAGCCGCATAGGGCTGAAGCAAGACCCGTTCACTCCCAACCAAGTCAGGGTCAAGGGGGGTCTGTCTCAACACTTCCAAATCGCGAAGCCCAAGGCTGAGGCGATGGCCGTCAGCAAGAGCGCGTTCAGCGACAGCTCGACCAATCCCACGACTTGCACCACTAATCAGGAGAGTGCGCACAGCTACACGGGTGAAGGTCTACAGCGGTAAATTGACACGTTGCCGAGCAAGCCATGGCCAAGTTCGTGTTTGTCACCGGCGGTGTGGTCTCCAGCATCGGCAAAGGGATTGTGGCCGCGAGCCTCGGGCGCCTGCTGAAGTCTCGGGGCTACAGCGTTTCCATCCTGAAGCTGGATCCCTACCTCAATGTGGATCCAGGAACGATGAGCCCGTTTCAACATGGTGAGGTGTTTGTCACCGAAGACGGTGCCGAAACCGATCTGGATCTAGGCCATTACGAACGCTTCACCGACACCGCGATGTCACGCCTGAACAGCGTGACCACCGGCTCGATCTATCAATCCGTCATTAATAAAGAGCGCCGAGGCAGTTACAACGGCGGGACCGTCCAGGTCATCCCCCATATCACCGGGGAAATCCGCGACCGCATTCACCGTGTGGCCTCGAATAGCAATGCCGATGTGGTGATCACCGAAATCGGTGGAACCGTTGGTGATATCGAATCGTTGCCCTTCCTGGAAGCCATTCGAGAGTTCCGAGGGGATGTGGGGCGACGCGATCTGGCTTACGTGCACGTGACCCTACTCCCCTTCATCGGCACATCGGGAGAACTGAAAACCAAACCCACCCAGCACTCCGTTAAGGAGCTGCGCTCGATCGGGATCCAGCCAGATCTGCTCGTCTGTCGCAGTGATCGCGACATCAACGATGAGCTCAAACGCAAAATCGGAGGCTTCTGTGGTGTACCCCAGCGCGCTGTGATCCCCTCCCTGGATGCCGACAGCATTTACGCCGTGCCGCTCACGCTCGAAGACGAAGGATTGTGCCGTGAAGTCCTCGACGTCCTTGACCTTGAAAATCACGACAGTGACATGGTGGATTGGTCGCAACTGGTCCACAAACTCCGCAATCCAGGTCCCGCGGTCAAAGTCGCCTTGGTGGGCAAATACGTCCAACTCAATGACGCCTACCTATCGGTCGTGGAAGCACTGCGCCACGCCTGTTTAGCCCAAGACGCCTCCCTCGATCTGCACTGGGTCTGCGCCGAAGAAATTGAAAATCAAGGCGCCGATGCCCTTCTCAAAGGCATGGACGCCGTGGTCGTGCCAGGTGGATTCGGCAACCGTGGTGTTGACGGAAAAGTCGCCGCCATCCGCTGGGCCAGAGAGCAACGCGTGCCGTTCCTTGGCCTTTGCCTAGGGATGCAATGCGCCGTGATCGAGTGGGCACGCAATCTGGCAGGCCTTACCGATGCCACAAGCGCTGAGCTCGAGCCAGGAACCACCCATCCAGTGATTCATCTTCTGCCTGAGCAACAAGACGTTGTGGACCTTGGAGGCACAATGCGGCTTGGGGTGTATCCCTGCAGGGTTGCTGCAGCCACCCTCGCTTCAAAACTGTATGGGGAAGAAGTGGTCTATGAGCGCCATCGCCATCGCTTTGAATTCAACAACGCCTACCGAAACCTGTTTCTCGAGTCTGGCTACGAAATCAGCGGAAGCTCCCCCGATGGCCGGCTGGTGGAACTGATCGAACTTCCCGAACATCCCTTTTTCACCGCCTGCCAGTACCACCCCGAATTCCTGTCGAGACCCGGCAGGCCCCATCCCCTGTTCCGCGGCCTGATCGAAGCGGCCCAACAACGCTTGCCCTCCAGCCCCAGCGAAGCCATGCACCAACAAAAGAATTCAGCAACTGGATCCAGTCATCCCAGCCTGCAGCCTTGACCCACGCGTTGCCCGTTGTTGAGACCTTCCATTCTCTTCAGGGGGAAGGGGTTCATACGGGGCGAAGTGCTTTTTTCATCCGCCTGGCGGGATGCACTGTGGGCTGCAGCTGGTGTGATACCAAGCACTCATGGCCTGCTGACTCGCATCCGAAGCGTCTGGTGATGGACTTAGCGACTGAGGTCACTGATGCCGCTGACAGCGGAGCCGCCTTCGTGGTGATCACCGGTGGAGAACCCTTGCACCACAACCTCGATGAGCTCACCGCTGCGATTCGCTCACAGTGCGCTCAGCCCGTGCATCTTGAAACCAGTGGCGTCGATCGATTGAGTGGTGCCCTCGACTGGATCACCCTTTCGCCAAAGCGCCACATGCCTCCAAGGCCGGATCTGTTGCAAGCGTGTCATGAGCTCAAGGTTGTGGTGCACGAGCCGGCAGATCTGCTGTTTGCGGAGGTGGTGGCAGCACAAGCGCCCCAAGCCAATTGGCTGCTTCAGCCTGGCTGGGACTGCGAGGAAGGACTGAAACTCGCCATAGGCAAAGTTTTGCAAGATCAGCGCTGGAGGTTGAGCATGCAAAGCCATAAATGGCTTGGCGTGCGCTAGCGACCTCTCATCCCATTCAAAGCTGCACAGCATCCTGCTGAAGCGTCTCCGCTTTCCAAACTCGCCAGCGCAACTCCACGCCATCAGGCAGATCCACCACCACCGGCCAAGAGGCGTTGTAGGGAATCAAATAGGGCTGCTTGCCGAGGGATAAAAAGGATTTGCCTTTCGCTTGATCCCGCGTGCAAGCCATGCGCGTACTCAGCACAAGCACGGGACCAGCCACTTCAAACAGGGCCTTTCCAGAAGCTTTAGGCAGTCGCTGCATCGATAAAGACGGCCCCGACAAGCGCTTGACATTGCAATCAACCTCCACCTCCTTTCCCACGATCAACTGGATGCGCCAATCGAGTGGATGGGCCGAAATCATCGCGTCGTCACTCTTCGGCAGCAGACCCGAGGGCTGAATCACCCAACGTTTCAAGCCTTGCTTGGGTGCTGGATAACCACTCAGATCAAGACGGGGAATTGCCACAGCAGGAGCTGAAGCAGCCACCATCAGCAGCGGCAGTGCCAGCCTCAAGAATCCCAGACCCATGGTCATACCCACACGGCAACAGAATGCAAGCATGACCGATTCCACCGCGATTGCCCTGCTCTCGGGAGGGCTCGATTCCGCAACGGCCGCGGCACTCGCCATGAAGGCAGGCTTCCGCGTGATTGGCCTCTCCTTTGATTACGGCCAACGCCATCGAAAGGAGCTGGATGCCGCCATAGACATCGCCAAGGCTCTGAACCTGGCAGAACATCACACGATCAAAGTGGATTTGGCGATGTGGGGAGGCTCCTCGCTCACCGATCACGCCCAAACCCTTCCCACAAACGGCGTTGAGCCAGGCATCATCCCCAGCACCTATGTGCCAGGGCGAAACACCGTGTTCATTGCAATCGGCCTCAGCCTCGCCGAAGCGCGGGATGCCGATCGACTGGTGCTGGGCATCAATGCCGTGGACTACTCGGGCTATCCCGACTGCCGGCCGGATTATTTAGAGGCCTTTCAGGATCTTGCAGACCTCAGCAGCCGGGCTGGACGAGAAGGGCATGGTCCAAAGCTATGGGCACCACTGGTGGAGTGGAGCAAACAGAAAATTGCAGAAGAAGCACTACATCTAGGGGTTCCGATCGAACGCACCTGGAGTTGCTATAGCGGCGGAGACGTGCCCTGTGGTGTCTGCGACAGCTGCCGAATCCGTGATGAAGCACTGCTCGCCGCCGGACGGCCGGACCTGTGCAGCCCAGGCCGTCGATGACCTCCAATCACGCCGGCACCCAGAAGCTGATTCGCAGCAGCCATCCCTGGATCGAACCTGATTCCGTGGCCAAAGCTCTCGCCCAAGAGCACGGAGAAGCTGGCTTGATTTGGCTGGACGGGGATACCAGCGACTTGGGCCGTTGGCTCACCCTGGCCGCTGACCCTCTCGAACAACGTTGTTGCCGGGGGTTGCCAGGAGAGGTTGGTGCCACCAATCCATTTGAGGCTCTGCGCTCGCTCAATCCTGGGCACTGGACGGGCTGGCTGAGTTACGACGCTGCCGCCTGGCTCGAACCCACAAACGCTTGGCGAAACGATGCCATGGCCAGCCTTTGGATCGGTCGCCACGACCCCGTTCTGCGCTTTGACCTCCAACAACGGGAGGTTTGGATTGAAGGGCTTGATGCCAAGCGTCATGCCGCGATGGAGCGCTGGATTCTGGGACTGCGTGAACGATTTAAACAACACCCTGACGCACACCGCAGCCCCAACCCGCTCCATACAGCGTGGAGACGCCACAGCGACAGAAAGGCCTATGCCAAGGGCGTCGAGCGAATCCATGAACTGATCGCGATGGGCGATCTCTTTCAAGCCAATCTCACCAGCTGCACCAGCACAACCTTGCGAGAGCCGATCAACAATTTGGAGCTCTTTCTGCGCTTGCGTCAAACCTGTCCCGCACCCTTTGCAGGTCTCGTCGTTGCCAGCGGTGAGGCCGATGGCGAAGCACTCCTGTCCACATCACCGGAACGATTCATGGAAGTGCTGCCCAACGGTGCCGTTCAAACGAGACCGATCAAAGGAACACGCCCTCGGGACTCCGATCCACAACGGGATTCCGACCAAGCCGCTGAATTGGTTTGCAGCGAAAAGGACCGTGCCGAAAACGTGATGATTGTCGATTTGCTGCGCAATGACCTTGGCCGGGTCTGCGTACCTGGCAGCGTCGATGTCCCTCAACTGGTCAAGCTCGAAAGCTATGCCCGAGTCCACCACCTCACCTCGGTCGTCAAAGGCCAACTCCGAGACGGGCTGACCTGGGTGGATCTCCTAGAGGCGAGCTGGCCAGGTGGTTCGATTAGTGGTGCACCAAAGCTGAGGGCATGCCAAAGGCTTCAGGAACTAGAACCCAAAGGGCGAGGTCCTTACTGCGGTTCTTTGCTAACGCTGAACTGGGATGGGCGTTTTGACAGCAATATTTTGATTCGCACCGTTCTGCGCAAAGACAACGAGCTTCGGGTGCATGCAGGCTGCGGAATCGTTGCCGACTCGGATCCTCAGGCAGAAGCCGATGAACTGGACTGGAAACTGCTACCACTGTTAGAGGCACTGGAGTGACAGCAACTGAGCCACAACACTCCATCGCCTGGATCAACGGAGCATGGGGTCGGCCTGCAGAGCTGACGCTGCCACTCAGCGATCGGGGGCTGCAGCTCGCCGACGGACTATTCGAAACGATCCTCGTTCAACACAACCGTCCCTGCCTATTCGATGCACACCTCCGTCGCTGGCAGCGAAGTTGTGAGCTGTTAGGGATGGCACCACCACCCCAAAAACCCTGGTTGGTTTCGTTGATTCAAGAAGCGATCGAGCGACTCGGGCTTGAGCATGGGGAGGGCGCCCTGCGCCTGAACTGGAGTCGAGGCGATGGAAGCCAACGAGGGATTGGGCTCGATCACAACGCAGCCGACCCCTCCAGGCATCGCTTTTGGCTCACCTTGCAAACGCATACTCCGACGTTCGAATCCATCAGCACATGGATCAGTCGTCATGAATATCGGCATGCCTCCAGCCTGATGAGTCGATGCAAAACCTTTGCCTACGGACAAGCGATTCAAGTGCGCCGGGAGGCTCAACAGAGGGGAGCTGAAGATGGATTGATGCTCAGCACCAATGGCTCACTGTGCTGCGGAAGCAGCGCCAACCTTGTCGTACTACGCCATGGCCAATGGCTCACACCCCCTTTCAGCGATGGCTGCCTACCTGGAGTGATGCGGGGTCAAGGCCTCAAACAGGGGCTGATCAAAGAGCAATCTCTTTCATCCAAACCTCAACCGGGTGATCAATGGTTATTAATCAACAGTCTTGGCTGTAAGACGATCAGCCACGTGAATGATCAGCCACTCACGATCAGCGGCCATGGAGAAACCCTTTGGAAATCCTTATTGTCATCTCATTCAGAGGACTCATTGCCATCCTGAGCGCAGAAACAAGCGATTGCCAATATGGAATTACGGCGTGACTTAAGCCTCACAAGCCTCACCCTCACCGTCGTCACCGGAACCATCGGATCGGGATGGTTGTTTGCCTCCTATTACGCCGCCCGAACGGCCGGACCCGCAAGCCTGCCCGCCTGGCTCTTAGGAGGCTTGATCTCCTTTCTTCTCGCTCTCGTCTTTGCGGAGCTGGGCTCTCTCATCAACAGTTCCGGGGCCTTGGCCCAGATTCCACTCCTAAGCCACGGTCGCCTATCGGGTTTCATCGGTGGTTGGAGCATCTGGATCAGCTATCTGTGCGTGCCAACGATCGAGCTGATAGCCATGCTCGACTATCTCGACAGCAGCCTGCCCTGGCTCACACAGGATCGGAACGGCACACAAATTCTCAGCGGAGCCGGTCTAGCTGTCGCCATCGTCTTGATGGTGTTCTTCACCTGGATCAACCTCAACGGTGTGAAGGGTCTCGCCCGCTGGATCGACAACCTCACCATCTGGAAGTTGATCGTGCCGCTCCTGGTGGCGGGTGTGTTGATGCTGCTCAGTCAGCACTGGGGGAACCTGAGCATCCCGGTCACGATCGGAAGCGATCCATCTGCAATCAAAGCTGGCAGCGGTACGGAACTGGTAAATGCCGTCGGAAGCGGAGGCATTCTGTTCTGCCTCCTTGGTTTTCGCACCGCTGTTGACCTTGCTGGAGAGGCGCGCAACCCCCAACGCAATGTGCCGCTCGCCATGGGACTAGGGCTCGGCATCAGCCTGCTGATTTACCTGGTTCTGCAGTGGTCTTTCCTGGTGAGCGTGCCGCCGGAAGCCCTCCAGCAGGGATGGTCCCAACTCAGCCTCAGCCAACATGGCGGTCCGCTTGCAGCCATCGCCCTTGGCCTTGGTCTGGGCTGGATGGTGGTGCTGTTGCTGATCGACGCAGCCCTTTCCCCCAGCACAACCGCAATGGCCTATTTGGGAGTATCGGCGCGGGTGAGCTGGATGATGGGTCGCTGCAAGCTGCTCCCTGAGTCTCTGGGTCGGGTCAACAGACATGGGGTGCCGGATCTTGCCGTCGTCAGCAGCTTGGTGTTGGGATGTGCCCTGTTCTTGATCGGCCCAGGCTGGCAACAGGTTGTGGCCTTTCTCACCGCAGCGCAAATGATCGCCCTAGCCATGGGGCCAGCAAGCTTGTTAGCCCTGCGCCAACAACTCCCACAAGAACAAGGCCATTTTCGAATTCCCTATCCCACGGCCATAAGCGCCTTGGCCTTTGTGATGGCAACATGGGCGACGAACTGGTGCGGTCGCACAGCGCTTGAGGGAGCCGTGCTCGCCATCGGAATCCCGAGCCTGATCTTTGCGCTTCACAACTGGCGAAAACGCCAGCAAATTGAAACCAAAGCAGGACTTTGGTGGGGGCTGTATCTCGGACTACTTGTGTTGGACATAGAACTGTTCAGCAAAGGACGACCCCTGGAACTCTCGAACCCGGCCCATCTCGCAGTCCTGGCGGGGATAGCCCTTCTAGTGCTGCCAATAGCGGTCAACAGCGCCCTACCAGAAGTGTCACCCCACGCGCTCACACACTTAGGAAACGATCCACCACATCTTGGCTGAGCTCGGAGGTAGAGCCACTGGCCACAATTCCACCGCGCTGCATGGCGTAATAACGATCCGCTTGTCGAACAAAATGCAAATGCTGCTCCACTAGCAGAACGCCAATCCCTTTCTCAGCGATAATTCGTTGAACGGCAGCTTCAATATCTTGCACAATATTGGGCTGGATCCCTTCCGTTGGCTCATCAAGAAGCAATAATTTAGGCTGGCCCAAGAGAGCACGAGCAATAGCAAGCTGCTGCTGCTGACCTCCGGAGAGATCACCTCCTTTACGTGAAAGAAACTCCTGGAGAATTGGGAAGAGCTCATAAATAAAAGGATCAATTCGACGATTTCGAGAAAGACCACCTGGGAGAGCCTCCATCCCCAACATCAAATTCTCTTCAACAGTTAATTGAGGAATGATTTCCCTCCCCTGAGGTACATAACCAAGTCCAGACCTGGCACGCTGATGAGGAGGCTGACGCTCCATTCCATGGCCTTCAAAAATAATCTCACCGGATCGTGGTTTAAGCAAACCGATCAGAGACTTAAGGAGTGTGGTTTTACCCACCCCATTCCGGCCGATGAGACAAACCATTTCCCCAGCGAGGACCCTTAGATCAACATCTCGAAGAATATGGCTTTCGCCGTAATAGGTATTGAGACCGCGAATCTCGAGCATTGTCATTGAGCTTCGTCCTCCTTAGTTCCCAAATAAACCTCGATCACTCGAGGATCCTGTTGCACCTGATCCATCGAGCCCTCACAAAGAACATGACCCTGATGCAGGACAGTCACAGGGCTCTCGAGACGACGAATAAATTCCATATCGTGCTCAATCACCAAAACAGTGTGTTCTCCAGCCAAAGACTTCAGCAAATCAGCCGTTAGGTCAGTTTCCTCATCTGTAAGACCTGCAACTGGCTCATCCACCAGCAAGAGGTCAGGATCCTGACCAACCAACATCGCAATTTCCAACCACTGCTTCTGTCCATGAGACAGAGATCCAGCTCTCCAGTCGGCACGAGACTGAAGATTGACTATACTAATTAAATGGTGAACTTGGTCGCGCTGCTCAGCACGAATGCGACCAAACAGCAAAGACCAAGGCTGCTTTGACCGACTAACAGCCAATGCCAAGTTGTCCTGAACCGTTAAATCTTCAAACACACGCGGGCTTTGGAATTTACGACCAATTCCAAGTCGAGCAATGCGATGTTCAGGGATTCCAACCAGAGAGCGGCCTTTAAAAAGCACGCCTCCTGAGCTGGGAGCAACCTTGCCCGTGATGACATCGAGAAACGTGGTTTTCCCAGCCCCATTTGGACCGATCACAGCCCGAAGCTCCCCAGGTTGCAAGCTTAGATTTAGGTCTCGAAGGGCAAGAAAACCATCAAAACTAACCGTGATGTCTTTGAGCTCCAGAAGTGCTCTGGAGCCAGAAACAATATTGCTCATGGCTGCACCTCCTCATTGCCATCAACTTCAAGTTGCGGATAAGTGCCAATCGGCCGAATAAAGCCCACACGGGACATCAGATTCCTCGGGCCTTCTCCTCTGAACCAACCAATCACGCCCTCAGGTAGTGCCGTCACCACAAGAATAAACAACCCACCTTGAATGAAAAGCCAAGTTTCAGGCAATGCTTCGCTGACCAAACTTTTGGCGTACATGATGACAACGGAACCCAAAATCGCTCCTACCAAGGTTCCACGACCACCAACAGCAACCCAAATGACCATTTCGATCGAAAAGGGTACAGTCATGAACTGGGGGGAAACAATCCCAGATTGCACGGTGTAGAGCGCTCCACCAATACCCGCCAAGCCCCCAGCGATTGCGAACACGATTGTTTTAAACAATGTTGGGTTATACCCAGCAAAGCGAAGTCTTGGCTCATCATCGCGGATCGCAATCAGAACATTTCCAAAGCGACCACGCACAACCCATCGTAAAAACATCCAAACGAAGATCACAACGACAGCAGTCACCCAAAAGAAGCCTCGCTGCATCTCTGGCGATCCCAACTCGAGCTGGCCAAACAGCACGGTGACATCTGTTTTCAGACCATTGGTGCCATTAATTAGCTTTTGCTGTCCATTGAAGAAGTTGAAAAAGACCAACAGAGCAGCCTGGGTCAAAATCGAAAAATAAACCCCCTTAATTCGATTGCGAAACACCAAGTTCCCCAATACAGCTGCAAGCAAAGCAGGGACTAGCCAAATTGCAATGAGCGTAAAGAGAGGCGAACGAAAGGGCTCCCAAAACAATGGCAACCGATCAACTCCATACAAACTGAAGAATTCAGGAATAGAATTGGGCATATCAATAGAACTCCTCAGTTGGAGATACATTGCAGCGGCATAACCTCCAAGAGCAAAGAAAATCCCCTGACCAAGACTCAGAAGACCTGTAAAGCCCCAAATCAAATCAATCCCAAGCGCCACAATCGCTAGCGATAGAAACCGACCCAACAGGTTCAGACGGAAAACAGGAAGAACCGATGGAGCAGCAACGATTACCGCGATGATCAACACCCAAACAGCCACCGAGAGCCATGGACGCTGTTGAAAAGAACGAAACATCAGTTCAAGCCTCAATCATGCGGCCTTTTTGCGGGAACAGGCCTGAAGGACGGAACTGAAGGAACACCACAATGAGGGCAAACACCATCACCTGAGCCATGCTCGTGGTCGCAAAAAATTCAACGCCACCAGCCAGTGGCCCAGGCATATCGGGCCAAATCGTAAGCAGCCTCCCCGCTCCAATCAGATCAGTTATCAAGCCGATCGCAAATGAAGCCAAGACGGTGCCGAAAAGATTGCCAACACCACCTAGCACCACAACCATGAAACAGCCCACGATGTAAGACGTTCCAACGTTGGGACCTACCGAACCCAACAACGACACTGCAACTCCAGCCACCCCAGCCAAACCGGAACCGATCCCAAAGGTGAGGACGTCAACGGTGTCAGTCGGAATGCCGAGGCAGTCGCTCATCGAACGATTCTGAGTGACTGCCCGGATCCGAATACCCCAAACACTGCGGTTAAGGAACCAGATCACCCCAACGACTGCGATCAATGTCATCACGATGATCACAAGACGTGGCACCGGAAATGTGAGATCCATCCACTCGAGACCACCGCGCATCCACTTCGGAGCGGTGACATCCACATTGCGGGATGTTGCCTTAGCAATACGGCTAATTTGCGAGGCCAATCCACCCGCAAATAACACTCCAATGAAAGCAGAAACAGCCCAACCAGCTAGTCGCACAAACCGAGATTGACGACCCTCCAAAAAGGTATTCGGAAGAAACAACGGAATACTGAATCCGAGCACGAGAAACACAACCATTCCTGCCGCATAAGCAAGCGGAACGCTGCGCACAAACTGCTGGAGAATCAAACTGACACCCCACGTAGCAAGCAGAGTCTCCAGTGGACTCCCATAGAGACGTCGTATCACTGTGCGTTCAAGCAAAATACCAACAACACCGCTCACAACGAAGGCGCATGGAATAGCAACCAATACGTAGGCGTTGTAAATAGGTGCAAGTAGGGGAAGTTTGAAAATGAGCTGCACCACGTAGGTGGTGTAGGCACCGAGCATGATTAATTCGCCATGAGCGAGATTAATCACACCCATCAAGCCAAACACAATGGCCAGTCCAAGGGCGGCCATCAGCAACACAGAGCCGATGGCCACACCGTTGAACAGACTTTCAAAAAGCAGTTGCACGGGGGGGTCTAGTAGGCGAAACAAATAAAAAGAGGAGCCCCCAAGGGACTCCTCTTGTAGCAATCCATCAATCGATGGAGCTATCGATGATCAAAGCTTGTACTTCTCTCCCTTGCTGGGATCAGACCAATCGCAAGCGAAACCCTTCGATGTGGGCTCAAACTGGTTCCAGGTCTGAGGATCAATTGGGTTATCCGACTCTTCTACGATTTCGAACTGACCATCTGCAGTGATCTCTCCGATCCGAACGATTTGAGAGATGTGATGGTTAGGACGAACCTCGATGGGTCCTTGAGGAGCATCGAACTTGATACCAATCAGGGCTTCACGTACTTTGTCGTCATCGAAAGTACCGGCTTTCTCAACAGCCTGCTTCCAGAGGTAGACCATGTTGTATGCAGACTCTTGAGGGTCGGCAACAACGCGGTCAGCGCCATACTTAGCTTTGAAGTCTGCAGCAAACTTCTTCGAAGCCGGCGTATCAATGGACATCATGTAGTTCCAAGCGCCGTAATGACCCTCAAGGAACTCAGGTCCAATTGTGCTGATTTCTTCTTCTGCAATGGAATAGCTCATCACGTAGTAGCCCTTTTCAGGAGTGATTCCAGCATCCTGAATCTGCTTAAAGAAAGCAACATTCTGGTCACCGTTCAGGGTGTTGATAATCACACCACCATCAGGCAAGGCTTTTTTAATCTTGGCGATAATTGGAGCAACCTCAGTATTACCTAGAGGCAAATAGTCTTCACCAACCACTTTTCCACCCAGAGACTTCACCTGCTCCTTGGTAATGGTGTTTGAAGTACGAGGGAAGACATAGTCAGAGCCCACTAGATAGAAAGGCTTCCCTGCAGCTGGTGACTTCTCGAACATGAAGCTGGTCGCTGGCTCCGACTGCTGGTTAGGAGTCGCGCCGGTGTAAAAAATATTCTTCGAACACTCTTGCCCTTCGTACTGAATTGGGTAATACAGAAAAGCATCCTTCGATTCGTACACCGGAAGCATTGCCTTACGGCTGGCAGAGGTCCAGCCGCCAAACACAACAGGAACTTTGTCCTGATCGATGAGTTTTTTGGACTTCTCAGCAAACGTGGGCCAATCGGAGGCACCGTCTTCAACGATGTAATCAATTTTGTATTTCTTGCCGTCTACCTCAACACCACCGGCAGCATTGATTTCATCAATGGCCATCTTTTCTGTATCCACCAAGGTGGACTCAGAAATCGCCATCGTCCCCGTTAGAGAATGAAGGATGCCGACAGTGACGCTGTCGTCAAATTCCACGCTGGAGGCTTTCTCATCGCCACCACCACAAGCGGTGACGGCCAGACCCAGCGACGCTGCGGCCATGCCGACGAAGAGACGCTTGGACAATGATGAACTCATGAGTACCAAAAACAAGTTGATTGACGCTTAAACGCCGGAGCACGAAAGGTACAGATCAAGAGCCGCAGGTTCCTGTATCAATAAAAACAATTTGACTCTTAAGCGCCTAAATACCCTTCATTCTTGTATCTGTTGCAACACAAAGGCTTCCACAAGATCGAGTCCTTCCCCATTTCGAAGGTTGGTAAAGCACCAGGGTCGATCCCGCCGCATCCTCAGCGTGTCCTGTTCCATCACGACTAAGTCAGCACCAACAAGGGGAGCCAGATCAATCTTGTTAATCACCAATAAATCGGATCGTGTAATTCCAGGACCGCCTTTGCGAGGAATCTTGTCCCCAGCCGCTACATCAATCACATAAATACAAAGGTCGACTAATTCGGGGCTAAAACTGGCCGCAAGATTGTCACCTCCGCTCTCCACCATCACCAAATCAAGCCTTGGGAACTGACGTTCCAGTTCACCCACAGCCGCTCGGTTGATGGAGCAGTCTTCTCGGATCGCCGTATGCGGGCACCCTCCGGTTTCAACCCCACGGATGCGCTCAGGCTCTAAGGCACCTGAACGCGTCAGGAATTGGGCATCCTCTTGGGTGTAAATGTCATTGGTCACAACCGCCAATTGCAGGCGATTGCGCAATCTCCTGCACAGCGCTTCCACGAGCGCTGTCTTGCCTGAGCCCACCGGCCCGGCGATGCCAAGCCTGAGTTTGCTGCTCATCAGCTCCGGAACAAACGTGAATACAACTCAGCATGCGCCAACTGGGCCAGCCCCGCACCAGCACCACCACACCAAAGGGTGTACGGGTCTTGATCTTTCAAAACAGATGCCTGTTCACGAATCATCGGCAACAGCTGCTGCTGGATCCGTTGAGCCGTGGTGGGACCCAGCGGCACCAAGCGAACCGCTGCACTGAGCTGATTCGCAACCCAGCCGTAGAGATAACCCTCCACCATCTCCAGCTCAGAAATCTTCAACGACAAAGCAGCCCAAGCCCAGGCCGCCGGCCATGCCAGCACCACCGGCTGAGGCAATGGATGTCCAAGATCAACCATCAACTGCAGCAAAGAACCGCCCATCTGTCCTTGCTGGGCACGCACCTCAGCCGACTCCCTCAAAGCCAACAACCAACCATCCAAAGACATCAACTCGCTGGGCATCTCTGACCTTTCTTGCTCCCAGCGTTGAAGCTGGACGCGCAATGGGTTTAATGCCGCAGCCTCCAACCTCAGGGCACCCCTTTGCAGCTCCGCTTCAATCCAATGTTGGAGGTCTAATTCATCGATCAATGAACCATTCTGGATCAAAACTTCAAGACCCTCGGAATAGCTAAAAGCGCCAACGGGCAAGGCAGGACTCACCAACTGCAGCAATGCAAGCGAGGTCATGCGTGCTGATGGCCGATGTAAGCACCGCCTTCTGGCATGAAGGGACAGCAACACCGTGTCACCTTCAATCCGCGACCGTTAAGCATGGTGGCGAGGACGGAGTCGTTGAGCAACAACAGCTCATGCTCATGCAACTCAAGAGCTACATGGCGATTACCCAAGTGATAGGCAGCCTCAAGCAGGGCCAGCGGCGTTGCTGCCTCCACTCTCAACAACTCCTCAGGAGCCGCAGTCACCAGCACATGCACCTGATGATGCGCATCGGTGAGGCGATCACCTGGCGTTAACGGGCGCTCGCGAGGCAGCTGCAACAACACGTCTCGACCACAGGCCGTGCGACGACGTCCACGCAGCACCGTGCGCTGATCCGCACTCAGCGGCAACTCCATGACAGCGAGGGTGGCATCAGGCAATGGCTCCTCAGACAAGAGGCGGTGGTCCAACACGATCAAACCAACATCCAAGGGTTCAGATAGCCAACGAGATCACACAACAAAGACTGCCCAACCAGCACGCCTTCGTTTGGTAGTGCTTGCTACAGAGCTGAGCAGAGTTGGCGTCGAGCGTGCACTGATGCATCGACTTAACCCGTGGCACGGCACCTGCAACCTGCAGTTTTTTGAGGGCAGCAGGGGCAGTCAGCATCAGGGGGGTTGCACCGCCCCCCTGAAATTGATGCGCGCCGAACGGGGTGAGAACGGGCGGTGCGAGCTGCCATTGCTTCACACCGCGGGCGGCCTCGTGGGTGGAGACCAATTGAGAGTCAACCTCGACCTAAAGCCAAGCAGTCGCTGTCTGCTCACAAGTGTGGCCGCGCAAAAGGTCTATGGGTCAGTGGGCCGAAGCCAGCTCCATCCCCAGGGGGCTTGGGCCCGCCAACAGGTCGCGGCAGAGCTTGATGCCGGGGCTGATCTGGAGTGGCTTCCCCAGGAGCTTGTGCTTTATGCCAATGCTCTGTTTGAACAAAACCTCAGCGTCATATTGCCGAAGAATGGATCATTTCTCAGCGCAGAAATTGTGCGTCTCGGGCGCACTGCCGCCAACGAAACCTTGGGGCGGGGGTGCTGGAGATCAGGCGTTCAGATCCAACGCCAAACGCCTGAAGGTCAGCGCTGGGAACTTGTTGACAGACTCGAAATCAGCGACGCAGCGCTGAAGGGAATCCATGGACTCAATCAACAACCCGTCTTTGGCACCTTCGTTTGGGCGGCACCCTTCCCTTTCCCTACAGAAACGATCAACACCCTCATCGATGACGTTCGGCAAGATCGAGAGGATCTCGAAGGCCAGATGCATTGCGGCGTTCTCCCCCAGGGGCTGATCGCCCGTTACAGCGGCTTCTCAAGCCGTGATGCCCGTTTTTGGTTCAGCAGGATTTGGGCTCGCACCCGTCGAGCTCGAGACCTAGCTCCTCCGCAGATTCCCAGGGTCTGGCCCTTACAAGAACATCCATTGAAGGCCTAAGCGTTCAATTTGAACATTCCGCTGGCCGAGGGAGATAGAGACTAGAAATAGTGCAAGGTCACCATGCACCTCAGCCCCCAAGAAAAAGACAAACTGCTCATTGTCACGGCTGCGCTCTTGGCAGAACGTCGACTCCAGCGTGGCCTCAAACTCAACCACCCTGAATCCGTGGCATGGCTGAGCTTCTTGGTTTTAGAAGGCGCACGCGATGGGAAAACTGTGGCCGACCTGATGCAGGAAGGCAGCACGTGGCTGAGCCGCGACCAGGTGATGGAGGGCATTCCAGAGTTGGTGGATGAAGTCCAAATCGAGGCGGTATTTCCCGATGGAACCAAGCTCGTGACCCTGCATGACCCCATTCGCTAAGGCTTTTTTTGATGGCACCCCTCATCCCCGGTGAATTAATACCGGAACCCGGCGAACTGGAACTCAACGCCAACAGAGAGGTCACAACCCTCAGCGTTGCCAACAGCGGCGACCGCCCCGTCCAGGTGGGATCCCACTTCCATTTCCAAGAAGCCAATGCTGCTCTGATCTTTGACCGTGACGCTGCACGCGGTCAAAGGCTTGATATTCCAGCCGGTACGGCCATTCGCTTCGAACCAGGTGATCACCGCGACGTGAATTTGATCCCGTTTGCTGGAGCACGCCGCGTTGTCGGCTTCAACGGACACATCAACGGACCCCTCGACGCCTGATTCATGCCCTATCGCATTTCCCGCCAGGCCTACGCCGAAACCTATGGGCCAACCACCGGAGACCGCATTCGCTTAGCGGACACCGACCTCATCCTCGAAGTGGAAAAAGACTTCACCACCTACGGCGATGAGGTGAAATTCGGTGGCGGGAAAGTGATTCGCGATGGGATGGGCCAATCCCAAACCTCCCGGGCTGGAGGAGCCGTTGACACCGTGATTACCAATGCCCTCATTCTTGATTGGTGGGGCATCGTCAAGGCCGATATCGGCCTCAAAGATGGCCGCATTGTCGGGATCGGCAAAGCAGGCAACCCCGACATCCAGGAAGGCGTCACCATCGTGATTGGCCCCGGCACCGAAGCGATTGCTGGTGAAGGACACATCCTCACCGCTGGAGGGATTGACACCCATATTCATTTCATCTGCCCCCAACAGGTCGAAACGGCCCTCGCCAGTGGTATGACGACCTTGATGGGGGGCGGCACTGGACCAGCCACAGGAACAAATGCCACCACCTGCACGCCTGGTGCGTTTCATATAGGCCGCATGCTGCAGGCCGCTGAGGGCCTACCCGTCAACCTTGGATTTTTCGGGAAAGGGAACGCCAGCACTTCAGAAGCGCTAGGGGAGCAAGTGCGCGCTGGTGCCTGTGGTCTCAAACTGCATGAAGATTGGGGCACCACGCCTGCCGCCATTGATGCCTGCCTGTCGGTAGCCGATCAAATGGATGTGCAGGTCTGCATCCACACCGACACCCTGAATGAAGCGGGCTTCATTGAAGACACCATCGCCGCCATCAAGGGCCGAACCATTCACACCTTTCATACCGAAGGTGCTGGCGGCGGGCATGCACCCGACATCATCAAAATCTGCGGAGAGGCGAATGTGCTTCCCAGCAGCACCAACCCCACACGTCCTTACACCTGCAACACCCTCGAGGAACACCTCGACATGTTGATGGTGTGCCATCACCTGGATCCAAAAATCCCTGAAGATGTGGCCTTTGCAGAATCACGCATCCGCCGCGAAACGATCGCAGCTGAGGACATCCTTCACGATCTAGGCGCCTTCTCGATCATCGCCAGCGATTCCCAGGCGATGGGCCGTGTCGGCGAGGTGATCACGCGCACCTTCCAAACAGCCCACAAGATGAAAATGCAGCGTGGAGCGTTGCCGGAAGACTCCAGCCGCAACGACAACCACCGTCTGAAGCGCTATATCGCCAAAGTCACCATCAATCCAGCCATCGCCCATGGCATCAGCAGCCAAGTTGGGTCTGTAGAGACAGGCAAACTCGCCGATCTAGTGCTCTGGAAACCAGGATTCTTTGGGATACGACCACAACTCGTCGTGAAAGGCGGATCGATCGTCTGGGCCCAAATGGGTGATGCCAACGCCTCAATCCCCACACCTGGACCTGTGCATGGAAGACCCATGTTTGCCGCCTTTGGCAAAGCCCTTGCGCCCAGTTGCCTCACCTTTTTGAGCGAAGCAGCCCTCAACGACAACATCCAAAGCAAACTCGGTCTGGAACGCACCTGTATTGCCGTAGAGCACACCCGTGACGTTGGCAAAAGTGCGCTGAAACTCAACTCAGCGCTTCCCAACATGAGCGTGGATCCACAGACCTATGAGGTGTTCGCCGATGGCGCGCTTCTCACCTGTGAACCAGCAGAGGTATTACCTCTCGCCCAGCGCTACCTGCTGCTTTGATCGCGACCGACCAAAGAACATCGTCCAGAATGACATCAATAAATGTTCAATAAAAGATTCCTAGACCAAGAAATGGTTCTCGCCACTACTTGATCACTGTTGCATTAATCCAGAAAAGGTATTAACCGAAACCAAAAAACCGTCCTTCGAACCATTTGTCGTTGCGATCAAGCGATCGGTAACAAAGAGCACGTGGCCCAACAGACATGCAGATCTTTGATGACTGAGTGCAATGGTGAGCCAATGTTCAATGAGTATCGGCCAACCCATGGTTACGACGAATATTTTTGTTGGAAGGAATCCGCTCCAAGGGCAGATTTGGAGCCACTGCTGTCGTCGCTTGGGCAGATTGGGCTCACGGAACTAAATCGAAATCATGCTTCGGCCGGAAACCTCCTCCGACGACTCGGAGCCACCTTCCGGCTGAATGGCGCAGGATTAGATGGGAGAGAAAGAATCCTGCCCTTCGATCCCCTGCCAAGGCTCATTCATCTCAACGATTGGGCCAAGCTCGAACGTGGTCTTCTTCAGCGCTTGGAGGCCATCGATCGGTTTTTAGCCGACGTCTACGGACCACAGAGAATCCTGAAGGATCGTGTCATTCCACGGGAAGACGTGGAAAGTTCTCAGGGCTGGAGACCCCAAATGCAAGACATCCAGCTCCCATTGAATCGCTGGTGTCACATCTCAGGACTGGATCTCATCCGCGACGAGGAAGGCACATGGCGCGTGCTGGAAGACAACCTGCGCTGTCCATCTGGTGTGGCCTATTTCCTCGAGAACCGACGGGTCATGAAGCGGTTATTTCCCAGCCTGTTTGCTGGTCGAACCGTTCAACCCATCGACGACTATCCCTCGAGATTGTTGCAGACACTGCAGGACTTAGCTCCATGGGCAGATTCACCGCGCGTTGTGCTGCTCACACCTGGGGTGTTCAACAGTGCTTACTTCGAACACAGCTACCTCGCCCAACAGATGGGCATTGCCCTGGTGGAAGGGCGTGACTTGATCTGCGAAGACGGCCGCGTTTGGATGCGCAGCACCACTGGACGAGAAGCAGTGGATGTGATTTACCGACGAATCGATGACGATTTCCTCGATCCAAAGGTGTTCCGTCGCGATTCGGCGCTTGGCGTACCTGGATTGATGGATATTTTGCAAAATGGCCGCATCGCCATTGCCAATGCTCCAGGAACTGGGGTCGCCGACGACAAATTGATCTACGCCTATGTACCAAAAATGATCCGTTATTACCTCAATGAAGAACCGATTATCGACAATGTCCCCACTTATCTCTGCTCCCACCCAGATGATCGCCAATACGTTTTAGAAAACCTCGAAAAACTTGTGGTTAAGTCTGTGGCTGAAGCAGGGGGTTATGGAATGTTAATAGGACCACAATCTAGCCGAAGTGAAATCGAAGAATTCGACTCAAAAATTAGAGCAAACCCTCGAAATTACATTGCCCAACCAACATTACAACTCTCGACTGTTCCCTCGCTAAGCGATGGAGAGCTGTTTCCTTGTCATGTAGATCTAAGACCTTATGTTTTACGCGGAGCATCGAACTGGGTCAGTCCGGGTGGCCTCACTCGCGTCGCCCTGAAACGTGGTTCCCTTGTGGTGAACTCATCGCAAGGAGGAGGCTGTAAAGACACATGGGTTGTTGGTGACAGCCAGATTGTCAAAGACAGCCAAGTTGAACCAAGCATGCAGGAGGCAATGCCATGCTGAGCCGGGTTGCCGACTCCTTGTATTGGATTAATCGATATGTGGAACGCGCAGAGAACATTTCTCGTTTCCTGGAAGTGAGTGAAGCCATGGCGTTGGATTGCCCTCCCGGCAGCGCCGAACCATGGCTTCCACTCATTGATGCCAGTGGAGACAGGCAGAGCTTTGATCAAGTTTACCCACTGCGATCTCCACGAGATGTCTTGGGGTTTCTGCTCCTTGATCGCGACAATCCCAACAGCATTCTGAGCTGCATTGCCAATGCAAGAGAAAATGCTCGCCAGATCCGTGATGTGATCACCACAGAAATGTGGGAGCAACTGAACGACCTCTACTGGAATGTTCAAGATGGTGAGTCAATCTGGCAAGAACCAGATCAAGAACAGCTCCGCAGCATCCGAAGAGGTTGTCAGCTTTTTTATGGCATTACGGATGTCACCCTAAGCCGTGATCAGGCCTGGCTTTTCAGTCAACTAGGCCGCTGGATCGAACGCGCCGACAAAACATCCAGGATCCTGGACGTGAAGTATTTTCTTCTTCTACCAAGCACAAAAGAAATTGGTGGTGTTCTTGATGAACTTCAATGGATATCTCTACTTCGTACAGCCGGGGCTTATCAGATGTACCGGAAAAGTGTTCAACAAGCAATCACTCCATCTTCCGTGGCCAGATTCCTACTACTGGATCCAATCTTCCCGCGATCAGTGCGCTTCTGTTTGCAAAAAATCAACGACACATTGCGCCTCATCCAACGACAACCACAACTGGGCCCCCCTGATGATCTCGAATGCCTGCGCGGACAGTTGCTTGCCAAGTGGAGCTATGTACGGATTGATGTCCTGATTGAGCGGGGGCTGCACGAAGCCATCGACGAATTACAGGAAGAGCTCAATCAACTGCATCAACTGATTCACGCCCGATATTTCATCACCACCGACCTTGGCTCCATTCCCACTGATCCATCATGCGCGCTGAGCTAATCCACTGCATCACTTATCACTACGAGGCTCAAATCAGTCTGAGCGAACACAGGCTCTGCATGCAACCTCGGGGCCATGGTCATCAGCGCCTGATCGATTACCAACTCAACATTTCACCCCAGCCCTTCCATAGCCATGAACTCGTCGCAGCCAGCGGCGATGCCATTCAACGCGTGCGCTTTCAAAACACCACTGATGAGCTCCGCTTCGAAGCATGCAGTCGCGTTGAAACCACGACTCCAGCACCGTTACTGAATTGTCTCAATGGGCGCGAACCCCTACTGCCCTACCCACGTGGTCGATTAAATCCAGATCTTCAAGGAGCGCTAGAGGGCTGGCTGCCAAACGGCCAACACGATCCCTCAGCAGTTGCCTTAGCTCAGGACGCCTTGATGGGCACCAACCAACAAGCGCTGCCTTTCCTCAAACAGCTCATCGAAATGATTCAAGACAGGGTGAAATACACCCAACGCCATCAAGGAGCCGCCTGGCCAGCAGGCCGAACTCTGCGAGAGCGGGTTGGGTCCTGCCGCGACCTCGCCATGCTGATGGTGGAATGCTGCCGAAGCATTGGTTTACCGGCTCGCTTTGTCAGCGGTTACCACTTAGCGAATCCGGCACCCGAGTCCTACGACCTACATGCCTGGGCGGAGATTTATCTACCAGGTGCTGGATGGCGTGGGTTTGATCCCAGCGCAGGAGGAGAAACAACCGATCGCTACATCGTGCTTGCGAGTTCCTCCCGCCCAGATCTCACGGCAGCGGTCACGGGCAGCTTCAGCGGGCCGGCATCCACGCAAAGCCACCTGAGTTGGACCATTCAAGCCACCGTTGACGACAACACCAATCAACCGGAGAACAAGACGGCTCTTATTCAGGCAGCTTGAAGAAGCGGCTCAACACCATGCAACACAGGACGCATGGCACCTTTGGTCGTCACCAACCTCAAGGCAGGGATACGACCACTGTTATAAACACGAAACTCACGGGTCAAAGATGCCTTCTCTTCACGAACCGCTTGATTGAGCACGACAGATCCATCTAGATCAGAAATAGATCGATGAAATGTTCCGGGAGGAATGCGAAGAATGTCGCCTCCTGCCGCCAGACGAACAATATGAAAAGGCTGATCCCAAGCAAAATTGACCAAATAAAACGTTCGCCCTCCACTAGCGGCCAACAGGTTGTCTTCTTGATGGGGATGCAAATAAAATTGCCAATCTCCACTCTCCTCTGCATCCGGAGGACTTACCGCTGGCCCACGGTGAATAACTAAGTCGCGAGCATTCGAATCAGAAATCGTGACATCAAAAAAACGAACAGATGGAGTATCACGAAAACGCGTATAAGGAATAAGCTCGAACATCGCAACAAAAAGTCAGTAATCAGCTTTAACGCTTATACCTCGTTTAATCCGTAGCGGATGCCACTCATCCACCCAAATAAGCCATCTCGGCGTGATGGTTTGCTGGCTGCTCTAACCCACGCTCTTCACTAAAACGATCAGAACGGCGCGACCACAGCCCAGTCATCACCTCTGCAAGCGCAAAATCGGAAACATCCTCTCGAAGCCATCGGCGCAAATCAAGACCTTCACTGGCAAACAGACAGGTAAACGCTTGCCCGTCTGCGGTGATCCTAAGACGATTGCAATCAGAACAGAATGGCTCTGTAATTGAGGCAATGGTGGCAACAGAACCTTCACCATCTTCGTAGATCCATTGACCACTTGTTCCACCAGGTTGACGACCAAGGGATTGAAGCGGCCAATTGCTGTGAAGAAGCTGAATCATCTCACTGGCCGGCATCACCTGATCACGACACCAGCCATTGCGATTGCCTACATCCATATATTCGATCAAACGCAATGGCAATCCTTGTGTCCTTGCAAAACGCGCCAATGGAATCAGCTGATCATCATTTTGACCGCGTTGGATCACGGCATTCAGCTTGAGACGACCTCGCGCAGGATTGAATCCCGCAGCACGAGCTGCATCAATTCCCGCCAAGACGCGCTGAATGAGAGCCTTCCCAGCCTCAGGACCAGAACGCAAGCCAGCCATACGGGCAATACTTGCTCCATCAACGGCATCCAAGCTGATCGTGATGCGATCCACTCCCATATCGCGCAACCGTCTTGCCTTCTCATCGTTGAGGAGAGAACCATTGGTGGTGATAGCCACGTCTTTCAAACGACTAAAAGGATGAGCAACCTCCTGCCTTGCAAGCGAGAGTTGATCAAGAAGCGGCCAAAGGCGATCGGTGAGCAAAGGTTCACCACCTGTTAGTCGAAGCGTATGGGCTCCTAACTGACAGGCCGCTTGGATCAAGCGAAGTTGATCACGAGTAGACAACAAACCTGGAGGCTCAATGCTTTCTGGACAGCAATATCGGCACGCTAAATTACATCTTGCAGTTAGAGACAACCTTAAAACTCCCAGCGGCCTAGCAAGGAGATCAATGACAGCTGATGGCTTCATCATTCCTCAAGGGCTCCTAGATCAGCAGGACAGTTGAGATTTCGCAACGCCCCATAAGGCAAGGCAAGCACCCGATGCGGCACCCTCTCAAGCCAATCATGCATACTCAGCTGTTCAGCAGCCAACTGACTCCACAAGGCATCTCGATAGACACTGTGATTGGGATAGATAGCAAACAAAGGCTGAAGCTGATTTCCGTCATGTGAAACCACAGCCAAAGATGGCTGCTCCTGCCAAGCATGAATCAGCCGGACCAGGATCGAAGCGTCCAAGCAAGGCATATCAACAGGGAGGACAAGGAAAGCGAGCGCCTTCGCCTGACCAAAAACCGCCGACAACGCAGCCAAAGGCCCCTGACCGGGGGAAGGATCAGACCTGCACTCAACACCTTCCAATGTCGACACCAACTGACGATGACGAGGGATTGAACTCACCACATCAACTGGCAGATCCAGAGAACGGCACACACCAATACTGTGGGTCAACCAACAGCCGCCATCAGGATGAGCGAGGAGAGATTTGTCTTGGCCCATGCGACGACTCATCCCGCCACTAAGCACACAAGCGCGGAGTCCTTGCACGATTGGCAGGTCCATCGCAGACGAAATACCGAACAAAGAAGGCTCATGCAATGTAGCGAATAAAACAAAAGTGAACCGATCAGCATTGGCATAGCCCCTTATAGGTATCAAACACAACTATGCGAGTCAGAGCCTAATGATCAAATAGCTGGGCGGTTTGCATGTGCGCCGCATTTTGATTCCTCTGCGCATTTTTCAGAAGCCGGGGTTGACTTACACATTTTCATACCCCCATGCTTGGAGAACTCTGGTCTTTCCAGGGGAGATACCGAACTCTTCATCTCACCTGGTTCGCATTTTTTCTGACCTTTGTCGTCTGGTTCAACCTGGCGCCCTTGGCTACCACCGTTAAGGCCGATTTGGGCTTAACACTCGGTCAAATCCGTACCGTTGCGATCTGCAACGTGGCTCTCACGATCCCAGCCCGCGTTCTAATCGGAATGCTTCTCGACAAATATGGGCCTCGACTGACCTATTCCAGCCTGCTGGTTTTTTCGGTCATTCCTTGCCTGATGTTTGCCTCAGCGCAAGACTTTAATCAGCTAGTGGTAGCACGCCTACTTTTATCCATCGTGGGTGCAGGCTTTGTGATCGGGATCCGCATGGTTGCCGAATGGTTCCCACCCAAAGAGATCGGTCTCGCCGAAGGAATCTATGGCGGTTGGGGCAATTTCGGATCAGCGTTCTCGGCATTAACACTCGTAGGACTGGCAGGGTGGCTCTCGTTCTCAGGCGGCTTTGAACTTCCCTCAGGGGCCATCCTTAATTGGCGTGGTGCGATTGCTCTAACTGGAATCATTTCTGCCATATACGGTGTTATCTATTACTTCAACGTTAGCGATACACCTCCTGGAAAAACTTATCAAAAGCCTGAACGCACAGCAGGCCTGGAAGTCACTTCAATGCGTGATTTCTGGGGATTGCTGGGAATGAATGTGCCGTTTGCCGCCATTCTCTGCGTGCTTTGCTGGCGCTTACAAAAGGTTGGTTTTCTGAATGCAGGAACCTATCCATTGGCCTTGGGTGCCGTTCTGATCTGGTTCATTTTTCAAACCTGGGGAATCATTCGCACCAATCGAGAGCTGATCATGGGTACGAAAACGTATCCCAAAGAAGATCGCTACGAATTCAAGCAGGTTGCCATTCTTGAACTCACTTACATTGTGAATTTTGGATCAGAGCTGGCCGTCGTTTCAATGTTGCCAACATTTTTCGAAACCACTTTTGATCTCCCTAAAGCAACCGCTGGCATCCTCGCCTCTTGTTTTGCTTTTGTGAATCTTGTCGCTCGCCCAGCTGGAGGCCTAATCTCCGACAAACTTGGCAGTCGTAAAAACACGATGGCGTTCTTAACAGGAGGTCTTGGGATTGGTTACCTCGTCATGAGCATGATCAAACCTGGCACATTCAGCGGAACCACAGGGATCATCATCGCTGTGTTGATCACCATGCTGGCCTCTTTCTTCGTTCAATCAGGAGAAGGAGCTACGTTTGCACTCGTTCCTTTGGTGAAGCGACGCGTCACAGGCCAAGTTGCTGGTTTGGTTGGTGCGTACGGCAACGTCGGAGCTGTGACTTACCTCACGATTTTTAGTCTGCTACCGATGTGGATGGGTGGGGGTAAGGATCCTTCTCCAGAAATCATCGCAGCCTCCAATAGTGCTTTCTTCCAAGTTCTGGGGGTCGCTGGCCTAATCGTTGCTTTCTTCTGCTTCTTCTTCCTCAAAGAACCCAAGGGTTCCTTTGATGACTTGCATGAAGGAGAAACAGCGAGTCCTAATTTCGCCAATAACTGATTCCTTACACCTATTCATATCTGCATGGCACCCGGAGCCATTGGTTCCGGGTGTTTCTAATACCAATTATCGAATCATGGCTGAGCCAATCACAACCATTCGCAGTCAATGTCCTTATTGCGGAGTGGGGTGTGGGTTGGACTTTCGACCACCGGCAAAAAAGGGGGAAGCCGTCCGTCGAGATGCAGATGGAACCCCAATGTGGACGGCTCGAGGAGATCGGCTGCATCCATCAAGCCTCGGCCAAGTTTGCATCAAAGGGGCAACAGTCGGAGAAACCCTGTCGAGGGGCCGACTGGATCAACCTCTTGGTCGCAACAGTCTTGATGACGACTTCCAACCGATCAGCTGGGATGAGGCGCTTGAGCGCATCTCAAGCCAAATCAAAACAAGCCTGAAATCCAAAGGACCAGATGCTATCGCGATGTATGGCTCGGGACAATTTCATACAGAAGACTATTACTTGGCGCAAAAACTCCTCAAAGGAGCGCTAGGTACTAACAATTTCGACGCTAATTCAAGACTCTGCATGAGTTCAGCTGTTGCGGGTTACACCCGCAGCTTGGGCTCAGATGGTCCCCCCTGCAGCTACGAAGACTTAGACCATTGCACGGTGGCATTTCTGATCGGAACCAACACCGCTGAATGCCATCCAGTGCTCTTTCAACGATTACTAAAACGAAAAAAAAGACACCCTGGCTCCGTCACCATTGTGGTGGTGGACCCACGCCAAACCGATACCGCAAATGCTGCTGACATTCATTTAGCAGTCGCTCCTGGGAGTGACCTTGCCCTCCTTCACGGCATCGCCCACCTGGTGATGCGAGAAAACGGGCAGGACCCAGCTTTTATCGATGAGTGCACTGACAACTACGACGCCTTTTTTGATGTCGTCGCCCGCTGGACCCCTAGACGTGTGGCCTTATTTTGTGGCATTCCGGAAAAACGTCTACGGGAAGTCGCCCAGCTCTTTCATCGCCGCGAAAAAGTCTTGAGCCTCTGGTCGATGGGTGTGAATCAACGGCGAGAAGGCACCGCTGTCGTGGGTGGAATCATCAATCTGCACTTATTGACAGGACAAATTGGCAAAGAAGGAGCCGGACCTTTTTCACTCACAGGACAACCCAACGCCATGGGAGGAAGAGAAGCAGGCGGCCTCTCCCACCTTCTTCCCGGATATCGTCAAGTTACGAACCCGGAGCATCGTGCTGAAGTCGAGCACTCCTGGGGGTTTTCTGAGGGGAAAATTGACTCCAAGCCTGGACTAACGGCCTGGCAGCAGGTGGAAGCGATGGAACGGGGAGAACTCGATTTGTGGTGGGTTGCTGCGACGAACCCTCTGGTGAGCATGCCAGATCTAGAACGCGTCAAAACAGCGATGAAACGCTGCCCATTGGTCGTCGTAAGCGAAGCTTATACAGATTCAGAAACATCCCATTACGCCCACCTGCTCCTACCAGCTGCTCAATGGAGCGAAAAAGCTGGAACCATGACCAACTCTGAACGCAGAGTGACGTATTGCCCAGCATTCCGGAATCCCCATCGAGAAAGCCGCCCCGATTGGGCAGTGTTTGCCGAAATCGGAAGGCGCCTGGGGTTTGAAGAACAATTCACATACGAATGTGCGGCTGAAGTTTATGCAGAATTTACAGCACTAACAAAAAAGAGATTATGTGATGTCTCAGGATTAAGTCATGACGTTCTGACCAAAGAGGGACCCCAACAATGGCCATTTCCTCAAGACAGTTCACCCTCTCAAGAGTCAAAACGGCTGTACACCAATCACAAGTTTTTAACCACAAATGGACGAGCAAGGTTCTGCAGCGACCAACCACTTGGTCTTGCAGAACCACCTTGTGACACGTACCCACTGGTCCTCACTATTGGCCGTTATCTCGGACAGTGGCACACGATGACTCGGACAGGACAGGTGGAGCGCTTAAAAACGATGCACCCAGAACCCCTCTTAGAAATTAACCCTAAAGATGCAGATCAATTTGCGGTGAAGCATGGAGAGCTCGCCGCGGTGAGCTCCCGAAGGGGCCAACTCACCGCTCGCGTGAAAGTCACAGACAAAATCCGACGGAGCACAGTCTTTCTTCCGATGCATTGGGGATTCACGCAAGCTCAAGCCTGTGAGGTGAATGCACTGATGCATGAACAGGCCTGCCCCATATCAAAACAACCAGAATTAAAAGCAAGTGCCGTCATCGTTGCTCCAGCAGTTTCTGTCATCAAACCAATCGAACAGGAAGCTGGGCGCTTGGAAGCGCTTCGAAAATTGATCAACCCAGTATTTCGCTAAAAGCAGCATCCAAGTTGTGATGATCATGGCCAGGACGGGCCAATTTACATAAAGCAAAACGCTCTAATTCAAACAAAGAAGCCCATTGGTTCACATTAATAACAATCGATTTTTTCAAGGCAGATTCCTGCACAATGCTGGGCAGTTCTCCCAACACTTGCCAAGGTTCATCCACAGCTAAAGGCAGGTCTTTGGCCATCCCCTCAGCCAACAGCCGAGTGAGAAGTCGCAAGTGCTCACGCAACTCATTCAAAACTGGCAACTCATCAGGCCAATCCACAAGCATTTGGCGCTGTTCCTGAGTGAGCTCCAACCAATGACTCAATTTTAATTTGACGCCAATGAGATCTAGCTTCCGGCGTACACAAAGAGGGATGCAACGCCAGTTCCCCACAAAATCCTTCTCAAACCCAAAACAATGGCTGGCTTGATCCATGCATTTAACGACATAAATTGTTCACTTTGAACCATTTGCAGATATCGCCCACCGAAATGGTTTCAATCGCAACTTCGAACTCCTTCATCTAAAGAGAAGATTTCGAGAGTTTATGGCCTGTTCTGTGCGTTTAGCAATTTCCCTTGGACTTCTTCTTGGCTCTCTTCACGGTTGGTACACAAGCGAAGCCAATGCCCATGCAGGCTCGCCCTACGGCCTCAAGAATGTGAATTATCCTGGAGCTTTTGCCTCATTTGGTAGCGATTCACTCAACACGTTTCCATAGTGAGAGTCTGAATTCTTCAACTTAGGCATGAACTCTGGGGTCGTCTCTACAGGGAATCGCAGTCAAGTCGCCATAGCAGCGGGCTTTTTAGGAGCCTTCATTGTTGGGTCGCTTGCAGTACAAATGGTGCGCAGTCAGGCTGGCGTTGCCATCGACGGCAATCAGTCCAGCGCAAAAGTGGAACCAGTGATTGGCTCACCAGCCACCCTCTGGGCCGAGTTGGGATCCCGCAGCGACGTTGTTGAGCCACTTGCGTCTTCACCAGCCACCAGCTCATCGCCACAAGCCGAGGTGGCTCCAGTTGTGGGCTCTGAAGCCACACTTTGGTCTGCCTTTGGTAGCCGCTAAGCATGGAACAAGGCCTCACTCACCTCAACGCATCCGGTGATGTTCACATGGTTGATGTGGGTGATCGCCTCCCCACGCGACGCGAAGCAAGCGCTCGGGGGTGCCTTCAAATGCAGCCAACCACACTGGAAGTGATCCGTACCGGCAATACGCCGAAAGGTGATCTCCTTGCTGTTGCGCGAGTCGCTGCCATCCAAGCAGCGAAACGGACCTGGGAACTGATTCCCCTTTGCCACCAGTTACCACTCAGTGGCGTGGAAGTCACGATCGAACCAGATTCCTCATTACCGGGACTAATTCTGTGCTGCCGGTGCCGCACAACACACAACACGGGTGTGGAGATGGAATCCATGACAGCGGTCTCCATTGGATTGCTGACGCTTTACGACATGCTGAAATCGATTGATCCCGGGATGACCTTGGGACAGGTCGCTCTCACCCACAAGGACGGAGGCCGCAACGGTGCCTGGTCACGCTGAGCCCTATGGCCGCGAAGGATTACCTCTTAACGAAGCTAGAGAGCGGCTGCTCAAACACATCAAGCCAATCAAAGGCCTAATAACGGTGCCCCTAGACGAGGCTCTAGGGCGCGTCAATGCCAAACCAATCAACGCTCCTGACTCGATCCCAGGGTTCCGAGCCTCAATCATGGATGGCTATGCCTTAGGGCAACACCATCAACCGAGCGTCGGCCAACAATGGACCCTTCACGGCCGCTCAGCCCCGGGATCTCCATTTGATCGAGTCTTAAACGCTGGTGAAGCTATCCGTATCTTGACCGGAGCACCCCTCCCAGAGGGAGCAGGCTGGGTTTTGCCTCAGGAATGCGTAGGGACGAGCCAAACGCAACTGAGCTTGGCTGCTGAAGTTTCGGATCAACCCTGGATCCGAGCCGAAGACGAAGAATGCAAAGCCGGGGATCGATTGATCAATCCAGGCCTGCGCTTAACGCCTTCCCAGCTTGGACGCCTTGCAGGTTGCGGTGTAGCCACACTGGAGGTCCACCGCAAGCCTCGCATTGGCCTCCTAATCAGCGGCGATGAGCTTGTGCCAGCTGGGCTAGAGCGACGCGCAGGAGCCATATGGGAAAGCAACAGCACCCTGCTTGAGGCGATCCTGAACAGCCTCCATCAGGTGGTCCATATAAAATGTGTGATTCCCGATCAGCCAGAAGCGTTGCGGCGGGCCTTAGCTGAGCTCAGCAACACCTGCGATGTTGTGGTGAGCACAGGCGGAATTTCAGCAGGAGACAGTGACTGGATCCGAGCGCTTGTAAGTGAATTGGGGCAAGTGAATTTCTGGAAACTATTTCTGAAGCCCGGACGCCCCTTTGCCTTCGGGCACATCAACAACCAAAGGGGGGGCGTGCCTTTCTTTGGCCTCCCTGGAAACCCTGTTGCTGCAGCGATCACAGCCCTACAACTGCTTTGGCCAGCCTTACAGCTCTTGGAGGGTCAACAAGAGCCTGAATGTTTTCCACGCGTCAAGGTCAAGCTGGCCAACGCTTTGGCTCGCCGGCCAGGACGACCCGAATTAGCCCGTGCTCGCTTGGAGGTCAATGCCAACGGAGAGCTGATGGCGCGGGTGAGCGATTCTCAAGCCTCATCCCGCATTGGCTCTCTCGTTCAGAGCGATCTGTTACTGGAGATTCCAGCACACACAGGAGGCTTGAAAGCCGGCGAGAGTGTTTGGGCACAACTCATGCGAGCACGCCTCCTCTGAAGAGGGACTCAAAGCGGTGTATTTCCGCTAACCCAGCTGCCTTGTCCATCCCTCCACTCTTTTTTCCAGAGAGGGGCCTGATGCTTGATCGCTTCAAGCAGCGCCATGCAACAACGTTGCGCAGGACCACGCCGATCAGCCTCAATCGCCACAAGCACGATGACCTCATGAGGCGATAAGCGTCCAACCCGATGAATCACAAGCGCTGCAGTCGCTCCATGCGCCATCAACAACCGTTCCGCATCCTCACGGATCAAGCTTTCGCACAGTCCTGGATAGTGCGTGAGCTCAAGCGCTTCAAGTGAACTCCCATATTCAGCAACATCGCGAACCCGTCCAATGAATGAGGTTGAAGCAGCAGCAGTCGATGACCATTCAGACAACTGAATCCAAGGATCAAAGGGTTGGCTGTGAATCTCAACTGTTATTTCCAGTTTTTGTGTCATGCCTTCAACCTCCGGTGAAGGGTGGAAGAAACGCAACTTCATCCCCTATTTGCACAGGGGTCAGCGAACTCACCAACCGCTGATTAATCGAGATCTGCACAGACGCAGGGCGAGGTCCAAGCTTCAACTGATCCCAAATGTCCTCAGCCGTCACAACATCTTTGTCAGGAAGAAACACACACTGTTCATCCCAGCCCGCCTGATCTCGAAGCGAAGCAAACAACAGCACCTGGAGTGTTCTCTCCGGAGATTTCGTCATAGGAAACAACGTCAAGCCCTACTTGGTTCTAGCGTTATCTTTCCTGCGCGATGCTGGAGCTGGCCCTCTCAATTGCTCTCCTCACCATTTCCGACCGACGCACCAGGGCGGAAGACTCCAGCGGTGATGCACTGGAACAACGTTTAACGGCAGCAGGGCATCAACTCAGCGATCGGCGAATCTGCCCTGATGATCGTTACCAGATCCGCTCAGAACTCAGTCAGTGGATTGCCGACCCAAGCGTTGATGTGGTGATCACAAGCGGGGGAACAGGCCTGACCGGCCGAGACGGCACCCCAGAAGCGATCGCCCCGTTGCTAGACAAAACCATCGACGGTTTTGGTGAACTCTTCCGGGTTCTTTCCTACGAGAGCATCGGGACCAGCACCTTGCAAAGTCGATGCCTGGCAGGCGTTGCCAACGGAACTATCGTCTTCGTGCTTCCCGGTTCTTTGGATGCCGTTCAAACGGCTTGGGACCGACTGATCTCCAGCCAATTGAACGCAAACACGCGTCCTTGCAACCTCGTACAACTTCTGCCGCGATTACGAGAAGCATCCTGGAAAGCCAAGGTGGATCCCGATTAGGGCGTTGAGAAGCCTCAGGGGTCTACGTCACATAGCTGCCAAAGGATCAAAATTCAAAATGGAATCGGCATAGTCACCGCCGCGGGCTCAGGCGCACAGGCAGCCACTTGTTGGTTCACCACATCACCCACCACCACGATGGAAGGAGAGGCAAAATTCTCAGTTCGAGTGGCCTCTGCCACCTGGCGCAGAGGTGCCTTCAGGCATCGCTGACCAACCACGGTGCCCTGCTGAACAACAGCAACAGGGGTCTCTCCGTCCAAACCGCCAGCGATCAATTCCTCAGCAATACGCGGGAGATTATGCAAACCCATGTAGATCACTAAACCATCACTCGCAGTGGCCAGAGCACGCCAATTCACGGAGGGGCGACGTTTGTCGATCTCCTCATGACCGGTCACAAAGGTGACCGAGGAGCCGGCACGGCGGTGGGTCACTGGTATGCCCGCATAAGCCGGAGCTGCAATACCAGAGGTCACACCCGGAACCACCTCAACAGCAATGCCATGGGAGACCAAATGGGCTGCCTCTTCTCCGCCGCGGCCGAAAAGGAAAGGGTCGCCACCTTTTAAGCGCACCACGGTTTGATGGCGCTGACCCAAGGCCACCAGCACGGAGTTGGTGCTTGGCTGTGGAACGGAATGGTGCCCCCGACGTTTACCGACGAAGTGGCGCTCACAGGTCTCGGGGACAAGCTCGAGAACCTCCCTAGGAACCAGTGAGTCGTAAACAAGGGCATCGCAACATCGCAGTAGACGATGGGCTTTGACAGTGAGAAGGTCTGGATCCCCTGGTCCCGCACCAACGAGATACACAGTTCCTGTGTTGGTCAAGTCAGTCACGGCAATAGAGCAAGACAATGAATGAGTCCCTCACGGAGCTGGGGGTCTTCAAGAAGAGATGGCAGGCCACCAGCCTGACGCAACGCCTCCGACATCCGATTGGGCGCCAAGGAAAGAGGTAAAGGAACCACGTCGGGATGATCACATGCAAACTGGTCCCAGGCATCAAACGGCACCACAGGCAGGTCAAAGCGGCGTTGCAGCGCGCGGAGAAAACGATCGGACAGCCCTGGCCTCAACGGATGATGAACCAAAGCTAGGGAAGGATGCTTCGCGGCAACACCCTCAATCCAATCCGACATGAGAACCCACCAACAGTCCCAGGAGCCAAGAAAAGGAAGCGACTTCACGTCAACACCCTCTGCCATCAACCGCTGACGAATCTGCGGAACATCGCTGCGCGCATGACTGCCAGGGAGCAAGAGCAAAGGCACAAGCCACTGGCTGTCGGATTGCACTGGAGCAGGATGCTCGGAAGTCAGCACCTCCAACTCCACTGGCGCCGCCCGAAACGCCGCGACAGCTCCCACAAGTTGTTGCAAGCAAGGGGGGACCAATCCGCCTGAACGTCCATGAATGACAAGACGCATAGCGATTTGCCCACTCGATTCGCCGTATTTGCGTAACAACGGCCACGGATCTGAAGCCCCTGGGACTGATCTAGTCAGGTGGTTCCCATCCATGCATGCATGACTAACTACCGCAGAAGACATTCTCGCGCTCCCATGCAGTCAACTGCTCGCAGCAACCGTGCACAGCAGCGATTCAAGAATGATTTCGATCGCGACTTAGCAGCCATGGCCAGGGTCTGGTCCATGATTCGCCATGGGGCTGTTCGTTGGATCGGAGAAATAGGCCGCCAATACTGATTCAACTTCCCTGCTGTTGAGGAGGGGTTAATCGAGCCAGAAACCGCAGCACTTATTTGTAGCGAATCAAACAAAAACGCGGGCTCGCAAACACCGATTTGGTCCTATCCGATACCGAAACATCAGCCCATAGCTCGCTATAAACCTTTTTCAGCACGAATACTTCTGATGTGCTGGAAATTTCGCTAATCAACGAATTCCTGTACAAGACATCAGCGCTATGAGCATTCAAGTCCCTACCAGACCATTCCTAGAAAACAAAAAGCTCAATAAAATTGAGCAGAACAAAGCAGCCAAAGATGGGCTACTTGTTGGCAATGAGATTGAAGAATTCGCCAGAATTGGCTGGGAAGAGGTTGATGAAACCGATCTTCAACTTCGCTTGAAATGGTATGGAATGTTTTGGCGCCCCAAAACACCAGGCAAGTTCATGCTTCGCTTGCGAGTTCCCAACGGCGTCATTAATCATCAGCAACTTCGGGTTGTGGCCTCAATCGTGGAGCGCTACGGCGATAACGGAAGTTGCGACATCACAACACGCCAAAACTTACAACTTCGCGGCGTACTCCTGAATGATTTGCCAGACATTCTCAAACGACTGAAGGATGTTGGACTGAGCTCAATCCAATCTGGTTTTGACAACCCGAGGAATGTAACCGGCAATCCACTTGCTGGAATTGATCCAAACGAAATTATCGATACGCGCCCTTTCACCACGGAGCTTCAGGACTTTCTCACGAACCATTGCGAAGGAAATCCGGAATATTCCAACCTCCCTCGCAAATGGAACACAGCTGTTGCTGGAGCAAAAGACAACTTTCTACTCCACAACGACATTGTCTTTCACCCCGTTGAAAGAGACGGTGTGTTGGGGTTCGGCGTCTGGATTGGAGGAATTCTCTCCTCACAGATGAATGCCTATGCCATTCCCCTTAATACGTGGGTGAAGCAAGATGAGATTTGCAAAATGACCGATTGCGTCATTCGCCTCTGGCGCGACAACGGCGAGCGTGACAAGCGCCCCAAAGGCCGCTTCCGCATGTATCTCGACCAACTCGGTGTCGATGCCTTCAGGAGTGAAGTGGAAGGACTTTTTGGTCCACTCACAGAGGATCCAGGTTCAGTCTTCAACGCCACGCCTCGTTCTCATTATGGAATCCATCCGCAAAAAAATGCAGACGAGTTTTTCGCAGGACTGCATGTCAGCGTTGGACGACTCACAGCAACTGATCTACACGACTTAGCCACAGCAAGTCTTGATTACGGGGCTGGTGAAATTCGCCTAACAGAGGATCAAAATGTCATCATCGTGGGGATATCCACGGCCAATCTCGATCGCTTCAAAGCAGACCCATTGTTGCAACGCTTCCCTCTCGAACCAGGTGCTATTGCAGCTGGCACGGTCTCCTGCACTGGAAACACCTACTGCAGCTTTGGTCTCACCAACACCAAAGACCAAGCTATTGCAGCGGCGAAAAAACTCGACGACGAACTCGAACTACCCGAAGAACTCAAGATCCATTGGACCGGTTGCCCTAACACCTGTGGTCAAGCCTTCATGGGGGCTATTGGCCTAACAGGCACCAAAGCGAAAAACAGTCAGGGTGAAATGGGCGAGGGCTACACCCTGAGCATCGGGGGATCTCAAGGTGAAAACCCTCAGATCGGCGAAGTCCATCAAAAGGCCATTCCCGCAGAAGACATTCAAAACGTTCTTCGACAGGTGCTGATCGAACAATTCGGAGCAAAGCCTCGGGCTTAAGCAAACCGAATTGACTCGACGAAGTAAAACCGTGGCGCTTTGTTTTGAAGCCATGGTTTCGCATTAACCAATCCATCTGTTATTCATTGTTCAATGACTTTAAAAGGTGATTTCCTGTCGCGTTTTGTCAATTGGCTCAGCGCAAGTGGTAAGGACAGAACACCCGTTTCTGTATCACCACAGCATCAAGATGTCTTCTCACGCTTCATGAATCGCATTAGCGGCTGAATCTCTTTTCATTTATTAAATCCCAATCATGAGCGCAACAGCGTCCCAGATGGACTACGTCCTACCCAATGAACTCGTCGACGGCATGATTTTAGCCGGCGGCAAGAAAGCAACCGTCAGCGTTAAAAACTTGCTGATCCGTGGCTTTTATTCTGGCGCCATTCTTGGTCTTGCCGTCATCCTGGCCCTCACCGTAGGAATCCTGACAAAACTGCCATTTGTAGGATCTCTCCTGTTCCCATTTGGTTTTGCCAGCATCGTCCTGTTCGGAATGGAGCTGGTGACTGGAAACTTCGCATTGCTACCAATGGCAACATGGGCCGGCAAATGCAGCTGGAGTGCAACCTTTAGAAATTGGACATGGGTCTGGATTGGCAATTTCATCGGCACGCTCGTTGTGGCGATCATCATGGCCATCAGCCTCACCAGCGGAAGCATGGATGCTTCTGCTGAGAATGTTGGTCCACCCATTTGGGATCTTGTGGCTCAAAAGATCGTTGCTCTTAACCAGATCAACGTTGTGAAAAAGTACGAGGCCCTTGGAAGCATGGGTTTCTTCTTGGCTTTCCTGCGTGGAGTTGTGGCCAACTGGTTGGTTTGCCTCGGCGTCACCATGGCTCTTGTGAGCAAAAGTGTTCCCGGCAAATTGTTGGCCTGCTGGTTGCCGATTACGGCTTTCCAAACAATGGGCATGGAGCACATTGTTGTGAATCAATTCCTACACACAGCGGGACCAATCCTCGGTTCAGGCGTTCCTTTCTATAAAGTGATTTTCTGGAATTTCCTCCCAGTCACGTTGGGAAACATTGTTGGCGGAATGGTATTCATCGGCATGCTCTTCTACAGCACCCATCGCACCAAAATTTCCGATGTGCTTCCCACGGAGCATGATGAAAAGCTAGAACGTGAACTTGCCGCTGAGCTCGGCGCCCGCTGACTTCAAACCCTATGAGTGCCATTGATGAAGCCTCCCTTTGGGATCAGCTGGCCAAGGCACGGAAGATTCCTTTGAATCCAACCTGGCTGGGAGAGGTTTTCTCTCCCAGCCTTTCTGTTGAACTCCGTTTTGCAGTGGCTGAGCGCTTGGGGATGTTCGCAGAAACAGGTTGGCCAATCATCCATGCCCTGATCCAACAGCACGGAATTCATCCTGAGTTGATCCACGCTGCCGGCCTCTGCCATCAACCTGAAGCAAAAGATTGGTTACTCACGCAGCTGAAGCAATCCCATGATCCAGATGCACACTTGCTGAACGCACTGAGTTGCTGGGGTGCAGAGCTCACACCATCTCAATTCGAGCATCTTTTGCAATTACCTGGCCAAGCACAACGCATCGCGGGCCTTAATCTTCTTGGCTTCAAATCTCATCAACTTGAAGCCGTTGAATTGCTGCAATTGTGTGAATACGCACTTCAAGATTGGCGTGATCCTGTTGTCATCGCCTGCATACGTCTGCTGCAGCGACGAGACGACATGGAGATCAGCACCAGGCTTGCGGTTCTGGTCCATAAAGGCTCCGATGCAGCTGCTGAAGCTGGCTTAAGAGCCTTGGGTTGCATGGCCACAACGCATAGCAAAATAACGCTGAAGTCACTGAGCGTAGAGCTCACTAATCCAGAACGACGTGCGCACGCCCTACGCCAACTTCAACAGCAATATTAAAGACATTAAAAAACCCGGCCATGCCGGGCGTTTTTGATTTAAATCAAAAACTCACCATTTTTTATAAGGCAAGAATTTTCCGCACATTGTAATCTTTACCCTGTCTCCTTTAGGATCTTCAACCTTATCCACATCCAAAGTAAAGTCGATAGCACTCATAATACCATCGCCAAATTTTTCCTGAATAACATCTTTAAGAGGCATACCATAAACCTGCATGATCTCATAGAAACGATAGATCAGCGGATCTGTAGGAATCACAGGATCTAGACTTCCTTTCGTCGGAAACTCCTGCAGCGCAGCGGTAATGGCTGGATCGAGAGCCAACAATGTTGCTAATTTCTCCGCTTCTTCAGGGGATGCGGTTGCCTGTCCATAAAAGAGAGAAGCAATCCAAACCTCATCGAGCCCAAGGGCCGCTTCTAAGTCAGCAAAGGAAAGACCCTTCGCCTTCTTTGCCGCCATCAGTGAAGCAGTAAGCGTCGATGGCGAGGGACCAGCCAAGGACGGTGCTAAAGCAGATGTTGTCATGCAATAAAAGACCAATAAAGAACTACTAGAGATCAGAAACCCTTGCGGGACCACTCAGTAGTGGGCGAATCATCTACAAAATCAAGACCCAAAAAAGATGCATTGACTACCAATTCAGAAGCTCGGAGCAACCAATAGCAACATCTGCGACAGAACGACAGGTGGTGGGTAGTGCACTATGAAATAGCTGATGGTTAGTCCCTATTCATGCATCTTTCCACATTCGCGAATCTGTTTAATCAAAACTTGATTCAAGCTCTAAAAAGTATTAATACCCTGCTAGCAAACGATTCTTTGTCAGTCACACCAGCCCTTGTGCGCCAAACATTCCCAAACTTGCTCATTGAACGCCTCTATTACGCCGAGGGGCGACAGCATCCATCGCACCCACTCCATGGAAGCCATGCAGGCCTATGCAGGAGCTAAGGCTTCGAGTTACATAAAAAGATCTGGTATCAATCACTACCGCCGAAGGGGATAATTCTGCGGAACGATCTCCTTCGGTTCCGGTGATATCAATGGAAATGTCTCCAGTAGCCAAAAAGCGTGCATATTTCAAGCAATTGCTACGCAAAATTGGCAGTGGAGAGCACACCAGCAAAGGGCTAACGCGAAGCGAAGCCGATGAGGCCATGGAGTTGATGCTCACGGGAGGAGCTTCAGACGTCCAAATCGGCGCCTTTCTCATTGCCCATCGCATTCGCAGGCCCGAGCCTCAAGAGCTCACCGGCATGCTCGATACCTATAAACGTCTCGGGCCCTGTCTTCTCAGTGAACCCGATCAACGCCGGCCGATCTGCTTTGGCATGCCCTTTGACGGCCGATCTCGCACGGCACCGATCTACCCCTTAACAACGTTGCTGTTGGTGGGGTCTGGACAGCCTGTGGTCTTGCAGGGAGGGAAGCGAATGCCAGTGAAATTTGGAATCACTGGCGCAGAGCTGTTCGCTTCGATCGGGCTCAACTTGCAGGGACTGTCGATCAATGATGTTCAAGCAGGCTTCAACCTCCATGGTCTTGCCCTCATCTATCAACCGGAACACTTCCCCCTTGGCGAGGCACTGCTTCCCGCGCGGGATGATCTCGGGAAACGACCTCCACTGGCCAGCGCCGAGCTGCTCTGGACTGCTCACCAAGGGCACCACCTGCTTGTGAGTGGATTTGTGCATCCACCAACGGAAAACCGAGCCTGGCAAGCCCTAGAGCTGGCCGGAGAAAAGGACGTTATCACCGTGAAGGGCTTAGAGGGAGGAACAGACCTGCCGGTTAGTCGGGCCGGGATCACAGCTCGCATTCACAACTCAGGAGAGCCCGAACGACACATCGTTCACCCCCGTGATCATGGCTGCTTTGGAGACGACCCCCGCTGGGAATCAGAGGAGGCCTGGGCGACACACGCCAAAGAGGCCCTTCTAGGCCAAGGGCCCATGGCCCAGTCATTGCGTTGGAACGCAGGCTGCTACCTCTGGTTGAGCGGACTGAGCAAAAGCTTGGAGGACGGTGTAGAGGAGGCCCGCACCATGCAAGCCAATGGAGTTGGCACCGCCGCCTTGGAACAACTGATCGCCTGGCGGGCGTCTGTGGGAGGGTGATTAACCGTCTCGATCGAACGTGCGCCGTCCTCACGTTCCAACGTTATTAAGTGCGTTTCTAACGCTTCTCAATGACCGACTCAGCGAAAGCATTGTTTTTCCATTGCTGCCCTTTCTGTTGGCATCGTTCAATGCCGACGGTCGCACCCTTGGTCTTTTAGCTGGCAGCTACGCCCTTGCTCAGTTCGCAGCGACTCCCTTCATCGGAGCCCTGAGTGATCGCTTCGGCCGCAGGCCTGTGATCGCCATCTGCGTCAGTGGTTCCGTCCTCGGCCTCGGACTGTTTGCGATCACCGTGAGCCAAGACTGGCCCGCTGGAGCTGTGCTGCCCCTCTTTCTCCTGTTTGGAGCCCGTCTGATCGATGGGGTGAGTGGTGGAACAGCCGCCACAGCAGGAGCCGTACTCGCAGACATCACCCCTCCGGAGCAACGCGCACGCGCCTTCGGATTGATCGGAGTGGCCTTCGGACTTGGTTTCATTATGGGCCCCTTTCTTGGTGGCCAATTAGCCCGCATTGCCGTCACGGTGCCGCTCTGGGTGGCAACCGGCTTCGCCGTGCTCAACCTTGTTGTTGTCCTGACGTTGCTCCCTGAAACCCATCCGGTGTCAGAACGCCGCGTCCTTCCCCGCAAACGGGAGCTCAACCCCTTCGCTCAAATCGCGCGGGTGATTGGCAATCCAGCCGTCGGGCGTCTGGCCTTGGGCTTTTTTCTGTTCTTTCTTGCCTTCAATGGCTTCACCGCAATCCTGGTTCTCTATTTCAAGCAACGCTTCAATTGGGGTCCAGAGCTTGCCACTACAGCCTTTTTGATTGTGGGGGTCGTCGCCACCGTGGTCCAGGGTGGCCTGATCGGTCCATTGGTGAAACGGTTTGGGGAGTGGAAACTCACGCTGATCGGCCTCGGTTTGGTCATCGCCGGTTGTTTGCTCATCCCCACAACCGATCCGGAGCAAGCCAGGACCGGAGTGTTCACAGCCGTGGCGATTTTGGCCAGCGGCACGGGTCTCGTGACCCCAAGCCTTCGCAGCCTGGTGTCGCGGCGTCTCAGCGATGAAGGGCAAGGCGCAGCCCTTGGCAGCCTGCAAGCCCTCCAAAGTCTTGGCAGTTTTTTAGGCCCACCTCTCGCTGGACTGGGCTACGACCTCCTGGGTCAAACCAGTCCGTTCTTTGGAGGCGCCGGATTACTTCTGGTCGTCGTGCTCTTGGTGACGCGCAGTCCCCTTGAGGAATCCACAGGGTGACCGACGATTGCTACCTTTCGCTTGCGAGCACAGTGCTCTAGACCATTGATGAGCGGCGTCATGCTTCCCGAAAATCTCTACATCAATCGGGAACTGAGCTGGATTGCCTTCAACAAGCGCGTGTTGTCTCAGGCGCTTGACCAAAGAACGCAGTTGTTGGAACAGGCCAAATTCAGTGCCATTTTCAGCAACAATCTCGATGAGTTTTTCATGGTGCGCGTGGCGTCCTTGAAATCTCAGGTTGAGGCCGGCATCGACAAGCGAAGTGAGGATGGGCTCACGCCACGGGAGCAGCTCCATGAGATTCGTAACCAGCTCTCAGCACTGCTGGAAGCCCAGCAAACGCACTACATCAACCATCTCCGCGTAGGCCTGGAAGGCTTTGGTGTGTTTCTGTTCAACTACCAACAGCTGAACGCCGCCCAACAGCACTGGGTGGACAACTTCTTTCAAACGGCAGTTTTTCCTGTCTTGACGCCCCTGGCGGTAGATCCTGCCCATCCCTTTCCATTCGTTAGCAATCTCAGCCTCAACGTCGCCGCCCTGATCCACGACCCAGAGTCCGGCCAACGCCAACTGGCCCGAGTGAAGGTCCCACAAAAAATCCTTCCTCGCTTTGTCTCGATTCCAGTGGAGCTGAGCGGAGATGAATCCAAGCCAATGCACACAGCCGTACCTCTTGAGCAGGTGATTGCCTTCAATCTCGGCCTGCTCTTTCCAGGAATGAGCATTGAAGGGCATTACTTTTTCCGGGTCACCAGGGATGCAGACCTGGAACTACGCGACCTTGAAGCCGACGATCTGATGATCGCCATCGAACAGGGCTTGCGAAAGCGAAGGATGGGGGGTGAAGTGGTCCGCTTGGAGGTGGCTGCCGACACTCCTCTAGACGTCATTGAGATGTTGATGGACGGCATGTCCGTTGTTGAAGAAGACCTCTACAAGGTGAATGGACCTCTCGGGCTCGATGATCTTTTCGGCTTGATGAGCCTGCCTCTGCCACACCTCAAAGACACCACGCACTCAGGTCAAACTCCCACCGTCCTCAGTCGCACGCAGAGGGGCATGTTGGAAGACGGCTCCATCAAAGAAGAAGAATTCGAGAGCATTTTCTCGGTGATACGCCGCCGCGATGTTCTCCTCCATCACCCTTACGACTTGTTTTCCACGTCGGTCGAGGAATTCATTAACCAAGCGGCAGACGACCCCCTCGTCATGGGAATCAAGATGACCCTCTACCGCACATCCAAAGATTCCCCGATTATCGCGGCGCTTATCCGTGCAGCAGAAAATGGGAAGCAGGTGATGGCACTTGTCGAGCTCAAGGCTCGTTTCGATGAAGACAACAATATTCAGTGGGCCAAACATCTGGAACGCTCTGGAGTGCATGTGGTCTATGGGGTGATTGGCCTCAAGACGCATACCAAGATTGTTCTGGTTGTACGCAAAGAGAAAGAACGCCTACGCAGCTATGTCCACATCGGAACTGGTAACTACAACTCCAAAACCTCACGTCTTTACACCGATCTAGGCCTGCTTTCAGCTCGACCGGAACTTGGCCAAGACCTCGTGGAGTTGTTCAACTATCTAACCGGCTTCTCTAAACAACAAAGCTTCCGCAAATTACTCGTGGCTCCTGTCTCCTTAAGGAAGGGGATGGAACAATTAATCCGCCGTGAAATCGAACATGCTCAGCAAGGACGTGGTGGATCGATCAAAGCCAAAATGAATTCTCTGGTGGATCCAGGAATCATTGCTCTTCTATATGAAGCATCTCAAGCCGGGGTAAAAATCCAATTGATCATCCGAGGGATGTGCAGCCTTTACCCAAGACTCGAAGGTATAAGCGACAACATCAGCGTGATCAGTATTATTGGTCGTTTCTTAGAGCATTCACGCATCTTTTGGTTTAACAATGGCGGCGAACCGGAAGTGTTCATCGGTAGCGCCGACTTAATGCCGCGCAACCTTGATCGACGCGTCGAAGCGGTTGCCCCCATTGAAGAACCCGAACTCAGAGCACAGCTCGAACGCCTGCTTGAACGCTACCTAAGCGATAACAAGGGTGCTTGGGACATGCAAACCGACGGTACGTTTATTCAACGGCATCCCGAGGGAGAAGAGCGCAACTCCCAATCGCAGTTAATTGATGACTGGAAAGGAATGCACTAGTTCATCCAAATCGACAGCAATCTTCAACGACGATTGAAGGCCCAAATAGCAAGAAATCAATTAATTCTGTAGTCATTTTTACCATAAACAGTAGCCATCGACATCGCGAATTGATCCAGATAACGATCTACCGAAAGGCTTCAGAATTACAACCACTTCTAAGCGCTGACGGTGCTAAATTGCGCCCAAATTCGTCAGGAGACCAGGGTGATGGGGATCCCTCTGGAGTCCAATGGAGCTGCCCCCAAAGGCACTTCTGTGGAACCCTTATTGCCGACTGCTAGTCGACGCAATACAGCCAATCATTCACGTGGCACAAGCTCTGGCAGAGCAAGTCGTTCGGGTGGACGCTTGGCCACAGATTCAATTGGTCATTATTTGAGCAGTATCGGGCGTGTACCACTCCTAACGGCTGCTGAAGAAATTGAGCTTGCCCATCATGTGCAAGCCATGAAAGAGCTTCTTGACATTCAAGAAGAAGACCGGACTCCTAAACAACGCCATCGCATCCGGATGGGGAAGAGAGCACGCGACCGGATGATGGCTGCCAACCTCAGGTTGGTGGTGAGTGTCGCCAAGAAATATCAAAACCAAGGCCTCGAACTTCTCGACCTCGTTCAGGAAGGGGCGATCGGGCTCGAACGTGCTGTCGACAAATTTGACCCGGCGATGGGTTACAAATTTTCGACCTACGCCTACTGGTGGATTCGGCAAGGGATGACACGGGCGATCGACAACAGTGCACGCACGATCCGTCTGCCGATTCATATCAGTGAAAAGCTGTCGAAAATGCGCAAGATCACCAGGGAGCTCTCCCATCGTTTCGGGCGTCAACCGAACCGTTTGGAGTTGGCTCATGCCATGGGTATTGAACCGAGAGACCTCGAAGAACTCATCTCCCAAAGCGCCCCCTGCGCTTCTCTTGATGCTCACGCCCGTGGCGAAGAAGATCGCAGCACCCTCGGAGAACTGATCCCAGATCCCAACGGCGATGAGCCGATGGAAGGCATGGATCGCAGCATTCAGAAGGAGCACCTGGGCGGCTGGCTCTCACAGCTCAATGAGCGCGAACAAAAAATCTTGCGTTTACGGTTCGGCCTTGGTGGAGAAGAACCCCTCACCCTTGCCGAAATTGGCCGTCAAATCAATGTGTCACGAGAACGCGTCCGCCAACTCGAATCCAAAGCCATTTTGAAATTACGCACGATGACCAATCATCAACAGGCCGCCTGAGTCGTCCTTGCCTCTGCCATCTCTCTTGCTCATCGCCCTCTGGATGGCCGGTGTCTTAGGCAGCGCTCTGATCTGCCGTCAACGCTGGCCCAATCAACGCGAGCTGAGTCGAAAGATTGTTCACGTCGGCACTGGACCGGTTCTTCCACTCGCCTGGTTTCTCCAAATTCCAATCGCGATTGCAGTGCCTTTCGCTGTGGTGGTCACCGTGATCACCTTGATCAATCACCGTTGGCACTTGCTGCCTGCGGTGGAGGATGTGGGTCGAAGGAGCTACGGGACCGTTGCCTATGGCGTCGCCATCTGTCTGCTTCTAATCCTGTTTTGGGCTGAAAATCCAGCTGCTGCCTGTGCTGGTGTGCTGGTGATGGCGTTCGGTGATGGCCTAGCAGGTCTGATTGGACGCGCCGTGCGTTCCCCAAACTGGACGGTCTTGGCGCAGCGCAAGTCGTTTATCGGCACAAGCACGATGGCCATCACCAGTTCTGTGGTGTTGTTCGCCTTAGTGCTAGTGACCCAAAGTCCACTCAACCCACTTCGACTTTTCGCGGTCTGCTCGTTGGCTGTCGGGCTCGAACAAATGAGCGTCCTGGGCATCGACAACCTGTCAGTGCCCCTTGGCGTAGCCCTGAGTTGGACCTGGATGACAGCCTGATTACAGCCTGATCAAGGCCAACGCCTAAAGCGTCTGCGAGTTAGCTGAATCTTGCCTTGGCCACAGAGGCAGCAAGCTCTCCCAGAAGGTCAGCGGTGGTTTCGATGCTGATGCATGCGTCGGTCACGCTCTGCCCGTAAGTGAGGGTGGATAGATCTGAAGACAACTTTTGGTTGCCTTCTACGAGATGGCTTTCAATCATCACTCCCATGATGTGATCAAGTTTTTGGTCCACCTGAGCAGCCACTGCCTGTAGGACCTCACCTTGACGGCGGTAGTCCTTATTTGAATTGCCATGGCTGCAGTCCACCATCAAGCGATCAGGCAGACCTGCACCAGCCAATTCCGCAGCTGAATCCTGAATCGCTTCCAAGTGGTAATTGGTGCCGCGATTGCCACCCCGTAAAACCAAGTGACCGTCTGGGTTTCCTGTGGTGCTCACGATCGAAGCATGACCCTCACGATTGATGCCGAGGAAATGATGGGGCTTGGAAGCAGCCTGCATGGCATTAATGGCAATCGTGGCACTGCCATCGGTGCTGTTCTTGTAGCCAATGGGCATCGATAAGCCTGAGGCCATTTCACGATGGGTCTGGCTTTCCGTGGTGCGTGCACCAATCGCGGTCCAGCTGATTAAATCGGCGATGTACTGAGGAACCACAGGATCCAACAGCTCTGTCGCGGTGGGCATTCCTTCCCGAGCCAAATCGAGCAACAGGGAGCGGGCCATCCGTAGCCCCGTATTGATGTCATAGGAGCCATCGAGATGGGGATCGTTAATCAACCCCTTCCATCCCACGGTGGTGCGGGGTTTTTCGAAATACACCCGCATCACAATCTCCAACTCAGCGGAATGGCGCTCACGCAAGGGGGCCAAACGACGGGCGTAGTCCCGGGCCGCCTCCACGTCATGGACAGAACAGGGCCCCACAATCACCAACAGTCGGCTGTCCAATCCACGCAGGATGGCTTGGATGCGGCTGCGAGCCGTCGCCACCGTTTCTAAAGCCGTTGGATCAATGGGCAGGTCACGATGCAACAGAGCCGGTGGAATCAGTGGTCGCGTGTCCACCACATGCAGATCGTGGGTGGTGGTCATGCCTTGGCCTGAAATTCAATCCAGATTACGCAAGGCGATCCACCGTTAGAAACAACAGGGTGGAACGCTGACCAACAACAATGGTGTGTATCGCTGTTTGCGCCGCCAAAACCGATGCTGAGCACCTATCGCGAGAACGCCAAGGAACGGGAAAGCCAGGGCATCCCGCCGCTTCCTCTTGATGCCGCTCAGACGCAGGCCCTCACGGAACTTCTTCAAAATCCACCTGCGGGAGAAGAGCAGACCTTGCTGCACCTGCTGAGCGAACGCATTCCCCCCGGCGTGGATGAAGCGGCCTATGTCAAAGCAACCTGGTTAAGTGCTGTCGCTCAAAGCAAAGCATCCAGCCCATTGGTGGCGCCTTTGGAAGCGGTGGAATTGCTCGGCACCATGGTCGGCGGGTACAACGTCGCCGCACTGATCGAACTGCTGAAGCATCCAGACGAGACGCTTGCGAGCTGTGCCGTTCAAGGACTTAGCCGCACCCTCTTGGTCTACGACGCATTCAATGACGTCATGGAGCTAGCGACCAGCAACCGTTACGCCCAACAGGTGGTGGACAGCTGGGCTGCAGCGGAATGGTTTACCCGGCGAGATCAACTCGCCCAAGAGATCACCGTCACCGTGTTCAAGGTGGACGGCGAAACCAACACGGACGACCTCTCACCAGCCACCCACGCGACCACCCGTCCCGACATCCCATTGCACGCCCTGGCGATGTTGGAAACCCGCGATCCAGAGGGACTCCACACCATTGAGACCCTGAAAAAGAAAGGTCATCCCGTGGCCTATGTGGGTGATGTGGTCGGCACCGGAAGCTCTCGAAAAAGCGCCATCAACTCCGTGCTGTGGCACACCGGCAATGACATCCCCCATGTGCCCAACAAGCGCGCCGGCGGAGTGATCATCGGCGGTAAAATAGCTCCTATCTTTTTCAACACTGCGGAAGATTCAGGCGCCTTGCCGATTGAGTGCGATGTCAGCGATCTGAACACCGGTGATGTGATCACGATTCGCCCTTACGCCGGCACGATCGAACGCGATGGCGAGGTGATCAGCCGATTTGAACTCAAACCGAGCACGATCAGCGACGAAGTGCGTGCTGGTGGTCGCATCCCACTGATGATTGGTCGCGCTCTCACCGACAAGGTGCGAAGCCAACTGGGACTAGCTCCTTCTGAAACATTCATCCGGCCTAGCGCCCCTGCCGACACGGGAAAAGGCTTCACCTTGGCGCAAAAAATGGTGGGCAAAGCTTGCGGTCTACCAGGAGTCCGTCCCGGCACGAGCTGTGAACCGCTGATGACCACCGTTGGCAGTCAAGACACCACGGGGCCCATGACCCGGGACGAAATGAAGGAATTGGCCTGCCTGGGCTTTTCCGCTGATTTGGTGATGCAGAGCTTCTGCCACACCGCCGCTTACCCCAAACCAGTGGACCTGCAGACCCAGAAGGAGCTGCCTGATTTCTTTGCCCAACGCGGCGGTGTCGCCCTTCGCCCCGGTGACGGGATCATCCACAGCTGGCTCAATCGCATGCTCTTGCCCGACACCGTGGGCACAGGAGGTGACAGCCACACCCGGTTCCCCCTCGGTATTTCTTTTCCAGGAGGCTCAGGGGTTGTGGCCTTTGCTGCCGCCATCGGCGCCATGCCCCTCGACATGCCCGAATCGGTGCTGGTCCGGTTCAGCGGCTCTCTTCAGTCGGGGGTCACACTCCGCGATGTCGTGAATGCGATTCCCTGGGTCGCGATCCAAAAGGGCCTGCTCACCGTGGAAAAAGCCAACAAGAAGAACGTCTTCAATGGCCGGATCATGGAAATTGAAGGGTTGCCAGATCTCAAGCTGGAGCAAGCCTTCGAACTCACGGACGCCACGGCAGAACGCTCTTGCGCAGGCTGCACCATCAAATTGTCCGAAGCCACCGTGAGTGAATATCTGAGCAGCAATGTGGCGCTGCTCAAAAACATGATTGCGCGCGGCTACAGCGATGCCCGCACCCTGGCGCGACGGATCAAGGTGATGGAGGACTGGCTGGCCAACCCCCAACTCCTTCAAGCGGATGACGACGCTCAATACGCCGAAGTGATTGAGATCAATCTCGATGAGCTCACCGAACCCGTCCTTGCCTGCCCGAACGATCCCGACAACGTGAAGCTGCTCAGCGAAGTGGCTGGCGAAGCCGTTCAAGAGGTGTTCATCGGCTCTTGCATGACCAACATCGGCCACTACCGCGCCGCGGCCAAAGTGCTCGAAGAAGCCGGCGACATCGCTGCAAGGCTTTGGGTTTGCCCGCCCACGCGTATGGACGAGGACATGCTCAAGCAAGAGGGCTACTACGCCACATTTGAAGCAGCCGGCAGCCGCATGGAAATGCCAGGCTGCTCACTCTGCATGGGCAATCAAGCCCGGGTCGGTGACAACACCACAGTGTTCTCCACCAGCACTCGGAACTTCAACAACCGGCTTGGCAAAGGAGCGCAGGTCTTCCTGGGAAGCGCTGAATTAGCCGCTGTCTGCGCCCTGCTCGGGCGCATTCCCACACCCGATGAATACCAAAGGATCGCCGCTGAAAAGATCGATCCACTCTCAGCAGAGCTGTACCGCTACCTCAACTTCGACCAAATCGATAACTTCGTCGAACAGGGCCGAGTGCTGAGCGCTACGGAACAAGCGGAGGTCATGGCCGGCGCCTAAACGGCATCCGCTCAAAGCCATGACAGCAGCTAGCGACCTAAAAGAAAAACAAGATCCATCCGGTTCGAGTCGGAGCATTCGCCGGCTGCTGGAACGCCGCTGGCTAGTGGTTGTGCTCGCCTTGATGTTCACGGGGCTTGGCGCAGCCCTCACCGGAGTGTTGTTCAAGTTGGGCATCAAAGTTTTAGGGGCCTGGCGCCTGGAACTGCTGGCAGACCTACCGGCTTGGGCCGTTCTGCCTGGCTTAGGCGCAACAGGTGGTTTGGTATCCGGATTGCTTGTGTCTCGGCTGGCACCCTCAGCAGGTGGATCCGGAATCACCCACATCATGGGATTCCTGAAACATCGGGCCGTCCCGATGGGTCTCAAGGTGGGCTTGGTCAAGCTGATAGCCGGAATTGTCGCCATCGGCAGTGGTTTCCCCCTCGGGCCGGAAGGTCCCGCTGTTCAGATGGGGGGATCGGTGGCCTGGCAACTTGCCCGTTGGCTAAGAGCACCTGCGGCATTCCGTCGCGTGCTCGTCGCCGCGGGCGGTGGAGCAGGGATTGCGGCTGTGTTTCATGCTCCGATTGGCGGATTTTTCTACGCCATTGAGGAATTACTGCACTCCGTAAGGCCAGTCGTAATGCTGCTGGTGATCGTCACCACCTTTTTGGCAGATGCCTGGGCGGATGTGTTGGGGCTCGCGGGTTTAAGCACGGGTGGTAGCGGGCTGAACACTGGCCTTGGCTTTCAGCTGGAGAAGGAATACGAACCGCTGGTGAGTTTTTTACCCATCGATCTGGGCTACCTGATCGGACTGGGCGTTGTTGTGGGTGTGTTGGCCGAGCTGTATTGCCGCTATGTCCTCGCCATGCAGAAACAAGGTCATCGTTGGTTTGGCGACCGCCTCGTGCTGCGGATGGTGATCAGCGGAGCCCTACTAGGGGGGGTGTATTCGTGTCTCCCCTCCGAATTTCACAACCTTCAAGGCTTACAAGACCTCATCGGTGATGGGAAAGCGGATATTCCAATGGCGCTCGGCACCTTTGTGGTGCTGTTTTTCAGTACGGGATTAGCAGCAGCGTCTGGTGCACCTGGAGGCTTGTTTTTCCCAATGCTCACCCTGGGCGGTGCCATCGGCCTCGCCTGTGGGATTTGGGTGGAAGCACTCACCGGCCACGTCCCCAGCACCTATGTCTTTGCAGGGATGGGCGCCTTCGTGGCCAGTTGTTCGCGCACGCCGATCACGGCCATGTTTTTGGCCTTCGCCTTAACGAAGGACTTGTTAGTCCTGAAACCAATTCTGGTGGCCTGCTTGGCGAGTTTTCTGATCGCACGCCTGTTTGATCACCGCTCGATCTACGAACGACAGATGGGGCTTGAGTTTCTGGAAGAAGATCACCTCCAAGCTGAGAACGAACGGCGAGCGCAGCGGCATCCATAGCGCAGGAGGCTCTGTTGATCCTGCAGGATGCATGGGTGATGCATGGGCGCTGCTGAACCGCGAAACCCTTCTGTTTGAACCTGCTGCACCCGAAGCAGGTGCACTGAAAACAGTGCTGGCCTTTCCCAGCACTTACACCGTGGGCATCACCAGCCTTGGCTACCAACTCGTCTGGGCCAGCTTGGCCATGCGCTCCGACCTCGATGTCAGGAGGCTGTTTACCGATCAGGGAGATCCGCAACACCGTCGCTGTGATCTGTTTGGACTGTCCCTGAGCTGGGAACTCGATGGACCTGTTCTGTTGGATCTCCTCGAGCAACAACGCATTCCCCTTTGGAGCCATGAACGGGGTGATCAGGATCCAATCGTGTTTGGTGGCGGTCCCGTTTTAACCGCCAACCCCGAACCCCTGGCCCCATTTTTTGATGTCGTGCTGCTTGGGGATGGAGAAGAGCTGCTGCCCACCTTCATCGATGCCGTCCAGCAGACGCGAGACGAACCCCGTCACAAGCGGCTTCGTCACCTCGCGCAGATCCCCGGCATCTACGTGCCCGATCTTCATGCTCCGCAGTTCAGTGCCGACGGTGCCCTGCTGGGCATCAAACCCAGAGAGGCCGATCTACCGGAGCGAATCGCGAAGCAAACCTGGAGGGGCAACAGCCTCAGCCATTCCACGGTGATCACCCCTGAGGCCGCCTGGCCCGACATTCACATGGTGGAGGTGGTGCGCAGCTGCCCGGAACTGTGTCGCTTTTGCTTGGCGAGTTATCTCACCTTGCCCTTCCGAACCCCGTCTCTTGATGACGGCCTCATTCCTGCCGTTGAGAAAGGGCTTCAGGCAACCCGTCGTCTTGGCTTGCTCGGTGCCTCCGTCACCCAACATCCCCAGTTCAGCGATTTGCTGCAATGGCTGGATCAAGACCGCTTTGATGATTTACGGGTCAGTGTGAGCTCCGTACGAGCGGCCACCGTGACCCCGCAACTAGCGGGAACCTTGAGTCGCCGCGGTAGCAAGTCGGTCACGATCGCGATCGAAAGCGGAAGTGATCGGATGAGACGCGTCGTGAATAAGAAACTCAGCCGCGAGGAAATCAACGACGCAGCCCGGTACGCCAAAGAAGGGGGACTGAAAAGCCTCAAGCTCTACGGAATGGTGGGACTTCCCACGGAACAGGACGACGACGTCGAGGCCACCGCCGATCTGCTGCTGGATCTGAAAAAACAAACTCCAGGCCTGCGCTTCACCTTGGGCGTGAGCACCTTCGTTCCTAAAGCCCACACACCCTTTCAGTGGCAAGGGGTCAGGCCAGAAGCTGACAAACGCCTCAAACGACTCGCCAAACGCCTCAAACCCAAGGGTGTGGAACTCCGGCCTGAAAGCTACGGCTGGAGCATGATCCAGGCCCTGCTCTCCCGCAGTGATCGTCGCCTAGCACCAGTGATCGCCGCGGTGAGGGGCTCGCAAGAGAGTCTTGGTGGTTGGAAAAAGGCCTATCGAGCCGCACGGTCGGAGGAATTACCTGCCGCTAGCTCTGCCGGAGTGGCGTTGCCCCCGCCCCCCGCCTGGGAGGAGGTGGTTCATCACACCTGGGCCGATCACCAGATTCTTCCCTGGTGTCATCTCGATGGTCCCCTGCCCAGCGACACGCTTCTCAAGCATCAACGTCAAGCGCTGAGTCCAGAGAACGCTTCTGAAAGCGCTCCTGATTCGGTCTGAGCAAGCAGCGCAATCCAGCCAGCAAAATCCAGCCAGCAATATTCACGCGGCTATCAAAAAACGGCAAATCGGTCCCATGCAGCACCATCAAAATCAGCACCGCTGCCCACCAGGCACGATCAAACAATCGTGTGAGCCCACGACGGAGCGCCACGATCAACAAAGCCAAAACCAGCCCTGCCACCAAACCCGCCACCGGTAAGCCATGGGCAATGGCCAGTTCAAGGGGAAGGTTGTGAGCATGGCCATGCCATTTCCCCGTTCTGAGCGGATAAATCACCGAAAAAGCCGCTGCCCCCCATCCCAGCCAGGGCCTCTCAGCGATCAACTGAACCGCCACACCCCACTGACTCAGGCGCGTGGAGGCAAGAACGCGCTCACCAGCGTGCTGGCTATCACTGAGCCTTCCCCAGATCGCCTCTGGCACCAACGAGCGCGCGGGGGCCTGAATCAACAACGGCACCCCAGGAACAACAGAGACAGTCAACAGCCCAAGGCCAGCCACCAGCAGTGGCACCAGCCAAGGCCAGCTGATCGGACCCAACACGATCGGAAGCGCCAGCACCAACGCGCCCCAGCCATTCCTCGACTCGGTGAGCACAAGGGCCGTCACAAAAGCGGCCACCAAACCAAGAACAACACTTCTCCGCAGCTTGCTCAGGCCCGGTTGAATCAGTGCTGCAAGCGCCAACGGCCAAACCAGGGCCAACCAGGCTGCAGCGATATTGGCGTAATCAAACAGTCCAGACAGGCGACCCTCCGGTTCACCACCAGGAGTCATGAACCAGATAATCGAACCACCCAGGACTTGCCAGGGACCTTGCCAGCCCCACCAAAGTTGTCCCAAACCTGTCAACACCACGGGGAAGCTACCGGCCACGAACCAAAGCGCAGAACGACGGCGTGCCTCAGCCGAACTGACGTAGGGCTGAAACCCCCAAAACGCCCAAAAGAAAGGCAACCAGTTCCCCATGCCGACCCAGGCCAGGGACCCGGAATAGGAGCCGAAGCATCCAATCACCATCAACAAGGACGCCAAAAACAAAGGCGCGTTCCAGGGGTCACGCCAAAACGGACGCTCACTCCTCCAACTGCTCATGAGCAGAGAGGGAAACAACAACAAGCTGGCCAGCAGCGCCGAAGAGGGCAGCAAGAACAAGCCAATCTGGAAACATCGCCAACCCCAGCGCGACGCTTGGGGCGGGCGGGATGCATCGATGCGCTGGATCACGCGAACACCGCCGTCCGGCCGCGATACACCATGACCTGCCGGCAGAGATGCAAGCGCAGAGCCCGGGCCAAGGCCAATCGCTCCGTGTCCCGGCCCTTACGAATCAAATCCTCCACCTCATCGCGATGACTCACAGACAGGGTGGCCTGCTCAATGATCGGACCATCATCTAAGTCTTCGGTGACGTAATGCGCCGTGGCACCGATCAACTTCACGCCTCGGTCCCAGGCGCGGTGATACGGCTGAGCACCTTTAAACGCAGGCAAGAACGAGTGATGGATATTGATCACCTGGGAGAAGCGCTCTAAAAAATCGCCACTCAGCACTTGCATGTATTTCGCCAACACAGCGAGTTCAATGCTTTGCTCTTCAAGAAGGTCAAGAACGCGGTTTTCCGCGTCCCGCTTGGTTGCTGGAGTGACCGGTACGTGCACAAATCGCCCACCAAAATCACCACACAGTGGCTCCAAATCGGGATGATTGGAGATCACTAACGCAACCTCCATCGGCAATTCACCGCTGCGAGAGCGCCAAAGCAAATCCAGCAGACAGTGGCTCTGCTTACTCACAAAGATCGCAACACGGGGCAACTCATCGGAGAAATGGAGCTGGGCCTCACCGCCGAGCCGCTCCGCAAGGGCAGAAACCGCAGGCTCAATCGCGTGCCGAGGCAACCCGAATCCATCAAGCTCCCACTCAATCCGACTTAAAAACAACCCTGCACCCGAGTCGGTGTGGTGGTCAGCGTGACGAATATTGCCGCCGTTGGCCGCAACCCAACCAGCCAGCTCACTCACAAGTGCTGACCGATCAGGACAGATCAGTTGAAGGATGACCGTTGAGCCGTTCACGCGCAGCAGATATTCACAAGTTCATTCTCTCTTGGCAGTCATTGCTCTGGGAACGGAATTACGCAGGTAAACTCGCGGACTCCCTTCTCTACCGATCCCCATGCTGAGCGCCCTGCGTCGCCTCGCTGCGTTTTGCCTCTGCGTGTGCCTCTGCTTCGGCCTCGCGGCCTGCAGCGGCAATGGCAATGCCAAGCCCGCAACGATTAGCCCTGAAGACATGGCAGTCATCCGTAGGCAAGCCGAGGGATTCACGCAAGCCCAGGAACGTCTCCCAGATCTGGCAGCCCTTGTTAATCAGCGCGATTGGACCTTTACCCGCAACCTGATTCACGGACCCATGCAAGAGGTCGGTCGCGAGATGCTGTACATCAATCAGCGCCTCCTTCCAAACGACCGGGCTGAAGCCAACAAGTTGGCAACAAAGCTCAAAGAAGCTCTCGCTGATGTGGATGAGGCCGCCCGTCTCCAAGACGGAACACGCTTGCAAAAGTCCTACACATCCGTTGCAACGGGTTTTGCTAATTACGCCCGCGTCATTCCCGCCGAAGCATTGAGCTGATTACCTCGGTTGCCGTGATTGGTGCTGGTGCCGTCGGCGCCGGCACGGCTTGGCATCTGGCCCGTCAAGGACACACCGTCACGTTGATCGACCCGTCCTTAGACGCGCCGATTCAGCGCAGCAACGACCTTGACCAATCCCTCAATGGCACGACCGCTTCGCTTGGCGTGCTGATGGGGAACGTTTTTCGTCGATCAAGCGGACGTGCTTGGCGCCTGCGTCAACGCAGCATGGAGCTTTGGCCTCAATGGGTGGAGAGGCTGAATCATCCGGAGTCGCCCCTGCAGCTCCACTCATCTCTGATCCAACTGGCTTCTGACCCTGTGGAGGCAGAACGCATGGAGGCTTTGGCCAATCAACGCCATAACCTTGGGCTCGAAAGCTTCAGCTCAGTGAGCACGGAGTCCCATCCAGTCCCCTGGCCCAATCCTGGGCATGGAGGATTGCTTTCCAAACATGACGGGCGGATTGATCCCCTTGCCCTGCAACGGGCGCTGAGACGCAGCCTCAAGGCAGAAAAGGTCGGGCTTCTACCGGCTCGCGTGACAAAACTCCATCGAACGAGCATCGGGGGGGAAAACCGCTGGCACCTGGAGCTGGGCACAGACCGCACCATCGACTGCGCCGTTGTTGTGCTCTGCGCAGCCTTGGCCAGTGCGTTGTTGCTCCAACCTCTTGGGCACGACTATCCAATGGAGGCAGTGCTTGGCCAGGTGCTGGATCTTCAAGTCTCGGCCCCCAGCAAGGCATGGGATCACTGGCCAGCAGTGCTGGTTTGCAATGGAGTCAATCTGATTCGCCATGGCAACAACCGTCTTTGGCTTGGAGCAACCCTGGAACAAGGCGAGGAACCTTCCACTGAGGAGCCTGCGATCATGCGGCGATTGGATGGCCTGGCACCCCACTGGCTGCAACAGGCCGAGGTGATCGATCAATGGCATGGCCTCAGGGCCAGACCCTCTGGACAGCCAGCACCATTGCTCGAGGTGTTGGAGCCAGGCTTGATTTTGGCCAGCGGGCATTATCGAAACGGAGTTCTTTTGGCGCCTGCTACGGCAGACTGGGTTGGTCAGCAAATCTCAGTCTTTATTGGTCTTTGACACCTCAGATGTAGAGATGACATGCAAGTAAACCGCTCCTTCGACCTCATGCGTCGCCGTTTCTTGAACCCCTCAAGTACTGCACTGATCAGCGTTGCTGCCGCGTTCAGTCTTGCTGCCTGCTCCTCGAGCGATCAGGAAACTGGCAAACAACAAGGCCGACTATCAGCCGCAGGGGCATCGTTTCCCGCTGCGATTTACCAACGCTGGTTCCAAGATCTGGCACCTCAAGGAATTCAGGTCAATTACCAATCCGTTGGATCAGGTGCAGGAGTCCGTCAATTCACTGCAGGCACCATTGACTTCGGCGCTTCTGACAAGCCAATGCAAGCCGAAGCCATTGCCAAAGTGAGTCGCGGCGTCGTCCAGATCCCGATGACAGCAGGCGCCATCGCGGTGGCCTATCACAATCCAGGCTGTGAATTGAAGCTCACGCGAGAGCAACTTGCTGGAATCTTTTTAGGCAAGATTCGTGATTACAAGGAGTTGGGCTGCCAATCCAAAGCCATCAAAGTGGTGCATCGCTCCGATGGCTCTGGCACCACTTACAACTTCACAAAGCACCTTTCTGCCATCAGTCCGGAATGGAGCAACGCTGTAGGCGCCAGTAAATCTGTTCAATGGCCTACAGGCGTCGGAGCCAAAGGGAACGAGGGTGTCGCCGCTCAACTCACCCAGATTGATGGTGGGATTGGCTACGTCGAGCTGGCCTATGTCAAAGGGGATTTACAAGCGGCTGCCATTCAAAACGGCTCCGGAGAGAAAGTGGTGCCAACCAATGCCACGGCAAATCGTGCCCTGGGTTCCATCGACCTCGGGCCCAATCTCATCGGTAGCAATGCCAATCCAGAGAACGGATATCCCATCGTGACCTTCACCTGGGTACTGGCTTACGCCAACGGCAACGGAGCCAACACGGATGTACTCAAATCAACCTTTGATTACATGTTGTCGGAGGAATCACAGGCGAAAGCACCCGAACTGGGCTACATCTCCCTTCCTCCAGAGGTGATCGTTCAAGCCAAAGCAGCGGCTAACACGATTAAGGAGTAAGCCACCAACAGAAACGACGCTAGATAGGCTTTTGCGACTAGGCGTAGACCTTAAACAATCACTTTAGAATCCGATTCTACATTTAAAAATTCCATATTGCAGTTACAATACGGGAAAGTAAATAACAAAAAATTCCTCTAATGATGGATCAGTCTTTCAGTGATCAGAACTTGAAGGTGGTCTTCAGGAGGCCACCGAAGTTGTTGAACTGAGTGTCGCTGGAATTGTCCTGACGGTCGTCACCGAATTCACGGCTTTGGCCATTGGTCAGATCGCCATAAGGGCGGCTGAGGTAGTAGATCGCAGGAGTCACAGAGATGTTGTCGGTGACTTGGAACTGATACCCACTCCCAGGCGTAGTTCCCGTCGGCAACGAAGTTCGAATTCCCATCGAAGTCGTTGCGGTACTCAACGTCTGTCACGAAGGTGGGCTGACCAACGGCCATACCCAAGGTGTTGCCCTTCATGAAGGCGTCGGCCCACTGAAGACCCACGTACCAGGACTGGGTGGTTGCAGAACGGAAGACGAAGGTGTCGTCGCCATTAGTGATGCTGTTGTAGCCCCAACCAGCACTGATGCTGGGGAACCAACTGGCTTCTTCTGGGGACCACCAAGCACTCAGACCAACGGAAGAATTATTTCCGTTGCTGGTGAACGAATTGGCCAATGGAGTGCCGTTACCGGCATAGAGAGTGCCAGCATTTTTGGAGGTGTAGTTGTAAGCAGCTGCCAAACCCCAATTTTCAGGAGCGTAAGCAATCTGAACGGTTCCGTTGGAACCAGCACAATCGGTAGCAATGCCGCCGGTGCCGTCACCACACTTGTTGTCAAAAAGACCAGCTGAAGCATTCCCAGAATTTGAAAATGCTCCATTGGTGCTCAGATAATTAGCACTGATCATGAAGTCATTAGATTGCCACCAAAGACCACCGCCGGCTCCGAGGGCAGAGTTGTAGGTCGCAGGAGCACCGGCGTAGGTGAAGAAATCCAGGACGGTATCTATTGGATACGCACTTGGCCATACAGCCAGCAGGTCGTCCTGTTGCACATAAGCACCAACAGTTGCAGTGAAGCCCGCACCAATAGGAAATTGATAATAAATACGTTCTACACCAAGGCTGTCTGCACCTGAAGGCTCTTCAAACGCAATCTCCAAGGCATCAAGACCGACATAGCCATCACCACCAAAGGCAGAGTTACCGAAGTTCCCGGCACGGAGCATGGTGCGGAAAAGGTCCTTACCGGTAAAACTCGTGTCGAGAGTTATCTGGAGGTCGTAGTTGAAACTCACAGCACCAGACTGAGCGGCAGCAGCATCAGCACGCTTGGTTCCGTCTGCATTCTTAGCGTTGCCGCCGAAGCTGTTAGCACCGATCACGAAGGTGGCTACACCTTTCAGCTTGGTGGTGGTGGAGAACTGAGTGGCTTCCAGTTCGCCAACGCGGGCCTCAAGTCCGTCAACACGGCCCTTGAGGATGGCGAGTTCCTTTTCAAACTCTTTCATCAGGCGCTTCAGCTCGTCGGTCACTTCGGTGACGCGGTCGAGACAAGCGTTCAACAGAGCAGCCGCTTCAAAGCGGGTCATCGCCCTGTTACCGCGGTAGGCGCCGTTGGGGTAACCAGCCACACAGCCGTAGCGCTCGATCAGGTTGCTCAGTGCCTGATAAGCCCAGTCGGTTGGGTAAACGTCAGAAAACTGAGTGATGCTGGTGACTTGCTAGCGGCTGTTCGATGCAGAGCTGGCGGCGTAGTCAGACACACCGTTGATGTTCAGTTCAGTCGCTGTGAAGTCAGTGGCGTTCAGGTCACCGGTTTTTTGCTCAGATGCATGGGCAATATTTAAGTCAACCACCGACAACAATGCGAGCAATGTGAGACTCAAAGGCTGAAGTTGAGACAGTTTTGACACTCGTTTAACGGGCAATCTGCTAACTCTTTCATCAAATGATCCATCTTCAACTCAATAAGACCAGCCAGCCAGCTGGCCATAAACAAAAAAAGCCCCCTAAAGGGGGCTGAGTGAAGTCAAGCCACAAATAGTAAGGCCTTTAAATTACTTCGTTTCTGTGAATTCAGCGTCAATGACATCATCACCAGCATTACTGGATCCATCGCCAGAGTTACCAGCAGCGGCACCATCATCACCAGAAGCTGCTGCCTCAGCACCCGCCTGTTGGTAAACAGATGCACCAACGGTGTAAAGCTCCTGCTGTAACTCCTCAAGGAGGGTCTTCATAGAATCAAAGTCCTCTTTTTCCGTCGCTTCCTTGAGCTTGGTGGACTTCTCTTCAACCTTGGACTTGGCGTCGGCATCAACCTTGTCGCCAAGTTCAGCCAGTTGCTTTTCGGCTTGATACACAAGAGTTTCAGCCTGATTCTTCAGGTCAATCTTCTCGCGCTTCTCCTTATCAGCACTGGCATTGCTCTCGGCATCCTTCACCATCTTCTCGACTTCATTGTCAGAGAGGGTGGAGGCGCCTGTGATCGAAATCGACTGCTCTTTGCCGCTGCCCTTGTCCTTCGCAGTCACGCTCAAAATGCCATTGGCATCGATGTCGAACGTGACTTCGATCTGAGGCACACCGCGAGGGGCAGAGGGGATGCCATCCAGACGGAAGGTACCAAGACTCTTGTTGTCGGAGGCCATCTCGCGCTCACCTTGGAGCACGTGAATCTCAACGTTGGTTTGACCGTCCACAGCTGTGGAATAAGTCTCAGATTTTTTGGTTGGAACGGTGGTGTTCCTCGTAATCATTTTCGTCATCACCCCCCCGAGCGTCTCGACGCCCAGGGATAGAGGCGTGACATCAAGGAGCAAGATGTCCTTGACTTCACCGGCCAAAACACCGCCTTGAATGGCGGCTCCGATGGCCACCACCTCATCAGGGTTCACGGTCTGATTGGGATCCTTACCGGTGGTGCGCTTCACAAGTTCCAGCACAGCCGGAATCCTGGTGGAACCACCCACCATCACAATCTCGTCAAGCTCACTTGATGAAAGCTTGGCATCTTTCAAAGCCTGCTCAACTGGGATGCGGCAACGATCGATCAGCTTGGAAGCCAGCTCTTCAAACTTGCCACGCGTCAGGGTGAGATCGAGATGCTTGGGTCCTTCAGGGGTCGCCGTAATGAAGGGCAAGTTGATTTCGCTCTGGGTCGCGCTCGACAGCTCAATTTTCGCTTTCTCAGCCGCTTCAGTCAGACGCTGCAGAGCCTGCTTGTCCTGACGAAGATCAATGCCTTCGTTGGATTTGAAGCTGTCGGCGAGATGGTCAACAATCACTTTGTCGAAGTCATCGCCGCCAAGATGGGTGTCACCTGAAGTGGAGAGCACTTCAAACACGCCATCACCGACTTCGAGCACAGACACATCGAAGGTGCCGCCGCCAAGGTCGAAGACAAGAATGCGTTCGTTGCTCTTTTTATCGAGGCCGTAAGCCAATGCCGCAGTTGTGGGCTCATTGATGATGCGCAGCACTTCAAGGCCAGCGATCTTGCCGGCGTCTTTCGTGGCTTGGCGCTGAGAATCGTTGAAATAGGCGGGCACGGTAATCACCGCTTGGGTCACCGTTTCACCGAGGTACTTACCTGCATCTTCAGCCAGCTTGCGCAGCACCTGGGCACTCACCTCTTCAGGGGCGAACTGCTTGTCGAGAACAGGACACTTAACTTTGACGTTCGAACCTGCCTTCTCGACTGAATAACTCACCTCTTTGGATTCATCATTCACTTCATCAACACGACGTCCGATGAAACGTTTGACGGAATAAAACGTGTTGTCGGTGTTCATCACCGCTTGACGCTTGGCGATCTGACCGACCAGCTGATCCTGGTTTTTTGTGTAGGCCACCACCGATGGCGTGGTGCGAAAGCCCTCAGCATTGGCGATCACGGTGGGCTTGCCGCCCTCCATCACCGAGACACAACTGTTGGTGGTACCTAAATCAATGCCGACAACTTTGCCCATTAGTGCCCTCCTATCCCTCGAAAAATGTGACTAGAACACGTGCATCTTCGTCAGAGACATCACCAAGAGGCGAGGTGTGGTTCCCGAACAGCCCGAACGGCAGGCTGGTCTGGTCTGACACACAAAGGAATGATCAGCGGAACCACGGCACTGGTCGCACTGTTGGGACAACCAGTGAGCCATTCACTCTCACCGGTCATGCAAAACGCAGCCCTGAAGGCGATGGGACTCGACTGGAGCTTCATGGCACTGCCCTGCAGCGCTGATGTTCTCGCCAGCGTGCTCAATGGACTAGAGGCAGTGGGGTGCCGTGGGCTCAACGTCACCATCCCCCATAAACAGGCCGTCTCGCTGCTCTGTAAGGAACTCAGCCCGCTAGCGCAACGACTTGGGGCCGTAAACACGCTGACTCCTTTGCCCCGTGGTGGCTGGCACGGGCACAACACCGATGTAGAAGGCTTTCTCGCCCCGCTCCTACAAAATCATCCCGACTGGAGCGGAAGGCGAGCCGTGGTGGTGGGTTGTGGAGGAAGCGCCCGGGCGGTGGTAGCGGGTTTGCAGGACGTCAACCCAAGCGAAATCACAATCGCGGGGCGTCGGGCTGAAACACTCGAACCGTTTTGCAGCTCGCTCCAGCAAGGAAGTCCAACCAACGCTGTCCAGTTACAACCTCTTTTAAACAACGACCCACAACTGCAAACCCGAATTCAACAAGCAGATCTGGTGGTCAACACCACCCCGATTGGCATGAGCAGCCATCAGCCTGATCAAGGTTCCGCTCTGCCGCTTGGCGAAGAGATCTGGAACAACCTCTCTGCTCACACTGTGCTCTACGACCTGATCTACACACCACGACCCACGCCATGGCTGCAGCGCGGGGAAGCATTGGGCTGCCGCACCTATGACGGCCTAGAGATGCTTGTGCAGCAAGGGGCCGCCGCTCTTCGGCGTTGGAGTGGCATTGATGAGATTCCGGTGGACGTGATGCGGGAAGCAGCTCTCAAAAACCTGAGCCATTCCTAAACGCCACCTAGCCTCTAGGCATTCACCAGCTTCAACCTGTGCCCATCCCCATCTGGCAGCGCCTGCTTGGTTTGTTGGTTTATGTGTTGCCTTGGAGCGATGCCATCCCCATCGGCCAACACCTGCTCATTCAATTCCCTGTGTTGCAGTGGCTGACCCTGCCGGCCTTGCCTCTCTTCATTTTGGAGCGGGGAATTCCTTTTGGTCTGGGGAACCTTCTGGTGTTTTTCTTGTTGTTCTTAGCGGTGGTGAGGAATCCAAACGTTCCTTACTTCATTCGCTTCAACACCTTGCAAGCCCTTTTGGTTGACATCATTGTGGTGATTATTAGCTATGCGTTTGCCATCCTGCCCATCGGCGGAGGACTGATGATGCGCACCCTTTCCAGCACGGTGGTGGTGGGTGTCCTGGCGGTCGTGATCTTTGCCCTGATCGAGTGTTCTCGAGGTCGTGAGCCCGACCTGCCCGGCTTAAGTCAAGCGGTTCGCATGCAGTTGTACTGATCCCCATAACACCAGGAGATAAGGTGGTAGATCCGTCGCTCATTCACTGAGCCTTCAGTCCCCGTCGGATCTGTCTCCATGACCCAACAGCCTTATTACGAGACCATGTACATCCTCCGTCCGGACATTCCGGAAGAGGAAGTCGAGTCTCACGTAGCCAAGTACCGCGACATCTTGGCTGAAGCGGGTGCCGAGGTTCTCGACAATCAAATGCGCGGCAAGCGTCGTCTGGCCTATCCGATCGCCAAGCACAAAGAAGGCATCTACGTGCAGCTGAGCCACAACGGTGATGGCCAACAAGTGGGTGTCATCGAAAAAGCGATGCGTCTCAGTGAAGATGTCATCCGTTATCTCACCGTGAAGCAAGAAGGCCCCTTGCCTGCTCCTCGCGTGGCACCAGGAACAGAAGCACCAGCAGAGCCAGAAGCGGCTGCTCCTGCCTGACGGCCATTGTGCAAGCCATGGCTGGGCGATAACATCCGGCCATGGCGCATCAGGACTCCAGCTATTACTCAGCTCCACCCGTCTGGAAAGCCGCTCGCCCCCCCAGTGGTGACGTCGAAGCACTCAAAGTCAGGCTGAACGAACTGGAACAGCAGGTAAGGGATTACGAAACGCTGCTGAGCGAACTCCCCGACCTCTTTGAACGCAAATTCCAACAGCGCTTGGAACCGCTGCTTGAGCGCTACCGGTTGTTAGCTCAGGCACGGCAATTAATGGCTGGACCAGCTGAAGCCGAGATCGTTCCTCTGCCCTTACGCGCCGATCGACAAGGACAGCAGCAACGCAACATCGCAGCCTGAACTCAACGCCGATGCTTGGCGGCCCACAAGCGCGTGGGTAAGCCCCAAACGTAGATAAAGCCCTCAGCAGCACGATGATCAAACTTATCTTCGCTGCCGTATGAGGCCATCTCGGGGACGTACAAGCTGTTGTCTGTAGAGGATCTCCCGGTGACCGTGGCATTGCCCTTGTGAAGCCTCAGGCGCACGACCCCATTCACATGCACCTGAGTGCGATCCATAAAGCCATCAAGGGCATCTTTGAGTGGACCAAACCAAAGGCCCTGATAAACGAGATCTGCCCATTGCATCTCAAGCTGGCGCTTTGTCCGCAACACATCGGCGGCAAGCGTGAGACTCTCCAACTCCTGATGCGCCTGAATCAACAGCAGCAATCCAGGCGTTTCGTAAATCTCCCGACTTTTGATTCCCACCACACGGTTCTCGATCATGTCGAGACGACCAATGCCATGGGTGCCTGCCAAGCGGTTGGCTTCCCGGATCAAGGCCACGGGATCCAGCCGTTTGCCATTGATGGCCAAAGGATTGCCACCTTCAAAGTGAATCTCGATCTCCTCAGCATCGTTAGGGGCTTGATCCACGGAACGGGTCATGGCAAAGACCTCTTCAGGTGGTGCCACCATCGGGTCTTCCAAGGGACCAGCTTCAATGCTGCGCCCGAGCAGGTTGAGGTCGATCGAATATGGGGATTTTTTGCTGACGGGGGATGGCATGCCAAACCGCTCGCCATAGGCAATCGTTTCCTCCCGGCTCATGCCCCATTCACGCGCTGGGGTTAACACCTTTAGATCGGGTGCAAGCGATGCAATCGCCACATCAAAACGCACCTGATCGTTTCCCTTGCCGGTGCAGCCATGGGCCACAGCATCAGCGCCTACCTCTCGTGCCACCTCCACGAGCCGACGGGCAATCAAGGGACGCGCCAAGGCTGTTGAGAGGGGATAGCGACCCTCGTATAAGGCATTCGCGCGAATCGCTGGAAAGGCGAATTCTTCGATAAAGGGCTTAATAAGATCACCAACCAAAGACTGACTGGCTCCCGCCTCAAGGGCCTTGAGGCGTATGGGTTCCAGTTCATCGCCCTGACCGAGATCAGCGGCGAAGGTGATCACCTCCTCCACACCCCACTCCTGCTTGAGGTAGGGGATGCAGACGCTGGTGTCCACCCCACCGGAATAGGCAAGAACGACCTTGGTTGCGCGTCCCATCAGGTGGACTCCTGCTCTGAATCAGATTGCACTGATTCTCCACTCCCGCCGGCCCGCTGGACCGATTGGGGGACCAGCCGAGCGAGCCAAAACAGCCAAAGCGCCATCAAAAAAGCAGGCACAAACAACAGGGAAAGCACCGGAACCGTGGACACCACCAGCGGATCGGGATGCAAGCGCCCCCATTTCCAAAGGCCAAAACTCAGTAACAAAGCCCCGCCCCACACAGAGAGGAGCAGCCACACCTTGGCCAAGAGACATCCTCAAGACTGCACTGAACTATGATGATCGATTACGGAACTGGACAGTGTCGTCTGAGTTGAGCGCCCTCGACAACATCAATCCAGCTCTGACGCGTTATGGACGCAAGGAACCTGCACCGGTGCTGCCCCTCCGCGAAGAGCCCGATTTACTCAGCTGGCTGGAAACCAGTGGCCGCCTTGTAGAAGACGAGGAGTCCAGCACAGCCGAAGTGAGCACCGTAGAAGAAGAAGAGCTCTCTGCTCTCATGGGCGAAAAAGAGGATTACAACGCTGCCGATGAGCAAACAGAAGAGAATTGGGAAGATTGATTTAAGGTCCCTGCCCTAAGCCGTTAATGGAACGGGACGTGAACGACGCACAAGAGACTCCTCCACCCCTCAAGGGGAAAGTCTCTGCGGCTGTGCTTGCCGTTGTTGTGGTTGCAGCAGCGTTCGCATCAGACCGCTGGATCCCCAACAGCCTGCTGAGCCTCCCTTTGCTGATAGCGACCTTGATCGCTGCAATCGTGACCTGGTGGGGGGTACCCAAGCTCCGTGACTTAAAACTTGGGCAAGTGATCCGAGAAGAGGGGCCTCAGGCCCATCTCAACAAATCAGGCACCCCCACCATGGGTGGACTGCTGGTGGTGCCGGTCGGCGTGATCGTGGGCGGCCTGATCAGTTGGAGCGGTCGACCGGCTGAACAACTCTTAGCCGTGGCCTTCATCACACTCGCCTACATGGTGGTGGGAGGAATTGACGATTGGCGCAGTCTCACCAAACACACGAACACGGGTTTAACGCCACGCGGAAAATTATGTCTTCAGGCCCTAGCCGCCGTGATCTTTCTGATCTGGGCAGGAATGCGCGGTTGGATCGGTGGTGATGTGGCCTTGCCGTTTGACATCACCCTTCCCTTGGGCTGGCTGATTTGGCCGCTTGCGGTTTTTGTGTTTTTAGCTGAAAGCAACGCCACCAACCTCACCGATGGCTTGGATGGTCTTGCCGCCGGTTGCGGGGCCCTGGTGTTCACCGGCATGGCACTCCAGCTCACGTTGCGCGGAAACAGCGGAGATCCAAGCCTTGCTGGGTTCTGCATGGCCATGGCGGGCTGCTGGATTGGTTTCCTTGTGCACAATCGCAATCCAGCCAAAGTGTTTATGGGCGACACCGGCTCTCTAGCCATGGGCGGCGCTCTCACGGCTGTGGCCCTACTAACAAACAGCCTTTGGCCCTTGCTGGTGATGGGTGGAGTGTTCCTAGCGGAATCCCTCTCCGTGATCATTCAAGTGTGGGTTTTTAAAGCAACCAAAGGCGCTGATGGTGTGGGACGCCGGGTGTTCCGAATGTCGCCCTTGCACCATCACTTTGAATTAGGCGGCACACCAGAGCAGCTTGTCGTTCCCGGATTCTGGTTAGCAACAGCAGGACTTGTAGTGATCGGAGTGGCTCTTCGTCCTATTTAAGCAAGATAATAAATTTCAAAGGACATGAAAACCACACTGGAGTCAAAATATAAATCAATTAAAAAACGAAGACTTAACACCTCAACGCGCAATTATCAGTAAAAACAAAATAATTCAATCCGATTTGCTCCAATATTTCCCCAATAAGCATATGCATCAAAACAATCGACCTGATTAAATCACTTAAGAATCTCAAATATTATTGAGAGACTTGTAAAGGGGATTAGCGAAGACTTTACTATTCCAGTCACACTCCAGATCACTAGCTAAACCCTCCTCACTGCAATATTTTCAAGAAAATGTCTTATTTCACCTGGAAAGAAGCTGGCCTTACGAGCGACTGCGCCAGCCTTGAAGCGATGGCCTCCCGCTTTGAAGAAGCAGCCAGCCTGATGCGCCGGATGGCAAAAGAGGGCTTTGAGCTCCACTCACAAGGTCGTCAACAACGCATCACCCACAGCGATGCCGAAGTCTTTGCCTCTTGGGGCTTCGTGAATGAAGAGCCCGCCTTCCGCCAGCTCACCTTGATCAGCAATCCAGCCACCGAGCCGCCCTCCGCCTAATCAACGACGGCGGAACCCGCCAATCACCCAAACCAAGACAAACAAAAACGAAGAGAGCCCGAGGTAGATCAAGGCCCACTTTTGAACGGTGGCAATCTCCCAGCCAAACAGCAGACCATTGGCCGCATCTCCAGCCGTTGTAAACGCGAGCGGCAAAGGCATGAGGGCAAAGCGAGAAGATCAAGCCATGCTGCCTTGAAATTCACCATGACGACCTTCCCTAAAACAGTGATGCTGCTCGGCAGCGGCGAACTGGGGAAAGAAGTGGCGATCGCCGCCCAGAGACTGGGTTGCCACGTGATCGCCTGCGACCGTTACGCCGGTGCACCAGCCATGCAGGTCGCTGATCAGGCCGAGGTGCTCACCATGACCGATCCAAACGCCCTGAAGGCTGTTGTAAACAAACATCAGCCGGATGTGCTGATCCCGGAAATCGAAGCGCTGGCCGTGGACGCCCTGCAAGATCTGGAAGACAACGGCATCTGCGTGATTCCCACCGCCAGGGCCACTGCGGTCACGATGAATCGCGACCGAATCAGAAATCTTGCTGCTGGTGAACTCGGGCTACGCACCGCACGCTTTGCCTATGCCTCCGATGCGCAGGAGCTCCACCGTGCCGCCGCACCGTTGGGTTGGCCTGTAGTCGTCAAACCAGTGATGAGTTCCTCAGGGAAAGGCCAAAGCGTGGTGCACTCCGCTGCTGAATTAGATCAGGCCTGGAACGTCGCCATGGCTGGAGCACGGGGCAGCTCGGCGCAGGTGATTGTGGAGGAATTTCTTGAGTTTGATCTTGAAATCACCCTGCTCACGATCCGTCAACGCGATGGAAGCACCCTGTTTTGCCCCCCGATTGGTCATCAACAAGCCAATGGCGACTACCAATGCAGTTGGCAGCCTGCTCCAATCTCGCCGAGCCAACTGAAGCAAGCCCAAACAATGGCCCGCACCGTCACAGACAACCTTGGTGGCGCAGGTCTGTTTGGGGTGGAGTTTTTCTTATGCGGCGATGAGGTGGTGTTTTCCGAGCTCTCCCCAAGACCCCATGACACTGGTCTCGTGACTCTGATTAGCCAAAATTTCAGCGAATTCGACCTGCACCTCCGTGCCGTGTTGGGGCTTCCCATCCCCTCGATCACTGCTGCCGATGCTGCGGCCAGCCGGGTGATCCTGGCCGAGAGCCAGGGGAACGAGGTTGGATTCAGTGGCGTGGAACAAGCCCTCTCGGAGCCAGACACCAAGCTTCTGCTGTTTGGAAAACAAGAGGCCAGGCCAGGCCGTCGAATGGGCGTTGCCTTAGCCCGCGGCACCGATATCAACGAAGCCTTAGCCAAGGCAGACCGCTGTGCCGCGGCGGTCAAGATTCAGGTCAGTGACTGATCATGCCGGGCGCGTCCGCCCAAAAACCGATAGTGCTGGATGCCCTCCAGAACGCCAGGCAATTGGGAGCGACTCGCAAAGTACACACGCTGTTGCTGTCGAAAATCATCCAAACAAGGATCGTGATCACCCAAGACAACGGTGGCGGGTCGACCACAAACCAACTCGCCATCTCCCTGTTCACTGGCGACAACCAACATCTGTTCCAGGGAAAGCCCCCAGCGCAGAGCGAGAAAACGGATTGCTTCGCTGCGGGATGCTCGCAGGGGCAGCACATCTAGAAACCAATGGCAGCGAAGCTGGGGACGCGCGGCCTGGTGTCGCTGGCGCAGACGTTGCCGGATCAAGGGAAGGATCTCTTCTCCAGCATCGCGAATCGTGTAGCTCAGCTTGAACGAACCTTGCTGCTCAGGTCGCTGCAATTCGATGTGATCGGTGAGGTCTGCCAATGCACGTTCCACACCTGCACGATCCCAATCCACGCCAATCTGAGCCGACCAAAACAAATCAGGCTCACTTTCCTGGCCGTAGTGAATCTCCGTACCAGCCCCGGTGATCCACACCTTCGGTTCCGGTAACAACAACTCCGCAAAACGTTGTCTGGCAGCAGGCAACGAACGGCCTGACAGGATCCCTAGAGCACAGCGCTCGAGCTGCGCACGCAAAAGCTTGAGCGCATCACCGTCGGGCTGTTCCAAACTGCTGTCGAGATCAAGCAACAGCAAGCGGTCGCCCAAGGGCTGGAAACCTCCAATGGAGGAGCTCTGGCTGGATGGAAGCGCAATCGGCTGGGTCACCGCCTTCAGACGCTCCTGCATCAAGGCTAAGTAAGAGCAAACGTGGGCATCCCAGCTGAAATGGCGACTCACCGCCTCCACGCCGTTGTCACTCCAGCGGCTCCAGCGTTGGAGATCAGAACCCGCACACTCCAGTGCATCTTGAAGGGCCTCTCGATCCGTCACATCTGCAAGGAGGCCGTTGTCACAGCGCGCCAGGATGTCCCGTGGGCCTCCGTCATCGGTCGCCACCATCGGCAATCCGCAAGCGGCAGCTTCCAACAAGGTGAGTCCAAACGGCTCCGTCAACGCAGGATTCACAAAGAGGCCACGGCGCTCCGCAGCCCAGCGATAAATGGCAGGAATCTGATCGCGACGATGCTGCTTGGGGTAGGCAATACGGCCGTAAAGGTCGTAGCGATCAACAAGATCAAACACCTGCTGAAACACATCGCGCTGCTGCTTCTCCATCTGCCGGGGATCCTCCCTACAGCCCAGCACCAGCACCAAATTGTGGCGTTGCCGTAAGACAGCAGACCGGCCAAAAGCCTCAACCAGAGCGGGAATATTCTTGCGCCGAACAGCCCTAGAAATCGCCAACAGCGGTGGAAGCTCAGGCTGGCGCAAGAAAGGCGTTAAGAGTCCCTCAACGTCACTCACTTCTGCGTCCACCGAACCAGGGTGAAAGCGGCGTGCGTCCACACCGGGAGGAACCACCTGAGCCCGATCAGCACGAAATCCGCCGTAACGGGCATACTGCTGATCACATTCCTGGCGCGTGCTGGTGATCACCAGATCGGCATGAGCCAGCGCCAACTCCTCCGCATCAATGCGACGGCTAATCGAATAGGTCTGCTCGAGCTGTTGATGATCCCCACCTCCAGCTAACAGACGACGCTGCTTCTCACGACCAAGGGAATGGCCTGTGAACACCAAGGGAATGCCAAGACGACGACTCAGCAGGGCCCCGACGTAACCAGCATCGGCGTAGTGCGCATGAATCCAATCCGGTCGATGTTCAGGCTTCTGAAGATGCACCACAAGCTGATCAGCGAGATCTTCGAGATAGGGCCAAAGCAATTCCTTGCGGAGGTAACGCTTGGGACCGAAGGCAAAACGCTGGATGCCGGCACCGGCAGCAATCGCTTCAATGGGCTGGGCGTAATCAGCTGAAACCCGCCGGTCTTGAATCAGGCGAGTCACCACGTCAACGCGATCCACTTCAGCCCGAGCTGCAAGGCTGCGCACCAGTTCGAGCACATAGAGGGTTTGACCTCCGGTATCGGCGTCCCGTCCCAGCTCCAAATCATGGGAGCGGAACAGTCCATGAAGATGGAGATGAAGAAGCCGAAAACCCACAATCAACCCTCAACGGAACAAGACATCAGATGCATGTCTTGATTAAGGATTAAGGCGTTCAAACACGTTCAAAACTGAAGAGATCCTTAGAAATCAGCAGCTAGAACCATTTACTTCGGTTAAAAGCCTGGCTGAGTCAGGATCTTTGGCTGTTAACGCAGCAACAAGAAAATGCAAACTGATGATGAAATGCAACGCAGCATCGTGGAGATCGATCAGCTTGTTCTGATCATTTGAAGACAACGCTTTAAGAAAAGGGGTTTTTAGAGCTGTCCAGTGACATCCACCAAGGGGATGGACGCATGGCCCCAACCACCGCCACTAAAAGTATGGGAGGAGGGAACAGCCAGCTGTTCGTTAAGCCAAGCCAAGATCAGCGGCCCAAGAATCGGGGCTTCCTTCTGATCCACAGGCGCCCAAAGATTGAAATGGGTGCCACCTGAGGCGAGCACAAGGCGATGCCCATTGGCCAGTGGGTTCCCTCCCTTCAATGGCTCCACAGCCTCAGGATCGGCAGGCACCACCCAATCTTTTGTGCCACTCACCAACAACACCTTGGCCTGAAGGGAGGGGCCGCTCTCCTCATCAAAAAGAAGCCTCATGGGTGGACTGACCGCGACGGCTGCCTTGACCCGAGGGTCAGCCAATGATCCCTGATCAGCTCCCGACAACCAGCTGCATTGCAACACCCAACTGAGATTTCGAGCTGGATCACGAAGATCCTGACACCGCGTTTTCAGCTTCCGACTTGTGGTTTGTAAACCACTCAATTGCATCGCTGCCGTGGCACCCCATGAATGACCGACAACCGCTACGTCATCAATAGAGATCTGTTCTCCCACCAACAGAGTTCCAGCCTCCACTCCATCCAATAGAGCTGAGACATCAAGAGGGCGGAACCGTAACTCCTCAGGATTTGATGGTGCTGCAGCACCACTGAGGAGATGTTTTTGCTGATCAGCGTCACTACCAGGATGACTCGGCAATAAAACGGTGTATCCATTGGCAGCCAACAAGCGGCCCCAACCTTCAAAACTTTCTGGCTCATCCCACAAGCCATGGGAAATGACCACAAGCTTCCCGTTCGAGGTTCCCTCTGGCGTCAAAACAGTGATGTCAAGAGCTTCAGAGCGATGGGCCACAGGAAAGCGAATCTCTGCCCGTGTCCAACCCTCAGCCCCTGATTCAGCCAACGACTTTGGCGCTGGGGTCATCGCTGTTCCTTTCTGAACCAGTGCGCGGGCATCATCCTGATTGTCCCGTAAGCGTTTGGCGTTAAAAGCCAAGGCCTGAAAGTCGATGGATAACGACTCACCCGGGACGCGACGAAGCAAGCCCAACAAATTGGGCTCTCCATCGCGATAGGCGGCTTGCAGAGCATCCGACAACACTTGTCCGCTGGTATCCGCCGGCAAACCCTCCACCTTCACCAACTGGGAGGCCGCCAATAAAGCTTGCTCAAGCAGTGGATGGCCCACCGATTGTTCCAACACACTTGATGTCCGCTGGGGAAGAGGTGCGGTAAGGAACTGTCCAAGCAATCGGGACACAGAACCATCGCCAGCTTGATCTAATTCCTGCAGATCAGGGTTGGCCTCAATCAACTCCGCCGTTGTGCGTGCCCCCTTCAAATTCAAAGAGACATTCACATCCAAAAGTGGCAAATCAATCGTGAGTCGTTCGACTGCTGAAACGGACCCAGCAAATGAAACACTCAGTACGGACGCCAACGCAGCAGAACGAACACCATCACTCCAGCTACCAAAGAAAAAAGTCATGCCGCAGCCTCAATTGATTGAATTATTTGTGGAGGATGCTGCTTTAAAACTTGTTTGAGATAGCGACCGGTATGACTAGTTTCATGTTGAGCAACCTCTTCAGGGGTTCCAGTAACAACAATTTGGCCTCCCTTATTACCACCCTCTGGACCTAAATCAATAACCCAATCGGAACAACGAATAACATCCAAATTATGCTCAATACAAATCACAGAATTACCCTTATCGACAAGTCTTTGAATAACGTCCATCAATTTATGAACATCATAGAAGCTGAGTCCGGTGGTTGGTTCGTCGATTAGATAAAGCGTCTTTCCGGTAGCGCGTCGCGACAATTCCGTAGCAAGTTTGACGCGCTGAGCTTCACCACCAGAAAGTGTTGGGGCTGGCTGGCCTAACTTTACATATCCAAGACCAACATCAACCAGTGTGGTTAAGCGATCAGCAGCCTGAGGGATCGCAGAAAACACATCAGCGGCCTGTTCCACTGTCATTTCCAGAACATCAGCAATCGTGTGACCTTTGTAGGTGACCTGAAGCGTTTCGCGGTTAAAACGGGCTCCTTTACAGACATCACATTGGACATAGACATCGGGTAAAAAATTCATTTCAATCACGTTTACGCCCTGGCCACGACAAGCCTCACAACGGCCACCTTTCACATTGAAGCTGAACTGACCAACCTGATAACCACGGGCTTTGGCCTCCACTGTGGCCGCAAAAATCTGACGAATAGGATCAAATGCTCCTGTGTAAGTAGCGGGATTAGAACGAGGAGTTCGACCAATAGGGGACTGATCAATCACAATCACCTTATCGATTGACTTGAGACCGCGCAGTTCTCCCAATCCTTGAGGAAAAGGAATCTTGCGGCCAAGACCATGTTCCAAAGCTGGATGCAAAAGCTCATTCACCAACGTGCTCTTTCCACTCCCACTCACACCAGTGACTGAAACCAGTCTCCCCAGCGGAAACTCCACATTTAATCCCTCAAGATTATTGCGGGAGCAATCAAGAAGTTTCAAAATACGAGTACCACCATTACGGCGCTCTGCTGGAGTAGGAATACTCTTCCTCCCGCTTAAATAAGCACCAGTTAAAGAGTCTTTAGCACCTAATAAGTCATCAATCGACCCTTCAGCAACGATGTGACCACCATGCACTCCGGCTCCAGGTCCAATATCCACAAGATGGTCTGCGGCTCGGATCGTGTCTTCATCATGCTCAACCACCACCAAGGTGTTGCCTAGATCTCTCAAACGTTCAAGCGTGGCCAATAAGCGATCGTTGTCGCGCTGATGCAAGCCAATACTCGGTTCATCGAGCACATAGAGAACACCCGTGAGCCCAGCACCAATTTGAGTCGCAAGACGAATCCTCTGTGCTTCTCCACCTGACAGCGTCATCGCCGGTCGGTCCAAGCTCAAATAATCCAATCCCACGTCAAGCAAAAAACGCAGTCGCATTCGAATCTCCTTCAGCACAAGATCTCCGATCTGCATCTGACGAGAATTCAGCAGGGGCTCGGAGCCTTCATGGCTGCCCGCTCCCATCAAGCTTTCAATCCGTTCGAGGGTTTGACCCACACTGACTGCTGTCAGATCCGTAATCCGATACGGCCCAACTTTCACTGCAAGCGCCTCAGGTCGCAAGCGAAGTCCAGCACAACTCTCACAGGGGACTAGCTCTAAATATTTTTCAAGTTTCTGCCTCTGTGCTTCTCCACTCGCATCACGAAGCTGACGCTCAAGAATCGGTAAAATTCCCTCAAAAGGTCTCATGTAGGTCTGAGATTTTCGATAACGGCTATCTGCCTGAATTTGAATCGGCTCGCGACTTCCATTCAACAAAATATCTTTTTGTTCATCGGTGAGATCCTTCCATGGAGTCTTGATTTCAAACCCAAAAGCTTCTCCTACGGAGTACAACAGCGAGAAGTAGTACGAATTATCTTTTTCTGCCCACGGCACGACAGCGGAATACACAGGCTGGGACGGATCTGGAATAACCCGTTCAACAGTGAATTTTTTGATGTAACCAATTCCATGACAAACCTCGCAGGCTCCATAAGGACTGTTGAACGAAAAAAGTCTTGGTGATAGCTCTTCCATCACCGCCCCATGAACAGGGCATGCATAGTTCTCAGAATAGAGCCTTTCTTTCTCCACACCTTCGGGTATTTCTTCTCCCTTTTTTGGTACCACTTCAACAAGAGCTAAACCATCACCACGTTTCAATGCCGTCCGCAGAGAATCATTCAGCCGTTCCTGAATTCCTTCTCGAGCGACCAGACGGTCTACAACAACTTCAATAGCGTGCTGATGATTTTTGTCGATCTCAATGTTGTCTGCCAGCTCACGAACCTCACCATCAATGCGAATCCGAGCAAAACCTTCAGCGGCTAAACCACTGATCAATTTGCTGTGCGTTCCCTTTTTTCCGCGCACCACCGGCGCTAAAAGTTGATAACGCGTTCCCTCAGGAAGCGTCAAAATCTGATCAACCATTTCGTCAATAGTCTGGGGCCGAATGGAACGGCCACATTCAGGACAATGGGGCTCCCCAGCACGACCAAACAACAGACGCAGATAGTCGTGAATCTCGGTCACCGTGCCAACGGTGGAGCGGGGGTTATGGCTCGTTGATTTCTGATCAATCGAAATCGCCGGGGATAGCCCCTCAATGGCATCCACATCTGGTTTATCCACCTGGCCAAGAAACTGACGCGCATAGGCAGACAGGCTCTCCACATAGCGACGCTGGCCTTCCGCAAAGATCGTGTCGAACGCTAAGGAACTCTTTCCGCTGCCACTCACACCGGTGAACACCACCATTTTATTGCGCGGAATCGTGACATCCACGTCTTTGAGGTTGTGCTGCCGGGCACCACGCACCCGAATCACATCCTCCGGAGATCCCCCACTCAAGGTCTCAACCTTCGACGAGGTGGAATCATCCTTTGCGGTCGGAGCAGGGCGCCCCATACGGAGTGTGTTCAGCAGCCCAGAAGTCTAAGGAGACTGCTGCTGTTCAGGCTGCTCGCTGCTCCAACAAACTTGCCGCATAGGCTTGAGCATCCTCAAAATCCCCTCCAGCCAATTCAGCCAACTCTTGGCGTCTGGCCTGAGTGTCCCGCAGATGGGACACTCGCGAGCAGGTTTCTCCGTCCACCACCTCCTTGCTAACGCGGAAGTGATGATCAGCTGCTGCTGCCACGAGCGGTTGATGGGTCACACAAAACACCTGGCGATGCTTGGCCATGGTTCGCAGCAAGTTGGCCATCTCTCCACTCACGCGACCGCTCACACCACTGTCGATCTCGTCAAACAACAAGGTGCTGGAACCATCCACATCCGCCAGACAGGTTTTGAGTGCCAACAGAAAACGCGACATCTCCCCTCCTGAGGCCACCTCTCCTAACGGGGACAGGGGCTGGCCTGGATTCGCCGAAAATAAGAAGCAGATCGCATCTGCGCCTAGATCCATGGGCTCAGCTGCAGAGAAATCCACCCGAAAGCGCACATTTTCAAGGCCCATCGGTCGCAAGTGGGCCATCAAGCGCTCCTCCAAGCCCACGGCGGAAGCCTGTCGCAAAGCCGTGAGCGATTGGTTGCAGGAATCGCGATGCTTGCGAGCCTCCTGTTCCTGGTAGCGCAACACCTCCAACGCCGCGTCGGCACCCCCAGCGGCATGTTGATCGCGCAGCGCATCACGCCGCTCAATCAACACCTTCAGTTCAACGCCATAACGCCGCTCCAAGCGTTTCAGCAAAGCCAGCCGTTCCTGCAGCACACCCAATCGTTCTGGATCGCTCTCCAAAGCCGCTCCATACGCTTCCAGGCCCCGGATTAAATCGAGAACACCAGCCTCCAGATCAAGGCAGCTCTCAGCCGAAACGCTCAGGGAGGCATCAAGGGTCTGCAATTGCTGCAGCTCGTGGCAGCAGGCCATGAGGTGATCCAAAGCCGATGGAGCCTGCTCAGCGCCGTCTTGAAGCCGGCCAATCAACACAGCAAGACCTTCGAGCAAGCGCACGCCATGGACCAAGCGGTCTTGCTCCTGTTCCAGCTGTTGAATTTCAGAGGGGTCATCAAGGGAAGCTGCCTCGAGTTCCATCAACAACGCGTCTTGCTCCTGCTGCTCCTCTTGGAGACGACATCGATCTGTCTCCAGCTTCAACACGTCGGCATGGCAGGTCTGCCAAATCTGAAAACACTCCCGCACGGTTTGTAAACACCGCGCAAGCGGCTCACCGCCGAGTCGATCGATCCAACGACGTTGCTGACCCAAATAGGCAAGCTGCTGGGTTTGACCCTGAACGGTGAGATCAATCAACAAGGGCCTGAGCTGAAGCAATTGCTGCCGGTTCACGACGCTGCCATTCAGCCTTGAGCGACTGCTCAAGCGATCGTCTTGTCGTCGCCACTCCCGCGACAGAACCAAATCACCGCCGTCATCATCCAGTTGATGCTCTTGAAGCCAACGTCGCGCAGCGGCGTCGGGTGTGAAAGTCGCTTCAATCACTGCGCGATCACAACCCGTCCTTACCAACCGCCCCGCAGACGTCCCTTGCATGCCACCCAGGAGGGCATCAAGCGCATCTAACAACAGGGACTTTCCTGCCCCTGTCTCACCGGTGAGCACGGTAAAACCTTGCTCGAACGCCAACTCCAAGCGCTCGATCAGTGCGATGTTGTCCAGTCTCAGACCGGTCAGCACGGCGAATCTCGAGGTTCAACAAACCGTAGCGACGGCTTCGGTCGTTTAGAAGGGACCACCAACGCAGTGGCGGCTGTGGCACAACAAGAGCTAGGAGATTTCATTGAGGCCGCCGGTCTGCTCGAGTACGACCCGGCTGCCATCACGCGAATCTATGCCGGCCATCCGCAACGCCTCCTGCGCCGCCTCTGGCAAACCCTGGTCCCCATTGGGCTTTTGCTGCTCGGAGTTGGTGTTGACAAGCTTCTAGGACTGCTCAGCAATCAGGAGCGAGCCAGAACGAGAGCCAAAGAATGTGCCAACTTGCTCGTTGATCTAGGCCCTGCATTCATTAAGGCGGGTCAAGCGCTTTCCACCCGTCCAGACATCGTTCCTCCTGTGCTGCTCGAGGAACTGGCCCAACTCCAAGATCAACTTCCTGGCTTCGATAGCGACCTTGCCATGGCCTGCATCGAGGATGACCTCGGTGCACCGGTCGACAGCATCTACTCCGAACTCGACCGCGAACCAATCTCCGCAGCATCGCTGGGCCAAGTGCACCAGGGATATCTCAAGAACGGCCAAAAAGTTGCCGTCAAGGTGCAACGCCCTGGGTTGCGAGAACAAATCACTCTTGACCTCTACATTGTTCGCAATATTGCCGCATGGCTGAATAGCAACATCGGCCTTATTCGTAGCGATCTTGTTGCACTGATCGATGAATTAGGGAGCCGCGTTTTCGAAGAGATGGATTATCTCAACGAAGCAGCTAATGCAAATAAATTCCGCGAATTGCACAAACAAAATCCGCGCATCGCCGTTCCCGAAATTTTTGCAGAAGCCACCAGTCGACGGGTGCTCACAATGGAATGGATTGATGGCGTCAAACTCACCAATCTCGAAGCTGTTCGGGAGTTAGGAATTGATCCCAATGACATGGTGGAAGTGGGAGTGAGCTGCAGCTTGCAACAGCTGCTCGAACATGGGTTTTTCCACGCTGATCCCCACCCTGGAAATCTCCTAGCGATGGCCGATGGTCGACTCTGCTATCTCGATTTCGGGATGATGAGTGAGGTCAGCCGTGAATCCCGAACCGGACTCATCCAAGCAGTTGTTCATCTTGTCAATCGCAATTTTGGAAAACTCTCCAAGGATTTCGTCACCCTCGGATTTTTAGCTGAAGACGTGAATTTGGAACCGATCGTTCCTGCTTTTGAATCCGTCTTCAGTCAAGCGATCGAGATGGGCGTTAATCGCATGGATTTCAAAAGTGTGACCGACGATATGTCCGGTGTGATGTACAAATTCCCCTTCCGAGTTCCCCCTTACTACGCCCTCATCCTCCGCTCTCTCGTCACCCTTGAAGGCATTGCCCTGAGCGTGGATTCGGAGTTCAAAATTCTTGGTGCGGCCTACCCCTACTTCGCGAGACGTTTGATGGAAGATCCTGATCCTCAATTGCGTCAAAGTCTCAAAGAGATGTTGTTCGAAGGTGATGCCTTCCGTTGGACAAGGCTGGAAGGTCTTGTTGCAAGTGCAGGGAGTCAAAACCAACTAGATCTCGAGTCTTTACTCGATCAAGTGCTCGACTTTCTGTTTTCAGCCAACGGCGGCATGCTCCGCAATCAACTGGTTGAAGCGGTAGCGGATCGTTTGGATGCGATTGGCTGGACAGCCCTACAACGCATCGGGCGCCGCTTGCCGCGGCCTCTTCAACCAACGCTGCTGCTTGATGCCAGCCCATCCCTCAACGAAGACAGCTATCTCGACCTGGAGCCAATCCGGCAACTCATCGGCGTTTTACAGCAATTGCCAGGTTTCAATCCTGATCTTGTGTTTAGTCGACTTCCTCGCTTGATTCGTGAACGGGATGCAAGACAAATGGGTGTTGCGCTGGCACAAGGATTAGCCGAACGCGGAGTTGTCCGCCTGGTCAAAGCAGCAGCAGGAAGTCCGAATTAGATTCCGTCAATTGTTCAAGATCATGCCCCGCAAATCCAGCCGCCAAACCATCCTGGCGCTTGGTGCCGCAATCGGTCTCAGCATTTCATCTGCGTTTCAACCGGTCCATGCTGCCAAGGATGTTGCTCTCGTCAGCGGAGCCTATAAACGATCGATCTCTGTGAGCGACCTTGTCTATCTCGCAGAAACTGGCAAAGCCAGAGGCATTCTTTCTGATGTTCTTCGCTTTGGAAAACAGGATCCCAAAGAGGTCGCCAAATTACTGAACCAGAAACTTGATCTTCCCTTAGTTCTTACCAGTCGTTTGATGTCCACTCGCATCGGAGACGTCATCATCCGCCGTGTCGCAACGATCATTTATCCCCTCAAAGTGCCCGATCCCTCGGTGAGCGTTCCTGCCATCCGAGCCGGTGTCATTAACGGTCTGCAAAAAGAAGAGGGTGGCCTCACCGTGATCAACTTTCTGGATGCCTATCCGGCAGAGGTGATGGAGGTGAATATTCCTGCCCTCATGGCCTTGATCGAAAAAGCTGAATCCATTGCTGGCTTGGTGAAATTCTTCTCCGATTCACCCCTCGACGGTTTGAAATAAAGCCTTCGTACACCCGGCCGCTCGATCCAGACACATAGATTTCTGGAATTGCTGCTCTCTGCGGGTGTCCGTATTCAAGAACCTCCGCCGGCGTTTCACGGCCAAACCAGTCATGCAGGACTGGCCAGGACTGATTGAAGCCTATCGATCCTGGCTTCCCGTTTCCTCGGCGACTCCAGTGATCACCCTGCACGAAGGTGCCACTCCGCTGATCCCTGTCCCATCCATTGCGGAACGGATTGGTCGTGGCGTGAAGGTGTTCATCAAATACGACGGTCTCAATCCCACCGGATCCTTCAAGGATCGGGGGATGACCATGGCGATTAGCAAGGCCAAAGAAGCGGGCTGTGAAGCGGTGATTTGTGCCAGCACAGGCAATACGAGTGCTGCCGCGGCCGCCTATGCCCGACGAGGCGGGATGCGGGCCTTCGTGTTGATCCCAGACGGATACGTCGCGCAAGGGAAACTGGCGCAGGCCCTGGTCTACGGAGCCGAAGTGCTCGCGATCCGGGGAAATTTCGACCGTGCCCTCGACATCGTTCGCGAAGCAGCCGAGAAATACCCCATCACCCTGGTGAATTCGGTGAACCCTTACCGATTGCAGGGACAGAAAACAGCAGCCTTTGAAATCGTCGATGCACTAGGAGATGCTCCCGACTGGCTGTGTATTCCGATGGGCAATGCCGGAAATATCACGGCCTACTGGATGGGATTCCAGGAATATCAACAAGCTGGTCGCAGTCGGCGTTTGCCGCGAATGATGGGGTTTCAGGCCAGTGGCTCCGCGCCGCTGGTGAATGAAACCACCGTGAGTGATCCAGAAACAATCGCGACCGCGATTCGCATTGGCAACCCGGTGAATCGAGACAAGGCGATCGCAGCCCGTCAGGCCAGCAACGGAGCCTTCCTAGATGTCACCGATGAGGAAATCATCGCTGCCTACAAACTTCTCGGTGGCCAGGAGGGAATCTTCTGTGAACCCGCCAGTGCAGCCTCAGTGGCGGGCTTGATCAAACGGGCAGCAGAGGTACCAGACGGATCCACCGTGGTCTGTGTGTTGACCGGGAATGGTCTGAAAGATCCGGACTGCGCGATCAACAACAATGACGCCGCTTTTTACGCCGATCTTGATCCTGATCTGAGCACCGTGGCCAAGGTGATGGGGTTTTAACGCGTCGCTCCCTTGAAAAACCAAAACACAGCCTGCAGTCGTCTGCATTACCGCCATCGGTTCTGAAGCCCACTTAACAATGTTGATGTCATCCGAATGAGCGGATTCATGGATGTCAACACCTGGATGATCGTTGGCTTCTTATTGGCGGCCTACTCGGTTGTTACCAACGACTCACTTCAAACCCTCGGGACTTACATCTCTTCGAACAAGACACGCAGCCCAAAAGTGGTGCAGATGGCCTTCATCAGCACGGTCACGATTGCGGTGCTGATGCTCGGTTGGTTCCTCAAGAACGGTGATCCTGCCTGGGGTCGCCTCAGTGTTCCTGGTCAGGAGTTCCCACTTCCTGAACCCTTCACCTGGGTCTACATCCTTCCTCCCCTCGCCGTTCTGGCGCTTACTCAGTGGGGTGCCCCCGTGAGCACCTCCTTTCTGGTGCTCTCCTCGTTCCATCCAGCCAATATCGGACAGCTGCTGACTAGCTCTCTGACGGGTTACATCGTGGCGTTTTTCGTTGGTCTCAGCGCCTACGGCCTGGGCGTGTGGCTGCTCGAGCGCTGGGTCTTCCTGCGGACTCAAGAAGGCAAACAGATCAACAAGATCTGGTATGGCCTGCAGTGGTTCTCCACCGGTTTTCTATGGAGCATGTGGCTGGTGCAGGACCTCGCGAACATTTTTGTTTTCCTGCCTCGCCAACTTGACTTCTTTGCCATGGCGATCTGCACGGCGGTGCTCTGCGTGGGCCTATGCGTGCTGGTCGCCACCGGTGGTGGCCCGCTCCAGGCCGTCTTACGCACCAAAACCAACACCTCCGATCTGCGATCGGCCACGGTGATTGATTTCTTCTTTGGGCTGTGCCTGTTCTACAAAGCCTTCCTATCCAGCTTCCCCCTCAGCACCACATGGGTGTTCCTGGGATTGATCGGTGGTCGGGAGATCGCCCTGCGGGTCAAGGAACAGGAGTTTGAGGTTGTATTCACCAATCGTGAGGGGGGAAATCTTGGCCGGATCATCGGTATGGACCTTTGGAAGGCCTTCGTTGGCCTTGTTGTGAGCCTCGGGATTGCGCTCGGCATTCAACCCCTGGTGTGACGCACCGGCATCAATGCAACGGCATCAATGGGCACCAAATCAGCTGGGTTCGGACCAGAAACTGCCTGAGGAATCCACTGATTCGCCCGACTCAAAACCGTGGAAAACCAGGGACAACTCCGCACCCCAAGCAGCCAGAAGTTTTCCCCAGGGTGTGAGTGATGGGGAAACAGGGCGAATCTCCCCATCGCTCTCTTCCCATTCCACAACGTACCTGTTTCAAAAGCTGGCAGTAACAGGAGGTTTT